>CP091731.1:0-1996896 GCA_022009935.1 Candidatus Melainabacteria bacterium | reverse complement strand
TTTGTTGTGCTTCATCTTCTCGCTTCGTTGTGTTTTTTATATGTGTGATTATTTAACATTTACTCTCTATCCAAAAAATACGGGCAGTTTTTATTTATATCGCTAATAAATTAATCATCTTTAATCAAGATGATTAAACTTCATTTATATGAATGAATTATAAACTACTCAAAAAAATCAAATTATAGCCATTCGGGCTATAAATGATAAACGAATATAAAAATACGTTATTTGATGTAAAAAAACTAAATTATTAATTTTATAAAAGATTTAACTGTTTTTCTATTTCACACATTATTTCATCACAATTAATACTTTTTTGCACAATTCATAGTTTTTGTTATGTCGTTTGCAAACTTTTTTGATGACAGGGATAGCAACTTATTTCAGGATAAAAAGTTTTGGCTTTTTCACCAAAAAGGTGCTGTTCTTTTTGCAGAAGTTGAAGTAAATATCGAAATGATATAAGGTTTTTGTACCGCCCAAGCTATTTGGCTTGAACCACTGTCAAGCGAAACAACAATGTCACTTCGTTTAAATACTTCAGTCAGTTCCATCAAATTTGTTTTTCCACACAAGTTGATTATACTGTTTTCTATATTTTTATCATCTGTAAGCTTAAAAATTTTATCTAAGTGTTCTAAATCGTTATTTGTACCTGTTATAACAATGTTTACAAAATCTTTAAATTTTAAAATCACATTTGCCCAAAACTCATCATTAAAATGTTTAGTTTGCCAAGTCGTAAAAGGAGATAAAACTACTGTTTTTTTGAATTATCAATATCTTTCAACAAATTTTCAACTTTATTTTTAACTTCATTTGATGCATCAGGCAAAACAAAAACAGGATTATAGTTTTGTTTGTATTCAATACCGTTTAAATGAGAAACAAGTTCAAGATTTCTATATATAAATAATGGTAATTTGGGTCAAAAAGGTTATGTTTAGCTTTTACAATTTCATTTGCAAAAATGAAGGACAACTCTCTTGCACCAGACAACATTATTTTTCGCTTAGCTCTTACCAAATGTAAAAAAACTCCGCTTTTGAAAAGTTGTTGAGAGTCAATGGCAATATCGTAAACAGTTTCACGAATTTTATTAATAACAGTCTCAACTTTAGAAAAATTTTTAAAACACAATTTCTCAACAACAAAAACATTATCAAGTAGTGGATTATTTACAACAAACTGTTTAGCTTTTTGTTCAACAACCCAATCTATTTGAGCATCAGGATATAACTTCCTAAGCTCATAAGCCATAGGGAAGCGTATGTATTGTATCCCCAATGGCAGAAAGTCTAATTATAAGAATTTTAAATTTTTGCCATCTTCTGTCATATTAATTTTTTCCGACTATACCACAAGTTGGAGAAGAGGCTTGTGCAATAACCTTTTTAGGTATACGTCCAGCTTCATAACTTAAACGACCTGCTCGGACACCAAGTTTAAATGCTTCCAGCCATTTTAACAGGGTCATTTGCCATAGCAATAGCAGTATTAATTAAACAAAAATCAGCACCTTGCTCCATAACACTTGAAGCATCGGAAGGAACACCAATGCCGGCGTCAACAACGACAGGAATACTCGCTTGTTCTATTATAATTTTAATGTTTTCCATAGTTTTAACACCAAGCCCTGTTCCAATAGGGGAAGCAAGTGGCATTACAGTTGCGCAACCAATTTCTTCAAGCCTTTTTGCAAGAATAGGGTCAGCATTAATGTATGGCAATACGGTAAAACCTTCTTCCACAAGTATTTTTTGCAGCCTCAAATGTTGCAATCGGATCCGGCATTAAATATTTTGGATCCGGAATAACTTCAAGCTTTATCCAATTATTTATTCCCATAGCACGACTTAATCTTGCAACACGAAGTGCTTCTTCAACTGTTTGACAACCTGCAGTATTTGGCAATATCCAGTATTTATTCAAATCTATATTTTCCATCAAACCAACATGACCTTGAGCTTTCATATCCACTCTTCTTATAGCCACTGTGACAATTTCGGCACCACTAGCTTTATGAGCTTGTTTCATAGTTTCAAAATCACTAAATTTCCCTGTTCCCACCATTAAACGTGATGAAAACTCTTTATCTGCTATTTTATCATTTCCTCTTTCTCCTTTTTCTTAAATTATATCACCTAAAATTTTTAAATATGAAAAAATTGTAAAATTTTGTAAATTTTTATTTATAATGTAGCAATTTTTTTTTGACCAATGTTAATATAAATGTATAAATAATAATTTAAAATAAAGGAGAAAAATATGAATATTGGTTTAAATAAAATTGATAATAAAATATCACAAAATATACAAAGTATACAGTCAACAAACAAAATAACTTCAAAACTTGCCAATAATTCTAAAAAAGACGAATTTGTCAGCAGCCATTTTGCTCATAACAATGATAATTTAAAATTTAATATAAAAAAATCAAATTTTTAAAGAAGATGAAGAAAAATGGCAAAAATGTCAATAGAGGATAAAATTAACTATAAAATTAAATTAAAAAATGAAAATAGATATACAATTTTATAATTTTTTATCTAAAAACTTACTTAAACCAAAATATTAACTTATACAAAATACAGCTAAAAAAGCTGTATTTTTATTTTATAGAACTTTAATAACTGTTTAGTCTATAAATTAACACTAAATATGAATATATATATTATAAATAGTATAAATATTATAGTATAATTTGATATATATTCAAAAAGAAAGGATGATTTATGGATAAAACTTTATTAAGATTAAAAAGAAATTCGAGAGTTATTAAAAAAAAGTAAAGCCGCCTTTGCAAAAATGCTTGATATACCACAACCAACCTATTTACGATATGAAACCGGAACTCAAAAATTATCAACGAAACTTATTAAATCTTTGATTTTTAAGTGCAATGTAGATATACACTGGTTTTTTACAGGTAAAGGGGGAAATGTTTATTAAAAAATATACTTTTAAACCTAAAAAATCAAAAAACATAAACATATATTGTATTAATGAGAAAATTAAATTTTTAATCGAAAAAAACAAAATAAATAAAACTCGTTTTGCAAACATTGTAAAATTAAAAAAGATAGATTAAATGCTATATTAAAAAATAGAACAATTCCAACCATTAAAGAACTATACCAAATAGGTGAGAATTTTGATATTTCATTCGATTGGCTTGTTAATGGTGATACTGTAAACGAACACATGAAATGATTTCTTGTAACACTTGGTTTGATTATTTAGGGCAAAATTAATAAAAAAATATCAAATTTTAGAGAATAAATAAAAGAAAAATTTATATTTTGCTTTTTATTTTATAATTATTTGTATTTTGAATAATTATATAATTTCCTAAAATTGTATTATGATTGATACACGACAAGTGTTTGTATAAGAAGACAAAAAGTAACACACAATCCTTAAAAATTTACAATAACAAAAATTTAATATTATCATGTTAAAATGTATTGAAAGGAGTGATTAGGTGATTAATACAAAAGATCCAACTTCATTTATTCGCAATTTCTTAGTTAGTAGTGACATAGACTTTTTCTTGGCTCTGGTGCATCTTTATTAGCGGGTATTCCGAGCGGACAAAATCTAGTTTGGCAATTTAAAAAAGAAATTTATTGTTCTGAAAATAATGTTTCAGAGAACTATTTAAAGATCTGCAATCTGAACGAAATAGAACTAAATTACAGGATTACTTTGACTCTTTAGATGGATTCCCCAAAAGGGGTTCAAAAGAAGAATATTCGTTTTATTTTGAAAAATGTTATGATAATACTTCTGCAAGAAATGCATATATTCAAAAGCTCGTTGCAAATGTTGAGCCCATAAGAGGACATCTTTGTCTTGCTAATTTGTTTATTAATAATCAAGTCAAAAACATCTGGACAACAAACTTTGATGAGTTAATTGAGGCAGGCATTAAAACATTATCACCTCAATATTCATTTAATGTTGTGTCTTCAATACAGAAAGAGAGTATCTCTCAAATAGCCAATAACAATTTTCAAAATGTCATAAAATTGCATGGTGATTATAGATATGATTCCCTACAAAATACAGAACAGGAATTGCAGAATTTAGAAAGCCAATTATCAGATTTATTTTGCAAGAATTTAATGAATAAAGGACTCATTGTTATAGGTTATGCAGGAAATGATGATTCTGTAATGAAAGTTCTTGAGGATAATATAGATAATAAAGATTTTCTAAGCAAAGGAATATATTGGTGTAAGCCACAAAATACAATATTATCTGAACGAGCAAATGCTTTTTTATGGAAAAGGCTTGCAAAAACAATGAACTGTCCTGTGTGATTGATATTGATGGTTTTGATGAATTTTTAAATTTGATATACCAAAATTATGAACATAAAAATCTTATAATTGACGAACGATGGAAAGATTTTGATAATAGAAAAAAAGAAATTAATTTTTCTTCAGATAAAATAGCTCAAAGCTCACTAAAAATGAACACCTTTGTCTCGACAGAATTACCTTCTTGCAATGTGTTTGAAACAGATATAAAAAATTGGAAAGAACTACGAACAATAATAGGTGGAAACAACGATATAATCGCAGGATTATTTAATGGAAAAGTATATTCTTTTCTAATAGTGATAAACTAAAAGAAATATTAAAAGGGTACATAAAGTCAGAAGTTACAACAAGTATTTCCTGAAACCGATCTATTAAATAAAAGAAAATTTTGTATATTTGGGGTTGCTTTATGAATTAATAAAAATTTCATTACTTCAAAAAACAAATATAAAAATTTTCGGTAGAAATAAATATTATTTCTCAGATTATGGAACAGAGTATCAAAATAAATTTCATTATACATACAAAAAGTATTCAGCTTTTGAAATTCAATTGTCGTATATAAATGATAAAATTTACCTGTCTATAATACCAACTATATATTTAACTAATAAAAACGGTAGTGAAGTTAGCAAACTATACAAACAGGCTGAAATAAATTGTATAATATCAAACATACACAATAGTAATTACGGTAATATATTAAAAGATTTAAATACTTTTCTTTATGAAAAAAGGCAGTAATGAAATCATATTCACAAATGGTGATTTTTCTATAAAATTTAACTTTGTATGTTTTTCATACAAATTATCTGTTAAACCGGAACACCCTCAAGTTTCTTCTTTTAAATTTGACGAACCTGAAATGTTATTTGATGTTAATGATATAAATCATACAAGCATAAATCAGTTAAAAGGTTTGCAAAGGTATGCACCTATTGATTATTCTTTTGAAACTGCCGAAAAATCGCCTATTAGAATTGCTATTTTGTCTCCAAATCAACAAATAGATAATATTATAGGACATTTAAATAGTCTTAATGCAAAAATTCTGCAAAAAAGTGGTGAAATGTTTTGCCGAATTATGAAGGATTTTATGAAACCTATAAAAGAGCTTTAAATATACCTGATAAAAAACAATACGCAATTATGCAGAATGTACGATGAAGCTGCAACTTCTAAAGCAAACACAGCATCTTTTGTCGATAGTATAAAATCTCAAATAGATTATTTTCAAACTCAATTATCAGATTTTGATGTTTTAGTTATATATATATACCAAAATCATTTGCAAAATTCAGAGAAGATAGCGGGTATGACCCAGATTTTAATTTGCATGATGCTATAAAACTATACGGAACCAATAAAGGTATAAAAATTCAATTTATAGAAGAACGATCTTTAGATGCGTATGATAAATGTAAAGTAATGTGGGCATTGTCTACTAGTTTATATGCAAAAAGCATCTGGTGTTTTATGGCATCCTGTAGTTTTGGATGATGAAACAGCTTTTGTTGGCATAAGTTATGCAAAATCAAATACAAAAGGAATATGTATAGGTTGTAGCCAATTATTTGATTCGACAAGGAACTGGAATAAGATTAATATTGAAAAGTTAGATGATCCACAATATATCGGCAAAAACCCATATATGAAACGAGATGAAGCAAGAACAACCATTAGCAAATTGAGAGAAAGAATACAACAAGTGTGATCCGGTTGCAAAATTAAGAAGAATTGTGATACATAAGACAACACCTTTCACAGATCAAGAAATTGCAGGTTTTACCGAAGCATTGGAGGGTATTGAAGATATTGAACTATTGCAAATTCAAGGCTATTCCCCTTATAGAGCAATAAAGTATTTTATAAAAGAAGGAAAAGTTCTTCCAAACAGTTTCCCTCTTGAACGTGGAACAACCATAAAATTATCTGATGATAGTTTCTTACTTTGGACGCATGGTTGTGTTGTTGGAGATGATATAGGAAATTACAAATATAACACATACTATAAAGGTGGCAGAGGAATACCTATTCCTGTTTTAGTAAAAAGATTTTACGGAAAAGCTTCTGGAGATACCTTAGTAAAAGAAATTTTGATGTTAACTAAAATGAATTGGAATAGTGGTGACAATTTATACAAAAATATGCCCGTAACACTAGATTTTGCAAAGACACTTTCTAGAATGTCTAAACAAAAAGAAGCACTATATAATAAATCGTACGACTTTAGATATTTTATGTAAATATCTTCCTCTGCTTTGTCATACATATGTGCAATAATCAAATTATATCAGGTTTGTTACACAACGATATATTGCGTATTTTCATGCTAGTATAGAAGAAAAAGGGATTAAAATGAGTTTGAGTGCAAATGTAAATGAAAAAGCCAATCTGATTTGGGCAATAGCGGACAAATTAACAGGGGTCTATAAGCCTCACGAATATGGAAAAGTTATTTTACCTTTAACTGTAATAAGAAGATTTGACTGCATTTTAGCAGATACAAAACAAGCAGTATTAGATAAGCATAATTCTATGGCTGAAGATTTTCCAATGCGCGAACAATTTTTAAAGAAAACATCCGGTTATGAGTTTTATAATACAAGCAAATACACATTTGAAAGTTTATTAGATGATGCAAACAATATAGAGGCAAACTTCAAAAATTATTTAAACGGTTTTTCTGCAAATGTTAGACAAATTATAGATAAATTTGAGTTCAATAATGAAATAACAAAACTTGCAGATAAAAACTTACTTTACATAGTTATTCAAGAATTTACAACTCCAAAGGCAGATTTACACCCGAATAAAATTTCTAATTTGGAAATGGGTTATATCTTTGAAGAAATTATCCGTAGATTTTCAGAAGCACATAATGAAGATGCCGGACAGCACTATACTCCAAGAGAAGTTATTGAACTCATGGTAAATATCTTGTTTACTAATGATAATGACATTTTGACAAATAATGTAGCTAAAACCATTTATGACCCTGCTTGTGGTACTGGTGGTATGTTATCTGTTGCAGAAGATTATTTGAAAAAGTTAAACAGTTCTGCAACGTTGTTACCGTTCGGACAGGAAATTAATGACGAAACCTTTGCTATTTGTAAAAGCAGATATGCTTATTAAAGGAAATGATGCAGACAAAATCAGAAACGGCAATACTTTATCAGATGATAATTTTAAAGGTGAAACTTTTGACTATATCCTTTCAAATCCGCCATTTGGCAGAGAATGGAAGAACGATAAGAAAGCTGTTGAAGATGAAGCAAAATTAGGAGCGGGTGGCAGATTTGGAGCAGGACTTCCTGCAGTTGGTGACGGTCAAATGCTATTCCTGCAAACTGCTATTGCAAAGATGAAAGACAGTTCACAAGGTGGAAGTAAAATTGCTATTATTCATAATGGCTCACCATTATTTACAGGTGATGCAGGCTCAGGTCCGTCTGAAATAAGAAAGTATATTCTTGAACACGATATGCTTGAAGCAATTATTGCTCTACCCAATGATATTTTCTACAATACGGGTATTGCAACATATATTTGGGTATTATCAAACAAGAAAGAAAAACGCAGAAAAGGTAAGGTTCAACTGATTAACGCAAACGGTATGTTTGAAAAACGTAGAAAATCACTTGGGAACAAGAGAAATGACATACCAAAACATTATATTGATGAGATTACTCAAATTTATGCTGATTTTACAGAGAATGAAGTAAGTAAAATCTTTGATAATGAAGATTTTGGATATTCTAAGATTGTTGTTGAAAGACCTGAAAAAGACGAAAACGGTAATCCTGTATTAAAAGGTGGTAAGCCTGTCCCTAATACAAACTTGCGTGATACTGAAAATGTACCGCTTAAAGAAGATATTGGCGAATATTTTAAAAGGGAAGTTTTACCAAATGCACCGGATGCGTGGATAGAAGAAAAAACAAAAGTTGGTTATGAAATACCTTTTACAAGATATTTTTATAAATATGTACCGCCAAAACCGTCAGAAGATATTATGAATGAAATAAAAGAACTTGAAAAATCTCTTGACGGAGTATTAGAGGGAATATTTAATGACTGATAAAGGCAACAAAGGTGAAATTGTTATATATAAAAATGAGAATGGAAACATTTCATTTGAAGCGAAGTTAGAAGATGAAACAATTTGGCTAACTCAGGATATGATGGCTAAATTGTTTGAAACTACTTCTCAAAATATTACTATGCACATAAAAAATATTTATGAGGAAGAGGAGTTAGAACAAATTTCAACTTGTAAGGATTTCTTACAAGTTCGAAAAGAAGGTAAGAGAGCGGTTTCCCGTAAACTTGCTTTCTATAATCTTGATATGATACTTTCTGTCGGTTATAGAATTAAATCTAAAACGGCTACACAGTTTCGTAAATGGGCGACAACTGTTTTAAAAGAATATATGACAAAAGGTTATGCAATAAATGAACATAAACTAAAACAGGAACAAGACAAGGTTAAAACTCTGCAAGATACGATAAAACTTCTTTCAAGGAGTTTAGAATATCAGGTTCAATCCTTAGACGAAGCAAAAGATGTTGCAAAACTTATGGATAATTTTGCAGGTGGACTTGATTTATTGGATAATTACGATCACAAAAAACTTGATTCTAAAGGAGTTACAACAAAAGAAGCAGTAAAAATTGAAGAACAGGAGTTTTTGACTGTTATTGATAAAATGAAATCCGAGTTTGCATCAGACGTTTTCGCAACTCCAAAGGATGAGAGTTTTTCAAGTTCGGTTAATCAGATTTATCAAACCTTTGACGGAAAAGAGCTTTATCCGACATTAGAAGAAAAAGCCGCAACGCTTTTATATCTGATAGTAAAAAATCACAGTTTCGCAGACGGTAACAAACGTATCGGTGCAAGTTGTTTCTTGTATTTCTTGAATAGAAACAATATGCTCTACAGAAACGATAAACCGATAATAGATAATTCAACCTTGTTTGCTCTGACACTCTTGATAGCAACATCAAAACCTGAAGAAATGGAAACAGTAAAACAGATTGTTTTAAGTGTTCTGAATAGAGGAGGGGTAAATGGTTAGAACAGGTCAGGCAAGAAATTTACCTAAAATTCATACATCTAATTATTGCGTAGCATATCTAGATGTACTTGGTGCTAAAAAATTTATGAAAAAATCTGACAACGATAAGTTTTTAAATGATCTAAATTCTATATATTATGATGCCATTGACAATGTTTCGTTTGTAAGTGAAGTTACAAATAAAGATATTTATATAAAAATATTTTCTGACAATATTTTATTAGCTATAGAAATTTATGAGAAAGACGAACTTAGAAAGCATAAAATAGAAAAAGATTATTAATTTAACAGGTAATATATATAATAATGCTTTATGTCATGGCTATCTATTAAGGGGGGCTATAACAGAAGGTCCTTTTTTATAAAAAATTCATACAATGATGTTTTTGTATATGGAAAGGCTCTTATTGATGCTGTAGAAATTGAAGAAGAACTTGCTATATACCCACGAGTAGTCGCACAAAAATCTATTCAAGAAACCTTACCACAGTATTTTTAAAGAATGTGCAGATGGTTGTTTGATTTTAAATAATTTTATTTTTTGAAAGTTTATTATCGCCAGATGTATATAAACATAATCTAATTACAATGTATAAAAAATGTAGTGATAAAAAGGTAAAACAAAAAATAATGTGGATAATTTCGTTTTTTAATAGTTATTATGTACATTCTATTACTAATGTGCAAATTACTAAGGAAGATTTAATAAAGGTGACTCGAAAAGAGGTGCAAAATGTTTAATTTTATTGTTAACAACTTTAATATTGCGCATACTTGGATTGAAATATTATCAGCCACTTTAACTCCAACGATAGCTATCGTTGGCGGACATATTGCATATCAACAATGGAAAACAAGCGAAAAGTCAAGAAAACAAGAATTATTTAACATGCGATATGATAACATTTTTAAGCCTCTTTTATATGTATGTAATAGAACTATTGACTCTATTGAAAGTAATAAAATTACCAATCTAGAAGAATTAAACAATCTACATATTACAAAACTATCAAATATAGAAAAATATAGTTTTCTTTTAAAAGAAGATGATTTTGCTAAATTATTGGTACATTATGATGCAATAAGAAGATATGTAAGAGATCATGATATACATCCTATCATATCAAAAGAAGATAAAGAATTTATGAACTTAAAACTATCAAGAATATACGATATGAGAAGAGAATATTTAAGCATTGAAGATGAGCCATATTATAATTTATGGAACCTTATTGTAATGTCCTTTGTTAAATTGTATAAATTTATTGCATTAGATATTTTAGTCAAAAACATCAAAAGATTATTTAAGAAAAAAAGGAAACAGGTTTAATATGTTACAAAGTGAAACTGTTAGAAAATATGATACATATAAAAGATAGTGGGATTGAGTGGATTGGTAAAATTCCACAAAACTGGAATGTAAGAAAATTATTTGGACTTTTAAAAGCATAGGTAGTGGAACGACTCCAAAGGGCAATGATAGTTACTATGATGGAGATATTCCTTGGCTAAATACAGGGGATTTAACAGATTCTTATGTAAATATTATCGGTAAAACAGTAACCGATATTGCAATGACGGAATGTTCTGCTCTAAAATTGTTTGATAAAAATTCTGTGGTAATTGCGATGTATGGTGCAACAATAGGAAAATTAGGAATCATTACTTTTCCTACTACAACTAATCAAGCATGTTGTGTTATGTCTTGTAGTAAATCCCTTTATAATAAATATTTATTTTATGTCTTATATTCAGCACGGGATTATATTCTAACTTTATCATATGGTGCGGGGCAACCTAATATAAGCCAAGAAACAATGAAATCTTTCAAGTTATGCTGTCCCGATGTTGTTGAACAACAAAAGATTGCGGATTATTTGGATAAAAAGTGTGGGGAGATTGATAAGGTTGTTGAAACGGAAAAGTCGGTTATTGAAAAGTTAAAAGAGTACAAGCAGTCAATAATTACCGAAGCCGTAACAAAAGGTTTAGACAAATCCGTTCCATTAAAAGATAGTAGCATAGAATGGATAGGCAAAATCCCTCAACATTGGGAAGTGAGAAAATTAAAGAAAACTATTAATTTAATAGCAGATATTGACCACTATATGCCTAATACAACAGATACTGGATATTCGTATCTTATGACAGGTGATTTGAAGGATATTGCAAGCAAAATTGATTTTGAAAATTGCAAACATATATCGGATAGTGATTATAAAGATTTATCTAAAAAAATACACCCTGTATTAGATGATGTTATCTTCGCAAGATATGCTACTATAGGAACGGTTTGTTATGTTGATATACAAAAGGATTTTCTTGTATCGTATTCTTGTCTTACTATAAGACCTAATTCAGAAAAATTATTTGGTAAATTTTTATATTATTACTTAATTTCAGATACATTTAAAATAGAAGTTTCACAATATATAAACTCAAACACCCAGTCTAATGTTGGATTAGACTCATTACAAAAAGTTTATATGGTTTTGCCAAATAAAACAGAACAACAACAAATTGCAGAATATCTTGATAATAAATGTTCTGAAATAGATAAAGCGATTGCTGATAAAGAACAAGTTATTAAGAAATTTACCGAATACAAAAATCTCTAATCTACGAATGCGTAACAGGAAAAAGAAAGGTCGTGTAAGTGTTAGAAAATAATAATATACAAGCAGGATTGGCAAATATTAATGCAAAAGCAGATATTAATAATGAGATAAATACCGAAATAAAAGGTGAATTAAAAGTCTCTGATAATATTCATAATCAAATTGGTGGTAATACAACATACAATAATGATAATTCACAACAAATATTGCAACAAAATTTTGTTATCGCACTTCTTCCCAATATGAATGTTGATGAGGCTATCAAAAAGGCATTAGCGGTTGGTAACGAAAATGTTAATTTAGTAGGAATTGATGTTCAAAAATTATTAACTGATAATAATATTTCACAAGAACAGATAAATGAAAAATTATCAAATCCAGAAATGCTATATACAATAGCAAAAAGCAAATGAAATTGCATATAAAACTACAGATACAGATAAAAGAAAAATATTATCAGATTTAGTATTTAAAAAAATCAGAGAGGATATTGATTCTGAAGATTCAAATATCTTGTCATTAGCAATTCAAGAAATGGATATTCTTAATATTAATCATATTAAAGCATTAGCATTTTTACATATAATGAAATCTAATTTTTTAAAAAATTATACTGTTGATGCATTAAAAGAATTTGATAAAATAATCATAGTAAACTTACTTGATTTTAAAAATCTAATGCAAAGAACGTTGGGAAATTTTTATCATCAACAAGAACAATTTCAGATGCTCATTTAGGTTGGGGAATAAATAGTTATTTACCACAGATTATGGAATCTATAAATAATGACACACAGGCTATATCAAAAGATTTCATACATTTATCGCAGAATTGGGAAGAATTAGGTTTTACTGGTACATACATAACTCCTGTTGGAAAATATATTGCAAAATCCTATTTGTTTAATAATTTTGGTTTATTAGTAGAAGATATTGAAATACATAAAAAATAACACAAAAGATTTAGCAGATGATATATCCGCAAGAGAGATTGAAGGTGCATTGAGAGAATTATAAATTTATAAATAGAGGAATAAACTATGCAAGATACTTTATTAAAAGAAAGAAATTTTGAAGAAGCGATTGAGAATTATTTCATAACAGAAGGTGGTTATGAAAAAGGGATTCCCGAACATCTAAACAGAGCTTCTGCGTTAGATGAAGATACCTTTATCAATTTTATAAAAACTACTCAACCAACCGAATGGGAAAAACATACACGAAATTATCTTAACAATCCCGAACAGGCTCTTTTAAGAAGATTTCAAGAAGAAGTATCTGCTACAAATTTGTTGCAAGTTTTAAGACATGGTTTTAAAGATAGAGGTGTAAAGTTCTATCCATGTTATTTTAAACCCGAAACAAGAATGAATCCCGAACATAACAAAAGATATTCTCAAAACATTTTGCATTGCACTCGTCAAATGAAATTTTCTTTGTTAGATGAAAGAAGTATTGATATTGTTCTTTTGCTTAATGGTATTCCTTGTCGTATCTATGGAACTCAAAAATCAATTCACCGGACAAGATGTTTCAAACGCAATAAGTCAATATAAATTCGATAGAGCCACAAAAGACAAAATGTTTGAATTTAAGCAAAAGAGTTTTAGTACATTTTGCAGTTGATTTGTATGACGTTTATATGACTACAAGATTACAGGGAACAAGCACATATTTCTTGCCATTCAATCAAGGTTCAAACGGTGCAGGAAATGTAGGTGGTAAAGGGAACCCACAGATAGAAGATGATTATTTAACCTCATACCTTTGGAAAAGAGTTTTGAAAAAAGATTCATTAATGGAAATCTTGCAAAAATATATGCACCTTAAAGTTGAAGATATAAAAGACAAAGACGGCAAGATAACAGGCAAAAAAGAAACTATGATATTCCCTCGTTATCACCAATTAGATGTCGTAACTAAATTATTGGAAGATGTAAAAGAAAACGGTAGTGGCAAAAACTACTTAATTCAACATAGTGCCGGTAGTGGAAAATCAAACTCTATAGCTTGGCTTGCTCATAGATTACAAAGTTTACACGATAAAAATGACGAAGTTATCTTCAATTCTGTTATCGTTGTTACTGATAGAAAAATTCTTGATAGCCAATTACAAGATACAATTTATCAGTTCGACCATATTGACGGAGTTGTAAGACCAATAACAAAAGGCTCTGAAAGTTTAAAGACTGCTCTTAATGACGGTGCAAAAATTATTATTACAACTTTGCAGAAATTCCCATACATCTATCAAGATGTTCAAGCAACAGGAAAAAGATACGCAGTAATTGTAGATGAGGCACATTCTTCTCAATCGGGTACGGCTGCTAAAAAATTAAAAGTTGCATTAGGTGATACGGAAGAAGTGCTAGAACAATACGCAAGAGAGGAAGCCGAAGAAGAAAGCAAAATGGAAGATTACGAAGATAATTTGGTAAAAGAATTGTCAACTCATGGTATGCACAAAAATATATCTTTCTTTGCTTTTACTGCTACACCTAAAAATAAGACATTACAATTATTTGGTGAAAAACAAGAAAACGGAAAATATAGACCGTTTCATATTTATTCAATGCGACAGGCTATTGAAGAAGGGTTTATTTTAGATGTTCTTCAAAATTATACGACATATAGACAATATTATAAAATAGCAAAGAAAATTGAAGGCGATCCAGAATATGATAAAGCGAAAGGTGCAAGAGCCGTTTCAAGATTTGAAAGTTTACACCCTCATAATATTGCTCAAAAACTGCGATTATAATTGAACACTTTAGAGAAGTTACCAAAAATAAAATAGACGGCAAAGCAAAGGCTATGGTAGTTACTGCATCAAGATTACACGCAGTAAGATATTTATTTGAGTTCAGAAGATACATACAAGAACATAACTATACTGATTTGGATGTATTAGTAGCATTTTCGGGAAGTCTTGAAGATGAAGGACAAGAGTGGACTGAAGAAAAAATCAATAAAACAAAAGGCGGTGAAGTTATTAAGGAAAACCAACTCAAAAAAATACTTCCATGATGAGTTTGATATGCTTATTGTTGCAGAAAAATATCAAACCGGATTTGACGAGCCACTACTTCATACAATGTTTGTTGATAAAAAATTAAATAGTGTAAAAGCAGTTCAAACATTATCAAGACTTAATAGAACAACAAGAGGCAAAGAAGATACTTTTGTTCTTGACTTTGCTAACACACAAGAAGAAATACAAAGAGCATTTCAACCGTTCTATGAGGCAACTGTTCTTGAAGATGAAACTGATCCAAACTTGATTTATACACTTAAACGACAATTAGACGATTTTCATATATATCAAGAAAGAGAAGTTGAAGAATTTGCAAAGAAATTCTATCAAAAAACGATTCCTACATTAAGCATACTTTCACCGATATTAAAGCCTGCGATTGAAAGATATGAGGCATTAGAAGATAAACAAAAGACGAATTTAAGTCATTAATACATGGGTTTAACAGGTCTTATTCTTTCATCACGCAAATATGCAGAATGTTTGATAAAGACATCAAAAAACTATATGTCTTTACCAAATACTTGACTAAATTATTACCTAAAAATAATTCTGAAAAAATTAATTTAGAAGATGCGTTATTGCTTGAATATTACAAACTTCAAAAAACAGCTGAAGGTAATATAACATTAGAAAAAACTGAAGGTGTTGTTCCTGGAATAAAAGGTGGTGCCGGATCGGGTAGTGAAGAAAAAGAAAAGGGAAGTCTGTCTGAAATACTTGATAAATTCAACAAGAAATTCGGTACAACCTTTACTGAACAAGATAAAGTTCTTGCACAATTAAAAGCTGATATGATGAAGAATGAGCAAATGGCTAATTCTGCCAAATCAGGTGATAAAACTGCATTTAAAACACTTTATGATAAACAATTCAACGATATTGCTATTAATCGTTATGAAGAAAACGACAGCTTCTTTAAAGGTTTATTTGAAAACGCAGATAAACTTAAATTTATAAAAGAATTATTATTGGCAGATGTTTATAACGAATTAAGAAACAAGGGAATATAAAAATGTATAAAACACCATTTGAAATTACATCAAAAATAATTGAACTTATCTCTAACATTTCGGAAAAAATTGGAGAAATAAATTATCTTCAAAATAATCCTTATCATATAAAGTGGAGAAAAGAAAACCGAATTAAAACTATTCATTCATCTCTTGCTATTGAAAATAATAGTTTAAACCTAAAACAAATTACGGCAATAATTGAAGATAAACACGTACTTGGTAATCCTAATGAAATTAAAGAAGTAAAAAATTCAATTCAAGCTTATGATTTGCTTTTATCTCTTAATCCGTATAACGAAAAAGACTTTACTAAAAGCACATAAACTTATGATGCAAGATTTAGTAGAAAGAAACGGTAAATACAGAACCGATGGAGTAGGAATATTTGACGGTGAAAAAGTTGTTCATCTTGCACCACCCGCCGATAGAGTTCAAGAACTTATGTTTGACTTATTCAAATGGTTAAAAGAAAGTGATGTACATCTACTTATTTCACTACGAATTTGAGTTTATTCACCCGTTCCAAGATGGGAATGGTAGAATGGGGCGTTTGTGGCAAACTGTAATATTGAAAGAATGGAAAGAAATATTTGCATGGCTTCCTGTTGAAACATTAATAAAATAAAATCAAAAAGAATATTATAATGTTCTTGGGGTAAGTGACAGTGATGCAAATAGCACCAAATTTATAGAATTTATGCTTTCTTTAATCTTGAATACAATAGAAGAAATTATTGAAACAGAAAAAAGGGTTACTCAAAAAGTTTCTGTAAAAGTTACTGTAAATCAGCAGAAAATTATTGATGCAATTAAAGAAAATCCGTATGTTACACAAGAAGAACTTGCCGTTATTGTTGGAATTGCAAGAAAAAATATAATTTTAAATATGAAAAAACTCCAAGAAAACGGATTAATAAAACGTATTGGTGCCGATAAAAATGGTCATTGGCTTGTTGAAGACTAATTTCTTTAAGTTATGATTATACCCTAAATGTTTATGCTAAATATTAATAAATTAGCTTATTTTTTAAATCATCATAAAGATAGTCAAAGTCTTTTTTCTCTTCTCCAGATATACTCAGCAAGGCGATAGTACATAAAATTCTGATTAATATTGTGACTTTCAATTCTTGAAAGATAACAATACATTCTTTTAAATTCTCTAATTTCATCTTTGTTGTAATTCTTTTCTAATGAGGCTCTGAGCAATTTTTCACTCACAAAAACTTGATTATTGTAAATATAGAAAAATGCGAACTTATTGTAAAATGTCCTATATCTGCCGATTTGTGGTTTTTCCATAAACAAATTTATTAAATTCTTGAATTGGCGATTATAAATGTTTTTTCTAAAAAGACAGTAATAATCACAAACGCATTGATATTGTATGTTTAAGAATTTACATAATTTTTGTGGGGGTATTTCCAAACAAAAACCTTTTAAAAGAATATCAATTTCCTCATCAGTTCTATATTGAAACATAAGATGAAGGTTTTTATTATTTATATCACTTTTCTTTTTCTTTGTTTCTGCGATAGTAATTAATCCGTTTTGATTTTGAATTAAGCCTTCTTGCTCTAAATATAAAAGAATTGTTTCAATGATTTTTTCATCAATTTCAATAAATGCAGATAAATCATTAAGCGTACAACTTTTCAATCTTCGGCAGAGTTTTAATACTTTGTCTTTCATAAATTATTCCTTTCAATAATTGTTCGTCAAGTTCTTTAATTTGATTAGTTTCAGCAACCTTTTCAATTTTATTGACTACTTTTACAAGTTGTCTAAATTGATTGGTACGTGTTGCAAGATAAGTTATTGCATCATCAGTAAAATTAAGTTCTGTCATTGATTCAAGAATTTCTTTGATGTCGTTTTTATCAAAATGTTCAAACTTTAATTTTTTGTAAATTCTATCGTCAAAGTGTTTAAATCTAGATATTTTCTTATCCACAAATCCCATTCCGACTAAAACAATTGGTGTTCCTGTGTTATCTTGAATATCCCTTAAAATCTCAATGACATGCTTATTTCCGATGAGATAATCAACTTCATCGACTATGATTATTTTAGATTCAGATTTTAAATGTTTTAATATTAAATTGTAATTATCTTGCATCATAAAAAATGAACGTTCGCCAAGTTCTTCTGCTATTGCTTTCAATAAACCATTCTGAGTCATTTCATTATTTGCTCTAACGTAAATTGCATCATTTCTTGTTGCCCACCAAATTACAGAGTGAGTTTTACCTAATCCGTGCTCACCATAAACTAATGCTAATTTTGGAATATTAGGCGGAAGTTTTTGAACCTCATCAAGCAAGGCTACGAGCCGTTTTACATTTTTTGTTTTTACAAATACATTTGTTTTCATCTACTAACCTCCATATAAGTTGTTGTATTCATTACTTCTAATATAATCTGCGAGCCATTTCCTATCTTCAGGATTGGTACACCCGTTATTCATTAACCACTCGTATTTTTCAAAATCAGAATCAAACATCGGTTTATTCATTTGTTTTTCACGTGGGGTTAATTTATGTTCACGAACAGTTTTTTCAAGTTCAAACTGTTCAATTTCAAGTGTTGGTTCAGGAACAATATCTAAAACCTGAAGTTCCTCTTTTGGAAATGTTTTTTTTATTTGTTTTACTAATCTATTCTTAATTTTTGTTGTTTTTCATATTGATACTTGTATTCTTCCATATCTTTTACAGTTCCAAGAACACGAGCCATAGGATGCACTTTTTGAACTCTGTGAGCAACACATAAAAACTCGCCTTTTTTAGAATAAACATTGACTTTTGATAAATCAAACAGACTGTATCTAATATTTACTTTGTCTCGGATACCAAGAATTGCCTCGCTTCTGTAATGCATATTTAAGAATGTAATTCCATGTTTATTAATAGTTCTACCTTCAGTTTTCATCATTAAATCATCGAGCCTTTGAACATCAATGACTTGCTTTTTGAATGCTATTTAAACACTCTTTGATTGTTTTAGTTCTATCGTTTGGACAGGGTTGATTATTATGAAATTCAATCCAACTATTAATATATTTAGATGCTTCCGAAACTGTCGGAATATGATTATCTGTTAATTTTTATGCCATTCTGCGTGGAGTTTCTCACCTCTTTTTAACCACGCCGGCTTATCTTCAATTGAAGTTCCAATGTAGCTTGGCATTCCCTTTTCAAGTTCTTCCTGAAATTCCCTGAAAAATCTTTCGATTACTTTGGCTCTTGCATTGTAAGGTTTTGCAAAAACTGAATGTATATTTAAGTTTGCATAAACTCCGTTAAACAAATCTTCTTCAAAGTCTACATTTTGGAAGAAACGAGATTTGAATGCTTTTCCGTTATCCTGATAGACAACTTTCGGAATCAAACCTAAATTAATAATTGCATTCCTTAATGCAGAAGCTATACATTGAGTGCTTTCAGTCATCATAATTTCATACCCAACTAAAGCCGTACTCTTCCAATCTAAAAAGCCAACGAGAGTTGCTCTCGTTGGCTTGCCTGTAAATGGATTTATTACTTGAAAGTTTAGAACATGACCATCAGCTACAATTACATCCCCAACTTCAATTTTAGAAATATCCCTTTCAATATACGGTTCGACTTTATCGTGATATGCCTTCATTCCCTCTCTGCATAAAACCCATTCTGCGTAGTTATTTTTTTCTAAAATTCTCGGCATATCTTTTAAATGATAAATCACAGGGAAGATGTTCATAACCTCGTTTTTTTAATATCTCTTTTGTTAATTTAATTGCTTTTCCGTAATTATATCTGCTTGGATGAAGTAATAAAGTTAATAATATTTGTTTCATTTCATCATTTAGAATCGAATTATATTCTCCCTGTTTAGAGTATTTATAATTAGGTTGTAAGCACTCTGCACTCTCGTGTTTTTCATATTTTCGCAACCAACGATGCAAAGTTCCAAGAGATATTGAGCCGATAAATTTGTATGCTTTTGGAAGATATAATCCTGAATTATATAAATCCAAAAAATCTGAATCAGCTTGTTTTTTATTGAGTATTTTCTTCTAAATTTAATTAATGCCAATACAATGTTTAATCTAAAATTAGCAGTCATTTTTGATTGATCCGAAACAAACTGCGGTGGTTGATAATTCAAAGGAACAAGTGCTGTTGTTTTCTTTTCGTTTTTTCGTAATTTATCCTGAAGTTCAGGTTCTAAACTCGAAAACAATATTTCATAAGAAGTGCCGCCATTGACTTTAATCTCTCTTGAAATATATTTACTTTCATTTTATTCAGTTCCAAACGAAGTGAACGGGTGCTTTTTAATCCCTTTGCTTCTGCTACATCTTTTATATTTATATATATATTATTCATGGCACAACAACATTACCTCTGAAGATAAAAAATTGGAACACGACTTCCGACCATTGTGTCAAAATGTGTTAACAAAATTTTCAGATGACCGTAAAATATCAAACTAACCGTAAAATATCAAACTACCGAAAAGCATTGAAAATAAAGTGAAAGTGCGAGCAGTTAAAATGCAGATAAAGTGCAAGAAAGATTAGTTTGATAATTCCATAATTAAACAACTTCCGACCGCTAAAACTCAAACAACAAGCGGACTTTACAAAAAAATATCAAACTAACCTTTTCTATCAATGTGATTGAACTAATACAAAAAGTGCGAGCAGTTAAAATGCAGATAAAGTGCAAGAAAGATTAGTTTGATAATTCCATAATTAAACAACTTCCGACCGCTAAAACTCAAACAACAAGCGGACTTTACAAAAAAATATCAAACTAACCTTTTCTATTGTAAAAGGTCACATGGTTTGACTACTTAGGTCAGATGGTCTGACTATTTTGGGCAAAACAAACAAAGTTTTTTACTTTAATGCTTGCATTTTTCTTTTTGGTTTTAAAATTTTATGATACGTTTTGTACACATAAAATTCCATTTCTTGATATTTCATTTTAGTATGCCTTTGGAAAATTTTCAAAGGAGGTTTAAATGATAATAAAAATTGACAACAAAGGATGTAGTGAAGATGAAATTTTTTGCAACAAAAGCAGATTTAATTGAAGATGCAAACCGATACTATCAAGAGCATTGGTGCGAAGTTTCAAATTTTGACAGAAAATATATTATAACTACTTTTGAAGAAGCAAAAGGGCTTTTTGAAATCGAAGATTACACCATAAAAATTATTTAACTTTCAGGGTTGAGTTGTCAATAAAAGGTTTAATTTGATTATATTTTAAAGGCTCAATATTATTTTTTGTTAATTTCGATAATGCAATTTGCTTTTGATTTTCAAAATGCAAATTTAAAAACGAAGTTGTAGCTATATAAAACTCCCATTGTTCCATATTCAATGGGTTAATAGTTTCTCTGTCTTTGTGCTTTAACAAACAGAAAATATAAATGTCTGCTTGCCGTTTACACTCATCACTATAACATTCTTTTTTCATAATCATATAATCTTGTAGGGGCAATATCAAATGAAATTTTAGAAAACTGTTTTTGTTCCCAAGCCTGTACGTAAGCACAACTTTTGATTTCAATTTTAATATTATTGTATTTCAAATCATAAGGATCCCATTCCAAACGTTTTTGAGAATCAATATTTAAGGCTTTTGCAACAATAAATTCAGCTAAATGACCCCTCTGATTATTTACTAACAAATCAGAATATGCCCAATTATAAAAATCGTTCTTGCTTAATGTCTTTTCCATATTTCGTATTTTACTATAAAAAATATCTTTTTGTTTTTGTAGTAAAATCAAAGCAAAAGTATTAACTACGAGGTGCTTTATAATGACAATCAAAATTGATGAATGGTTGAATTTAGCAATAGAAAAACTGCAAAAAAGTTTTAAAGAAAAATTACTTTTTGTCGGACTTCAAGGAAGTTACAACAGAGGTGAAGCAACTCCTGAAAGCGATATTGATTTGGTTGTTATTTTGGATAAATTAAGTTTTGAAGATTTAAAAGAGTATCGAAAAATTATAGATGAAATGTCAAACAAAGAACTTGCTTGTGGTTTTATATCAGGGAAAAAGGAACTGCAAAACTGCTCTAAATGTGATTTATTTCAATTTTTCTATGACACAAAATCTTTAGTTGGGAATTTAGAAGATATAATCCAACCGCCAAGTATTGAAGATATCAAAAAATCAATCAAGACAAGTTCTGAAACCTTATACCATGCGGCTGTTCATAGTTTTGTGCATTCAACTAATTATGCAGTAGATTTGCAAAGTCTATACAAAATGACATTTTTTATTTTGCAGGCTAAATATTTTGTTGAAAATAATATTTATATAAAAACTAAAAAAAGAATTAGTTGAATGTTTAAATGGTACAGATAAAGAAATTTTAGATATCTGTATAAATAGAAAACAAATTGATTATAATAATGAAAATGAACTTGAAAGCCTTTACAAAAAACTTATTGATTGGACTTCTCAAAAAATTTAATGTTTTCCAATCCTATACCTATCCAACGGATCTTTGGGTTCTTCAATAATTTGTTCTTGCGGCATTGGTACAAAATACAATTTAAAGAAACAATTAGGATTAGCTTGAAAACGATTCTTTTTAGTTAATTCTGCAATTTCGTTTTCTGTATCAACATCAACCTGTGCAGTATCGAAAAACAAGTCGTTTTCTTGTTTTCGCAAATCATTTTCTATAATTCTTAATTGTTTTGTAATTTGCAGTTCTTCAAGTCTATCAGTTAACTTGTCATTAAGTTTTTTCTTTAGTTCTTCAACTTCTGTTTTAAGGTCTTTCAAATGCAGTTCAAGATTTGCTTTTTTTCGACCCGCAAGCATTTTTATTCTTTCTGCTTCAAAAGCAAAAAAACCTTGTTTACTTAAAATATATTCTTCAATAATTTTATTTCGGTCTATTTTAAAATCTAAATTGCCGACTGAAAGAAAATCGGTACAACCGCCAAATGCTTGTATTTTATCCATATTCTCAATTTCGACAACAGGTAAATCTAATAAATCCCTACATTTTTCATCAGACAAAATATCACCAGATAAAGTCTGCCCAATTAAAAAGATGTTTTGTGTCTAAATACCCTTCATTTGATGTTAAATTTACATAATAAAACCCCATTTGAACAGGCTCAATATTTTTATCGACATAAATTTTTGCTTCCTTTGAAAAAGTCCAATTCCATTCGCTAAATAGACCTTTTACAAGTGGAGATGTGTAAGTTATTCTATCGTAATAAGGTTTGAAATCTTTTGATAGTCCGTATTTTTCGTGTCCTTCATAGTATTTTGAACGACTGCCGGTATTGTAATAATAAAGGAAACTACTCGGTTCAATGATTTTATTTCCTTCTTCATTATAACCTGTTATGCGTTCACCATATTTGACTCTTGTTAAGGTTTTTTCTACATCATCAACTGCATAAAAATCACGCTGATTAGTGAAATAGAATTTGACAAGCTCCCATAAATCAGAATTTATTTTATCTATTTGTTTTTCAATATCTTTTGGCTCAATTGAAACTTTATCAGAAACTGATTTTGAAAAAGTTGTAAATAGTACATCTTCTGTTCTTTTTACTAATTCGTCATTTGCAGTTCTATGCGTTTCTAAGTTTGATTTAAAATCCTCTTGAACTTCTTTTTTATGTCGGAATTGTTTTAAAACTTCACGTGGTTTTGCGTTAAAATTTCCCAAAATATCGTCAGACATACCCCATATCTCGTTAAACTGTTTTAATCGTTTATTTATGAGTTCTAATATTCGAACATCAGCAAAGTTTTTATCACTTAGCATATTTATAACAAAAACGTCGGATTTTTGCCCCTGACGGTGGCAGCGACAAATTCTCTGCTCAATTTTCATTGAATCGTACGGTAAGTCATAATTAACAATTACGGGACAAAATTCTAAGTCAATTCCTTTCGCCGCTTTATCGTTAGCAACCAATATTTCAATTTCATCATCAAATCTAAACTGTTCAATTGAATCAACATCTTTATATTTTATGGTTTTATAACCTTCTGCCAAAATTATTTTGAAAACATAATCAAGACTCAAATTATTTTCAACAAAAATTATTGTTTTTCGGTTAGATTTTTGCAGTTTTAAGATGACGGAATGTAACTTTTAGAATTTTTAAAAGGTCTGTCATTTTGAATTGATATGGATATTATCAACCAAACTTTTAATTTCTTCTAAAACTTTTTTCTCATGACCGTAAGTTCTTTTTATCGGTTCTTCTAAAAATTTGAAAATGCTCTCGGAGAAGATGATATTGATTTGAACATTGCTAAAGTTAAATTGTATTCATCCATATCAGGATAGGCAATTTTATCATCAGATTTTATATAAGCATCTATAAGGTCGTAAATTAGTTTTTTCTTCTTTTGAAATTTTATAGTTAACTGTAAATGGTATTCTACGAGTGAAATTTACATAATCGGTTGTTTGGCATTTTAAAGTTCTGAAACAAAATTGTGAAACCCATTCAGTAAGCTCTATGGTAATTTTCAGGTTTTCTGAAATATCTTTTATAAAACCAATCAGGATCAGGCAAAACACTTTCATCAATAAAATGGATTAGTCCGTAAATATCTCTAATGTCTTTAGTAATAGGGGTTGGAGTAAGTAAAAGTTTAAATGCTTGCCCCACGGCATCTTTCAATGTTCGCACCATTTTGTTTTCGGGCTTGGATAAAACATCAGCTTCATCAAAAATTATTAAATCCCAATTCCGTTGTTTCATTGTCATAGGATATCTGTTTGCAGTTTCATAAGTTGCAATAACAATGCCTTCATCCTCCGGCAATTCTCTTGAATTGTTCCAAAAAACATAGGGAACAGTTGAAAAATCTTTTTCTAATTTTCTAAACCATTGTTGCAAAAGGTTATGCGGTAAAATTACAAGTATATTTTCTTTCCCCTCGTACCACTTTTGACAAGCTACCAAAAGAGCCTCGTATGTTTTACCTAAACTTGCCTCATCACATAAAATGCAGCCCTTTAAATAATCAGACCTAAGAGCAAAACGAGCAGCAGCAACCTGATAGGGATAAATTTTTGCAGTTGATGATGCATAAACGGAAGTAAACTTTTGTCATCAACAAAACTTTCAAGTCGTTTTGACTCAATAAATGCCGAATAAACACTTTGAAATTTTGTTTCTACTTCTGCCATTCTGAGATTATTTTAACATAAAAACTACTTTTGTTTGTTTTCTTCAATATAATCAAGAGCTTTATCTGTTAATTGGTTTGTCTTAGAGTCAATTAGCCCTTCTTGAATACCAATATCGAATAACATTTTTGCGATTATATTTTTATCTCTAACTAACAATTTTTTATTCTGAATCTTTTTGAACAGTTTGCCTAATAATATCTTTATAATTTCGCTCGTTATCGTTATATGCATTATTAGTAAATTCGTCAAAAAGTTTGTCTGCAACTTGAAAATCAATTCCTAAATAACCCAATTCCATAAGTTTATATGCAATATTTTCTGCAAATGTATGAGAATATTTAGTTAGTTTCCAGTCTACTTGTTTTTCATCCATAGAATATAAAGACATTATGTAATTAAAAAAAATAGTGCTTAAAACTTTGTAAATTTTGATTTGCTACAGTTCTAGGCTGCCGTTTATCGAAATCATATTTGTTATGATCTATTGGATCATCAATAACAAACTCTGTAACTCCATTTTTTTGTATCTTTTCAACTTTAATATTTAAATATGTTCCTAATAAAGAATTATGTGCATTAGCATATTTATTTATGAAAAACATTAGATTATCAGAATCATCAAACCATAAATCAATTTTTTCAAGTTCCGAAGTCCAAAGAGTTTGTAGTTCATTTGTTTGTCTTATTCCAATAAGTGCTTGGATTTCGTTAAAAGATTTTAAGTCATCTACTCTTAACTCAAACATTATTTTTTTAGCATCTGTGCTAAAACTCTGTATTAGTGATTTGCTTGTAATTATGACATCTCTCAATGTGCCTTCTTGTGATTTGAATTTTACTTTATACAATTTCTGTTCTATCATAGTGTCCTCAAATTCATTATAACAAAAACTTATTAATTACTAAATAATAAGCGCTTTTGTGTTATGATTTTCTTATAATAAAAAGTAAAATAGGAAGTTTTATGGTAGATATTGAAAAGTTTCAGGGCTAAGATGGATATTGAAGGAGCTAATCAAGAGAAATTGAGAGCAGTATTTCCTGAGTGTTTTAATGACGGAAAACTTGATATTGATAAGCTCTTAAATCTATGTGGTCAATATATCGAAAACGATTATGAAAAATACAAATTTGAATGGCTACCGGCAAAGCAGAATGTTTTAAAATAGCAGGCAAACGTTCAACAAGGGACATTAAGACCTTGCAGGGAAGAAAGTGTAAACTTTGATACAACTAAAAACCTTTATATTGAAGGTGACAATTTAGAAGTTCTGAAACTTTTACAAACATCTTATTTTAATAAAGTAAAAATGATTTATATTGATCCACCATACAATACAGGGAATGATTTTGTTTATAAAGACGATTTCAAAGATCCAATAGAAAAATACAAAGAAATCACACAACAAACAACAAAATCAAACCCCGAAACAATGGGGAGATACCATACAAACTGGTTGAATATGATGTTTCCACGTTTGCGATTGGCTGCAAACCTCTTGCGAGACGACGGGGTAATATTTATTTCTATTGATGATAATGAAGTAACAAATTTAAAAAAACTTTGTGATGAAGTTTTTTGGAGAGGAAAACTTTGTTGACTGTATTACTTGGAATAAACGAGTTCCAAAAAATGATAACAAAGGTATCGGAAATATACACGAATACATATTAGTATATGTTAAGAGTCAAAATAACCAAAGACAATTCATAATGCAAAAAGACGGTCTTGATGAGATTTACGAACTTCTTGACAATCTAAAAAAGAAAAAAGTTTCAATAGCAGAAGCTGAAGCTGAATTAAAAAAATTCTATAATAAAAAAGGGTATGATAGAGGTATAACCTTATACAATAACCTAGATAATGATTTTCAACCTTGGGGAAAAAATTAATATGAGTTGGCCTAATGGGGAAACATTTGGTGCACGATATGATGTAATTCACCCATTTACAAAAAAAGCAACAAAAGTTCCTGACAGAGGTTGGCGGTGGAATGAAACTACATTTAATTCTCAATTAGATTATGAAAATGCCTATAAAAGACATGATGACTCATGGGTATGTGGTAATATTTGGTTTGCAAAGGATGAAAATACACAACCAAGTTCAATAAAATATTTAAAAGACGTTGGAACTATGCTTTTGCGTTCTATTATAAGCCTCAAAAGTGATGGGGGATGGAAGTTGAAAATATTTTTTGATGGCAAAAGTTATTTTTCATATCCTAAGCCGACTTCATTGTTAAAACTGTTAATTAATTCTCTAAATGAAAAAGAGGGCATTTTCTTAGATTTTTTTTCTGGTTCTGCAACAACCGCACATGCTGTTATGCAACTGAATGCAGAGGATAACGGTAACAGGCAATTTATTTGTGTTCAGTTACCAGAACTTTGTGATGAAAAATCAGAGGCTTTTAAAGCAAATTTTAAAAACATTTGTGAAATCGGAAAAGAAAGAATCCGCAGAGCTGGCAAGCAACTAACAGAAAATACTAACGGACAATTATCATTGGAAGAAAAACAACCTTTAGATATTGGTTTCAAAGTTTTGAAACTTGATACATCAAATCTTGCACAATGGGATAGTACACCAACAGAAGAACAGGGTGCTTTTATTCGCAAGACTTCATGAAATCGAAAACTCTGTCAAATCTGACAGAACGGATTTGGATGTAGTATATGAAGTTATGCTTAAACTGGGTGTGCCTCTTGATTTCCCGGTTCAAGAAATACAAATCAATGATAAAAAAGCATATTCAATAGGCGAAAATTGTCTTGTACTTGTTTGTATTGATTACGGTAAAGACGGAATCTCACCTGAAGATGTCGAAAAAAATGTGCGAATATCTTCCGGCTAAAATTGTTTCTACTCAACAAGCATTCAAAGATGATGTTTCACTTTCAAATGCTCACTACATATTGAAAGATAGAGAGATTGAAATTAAGTTATTATAGGTTAATTTATGGTTAAAATAAAAATAGCATTAATAATTTTTCTTATTATATGGTTTTACAAATTAACCGATAATATATATCGCTATTTTAGGACTAAAGCACTATTTAAAAAAATATAAAAAACATGAAGACAGTAGTGACCCTTTAAATGTCGAAATAGCCGAAATATTACCTGAAGTTAAAGAATTATTTTCAATAGCAGGGATAACAGAAGATTTACAAGTTCCTTTTGATAATGTGCGAGCAAGTGGCAAAATTAAACCACTAATGAATATAGCAAATAATATGCCCGAAATACAAGCATTTTACAATGTGAAATTTCGAGAAGCATTAGGCTTTTTATAAAAAGGAATTACAGACTCAATAAATCCTTTTTATTGGGTAAACTTTTTTATTTATTTCCCACAAAAAGTTTTAAATTATTTAAGTGTAGTAAATGATATAATTGTTAAAATAGTAAATATTATTTATTGGTTGGGTATTTTAGCAATTATTTTAAAGAATATATTTTGAGGTTAATACAAATTGAAGTTAAAGTTTAAAAATCAAGAATTCCAAACAGATGCAGTAAATGCAGTTATTAATGTTTTTGACGGCCAAAAGAACGCACGAGCAACATTTTCCATTGATTCAAATGAAGAACAACAGAAAATTTTTCATACTGAATATGGAGTGCGAAACATACTGCAAATTGATAATGATACTTTAATTTCAAATATGCACAAAGTTCAGAGAGAAAATAAACTTTCGATTTCTAGAGATTTTGACACAAGACAGTATTCTGTAGAAATGGAAACCGGAACTGGTAAAACCTATGTCTATATTAAAACAATACTTGAATTGAATGCACAGTATAATTTTACTAAATTTATTATTGTTGTGCCGTCTGTTGCTATCAGAGAGGGTGTTTATAAATCATTCCAAGTTACAGAAGAACATTTTAGAAATTTATACGATAGTGTTCCTTACCGATATTTTATTTATAATTCATCAAGACCAAACGATATTAAAAGATTTGTTAAATCTGAAAATATTGAAATAATGATTATAAATATTGATGCATTCAAAAAAGCAGAAAATATATTTAACCAACAAACAGAAAAATTACAGTGGGAATCCCCTTTAAAATGGATTCAATCAACAAATCCTATTGTAATTATTGATGAACCACAATCGGTTGATAATACTCCAAAAGCGAAAGAGGCTATTGCATCATTAAATCCTCTTGCAGTTTTCAGATATTCTGCAACTCATAGAGAAAAAATAAACTTATTATACAGATTGACTCCAGTTGATGCATATCAAATGGGATTGGTAAAACAAATTTGTGTTTCTTCTAATTCAATATCAAATGATTTTAACAAACCCTATATTCACTTGAAATCAGTGTCCAATGACAACGGTTTTTCTGCAAAAATTGAAATGGATATTATGAATAAAGATGGTAAGGTTGAGAGAAAAAACTATTACTGTAAAACAAAATGATGACTTGTTTGTCAAATCCGGCAATCGAGAAGTTTATGAGGGGTATATAGTTGAAAACATCAACTGCACAAAAAGATTTTGAATGTATTGAGTTCTCCAATTCTGAAATGGTTAAGTTAGGAGAATCAATAGGAAGTATTGATGAAAATATAATTAAACGTGCTCAAATTTACAGAACAATTGAGGCTCATTTAGAAAAAAGAACTCCGTTATTTTGAAAAGGGAATCAAAGTTCTTTCATTATTCTTTATTGATAGAGTAGAAAAATATCGTACCGAAACAGGCGAAAAAAGGTATTTATGCTCAAATGTTTGAAGAATGCTATAACGAACTAATGAGCAAAGAAAAATATGCACCGTTAAAAACTTATTTCAATACAGATGTTGAAAAAGCACACAACGGCTATTTTTCACAGGATAAAAAGGGAATTTACAAAAACACAAAAGGTGACACTCAAGCCGATGATGATACTTATAACACAATTATGCGAGATAAAGAGTATCTTCTATCATTTGAATGTCCGATGCGTTTTATATTCTCTCATTCTGCTTTAAAAGAGGGGTGGGATAATCCTAACGTATTCCAAGTTTGTACTTTGATAGATCAAAAATCAACTTTCACTTGCCGCCAAAAAATCGGTAGAGGTTTAAGATTATGTGTAAATCAAGACGGAGAAAGAATTGAGGATAGAAATATCAATGTTTTACACGTTATGGCAAATGAAAGTTTCGCAGAGTTTGCAGATACACTTCAAAAAGAAATCGAACAAGAAACCGGCATGAAATTTGGTGTACTTCAACTTAGCACATTGATTGATTTGACCTATCAAGAAGAAATATCAATTGAACATGAAATGGATGATTTTGATGCACAAATGGCTTATGGTGCTTTGCAAGTTGAAGGAGTGCTTGATAATGACGGAAACTTAAAAGAAGGCAAAGAGGAAACAATCGACCGTATCAAATTTGATAATATTTCAGAACCCCTGCAAAAGAAATAAAAAAGACAAATTAAACAAAATAAAACAAAACCTATTTCTTTAGAAAAATTTAAAAATATCAAATATACAGAAGTTAAGGTTGAAGAAAATCTTTCACGCAAGAAGAAGCCGAAGAAATTTATGAAGATTTAAAAGAAAAGAAAATTATTACCAAAGAGGGCAAAGTTAAAGATACAATGAAAGCTCAACTCGCCGCAGGTAAACTCGATTTAAGTAAAAGATATTCAAATGCTGCACAAAGAGCAATTATGCAAGCCTTAGAAAAGGCTGACAATCGACCTGCATTAAGAGATGCAAGTAAAGACGTAACGGTAAGGCTAAAAAAAACAAGCAATAATTTCTCCTGAATTTAGAGAATTATGGGATAAAATCAAGCAAAAAACTACATATAGAGTAAATTTTGATGTTGAAGAACTCGTAAAAAAATGTGTAAAAGATTTAAAAGAAATGCCAGTTATTCCAAAAAGCAAAACTTGTTTCACAAGTCGCTGAACTTCAAGTTGAAAACCCCGGCATTACATATACCGAAAAACATACCCGCTCAAAAGAAATCGAAAATACATATTCGTATGTTCCTGACATTTTGAGATTGATTGCAAGTAAAACACTTTTAAAACATTCTACAATTATCAGAATTTTAGAAGAAAGTGACCGAGAAGATGATTTTCGAAATAATCCGCAAGCATTTTATGAAAAAGCTCTTGAAATTATTTTGAGAAATAGACATGAACTGGCAATAGACGGTATTAAATATGTTAAACTTGCAAATCAAGAATATTACGTTCAGGAAATTTTTGATAGTTCTGAACTTATCGCGAATTTAGACAGAAATGCCGTTCAAGTTGAACATAGTGTTTACGACTATTTGATTTATGACAGTGGAGTTGAAAGCCGTTTTGCAAAAAGCATTAGACGAAGATCCTGATGTAAAAATGTTCTTTAAAATTCCACGCAGATTTAAAATTGACACTCCGATTGGTGCATATAGTCCTGATTGGGCAGTTTTCTTAGAAAAAGACGGGGAACAAAAACTATACTTTGTCTTAGAATCAAAGGGAACAACAAGCCTATTTGATTTAAGAACTCCTGAAAGATTAAGAATTCATTGTGGTAAAAAACATTTTGATTCTCTTGATGATATTAGTTTTTCAGAAGAACCAGTTAAAGATTGGAAAGAGTTTAAGGTTAGTCTTTAAAATATGAAAAAATGTTTATTTTGTGGAAATGAATTTGAAGAATTATCAAAAGAACATATAATTCCAAACGCAATTTGCGGAAGAATTAAATCAAGGAATTTAATATGTAAAGACTGCAATTCAAGTCTTGGTGATGAAATAGATAACGGTTTTAATGGGGTTTATAACCAAGTTATAAATCTTTTCGGAATTAAAAGAGAAGAGGATATTCTGAACCGTCTATCGTAACAGGATTAGAAGATAATAAAACATATAAATATTTTTCAAACGGAGATTATGAGTTAGCAGAATCTTATTTTACAATGGAAATAGCCGAAAACAGACAATTATCAATTAAAATTGAGGTCCCCGTAAATAAAAAGAAATTGTTGGGTGATGTCGGTAAATATCTTAGCAAAAATAAAGAAATATTAAACCAAAATGGCATTGACTATAAAAATGCAATTAAAGAAACTCAAAAATATATAAATGATAATTGGGAAAGTATGTCAAAAAGAACAATGCCTTATAAGCCTGATTATATAAAATTTTCAAGTGCTTTTGGTGGAATAAATATAAATTTTGCAATATTAAAAATACTGTATTTATTTTTAAAAGATAGCAAACCCGATATTAAATTTAATGAAGAAAATATTATAGAAATCTTAAAAACAAAATCAGAAAATGTTAAAAATATCTGTTTTTACTATTCTTTAGAAAAAAACTTATTTGATGAAGTAGATGATGAGATATCACACCATATTTGTATAAAATCAACAGGTAATAAAATTGTCGGCTATATAAAATTATTTAGTTTGACTCCATATATCTGTATTTTAGATGATAATTATAACGGAGAACCATTTGAAGCTAAATATGGATTTAATTTGCTATCACAGAAAGAATTTGAACCAACATGTCATTATTTAAGTGATCTTGAAAATTTAAACGAAAAAATTTGATTATGAAAAGAATTTTGAAATTACATCCTCAAATCTCAATCAAGATTTTACTCAAATAATGGAACTTTACTACAAAATAAATCCCCCATGCTAAATTTACGGAAATACAACATTTGGTCAATAAAAAATTAGAAAGTATTATTGGCAATGAGCTTATAGATACTCCATTAGTAAAACATTTAATAGATAGCTTGGGCGAAAAAAATTATCCTTTTACAGAATCCGTAACACCCGAATATAAAGAAAAAAATTATTGATGATTTGGTAAATATTATATTATGGGGCATTTATATTCAAATCTATAAAAAATCTACCTAAAATATTTTTCAGTTTCGTGTAAAATTTCATCAAAATCGTCTTGCGTAAGTTTAAGATAAGGTCTTGCAGGTATTTTTACAGATTTGTTTCTGCCGGCTTGACCTCCAAGTTGATGAATTGCGGCATAATCTTTATTTGAGCCAATAGTAGCAGAATTGTCATCATATTCTGTATTAATTGATGTTGCGAGTTGACCTTCAACCTGAAGAATCTGTCCCGGCCACTTTCTTTTTTAGTTCTTTGTTTTTTGGTTGATTCGGCTAAATCAACCCATTTGTCAGGTCTGCCCTCTTCTTTAAAAGTTTTCTTCGGTTGAATAAGCAAAAATACCTGCGATGTTCTTCATTAACGGTCGCAGGTTTTCGCCACGTTTTGCGAGTTCAAGCAGTTTTTCATTTACTGCTTTATTATCAATTTCAATCTCAATCGGCTTTTCGCTCATGCAGTTCCTTTATCGGATAATTGGCAATTAAAAGTTCTTTAAACATTTTATTACGTTGAGTTCCCTCTCTGTTGTTGATTCCGTTTAATCTTTCGACTTCTATCATTTCAAAGTCTTTGTATAATTCTCTGATTTTAGGGGAATCATCATAGGACAATAGAAAACGCCCTTTGATGCCGCTTAAAATGTCTCTTAAACGCTCGTGTTCGAAATCTTTTGTTGAAGTTATTTCGTAGCCGCAACCTTTTGAATACGGAGGATCGCAATAGAAAAATGCGTTTTCGTGGTCGTATTGTTTGATTAATTTTTCAAAATCTCTGTTTTCAATCATTACGGTATCGAGTCTTTCGTGGATCGCCTCGATTTTTTCGGAACATTATGCAGGGATTTACAAGCACCGCCTGAGGTCTTTTTACTGTTCCAAAAAGTATCACCACGACCACCGAATGAGCGTGTGATTAGAAAATAAAATTGCACCGCTTTTTGAATGTCTGTTATAAAAACACCGTTTAAGAATTGGAAGAACATCTCACGAGAGCCGAGCAGATTTTTCCATTCTTCAATAAATGCGTTGGGGTGATATTTTACAATGCGGAATAAATTTACAAGTCTTCTGTCGAGGTCATTATAGACTTCTAAGTCTGCCCATTTGTCTTTATAAAACAAAACCCAACCACCTCCGCCAAACGGTTCAATATATGAACCGATATCCTTTGGAACTAATGGTTCAATCACTTTTCTTAATAATCTTTTTCCGCCAACCCAATTTATTAAACATTTTCTATCAATAGTCATAATTCAAACTCCTTTTTAATACTGTTCAAATGCCGTTTTAATCATCTTCAACAAGACCGCTTGCAGGATTATGAGACCAACCGACATCGGGTGCTATCTTTTTGCCTGTTAATGGGTCTGTATAAACCGTTACAGGCTTATACTCCTCTGATTTTTTAGAAACAAGTGCCATTCCTTGAGATAAAGTTCCTTCTGAATTTGAAACAGGGGTTTTCCTCTTCTTTACGTTGTAATCAGAAAGAGCATTAACTCTGCATCTGCACCTCCAACCGTTCGGAGGGTAAAAGACTTCCAAAACGGATCATCATATCGATAAATCATTCCGTTAAGCATTGCATGTTCAGGTCGGGTTGAGGCATCCATAACCGCAACATATTCCCAATACGGTCGATTATCCACATTATCAACCTGAGTTTTATATCTGCCTGTTTGATAAGCAGTCTGCATATTGACGGAATAAATAGTTTTTAATCTGTACATTGAGCCGAGTTGAACTTTTTCTGCGACACCTTCACTATCAACTACAATTTGCTCGCCCCACCAACCTTTCTTTTGCAGGGTTGGTTTGAGTTCTTTTGAAACTCGTGGAAAGTTTTACCCTCGGTTAATGCTTTATCAACCGCAGAGCGAATGTCTTTTAAAATATCCTCTCGCATTGCTTTTGCAACGGTAAATGTCTTTTTATGAGCATCTTGCCAAATCTCGTACCAATCCCAAATGTAGGTATTTCCTTTTTTCTTGAAATATTTAATTGCCAATGCAGGAGCGAGTTTAAATAAACCTTTAAGTTGAATCATTGATTACCTCGGCTAATTTTCGAGCAACGGATTCAATGACATTTACCGTTACGGCATTGCCCGCCATTTTATACAGATGAGTGTCGGCAAGACCTAAATCTATGGCAGTATCAAACATCTCATCAGGGAAACCCCTGAAGCCTAAAGCACTCACGAGGAGTCAATCTTCTGATTCGGTAATTGTCAATCGTTCCCATGTTGCAGTTAGTATCCAATGTTTGAGAACAACCCTTACCAACTCGTCCTCTGCGAGTTTTAGATTGAGGAAATGCCAAATTGATTCCATCACCGGGGACTGCTTCGTCATATCCTTTTTTAGTTCCGTTCCTGACTTTGAAAGCACCGAGATTTCCATGGCTTGCAGTTATACAAGGACTTATTCCGTCTGTTGTATAAACTCTGCTTCCTTGAGGTTTGCCTGTTGATTCGGGAATTTGTTTTAATAACGGTTGTCTGTACAAATCAGATTGAGTTCTTATTGTTCCAACACTATTGCGTTCTTCCTCAACCCATTTATCCTTGCTATTTTTCCAATAGACTATGCTTTCCTTTTTTACTTGGGTCATTATTTTCAAAGCCTGTTCCTGTAATAGGAAATATTTTTCCGGCACATTCTTTTCCATAACATCCAACAATGTACACTCTTTCCCTGTTTTGAGGAACTCCGAAGAACTTAGAATTAAGTAGCTGCCATTGAGTTTGATACCCAAGGTTGGCGAGAACTTCAAGAATGGTTTGGAAAGTTTTTCCACCGTCGTGATTAAGTAAGCCCTTAACATTTTCGAGAATAAAATATCTGGGTCTTTTGTCTTTGAGAATCCGTGCAACTTCAAAAAAACATTGTGCCTCTGATGTCTTCAAATCCACGTCTTTTTCCTGCAATTGAGAAAGATTGACAAGGAAATCCCGCACATAAGATATCGAAATCGGGCAAATCTTCTGTTTTAATATCTCTGATGTCATTAAAAATAACTCCTCGTTTGTATTGAAATATGCTTTGTATAATTTATTTGCGTGGGCATCACAATCGCAATAACCGATACTTTTAAAACCGGCTCTTTCTAAGCCGATTCTAAAACCTCCAATGCCTGAAAATAAATCAAGAAACTTTAATTGTTTATTCATCTAAACCATCACTCCTGCCTTGCAGTTCACAAAGGAACAAGGCTTTTTGTAAATCTTGTTCAAACTTTTTGCTTTTTAAATTCTTTTCATTGAGGACATTTTCTAAATCCTCATAACTCTCGCAGCTTTCAATTAATGAAATAATAGGATTTAAAAGGTTTTGAGCCTGAGCAGATAATTTGGTTTCGGATACAAATTTGAATAACTCTTCAAGCTGCTTCTGACCGGGGGTAAGTTCTTCTTCAACAGATTCTTCCTGTTTGAATTCTTTAAAATTAGGGTTTTGTGCAGGATAAAAATCTTCTCTGATATCAAAATCTTCATCTTCAAGACCGTAGTTTTTAATAAAGTATTCCTTTGTGAATTTAACTCCTGTCTCAGAAAGAATTTTATCTCTCTGTGCTAAAGTCAAATCGACATCTTCAGGAGCATACATTTCAAAAACAGGAACTTCAGTATTTGAAAAATTGATTTCATAAATCCAACGTATTAATTGGTTTATAACACTCTCGACAAGTTTTTTATCCGCATCAATAATGTCTTGACGAACTGCCATGTGTGTATTTGCAGCGGCATAACTTCCAGTCGCACCGATTTCTGTGGTTAGAGTTTGTCCGAGAATTGCTTTTGAGATTTCAGAATTCATCTTGTCGATTAATTTTTCATAAATTTCAGCAGACGAAGATTTACTTGCTTCCTGAATTTCAACAGAAGAATCATCAGGAATGACGGCAATCGCATCTTGTACCATATCTTCAAGCATATCAGCGAGAGTGTCGGTTTCTTCCTTTGATGCTCCACGAGGATGTTTACCGATTAAATGCGGCATTCCGTATTTTTCAGTAAAGACAACCCAAAATTTAAGTCCGCCTTTTTTGAATGTCACAGCCCAAAAGCAACGAGAAAGTGTGCGTTCACCGTATGGATTGTTGTAGCTTGGATTATTTTGTGCAAGCAGGAATTTTTTATCAGGAACAATCTCCCCGTAATAATTCTCTTTAGTTCTGAATTTTAAATTGTTGTCATCATCAAAACAAAACCACTCAGGTGGCTTTGCTACAATTTTTCAGGGAGAATATATCCTGATTTGTCTTTATGCCAAATTATCTCTAAGGGTTGAAACCCGTATTGAGTAGCTTCAAGAATATCAGAAATTAGTTTGTAAACATTTAATTGTTTGAGTAATTTTTCAATGCTCTCTGCGTGTTCATCTTTATCTAAACCTCGATTGATTTCCCAATCAAGAGAAAGAACACCTGCTTTTCGAGATTGTGTACAGGCAAAAACGTGAGGGTCGCAAAAGTAATTCCCTATATAAATTCTCATATCTTTGCCTTGTTTACGCAAAACAATATCGGGATCGGGGAGAATATTTGCTAAAGAATAAAAGTTTAATGCACGTTTACGTGTCGCAATTTCTTCAGTTATATTCTTTTTTGAATTGACTTTTTTAAGAACTGAATCTTCCACTATGCCCCCACATTTTTCTTGAATGTTGCGAGCATATCAACCATTCCTACTTTGTAAATATTTTGCAGGACATCAATTTCAAAGACTTCTTGTTTATCAACGATGAGTTTTGCGTAAGTGACAGTCATTGTTGTTTCATATTCTGCATTTTCGTGTGGTTTTATATTACCAAGAGGAAACTCTTTAAAAGTTCCGATTATAAAAGCTGTTGCAGGAACTTCCTTAATTCTGCCGACACCGTTGTAGGTTTCAAGATTGGCACGAACTTGAATCATTGTGGCTAAAAATGGGTTTGCACAAGTGCGTAAAACATTAGGATATAATGCGTTCCATTTGATTTTACATTCAAGTTTATCAATTCCTGCAAAAAACTCAGCCGAGCCGACCATACCAAGTGCTTTATGTTCTGCCATTTTGTGTTTTATTTGCGGCAGTTGAACTTCTTCGGCTCTACCGAGTAAATTTGTGCCATTCATATAAATGTTGGCATTGGTTAATTTGTTTATTTCAATTTTTGACATATATGGGGTAAACTCCTATTTTTTTGAATAAGGCACACTCTTTAATCTCGACATCCGAGTAGTGTAAAAAGACATATTCCTTGCTTAAGGCTTGTATGAGAGGGCATTTGTAAATGTTTTTGCAGGTGTAGCAAAGGTCATCACAATCGGTGTGGACTTCTAAATTGCCTCTACCGTTTACGATGCAATACATTAAGATACTCCCAATGACTTCAACAATTCGATATCGATAAAAGACTCAAACGTGATACGTTCAGCAGGAGTCGGAGGCATAAATTCGATATCAAAAACAAGATGTCCGTTTGCGATTTCTGTTGCAGGGGTTTTTATCCTGATTAAATGAGCATTTACCATCAATCAAAGCACCACGACCGATTAGAGTTCTAATAAACTGGTTTACCGTTTCACAGATTGAATCAATCAAACCGTTGTCTATCGGATAATCCATAAATTGCAACATTGAATATTCAACAGACTCGTGAAGAATATCTGCCGTACGTCTGACGTTAATAAAATTAGTCGGATGGGTTGAACTTGGATAAGCAGCAGAACGGTTTCCCCAAGTTCGAAGTCCTGAGCCGTAAGAATTGAAAACAGTTACAACTCCGGCTTCGTTTAATGCATTAACTTCAGATGTCGGATCATTAATCATTGAAGTGAGTTGTCTTTCAATACCGACAATTCCTTGAATTTCTGTATTAGACGGAGACCAATGATAACCTTTCTCGACATCTTTTGCGGCAATTACACCGGCGAGTCGTTGAGAGTATGGTTGCAGTTTGATTGAATCAGACTCGGGATCATAAACCTTTAAATGAGGATAACAAAGAATGATACGCTCAGACGATGTGTTAAAATTAATCTCGCCTTCAGGGCCACGACCTTTAATTACATCTTGAACGGTAGCACCGACAGGAGCGTCAACAATTCCCATCGCTCTTATTTTGTTGCAGATTGTATTCATCGCAGAAACTACTGCTGTGTCTTCGCAAAAAACAGGAGCAACAATTGTTTTTGGATAATATCCAAACAATGAATAACAATCTTCAAATGCTTTCATGCCTGTTCTTTTTGCCAGTTGTTGTATCAATTTCGCCATTAATATCTGATATTTTTTACATCTTCAACAGACTCGTGTTTATCGGGATTATAAACATTAATTACAATCGCAATCCCTGCACCTTGGTCGAATATTGCTTCCAATGCTTGAGGAATTGTAAATCCGGCTTTGTGTTTGCCGAAATATCTTACAGCTTCCGTTTCATTCAAAATTAATGTTGGGGTGTTGACTGTTTTATACTCATCATCAACGTCATCAATAGGTGCAGTTCCGACAATTCCAACAACAGCAGTTTTTACTGTAGAAATTGTTCTTGCACCCTTAGTAATTTCTATGGTCTCAACACCATGAAGAAAAACTTGCAGGCATATTATAAAACTCCTTTTGGGGTAAAATTAAAAATCTTGTATATTAGTAGTGTTTAAGGTGAAATTAATTCCGTACTGCCAAATTCCACCGTTTTCAGAAATGAAAAAAATCTTTTGTTGGCATTAACTTTGTGCATTCATCAACTTGAAATCCTGTTAAAACCGCTTTAACTTTATCAAGGTACTCATAAGCACCCTGATTTGCTCTTAAATTACGAGTTACGATTGTAATTGAAAATTCTTTTTTATTGTCTTGAACAATATATCCGAGAGATTGTGAATTTGAATAATTACTGCCCTGATAATGAACAAGCAAAGCTCCGATTGAGTGGAGCAATATAAATTCGGATGGTTTATCCGGGAAGCCTTCAACCAAAACTTCAGGGAAGTCTGTTTTCAGTTTGTCAATAATTGAGTTTTCAATATTGCGGATATTCATTAATAAAAGCTCCTGTGGTACTCGGACTCTCGTCCTGCGTTCCTACGTCGCCATCGAACGGTTGCACCCTGCAACGCCTTGCTCATCGCAAGCCGTTTCGGGTTTCACACACGGCTCACGCATTCAATATTCACTCATTCTCTGCTTTCCGAATAATTTATCCAAGATGTCTTTATTTGTTTTATATTCCGCAACACTAAAATCCGATGTTTCAAATAAATCGTTTTCAGACTCAAGTGTAATTGTGCCTTTTTGAATATCTTTAAGAGTTGCGATTGCATTTTTATATGCAGTCTCTATTACTTCAGGCATTTCATTTCGCATACGTCTTGCATATAACCTATAAATTGAAATGTCGATTGCAAGAATACGAAGCAAAGGAAAATGGATATTGAGAGGAAGAGAGTATCGACCTCTCAAATATCCATTGATGAGCGAAGTAGAATAAAGGATAGCCTCTTGGGCAACAACACGATCGATAATTTCTTGCCCATCATCGGAAGTAAGCTGAATAAGCGTAGGGGTAGATGTTTGTGTTTTTATATCTTCAATCGTGCAGTAATCCATTGTGTTAGATTCCTCTTAAAACTCTTATTGTTTGCCCTGCGACTCCGGCATCACATGCATAACCGTTAATTATCGCAGTAGATTCGGCTTTTACAGCTTTGCCATTTTCATCTGATGCAATAGCATCGCCAAGAGCAATTGTTCCACCTGCTTCTACAAGCAAAATTCCAAATACGACAGCAGGTGCAAACTGTTCTTTTTCGGTTGAAACATCAACAACTCCGAATGCTTTTGCTCCTGCACCGCAATGTTTACCGTTAAAACCCACGAATCTGTGTTCAATTAAATCGGCATTTGCTTTTACAGATTCAATCAATAAAGGTTTATAATGTTTATTTGTCATTATCTACACCTCCGTCTTGTTCTGTGCCTTCGTCATCTTTTGATGTATCAGGCGTTTCGGTTTTTGTTTTTGTATTGGTTTTTGTAGATTGGTTTTTGTCTTGGGTTTTATTTTGAGTTTGAGTTTTGGGTTTTGCAGTTGTTTGATTTGGCAGACGTTCAACAAAATCTGCCAATTTTGTTGCGTGCTTTTCATCTAACTCGATAATTGAGCCTTCTTTATAAAGGTCTCCATTATGCAAAATTGAAGTGTGCTTAACTTTATATTTAGCCATTAGATTCCTCCTTTTAGGTGTTGGAGTTACATCTTCTTTTGGATCGTAATTCGGGTCGTTTACACCTGAAATTAAATAACCTGCTTCAGCTCCAACGAGGAATGGAGTGTAAATATCCGTTGCACGAATATATTTCACTTTGTTTCCTTCTTTTTGATATTCATCAATTTGAAGAGCATCTTTTTTGCGAACGGTATATGCAAATGACGGATCGTATTCTGTTCTTGAAGAGCCGAGGTTTGGAACATAAGCAAGCACAATGTTGTCTTGCCAAATTCTCACAAAATTACCGTCTTTATCCGCAAAGATTGATTTACCGATAAAAAATGTTTTCAACTTCAAAGATTTCCTTTAAGAGGTTAAGTGTAACTAATTTGTTTTGATTATCAGAGATTAAACCTTTAAGCTGAGGGTGTCTTCTAAGAAGTTTCCAAGCCTCTTGTCCGATAACCATTGTGTTAGGGTCTTGTGCAATTTTAGCCGAAATTTTATCTTTCGCATCGTCAACTATACCTTGAGGATCAGATGTACTCCAATTAAAACAAGATTTGCCGGACAATAAGATCTTATTATCGGTTGAATAATTTGCAGGATTTTGGACTAAATCGGCACAGGCTTTCTCGTGTTTCAATTGCAAACCTTCAGTTACAACATTAGTTGCGTGAATTTGCAATTTAACTTTTTCGGCTTCCTGTTCTTCTCGATAATCAATCGGATAGGATAAATCGTGTTCAGTTAAAGTTGTAGTATGCTTTTTAAAGCCTTGTGGCGAGATAACGTTTGAATTTGCTCGGATAGCTCTTTCTGTGTCATACAGATTAAAAGCCTCTTTGTTAAATTCAAAGATATCAATTTTTTCTTTTCGGAATAAATCGTTGGGAATAAATTTTGAGCAACAAAAGCATTGTTGTGATATCCACGAGCGACTTCCGATAGGTACGCATTTATGCGTAATTCTTCAAGTCTTCCCATTTAAACTCCTTATGTATTTTGAGGGGTATTTTCTTGAATTTTTTGCATTAAACGTGTCTTCGCTCACGCTACGCACTCTGCAAAAAATTCGCTATATATTCAGTTTCAAGAGAGCATCTCTAAACGAGATTTTTTCTTTTTCTGCAAGTGCTTTGGCTTCCTTAAAAATTTCTAAGGATTCTTCATCAGCGTTTGCAAATTTTTGAACATCGTCATTTTGTGAGTCTGTCTGTTTATCTTTTGTGGCAGTTTCACCGAATTTAATTTGGGGAGGGAGCGACTCGATAAAAGATTTAAAGTCAGAAACGACTGTCGAGTCTTCCCCAAATTTTTGTACATTGTCTAATTCCTGAAGAACTGACAGTACGGTCTCTTTATTTGCAGGAACTAATGTTCCTTTATCGATTTGTTTATCGATAAATTCGTCAAATTCTCTTTTTTTAATTGCAACTTTAATTTCGTGCAATTCTTTTTCGATTTCTTCTTTGCCTTGAGCCTTTTCTTTAAAACTTGCGACTTCATCAGTTAAAGCCGAGATTTTTTCTTTTAAAGATTTGATAGTTTCCATTTTTTTGTTGTTTTCTTTGAATTTGGAAACTTGTTCTTCAAGGGATGTAATTTGATTTTTTAAATCTTCAATATCAGCCTCTGAAAAGTTTGAGTTTCATCAGCAACATTTTCTGATTCAAATTCATAAGTGTCAGATTCCGATTCCATAAATTTAATAGGTTCAAGACCTTTTACTTGAGGTGTTGCTGCTCCCAAGAATGAAACAGCTTTGAGGTAAGCACCTTTGCCTTCAAGATTTCTGTATAATTCAACAGACACCTTTTGTACTTACCATCGTTAACATCTTTTTCAAATTCAGCCGGCACATCTTTAAATGCAACCTTTAATTTATCACCATCAGCTTTTTACGGTATCAACCCAACCGTAAGCAGAGGCCGCTTTGTTGATGGTCGATTGTAATAGGTGCTTCGCAAAATTTTGGATCATAGTTTTTTGCAATCTCTGCAATTTCTTTTTGGTAAATTTGCCTTGAGGGTATTTACCTGCCTTAAATACTTCAAAAATTTCATTAATTAAATACTCCGTTTGTTAGGGGGAAATGTTTTTCTTTATCCTCACTATAAACGGTGTTCATGAGCCATTTCAAATGACATTGTCAAAAAAATATTTATGACATTGTCATTTGAAAACGACACTTCTAAAAAAGTTAAACTACAAATATACATACCTCCCCCTTTTACTAACCCTCTATATTACGGGGTTGCAGACGGATAATTCCGTCTTGCGACTCTTTCTTTCCTCATAAATAAAGACTATTAAGGAGTTTTATGGAATTTTTAAATGAACTATCCCCATTTATTGAAAATGTCGGATTCCCTGCTTTAATATTTGCGATTTGGTACATATATCACCAATCCCAAGTAAAAGCATTTGAACAGATTATCAAGAACAATTTTGATATTCTGAAAGACTTGTTAGAAACCAACCAATATCACGCAGCAATTCTTTCACGCATTGAAAGCAAGATTGACAACAATCTGTGGTGTCCCATCTTGAAAAGAGAGGTGCATTAATGAATCCTGAAAAATTGCAGTTAAAAGGAATGCTCGCAGAAAGCAAAAAACGCTTCCGAACCTTAGATACGGAAGCGTCAGGGTTGGTTATCCTTATTCGTTCACTTTTGAATCCTTATGAAGATATTAAAAATCTTGATATGGAAAAGGTGACTGTGTCTGTCAAACGACTAACTGAAATTACTGAAGAATTAAAGAGTTCTGTCAGAAAAAATTAAAAATTTGGAGGCAGAATTTGTATAACAAAAAAGACAATTTATTGCCCGAAGCAGAACGACTTTTTGTTTATGAATATTTGCCGGCGGCAGTTATTGCACGACAACTCAATCTGAGCAGAAAAACCGTTAATACTTGGCGAACAGAACACGAGTGGGATAAAAAACGCACAGAGTTTCTCAAATCTAAAATGTCGTTTCATGAAGAAATGTTTGAATTCGCAAGAAAAATTATGCGAAGTATTGACGAAGATATGAAAGCCGGAGAAACAATCGATCCTGCGAGAATGAATGCATTGTGTCGCTTTATTCCTTTGTTGACAACATCAAAGAAGTATGAAGATGCAATAAATAAAAAGAAAGAAAACAATACGTTGAGGGGATTAACGGCTGATACTATTGCCCAGATTGAAGAAGAAGTCTTAGGTATAACCCCAAATGTTGACTACGAAGAAGAAACCGAAGAAGAATAGATTTTTTCTGCCGTATCAGATGCGGTGGTTAAATGACAATTCAAAAGTAAAAATATGGGAAAAATCTCGAAGAATAGGAGCGACTTATGTCCAATCATACGAAGACGTAAGAGATTGTGTTTATAAGCGAGTTCCTGCCGTTTGGTTTTCTTCAGCAGATGAATCAGCCGCACGAGAGTACATTGATTATTGCAAGCAATGGGCAACTTTATTTAATATCGCAGCCAAAGACTTAGGCGAGCAGGTTTTAGATAAAGAAAAAGATATCAAAGCCTATGTCATTCAATTTTCAAATGGAACTAAAATCCACGCACTATCTTCAAATCCTAAAGGCTTTCGTTCTAAAGGTGGAAAAGTTGTTCTTGATGAATTTGCCTTTCATAACAGTCCTGAAGAATTATGGAAAGCGGCTCGACCTTGTATCACTTGGGGGTATCCGCTAAGAATACTCTCAACCCATAACGGACAAAGCTGTCTTTATTACAAATTCTTAGAACAGGTTAATAAAGGTAAGCTCAAATGGAGTCATCATAAAACTCCGATACATCTTGCAGTTGATGAAGGTCTGATTGATAAAATCTACGGCAGACCAACATCAAAAGAAGAACGTCAGGCATGGCTTGATGAAGAATGCAAAACTGCTTTGATGACTACACGTGGTTTCAAGAATACTGCTGTATTGCAATTGATGAGGCTTGTGCATTCTTACCTTACGATTTGATTTCGACCTGCGAGATACCCGATGTTTTAAAAATCTCTTGATGATATAAAAGGCGATTTATATGTCGGAATCGATATTGGAAGAAGAAAAGACTTAACCGCTATTTGGTGTATTGAACGGTTTGAAAATTCAAAATACACAAGAAAACTCGAAATTTTAGAAAAGACTCCGTTCCATATTCAGTATGAAGTCATTTCTAAAATTTTAAAACCCAAAACTCAGACGATGCTGTATTGACTCAACAGGTATTGGTATGCAACTCGCTGAAACTGCTCAAAGAGATTTCGGTAAATACAGAGTTGAAACCGTAATGTTTACCAATAAATCAAAAGAGGAAATGGCTTATAACCTCAGAACGAATTTTGAAGAAAAGAGTGTATTCATACCAAACGATCACGACATTCGAGAAGATTTACACTCAATAAGAAGGATTTATACCAAAGCCGGCAATATTCGGTTTGATGCTGAATCATCTGAAGTCAACGGACACGCAGACAGATTTTGGGCATTAGCACTTGCTCTAATTGCTTGTTCCACACCATCCGAGCCAACAAGAATTAAAACTCGTAAAAGATATGAAACATTAAAAAATGACAGAAGGCTTTTAAAGGCTCTTAAAACTTCTCGGATGATAATTTATATTCACCCCCACCTTAAAATTCAATAGAACGGTTTTTGAACACTTTTTTGAACGGGGTTAAATCATAACTCAAATAGCAAAAAATTAAGGAGTATAAAATTTATGTCAAAAACACTTACATTACCCTCTGGAAAAACTGCTGTGCTTCGCAACGGAAAAGGCAATGATTTACTTCAAGCACAGATGAAAGCAAAGAACTCAGAAGAAATCCCGTACGCTTTAATAGCCGAACTTGCTGAAATTGACGGACAAGCTCTCGTTTATGAGGACATTCTCGATATGGATTTACCTGATGTAATCGCACTTCAGAGTGAAATTTCGGGAAAGTTTCAAACTGCGAAGCCTGTGGAAACACAAAAGGCGGAAGCAGAAAAAACAAAAACGGAAGTGATTCAATCTACCTCCCCGACAGTCAAAGCATAATTCACCTAAGCAAAACGACAGGGTGGCAATATTCTGAGATATGTGAAATGCCAATTCCTGTCCTTGCCTATTGGTGCAGTCAATCTATAAAGTACACGAATAATCGAAACGAAGAAATGGAAGAACAATGCTCGATACAATAATGAAAGTATCATTAACCCCTTGTTGCCATCGACAAAATGTCGAGGGTTGTTCGTGATGCCGTAAATAAGTCCAATTCTGAGTTTGATAAACTTCAAAATAAAATTAGAAAAACATCCGAGTCTCTTGATAAGTTGGGACAAAATATGCAAAAAATCGGTGCAGGATTAACCGCAACTGGTGGGGCATTGGCATATAAACTTGGAATTGCAGAGGCAATCCCGAAGCATTAGCTTTAGAACATCAATTAAGGGAATTGGGAAACGTTGGGCAATTATCGGCAGAGCAACTTTCTGAAATGGATACTCGACTCGGCTCAATTTCAAGATATACAAACCAATTCAGAAGTGAAATTGCAGAGGGGTTTAAATGTTCTTGTTGCATCAGGTATTGATCCAACGGCGGCACTTGATTATATGAGCGTAATCGGTAGGACTGCAACGGCAGCAGGTGCAGAGATTGTTGATATTTCAAAAACAGCATTCGCCGTTACCGATAACTTAAAAGTAAATGTTAATGATTTGGGCAAAACCATGGACATTCTTGCTCAGGCAGGTAAAGAGGGCAGATTTGAATTAAAAAGATATGTCTGCCGCATTTCCATCGTTAACTGCCGGTGCTGCGATGTTAGGAATGAGAGGTATTCCTGCCGTTACTCAGTTAGGTGCTGCCTTGCAGGTTGCAATGAAAGGTGCCGGCTCTGCTGCTGAGGCTGCGACAAATTTTGAAAGTTTCTTGCAATCAATAACTTCCCCTATGGCAGTAAATCGGTTTAAAGAGTTGTACGGAGTTGATTTGCCGAAGTTCTTAAATAAGGTTATAGCCGAGCAAAAAGACCCGATTGAAGAAATGGTTGTTTTAATCAATCGACTTACAGGCGGCGATGTATTTGCTGTTTCAGAGATATTTAGAAATAAAACAGATTTAAATTTCTTAAAACCTATGATGCAAAACCTCGATGAATATCGAAGAATCAAAGCATCCGCTCTTGGTGCTGACGGCATTATGGATGAGGACTTTAACCACATGATGGAAACTACCAACGAGCAATTCAAACTATTAAAAATCAACATGAAAGAACTCGTATTTCCTCATTTACATAAACCGATTGAAAAAATAAACGAAATTCTGACAAAGATTAATCAGAATCCTGCTATGCAAAAAGGTTTATTTGTTGCCATTATGGGAACAATCGGTGCCGGAATATTTTTAACAACACTCGGAACTGTAACAATTCTTGTCGGGAAATTAGTCAAAGGATATGGTGAATTTTAGGCTTTGCAAGAGATTTGACTCCAGTACTTGCTCAAAATGCCATTAAACTTTTGAACTTTATCGGCTTAAACTCAACTGCTCACAATTTAATTTACGGCAGAAAAATTATGGCGGCAGGGAATCTGCTCGGACTTGATATGTCTAATTTCTCAATCAAAAGCGGAATCTTTGCCGACATTCGAAGAATTGACAAAAATATGCGTGCAGGAATAATAAACGGTTTTAAAGAACTTCCCGGCAATATTTCAAAGGCAACAATTGCACTTAAAGATTGGAGTATCGCATCAATAAAAGGACTCCCTTCAAATTTAATGAAAGGTTTAATAGCGTTCAAAAATGGTTTTTTAGGTATTCCCGGCATGATAAGTAAAAGCAATAATGGCTTTTCGTGCTTTTTCTTTGACTCTTTTAACTTCCCCAATCGGTTGGATTGCACTCGCAGTTGCAGGTGTTGCGTTCTTAATTTATAAGTATTGGAAACCGATTACAGCATTTTTCAAAGGCGTATGGGCAGGATTAAAAGAAGGACTGCAACCTTTAATGCCGTTATTTAAAAGAATGGCAGTAGCTTTAGAGCCTATCATAAAACCAATCCGAGCAATTATTGACTGGTTTAAAAACTCATAAAACCTGTTGAAGATACAGGCGGAGCAGCAGAGAAGATGGGTGTTCGATTCGGAAAAGCAATTGCAGGAATCATTGTTAAGTTCGTTGAACTTATCACTAAAGCCTTTGAATGCGGTGCAAAAATCACATCAATGCTCGCAGATGGAATTATGCGAGGTATTGCAAAAAGTAAAAGACTGTATTGCAAAAGTTTCTCAAGTAATCAGAGACCACCTCCCGCATTCTCCGGCTAAAACAGGATAGTTGAAAGATTTGCATAGAGTAAAAATTGTTGAAACTGTTGCCTCAACGATAAAACCACTCCCTCTTAAAAATGCGATGAATAAGTCTTTGTCATTCTTTACGAGTGGTGCAAATGCCGTTGTCAGAGGAGTTAATTCTGCAATGTCCGCTCCGATAACTATTCATTACAGTCCAACTATAACCTGCACAGGAAACACTACCAAAGATGAATTTAAAGAAATGCTTAACAAGCACAAAGAGGAAATTTTAAAGATTTTCAGACAAGAATACGAACGCAAACTTCGTGTTGCGTATTAAGGAATAATAATGTTTGCACAACTTGGCGACATAAAGTTTGAATTAATAACTTACTTTAACGGTTTAACCGAGACCGTTTCATACAATTACGCACAGCACGAGAGAATTGAAAACAAACCGCTTTTACAGTTTCTTGGTAAAAATCTGCTTGAAGAAAATATTAAACTAAACTTCCACCGTTCTTTTTTGCATTCCTGAAGATGAACTCAAAAACCTTGTTGAAGTTGCAGATAAAGCAGAGCCTTTAAAATTTATCAAAGGCAATGGCGAATATATCGGAGTTTTCGTCATTGAAGAAATCGGAAAAACAACAGAACAAGCCTCGCCTGAAGGGAATTTGCTTTCAATACAAGTTGATATCCGATTAAAAGAATATACAGGAAAAATTCCCGAAGATGATGAAACAGAGAAAGGCTTTAAGAAAAAATGACGGAGTATTACAGCTACATCACAAAAGACTCCGACCGTTGGGATTTAATTGCGTATCGGTTTTATAAAAAATCCCACAATGTATGAAGAGATTATAAAAGCAAACCCTAATGTCCCGATTGAGCCGATACTCCTGCCGGCATAAAACTTAAAATCCCTATATTTGAGGATTCAGAAACTATTAAATTCGAACTACCTCCTTGGAAAAAATAATTAGCACATTTACAATTAAATAATTACTGAAATACCCTTATTTATAGTATAATTACATGTATCTTGAACATTAATAATTAAAAATATAAGGGAATTACACCGTTAAAGCCTTCCATTAGCACAACAGCAATTGGTGGAATTAAGCTAAGAAGGGAGGTGATAACTATGAGCGTTAAGTTACTAATAAAAATAGTAGCAGTGCTATTGCTACTATTTTTAAGTTCTTTAATTGCTGAATAGAGAACGGTGGACTGAGTGTAACACTAAGCCTGTTACGCTCTAGGTTCCCTATATTTTTATTATTTACTATATACCCACTTTTGTCAAGATTATAACACTCTATAATTTAAATAATTTAATAGTATCAGTAATTATTTAATCTACATTTGAAAGATTAAATAATGTTAGTACCAATTTTTGAACTATTCTACGAAAAGAAAAATATCACAAAAGACGTTTCCCCTTATGTAACTTCTATCGAATATAACGATGTTGAACATGGGGAATCTGACGAACTTCAGATTTCATTTGAGGATTCTGAAAAACTGTGGCAAGGTGCGTGGATACCTGTAAAAGGTGATTGTCTGCGTGCATATATCGGCTATGAGGCAGAAAAACTTTTTAAATTGCGGCATCTTTGAAATTGACGAATTGGAATATTCAACACCTCCCGATGTCATTACAGTTAAGGGTTTAGCAACAAGGAATTAAAAAACCTCTACGTCAGAAAAACTCTGTCGGATACGAGAATAAAACTTTTAAAGCAGATTGCAAAAAAAATCGCAGACAAACACGGATACACTTTAGTTGGCGAAATAGCCGACATTCGTGTTGATAGAATAACTCAAAACCAAGAACGTGATTTGACTTTTTTAACCAAACTCGCTGAGCAATATGGTTACGTCTTCAAAATCGCTGAAAACAGTCTTGTTTTCTATGATGTAAAAAAAACTCAAAGATGCAAAAGCCTATGCAGATTTTTGAAAAGTCGGATTTAATTAGCATAAATCTTAGGGAAAAAACCTCTCAAAAATATAAATCTGTTCAAGTTTCATACTTCGATCCAAAAAAAAGAAAACAGTCAAAGCAACTGCACGCAATGAGAATGTCGCTAAAGGCGATACTTTAAAAATTACAGTCAGATGTTCTGATAAAAAACAAGCCATAGTTAAAGCAAAAGCAGCACTCGGAACTGCTGACACTAAAATTGAAGGCTCACTTGAATTTGTCGGCAACCCATATTTAATTGCCGGCAGTAATATCGAACTAAAAGGAATCGGTCACTTTTCAGGTAAATACCACATCAAAGTGCAAGGCACGTTCTTGATAGAACAAGCGGCTATAAGACCTATTGCGAGGTGGAATCTTGTTAAGGTTTGGCATTGTATCACAAATTAATCCTGTTCTTGCTCAAGCACGTGTGAATTTTGGCGATGATGATTCAACTTCCTTTTGGCTTCCGATTCTTCAAACCAAAACTCTCAAAGATAAATTTTACTCAATACCTGATGTTGGCGAACAAGTTGCGTGTTTGATGGATGAGAATTCAGAAGATGGTGTCATTCTTGGAGCGATTTATTCAACCGAAGATACTCCCGTCATTACCTCTGAAAAACAAATATCTCTCAATTTAGAGAATGATGCACAGATTAATATTGATAAAGAAACGAACACCCTGACTGTAACATTCCAAAATATTAATTTAAACGGCAATATTAATCACAATGGGTGCTGATTAATACAGATGGAATAACATCTCAAGCTGACATTACAGATAAAACCTCATCAATGCAAGCAATGCGTGATGTTTATAACCCACACACTCACACAGGAAATCAAGGAAGTCCAACATCTAAACCAAGCGGAGCAATGTAAATGACAACTCTTAATGAAATTACATATGTTGATTGGCAATACAAAATAAATGAAATTGGCTCTGTCGCTGAGGGGTGCTGAAGATATAAATCAATGTATTGCAATTATCCTTACAACCCGAAAATGCTCTGTGCCGCATCGACCGACATTCGGCTCAGACATCTATAAATACGTTGACTACCCTGTAAACGAAGCAGTCCCCAATATAGTAAGAGAGGCAACGGATGCCATCACTCTATGGGAAACAAGAATTAATTTAAAATCTGTATCTGTTGAAATAAACAATACTCAAATCACCGTAAAAGTTGAATGGACTTTGAAAGAGTCTAAAACAAAAGGAATAACAACTGTAAATCTATGACAACCAAACTCCCTGAACCTAATTTTATTGATAGAGATCCCGATATTATCACCAAAGAATGGGTTGAACTTTACGAAAAGAAATCCGGCAAAGTTTTACAGCCTGCACAAATTGAAAGATTGATGATTGATGTCGGAGCATATCGTGAAACCGTTCTTCGTATGAAAATCCAAGAAACTGCGAAGAAAAATCTGTTAAGCTACGCTCCTCTTGAAATTTTAGAGCATATTGGTGAGCCTTTAGGAGTCAGAAAACTTCTTGCCAATTGTTCGATAACTCTTCTTAAATTTTCTGTTGATGAGCCATTGGATTTTTGATTTTAAAATCAATGCAGGATGTGAAGTTGAATCTAAAGACGGTCTTGTAATATTTCAAACAACTGAAGATGTAATTTTAAAAGCAGGTCAAACCACAGTTACAGTTGAGGCAATTTGTGAGACACCGGGAATTGTCGGCAATAATTATATTATCGGTTCAATTAATAATTTAATCACTCCTCTAAGTTACATTTCAACCGTTGAAAATATATCAGTTTCAAGTGGTGGTGCAGATGACGAGGATGCAGACGGGTTAAGAGAAAGAATCAGGCAAGCACCCGAAAAATTTTCAAACGCAGGAAGTCGTGGAGCATATCGCTATCATACTTTGTCTGCTCATCAATCCATAATTGACGTTGCTATAAATTCACCCTCGCCCGGTGTTGTTAATATTTATCCTTTAACTAAAGATGGAAACCTAACTCCTGAAATACTTGAAATTGTACAGAAATATCTAAGCGATGATAAAATCCGTCCTTTAACAGATTATGTTCAGGTTTTATCGCCTGACAAAATCGATTTTTCTATAAAAGCAACAATTTATTTATATATGGATTCAGATGAGACAAGCGTTATCAAAACCATAGATGCAAAATTAAGAGAGTATAAAATAACCCTGTCTGAAAAACTCGGAAAAATGTTGTTCAAACCCAAATCGTAACTATTTTAAATAGCGTTTACGGAGTGTTTAAAGTTGTTATTGAAACACCTCAAGATATAGAAGTATCAGAATCTCAATGGGCAAATTTTACTTAATTTTAACATTACAATCGGAGGCTACGCAGATGAATAGTAATCTTGCACCAATTAGTGATACAAGTCTTAAAATTTTTGATGAAATCTGCGAAGAAAGATTCTCGCAACTTGATTTGGAATGTATTTTAGTTTCAATTATTGACAATGTTCCCTCAAGTGCTTTGCCGCATTTAGCAGAACAATATCATATAACAGGGAATGAGGGTTGGTTGCAAGCATTAAGCGAAACTGAAAAACGCAATTTAATTAAATCGGCAATAAAAATGCACCGATACAAAGGTACTAAATATGCTCTTGAAGAAATTTTTAAGACACTCAATATCGTTGGAAATATTGATGAATGGTTTAATTACGGTGGTGAACCATATCATTTTAAAGTTATTCTTCAAATTTTTAATCGCTCAATTAATGAAGAAACCGAAAACAAATTGAGGCCTTGATTGATGAATATAAAAATGAAAGATCATGGCTTGAAGAAATACAATTCCACCTCACAACAATCGCAAAATTGCACACATATTCTGCTCTTGTCAGCAAAGAAACAATCACCATAAATTCAAAGGAGTCCATAAATGCCTGAAGAATTTTATTCATTAGTTACAAATTATTGCTTAGAAAAACAACTCGACTGTATTCAAAAAGGCAAGCCGTTCGAAGTGTATCAAATTGCACTTGGTGACGGTAACGGTTATTATTATGAACCAACGAACAATCAAACAGAATTACTCAATGAAGTATGGCGAGGAACTGTTGAAAAATGTGAGTGGATTGATAATAAATTTTATTGCATAACAACCGTACCTGCCGAGGTTGGCGGCTTTACAGTCAGAGAAGCAGGTGTTTTTGATAAAGATAATCATCTTCTTGTAATTTCAAAATTCCCTGAAACCTTTAAACAGACACCTGATAGTGGCACAATTAAACAATTAACTATAAGAATTGAACTTCATATTTCAAATGCCGAACTTGCAAACTTGGTTATAAATCCGAACTTGGATACGGTAACTAAAGACGAATTGAATACAATTACAGAAAGTATTAATTCAAATTTTCAAGCAATATCTGAAAAGGCTTACCTAACGGTTATACTCCATTGGGTGAAAATGGTTTGATTCCTTATGAATTTATCCCTGAAATAGAAACAAAAAGCATACTGACTCCCTTTTGTTTAAATTCTTGTCGTCTTGATTCTAAAGGCAATCCGAATTTATTATCTTGCGAAACAGTCAAGATTTTAAAATATACCTCAAGCAATCTTGGAGTTTTTTATGTACCTCAAGGTTTTGTATTTGAAAAAGATGCAATTGTTTTTTTCTGACACAGAATTAACAGAAGAATTTGCAACAATAGTTGCTATTGATACTGAAACTCAAACAATCGCTTTTGGTGAAATTGAAACTTTGAGCGAATTTGAAGATGAACCTCTACACTATTCTGCATCAATTACAGGCGATTTTTATGTGGAAGAAACTTTAGCACTCGGCTCCGAATGTTTTTCTGATGCTGAATGCACCCAATCTATTGGTTTTGTTACATATCTAAATTTAATAAGAATTAGTATTGGACAAAATGAAACCTATATTTCAGACGGCAATTTAACAACTCATATTTATATTACTGCTCACGCACCGTTCACATATACAACGGCCACAAGCAAAACTCATAATGTTGAAGAAGATTTGATTTTAGATGTTGTTGATTTATGCCCCGAAGATGATACAACAAAGAATTTTAATTTATTTATAAATCACGATGATGACGGTTATTCGTTAATTGCATTATCAAATACTATTTTTACGCAAATGCTCGAACCTACAGAACATTCTGTAAATGACGTGTGGTTTAGAATTCTTGAACCATTAGCAAGTTATATATTCCTGCTAAATCTATGGCAAGAAACAAATCTTGTGCCTGTCGGAGTATTCACCCTCGAAGGTGGAGAGAATTAGAGAAGAAAAAGAAAGAGAAGAAAATGACAACAAAATACTATTACAGCTACAATGCTGAAAAAAATGCTTTTTCAGGAAAATATCCTGCGCTAAAAACCCAAGACGACAATCTGAATTTTTGCTGCCGGCAATGGCAACATTTAAAGAACCTCCAAAGACAAAACAAAACGAAGTTGCAATTTGGAATGGTAAAGATTGGGAAATTGAATCAGACTTTCGAGGTGAACTTCAAGTTGATATTGAAACAAAAGAAGTATCCACAATTGATTATATCGGCTCAATTAAAAAAGGTTTTCAAAAAATAACGGAAGAAGTAGCAGATGATTTAAGAATCAACCCTGATAAATATAAAAAATAAAAAAATCGCTTGTAGATATTTCAAATACGGAAGAATATGCACAGCTTCTTCATTCAAAAGAAGTTGCAATTAGAAAAAGTGAAATTGAAAGAAAATTACTTGAGCTTGATACAAAACGAGTTCGTGCAATGTGTGAGCCATCTGTGAGAAATGAAGAAACTGGTGAAACTTGGCTTGATTATTACAATGCACAAGTTGCTCTCTTGGAGAGAAGAATACAATAATTTATAAGGATATAAATTTTTGAAAATTAATACATTAGAAACCCCTGAAGTAAATCAAAACGGATATCACAGAAATTCTCTTACAAAAGAGAGGATTGGTGCTTTGTTTATTTACCCCATCGATTTTACCCCTGATGATTGCTTTTCTTGCGAGGGATATTCCTTATTAATAGAGGATTACAAGGAATTATATAAAGTTATAGGCACAAAATTTAACCAAGATAATGATGCCGCAGGAACTTTTAGAATCCCTGATTACAATGTCACAGGAAGATTTTTACAACCGGGAAGTAATGCAGGAAATTTAATCGAGGCCGGTTTGCCAAATATCACAGGAACATTTTGTGGGCGAACAGGTTCAAACATATCTGGATGTTTTACCGCTCAATACAAAGAACGTGGACAAGCCTATTGGGGTGGAGTTGAAAATGATTCAATTTTTTATAAAAACCTTCAATGCATCTTTAAGTTCAGGCGTATATGGTAAAACTTCAACCGTTCAACCACCCTCTCAGACTGTTCATATGTGCATTAAATATAAATAAGTTATGGAATTATTAAATCTAATAACAAATGAAATAAACCAAAACGGTTATCACTTTAATAAACTAACAAAAAATAAAATCGGAATTTTATATATTGCCCCTGTAAATATTGTTCCTGACGATTGCCTTGCATCTGACGGATATATTTTAAAAATTTCTGATTACAAAAAACTATACTCAGCAATTGGAAGTTATTTTAATACAGGAACAGAAAATTCAGATGAATTCAGAATCCCTGATTACAATATTACGAAAAGATTTTTGCAACCGGGAAATGAGGTTACTACAAAAATTGATGCAGGACTTCCAAATATAACGGGTGGCTGAGATAATGTTGGCGTAGAAGGAGGATATAATTATTCTTCCGGCGCTTTTTACAATAATAATATTGGTGGCAACTTTTTCTATCATGCATCAGGACGAGGGGGTGGAATTGGCGGTTTTTATATGAACGCCAGCCGTTCCAGTTCAATTTACGGTAAATCTTCGACTGTTCAGCCACCATCTCAAGTTGTTCACATTTGCATTAAATATAAATAATTATGGAAATAAAAAGTCTAAAAACCAATGAAATCAACCAAAACGGTTATCATAAAAACATTTTAACAAGAGATAAAATCGGAGCTTTATTTGTATTCCCTAATGGTCATGTTCCGAATGATTGCCTCGCATGTGATGGCTACGTTCTTAAAATTAATGATTATTTAAAGTTATATGCAATTTTAGGCAAAGATTACAATAAGGGTGATGAAGAAAACGATGAATTCAGAATCCCTGATTACAATATAACAGGTCGTTTTTTACAACCGGGATCGAAAAGTTTTGGAACATTAAAAAATGCAGGATTACCAAATATTGACTTAGCATTAAGAGTTGATGCCGGAAATACTGCTAAACAATATTATGGAAATACCTATCTTACAGACTATGGAACGGATGATTATGGAGGAACTTTAACGGTTACAACCGATAGAAGTGATGAATTTATGTTCCAAATGTCAAAGTCTGCAAAAAATCGAAAAGCCGGTGATTTAATTTTGGATACCAATATTTATGGAAAGTCAAAAACAGTCCAACCCCCCGTCACAAATTGTTCATATCTGCATTAAATACAAATAGGTTTATATGGAAATATTATCATTACAAACTGCCCCTTTAAATCAAAAATAATTACAATAAAAACAACTTAACACCTGAATTTATAGGATCCTTGGTTACTTATCCGATTAATTATACTCATGAAAAATGTTTACCTTGTGATGGCTTTAAATTAAAGATTTCGGATTACAAGCAACTGTATGCTGTAATTGGCTCAAGATTTAATGACGGAACCGAAGCAAGTGATGAGTTTAGAATTCCTGACTACAACATCACAGGAAGATTTTTACAACCGGGAACTAATGTCGGAAAATAAATTGCGGCAGGAATTCCTGATCACACACATACTGTTAGTGCTTTTTATTGGGATGCGACAGGAGTTGCTGAAGAAGGGCGTGGTAATCCTGACTATGGGCATCAAAAACACTAACAACAAGTAAAGCATCCGCAAATAATAAAATTTACGGTGCTTCAAAAACCGTTCAACCCCCATCACAAATTGTTCATATCTGCATTCGTTATAAATAAGGAGTTTTAATATGACATCATTATCAAAAATCTGCTTACATTGGACAGCAGGTGCTAATTCCCTTGCCAAGTTGACTTAAATGCATACCATTATTGCATCGATAAACTTGGAAGAATTTATCCGGGAACGCATAAACCTGAAGATAATTTAAATTGTTATGACGGCAATTATGCCGCACATTGCGGTGGCGGAAATACTGGTTGTATTGGTTTGTCAGTTTGTGGAATGGCAGGTTTTGATTTAGGTAAAAACAAACAAAATATCCCCTAACACAAAAACAGGTTGAGGCTTTGTGCTGCCTTGCAGGATATTTATGCGTGAATTACGGAATTATAGTCGATGAAAACAAAGTTTTCACACACTATGAATTTGATCGTAAGAAAACAAAACCTGAAGGCAAAATTGATATTACTTATCTTCACTATTTGCCGAATTTATCACAAAAAAGTGTCGGAAAATACCTAAGAAACAAAATCTCTTATTATAAAAAATTCAATCAAAGCCGGCAAATACAAGTTTACTAAGAAAGGAAATTATTATGAATTTATTGTTGTTAATTAAGAATTGGAAAGACTTTAGTGCAATATGGGCAGTTATTCAACCGTTCATTTTAAAACTTATAAAAAAAGAATGTTCCAAATTCAATCACCAAATTATATGAAAACCTCGCAAAATACACTCAACCGGCAATTGATAGTTTATTTATACTAAAAGAAAAAATCAAAAATACGCCGAATGAGTTGGATGATTATTGTTTCAATCAAGGTGTGAACACAATTGAAACCTTTGCAAATCATCTTCTTGAAAAAGTAAAAGAATTAAGAGCATAAGGAGTTTTTATGTCTTGGCGAGATTTACTAAACGTGCAAAATGTTGAAAAAGGTTTTTCTCTTCCTCTAATTCATACGGAATACCCGATATCAAAGCAGATGAGTTCGAGATAAAAGAACTCATCCCTTATCGGGTAGATTCAAACCGTAACGGAACGGCACATTTTTTCTTGGATGATTACCGTTTTGAGAGATGTTGGAAAAATGCTGATTCTCAGATTGAAGAATTGAAAAAATATGATGGAGTCTTGTCTCCTGATTTTTCTATGTACACAAATTATCCGACTGCCTTTCAAATATGGCAGGTTTACAGAAATCGTTGGTGTGCTTGCTACTGGCAACATTTAGGAATAAAAGTTATCCCAACAGTTAGTTGGTCAGATGAATCAAGCTATAAATATACATTTTTAGGAATTCCCAAAAACTCAATTGTTGCAATTGGAACGATCGGAGTTTTGAATAATGAAAATGCAAAACACCTCTTTATGCAAGGATTTAAAGAAATGTTGAAACAACTTGAACCAAAAAGATTTTGGTTTATGGAAACAGACTAACCGAATTTGAAGGATATAAAAACATCCGATGGTTCGAACCGTATATGAATAAATTTAATAAAAAGAAAGGAGTCTAATTATGGGCGGACGTGGCTCAGGCGGTGGAAGAAGTGGCGGAGGCGGAAGTGCAAGAACAAATTCTTCCGAATTAAGAAATAAATATGAAAATGATAATAATTCATTTCGTACAGAGTTTATGGATAAATATCATCAAATGACAGATGACGAATTAAACAAAGCATATAGATCCACTCAAGCACAAATGAATAAAGCTCGCAGAAATTTAGATACGGAATTAGAATCTTTTAATAAGATTAGAGAAAAATTTTCTAATACAGATTCAAACGATGAAAACTTCCCTAAAATATCTGATGAGTTTGACAGACAAGTTGAACGTGTAAGAGAAGCAAGGACTTTATCGGATATGAAAACTCAAATTCATTATTTGGCACTTAATGAAAAGAGAAATGTAAGAAAAAAATAATTGTGTCCGAATGATACAAAATCAGGCACAATGACTTTAATTAAATTATTAAACGAGTGATGAATGGGTGTGTACAAAACAAAGGAGGTCTTTATGACAGAAAACATTACACCTGAACAAGTATTAAAGACAAAGCAAAACTTCTCTGAATACTTGGAAAAGAACACACCCGTTATCGTTACTTCAACAATGGCAGATTATCAAAGCAAAAGCGGCAAAGTTATTGTTACCCTCGTTGATTTAACGCAAAACTTCGACACTTTGGTTAATTCTATTAACAATGAAACTGTTTTAAATCTGCCTAAAAAGCCGTATTTTGCTTGGTTTGTTACAAACCCAAAAGAGCAAATCATGAATGTATTAAAAATATTGAATGAAGGCTCAGATGGCGAACTTGGATTTTTTGTTTTTAAAGCATTTTTGAACGTGGATAAAATAGACTTTGAATGCCTGTTGAAACCTGAATTCAAAATCAAAGAAAAGAAACCAAGAGCAATAACTCAGACAAGCGGCATTCAATTTGATTATTGGACTGTTTATTCTGAAGTCTGTGATGAAATGGGCTTAGGTGATTTTCAAGTTCAGCCGGCATCACAACATTATCAAAACGTCCCAATCGGAGTTAAAGGTGCTTATATTAAGCAGACAATGAGTGTAAAAGATGCCTACGTTGCAACAGAAATATTTATCGGAAACGATAAAGCCAAATATACCGAATTATACAAACACAAAGACGAAATTGAAAAAGAACTCGGAACTTTGATATGGCAATGCTTGGATTCAAATAAAAGTTGCAATATAAGACAGGTTATTGATTCAGACTTGAAAGACAAAGAAACTTATAACCAAACGGCTAAAAAACACATTGAATTGGCAGAAAAATTCAGAAAAAGCATTTAAACTATATCTATAAACAGGGGTTCATCCCCTGTTTTTTATTAGCCATTCAGGCAATTACGGATTAAAAAATTATAAGATAGGATAATTATAAATGAATAGAAAAATCATAATTAATAATAGACAAAATCATAAAGAACGCTTGGAATTAACCTTAGAGGAATTTAAAGCAAAATTTTATGCTGAATTAAGAACGGCAATTAATTCTTATAAAGCCCATGAGGAAAGCAAAAACTTCCTACCGCCTTTCGTTAAACCAACTCCAAATTACGAGCAAGATTTTTACCACGACTTGCGTTGGAACTTCAACAATTATGCTCCAACGCAATATTATATTGCTCAATAACTATGTGTCTGAATGATACAAAATCACTCTCAATGACTTTAAATTAAAAGGCTTGAGAGTAATTAATGTTAATGCACATTAAAAGTTAAGGAGCAAGCTATGATTGAATTAAACGGCATTTACAAATTAAAAAAGATAAAAGGAATAAGCAATTCAGACAATTTTGATTATAAAGTGATTGCTATGAGTGAAGATAAAACAATGGTTGGTTGCGAATGCCTCAATGGTGAAAATCCCGGCGAGAGATTTGTATTTATGATTGAATGCTTACTCGATCCTGAAAAGCCGAACGACATATATTTTGGCGAAATAATTGAGAAAAAATAATTGTGTTGAAATGATACAAAAATCACTCCCAATGACTTTAAATTAAAGTCACAACGAGTGATTAATGTTAATGCACATTAAAAACGAAAGGACATAAATATGAAAAAAGATTGAAAAATTAGAACAAGCAAAAAACATTGACAAATGCTTAAAAGATCAAGGTATTAATTCAACATTCTTTTATGCTTATGAGAGGACTTTAGATACAACAAATGAAAACATTAATTTTAGTGATGTAATTTGGGAGTATGACGTAAAACCTATTATTGAACATTGCAAAGAGTTCAATATTGATTACATTACAATCACAAACTGTCAAGCAAGAATTGAAGATATATTGGCATTATTTGTTGAAAACGGATGTTCAATTCAATTTACAAAAGTAACAAGTAAATTTATCGATTTCAAAACTAATAAACCTGAAGTAAAAAATGCAATTAAAGTAATTATTAACAAATAGAAAGGATAAAACAATGACAATTGAAAAAGACAGAACAATGTTTGGCACAAAGGTTTTTAATCACAAGACTCAAAAACGAGGAATTTTATTATACACTTGGACAAATGTTTATGCCGATGCAAAAGTTCCATTCGCTACCTGCGTTGATGAAGATGGCAGAAAATATAATATTGATATGGATTCAATAACACCTGTTGAAGAATAATTATTTTATATTCAAATCACATAGAAATTCAATATAAATTAAAATTTTATTCAGGCAATAAAGTAACTCAGCTTTTCCTATTGACACTACATTGGGATTACCATGACGAATATCAGGATACTCTTGATGTGTTCTATCCCATATAGATAAACCTTCTTTTATTAAAAAAGTCAGGTGCAATATTTAAATTTCTTAGTTCTTTTGTAGCATCTTTTATATCGTTTGTATGTGTAATCTGTTTCATTAATGTTTCAAGTGCCGATAAACCATCTCTTAAAGCATCTTTTTTTGCTCTCTCTGTTCCTGTATTTAAATTATTTATAATTTGTTTTAAGTGTTCTTTTGCTTGTTTACAAAGATTGGTTGGTGTTTGCAAAAGAGTTTCGGTTCGTTGAATAGCAGTAATTTCACAGTCTTCTCTTAAAATCCAAGTGTAATAGCCTGATTCATTAGAAAACTTGTAACCAATAGAATTATCTTCTAAAAAGTCGTTAATTTCGTTAATAGATGCAACATCATTATCATACAATAGCTCTAAAAAATCGAAAAATTTATTATAATTACTCATGATTAATTTTCTAATACTTTCATTAAGATCTTGTATTAAATAATCCCAACCCCAATTTTCTGTAATACCTGAATTAACAACAGTTCCTATTTTATTTATTAGAAATTTTAATTTACGTCCTTCCCCATCAGCAAACTTTACCAATAACCCTTGCAAAGCTTCTTCAATATCATCAGGGAAATCCTTAACATAGAATTTCTCACTTTCGTATGTTTTATAATTTGCGTGTGTATCTGAAAAACTCATAAATATTTCCTCCAGTTTCACTAATTGTAACAAAAAAAGCCTCAATGTGAAACAATAAACATCAAGGCAAAGAAGTGATGAATACTATCAACGCAAGATATTATTTAGGGGTTGGGGGTTCTAATCTCTTTTTTAGAATTCTATAAACATGCCTGTGTGTAATTCCGCATTCTGTTGCAAGTTTATTTATAGAAGTTCTTGTCCCATCGTAATGGTTCATAATATAGTTATCTCTTAATTTAGTGAATGGATTATTTGGAATGCTAACAACAACACCTGAAAAAAGAAAAAATAAATAGCATAGCCTGTTTTAGTCCGGCTACTTCAGCTATGAGTTTTAAATCATCATTCGGTAAATCATCAATTGTTACGTTTTCCATCCATTTTTCAAATCGCATATCTCTCCTCATACTTTTTTTGATCTCATCAGTTAGTGCCTTACACTAAGACGAGCCTTTTTAAAATGGCTCGTTTCGATCTCTATTTTACAAATTCACCTGTGATTGCGGTAACAATCTCTGCACGAGATTTTGTTAATGCTGCGAGGACTTTTTCCTGTGCCTTTACGGTATTTAAGTAATGCGGCATCTTTTCCATATCTTCTATGAATGGCAGAGCATCTTTAGGGGAACGAATGTCTTGAATATCAATGCTTGTCGTTTTGATAAATACATCTGCTATGTTAATTTTTGCTTGATTAATTTTTGCTTGAACTTCAGAAATTTGCTTATCCAAAACCTGTGTTGCTTTTTCTTGAGTTTCCATAATTTACTCCTTTTCTTTATTTGGTCTCATCAGTTAGAGCATCACTCTAAGACGGTCAGCTTGCACCGTTAGCCGACCGTTTCGACCTTTTAACCTGCCATAGCCATTGATTTAGGCATTGGGGTAAGCATACATTCAAAGTCTCTCTGCAATTTATTGAGAATTGCAATTTGACCTTCAAGAATCTTACAAGTCTGTTTGCGTTCGTATTTTGCACTCCAATTCTCTTCTTCAAGAGCAACATCGGCATAACGCAATTTTGCTTCGTTTAATTCTTCATCAAGCACAATTATTTGATTTTAATTAAACCCATAACCGCACATTCTTTAGGTTCATCGTGTGAAACTTCACCGAAGAATTGGTTACCCATCATGTTTGCTTTTTCGTCTGCCATTTTGTCCATTGTCTGATCCATTTGTTTTCTCCTTATTTTTCTTCTACTAATTAAGTGTGGCCACACTTTTTTCTTTTTTAAACTCTTTTTTATAGCCTGTAATGCTTGAATAACTTTGCAAGCCTTGGCTTTTAGTCAGAAACATAACGTCATCCACTTTGAACTTGGATTTTAAAAATTTTCTGAGAGATTTTTTTGCAAATTCGTTATTATCGAAATAGCAAACTTCTCGCCACATTCCTTCAATCATTCGAAGTTGGGCATCGCTTGCCATTTTCTCGCCACGATTTAATCCTTCATATTTCTTTGGCTGCTTTTGCCAACGATTAAGCGCAACGGCTTTTTCTTCCAAAATCTCTGTGAAGATAATTGCTTCTGTATAAGTCAAATTTTTAGAGCTTTGAACCCCGAAAGACATCAGCATTTCACGATATAAATCGTCTTCTAAACCAATGACATTCTTTAATGTATGAATTTTTCTAATCTGAGAAATCGTAGCCATATTTAATCCTCATATCTTCAAGTTGCAATTCACGACCATGTTTGATTCCGATTTGCACTCCCAAGATAAAGATGGCAAGGGCGATTAAGAATATATAAAATACGGTATAGTCGGGTCGGAATAAAAACTTACCAGTACCTTTATGTATCACGATTTAATCCCCCTTTATGCCATCAATAACTTAGAAGTTTGTTTAATCACCGCACCATCGACCGCAGCCTTGCCATTAAATTTAGCAACGCTGATGCTGTGAGTAATTAGATGTTCCAATCTTCGAGTATTGCCATCTGAATACTGAAGATAAGTTTCAGCTAATTTTGGATCTTGACCTGCTGATTCAAGAATTTTAACCACGTCTTGAATAAGCAATCTATCAAGCAATTTGTGGTATTTAACTCTTGAATAAAGTTGGTCATATTGATTATTGAAACCTCTGAGGTTTTCAAACAAAATATTTCTACCCACAAGAAGAACACCGACACCAGTCTTGTCGTGAATTCTTCGAGTAATTTCCAAAAGCTCTATATGGCAGATTTTCAGCTTCGTCAATAATAAGTAGTCTGCCTGATTGGTTTAATTTATTTACAACTTCACCCATCAAATCATACACAGAGCCTTTACCTGAAAGAGCAAGACGTCTGTGAATCTCTTTTTAATAACGATTTTGCTGTGTAACCCGAATCACTTTCGATTAAAATTGCGTCAAGAGCATTTTTTGTATATTCTTTTACAGCAACGGTTTTGCCAAGTCCGGCACGACCGACACAAACACCGATTTTACCTTTAGTGTGGCAAAGTCTGCCGATTTCAGAGATATATTTAATTATTGAAATATCTACAATTGGAAGTTCATCGTTGCCGGAGCGTTCTTGCTCACGTTGAATAAAATTGTTAATTTTATCTGTTAGTTTTGCATTATCGCCTTTATATGCACCGTTAAGCCACATACTGATTGATGATTTAGCAATTCCTGTCGCAGTTGAAACGAATGCTAAACTGTAATTTTTAGAATCCATCAAATCACGAAGCTCTGCTCTAATATCCATATGCGACTCCTTTCAATTCTTCTTCAAGAATCTTGTCGGTTTCAAATAAATACAAGGGCTCATCCTTAACGGGGAGTTTCTACCATAAACATTGATAAATCTTGCTTTCCAAAGGCTTCCGTTTCTTTATTTTTGCGAATAGCCTTATCCATATTAGTGTTGGCAATTTTGGAAACTTTAGGTTTTGCTTGCTTTTCAACACTTGCGTATGCAGCTTTGTAATTTTCGTATTGTTCTTCAAGAGGTATTTCAATGGTTTGTTTAATATATGATTTAGCAACCTTCAAATTGCGTTTTTTAATTGCCATTGCCTCTTTGAATTCTTCCTTAGAAACAGTTTCAGCGTGGAGTGCCGCAACTGCTTTTACAGCAGTTATTTTACCCACAAACTCATCATTGTCGGCTTTAAATGCCCAAGCCTCTTTGTAATTTTGAACATCCCGGCGAAGATAAACTTTCAAACCTGTTTTAGAAATCATCCAATCTGCCCAATATGTAATACCAAGAGAATTGTCTTTGATTCCGTTTCTGCCTACTGTATAAGTTTTTGATGTTCTCATACAGAAAAGTTTTAGAGCATCACGACTTGTTGTAACTTTTTCTGTGAATTCTTGATTAAATAATTTATCGGGACATAAGCCTTTAAGGTTTTTACCTTCAGATGGTCGTTTATTTAAAACGTCAACGATAAATTTATCAAATATGATTTTAAAATCTTCAAACGGTATAATCTTGTCGGCTTTGATTTCACGAGCGAGTTTTTCAGGTCTTTCAACCACGTTTCCGCCTCTATAACCCACGCAATGTTTTGACAATAGTTCCTTAATCTTTAAGAAATCACGTTCAATTGGTTTTGTCTGAGCATTGTATGGCAAGGCAAAATGAACTTTAACATTTAATTCATCAAGCATTGAAGTTGTCTTTGGTTTATTAGTTTCAACCCGAATTTTATTCGCTCTGCCTCCGGCAAAGTCTTTGCAACGATAATCTTTACCGTTATCAATGATTACATCTTCAGGAAGTCCGTATTCCTCAGCTGCGTAGTAAAAAGTTTGAAAGATATGGTCTGAATTAGGATTACCACATTGCAAAAAGCCATCCGAGCCACTTGCCTGATTTGTAATCTCTCCAAGCGGTAACCCAAGGAAAAACGACATTGCCGTCTGGTGACAGACAAGCAACGTCGATTTGTGCGTGGTCTGAAACCCAAACTTTGCCACAGACCACGTTTGAATAATCTCTCTCAATGTAGTTCCCGTATCTCCTATTCCATGCTGTTTGCCCATATCTCGCTAAATAAATACTTTGTTTTGGTACATCACGTCTTAATCTGCGTTTGAAAGATGAGCAACTCGGGAATTCTAATCTATCAATTCCATTCTCTCTTACTGCGTGACCAAGTGTTAAATCCCAACAAGTTTGTAGCGAAGGCGCACCTTCAACGAGATATAAATTTTAAAATACTCAAAGTAATAATCATCAATGACGGTTCTTCCTAAATTGTTCCCATATCTTGCTAAAAGTCCGTTTAATCCTTTATTACGATATCGTCTTCTCATTCTTATTATTGAAGAGTATGAAGTTTGATTATCTGGATGATCGATATTCCAAGAATCAATAAATTCTTGTAATTTTTGTCCTTTAAGTTTAATGCTTTCTTTTACAATACTGCTATATTTATCAGCTTGAATTTTAGACCACACAGGAGCATCTGAATATTTTTGATTTTCTACTTCTGAATCACAATTAAATTTAATAGGCAAAGATGAGTAACGAATAAATAATTGTCTTACATTGTTTTTAATTTCGATTTTATAATTAAAATCGCCTTTATAACAACGGTTTTTAACTGTTTTTACTTTTACATTAAGGAGTTTTGATGCCTCCTCAATAGAAATCCACGCAGGAATATTTAATTTTTCTTGCGTAGTTTTTAGCATTTAATCGCTCCAAAATTATCTCCGAAACAAGCATGGATTATATATAAATCCACTTGTTCACAATTACGAATTCCATCGATATGCTTTCTGACAAGACTGTCAGAAACGTTGATTTCTCTTGCTATGTCGGTTGCTTTTATGTTGTAAAAACGACATAATAAATTTTAGTAAAATTTTCTTTTGGCAGTTAACACAGTTGTTCATTTTTATCAATTCCTCTCTTGATTAGTAACGGGGTACTATTCAAGCAGTAATCTTTTTTAAATTTTTACTATTAGCTGACTATCTTATTTTTTGCACACCACGAAGTAGCCCAAATGGGCTATCTGCTTGGCTATACAGAAACACAATCAAACTATAAATCAATTATATTTGAATATTTAAATATTAAAAGAGATGAAAAACTTTGCCTGTCCTGAATAGGACAGAAATATAAAAACTCCGAAAACTATAATATAAAAGGTTTTAATTTATAATTATAAAAATTTATCAAAATTGAAAGCCAATAATAATGTTAAAAAATTGTCCTGTTTTATATTAAGAAATGTTAAGAAAATAACATTTTATTCATTAAAACATATTGTTCATTAAACTCCTTGCCATACTTCCACAATTCTTCTGATAGGTGCAGATGAAATTTATGAGCGAACGAGCGACTTAAAACTTTTCTGTAGCTTTTAAATAAATATTTTTAATCTCAAGCCGTTCTTCTTCTCGATGTTTTCTTGCATCTTTTGAAACAAGATATTTTTCAGATACAAACAATTTACCGTTATATAAATATAAATAAACTTTTGTATTCATATAAACTCGCTCTTGCGGCATCTTTGGTGTTTTTTCAAAATGCTCTAATAATTCTTTGTATTGCTTTTCATAAATCGTCATTCTAAAACTGTTATAAAATTTGTCTAAGGTATGCTTTGTAAGTCCGAATAAATCAATCATCTTTAGAACTTCAATATCACAACAGAAACCTTTTAAAATATAATCGATTTCTTCTTTTGAATGAAATTGAAAACACAGAGGCAAATTACCAAAAGTCCTCTTTACGGCAGAAACTTTATTATAAAAATAGGAATTACCCTTTTGTATCAGTTTGTTTTCATTTTTAATTCGGATAAAATCGGTATCAGTTCTTCCGTTTCAAGTTCTGACACCATTTCAATTTCATCTAATGAGAATTTATCCAACCTTTTGCAAAGTCTTAATATTCGCTCTTTCATTTAAAAGTCCTTTCAATGTGTATTCGTCTAATTCTTCAATTTGGTTTGTTTGAGATAATTTTTCAATTTTATTTATCAATTTAACTAATTGCCTGAATTGGTTTGTGCGTGTTGCAAGATAATTTATTGCATCTTCAGTAAAACTTAAATCCGTTAATTGGCATAAAATGTCTGAAATATCCTCCTGATTAAATTGTTCAAATTTAAGTTGTCTGTAAACTCTATCCATTAAATGCGGATATCTTGCAAGTTTTTTATCTGCCGCTCCCATTCCAACTAAAACGATTGGGCAGCCTGTTTTATCGTGTAAATCTCGCAAGGTTTCAACTGTGTGTTTTTCTATTAAATAATCAATCTCATCAACAATTATTACTTTAGGATTTTGCCTCAAATGGTTTTCAATCAGGCTGAATGTTTCTTGGCTGTGCCAAAATGGATCTTCACCAAGTTCCTCTGCAATTTCAGATAAAAGCCAGCGGCTTGTCATTCCTTGAGTTGCTCGAACGTAAACGGAGTCGTTTTTATCTGCCCACCATTGAATCGTCTGTGATTTACCCAATCCATGGTCTCCATAAACAAGTGCTAACTTAGGGAATATTAAACGGCAATTTTTGGAGTTCATCCATCAAAGTAATAAACCGTTTAACATTTTTGTTTTAATAAAGGTTTTATTCATAATTTAGTCTCCATATAATAATTGGTACTGTTCGCTTTGTATAAATTTTGTAAGGAATTGTCTGTCCTCTTGATTTGTACATCCATGAGTAATTAACCACTCGTATTTATCTGCATCCGAATTAAAAAATCGGTCTGTTCATTTGCTGTTCACGAGGTGTTTTCTTCTTTTCACGTTTCGGCTTCTCTTCAAGAATTGGAGCGATTTCTTCAATCACTTCCGGCTCGATTTTTAAAAGTGGAATATCTTCAGATTTGTAATACGATTTAACTTTTTAATCAGCCGGCTTTTAATTTGTTGTTGTTTTTTGTATTGTCTGTTATATTCTTCCATATCTTGCACCGTTCCTAAAACTCTCGCCATCGGGTGAACTTTCTGTACCCTATGGGCAACACATAAGAACTCGCCTTTAGCAGAATAAACATAGACTTTGGATAAATCAAAGAGGCTGTATCGAATATAAATTTTATCTCTGAGTCCGAGAATTGCATCGCTTCTGTAATGCATATTCAAGAAGGTAATTCCGTGCTTATTTATTGTTCTGCCTTCAGTTTTCATCATCAAATAATCAAGAGCTGATTTATTAATATCTTGTTTTTGAACAGAATTTAATACCTCTTGAATAGTTATTGAACGGTCATTAGGACAAAGTTTTTGATTGTGAAATTCAAGCCAACAATCAATGTATTTAATTACTTCTTGTACCGTTGGAATTTTTCCACCAGTTTGTTTCTCGTGAATTTGAAGGTGGAGTTTTTCATTTCTGTTCATCCAAGCAGGACGATTTTCAATTGAAGTTCCGATATAGCTTGGCATTAATTTTTCAAACTCCTCTTGAAACTCTAAGAAAAACCTCTCAATGACTTTCGCTCTCGCATTGTAAGGTTTAGCAAAAACGGAGTGAATACCCAAATTGGCATACACTCCGTTAAATTCCCCCTCCTCGAAATCACAATGCTGAAAATATTTTGATTTGAAAGCCTTTCCGTTGTCTTGATAAACGACTTTCGGAATTAAACCAAGGTTTAAAATTGCGTTTCGTAAAGCTGAGGCAATACATTGTGTGTTTTCACTCATCATTATTTCATACCCGACAAGGGCTGTTGATTTCAATCTAAAAAGCCAACGAGTGTTGCTCTCGTTGGCTTGCCTGTAAACGGATTAATAACTTGGAAATTTAGAACGTGTCCGTCTGCGATTAAGACATCGCCGACTTCGATTTTTGAAATATCTCGTTCAATATACGGCTCAACCTTATCGTGATAGGCTTTTTATTCCTTCACGTTTTAGAGTCCATTCAGCATAATTATTATCTCTAAAATGTTCAGCAAATCGTTTGAATGTAATATTACTTGGTAAACTTTCCTCATCGTATCCTTGTTTAATTAATATTTGTTTTGCCAAGCGAATCGCAGTATTGAAACCGAATCGGTTTTGGTGAAGTAAAAGAGTGAGCAGAACTTTTTTCATATCATTATTTAATATACTGTTGTATTCTCCCTGCTTTGTAATTTTGTATTGAGGAACTAAATTCTCTGCATTTCCGCTTTTTAAATAGGCTTGAATGTATCGCCTTAATGTCCCCATTGAAATGCTGCCAAGAAATTCGTACGCTTTTGGTAAAAATAATCCAGTATTGTATAACTCTAAAAATTCATGATCTGCTTGTTTTTGAGTATCGTATTTTTTGCGATGCTCAAGTGCGGCTTTCACGATATTCATTCTATGATTAGCTGTTATTCTCGCTTTATCTGTTATAACTGGTGGTTTATAATTCAAAGGCACAAGTGCTGTTGATTTTGTTTCGTTCTCACGAAGTTTTTGTTGTAACTCCGGCTCTAAACTTGAAAACAGGATTTCATAAGAAGTGCCGCCGTTAACTTTAACCTCTCTTGAAATATATTTACTTTCGGGCTTGTTGATTTCCATTCGGATTGAACGGGTGCTTTTCAAATCCTTAGCCTGTGCGATTGCTTTTATATTAATATATTCGTTTTTCATGGTACGAACACCTTACCTCTGAAGACGGCGAATTGGAACACTACTTCCGAGTATTGTGTCTGTTTCGTATCATTTATTTCCTTTGCAACACCACTTCCGATATTTTAGAATTATTATCAATCAATGTTAAATTGTCTATATGAAAATGCTGTCCTTTATCTTCTCCAGATATGGCAAGAGCAATTAACAAATCCGCAAACTCAATCAAATCTATTGCTGAACCTTTTAAAACAAGAGAGTTGTTCTCAAGTTCTAAAGAAAGTCCAGTGCTAACAATATTTTCACTGGGATATAAGTTTTCATTTTTTAGGCATTTAGTAACAAATGATTGATTTTTCATTTTCAAGTTCCTATATTCTAATTTAATAGTTTTATTATAACAAAAAATTTTTAAACTCAAAACGGTCATAGCCCAAAATAATCATACCATTTGACCTAAGCGAAAAACGCCGAAAAATCAGGCTATTATTCAAAAAAGAGGTTTGCCCAAAATAATCACACCATCTGCCCTGAGTAGAAAAGAGTAAAGTGAGTAATTTTGGTTCATATGGTTTGATTATTTCCTACCCCTCAAACTCGTACACAGAGCCGATTACCCGAAAAAATCACACCATCTGCCCCGACCAAATTACTCAGTTTATTACATCTATCAATGTGATTGAACTAATACAACTAATACACAAAAATTATCAAACTAACCATTCCTGTCAACGTGATTGAACTAATACATCAACTCATAAACCTGAAACACAATGGAAATGAGATTTTTTGTAAACCTATAAAAATATGCCACAACTCGGAATCGAACCAAGGACACAGGGATTTTCAGTCCCTTGCTCTACCAACTGAGCTATTGTGGCATAAGATTATATTATCAACAAAAAAAATGAAGTCAAGCAACTTTTTTCAATAAAAAGGATGCCTATTTTCATAAAGGCACCCTTTTATTATATTTAAGGCGTATAAAAAGCTTACATCATACCGCCCATACCACCCATAGCACCCATATCAGGCATTTGAGGAGCATTTGATTTTGGTTCTTTAACTGTTACAACAGCTGCTTCAGTTGTAAGCAACATAGAAGCAACAGAAGCTGCATTTTCTAACGCACTACGTGTAACTTTTGCCGGGTCAACAATACCGGCTTCAAACATATCTACGTATTTATTCAATAAGGCATCATAACCATATGAACATTTTTCTTTTTTAACTGTATCAACAACCACATCACCTTTTGCACCGGCATTGTATGCGATTTGTTTTAAAGGTACATCTAATGCTGTCATAAGTATTTTATACCCGATTTTTTCATCATCAGTTGCAAATGGAATTTTGTTTATATTGTCAGCAAGGTGTTCTTGAACACGAACCAAAGTAACACCACCACCGGGAACAATACCTTCTTCTTGAGCAGCACGTGTTGCATTTAAAGCATCTTCTATTCTCAACTTACGTTCTTTTAATTCAACTTCAGAAGCAGCACCGACTTCAATAACAGCAACACCACCTGATAATTTCGCCAAACGTTCTTGAAGTTTTTCCTTATCATATTCGCTATCTGATTGTTCAATTTGACGTTTAATTAGGTTTATTCTGTCTGCCACTTGAGCTTTAGTGCTGTCATCAACAACAATTGTTGTTTCATCTTTTGTAACAGTAACGCGTTTTGCTTTACCCATCATCTGAGTTGTAACGTTTTCCAATTTTATGCCAAGTTCTTCTGTGAACATTTGACCGCCTGTTAAAATTGCGATATCTTCTAACATTGCTTTACGTCTGTCACCAAAACCCGGAGCTTTTACAGCAACTGCACGAAGAACTTTTCTCATTGTGTTCACAACCAATGTTGCCAAAGCTTCACCTTCAACATCTTCAGCAATCAAAAGCAAAGAACGACCGTCACGAGCAACTTCTTCCAAAACAGGAACTAAATCAGCAATAAGGTTTATTTTTTTATTTACACATAATACATAAGGGTCTTCCAACACGGCTTCCATGCGTTCAGGGTCTGTAACAAAGTATGGTGAAATGTAACCTTTGTCAAATTGCATACCTTCAACGACTTTCTTTTCAGTGCCAAAAGATTTTGATTCTTCAACTGTTATAACACCATCAGTTCCAACAGCTTCCATTGATTCAGCAATTAAATCACCTATAAATTTGTCATTACCGGCTGAAATTGTTGCAACTTGAGATCTCATTTCTTTTGAATTTACAGGTTTTGACATAGCTTTAATTTTTTCAACACCTAATTCAACAGCCTTATCGATACCACGTTTCATACCAACAGGATTTGCACCGGCTGTTAAATTACGTATTCCTTCACGAACGATAGCTTGTGCCAAAACAGAAGCAGTTGTAGTACCATCACCTGCCACATCATTTGTACGAGATGACACTTCTTTTAACAACTGAGCACCTGCGTTTTCCAAACCGTCTTCAAGTTCAATTTCTTTAGCAATTGTAACACCATCGTTTACAATTTGTGGTGTTCCAAAGCTTTTTTCCAATATAACATTGCGTCCTTTTGGTCCCAATGTAACTTTAACAGCATCTGCCACGGCATCAATACCGTTTAACAAAGCTTTACGAGCTTTTTCATCAAATATTATTTTTTTAGCCATTTTAAATTACCTCTTTTATTCTTATCTATTCAATAATACCTAGTACATCTTTAACGGATAATATTTTGAAAGTTTCATTGTCAACTTTAACGTCGCTGCCTGAATATTTAGCAAATAAAACAACATTTCCTGTTTTTACATCCATTGGCTCACGGCTTCCGTTATCCAATATCTTTCCGTCTCCAACTGCCACAACTTCGCCCTTTTGTGGTTTTTCTTTTGCACTATCAGGGATGAATATACCACCTGATGTTTGTTGAGTATCATCAATAACTTTGATTACAATTTTGTCATACAATGGTTTAATTGACATGATTTATGCCTCCTTCTTTACTGATTACATTTTATTTTATCTTATCTACAATATTATTTATACTATCTTTTTATGATTTTTATTATTTATTAACAAAAAATTAATTATTGGATTTTAAATAAAATAATAACACAAAATAATTAAGTTATTTTATCAATGTTTTTATTAATTTTAAAGTTTAAAATAAATAAAATATCTTGGGAGAAAAAACATGAAAAAATATATTAATTGTTGTTACAAATACGAAAGAATTTAAAGATAAAACACCTACAGGCGTTTATCTTGAAGAATTTATGAGTCCATACTTAATGTTTAAAGATGAAGGGTTCAAGGTTGAAGTTGCAAGTATTTTAGGTGGCAACTCCCCAATTGACCCTTCAAGCATGCCTGAAGATATGAATGAAAGTTGGAAAAACAGTTTGGATATTTTAAAAAATACAAAAAAGCTTGGAAGAAATTGATTATAGCAATTTTGATGCTATTTTCTTCCCCGGAGGACATAGATAATGTTTGATTTAGCATATTATGAGCCTTTGTGCGAAATATTGAATTATTTTTATGACAAAAATAAAGTTATAGCGGCAATTTGCCATGGTGTTTGTGCTTTAATTCCGGCCATTGACAACTATAATATTTGGTTATTTAATAACAAAAATTTAACCTCTTTTACAAACAAGGAAGAAAAACTTGCAAAAAAAGTTGAAATGGTACCTTTTCTGCTTGAAACAAAATTAAAACAACTTGGCGCAAAATTTCAAGAATATCCGCCATTTGCAAAAAATGTTGTTGTTGATGGAAAGCTAATTACAGGTCAAAACCAAAACAGCGCGCAACTTATTGCTTCTGAAATTATTAATTCTTTGTGTAAATAATTTTAGTTAAGTAACAATTTTAAATCATTTATCAACTGAGCCTGAGTTTGTTTTTTCTCATATTCACTTACACCGGCTGAGTTTAATTTAATATTTTCATATCCTCGACATATTGCACCAATTTGATTTAATTTAGGAGAAGCACAATTGTCGCCGTTGGCTGCTCGTTTAATTTCAGATACTGTATAACCTTGGTATGAACCTTTTGTGTATCCGCTTTCAACAATAGCTTGTAAATCTTCATCGGCATATGAACTTAATAATTTAACATGCATTGATTCTAAAATTAATTGTTTTTCACTTTCAGCTACTGTATTTAGTTTATTTACAAAGTTTGTAACACCATACTTATTAATTACTTCTTTTATAGTTTTACCGTCCAAAAGAAACAAGAAGTGTTTTTATGTTTACTGTATTTATTTTATCTTCATCCATTATTTCACTTAATTTAGAATATGCTGATTGAACTGTAGTTTGTGATACACTTGGACTTGCTATTTCTGTTAAATCTATTTCCAAATCAGCCATTCTATTTATTGCAGCATTAACTCCTATTTTCTTTTGAGGTTAAATCATTTTTAATTTCCTTAATTCTATTTTGCATATCAGGAAGTTTTGCACTTGCTATTTCTTTGTCTAAAGAAGCTACAAGTTTATCGTATTTTGCTGCTTCTTTGGCATAAGATTTTATAGTTGAGAAATCATTTTTGGTAATTCCATATTCTGTTTTGCCGTCAACAAAAGTTGTTTTTTCTTCTATTTTTTGAAGTTTCTTCATTAAAGTATTTAATTGAACATCATTTAAAGATTTTAAAGTGTCTTCTGTGATGTAATCAGCAATGTTTTCGCCTTCATAAGAATGATTTTTCAATGTTTTATTTACCATTGTCATGATGTCACTTCGGGCTTTTTGCACGGTCAAAATTAGCTAAAGTTACACTACTTTCAGCCAATTTCTTCACATTTGTTCCATTTAACGAACCATCATAAGCTTCCATTGCAATATCAACTAAAGCATCAGCATTTAAATCATCAAAACTTAAACCATCGGATAAATCCAATGTTGAACAAGCATCTTCAGAACATCCACAAGAAGAAACAGATGTTGATGCACTTTGAGCCTTGCGTTCGTTGTTGCATTGATAGCAATAGCAAGAGTCAAGTTTTCCGGTTTTAAAAAAATTTGTTGATGATATCGTTGTCATTATTTTTGCTAAACCCTTAACTTAAGCTTTCTCTATATATATAAAGTATAATAACTTCAACAATAATCACTATGTTTAAAAAAATTTACAATTTGTTACAAAATACTTTCTTCATTAATAATAAAATCCGCTTTTTCATCAAAATCATTTGTGGGAATTTTTTCAAAACACATTTCTTTACTTGTAACAATTATTTTATTTGTATTACTATTTAATTTTTTAAAAATCTGTCATAAAACCCGCAACCATACCCAAGTCGATTTTTATTTATATCACAACATAATGCGGGAATAAAGATTGTTTCAAGGTTTTTTTCATCAACAAAATCATTTGAATTTGGTTCCAACACATTAAAACCGGATTTTGTAAGTTGCATATTTTTTTCATATTTTATAACTTTTATTTCATTTTTAACACATTTCGGTAAATAAAAATTTTTATCGGAAAAATGCAACAAAGAAGTAATATCTATTTCGTATTTTAAAGGCATATAAATCATGATATGTTTCGCAATTTTAAAAAAAATGCTTTTTGCTATATTGGAAACAACTTTTGTGAAATCATTTCAATATTTTGTTGTTTTCTTTATTTTTTTACACTGTTGTCGAAGCAAATCTTTTTCAATTTGAATATCCACCTTTAAAAATTCCTCATCTTTGATAAAATTTAAGTAATATATAAATAATAAAGCACAAAAATGAACAAAAAAAACAAATTAGTAAATCCAAAATTTGAAAAAAAAGGTTATATTCAAATATATACAGGAAATGGTAAAGGCAAGACAACGGCAAGCCTTGGTTTGACACTTAGGGCTTTGGGCAGAAACTGGAAAGTTTTAATGGTTATGTTCACAAAAGGTCAAGAAAACGATTATGGCGAAATTATTTCTTTCAGCAATTTAAACAGCCATATTAAGTCAAAATTAAAAATTATTCAAAGTGGCTTAAACAGAATTGTTTATAAAAATAATGCAAACGAACAAGACAAAGACGAAGCTTTAAAAGCTTGGAAATACACCAAAAAAGCAATCAGTGAAAATTGTTATGACTTGATTATTCTTGATGAGTTGAATATTGTTTTGGATTTAGGGTTTATTGAATTGGAAGATGTTTTACAAACTTTGAAAAATAAACCTCAAGAGCTTGAAATTGTAATTACCGGACGAAATGCAAAAAAAAGAATTAATAGATATCGCTCATCTTGTTTCTGAAATTAACCCAATTAAACACTATTGGGATATTGGAGTTGAAGGAAGAGAAGGAATTGAATATTGAACAATAACAAAAAACAATTTTGGGCTTATTTTATAGAATTTTTAATCTGGCTTTTTGTAATAAGCTTTATTTTGACAATTTCAATTCTTGTTTATAATTTTAAAATCAAACAAAATACACAATACTACGTTTTTATGCAAGATGTTGACGGGTTGACAATTGGCTCACCTGTTAAATTTATGGGCAAACAAGTTGGCTATGTGAACAGTTTAAATGCAACTGACTCAAATGTGTACGTTTCTTTTCTTATAAACAATGGAATTAAACTGCCACAAAATTCAGTAATAACAGTTGAATTTTATGGAATAGCCGGGTCAAAATCTCTTGAAATTATGCCACCGGATTCAGCACTTGAAGACTATTGCAAAATGTTTGAAATGAAACGAAATTACCGCATTTATAATTTTTATCTCAACCAAATGAATTTATCGGCAGCAACATTAAAAATGTCCAACAATTCTTTGTTATTTTTGAAAGACAGTCAAATAAAATTCTATAAAAAACTTTTTAAAAGATGAACTTAATGTTGCAAAGTACATAATTCATTTGGAAAATATCAACAACTTTGAAGACAAAGTTCTCAAAATTACAAAACAATATCGTGACAAAAGAAGAAACGACAAAAAATAAACAAGTTATACTGCTTTTTTTAACGGAGTTAAAATGCTGTATATTTCATATTTTGCGTTGTTTTTGTCAATAAATTTTAAATGACTGCTATAAACGAGTCTTATTGTTTTTGGATTTTCATTTACGTCTGTAATTATTACATCAATATTTTTATTTTTTTCAAATATTGTACTTGTATAAAAAATTATAATATGAAGAATTTATAAAGACATGTGAAAAATTATTATTTTCAATTTGTTTTTCAATCCCAAAACTATCAATTTGACTTATTATTTGATTTTCTTTTATTCCGGATGATAAAAGAAGATTTTGATAATAAGTTAAATTTTTAAAATTATTTTGAATTAAATATATCATAATATGAACCCTTGTTTTTTGGGTTGTCGGATAATAAGTTTTTTTTGTAAATTTTTATAAATATTACATTAAAGAGATTAACATAATTGTAAATTTATCTTAACAAAAGCAAAAATTTTATCAATTTTAAATTTTCATATGTTTTTATAATAATAAGTTATAAGATTAAGAACTTTAAAATATGAAAACAAATTTATTATTAAATCAGCCTAATAACACCCTAAATTGCAGACAAAATTCAATAACTTGTCAAACAGCTTTTAATGGAACAAATCCATTATTAAATAATAAACAAAAAATTGATGAGTTTGAATTAGAAAATAATTTAGATACAAAAGAAGGTCAAATTGCTTTTTTGCAATATCACCTTGATAAAGCAAAAGGTTCACAAGGTTTTATTGCTCGTGGTTTTAACAAATTAAAAGGTTGGACAGGGCTTGGTTTAAGTAGCAAAAACTTGATGCAGAATTGGCTGCTTTTATGAACGATCAAGTGCCTTTTGAAAAAGTTTGTCAAGATATAAACAAATTTAAATATAATCAAAAAAGAAGCAACTGACATCCTTGTAGACACAGTTGGTGCCGCAGTAACATTTACGTTATCTCATGCTGGCACTAACTTTGGTAATGCAGCATCTTGTCTATTCAAAACAAAAAAATTAAGCGGTGCAATGCCTATTTTAACAGGGACAATATTTGGCTCATCATTTAAATCAATAACCAAATGGATTGATTCTTTTGGCATTGAAAAATCTCAACGTAAAGAAAATCGTCATTTCTTTAGAGACATGCTCACTGGCGGTATTGCGGGTGCAAGTGGAGCTTTGCCAGGTGTTGTTGGCACTCAACCTATTCCAATGATAGGTTCATTTATGGGTGGCATGGCTTTAAATAGTGGTGTACGCTATTTAGCTTTAGATAAAGAAGATAAATCATTTGGTGATTTTTGTCGTCAACAACTTGAAAATCCGGGAGTTAAACTTTTTGCAACAGCAGGTCTTGCAACTCTCGCTGCTTGTAATTATAAAAATCTATCTGAATGGGAAAAAGTTAAACAAAAATGTCAAGGTGAAATAAAAGATGCAAAACCATTTACAGCAGAAAATTTAGAAACAAGCTTTGAGGCTCTTGCCGGCAAAAAAGGTTTGGATGTTTTTAATACATCGAAAGAAAACTCTCTTGGCTATATTTTAAATCAATGTAAAACAAAGAACAATGATGCTATAACAACTTTGACAACTATAGAACAAACTAATATGTTATTTCCAAAATATCTTCAAACTTTACCAAATAATTTTGCTGATACTCCTCAAGGATCTGATATTTGTAAGACTTTTCCAATTTTACCACTAGTAATTGAACTTGTGAAAAGCGAATGTACAGGTGCAAGAAACCAAAAGATGCACAAAAACACATAGACGAACTTTTGGTGAAAATACATATACAATCATAAAACCTAAAGATAAAGATGGAAAGGAAATTGAAGCTAAACCATTGGGTGTCGGTTCTGTTGCTGAAACTTGGTTGGTTAAAGATAAAGCCGATAAAGAATATGTTGTTAAAATGGTAAAACCAGGAATTAGCAAAGAGACTATAGAAAAACAAAAGCAACAATGCTGGAGATGTTATCAACAGAAAATCCAGCAGAAAAAGAAACTCAAACAAAAGCTTTAGAACAACTATATGAAACTTGGGAAAAAGAACTTGATTTAAAAGCGGAATCTGAAGCCGCAACTTTACTTTCAAAAAATGTCAAAAGAAGCAAAAGTTGTAAAACCTATTGAAACAAGTAAAGATGGTAGTGCTTATGTTATGGAAAAAGCACCAGGACAATTATTTGGAGATTTTTTAACTTTTAATTCATTACAACAGGATCTTGGAATGATAGATTTTAAGACTAATCATATTTTTGTAAATAGTGCGATGACTGGATATATAAATTTGTTTTAGAACAAATTTTTGTGTACCTAAAAAAGGTGATAAAGTTATACATGCAGACCCACATCCCGGAAATATCTTTGTTAATATGAAAGAAGATGGTAAAGCCGAATTTACATTTATTGATACAGGTAATGTTATTCGTATGTCAACCAAAGAATCTGTACAAAATATGATTCATCACTTAAATTATTTTATTGGTAATACTGAAGCTATTGCAGCTAATCTTCTAAAAAATGCAAAATATCCAGACTGTATGGACGAAACAAAAGCTCATTCTGAACTTAAAAAATATTTAGATAATGAATTTTACAATGGAAAGACAGCCCTAAGTGGTCCTCAAGATTTTATGCAAATATTCAATATTGTCGATAATCTTGCTTTAAAATGGATGCAAGATAATAGAGTAATAGCAGACCCAACTCAAGCAAATGCACATAAGGCTAATTATACTTATATTTCTAATTTGCTTGCACTATTCCCTTCTGACCCTCTTAATAAAGCATCTCAACTTCTTTCAGTTGATAATAAAGAAGAAACACTTATAGAAGCTTCAGCAATTACCGATGAAACAAAAAAACAATTATTACCTATATTTAATGAAAAATTTGACAAACTATTTAAAAATATAAAAAATATTGAAAAATTGGTTAATGAAGTATCCGATTTAGAAGGAAAAAAATCAGAAATATTATTCAAATTTTATAAAAAAGCTTTAAAAGCAGTTAAAGCAATTAGCATTTGTGATGAAACAAAAGGTTCAACATTATTAAGTAAATTAAATGAAAAAGTAAATAGCATTTTTGAGAAAATAAACGCCTATAATGCCTCAATTAAAGAGGAAAAGATGAAAAAATATGCAGAAGCTTCTTATAATTATAATTATACAATGTTTACCCAATTAAAAAAGAAACAACATAATGAGCTTAAGTTTGTAACATCTGCGTCTACAAAAGAAGACATAGACAATAATCAATATTTATTAAATTATGTTTCAAACAAGTCGAAATTTTCACAAAGTAATTTAACAGAAGAAGAAAAAACAAAAATACAGCCAACAAAAAACAATATGGAAGAAACTTATAAACCTATTGATGAAGCTCATAAAGAAAAAATCCAAAAACAAGCAAAAGAAGTTTTTGCTGAAACAGCTTCAAAAAGTATATTTTCTTCGATGCAAGAAGTATTAGGTCCAATGTTGAAAAATTTATTTTCTTGTGGTTTTGAACATCCATTTCAATCAATGGCTGAAGTAAAACAAGTAAAAAAAATACATCGATGAAAATAAAGAAAAAGCTATGAATACCCTAAAATTAATGACATTTAATGGTAAACAGGTAAATGAAGGTGGTACAAGCAAATTTATCGAACTTTTCTAAGCACCTCAACAATACGTTTGGAAGCAAGACCATCACCATAAGGATTGATGGCTTCTTTCATTTTTCGGTATTCGTTTTGTCATCGAGAAGTTTTTGAACGTATTGAATGATGTTGTCTTTATTTGTGCCAACAAGCTTAACTGTTCCATATTCAACAACTTCGGGTCGTTCTGTTGTGCTTCTCAAAACCAAGACAGGTTTTCCCCAAAGCAGGAGCTTCCTCTTGAACACCACCTGAGTCTGTTAAAATTATGTAAGCTTCTTTCATCAAGCTTGCAAATGGTGCGTATTCAAGCGGTTCAATAAGTTTAACTCTTTGAACACCTTCTAATATTTCAAATACGGGTTTTCTCACATTTGGGTTTAAATGAACAGGATAAACAACCTCAATATCTTTATTTTTTTGGACAAGTTCTTTTATAGCATAACATATATTTTTTATAGGTTCTCCAAAATTTTCCCGCCTGTGAGAGGTAAGCAATATTGTTTTTAAATTTTTATCTAAATTCAAATATCCTAAATCAATTTTATGATTATCAACGGTATATAAAAAGTGCATCAATGACTGTATTGCCGGTTTTGTATATATGAGTTTTATCTATGTTTGATTTTATCAGGTTTTCAACACTTGTATCGGTTGGTGCAAAATGGTAAGTGGAAACACTATCGGCAAAAACGCGATTAATTTCTTCAGGAAAAGGGTAATATTTGTCAAAAGTTCTCAAGCCGGCTTCAACGTGTCCAACTGGAATTTGCGCATAAAAAGCACTTAATGATGCTGCCATAGAAGTTGTTGTATCTCCATGAACCAACACGACATCAGGCTTTGCATCTTCATATACATTTTTCATTTCAAGCAACACTTTTGAAGTTAAACTCCATAAATTTTGGTTTGGTTGCATCAAATTCAAATCGTAATCAGGTTTTATTTTAAACAATTCAAGCACTTGGTCAAGCATTTGGCGGTGTTGAGCCGTCACACAGACAATATTTTCAAAAACATCTTTGTGTTTATCCAACTCCAACACCAAAGGTGCCATTTTTATGGCTTCCGGACGTGTTCCAAATACTGTTAAAACTTTTATTTTTGACATATAATTATTATACAATAAAAAAAATAATTTGGAGTGGTTTTTATGAAAAGAGCTATAATAATTGTTATCGATTCTTTAGGTATAGGTGCTGCAGAAGATTATGCCGAATTTAATGATGTTGCGACTTGTAATACAATTTGCAATGTTGCAAAAAGCAGTTAATGGTTTAGACATGCCAAATTTTGAACATTTTGGACTTGGTAATCTGGCAACAATTGAAGGAATAAACAAAACTTCCGAGCCAATTGCAAGCGTTGGAATTATGAAAGAAAAAATCAAAAGGCAAATGTACAACAACCGGACATTGGGAAATGGCAGGACTTATTTTGGATAAACCTTTTTAAAACCTATCCAAACGGTTTCGACCGCCAAATTGTCGATGAATTTATAAAACAAACAAAGTGTGGTGGAATTTTGGGAAACTATCCTGCTTCCGGCACAAAAATTATTGAAGATTTAAACGAAGCTCATCAAAAAACTAAATACCCAATTATTTACACAAGCGCTGATAGTGTATTCCAAATTGCTGTTGATATTGACACTATTCCAATTGAAACTTTGTATCAATGGTGTCAAATTGCAAGAAGTATTCTTGTTGATGAATATAATGTTTCTCGTGTTATAGCAAGACCATACAAAATTCTAAATGGTAAGCCAAGTCGCATTTCTTCTTTAAGACGAGATTTTTCGGTTGCACCGTTTAAGGACACGGTTCTTGATGATATTTTAAACAATAACGGAAAAGTTATCGGCATTGGTAAAATCGAGGATATTTTTGTCAAAAAAGGAATAAGTCACGCAATACACACAGGAAGCAACAAAGAAGGACTTGAACTTACCTTGAAAGCCTTAAATAACAAGCTTGATTTGGATAAAATCTGTATTACAAAAAATGATTATAACAATTGTGATATTGAACTTATTTTTACAAACCTTGTTGACACAGACATGCTTTTTGGACATAGAAACGATGCAAAAAGGTTATGCAAATGCATTGAAAGAAATTGATTCATATATTCCTCACATTTTAAATTCATTAAACGATGACGATTTGCTTATTATCACAGGAGATCACGGATGTGACCCTACAGTTGAAGGCACAGATACACAAGAGAAAATGTTCCAATTGTTATTTATAATAAAAACAAAGAACCTGAAAATTTAGGAATTATTTTCGGATTTGATTTCGTTGCAAAAACAATAAAAAATTGGTTTAACATAGCTTAATAAAATATTTACACAATCTAACTTTATACTATATACTAAAATAGTTTATTTATAGATATATAAGGGAAAGAGACATGTTAAAATTGGATTGTGTTAAAACACAAGGCTTTAGTTCACAACAAAACAACAAAAAGGTGTAAAGCCTTATAAATCATTTGGAATGAATCCCATATTAAGTTTTCCCAAAAGAAATTCTTCGAATTTGGCTCCTGTTGCCATTGATGTTTATCAAAATGTTGGGCAAATATCACCAACATCAATAGAAATCCCAATAAAAAACACAAATACATCTCCAAACCTTTCACCCATTAATGTTATTGTCAAAGAAGCTGAAACAACAGAAAATAATCAAAAAATTCAAAATAAAAGTACTGTAAAAAATTCTATTTCAAAATCAGATACACCCAAAACATCTTCGTTAAAAATAATAAACATACATCTGATGATTATAATTTTCAAGAAAAAGATGCTCAAGCTGACAAAAATTTCAACAATTGTTGCAATACTTTTTCAAAAGTAAGCTCGGTTATTCCAATTCTTGGAGGGATTGGAGCTTTCACGCTTGCATATAATTCAGGAAGAAATAAAAAACTTGATGAGATATATGGCGTTCCTGAATATTTACCTGTAAAGACAAAAATGTCTATGGAGACTTATTGGATTGTCACTGCAGCATTGCATTTTTCTGTCTGGCTTAGCCCAATTGCGACTCCAATGGCATTAGTCGGCTTGTGTTTAAATAACAAAGAACAAAAAGACTTGAAAAATGCATACCGAGAAGCTTATAAAAAAGAACAAGAGGAAGTAAAAAACGAAACACCGGAACAAACAAAATTAAGACATGAACGCTTAAAAAGAGAATATGAAGCAGAAAAAATAAGAAAAGCAATTGCATCTAGTAATAGTTCTTCTCGACGTCGTTCTTATCATCATTCAAGTTATAGTAAAAACTGCAACCGTCCCGGATATAATAGTAATGGACGTCCAAAGTACAGTCCTGCAGGTATGGCTCATTACTAATAGACAAATGATAATACAATAAATTTTATGCTCAAAAAAACAACGTATATAGACAATATCTTTTTATCCATTAGGCTATATACAAAAGTTTTTATTAGTGTTATTTTTATGAAACTTGAAAAATAATAAACAGCATGTTTTGAAGAGGTTTTTATGGAAATAACATCAATATTTACTTTTAATCCTAAACTCAGACATTATGCAGGATTGAAAAAAGAGTATACAGTAAGTTTTAAAGAAAATTCTTTAAAGCGTGATACTTTTTATATTAAGTCAAAACAATAAAAAAATATAAAGCAAAAACAGATAAAAATAGTGAAGAAAAGAATATAAAAAATGATAATAAAAAAAATGTTAATATTAATAATAAAGAAAAAGAAAATTCTGACCAATATATTAATTCTTCACTATATTGGGATTTAAAGTATAATAATTTGCTCTGATAAATTATTTTTTAGGCTTAGAACCGGATTTTTTAAACAAATTATTTAGCCAATCACCGGTTTTAATCATGCCTTTTTTAAAAAAGTTAATGTCTTTTTTCAACTTCACTTTTGTTAAATCAATGTCTTTCCATTTGTTTTTTCGCATATAAGCCGATGTTCCCAAAAACGCACCAAGAGAAACAAGCACGGCTGCTCCAACAGAAGTGCCTATAATAATGTTTCTTTTTTTCTTTGTTTCTTTTTTCATCCTCAAACAAAAACTCACTGCCAAAACTTTTGTTTTTCAAAGGAAGTGAAGTATTTTTTTGCACTTGCTTTTTGAGTTACTCCAACAGTTTGATAGTTTGTCACTTTTGTAATTTTCATAAATCTCTTCTCCTACCAGCTAATAAATATTGACCATAAATAATAACAATTCTCTATATGTATAATGCACGTAAAAATAAAATTTGCTATTTTCAAAATATTTTGTTACATAATTTTACAATACTTTTGATATAAAGTATACTATATTAATATAAAATAAATTTTGTTTTATATTAGTGTGGGCAAAAAATGTTTATTGACGAATATATAAAAGAAACTATATCAACAAAAGAAAAAATTTTAAACGACAATACTATAAAAAATACAATAAATATGATTGTTGAAAAGCTTGTTGAGGCATATAAAAATGACAATAAAATGATAATTGCAGGAAATGGGGGTTCAGCTGCTGACAGTCAGCATATTGCTTGTGAGATGATATCGAAGTTGAATATTAACAGAAAAGCATTAAACGCACATATGCTCTGAACACTAACACCTCAGTTATTACCTCAATTGGAAATGATTTTGGTTTTGAATTTATTTTTTCACGTCAAATTGAAGCAATAGGTAAACCAGGTGATATTTTTATAGCTCTTTCAACATCAGGTGAGTCAACAAATATAATCAATGCACTTATTGCTGCTAAAAAAAATAATATAATAACATTATCAATAACCGGTATGAAGTATTGTCAGGTTGATAAAATATCTGATTATGTAATAAAAATTCCATCCGCAAAAACTCCAATTATTCAGGAATCACAAATAATGATTGGGCATATTATATGTTCGCTTGTTGAAAAACAGTTATTCTATAAGGAAAAAAATAAGGAAGAAATCAATGAAATTAATAGCTGAAAATATCCATGTTATCTCTAAAATAACTAAAGAAGCATTTCTTAATCGTGATGAAGAATATATAAAAAATTTAATGACAAAATTACAAAAACAAATCCCAACTGGATTGATTTCAATGTTGGACCTTCAAAAGGTAAATTTGAAGGAACTATTGAATGGCTTACAAAAATATATAAAGAAATAGGCACAATTCCAATTTCTTTTGATTCAACAAATATAAATGAGATAGAAAATGGTCTGAGACTTATAAAAAACGCACAAAACTGTATAATAAACAGCACAAATGCGGATGACGAGCGGTTGGAAAAATTTAGCTCGGTTGCTGCAAAATATAATACATACCTAATAGCGCTTACTTTAAACAGTCAAACAGGCATACCTAAAGAAGCGGAAGAACGTCTTGATTTAGCGTTCAAAATAATTGATATGTGCGAAACAAAAGGTATTGGGCATAATAAAATTATATTTGACCCACTTGTTTTGCCAATATGCATTGACCAATCTCAAGCCAAAGTGAGTCTTGACACTATTCGCATGCTTAAAGAAAGTTTTGACCCGCCTGTTTTAACAACAATCGGTTTATCAAATATTTCAAATGGAGCACCAAAACATTTACGTTCACTTATAAATACGGTCTATATGACAATGGCTATGGGAAATGGACTTGATAGTGCAATTGTTGATGTTTTTTGACGAAAGAGCTTTTACGTGTTCATAAAATGCTTTTTGAAAATAAACCACAAAAAGTCTTATGACGAGCTTTATTTAAATATTTACAATACTTTTAAAAATTATGGTGAAATTGACGATATTTCTTACGACAAACATGACAAAGAACAAGAGAAAATAATTAAAACAGCTAAAATACTTATGAATAAAGAAATATATTCTGCTTGTTTTATATAATTTTTTGCCAAGGCATAATTTATTATGAAATAAAAAATATTCCATGATTATTAACCAAATGCAATAATTTTTATAATAGTAAATTTAAAATTAATTATTACGTTTTATCAATTTTTTAATTTTTAAAACTTCATTTTCAACTTGCATTTCAATCTTATCAGTTTGAGGATTAATTTTTAGCAACTCTAAAATTGTTTTCGGAACAAACAATGCCCAACCATTACCGGATTTAAAAAATTTTCTTTCCATAGCATCCTTGTCTATACATTTACTCGACTTAAGTTTAATAAATATCTATAATAAAAAATACTATGACAATGTATAGACACATAAAGAGCAAATTATACGTATCATTTGATGATTTGATTAAACAATATTTAAGCTCCCATGCTGATATTGATGTTATAATGCCTCAAAATACAATCAGCCTAATCATAAAACTGTCAAAAAATTATGATATTGTTATTGTAACTATCTTTAGTAAAGACATAAATCAACTATAAGAAAAAAATTATATATAACTTTTTTATGTTAAAATTAAAATTAGATAATCAATATAAAAAAAATTCAAAGAGGTAGTATGCGAACAAACTATACAAGGCGTGAAGAAAAGGAATACAATTTATTTCGTACACTGTTTCAGAAATTTGTATGTTCAGGATTATACGCTACATATTGTAAAACTGTATTTGATTTAAAAAGTAGAGGGTTATCGCGATGAATTAAAGGATAAAAAGTTTATTGTAGCCGGAAATCATATATCGGCACTTGAACCTTTTTTAGTTCCGCATGCAATTCGAAAACCTGTAGCATTTTTGGCTAAAAAGGAGTTGTTTGAAGGTTTTTGGTCGCGATTGTATATGGATTTTTAGGCGCAATAGCAGTAGATAGAAAGAAGCTTGAAGTTTCAACGATAAAAACGGCACTATCAATAAAAAACACCAATTGGACTCTTGGATTTTTTCCTCAAGGAACAAGACAGCAAAAAGAAGAGTTTTCAAATATAACACGCGGATTTGCGACTTTGGCAAAAGCAACAAAATGTGATATACTACCAATAGCAACGATAGGCGCCGATGAAAAATCACGCCATCCTTTTAAAAGTAAAATAACGGTAGAGCAACGGTTTTGTAAACCGTAGGTTGTAGGTTCGATTCCTATCACCGGCTAATTTTAATAATTAGCACTTTAAAAGTTAATATGGGTAGATGGCCGAGTGGCTAAAGGCGACAGACTGTAAATCTGTTCACGAGAGTGTACGGTGGTTCGAATCCACCTCTGCCCAAACTCTTTCTTATAAGCCTTTGTGGCGCAGGGGTAGCGCACTCCCTTGGTAAGGGAGAGGCCACGGGTTCAAATCCCGTCAAAGGCTAATTTGAAAGCAATCGCCTATAATGTAGATTTAGGAAATATACGGTAGAGATAATTACAGAAAAGGAGATTAATCTCATGGCACGTGAAAAATATGAACGTACGAAACCGCACGTTAACATCGGTACCGTAGGACACGTTGACCACGGTAAGACAACTTTGACAGCCGCTATTACAGCAGTATTGGCAGCTGCAGGTCAAGCACAAGCAAAGAAATTTGATGAAATCGATGCTGCACCTGAAGAAAAAGCAAGAGGTATCACCATTTCAACAGCACACGTTGAATATGAAACCGAAAAAAGACACTATGCACACGTTGACTGCCCGGGCCACGCAGACTATGTAAAAAACATGATTACTGGTGCTGCACAAATGGACGGCGGTATCCTCGTTATCGCAGCAACTGACGGTCCTATGCCTCAAACAAGAGAACACATCTTGTTGGCAAGACAAGTTGGTGTTCCGAGATTGGTAGTATTCTTGAACAAATGCGATATGGTTGATGATGAAGAATTGCTCGACCTCGTAGAAATGGAAGCAAGAGAATTGCTTACTCAATACGAATTTGATGGAGACAACATTCCGTTCATCAGAGGTTCAAACTTTGAAAGCATTAGAAGCAGTTCAAAGCTTAACCCGTCAATCAAAAGAGGCGAAGACAAATGGGTTGATAAAATTTGGGAATTGATGGATGCTATCGATGAATACATCCCGACTCCTGAACGTGACATCGATCAACCGTTCCTTATGCCGATTGAAGACATCTTCTCAATCACAGGTCGTGGTACAGTAAGCTACAGGCCGTGTTGAAAGAGGACGTGTTAAAGTTGGTCAAGAAGTTGAATTAGTTGGTCTTGGCGAAACTAAGAAAACAACAGTAACCGGTGTTGAAATGTTCAGAAAACAACTCGACGAAGGTCAATTGGTGACAACATTGGTGCATTGCTCAGAGGTGTTGATAAGACTGAAGTTCAAAGAGGTCAAGTATTGGCAGGCTCCCGGTTCAATTCACCCGCACACTAAATTCACTGCAAACGTTTACGTTTTGACAAAAGATGAAGGTGGACGTCACACTCCGTTCTTCCCTGGATACAGACCGCAATTCTATATCAGAACAACTGACGTAACCGGTTCAATCCAATTCGACGGCGAAATGGTAATGCCTGGTGATAACGTTGTAATGAACGTAGAACTTATCGCTCCTGTTGCAATCGAAGAAGGTATGAGATTTGCAATCAGAGAAGGCGGACGTACAGTTGGTGCTGGTGTTGTTGACAAAATCATTAATATTTATTTTTTTTTTTTTTTTTTTTTTTTTTTTTTTTTTTTTTTATTTTTTTTTTTTTTTTTTTTTTTTTTTTTTTTTTTTTTTTTTTTTTTTTTTTGTTTTTGTTTGGGGGGGGGGGGGGGGGGGTAACCCCTCTTTTTTCCCCTTTTTTTCCCCGGGTGTTTTTGGGGTCGCCGGGCCGGGCACCCCCACCCCAAACCGGGAACCCTGGGGGAGGAAAGGGGGTTATTTTAATTTATTTTTTGTTTTTTTTAATTTTATTTTTTTTTTTTTTTTTTTTTTTTTTTTTTTTTTTTTTTTGTTTTTTTTAAATTTTAAAGTTTTTTTTTTTTTTTTTCCCGCTTTTTCCCCCTTGCCTTCTTTCTTCTTTTTTCCCTCCCCCCCCCCTTCTTTCCCCCGTCCCTCTTTTTTTTGCTTTTTTTTTTCGCCCCCCCTCTTTTCCCCCCCCCCTTTTTTTTTTTTTTTGTTATCTTTTTTTTTCCCCTCCCCCCCCCCCCCCCCCCCTTCCCCCCTCCCCCGGCCCCCCGTTTCCCCTTTCCCCCGCCCCCTTCCGGAGGGGCCTCTAAAAGGGGGGCCCCCCGGGGGGGCACCCGGAGGGACCAATTGGGGGAGGGCAAAAAAGGAGGTTTGGGGGGGTTTTTAAAAAAATCCTTTTTTGTGGACCGGGAGGGAGGGGGGGGTTTTAGGTACCCCCCCGGGGGAAAAAAAAAAAAAAATTATTTTTTTTTTTTTTTTTTTTTTTTTTTTTATTTCTTTTTTTTTAAAAGATAATAAAAAACAATCCTTTTTTTAAATAATTTAATTTTTTAATTAATAAAGAATTGAATATATCAGATTAGGAGAAAAAAATGTTTGACACTTTGTCACAAAAATTACAGGAAATTGTTCAAAAAGCACAAGGAAATGATAAATTAACTGATGAAAATATGCAGGATGCTTTGCGAGAAATAAGACGTTCTTTGCTTGAAGCAGATGTGAATTTAAAAGTAGTCAAATCATTTGTTTCAAAAGTTAAAGAAAGAGCAATTGGAGAACAAGTTATAACGTCTATTAATCCGGGAAATATGCTTGTCAAAATTGTAAATGACGAATTAAAAAGTATTTTGGGAAGTGAAAATACTCCACTTAATATAAAAAAACATCCTTCGATAATTATGATGATGGGGCTTCAAGGCTCAGGAAAAACAACCACTTGCGCAAAACTTGCTTTAAAACTGAAAAAAGAAGGGAGAACAAGCTTGCTTATTGCTGCTGATGTCTATCGACCTGCAGCACAACAACAACTTGAAGTTCTTGCTAAACAAATTAATGTGGATTATTTTTCAATTGAAAATTCAAAAGATGTAAGCGATATTGTTAAAAAAGGTGTCGACTTTGCAAAAGAAAAAAATATTGATGTAATAATTATAGACACAGCCGGACGTTTACAACTTGATTCTGAAATGATGGCGGAGTTAATGATTATTAACAATATGTTTGAAATTGACGAAAAACTTCTTGTTATTGATTCTATGATTGGGCAAGAAGCGGTCAATGTTGCAAGTGATTTTGATAGTCAAATTGGAATAACCGGCGTTATTTTAACAAAACTTGATGGCGATACTCGTGGTGGTGCTGCTTTAAGCGTTGTATACTGTACAAATAAGCCAATAAAATTGACAGGTAATGGTGAAAAACTCGAAGCTTTAAACGACTTTTATCCGGGACCGTATGGCTTCAAGAATTTTAGGTATGGGGGATGTCGTTTCTTTGGTTGAAAAGGCTAAAGAAGTTTTTGATGCTAAAGAATCAAAAAGAATTAGAAAAAAAATTGAGGAAATCTGGTTTTACATTTAATGATTTTTTAAAATAAAAAAACAAATGAAAGCATTTGGTTCAATTGGCAATCTTTTATCCATGCTTCCTATACCAAATTTAAATAAAGATATGAAAGATTTGATTTCTCACGAAGGTGAAAAACAATTAAATAAAATAGAAGTGTTTATAAGCTCAATGACTCCATATGAACGAGAAAAACCCTGATGTTATCAATACAAGCAGAAAAAAAAGAATTGCAAAAGGTTGTGGCTTAAGCATTAATGAAGTCAACGATTTTGTCAACCAATTTAATATGATGAGAAAAATGATGAAGGGTATTCCCGGATTAACTAAAAAAGTTTAAAAACGCAAAAGGAAAATTCCATCCAAACATGCTTAATAAATTTTAATATTTATGTTTGTAGTATTGACTCTAAATTAAATTTACCATACTATGATTATAACAGTATAGTAAATGGGAATAATCATTATGAAAATAGAGTCAAACAATATCGTTTTAACAAAAAATGCTAAAACTATTAATAAAAATATAAATAAACAAGGCAATAATATTGTAACAAATTATAAGCCTATAACGTCACTAAATACAAATGAATTGGGGATATATAAAACATTATTAAGAAAAAATAATTTGTCATTTGGTGTTAAAAGATTAAATATATTGGCTCCTAATTTAAATTGGGATGAATTATTAATGTATGGAATGAAATACAATGTGCCTTTGTCCAAAGAAACTCTAGAAGACCTTAGAAAACAGTTTATTAAACGTAATAAGATAGTAACTGACTATTGTTTAAAATTTGTATCAGGAGAAAAACTTGAAGACCTTGATTCTGATGAAAAGTGTGAAAATTATATTAATTCTAAAAATGATGAAGATTTGGATATTGAAGATAATACTAATGTTCTTGAAATATGCGAAAATAAATTATTTGAGCAAGTTGATAGTATATATGAAATTTTAAAAGAAACACTTCCTGCAACTTCAAGTGAGATAAATGATGAAATAGCAAAATTATTAAAAAGTGAAAGAGAGTTAAAAGATATAGTAAAAACAACTAATACAGCTAAAAGAACATCTAAACAAGCTAAATTTATAGAAAAAGGGAAGTCGATAAGATATACAGTAATTGGTGAATTAATTAGAAATGATAAGTATAATAAATCTGGGAATGCGCAAGATGAAATAGGATGGGGGCGTGTAAATCTTTTTAAAATATGCTCTTATGCTGCTTTTAGTTCCATGAATGACAAAAGATTTTATTGAAAATATCTGTAAAAAAACAAATGATATAACTTTACCTGAACCACCAAAGCAATTAGTAAATATTTTAAAAGGTTCTGAAATGGTGTTTTCAAATTTTGATATGCAACAAGAATTAGAGGAAAATTATATTGTTCCTCAAATAAAAATAAATAATTTAGAGATTTTTTGTAAATTAAAAATTAGATTATTAAAAAAACATTTAGAAGAAATAAAAAAATTGAAGATATTAAATCTAAAGAACCTATCGAGTTAGATTTTGATTTATTTAAATCCGAAGAAATAAATGCGCAAAAGTCTGTATCAACAAAAAAGAAAACAATAAAAAAGCTAAAGAATCAAAAAAAGATTCTTCATTAAATCAGACTAATAAAATAGAAATAAACAGTCAGGAATCTTTAAAACAACAATTAGAAATTAAACAAAAAAAACAAGAAGAATTTTCAACCAATTTAAATATGGAAAATATGATTGATGATATTGAAATAAATGGTGAATTTCAGTTGGTAGGCTTGACTCTTGATAATACTTTAAAAGATTTAGACAGTAAAAAGTATTTTCAAAATGTGACAAATATGATGATAACCATGAAAGATATTTTGCAAATAAAGAAGTTGTAAGTATATTTTTTGAAAATTTATTGACGGATGAAGCACTAGATGAAAATCTAAAAAAATATATAAAATTTAATAAAAAAGAAATAAGTGCGACTCAACAACATTTTATTGGTTCAGTTTTATCTCGTTTAAGATTAAGAGATCCAAATTTAAAATTAAAAGAAGCAATAAAATTATAGCAGAAACATTAAATGAAGGTGTATTAGTACATTCATCAACTAAAAATTATAATGCAAAACTTGATATTTATTCACCAAAACATTGTTTAATGATTCCTTTTGAAATTGATGATAAAAATCAAACAATTAATTTAAAAACACTACTTGATTTTCAAGATGAAAATGCGAGAAAAACAAGGTATATTTCAAACCCTCGAATTCAAAAACTTAGCTCACACAATCAATTAAATACATTTCATAATAATGTATTTAATAAGAAAAATATTCCTACATATTCTTTAAAAGATATGTTGCAACTTAACTTTAATTTATTAAAATTGCTATATCAAAGGCAATATTAATATTCAATATTTATTTGTGAAAATTGAACAATTTTGTTTTTGCCACGTTTTTTAGCGTTATATAAAGCGTGTTCTGAATATCTGATTAAAGTATTAGAAGTTTCTTCAACATTTTTCAAGAAAGGATATGATGAAATACCTCCGGAAATTGTAATTTGATGTCTTTCTTCTTCGCCTGCCGGTATAAATTCCATTTTTTCAATTTCGCGACGAAAGCGTTCCGCAAAGATATATGCATTATCTTCATTTGTATCGGGCAAGATAATCACAAACTCTTCATCACCATAACGAGTTAAAATGTCCTCTTTACGTATAAAGCTTTTTAACATTTCGGCTATTTTTTTAATAATACATCACCCCATTCATAACCATACATGTCATTTACAACTTTAAAATAATCAATATCCAAAAGAAGACAAGAAACTTTTGATTCATGTCGTTTTGCACGGGACATCTCTGCTTCAAGACGATCTTGAAGATATTTTCTATTATATAATCCTGTTAATTCATCCGTTGTTGATACAAGTTTTACTTTTTCTATTAATTCTTTAATTCTAACTAAATTACAAACTTTTAGCAGAAATTCTCTTTCTATTGAAGTATTTTTTAAAAATCATAAGAACTTCCACGAATTATTATGTCTGACGTATAATCACAATTTAGTACAAGAGTTGGTGCAGCCATTTTATTTACCATGGTGATTTCTTTTGTTTTATTTTCATTTAAATTTAAAATAATTAAAGATGGATTATATTTTTTTGCTTCACTAATTTTTTCAATATTTAATGTACGAACATCATAATCTTCATTCGTTTTTAAAATATTTTCTAACTTATTACTTTCATTACCGGTTTCATCAAAAATTATAATATTTTTCATATAAGCCCACCTTCATTTATTTCTATTTCTTATTTTATTTTAACAAATTTAAAAAAAAAGTCTATATTAATATTTGTTACAAGTTAAGAAAAAAAATTGCTTTAAGGCTATTATTTTGCTAGCATTATATTGTTACACAGCTAGAAGTTATAGGAATATAAAAAATGAAAATTTTAAATTATACCAATTTTGTCCAATTTGGGCTTAAAAGTTCTGATGATAAAAAAAGTAGCAAAACTAAAATACAAACTTTGGATTATAAAACAAATCCAAATATATCATATAGCGCTTTAAACAGTAGTTTTTTAATAATCAAAAGTTGATGATTAAAAATACAAAATTAAAAAATTGTTCAGTTTCTTTTAAATCAAATAGTGAGTATAATGAAAGGTATTACAAGAATATATTGGCTTCAATAATAAGGTTTTATTATATAACGCCGGGAAAAACAAATGTTGAAGTAACTATTGAAGACATAAAAGAGAGAGAGTAATGATGTATTATTAAAAACAAAAGAAACACTTGAAAAAAATATAAAAACAAAAGGCTTTCCTGTTTTAAAAATAGATCCTAAAAAATCAAAAAAGGAAAATAAAAATATTATAAATAATCATCTGCAAAAGATAAAACGTTGTAAAATGCTTTTAATGTCATCTATAAAAAAATATAAAGAGACGATGAAAAGTGGATTATCAACATCATATTTTATGAAAGATTCTGAGGCTTTTTCAAAAATCCCAAATAAAGAGGATATTTTAGAAATTCAAAACAATCTACTTCAAACAATTTTATTAAATACTATTTCATCCGAAGTACTGGAATATACCCCTGAGCAAAGTATGTTTTATTCATTCGCAAATATTGCGAATGAGCACTTAAACCATATTTATTCATAGAAAATATGCCATATGATAAACTTCAAAAAGTTGTAGCAAAAATTGTAGATTATGTTGAGGAATTTATGAAAATTACTTTATGTGAAACTAAAATGAAACTTTTTGAGAAAAAAAAGACAGAGGCTCAAAACTTACTTAAAGAACTGGAAAAGCCTGAAGTACCTCAAATTAGTCAACAAGATCGTGACAAAAACCTTGAAGAAGTTCTTGCACTATATGATCAAGACCAAATAACACAAAAAGTCAAAAACATCAGAAGTAAAAAGCACTAAAAAAAAAAAAAAGAAAAAAAAAAAACTTCTTCAGATAAAAAAATTCAAAATCAACAACAAACAAAACCATTGAAACAAGAAAAAATTGAAAAAGATGTTGAAATTTCAGATAAAGAAGAAACTCAAATGTCAATACCAACTTCTGATTTAACTTCTGATTTAACTTCTGATTTAAATTCTGATTCAATTTCAACATTAAGCTCCGACTTTTCAGATATAGACACTGAAATGCCTAAAACTACAGATATTACTGAAAATGGTGAACAAATTATAACTTCTTTTGATTTGAATGATAAAATTGCTGATTTAATCGAGTATGACCTTTCACAAGACGTTGATATCCAAGAAAAATATTTACACACCAAAAATTATGCTTCACTGGAATTAACACAATTTTTCATGGAAAATGTTTATAATTCACAAAATCTTGACAAAAGCATTAAAGACAAGCTTTCAACAGACGATTGTCAACATTTTGTTGGGGCTTTTCTGTTAAGATTTCAAGAAGCACAACCTGAAGCAACAATAAAGGATTGCGTCAATGCTTGTACTGAAATTTTAAACAATGGAGCTATTGTACACTCAAAATGTAAAAACGGCAGAACACAACTTGACTTATATTCTCGAAGCCATAAAACAATAATTCCTTTTTATGTAGCTTCTGACAACAAAATTCACTTAACAACAATGTTTATACCCACTGATGTTAATATGAATAGTAGACTGGTTGCTAACCCTGTTGAATGTAACACTAATAAATTTCAACCGTTAAAATCAATGCATGAATATTTATCAAATGATAGAATAAGAAGAACCTACTACACTTTACAAAACTCTATTGAAAAATTGAAAGAACTTCAAGGTAGAGAATATAGAGTTTAATAAATAAATTTTAATCAGCCAAATTGTGTTTTTTGTCGTATTCAATACGTCCTATAAGTTTGTTGATTTTTTTGCAGTTTCTTTAAATTGTTCAATATTCAAACTTTGAGCACCATCTGAAGAAGCATTGTCAGGGTCGTGATGAACTTCTATCATCAGCCCGTCAGCTCCTGCAATCAAGCTAGCTTTTGCCATCGGTTCAATTAAATACCTGCGTCCTGTGCCATGGCTTGGATCTGCAATTATCGGCAAGTGTGAATACCTTTTTAATTATGGGGATTGATGCTATATCCATTGTATTTCTTGAATATTTATTGTCGACACCTTTAATGCCACGTTCACACAAAATGACATTGGGGTTCCCATTGCACATTATATGCTCAGCAGCAAGCAAAAATTCACAGATAGTAGCAGCCGCCCACGTTTTAATAAAACAGGTTTATTTGTTTTACCTAAAGCTTTTAGCAATTTAAAATTTTTGCATGTTTCTTGCACCAACTTGAAAAACATCGGCATATTCATTAACAAGTGGTATATCAAGTGTATCCATAACCTCAGTTACAACTAAAAGTCCTGTTTTTTCCCGAGCTTGTGCCATATATTGTAAAGCTTTTTCTTCCAAGCCTTCAAAATCGTATGGTGAAGTTCTCGGTTTAAAAGCCCCGCCTCTTAAAAACTGACAGCCCATTTCTTTTGCAGCTTCAGCAACCGCTATTAATCCATCTATATCTTTTTCAACAGAACAAGGCCCAACCATCATAACAGGTCGATTTGCTCCACCAATTTTCACACCATTTGAAAATTCAATTACTGTATCTTCACTTTTTCCTTCTCTTGAAGCCAATTTGTAGGGTTCTTGAATTGATTTAACATCTCTTACCCCTCGTATGAAAGAAGTGAGTTCGGGTCAAAAAGTCTTTTATCTCCAATCGCTGCAATAACAGTCATCACATCGCCATGATTTAGCTTTATTTTAAACCCTTTGTTTTCTAAAACTCGTACAACACTATTAATGTTATTTTGACTGGCTTTTGGTTCCATTACTATAATCATTTTTCACCCTCAACTATTTATACAGTAACTAGTTCTTTTTGATTGGCTAATATTTTGTTGTAAAACGACTCAGAAATAATAAAATCGTTACCAACAACAACATTTTCTAATGTCACATCAGACTTTATTGTAACATTATCCCAAATTATAACATTTTTAAGTCTAACATTTTCTCCGATTTGGCAATTTTTACCAATAACACAATTGCCTTCAAGTTTAAGACTTTGAGGTAAATTAAGAAGGCTTGTGTTGCTTATTAACCTTCCTTCATCAAAATTTAAAATATTAATATTTTTTAAATGAATGTTATTTTCAAACACATCATTGTTGCATCTGACATATTCTTCAATAGTACCAATATCAGTCCAATAGCCTTTATAATTATAAGTATTTATTTTTTCTTTATTTTTTAACAAAGCCGGAAAAACATTTTTTGGCGAAATCAAAGAATGTATTTTGAGGAATATAGCCAAATATACGTTTATTGAAAACATAAATGCCGGTATTAATTTGTCTGCTTAAAAGCATCTTCAACCTTAGGTTTTTCTTGAAATTTTGTAACAAAATTGTTTTCATCTGTTACAATAACTCCATATTTATATACATTGTTCTTACTAATTTCTTTTGTAACTAATGTGGCGATTGCATTGCTTTCAAGATGAGATTTTTATTACATCATTCAAATTTATATCACACAAGCCGTCCGAGCTTAGAACAACAAAATTTTCTTCATCATTAAAAAAGGGTTCACATTTTTTTAATCCACCGGCTGTGCCTGATAAATTTGTTTCATTTAAAAATTTAATTGGTAAAATAGGATTTTTTTTGTAAAGTTCCCGGATTTTATTTGCCAAATAATGAGTATTCGCAATAACATTTTCAATTCCGCATATGCTTTTAAATTGTTTAAAAATTATATCCATACAAGCCTGATTGCATATTGGGGTAATGGGCTTAGGAACTGTGTTGGTAAGCGGTTCCAAACGAGAACCGACACCGGCTGCTAAAATCATTGCTTTTTTTACATTATTTTGTGTTTGCATAATTAGTTATATTATCATATACAGAAACTTTTTCAACAAGTTTTATTTTTTTTCGCACAAAATGTTTTCTCACAAAGAACATAAAATATATATTGTTATTGAATTAAATTAAATTATAGAAAAAAACAGGCTATAATTTTTGTAAGCTAAAAAATTTTATTTAAATACTTGTTGTAGCTATTTATATGGAAGAGGATGTTGAAATGAATATTGATGATAAACTTTATTATCAAATGTTATTTTATAAGAATTAATAAAAATCGATAAAACAACGAAAATTTAACAATTACTGTTTATATAAAAAAGCTTAAGACTCTTTAAAATAATCTCTATCTTTTATTTCATCAGGCAAAAACTGTTGTTTGTGGTTATAATCGAGATGTGAATAAAATATCCATCGCCATAGCCATATTTTTTAGCATCTTTATAGTGAGCATCTCTTAAGTGCATTGGTGGCAAGTAGTCTTTGCCTGAACGAATATCGTTTATAGCTTCATCGATAGCCGTAATTGTTTGGTTGGATTTTGGTGCGTTTGCTATATAAATGACAGCTTGCGCAAGAGGAATTCTAGCTTCCGGCAACCCTAAAATTTCAACTGCTTTGTGTGCATTTATAGCAATATTCAAAGCGTTTGGGTCTTGATTGCCAACATCTTCGCTTGCCGTAACAATCAAACGGCGAGAAATAAACCGTGGGTCTTCACCAGATTCTATAAGCTTTGCAAGGTAATATATTGCAGCATTTTTGTCACTTCCTCGAAGACTTTTTGAAAAGCAGAAGCCAAATCATAATGCTCTTGAATAGAATATTTTATATTTGTCTTTTGTGCAAGAGTTTCAAGCTCTTCCATTTTTATATACCGTTTGTAATCATTAAATGATGAAGAAAAATACGCTTTTTCCACAAGGTTTAAAGCACTTCTTGCATCACCATTTGCAAAACGACTTATAAAATCAACAATTTTTTCATCATAAATGACGTCACCATATTGCGTTTTCAAATAATCAAATCCTTTTAAAATTATTTTTTTATGGATTCATCATCGATTTTGTTAAGTTGTATAACGGATGTTCTTGAAAGAAGTGCACTATTGACTTGAAACGACGGGTTTTCTGTTGTTGAGCCGATTAAGTATAGAAGACCTGATTCCAAATGAGGCAAAAGTGCATCCTGTTGGGTCTTTGAATATCTGTGAATTTCGTCAATAAATAATATGGTTTTCCTGTTGTGAATAAGGTTTTCCTTCGCACTTGAAACTACATCTTTTATATCTTTGACACCTGATGATGTTGCTGACAATTCAACAAAACGAGCATTTGCATAATTAGCAATTAACCTTGCAAGGGTGGTTTTTCCACATCCCGGCAGATAAAAGAATATAAAAAGAAAACAAACGCTTTGATTTGAGAAGATTTAATAATGGAGAATTTTTTGATATGACATTTGTTTGACCTAAATACTCATCCAAAGTTTTTTGGGCGCAAGATTTGAGCCAAAGGCTCTTGTCTGTTTTCGTTTTCAAGTTGTGTAAATAAATTCATTTCTTTTTACCGTTTTTTATAATAATATAATAACATTAATTTGTATATTTGAGGAGTTTTAAAAATGATAGATTTTGACTTTAAAAGTATAAATATTAAACGAGTGTTGACACTTGCATTTTGTTTATATCTTGTTTATTTGATACCAAGTTTGATTGTAGCCAATATTATAAAGGGAACTCCCAAATGTAGTTGCTGTAAACATAAAACACAGCTTACCTTTTGGACTTGTCAATTGAACAGTCAGGAAGATTATTTTAAAAACTTATCAAAAAATTTGAACATGGAAAATCCTGATATAAAAAGTAAACTGGGTTGATGTTCCTTATCAAGAAGGGGAAAAGAAGGTTTTGGCAGCTTTGCTTACCGATAATCCTCCGGATCTAGTTAATCTTACGTATGATTTTTTCCATGACTCTTGCACACAAAAAGGCTTTGGATGAAATTCCCGAAGTTTGTTTCAAAGATTATGTTAGTGAAATAAAAAATTCTTTGAATTATGAAGGAAAATATTATGCCATACCTTTTTATGCAACTTCTGCTGTAACCATTGTCAATTCCGATTTGTATAAAAAAATCTAAATTAAATACTAAAATAACAACTTATGATGATGTTTTTGCAAGTGCAAAGCAGGTTAAGCAAAAAACAGGTAAATATATTATTTTTCCAACTTTGACAGAAAATGACACAGTTTTAAAATTGTTAAATAAATATGATATTGATAGTTCTAATCTGGCAAGTGAAAAAAGTAATTATATTTTTAGAGAATTTAACAAATTGTATAATAATGATTTAATTCCTAAAGAATCAATTACCCAAAGGGCATCAAGAGGCTCTTGAACAATATTTAAGCGGTCAAACCATGATGATTGTGACAGGTGCCAATTTTTTAAACATCATTCGTGAAAATGCTCCAAAATTTACGAAAAAAGCATTATATCACCTCAACTTAAAGGTGACAACGGCAAATATGACTTTTCACTTATGGATTTGGCAATTCCTGTTAAATCAAAACACAAAACTCAAGCGATACGTTTCGCAATGTTTTTGACAAATGAGAAAAATCAGTATGAGTTGGCTCAAAAACATCAATTTTGCCTGTAAACAAATTTGCGTTGGAAAAATTTATAAAACAATTGAGTAACAAAAAAACAAAATCAAACATAGCGCAGCTGATAAGCGCAAAACAGTTGAATAATTTGTCGCAAATTCCTTATTTGGGTGAAAATAAAAAAGAAAAAATTGAAATAATAAACATGTATGTGCAAAAAATATTACTTGAAAAAAATAAAGCTCAAATTAAAAATATACTCCAAATGGTTGAAAATGAATTAAAAAATGTAAAAAATAAAAAATACTTGTAATATTTAAATTTTAAGTATACAATGAATACATGATGTTTAATGGTGCGTTATGATACATGTTTATTAAAAAAAGAGGAGTTTGTTTGCACCTTTGAAGTTTAAAAAATGAGATATGTATTTACACTAAAGAAAAAGAATAAAGGGAATTTGGAAGATAAATGTATACTAATAAATGTATAAAATGCGGTTGTGAGTTTGAGACAAAAAAATCCAAAAAGAGTAATATGTCCTAATTGTTTGTATCCTGAAAGAAAGCCGGGGGCAACCTCTGAGGATGGTCAAACATCCGGAAGTGGTCAGGAAATGACACCAAGAACATCATACAGCAGTTATTCAGCAGGAAACGACCACCCAAACAGTTATTCAAGCCAGAGAATGTCAAGTGGTGGAAATTACAGCCGACAAAATTCAGGCTATTCAAATCAAAGATATAACAACAATAATTACAATAAAGCCTACAATTCTCAGTATCGCAGAGATGGTCAAAACAACGGAGGCTATAGAAATAATTCTTATAACTCTGCTCAAAGACCTTACGGGCAAAATCAAAGAAGACCTCAACAAAGACCCTATAATCAACAACGCAGTGGAGGCTTTAAACCAAGATTTCAGCAAGGTTCAAAACGCGACTTTTCAAAACGTTTGTTGATTACAAAAAGAACAAATGCTTGAGATTGAAAATTTATATAAAGCAATGTTGCCTTTGCCAAACCATGATGCATACGAGGTTATTGCTGAAAAATTAAACATTGAGCCAAGAAAAGTATTTTTTGGAATAAATCTTATTCGCCAAAAAATGATGTTGCCTAAGTTGAACTTCCCAAAACGTAAACTTGCGGTGACAGAAGACCAAGTTTTTGCTATTAAAAATTTGTATGAACCATTGTTACCATTACCTCCTATAGGATGTCATAAAATAATAGCAGCACAGTTGAAGATGGATGAATGGCGTGTGCACGTTGGAATTGGTGTAGTGCGTCGTCAAATGGGACTTGAAAGATGGAATTTGGAAAGAACCGACATTCCGGAAGCTTTAAGAGAAAAAAAGCTCAATCTAAAATTCGCAAAGCTGAGAAAAAAGCAGCTGAAAAAGCTAAAAAGCTGAATTGAAAAAACAACGTGAACTTGAAAAAGCTCTTAAGGAAGAAGAAGCTAAAAAACAAGCTGAAATAGAAGCAAGTGAACAGGCGGTTATAACTGATACTGCTTCAAATGAAGAAGTTGTTGAAAACAAAACTTTAAATACAGAAAATGTTGTTGCTTCTGATACTGTTGAAAACGAAAGTGAAGAACAAGTTAAAGAAACAGCAACAAAAACAAAACGTCGTGTTGTTAAAAAAGCGCAGGCTTCATCGGAGGAATAATGTCCGATAGTGAGTTTATTTCTGTTGCTAAAATCCTCAATTTTCATGGAATTAAAGGTGAAGCTCGAGTCGGGTATTCTGCCGGCAATGAAAATAAATTAAAATCATTGAAATATCTTTTGTCCACTTTCAAAACGAATATGTGCAATTAAAAATAAAAATCTAAGATTTCATAAAAATTTTGCAATTATTAAATTTGAAAACATTGACACAGTCAACGATATTGTTAAGTTTAAAGGTTTAAATCTATATATTAAAAAAGTCAGGCTATTGAAAACTTAGAAGAAGATGAATATTTAATTTCACAACTCACAGGTTTAAAGGTTTATGATAAATCCGGATTGTTTTTAGGAGTTGTTGAAGAAGTTGCCGAAAATAAAGCTTCAAGTTTACTAAGTGTTCGATATAACGAGGACAATAAATTATACTTTGTGCCTTTTGTTAAGCAGCTTGTTTTAAAAGTGGATTTAAAGGAAAAATTTATTGTTGTTGACAACATTAAAGGATTGATTGGGCAATAAGTATGAAATTTAATATTTTGACTTTATTCCCACAAATGATTAATGACTATTTAAATTATAGTATCTTAAAACGAGCTTGTGAGAACAATTTAATTTCTGCTAATGCTATAAATCCACGAGATTTTACAACAAATAAGCACAAAAAGTGGATGACACTGTTTATGGCGGAGCTGCAGGCATGTTACTTCAAGCACAACCGTTTGTTGATGCTTTAAATTCAATAGAAAACGAAGAAAACAGCCAAACGATAATTATGTCACCCGATGGTGAAACTTATAATCAAAAAATGGCTTTTGAATTTAGCAAACTAAACTCTTTAAATATAATATGCGGTCATTATGAGGGGTTTGACGAAAGAATTAAAATTATAACAAAGGCTCGTTCTGTTTCAATGGGGGATTATATAATGACCGGCGGAGAATTGGGAGCTTTAAGCATAATAGACAGTGTATCACGTTTAATTCCTGAAGTTTTAGGCAAAGTTGAGTCTTTTGAAAACGAATCGTTTAGTGAATATTTGCTCGAAGCTCCTCAATATACTAAGCCAAGGGAATTTATGGGATATAAAGTTCCGGAAGTATTATTAAACGGAAATCACAAAGAAATTTATCGCTTCAAACGCATTGAACAAATAAAGAAAACGAAAGAATTACGTCCGGATTTGTTTGAAAAATTTTTAAAATCCGATTTGTCAAAAGATGATGTTAAGCTATTGACCGATTTAAAAGTTAGTATAGTTAAATTTACATAATTTAACGTTTTTTAATTATATTTTTGAAATAAGCATGTTTATAATATAATGTTACTATAAGCTAGAAATTTAAGGTTTAACACATTGAATAATTCAAAACTTACATTATGGATATTTATAGCTTTGGTGCTTGGTATAATATTTGGTTGGTTAGCACCAAGTATGGCGATAAAATTCCAACCTCTTGCAGACATGTTTTTGCGAATGGTGAAAATGATAATAGCACCATTGTTGTTTTCAACATTGGTTGTGGGAATAGCAGGTCATGGAGATATGAAAAGCCTTGGCAAAATAGGCTTAAAAACTTTAATCTACTTTGAAGTAGTAACAACTTTGGCTTTGATAATCGGTTTGATGTCCGCACACTTTTTTCAAACCGGGGCTTGGATTTAATTTGCAAGCTCAAGCTTCCCAAATGCAAGCGGTTAATCAAATGTCACAAGTGAGTGCACACACATCAGTTTCTGATATGATTGTGCATATTGTTCCAACAAGCATAGTGCAAGCAATGTCAGAAGGAAATTTGCTTCAAATTGTGGTGTTTGCTCTGTTTTTTGCATTTGCTATTTGTGCAGCCGGTAAAAAAGCTAAGCTTGTCTTGGATTTTTGACTTCCACTTGTGAAATAATGTTTAAGTTTACTGAACTTGTTATGTTTTTTGCACCTGTTGGCATTTTTGCAGCCATTGCCGCAACTATCGGAAGCAACGGTATTGGCGTTTTGGCAAGTTATTTTAAAGTCATAGTATCTGTTTATGCGGCATTAATTTTATTTGTAGCAATTGTTATTGCATTTGCTTGTAAAATCACCGGCATTTCATTTATTGGGCTTTTTAAAAGCCATACAAGAACCTGCATTGATTGCTTTTTCTACAGCTAGCAGCGAAGCTGCTTTTCCAAAAGCTATGGAAGTTATGGAAAAATTTGGAGTGCCTAAAAATATTGTAAGTTTTGTTATTCCAACAGGTTATACTTTTTAATCTGGATGGAACAACTCTATACCTTTCTTTGGGGGTGATTTTTGCAACACAAATTGTCGGAATAGAATTGTCTTTGTCACAACAAATTATGATTATGTTGGCTTTAATGCTTACCTCAAAAGGTGTTGCAGGTGTTCCAAGAGTATCTCTTGTCGTTATGGCCGGAACTTTAGCAAGCTTCAATTATCCTTTAATCGGTGTTGCTATTCTGCTTGGCATTGACCAAATTCTTGATATGGGAAGAACTACCGTTAACCTTATCGGCAATTGCATTGCTTCTGTTGTTATTGCCAGATGGGAAAATGAATTTGATTTTGTTAAAATGTCAAAATTTTTGGAAAATAAAAATATAAAAAGTAGGTAAAAAAATTAAAAAACATATAAGACTGCAAAATTTAAAATCAATTAATAATTATAACAATAATATAAATAATAGTTTAAGTGATGAAAATTTTATTAATCCTACTTTAAACTAGTCTTTTCGCACTTCATTTTTATCATATTAAAGCTTAATATCCAATTATGAAAGATATTTTGTTTTTTAATATTGATTTTAAAGTTGATAAAAAATTAATCAAATTTAATTTGGATAATTACAATGTTTTGTTTTTTGAACATAATATTGAAAGTGTTGATTTTGAGGATGCAAACTTGGATAATGTTGAAATTATTTCAGTTTTCACTTCTTCAAATTTAAATGAAGAAATCTTGTCCAAATTTGTTAATTTAAAATGTATAATATTACGTTCAACAGGTTATAATAATGTAGATTTATCTTATTGTAATGAACACAGAATAAAAGTATATAATATTCCTTCTTATGGTGATAAGACAGTTTCAGAATATGCATTTGGAATACTTTTTGACTCTAATACGTCATATAAATAAATCCTTTACTGACCTTAAAAATTGTAAAATATCAAATGATAAATATGTTGGTTTTGAGTTGTACCAAAAAAAACTTGGGATTGTAGGGCTTGGAAAAATCGGTAAACATCTTGCAAAAATTGCAAACGGTTTTTAGCATGAATATCTTTGCTTATGATATAAAGTATGATGACAACATTGTGAGTGAATATAATATTACCAAAACAAGTCTTGATGACATCTCAAAACCTGCGAAATTCTTATTTTAACCTTGCCATTGAAGGAACATTCTTATCATTTAATTGATAAAGAAAAATTTAATATAATGAAAGATGGCATGACTCTTGTCAATGTTTCACGAGGTGAAATTATTGTGACAGAGGATTTGTACAACGCTTTGCTTGATGGAAAGATTAAATATTGTGCATTGGATGTTTTAGAATGTGAACAAAACATTTGTCCGCGTGGTTACAATTCTCCAATCAAGTGTGAAGACTATGAATGCATGAAAAAAACATTGATAAACCATAAAATTCTAAACTTGGATAATGTCATTGTCACTTCTCACATCGGCTATAATACCAAGGAAGCAATAGACAACATACAAAATACGACAATTGAAAATATACATAATTTTTTGTCCGACAACAATATTAATTTAGTGTCTTAATATTAAGTTTTGTAACATTTTTTTATATTATACGTTATTTATAGTAGTTATTTGGGCATTTATAACTATGTAGAGATGTTAATAATTTAAAAGAGGAGAAACTTTTATGAGTGGAAATGCAGGTAGAATTGCTAGAGGAGTTGTTAAAGATCTTTCACCAAAACTATCACAAAAAGCTACTGGTATAGTTAAAGATGCTGTTGAAAAGCAACAAGCAGAAGTTAATGAGCCTTTGGCACAAGTTCCGGCACAAACATTACGTGCTATGATACCAATTAATCAGGGAAAAAACAAGTCAAACCAAGTGCAACAGGATACTCAGTCAGAACAAAATCAAATTCAATTTAGTTCTGTGAATGATATCCTTCGCGAGATAAAGAAAAGAACATACTATGAAGATGATTATGCTGAGTCGTTAATAATGGACATAGACCAATTCGACAATATAGTTGGCTTATTTAATCAAGCAATCGAGAAGACTCAAAACTCAAGAGATTTGAGCAAAATTATAAGAACATTAAATAAAATGCGAGGAGACCTAAGACTTAAGTCCTCCGTACCTGAGTTTGAACAAAATGATATATAGGCAAAAGAAGCTGCTTTGTGTGATAAACTCTATAATAAAATAGTCGATGCTAATTACTCTAATGATAGTAGATTAATTTATACATTTTGTCTTTTTTTAGATAATTTGAATAAGCAAATTCTCCCAGTAAGAGGAGTAGAAAGTATTTCAATAAATATATTAGACGATGTGAAAGAGATGAAAAGTAATGATAAAGCTAAATTGTTGCTAACACAGACAAAGAAAGCCTACTTAGCATTAAGAATAAGGCCAAGCATTAATATTTATCCTGACTTTGAAGGTAACGCAATATTAAATATATGGCCAAGACTTGATGATTTAAGCAAAATTCCTGATGCCAATGTATCGGGACTGATAGAAGAATGGTTCGGTAAAGGTGAAACTATAGATTCAGTTAAAGAAAAAGCATTTATATCTTTGGGTGCAGCAAAACCCCACTGGTAGTGGCAATGTAAAGACTATTAGTATATGGCTTGAGAAAGAAGATATATTAAAAAATTATTTAAAAACACAAACAGAAGATAAACAAAAAGAGCTATTAAGTTGTTTTTATCCTCCAGGAGATGGAGAACAAGAAAAACAAATCAGAAAAAGTCTAGATACAATGTTAGAAGACAAAAAACTTCCCATACCGGATTTAAATGGTAAACATTATGATGAACAACGTTTAATTTGGGTAAGTGATGAAGTTGCACCTGCACAAACAGAAGAACAAGCTTTGGTGCAACAACAAGCACAAGTAGCTAATACAACCCCAAAAGCACACGCAGAAAAACCATTCAGGTTAACAAAAGAATTAGCAAATGATATATATGAACTGTATAGTAATGATGGTTCTATTTTTTAATTTAGAAACTTTACAAGAAGATAATAGGATATTAGAACAACAGCTTGAAGATAAAGATAAACTTTCGACTAAAATTTCTCATCTAAAAACTTATAGCAACGATCTTTGGCGTAAAATATATACTGAAGATCCTGTTATTAATTCGACCATTCAGCGTGTTTATTTCTTATTGGTAGATTTAGAGAATAGAAAAACAATAGAAGAAAAGAAACAAATTTTTGAACAAAATAAAGAACGTTTTGCAAGTTTAGGTTTTTCAAGTTTGGAAAATTTTTACGCTACAATGCATGGTGAAAAAAGAACCGGAATAGATTAAGCGGTTGACAAAAAACTAAATTTAATTAAAAATCTATATTAGGTTAGCTAACTTTAATATAGATTTTTTATTTATGTATAAAACATATTTGCAGCAATGTTTAAAACGTGAAAAATTGATAAGATGGCCAAAAAGTGCATTTCCATTAAAATTTTATCTTGCCCCTTGCAGATGGTATCAATCTTCAAGTCAAGGTATTGATTATTTGGGGGCTTGTCAAAGAAGCTCTTCAGGTTTGGTCACAGGTTTCAAATGGCGTTGTTTCTTTTGAACAGGTTTCAAGTTTAATGCAATCACAAGTCAATCTTGATTGGCAGCGTGTTGACAGAAAAGCTTTAGGGTATTGTACATATAATTATGATAAATTGGGAAGGCTTTATTCTGCAGAAGTTCAAATAGGGCTTTCGGATGGAATACTTCATAAAGAATATATGGCTAAAGAAGAAGTTTTTCATACCATACTTCATGAAATCGGGCACGCGTTGGGCTTGGGACATAGCATTTATAAGGAAGACATTATGTACACGCCGCATCAATACGGAGTTGTTAATGTTTCAAAAAATGATGTCGCAACCTTAAATTGGATGTATAAAATACCCAATGCACTGACAATTGAAGAAGCTTGTCAGGCTTATAATGTAAGTGCATCAACATTTGATGAACTTGTTCAAAAGATCGATAATAATTCTAAACTTACGGATGAAGATCGACAAAAAATAAAAAAAAAAAAGAAAAACAAAATATTGAAGGTACCAAACAACTTATTGAAGAACACCAAAGAATAGGTGAATTGAAAAAATATGTTATGGGGCTTCAAAATATTCAAGTTTCAAGCAATGTAAGTGATTACATCCGAAAAAACATACGATAACAAAAGATTATTTTTTCAATATATAATTTTTTGCACAGTTAAACATTGCCTCAACAAGACCCTGATTATTTTTTACATTGAAACCAACCGTGTCAAACAAGTTGAGTAATCTGGCTTCCCAAATTTCATACAACTGGTCATTTTTTACATCTAAAACAGAACCTATCATGTTCAACTCTTTTCCAATCAATCGGAATGGGAGTTGCACCACGAAGAATGTCAACAATTTCAACACGTTTTTTTCTTGGAAATGATTTTAAAATTGTTGTGTTGACATATTTTTTTCTTTTAGTTTATCTTTTAAAAATTGAGTGCTTTCGTCAATTAAAATAGGCTCTTGTGGAATTTTATACTCGTCAAACTCCTCAGGTTCAACATCCATAACACAAGCAATACGTTCAATTGTTGTAGAACGACTTGAAAAAGGTATTGTGTTGTCAATTAAGTTATAAACATAAGACAAAGTTACTCCAATCATTTCGGCAAAATCTTTTTATGAATATCATTTTTTTCTAAAAATCTTTGAAGCTTTTCGCTGCTTTTCAAATTAATAATGGAACGTTCGTGTTTTTGTGTCATTATTTCCTCCCTTGTGAAAGCTTTATAAAAATAATTTATAATATATTGTTAACTTTTTTAACGTTTTTTTAATTAGTAATTTGGTTTATACTTGTGGGATAATATTTATAGGTTAAAAAAGGAAAAATATAATGAAATTAATTGCGGGTCTTGGAAATGTTGGGGATAAATATTTATTTACACGTCATAATATTGGCTTTATGGCTTTGGATTTTTTCGGGAATTAAATAATATTGGTGAAAATTTTAAGTTTGAAAATAAATTTAACGGTCATATTTTAAAAACCAATATTTTAGGCGAGTCTATAATATTGGTCAAACCAGACACATTTATGAACTTGTCCGGGGAATGCATAAGAAAAGTTTTTGATTTTTACAAATTGGATGTCAAAGATATTTTGGTTGTTTATGACGATATATCTTTGAATTTGGGTACTTTGCGCTTTCGTTCTTCAGGTTCGGATGGTGGACACAATGGGATTAAAAATATAATTAAAATGCTTGGCACAAACAAATTTGACAGGCTAAAACTTGGAATTGACTCACAATTACCTAATCAAAAAAGTGAAAGCTTTGTGCTTGCTAATTTTAACAGTGAACAATTGGATGTTGTAAAGAAAGTTTGTAAAATTGCAAATGAGGCTATATTATATTATATTAAAAACAATATTAACGATGCTCAAAATAAATTTAATGGGATAATTGTGAATGAATGATGTGCATTTGGATGTTTTAAATACTAAAAAGCTTTACAGGGAAATTTTTAACAATATACTTAATTCCATGCCTGAACTTTTTGAAAAACTTAAGCCGACTTGTCAAAACTGTGAAAAAATTTCAAATTGCAATATAAATAAAAATAATCCGTTCCAAGTGTTTGAAGATAATTGCAAACTAAAGAATTGGCAAGAAAATATCACACACGCTTTAGAAGTTGATTTGTCAAAAGACATACTTCAAAAATTAAAAGACATAGAAAATGACAAAGATGCATTTGTTTGCAATCGTTGCACAATTTGTTGCAAATTTGCAACAAGCGAATTTGATTATAACACATTAAAAGAAAAAGCCAAAAATGGAGATATTTTTGCAAAACAATTTATATCTATATTCCAACCATATAAAAGATTTTAATGATGCAAAAAATGCATACCCTGATTATGTAGAAATGCTTGAAGAAAACCTTGAAAACATAAATAAAGTTTATTTTTACTATTGTAAAAAATTAAATAACGACGGTTTATGTTCTGATTATGAAAACAGATTGCAAATTTGTCGTGATTTTCCAAATAATCCTCTTGTTTTGTTGCCTAAGTGCTGCGGATATAAAGAATGGAAAGAAGAACATCATTTTGAAGCACTTTTGGTGCATGCAACGCTTGAAATTATTGAATTTTATATTAAAAAGTTGAAAAATGTTTCGGTGTAAATAATACCAGCAGTACGATAGTCTCAACCGGCATGTTTTTTATATGACGGGCTACCGCGCGTTCAACTTTAAATGTCATCCCCCAACGTGGATTGATTTTTGATTGATTATAACGTTGAAGTCCAAGCAATTCTTTTTGCTAAACATTTTTTGTTTAGGTTTTATATAACGGGCTATCGCGCGTTCAAAATTTGAATAAACCCACCAACGCGGATTGACTTTTGTTTGGTTATAGCGTTGAAGTCCAAGCAATGCTTTTTATGAAACATTTTTTGTTTTTTCCGCCTGGGGAATCTGCCCTCATTTCATTCGGGCATCTATCCTACGGCGGATTTTATAATATTACAGGGGACGGCTTCGCCGTCCCCCTGTACCCCCTTGGACATTCACAACTAAAAACGTGGAAAAACGGAGCTAAACAAATAAGCAAACATTTCACAGGACTGCAAAAATATGAAAACAAAAGGCTAGGAATGAAAGCAATAAATGCAACCCATACGCAGGCGCGAACAATTATCACTTAATGAAACAATGTCAGGCAGCCGTCTGTTTGAGCACGTAGTGCGAGTTAAGGCTGCTAAGGTTGAATTTAGTGAGAATGTGAGTGTCAAGGGGTTGCAGGTTTTGGTTACTTTTGGCTCCAAAAAGTAACCCCGTCCGGAGGACTTTAAAATAAAAAACTTCTAGTTTCGCCCCAACAAGCGTGTTTTATATAACAGGCTACCGCGCGTTCAAAATTTGAATAAATTCCCCAACGTGGATTGACTTTTGGTTAATTATAGCGTTGAAGTTCAAGCAATTCTTTTTGCTAAACATTTTTGTTTAGGTTTTTATATGACGGACTGCGTGCGTTCAAAATTTGAATAAATTCCCCAACGTGGATTGACTTTTGGTTAATTATAGCGTTGAAGTTCAATTAATGCTTTTAATTAAACAATTTGTGATTTAGGTTTTATATGACGGGCTATCGCGCGTTCAACTTTAAATGTCATCCACCAACGCGGATTGACTTTTGTTTAGTTATAGCGTTGAAGTTCAATTAATGCTTTTAATTAAACAATTTGTGATTTAGGTTTTATATTCTGCCATAGAAAAGGTAAAATTTTAATTTAGTACATTTAGATGATATTATCATATATTAATAAATTTTTTTTAACGATACGCCGATAAACAAATTGTAAGGCATTTTGCTTTTACACCTCCTCCCCAAGTCTTAAGTGCCGCTTTAAATATAAAGGCGGCTTTTTTTGTCAAATTTTATATTTTATAGTAAAATGATACTATAAATTTTATTATAAAAAAGAGGGTTCTAAATCGTGATTGAAGAATTGTATTTCCCACAAAAATAGAAAAAAAAAAAAGAAAATTTTGGGATGAGTTAAAAATAAATAAAACATCGGAAGATATCTCGAAACCCAAATACTACGCTTTGTCTATGTTTCCATATCCTTCAGGCAGATTGCATATGGGGGCATGTGAGAAATTATACAATAACTGATGTAATTGCTCGATTTAAAAAAATGCAAGGTTATAATGTCCTTCACCCAATGGGATGGGACAGTTTTGGTTTGCCGGCTGAAAATGCAGCCATTCAAAAAGGTGTAAATCCTAAAGATTGGACTCTAAAAACATCGCATATATGAAAGAACAGTTGAACAACCTTGGCTTAATGTACGATTGGGACAGAGAAGTAACTACTTGTTTGCCTGATTATTACAAATGGACACAATATTTATTCCAACAATTCTATAAAAAAGGTCTTGCTTATAAAAGTGAAGCTGCTGTAAACTGGTGTGAAAAATGCTCAACTGTGCTTGCAAATGAGCAAGTTATTGACGGAAAATGCTGGAGATGTGACAGCATCGTTGAGAAAAAGTATTTATCACAATGGTTTTAAAAAATAACAGACTACGCTCAAGAACTTCTTGAAAGTATTGACAAACTTGATGGTTGGGGTGAAAATGTCAAGTTGATGCAAAAAAATTGGATAGGTAAATCTCAAGGAACAATCATCGATTTTAAAGTTAAAGGTGAAAAAGATTTGTCTGTCAAAGTCTACACAACTCGCCCAGATACAGTTTACGGTGTAACTTATGTTGTTGTAGCCCCTGAATATAAAGATATTGAAAAATTGACAACAGAAGAAAACAAAGAAGCTGTTGAAGCCTATCGCAGAAATGCAAAACGCTTGACAGAGATAGAAAGATTGTCAAATGCAAGAGAGAAAACCGGGGTAAAACTTGGAACTTATGTTATAAACCCATTTAATGGAGAAGAAGTTCCTCTTTATGCTGCAGATTATGCTCTTGTTGAATATGGCACAGGAGCCGTTATGGCGGTACCAACTCACGATGAACGTGATTTTGCTTTTGCGAAAAAATATAACTTGCCTTTGAAAGTTGTTATTCAAAATCCTGAAAATCCAAGCGATTGTAAAACTGAAGCGTATACTGATGAGGGGATTTTGATTAACTCAGGCGAGTTTGACGGTTTAAATAATATTGAAGCAAAAGAAAAAATAACTCAAAAGCTATAAAAGAAGGTTTTGGAGAAGCAAAACTCAATATCGTTTACGTGATTGGTTGATTTCACGTCAAAGATACTGGGGGGCTCCAATACCTGTTGTATATTGTGAAGATTGTGGCATCCAACTTGTGCCGGAAGACCAATTGCCTGTCCTGTTGCCGGAAGATGTCGATTTTTCTGTTGTCGGACGTTCTCCTATTACAACATCTAAAACATTTATTGATACCACTTGCCCAAAATGCGGCAAAAAAGCAAAAAAGAGAAACTGATACAATGGACACTTTTATGTGCTCAAGTTGGTATTACTTAAGATATTGCGACCCTAAAAACGACAAAAACCTTTCGATAAAGAACTTGTTGATAAATATATGAATGTTGACCAGTATGTCGGTGGCATTGAGCATGCTATTTTACATTTGCTTTATTCACGTTTTGTTACAAAAGCTCTCCGTGATATGGGATTTTTAAGCTCAGATGAACCGTTTAAAAACCTTCTTACTCAAGGTATGGTTTTAAAAGATGGCTCTAAAATGTCAAAATCAAAAGGAAATACGGTTGACCCTGATGAAATATTTGAAAATTATGGTGCTGATACTGCAAGACTTTTCATTTTATCAGACTCACCACCACAACGTGATTTTGATTGGTCAGACGCCGGGGTTGAAGGTTGCTATAAATTCTTAAACCGCGTTTGGAAATTATACTACCAAAATCAAAACAGAATTAGTTTGGATTATAAAATAGCTCTTGAAAATTTATCTAAAGACAGTGACAAATTAGTTCGACTTACAAATATTGCAATAAAGAAAATAACTTCGGATATTGAACATGAATTTCAATTTAATACCGTTATTTCAAAATATCGTGAATTTGTTAATTCTATATATGACTATTTAAATGTTGAAGAAATAGACAATAATGTTTTAAGCTATGCATTAATCACGTTACTCAAACTTATGTCGCCGGTTTGTGTTCATTTGACAGATGAGCTATACCAAAATCTTGGCGGTAAAGGTTCAATTCATCAACTTGAATGGCCAAAATATGATGAAAACCTTACTCAAATGAATGATATAACACTTGTTGTTATGGTAAACGGTAAACTACGTGATAAAATTACTGTTTCATCTCAGGCAAATGAAGATGAGTTAAAAAATAAAAGCACTTGAAAGTCAAAAAGTCAAGGAGTTTATTGACGGTAAAACAATAGTCAAAACGATTGTTGTCCCTAAAAAACTTGTAAATATTGTTGTTAAATAAAGGAATGAAATGCCAATAGCGTACTTATCATTGGGGTCAAATATGGGTGACAGACTTGGGAAATATCCAACGTGCTGTTAGTGTTTTGTCTTCAAATTATAGTATTAAAGTTATTAGAACTTCGGCGTTTTATGAAACAGAACCTTTGGGGAAATAAAAATCAAGATTGGTTTGTCAATGCTTGTATTGAAATAAACACAAAGCTGTCGCCTAAAGAATTGTTGAGTGCTTGTTTTGAAGTTGAAAAAATCTTAGGAAGAGTGCGTGACGAAAATACCCCCAAAATGGTCAAGTCGCACTATTGATATTGATATTATTTTTTATGATGATTTAATTCTAAATGAGCCTGATTTAACAATCCCACATAAGTATATGCACCAAAGAGCTTTTGTTCTTGTGCCTTTGCTTGAATTAATTGCTGATTATAAACATCCTAAATTTAATATTACACTTGAAGAAATGTATTATAATCTGGAGACATTAGAAGATGTATACTTATATGGAACAAGATATACAAGCCCAAATTAATTACCCCAAAATCGCTATTATTGGTGGCGACCTTCAGGTGTTATGGCTGCTATATTTGCAGCACAAAAAAATTATAACGTAACTATTTTTGAAAAAGGCGATTTATTAAAAACACTTCTTCAAACCGGTAATGGAAGATGCAATATTACATATAATGAACCTGATTTTAAAGAGTTGACCAAGTTTTATCCACGTGGAAACAAATTTTTGTATTCGGTTTTTGCACGGTTTAATGTTCTCGACACAATTAATTTTTTGAAAAAATTGGTGTAAAATTATATACCCAAGATGACAATCGTATGTTTCCCGTGTCTAATAGTGCAAAAGACGTGCAAAAGGCTTTGTTGAAAAAAATCAATCAATTTAAAAATATTAGAATAATCAAAGAAAAAGTTGAAAGTATTACTAAAAAAGCTGTTTTTGTTGTAAATAAAAAATATGAATTTGACAAAGTTGTTGTGGCACTTGGGGGAAAAAGTGATTTGAAAGTCATTTTACAACAGTTCAATTTAAAACTTGTTAAGCAAAGACCTGCATTGTGTGCATTGCAAGTCAAAGAAAAATTTTTATATAAAATACCAGGTGTTTGTTTAAAAAATGTAAATTTAAAATACAAAAACTTGATATTAATGATGATATAATGTGTTCACACAAAGCCTTAACCAGACCTTTGATATATAAGTTGTCCTCATATATGGCTTATGAACAAATGCCTTATTGCGTTAAGATAAATTTTACAAATCTTGATAAAAAGAGTTTATTAATGATTTAAATACAAAAATTAAAGAAGCACCTAACAAACTTTTGCTTAACACGTTATCATATTTTTTCCCAAAATCTTTTGTTCACACGTTTTTTGATGAATACTGTTTACCTTTTGATATTAAAAATATTGATGCAAATAAAACCTTAAAAGAAAAAATAGCTTCTTTATTTTGTGAATTTGAGTTGAATATTTTAGACACTTTAAAACAAGGTGAAATTGTGACAGCAGGTGGTGTTGATTTAAACCAGATTAACCCAAAAAACGTTAGAGTGTAAAACAATAAAAGGTTTATATTTTATCGGTGAAGCACTTGATGTAGATGGTCTTTGTGGCGGTTTTAACCTTCAAAATTGTTGGAGCACCGGATTTGTTGCGGCTATGTATTTATAAAATAAAGATTTAAAACAAATAAGGTAACTTTATACAATTTTACACACCAAGCTAATCATTTAAATACAAAACAACCTGATTTCTACCTTGTTCTTTTGCTTGATATAGTGCTTCATCAGCTTTTTTTGTACAAATCTTTTGGGCTTAAAATTGTGTGTTCGTTGTATTCGCTTACACCAACACTTATTGTAACATTTACTTCTTTTTTGTTCATTATAAACTTGTGAAATATCTATTTTTTCACTTTCAACTTTTTTTCTTAAACGTTCAGCTACAAACTTTGCTTCTTCAATTGTTGTATAAGGAAGTAAAATACAAAACTCCTCTCCACCATAGCGTGAAGCTGTATCATATTCTCTTAATTGTGATTCAATTATTGAGGCAACTTTTTTTAACACTATATCTCCGGCAATGTGGCCATAAGTGTCGTTTATTTTTTTGAAAAAATCTATGTCTGTCATCATGCAACAAAGTTTTTATTTTTACGTTTGGCAGTTGCAAACTCTTGATTTAAACGTATTTCAAATTGCCTACGATTGTTTAAACCTGTCAATGCATCCATTGTTGCGTGTTTTAAAATTTCAGAATACATATTTGCTCTTGCGATTGTTGTTGATGATTGATTGGCCAGTTGCAGTAAATATGTTGTTTCCCTCTCGTTTAAAGGATAAATGTTTGAAGAAGCCACAATTGCACCTAAAACTTTGTTGTCAGATTTCAATGGAAAAACCGCTATTTTCTTATCATCAGATATAATATATTCTTGCTCAAATGTAATTTTATCAAGCATTTTTAGAATATTTTCATCTTTGCACGACAATGGCCATATAAGTTTATATTTTTCTACATCATCTTTTAAAAATACGTATATAAGATGGTTTGTTATAAACCTGTCAATCATTTCGCCAATAATTGGTATAATATAATTAAGTTCATATTGATTTTCAATAATCTTTGCTATATTTTTCATTGCATCATAAAATTTTATATTTATTTGCATTTGATTGTTCAAAAGATTGTTTAAAATTCCAAAGGAAATTTGAGACAAGATAACTTCAAATGTTTTTAACATATTGTTTTTAAGTGCATGAATATTTACATTCTCAAGTTCCAAAAATGCAAATATTTTACCATATTTTTTAAAAGGGATATAAATTTGATTATTTGTCTCATCTAAATTTTGAATTTTTGAAAATTCACCTGCATCATTATTAATTATTATATATTTTTCTTTATTTTCAATTTCATTTATTTTTTTACTAAAAGAATTAAACATTTGTTGGGTGTTATCATCCAACATAACCCAATTTTTTTCAATATCTTTATAAACACTATTTTGAGAAGTTTCCATTGTATAAATTTTAAAGTTGGTTGTATTTAAGTATTTATTAAAAACAATTCTTAAACTTTCAATAACTTTATTAAAATCATAAGAGCTATTTAAAATATTTGTGACATCATATATAAAATTCAAGTTAATATTTTCCATAAATAAAGCTCCTTTATATCGTAAAAAACTAGAAGAAAAGATTTTTTCCTTCACAAACTTCCATATTGTTATTCATTGCTTCATCAAACTCGTCAGACACAACAACTTTTCCATCGATATAAGTCAAATTGCCATCTTTTGATTCATCAGATAAGTGTTCGACAAGATAATTATAATCACCAGAAACAACAAGCCTTTGGCTAACCTCATTCAATATATCAAAAAATATACCGACTTGTTTTGGCATCACCATTAACATCCATAATCAAAACAGCTTTTTCAAGTTCATTATAAGATTCTTTAAACCGCTTCATTTTTTTTAGCATTATTGCAAGGTTATAATGTGCTTCATAATCCAAAGGTCTTAATTCTATTGCTTTACAATAATTTTGTCCGGCATCTTTATAATTACCCAGCAAATGATTTGCAATAGCAAGATTAAAAAATGTATTATAATCTGACTCTAAAAACTTTAAAGCGTTTTCATACATTTCCTTTGATTTCATCAGATTTTCATTTCGGACATAATTGTCATCACTTAACAACGATAAAGCCCTATAGCTCAATCCCATGTTATAAAAAAGCCAAGCCTTTATTTTTTATTGTTGATTCTTTATTATTATAAATAAATGGAATGCTTACAATGGTAACTTTTGTGTCTGTTGCCTTTTTGTATTGGTTTATTGCTTCTTCATAGTTTTTCATTTGATTTGCAAGAATAAGTGCATAATTTATCCGGCACAACAAAAATTCAGGTTTATATTTTAATGCCAAAAGATAAGCATCGGAAGCTGAAAAATAATCTTCATATGCTACATAAATATTGCCTAAATTGTTTGCTGCAAGATAATGAGCGGGGTATTTTTCAAGCCCAAGTTTATAAAAATTTATTGCATTCACTAAATCTTTTTTCTTGTATGCTTTATCACCTAAATATACATAATAATATCCCTTTGCTTTTTCAATTTGTTTTGTAAAAACACCAAAATAAAAAAGAGTGCAAACATCGCAATCAAAATAAATATTATTGAAAATACTTTTTTTATAAACTTTTCATAAGTTTTATAATACCATATTTGACTTTGATACGCTAATAATAATTGTATCATTTTTATTAATAGTTTTTAAAAAACTTTTGTATAAAAAGTTTAGTATTTTAAAATCATATTTTGAAAGAACTTTATGTCCTCCGGGTTTATTTTTAACAAGCCAATATAAATGGTTCATAAGGCTATATCGTTGAACATTTTTTATATAATTTATTTTAAGATTTAAAGAGGAAAGAAGCATTTTTAAAGTCTTTTGGTTATACATAAATAAATGACAACCCAATGGGTGAAATCTGCAAAAGCCCTATTTTTATACAAAGAAAGCAAAGCGTCGTCACAATTTGGAACTTCAATAATCAACTCACCATTTTTCTTTAATTTTCTTGTCAATTGAAGAAGTTCAACTTTTGGATTTTTCAAATGTTCTAAAACATGAAACATTGTTATGAAATCAAATTGTTCTTTATACTCGTTTATGTCATTTTTAACATTTAAGTTGTTTTTTTCAAAATATGGCTTTAAATTTTGCTGTTTCTCGACTCCACAGACACTGTTTGTGACATTTTTTGCCAATTTAATAAAGCCACCAATGCCACAACCAAAATCACAAACAGATTTACCTTTTATTTTATTTTTTAAAATTGAAATCGTCTTGAATCATCTTCAAAGCTTCGTTTTTCCCAAGCTTCAAAATCTTCTTTCAAGTTGTCATTTGGGTGCATGTTGCCATTTTCATAGAAATTATTGTTTATATGTTCAAAAGAAGACAAAAACGACAAGCCACATTTTTTGCATTTTAAAACAGAAATTTCGTCATTATCTCGAAGTTTATAGGAAGTAAGTTCAACATCCTCACAATTGCATAATTTACATTTATTTGTTTTCACAATTAAAAACCTTTTATATTGTAATAATACTAAAAAACAAGAGTAAAAACTCTTGCAACTTTAATTTATTATTATTTTTTAAATTGGGCGGCAGGATTCGAACCTGCGACCAAAGGGATTATGAGTCCTCTGCGCTACCGCTGCGCCACAAGCCCATACAGTATATAACTAACATATCATTTACAAACATTTGTGTCAAGTTTTTATTTGCTATTTTAGTTTCTTTAATGATGATATAAAGTTGTTATGCTCAACATCGCCATCAACTTTTGTTAAAAATATTTGACAATCTTTTTCATCAGCTTCAATCGGCGGGATATTTTTAATTCAGCAGCATAATAGTGTGCATCGTTTCTTGAACTTATTGGAATTTTATTTGCCAAATTGTTTAGTGATATATTTCTTAAAAAGCCGGCAAAACCTTTGTTTTTGTTACTGAACTTTGTATAAATTCTCAAAATCGTATCACTGTTTTCAATGTTATAGCATCCCACAATATAGCTTGCAAGTTGTGGTGCTTGAGATTTTATTTTCAATAATTCTACATAATTATTTTTTATAAAAAGTTCACCTTTGTATTCTGTCAAAATTCCCCTCAGGAATATTTACAAGATCTGAAAAAGTTGACGGGCTTATCATAACAATAGGGTTTCTAAATAGTGCTGCAAGTTTCATAACATATTCCACCAAGCCTATTTTTTGTATTTGACCGTTTTTAACTAAAAATTTTATTGTCCCGTTTAATCTCAAACTTTCATCAGTGTACAATTCAATCAGCCCACTGGCTTTTCCTGCAATTTCTCGACTTAAATTTAACAAAGAACTTGACATAATATCAGAATTTACATCTTTTATTCCAAGACGCAAATTGTATTTATGTTTCTTTAAATCACAAAAAACTTTTAATGTTGAAATTCCCTCTGCAATATCAAATTTATTCGACTTCAACTCCAAAATGTTATCCTTGTTTAATGTTAAATCAGCAGCCAAATTGCCAAAATTTATGTCTTTATATTTTCCTTTATCAAGTCTTAAAATACATTTTTCTATAATCAAATTGTTAACGTCAAAAGCTTGACCGTTGTCTTCTTCAGTTTCATTTATTGAAGCATTTTTATTTTCTAAAATATTTTGAGTATTTTGTTCGTTAAACGATTTCAAAAAGCCTGTCAATGTCAATATTGTCAACTTTAAAATCTACATTTTTACAACAATCGGATACTTAACAGCATTAAAAATATTCCCCTTAAAATGATACCTTGAACGTTTGTAACTACCGTTTGCTATAATATTTATAAGATTGTTGTCGGTAGACAACTTTGCATCTTTAATAAAAAGGCGTTCTTTTGGAATTCTTATTTGTTCTGCTTCCATGTTTCCTTTGATGATAGGATAACTTGAATTATTCACAAAACCTAAATTTCCGGAGAATTTACCTCCTTTAAACACCTTTTGCCCTATAAACACATTCAAAAACTCACTTGGAAGAGGATTTGGGACATCAAAACTGAAATCAAGAACATTTGGTATCGGTTTTGAACAGTCGATATTACCTTTTAAAACCATAACCGGCTTTGCTTTAACACCTTTTTTTAATACCGAGGCAATATAATAATTTATATCTTTAATGTTTAACACATTATTTTCAAATGACATATCCGCCTTTAAAGCCCTATCATAGCCCTTTGGTGAAAAAGAAGCCCCTTCAAGCAAAATATCATCTCCTTTTGCCACTTTTGCCGCCATCATAATGTCAACTTTGTTATCTTTGACGTTTACAACAATGACTCCGGGAGCAACACCTGCTATTTCCATTTTTGCATTTATCATTTTAGATAAGTAATTTTTGTAAAATCATTTGTAATTTTTGTCTTAATATTTAAATTGGTTTCACAGGTTTTTGAATAATCCTTTACTTCACCATTTAAACTTACACTATTTGCTTTTTGTGTTCCATAATATCCTATAAAATCCTTCAAAGTTATATCTTTTGAGGATACAAGAATTTTTCCTTTTTCAACAGTCAAGGGCAAATTATTAAGAGGTATAATTTTTAAATATCCCTTTATTTAAATCAACAACGCCATTTATATTGTTTTTTCTTACCTTTATATCAAAATCAAAGTTGCCGTCAATATCTTTTAAACAAGAAAGCATTTCACTTCCGTTATTAATCAATATGTTTGAATTAACTATATCAACAATATCTGCTACTTTAAATTTGTTTGATGTCAAGTCAACATTAATTCCGTCTTTTTTGAAGCTTGTGCATTTATATGTATTTTAGATTGATTTATGTTCAACACACAATCATCAACGTAAATATGTTTGTTTTTCAACACAACTTTATTTTCATCATTTATTCCAAAATAAACATTTTTGCCGTTTTTGCTCAACAAGGTGTTAACATCAAAATGCAAATTACGTCCGTTTTTCAAAGTGTTGTCAACAAAAAATCATTCACTTTTAACGTTAAATTATATCCTGTTTCTATTTCATATAAAATAAGACTTTTCTTTAGACTTAATATTGAATCATAAAAATCAAACTCGATTTGTTGTTGTTCTTTTTTCTCATCTTTTTCTTTTTAAAGAAAAACAATTCTTGAACTTTATTTATATCCGCATAAATATAATCAAGTTTAAAACGGTTTACTATTATTTTTTCTTTAAAATTTCTTTTATCGAAAATTCTGTGTTTAAATTTTCAAGAGATAAAATATTTTTGTTGTCTTTTGAAATAAAAAACTGTCAACTTGAAAATCAATTTTTGAAGAAAATTCTGTTTTTAATTTGGGTTTTTCAATTTCTATTTCACATTTTAAATATTTTTGGGCAAGATTTTCAACACAATTTATAACTTTGACATTGGAAACACAAATGGGCAATATTTTTATATATAGAATATGAAAAATGATAGAAAAGCAAATAAAATAAATGAAAAAACACCAATTATAATTTTATTTTTCTTCATTCAATAAACCTCAAAAAATTCCCCTCACACAAAAAATTATAACATGATAAATTATATGTTATTATAAAATTATGAAAAAGTTTTTGTTGATTATATGTTTAATAACATTGTTTCAAAACATTTCTCTTGCAGATGTTGAAAAAGGCTCTGTCACAAAATCAAGTGAAATAAAAAATATATACAGAGAACAATAAAACATTTGGCTTGAAACGTCAAGATGACAACAAGATAATTGTTAACCCTCAATACAAAAAAATAATAAGACTTGGTGAATTTTCGTTTATAGTTCAAAAAAAAGCAAGTTTGGATTAATAGATTTAAACGGCAATATTCTTGTGCCTACCGAATACACCCATGTTGACAGAATCCTTGGTAAATATTTAAAAATAGGAAAAACGGAAAATACGCTTTATACAATGATAAAGGTGAGCAATTGCTTGAAAGAAAATACTCATCTATTGACCTTCTTTTTGGTGACATGCTTTTAACCTGTCAAAACTATAAATATGGAGTCGTTGATTATAACGGCAAAACAATTCTTGAGAACAAATTTGATGATATTTACATGCCACAGCCAAACATTATGCGGATAAAATACAATGGAATTTGGTATGAAATTGAACAAGTTTCAAAAGAAACACTAACATTGCCAAAAAATGTAAAAGATGTTATGAAAGACAAGAATTTTATTATTTCAGAACTTATTCAAAACCCGACAACAATGACAGGATATTCTCTTGTTTCTTTCACTGATTATCTATTAAAGCTTTTTTTCATCAATATCCCCATCTCACGAAAAAAACAATTGATGAACTTATGTTATCTCAAGGTGCAGATACAATGTCAATATTTGTTAAACTTTTGTGGTTGCCAAAATATCCGTTTGTCTATGCAAAAATTATTATAATAACTTTATTTCACCAAACAATGGACCTTTTATCTGAAATAAAGTACGATTTAAAAAAGACAAATAAAATAAAATTTATAAAAAACATACACTAAAAAATAGGGTGTTTTCCCTCTTGCACATTAAAAGACAAAACTCGAATTTTTAGACAAAATAAATAATTATAAAAGGATTAATTTAAATTAAAAAATGGACATACATTGGACATGAAAAATCAGACACTAAAAAAGAGGGCTTAAAACCCTCTTGAATGGTGGGCGTTTAGGGACTCGAACCCCAAACCCTCTCCTTGTAAGGGAGACGCTCTACCAATTGAGCTAAACGCCCTTTCGTTATATAATTATATTATTAAAGAAATAATTTAAAGTCAAGTATTATTTTTTTTATTTTTATTTTTTGTTAGACAATCACGAATTGACTCAAACCTAAAATTTATTGATTCAACTTTATTAACAAGTTGTCGTTTATCAAGACATAAAAGCTTCTTAAAAACATCATCAAGATTATAATTAGTATCATTATCTGTATTTAAATTAACATACGGAATATTTAATTCATTTGCAAGTTTTTCAACTTTTTGGTCATAACTCAAAGCACAAGTTCGAATGCCATACTTTAAAGCCAACAAACATCCGTGAAATCTCATTGAAATCATAAAATCTAAGTTGCGAAAACTTGAAATTATATCAGGAACATTCAAGTTATGTTCAATTTTTAATTTAATTTTAGGGTTTATATTTAGCAAATTTTGTGCAAACTCTTGACACACAGACATATCATATCTATCCTGCAACGAGTATATATATATTTCTTTATGTGAAAAATTTTTATTGACATAAAAAGCCAGTTCCTCCAAAAATTTAGCAGTTAGTGTTTTCCATTTTCTCAATTGAATACCGACCCTGTTCATTGGGGTATTTTGAGGTAAAGACAACCCAAAAATTGGGTCATTTATGTTTATGGCTTCTATTGACCAACTTTTTAATAACTCATAACTTTTTATATCTCGAACAGTTACTAACTTTGCTTTTTTTAATAATATTTTCGTTAAAAATTGTCCTAATTTACTATTAATTGATCTCTATACCTTGAGCAAAAATTATAACTTCTTTTTTAAAAAATAATGCAATAAATATAACAAACAGATAATAAAGTAAACTTTTCAAACTTGTTACATCCTGAAGCAAACTGCCACCGCCTGAAATTAAAACTTGAGATTTGATTATTTGTTTTAATATTTCGAATAAATTAAATTTATAAACACTATTAACTAAATAAATATCTTTTGTATATTTTGGGTCAGATGACAAAACACATATATTTTTTGGCAATATTTCTTAATTTTTGGACTAAAACATATAAAATAGCTTCATCACCAAAATTTTTATCCCCATAATACCCTGAGATAAGTATATTTTTTCTTAAATCAACACTCATAATATCCACACACATCTTCTTTTAAAGGTATCGATTTAATAGCCCCACTTTTTTTGAGCTTGCAAACCTGCAACAATTGAAGCAAATTTACCTGCTTCATAATAACTAAAACCTTTATTTATAGCGTGTAAAAACGCTCCATTAAAAGCATCACCTGCTCCGAAAGCATCTTTTGTTGTTGCAAAAAATTTGATAAAAATTACTTCATTGTTATATCCAATAAAATATCCTGAATCAACAAGTGATTTAATAACAATAATTTTTACACCTTTAATCCCAAAAATATTTAATAATAGAATCAACTGATTCTATTTGGTAAATTGTTTTAACATCTTTATCAATATTTAAAAATAAAATATCGACATCATTGATTATTTCATCAAAAGCTTCTTTTGCTTCAGCTTCAGACCATAATTTTCTATTGAAATTAGGGTCATATGCACATAAGAGTGAGTTTTTTTTGCAAGAAGAAAAGCTTCTGTTATAGCTTCTCGAGCATTTGTTGAAAGCGCCTGAGTTGTTCCTGTTTGCATAAAAAACGGAGGCTTCTTTAAAATAATCTTCATTTATATCTTCAATAGATAAATATGAAGCAGCAGACTTTTTGCGGTAAAATTGGACTTCATTTTTATACAACTCATCTTTGCCGACGAAATAGACGCCGTTTGTAGCGTTTACTGTTTTGACATATTGAATATCTAACTTTTCATCGTTTAATTTTTTATATAAAAACTTTTCAAAAAAATCATTGCCTATTTTGGTTATAAACCCGACACTTGAGCCTAGTCGAGAAGCACAAACTGAGGCACATAAAGCATCTCCGCCAAAATATTTTTCAAAGTTATCCGTTGTTGACAAAGTTTCATTTGTTGATAACTCTAGAAGACACTCTCCAATTGTAATTATATCAACTTGTCCCATAAATATTGATTTTTTCCTTAAGCTTTTATTTTTGTATTATTACAGAAAAACAATATTTGGTCAAACAATCATATTATTTATAACAAAGTTAATTTTATATCTTTATTTTGTTTTATTTTAAGTTTTAATATATCAATTCTTGAATGCACACTAAAAATATTATTTGAACGAGGTTTTAATTTTAAATATTTTTTATAAAATCTTAAAGCTTTTGAATAATTCCCCATTCTATCAAAACATATTGCCACACCTAAAAAAGCATTATAATAATTAGGATTTAGTTTTAATATCTGATAAAAACACAATGATGCAGATTCATAGTTTCCCATATTTAAAAACAGTGTTGCTTTGTAGTTATAAGCAAGTAAAAAAGAAGGCTCTTCTTCTATAATTTTTTCATAAATAGCAAAAAGCCATGGTATATTCATCCATAAGTTCATATGTGAAATTCCAAGTTGTATTTGATAACTTAAATTAGACTTATTAAGTTTTATGGCTTTTTTTAAATTTTTAACTGCCAAATCGGGACGAGCAATAATATTATAACAAATACCTAATTGATAATAAATTTCACTATTAAAAGGTGTAAGTTTTCTAGCTTTATTTAAGCAATCAATTGCTTTTTCATATTTGCCTATATTTTTATAAGATAGGCTTAATCCAAAATAGGCATCTGAATTATTGCGATTAAGAAATATGGTTTTCAAATAAAACCCTACAGATTCTTTAAAAAGACGTCCCATTCTTAATGCATTTGCTTTTTGTTAACAAAATTTTAGCTTTTGTAACACGAACAGGATTTGTCACAGAATCAAATTTTTCCATATTTAAAAAACTATCTTTAACTTCAATAACCAAGTCTTTTTATTTATATCCTCTCAACTCACCTTAATTTATTTTATATTTATTGCAAAAAAAAATATCAACCTCGGGATGTATATTTTATTAACCTTTGGATTAGTTAGTAGTTTGTAACTTTATTGATTTTTACTATAATTTTTAATTTTATCTTCTTTCATGTTTTTAATACTAATATGTTTTAAGCTTATGGATTTAAATGGAATAAATATTATATTTTTAATAAACAGTTTAAAGTGTACGAATAAAATAAAATTACTTAAAAAATTCTTATTCAAAGCAGTAAATATTAAATTTCATCAAAAAATACCAATTTCAAATTTAAATATAAAACTAAAACTAATACTTAATAAAAAAATATAAATAAACCAAACTTAATATTTTTTAACAAAGAAACAAATTATTTTAAATTATTGTAAAATAATTTTAATTATAAATTAGGTAAAAAGGGGAAATAGATGAGAAGCGACGAAATTAAAGAAGGAATATCAAAAGCTCCGCATAGGGCATTGTTATATTCAACAGGTGTAACCAAGGGTTCGATGAAAAGGCCGTTTATCGGTATTGCAAGTTCGTTTTCGGATTTGGTTCCGGGGCATGTTGGTTTACGCGATTTGGAAAGACAAATAGAAAAAGGAATTCATACAGGTGGCGGACAAGCTTTCATTTTTGGGCTTCCTGCGGTTTGTGACGGAATTTCAATGGGACATGAAGGTATGAAATACTCGCTTCCTTCTCGTGATTTAATTGCAGATTGTATTGAAACAGTTGCTCAGGCACACCAACTTGACGGTTTGGTATTGCTTACAAATTGTGACAAAATTACCCCGGGAGCTATTATGGCAGCTTTAAGGTTAAATATCCCGTCAATTGTTGTCACCGGTGGTTCAATGAATGACGGTTGTTGTGAAGGAGAGCATCTTACATTTATTAAAGGTTCTTTTGAAGCAATAGGAAAATTGCAAGCAGGGCAAATCGATGAAGAAACATTACACAAAATGGAAGAAAATTGCTGTCCTTCAATGGGGTCTTGTCAAGGGTTATATACAGCAAATACTCTTGCTGTTTTGACTGAAACAATGGGCTTAAGCCTCGAAGGTTGCGCTAGTGCTGCTGCAACAAGTGCAAAAAAAAAGAAGAATAGCTTTTGAATCAGGTGTGAAAATAGTCGAACTTGTTCAAAAACAAATTTTGCCGAAACAAATTATAACAAAAGAAAGCATACAAAATGCGATAGTTATGGACTTGGCTTTGGGTGGCTCTACAAATTCAATACTTCACTTGCTTGCAATAGCAAAAACTGCAAATATTGATATAAATCTTGATGATTTTGATAAATTGAGCCATAAAATTCCTCAAATTATAAAGCTTGACCCATCGTCCAGTTTGACAATGACTGATTTTGACAAAGCTGGTTCTGTAAGTGGTGCGATAAAAACTTTATATGGCAAAACTCCATATTTTTCAGATACAACAAATGTTGAAGGTAAGAAAATAAATGAAATAGCTCAAAAAAAGCTACGTTGATACAAACATCATTCATCCTTTTGATGCACCATTGACGAATAATCCTGGATTGGCTGTTTTATATGGTAACATTTCAGAAAAAGGAAGTGTTGTAAAAATATCAGGTGTTGAAAAAGAGGCTTTAAAATTTAAAGGCAAAGCGATATGTTTTGATTGTGAAGAGGATGCTGTTCGTGCAATAAGCGATAATACGGTTAAAGAAGGACATGTTGTTGTCATTCGTTATGAAGGTCCCTCAAGGTGGAATTCCGGAATGAGAGAAATGTTAAGCCCTACTTCTTTGATTGTAGGCAAAGGACTTGGCGCAAAGGTAGCACTTATTACTGATGGACGCTTTTCAGGCGGAACTCGCGGACTTTGCATAGGTCATATTTGCCCTGAAGCTTCAAATGATGGGCTCATTGCATATATTCAAGATGGTGATGAAATTGAAATTGATATCCCAAACAGATCTTTGAATTTACTTGTAAATGATGATATAATTTCTATGCGACGTCAAAATAAACCAAAACAACCGGATAAAAAAGTAAGCGGTTATTTGAAAAAGTATGCTAAAACTGTTCAAAGTTCTGAATTTGGTGCAATTACAACTGATTAATCAGGTATTAGTATGAACGATATAGAATTAAATGCCATAAAAATATTAACAGACAACCTCATTCAAAAACGACAAATGATTATGAGTTTGTTTGCCCTTTTTGGTTAGTGGAACAATAGGATTATTATTTTTACCAAATATATCTTTTAAATGGGGATTGTTTATTTTTGGGATATACTATATTTGTGTGTTAATTATTAATTATAGTAATAATGAAAAAGAATTAAATCGATATTTGAAAAAATTGGAGGATTTAAATGTTTAATCTATTGGTATTAACATTTTTAGGTATAACAACCATATGGATGTCATATGTTATGACAAAATATTCTAAAATATAGTAAAAAAAGGAGTAAATTATGTGGGAAAATGACATTGATATTAACGAAGTTAAAGAAATACGTGTCAAAACAAATGTTTATTTTGGAATTGGTGCGATAAATAAAATTGATGATATACTTAAAAATTTAAAAGAGAGAAATGTAGCAAAAGTCATAGTTGTTTCAGGAAGAAACGCATATAAATCAACAGGTGCTTGGGATGTTATAAAAAAAGCACTTGAAGAAAATAATGTTGGATATGTAAATTATGACAAAGTTACCCCAAACCCAACGGTTGACCATATTGATGAGGCAACTCAAATGGCAAAAGATTTTGGAGCTACTGCTGTTATCGGTATTGGTGGAGGTTCGCCTATTGATACAGCTAAATCAGTTGCGGTTTTGTTGAAAAATCCGACATATAATGCTCGTGATTTATATACATTTAAATTCACTCCTCAGGTGGCTGCTCCGATTGTTGCCGTCAACTTGACCCATGGAACAGGTTCTGAAGCAAACAGATTTGCAGTTGCAACAGTGCCTGAAACAGAATTTAAACCTGCAATTGCTTATGATTGTTTATATCCATTTGCCTCAATCGACGATCCCAAATTAATGCAAGGTTTAAGCCCAAAACAAACTTTGTTTGTGTCAATAGATGCAATAAACCATGCAGTTGAAGCAGCCACTTCAAAAGTAGCATCACCGCTTGCAATTTCGTTGGCTTATGAAACAATAAAAACCGTTGTAAAATATTTGCCACAAATTATTAAAAACCCAAATGATATTGAAGCAAGATACTTTTTTAACTTATGCTGCAATGTTAGGTGGAGTTTCATTTGACAATGGTCTTCTTCACTTAACACACGCACTTGAACATCCATTAAGTGGCATAAAACCTGAATTGACTCACGGTTTAGGTTTGGCTATATTGTTACCTTCTGTTATAAAATATGCTTATAGTGGAAAACCACACATATTTGCTTATATTCTTTCACCAATTGTTGAAGGATTAAAAGGTGAAGTTGGTGAAGCTCAAGATGCAGCAAGTGCTGTTGAAAAATGGCTATTTGAAATGGGAGCAACTCAAAAGCTTGTTGATGAAGGCTTTTCTGAAGCTGATATTGATAAAATAGTTGATTTGACTTTTAACACACCATCTTTAGACTTGTTGTTAAGCATTGCTCCTGTTGAGGCAACAAAAGAAGTTGTCGGAAACATCTTCCGTGAAGCACTTCAAGGATACAACAGATAAAAACTATTAAAAAATGCAATAGAATATTTATAAACTATCAAATCGACTTGAATTGTATTAAAATAAAAAAATCCGCCAATACTTGGCGGTTTTTTGTGTGTGTATAATTTTTTGAGAAAAATGGGATTTGTTTTTTGAAATTTATGAAAATGTTTTGAAAGCACTTTCTATTGATTTGTCGCGCAATGATTTAACTGCGTCGATTTCTGTTTGTAATGCTTTTTGTTCTGTATCCAATTGTTTTAATCTGACTTCTAATTTTTGGTCTTGAGCTTGAATGATTTTCACTTTTGCGTTTGCATCATTCATTTCTTTATCATAAACTTGTTTTTTGTATTCATATTCAACCATTGCCTGATCGTATGCATCGCTGTCCATTTCTGTGACAACTTCAGGAGTGACAACTGTTCCGTCTGCAAATGTGATTTTTGAAACTTGACCATCATCGCTCATAATAACGTTTGCATCTTGTTGTTCGGTTTCATATTCACCATCTAAGTAGTTTAGTGCGTTTTCATATACAGATACGCTATCTGCATAAGTGCTTGAACCATCATCTGTTATGTTGTCCAAATTAACAAACATAAAGCAGGGATTGCCATTGTCATCTTCATATTGGTAGAGTGCTTCATTTGGACCTACATTTACAATTCCTGGAGTCGATGCTGAGCTTGAATAAGCTGCACTAGCAGGAGTAACTTCAGCTTGTTCATAAGCACTTGATGAAGTATACTTGCCGCCACTAACTGCTGATAGCAATTCTTGTAACACATTTATCATTTGGTCGCTTGTAACTGTGCTATCTGCAGCGCGACCACTTGCCATTTCATACAAACTGTCTGCTGCTTGACCGTAGTTTGTGTAGTTTTCGTAGTTTTCGTAGTTTTGAGCTGTTGCAGGGCTATAATCTGTTCCTCCTGCTTGTCCAACTAAATAGTTTTGGAAATCAGCCATTTGAAGTTCATTTAAATTCGAAAATAATTTTTTTACATCTTCAGATGATAATTTATCAGTACTATTCGCACTGCCAAATTCTTCTTTTAGTGTCCATCCATTATCTCCTTTAGTTCCAAAGAAGCTTTTCAAATTATCTTGAATATTGGTATTATCATCCATTATCCCACTTAAAACATTGAATAAAGTACCTTTTGTGTATTCCGTTGCAATGCCTGTTGTGGTTTTGGTACCAACTCCAAGTAAATTTGCTATATCATATGCAGCTTGTTTTTTAGCATCAGAAGCATCTCTATCTGTGCCGGATAAATCATTAGCTGTTGGAAAGATTTCCGAGCTTCTCAAGCCAATTTCATCACCCTCTCCAAACAACTTTTTTTCAACGGCTGTTCTTGCAGGCTCTTGTCCACCTACTTGTTGTTAAATCCAATTTTAAAGCACTTTTTTATATTTTGTTGATCTTGTGTACTAAGAACTCCTTTTTATTTTTGTAAAGAATTTATTTGAGCCTCAATATCTCGCATTGTTTTTAAAATTTCTTTTTTTCAAGATTAGCTGCCATTTTTTCTGGAGAACCAACCAATGTCAAAGTTCGTGCCACACCATTTATGTTTGCTGTTCTTGCATAATAGTTTGCTTCACTTGCTTTACCTCCAGTTACACCTATTGTTTTTGCAAATCCGACGTTAGTGAAAGAAGAACGAGATAAGGTAGTTGTTGTTTTAGGACGTTTGTAGGTTACGTTATAATTGTATGCACCACTTGTTTTTCTTGCCAAATTCAAAATGCTTGATGTGCCTCTACCACTGTTGAATTTGTACACAATTTTTGTGAATGCACTTGAATCAGGTGCTGTTGGAACCTGTTTTGTCAACATATCATTATATATTGCTGACGATTTTTGTGACAAAGTTAACCTTTGTTGGTTAATTTGTTGTCCTTCAAACTCTACTTGATTTTTTTCTTGCTGTGAGCTGAGCAAATCTCAAGCTCGATGCTGCCATACCCATTTTCTACTTTTCCCCTTTAATGTAGTTTTTTATTTCCCCTAACCTTTATATTACATTTATCGACATTTAATTTTTTTTTCTTTAATTTTTTTCTTATTTTTTATACTTTTAGTTCCACCACAAGATTTTACTAGAGTTTTCAGATTAACAATTTGTTACAATATGAGCCATTATCTTCCCATAGTCTTTATTAAACTTTAAATGCAAACACAAGAGAAAAAAAGCGTTGTGGGTTTATATATGCAGCAAAAACACAGTGTTATTAAGCATTTTGTCTAGATGAAGTGAAAATATCCAACAACAAAACATTTATTAATAACTTCAAAACACGCAAGATTATGAAATAAACAGTATTTATGCCAACTTTAAAGCTTAATTACAATTTTTTCAGAATGACGAAAAAAAGTATAAAGGTTGTTTTTATATTTTTTTAAAATCGTTTCAAGTTTGCAACACTAGCATCAACAGCTTTTTTGTCCAAGTTTACCAAAATCAATCATATAAATGTCACTTCCTTGACTTTCGCTAATTATATCGTCAATTGTTCCGATTCCAAACTGTGGATGAAAAACTCTATCACCTTTATTAAATTTTGAAACAGCTTGATTTTTTTATGCCGGTTGCTTCCATTTGGCGTTTTTGTTCAAGCATTTTTTTTATTGGATTATTTTCTAAAATATCTTTTATTTTAGCTTCATCTGCTTCTTTTTTCAATTTTGCTTTTTGTTCAATTTCTTGTCGTTTTACAGGTGCTACAAAATTTTTACCAAATGTTCCTTTTGAGATTTGAGAAGCTGAGGATGAGGAATAATAACCATTTGAAGGTTGATTTGATTTTTTGATAAAAACAGTTTTGCTTTTTACATTATTTGGTGCGACAAAAGATTTTCCAAAACTATTGGTAGATTTTATTTTGTCAACTGCACTTTTTAAAAAGTGTTTTCGTTTGTTTTTGTGTATGCATTCATTTGGTTGGGTTGCTGATTTTTGTTTTCAATCAAATGTTGAGGTATTTCATTAAAAAAATCTGCTTAGGTTATAAAATGACACTCACCCCACATTTGACGACTTTTTGCGTTTGTTAAAACAACTTTTTGCTTTGCTCTTGTTATACCAACATACATAAGTCTGCGTTCTTCTTCCATTTCAGAATTATCATTTAACGACCTGCTGTGAGGAAATATCCCTTCATCCATACCGGCAATGAAAACAGTATCAAACTCAAGTCCTTTGGCGCTATGAAGTGTCATAAGAGTGATGCTTTCATCGTTTTTCATTTTCATTTTTTACACTATCCAAATCACTAACAAGTGCAACTTGAGAAAGAAATTCGCCCAAAAGATTGTCATCTTCCTGTGGTTCAAATGCTTTTGCCACATTTATAAGTTCTTGAAGGTTTTCAATTCTGCTTTGAGCTTCTATTTTGTTTTCATCTTCTTTTAATTCTTTTAAATAACCGCTTTGTTCAATAATGAAACCTATTATTTCATTTAATTCAAGAGTTACTTTTGAAAAATCAATAAGTTTTAAAATTGTGTTTGCAAAGTCTTTTAGTTTTAACTTTGTCGAGCTGTTAAAATCATCATATTCATCAATATTTGTAATAATGTTAAATAAGGATAAATCCTGAATTTGAGCAATTGTTTCAAGTTTTTTTACAGTGGTTGCTCCAATGCCACGTTTAGGCACATTTATAATACGTTTCAAACTTTGACCGTCGTTTGGATTATAAATAAGTTTTAAATATGCAATAATATCTTTAATTTCTTTTCTGTCATAGAATTTCAAGCCACCCACCATTTTGTATGGCAAACCTTTTGCAATTAATGCTTCTTCAATGGCACGAGATTGAGAATTTGTTCTATATAAAACTGCAAAATCTTCCCAACTTTTGTCATCTGTTTTCAAACTTTCTATTTTTGAAGCAATATAGTTTGCTTCGTTTGATTCATTTATTGCCTCAAAATGTTCTATTTTCTCACCTTTTCCCATATTGGAGTACAAATTTTTATCAATACGTTGAGAATTGTTTAGAATAACATAATTTGCAGCTTCCAAAATAGTTGCAACAGAACGATAATTTTGCTCCAGTTTTATTAAAGTTGTATTGCGAAAATCATTTTGAAAATTCAAAATGATTTTAAAATCTGCACCTCGCCAACTATAGATTGATTGGTCAACATCACCGACAACGCATAAACTTCTTCCTTCAAGTTCCGTTTCTGATAAATTGTTTGTATAAATGCTTTTTATCAAAGAATACTGTGATGGGTTTGTGTCTTGAAACTCATCAACTAAGATATGTGAGAAACGTGAGAAATATTTTTCACGAACTTCTGAATTATTTTCAAGCAACTTAACAGTAATAAGAAGCATGTCGTCAAAATCAAGTGCATTATTTAAAATAAGTTCTTTTTCGTATTCTTCATATATTGATGCTATTTTTTCACTTTTATAGTCACGTGCTTTTGTTTGGAAAGCATAAGCATTTTGCATTTTGTTCTTTGCATTTGAGATCACTGTTTTAACAAGTTTTGGTGCATAAATTTTATCATCTAAATTTAATTTTTTTATGGCATTTTTAATAATAGTGTTTGAGTCCGTTTCGTCATAAATAACGAAATTGCTGTCCCAGCTTTGCCCTTCTTCTGTTTTGTATTTGTCAATATCATATCTTAAAATGCGTCCGCAAATGCTGTGAAAAGTACCGACCCACATTTTTTTAACAGTATCATCACCAAGAATTTTGCCTAATCGTTCTCGCATTTCTTTTGCCGCTTTATTAGTAAAAAGTTACAGCCATGATTGAATATGGATTTGCGCCATTGTGCACTAAATTAGCAATTCTTGTTGTCAAAACACGAGTTTTACCACTTCCTGCGCCTGCCAAAATAAGCATGGTACCAAAACATTGATTTACAGCTTGTTGCTGCTCTATATTTAAAGTATTTATTATATTTTCCATTGACAATTTTCCAAAATAGTATTTTAATATATATTATATTATAGTATAAAAAAATATTTATTTAGATTGTGAAGCAAAAGAAAAAAGGATAGGAACATATATATGGCTGATGAGAAAGAAAACAAACCCCTCGATTATGGTACCGATAAGTGATTTGGATACGGTTTCTCAAGAAGATGCCAACACTGTTGACGAACTGGCTGCAGAGCTTGCAACTATCCAACAACAAGCTAAAAAATTGCAATTATCGGGAGTCGCAATCTTACCATCACTCATCAACAAATTATAGAAATGCTTGCCACAGCCTTAATACGTCAAGGCAATTCCATAATCACATCTGGTGGTTCAAGCGGAACAAATGCTGCTGTTATTCGTGGTGCAATGAAATCAAACCCCAGTCGTTTAAAAGTTATTTTACCCCAAAACAATAGGTCAACAACCATCTGATGTTCAAGACCAGCTTATTGGTGTTCCAAATATCATCGAACACGCTGACAGAGCTATGATGACTCTTGCAGATGCTTCTCGCATTTGCAACCGCGAGATTATTGACGATTGTCAACAACTTATATGCTTCCTTTTCTCACACTTCTTCAACACTTCACAAAGCCATTGAACACGCTGAAGAAAGTCATAAAGTTGTTACTGTTTTCTATTTAGATTAGCACTTTGTTAAGTTTTATTAAGTGTTTTTTTTGATTTGTAGCAATAAAATTACGCTAAAATACTTTATTTATTATATAGTGGAATTAAAGTATAAGGTGTAGATTTATTATGTCTATAAGTTACACAGGGTTAAACACAAATCAACATTTTACAAGTTCTTATGATAACGCCTCTGACACAAAACGACATGAACGTGAACAAAAACTTGGTCAGATGAAACAAAAAGTGTTCAAAAGTTGAAGACTATGAAAATACAAAGCGTATTAAAAATTTATTTAAAAAAACCTGCTTTCAAGTGGGCTGTTGGGATTGGAACATTTGCTCTTTTGTGGCTTACAGGAAAAGGCATAGAAAAACATCTTTCGCGAAGTGGAGATGGTAAAAAAACATATTTAAGTTTTTTGGGCTCTGTTGGAGACGCTATTTCTGACGGTTTTAAAAATGCAATAGATGGAATCGGTAATAAATGCAAATGGTTTAAAAACTTAACTGATAATATTTCAGCCGGATATTCAAACTTTAAGACGAATATAACAAAATGGGCAAAAAATAATACGTTCCTTAGCTGTTTTATTGACTCAGGAAAAGAAAGTCATGCAACATTCTCTTTGGCAAAGAGTATGGAAGGCGGAGTTTCAACTCAATATATAAACGAAATTGCTGATGTATTTTTCCGCAATCCAATTGGTGGAAAAAGCGATGGACGTGTTTTTTCTAAAAATGGCAAAGTTTTTTCAATTTCAATGGAAGCACTTGAAAATTGTCTTACAACTGTATGTCCTAATAAGTATTTAAATTTGGAAGATTTAACTTCAAAAGCTGTCAATTCTGCCCCTGGAGCCAGAGATGATTTTGAAAAAAGTAATGCGTGAAATATATGATAAGCTACATTTAAAAGGAAAGTGGTGCTATGGTTCAATGAATTATGGCAAAGGTGGGCTTGAAAATTTGAAAAAAAGCAGGTACTTTCCCTAAAAAAATTGCTTGTTTATGGAATACTGCTATACAGACAATAACAGGTCGTAAATGTAATTTTGACTCAGCTCTTCATAAATTAGATGTAATTCAAGGACGTGATAATATTGCAAAATCTAAATTAGGTAAAGGACTTGCAAAAAACAGGTTTATTTGCAACTGAAGCGATTATGAACAACACAGCCGGCTGGTTTGGTTCTATGGCACTTCAAGCATATTTTTAAGCAATGTAATTGAAGAAACAGCAACAGCAGATAAAGAAGACCGTGGCAAAGTTCTTGCTGAAAGTGTTTTCCGTGAAATAGGTTCTATGTTGACTTTAGGCTTTTCAATAAATGTAATAAACAAATTTGCCTCACTTCGTGGTATTGGAATGTCAGCAAAACAATTCCAAGCTCTTCAAGACCAGACTAATTATATAAATAATTTTGGTTCAAATGCAACTGCAATAGCGAGCAGAACTATTGAAGGCACTAAATGGAAAGTTGGTGGTTCAACAATGCAAGAAGCAATGAAAAATTTAAAAGATTTGCAAAAAATTGAAAAAGGTGCTTTAAAATGGTATCATTACCCGGCCAAGTGGGTTGGACACATTTGTCATTGGGGTCGTGGACGTGTTAGACCTGCCGAAACAGGTATTGTTGGTGGCATTAAAAAGTTCTTCACATACACTATTCCCGGTGTAGTTGGCGGATTGACAAGAGGTCTTGTAGGAATGTTTGTAATTGATGATAAGAAAACTAAAGTGCTTGAATATATACCTCACAAATTGTTTGGAAAGCCAAAAGATAGAACAGAAATTGCTCAAAGGGATGCATTAATGGAAAGACAACAACGTATTCAAGAAAATCAGGTTATTGTAAAAGAACTTGCAGGAAGATTGTCCCAACATCCGGAATTAAGAGAACTTATTAAACAAAGCCCACAACTTCAAGAAGCTATAAATAAAGATCTAACTTTGCTTGTCGCTATGTTGGATGAAGCAGATGAAAAGAAAAAAACAAGCTGAATTTCAAAAACAACAAAATAGAATTGCCTCACTTCAAAAAATGAGTTCATATACAACACAAGGTCAAAATCAAAACGTTGCCTATGCTTAATACAAATAATATAAATTTTAATAATAACAATGGTGAAACTTATATCCCCAAACGGTCTTATATTCCTTCACCTTTTCCAAAAAAGCTTTTTTGAAAATGCCAATAAAACTGACGAGTTTGTGAAAACACCAATAAATGCACACTCTATTAACAAAATTGAGCATAATTATATTCCGTCACCATATCGACAAGTAAAAATATATCAAATAAATCCACAAACAGAGTATATTTTGCAAACTTCTCAAAATGCTGTTAACAATGCAATAGCGCTTATGAATGGTGGAATTTAAATTTTCTTTATAATATTTTATTATTATTTTAAACATTTCAATACTAGTTTTTAAGATAATCAAATATCTGTTGTATTAATATAGTTTTCGTTATTAAATATAGTTATAATAAATACTATAGCGGAAGGTTGGAGCTTGTATAAAAAATGATAAAAAGGATTATTTATTTTGGAATAATTGTAATATTAACAATTTTGCTAATAAATTATTTTGGAACAAAAAACAATTTTCAACTTTCAAATGAAGAGACTATTAATGCAAGTGAACTTGTGAATAATGCTCGATATAATCCTAAACGATTGTACTTAAGCACTTGGCGTTTAGTAAAATCGAAATATTATGACCCGACTTTAAATAAACAAGATTGGTATCGTTGGAGAAGTCGTTATATTGACAAAATAAAAACACAAGAAGATGCTTATGTGGCTATAAATACAATGCTTGCAAGTTTAAACGACCAATATTCACGTTTTATGAGTGAAGATGAGTTCAAATCTCAAAATGAAGAAATTGATGCAAAAATAACAGGTATTGGTGTTACTATTTCATCAATTTCGGGGAAAATTGTAATACTTGATGTTTTAAAGAATACACCTGCCAATAAAGCAGGAATAAAATCCGGTGACATTTTGACAAAAGTCAATGGCAAAGATGTCCATGGACTTGATTTGTCGGATGTTTCAAAACTCATTCGCAGATCGATAGGAAGTGTTGTGGGGGTAGAATTTTTACGTGACAAAAAGAAAATATCCTATAACATTCAAAGACGTGAAATTGAAATCCAAAGTGTTGAAAGCGAAATGATGAACAATGGTATAGGATATATCAAAATTTCAAGCTTTATTGGAGTGAATGTTGCAGAACACTTTTTGCAAGCCCTTGAACAAACCAAAATTCCAAAGGATTAATAATTGATTTGCGAGGTAACACAGGCGGGCTTTTGCCAAATGCTTTGCTTATTGCAAGTTTGTTTATTCCAAATGGTGAAATTGTTTCTGTTGTTGATAGAAACGGCTCAATTATGCCACTTAATGCTCAAAGACAAACGTTAATTGTTGACAAACCAACTGTTATTTTGGTTGATGGAGCAACCGCAAGTGCATCTGAAATTTTGTCCGGTGCTTTAAGCGATTATGGCATTGCTACTTTAGTAGGGCAAAAACTTATGGTAAAGGTATGATTCAAAAATATATCCGCTTCCAAACAGAACAGGATTGAATTTGACAATTGCAAAATATTTAACTCCTAAAGGAACTGATATAAATAAAGTCGGCATTGTTCCTGATTATAAAATTGAATATACTTATAAAGACCATCTTAATCATAAAGACCCACAACTTGAAAAAGCCAAAAGCATTTTAAATTTAAAATGTAAAACTTGTATGGCAACACACTAAAAAAATCTGTTGTATATTATTGCTTTTATATGTTAAAATAAAGCTTATATGGTAGATGTTTTAAGTGTGACTAAAATAAATAAAATAAAATTAATAATCAAAAACATAATTCTAAGTCCTGATGTGACATATATCCTTCAAGCTTTTTTGTCACTTGCTCTTGTTATTGGCTTGATTTATTTAAGTGCGTACATTTACAAAAAATTGACAAATGTTACTTCAAAAAAAATAAATAACACAAAAGATGAACTAATCGATAAAAATAAGTTGAATATAATATCATCTTTGCCTTTGGGAAGTAATAAAAGTTTATGTATTGTTGAAATTAACGGAAAAACTTTGCTTTTGGGTGTTTGTGAGCAAAATATATCATTAATTAAAGAGTTAAGTCCAAATGAAGTTGTTTGCAACAACAATGTTGAAAAAAACAAATTAATGAAATAAAGAAAGAAGAAGAAGAAGAAAAAAAGAACCAACAAAAGACGATTTAAACGAGCTTATTCGTATTTGTAATAAATATTTATAATTTGAGGAATAGCATATTAATGGAAGAGAGAAAAGTTAAAATTGCAAATAAAGTCATAGGCACAAATGAGCCTTGTTTTATAATAGCGGAAATAGGCATAAATCATAACGGGTCTGTAGATATAGCAAAAAAGATGATAGATGTTGCCAAAACAATGGGGTGCGATGCTGTTAAATTTCAAAAAACGAACTATTGATGTTGTTTATACAAAAGAAGAACTTGACATGCCTCGTGAAAGCATTTTCGGAACAACAAACAGGCAATTAAAAGAAGGCCTTGAATTGGATTTTGACTCATATTGTGAAATCGACAGATATTGTAAAGAACGAGATATTGTTTGGTTTGCTTCTTGTTGGGATGAAGGTTCTGTTGATTTTATCGAACAATTTGATGTACCTTGCTATAAGGTTGCTTCGGCTTCTTTACCTGATGATGATTTGCTGAAACACATAAAAAGCAAGGGAAAGCCTGTTTTGCTTTCAACAGGGATGTCAAGCTTGGCTCAAATTGACCATGCGGTAAGCATTTTAGGCGACGATAACCTTGTTTTATATCATACCACTTCAACTTATCCAACGGATTTAAACGAAATTAATTTAAATGTAATAAAAGAATTAAAAGAACGTTATAATTGTCCTATTGGATATTCCGGTCATGAACGTGGGGTAATGCCAAGTGTATTGGCTGTTGCTTATGGAGCAGTGAGTGTCGAACGACATATTACCCTTGATAGAACAATGTTTGGAAGTGACCAAGTGGCAAGCCTTGAACCTCAAGGGGTTGTATCGGCTTGTTCGCGATATTCGTCAAGTGCCCATCGTGTCCGGTGATGGGGTCAAAAAAGTTTATAATTCCGAATTGCCTATAATAAAAAAACTTCGCAGGAAAACTACTGTTAATGTCTAGCAAATTAAAATTTAAAGATAAAATTAAATTAGTTATCTCCGATTTTGACGGTATATTTACTGATGGCTCAATTTATATAAATGATGATGAAAAGTTTTCATCCTACAAAAAAATAAATTTTTCAGATGTAATGGGAGCTTCAATACTTTTAAAAAATGAGATAAATCTTGTCATAATTTCAGGTGAAAAAAGTGGTGCAATTTCATATCTAAAAAATAAATTTCCTAAAATTCTTGTTTATGAAGGAATACGAGATAAATTAACTGTTTTGAAAAATATTATTAATGATTTTGATATAAATCTTGACAATGCCGTTTATATTGGCGATGACATAAATGACATTGAGTGTTTGAATTATATTTCAAACAAAGTTACTTGTTGATACTGCAAACTACAAAGTCAAAAATGTTCAAGACATACAAATTGTTGAAAAAGATAAAAACGGTTTTGGAGCTTTTCGCAAAGTGGTCGATGAGGTTATGTTGCACAATGAAAAATTTTGTTAAAAACTTTTTAAATAAATTAAGCAAACTTGACAATTCTGTAAAACTTTATGAAAACGCTTCAGGCAAGGTGTTTTTGCCGTCATATTCTTTCGTCAATTTAGGATTAGCTTTAACTGAACTTGGCGAATACAAAATGGCATACGAAACTTTTAAAACATCGTCAAATATGGCAAATGCTTGTTCTAATGCTCATATAAATTATGGAATATCAAATCTGCAAGCGAAAAATTATGAAGAAGCCATTAAAAACTTTTATGATGCCATTGATGTTGACAAAACAACCCCAAACCATATATTTTACTTGGTTTTGCATTGAGTGAAAATGGTGATTATGATAGAGCTTTTATGTTTTATGAAAAAGCTAAAAAACTCAATCCCAAAAATCCGCTTTTGTATTTAAAATGGGGTATTACCTTTTTGCAGTTGAATAAACCCTCTGATGCGATTGAATGTTTCAATTTGTCTTATCAATATGATAATGAAAATATCGTTGCTCTTTTCTTACTAAGCGCAACACAAGCTGAAATTGAACTTTTCAAAAGCGCCTATCAGAATTTAAAAATACTTTTAAATATTGCTCCAAATCATTTTGATGCTATAAATATTATTTCTTATTGTGCTTTAAAAATAAAAAAATATGATGAAGCTATATATTTTGCAAATATGTTTTTAAAAGTTAATAAGAATGTTCAAAGTTTTATAATAATTGCTGAAAGTTTATGTGAATTAAACAAAATAAACGAGGCGTTAAATGTTTATGAAACGGCTTTGAAAGAATTTAAAGAAGATTTAGGAAGCGAATTTTACGTCTCTTATTCAAAAGTTTTGATAAAAAACAAAGATTATGATAAAGCATATAATTATTTAAATAAAGTAATTGATGAAAATAATAATTATGCGCCGGCTTATTACTATTTAGCCTGTTTATATATGGAAAAAGGTGAGTTAAATGAAGCTTACTTATATTTTGAAAAAGTTCATCAAATCAATCCAAACGATATAAACACGACTATTAACATGGGGTTGCTTTCTATAAATATGCAACAATATGATAGGGCGATAAACTTGTTAAATTCTATTCTAAAATTGACAGATAACATAATAAATGTTGAAAATCATATAGCAAGTGCTTATTTTTTGAAACACGATTTTGATAACGCAATTATTTATTATAATAAAAGTTTGGACAAAATGCCAAATAACATTCAAAGTTTAAAAGAAATAACCAAAATATATATTTATAAAAACGAATTTGAAATTGCTTTAAAATATATTAGAAAAGCTTATAAAATTAATAAACAAGATGAAGAAGTTTGTTATTTGTATGGAAAAATATTTGAAAATACAAATCATCCAAAGTTTGCTATTGAAAAATATGAAGAAGTCTTAGAAATAAATAAGCTCTACAAAGAAGCTATATTGGGCAAATTGAGAGTTTTAATAAGCTTGGATAAAAACGACGATGCAAACAATTTTCTTGAAGAAGTCAAATCTATTTTAGGCGAAAACGATTATGAAGCTCAAAAAAAGTTAATAAAAATATAAAAATACTTGATTATTATTACAAAATAGAGGATAATAATATTTACAATTTAAAACAATAAATGAGGCGAAAAAAGTGGGAATTGTAGTTCAAAAATTTGGTGGAACATCATTAGCTGATACAGATAAAATAAAGAATGTAGCAAAAGCTGTAATAAAAGAGAAAAATAATGGCAATGACGTTGTAGTTATTGTTTCTGCAATGGGACATACAACGGATTATTTGGTAAAGTTGTCAAGTGAAATATCAAAAATCCAAATAAACGAGAAATGGACATGTTTTTATCAACCGGCGAACAGGTTTCAATAGCCTTATTAACAATGGCTATACAAGAAGAGGGGTATGAAGCCATAAGCTTAAATGCCTCCCAAGTTGGTATAATAACAGAAAACGTTCACTCAACTGCACGAATTATTGATATAAAAACTGACAAATTAAATAAAATTTTGAAGGAAGGAAAGATTATAGTTGTCGCAGGTTTTCAAGGTGTAACTGAAGATGGCGAAATAACAACACTTGGTCGTGGCGGCTCAGATACATCAGCTGTTGCCATTGCTGCAAGTCTAAAAGCGGACAGGTGCGATATTTACACTGATGTCGAAGGTGTATATACTACTGACCCACGTATTGTGCCAAATGCTAGCCGTTTGGAAACAGTCTCATATGAAGAAATGCTTGAATTGGCTAGAACCGGCGCTAACGTTCTTCACCCTCGCGCTGTTGAAACAGCTAAAGTTTACAATGTACCGCTTCGTGTTCGTAGCACTTTTAAATTAGAAAACTTAGGAACATATATTATAGGGGTTAAAGAAATGGAAATTAATAAAAACGTTACAGGGGTAGCTGCTGATACAACTCAAGTTAGAATTGTAATTTGTGATGTTCCCGACCAACCGGGAAATGCCGGAAAAGTGTTTCAAAATCTTGCCAAAAGCAATATAAGCGTTGATATGATTATACAATCTTATGCACGCCACAATCTTAACACTAATGACATTGCTTTCACTGTCGATGAAAATGATTTAACAAATACATTAGAAATTCTTGAAAATGTGAAAAAAGAGTTGAATGCAAGCAATATTTTTGTTGATGATGATATCGCAAAAGTGTCAATCGTCGGAGCCGGAATGATTGACCATCCAGGAATTGCTTCTTCTATGTTTAACGCACTTGCTAAAGCCGACATTAACATCAAAATGATTTCAACAAGTGAAATTAAAATCAGTTGCTTAGTCAACAAGTCCGATGCCAAAAAGCTATACAAGTTCTTCACTCAACTTTTGAACTCGGAAGCGATGAGATAGCAGAAGTCAAAGGTGATTTGCCAAATTTTGTATAAAAAATATAAATGGTGGTTCTCGAGGCGGCAGCCGACAAATTTGCGATTTTTAATTGATATAATGTCGGCTGCCGCCTCGTAATTTGCAACAAAATTGTTAAAAAACAATATTCGTCAACAATTTTTTAATAATGTATAATTAGTAATATAAATGTTTATTGTTGTGGATATTAAAGAAAATGAATAACGAAATAAAAATAGTTAATGCAAAAGAAAATAATTTAAAAAAGCATTAGTTTAAGTATACCTAAGGACAAACTTATAGTTTTTACAGGTGTTTCAGGTTCAGGAAAAAGTTCTTTGGCTTTTGACACGATTTTTGCAGAAGGTCAGCGTCGTTATATTGAAAGCTTATCAACGTATGCTCGTCAATTTTTAGGTCAGATGGATAAACCTGATGTCGAATCAATCGATGGTCTTTCACCTGCCATATCTATCGACCAGAAATCCACAAGCAACAACCCGAGAAGTACAGTTGGCACAATTACTGAAATTTATGATTATTTACGACTTTATATGCCCGTATCGGCCACCCTTTTTGTCCCAAATGTGGCGAGCCTATTCGTCCGCAAACAATTGACGAAATTGTCAATCAAATTATGGATTTGCCTCAAAACTCTAAATTACAAATTATATCGCCAATAGTGAAAGGTAAAAAGGTGAGTTTGCAAATCTTCTTAAGGAGCTTAAAGACGAAGGATTTTTAAGAGTCAAAATAGACAATGAAACATATCTGCTTGATGAAGATGATGTCAAACTTGAAAAAACAAAGAAACACACAATTAGCATAATTATTGATAGGGTAGTTGTCAAAGAAGAGGCTAAAAGCCGTATAACACAAAGCGTTGAACTTGCTTTGCAAAAAAGCAAAAGGACTTGTTATTGTTGATATAGTTGATGAAAAGCGAGAAATAATATTTTCAGAAAAATTGGCTTGCCCAAAATGTAACTTAAGTTTTGAGGAACTAAACCCAAGAATATTCAGCTTTAATGCACCTTATGGAGCTTGTGAAAGCTGTAATGGTTTAGGTGCACATTTTCAAATCGATGAAAATTTAATAGTTCCTGATAAAACTAAAAGCATTCGACAAGGAGCCATATATCCCTGGGCAAAAACAGGAAACCCTTATTATACAGATGTTTTAACTTGTGTCTGCAATCACTTTAATATAAATATGGATAAACCATTTGAAGAATTATCAAAGGAACACCAAAATATAATTTTATATGGTTCAAAAGGCGAAAAAAGTCAGATTATATTACCAAAGTTTTGCACGTGATGGCTATGACACAAGAAACACAGCTTTTGTTGGTGTTGTGCCTTATTACATGAATAAATATAACGAAACAAACTCAGACGATATTCGCGAAGAAATACAAAAATATATGACACTTATTCCCTGCAAAGCTTGCGGTGGAGCAAGATTGAAGGAATTTCCGCTTGCTGTAAAAATAAACGGTGTCAACATCTTTGAACTTACCCAAATGAGCATTGATAAAAGTTTGGAATTTGTTTCAAATTTATATTTAACACTAGATGATTATGAAATGAATATTGCAAAACAATTGTTGGATGAGATAAGAAATCGTTTAAAATTTTTAACAGATGTCGGCTTATCGTATTTAAATTTGTCACGAATGGCATTGACTCTTTCAGGTGGAGAAGCCCAGCGTATTCGTTTAGCTACTCAAATAGGAAGTGGGTTGTCAGGCGTTCTTTATGTGCTTGATGAGCCGTCAATCGGGCTTCATCAACGAGATAACGATAAACTTATTAAAACTCTTATCAAGCTTCGTAATCTAGGCAACACATTAATTGTCGTTGAACACGATGAAGACACAATGAAAAAATGCCGACTATATTGTTGATATTGGCCTCATGCCGGTATAAACGGTGGAAAAGTTGTTGCTCAAGGTAGCTTAGATGATATAAAAAATACAAAAGACTCATTAACAGGGCAATATTTAAGCGGAAAACTGAAAATCCCGTTTAATAAATCTCCAAGAGTGGGCAATGGCAATTTTTACAAGTTAAAAACGCTCATCTTAATAACTTAAAAAAACATTGATGTAGATATACCATTGGGTAAAATCGTTGCCATAACAGGTGTATCAGGAAGTGGCAAGTCAAGTTTGCTTCAAGATTTGGTATACGAGTTTGCACTTCATAAGCTTCGTGGTAATAAGCCAAAACCACAAGGTGTCGATGATATTTTAGGTTTTGAGAACATCAATAAAATTGTGGATATAGACCAAAGCCCAATCGGCAGAACACCAAGGTCAAACCCTGCAACATACACAGATGTGTTTAGCTATATTCGTGATTTATACTCAAAAACAAATGAAGCCAAACTTAGAGGCTACAAGCCGGGGCGTTTTAGTTTTAACGTCAAAGGTGGTCGATGTGAAGCCTGCAAAGGTGATGGCGTCAATAAAATTGAAATGAATTTTTTATCAGATGTTTATGTTAAATGTCCTGTTTGTGAAGGTAAAAGATACAACCGCGAAACACTTGAAGTTAAATACAAGGGTAAGGATATTTCAGATGTTTTAAATATGGATGTCAAGGAAGCTTTGTCATTTTTCGAAAACATTCCAACAATAAAAACACGTCTTCAGACGTTATATGATATTGGCTTGGATTATATAAAACTCGGACAAAGTGCAACAACACTTTCAGGCGGTGAAGCACAACGGATTAAGTTGGCTTCGGAGTTGAACAAGAAAGCAACCGGCAAAACTCTATACATTCTTGATGAACCATCTGTCGGGCTTCATTGGTACGATTTGGACAAGCTTATCCAGATACTAAACAGGCTTGCAGATAATGGAAACAGCATTTTAATCATAGAACATAATCTAGACTTAATCAAAATAGCCGACCACATCATCGACCTTGGTCCAGAAGGTGGAATAAATGGTGGAAAAGTTATAGCCCAAGGTTCAGTTCTTGAAATAATGCAAAACAAAAACTCATTTACAGGTCAATATTTAAAGAAACTATATGATGAAAAAAATATTAACCTTTGTAAACATTTCCATTCAAACTAGCAAATTATTTTTTTATGGTTTTTATATGAGTGTATGTCTTTATGTGTTTATTAAAATAAGATGGAAAAGATGAGAGTGAATGCAGGGAATTATGGAAATGAAATGCAGGTTTTAAAAAGTAATCCAAAACAAAAAGAACAAAATCCAAATTTAAATCAAAATTTTGGAAAATCTACAAACAGTCTTGTCGTAGACTCAAAGTTTTATCCTGTAAAGTTTACTGATGTTGCAAATGCTAATAAAATAAGGCTGCAAATGCAATTAATTTACGTAAATTTATATTGTCAAAACCTGATTTTAATCAAAAAGAAAATAAAATTAAATTATTTGAACTTTTGCATAAATCATATGCAGATGAAGTAAAAGCAATTGACAAAGGCTTGGTTGTTTCTGACTATTCCAAAATTGGTTCAAGCAAAAAGCGAAATTAAGGCAGCTGAAAAACTATTAAAGAAGGTTCTTGATCACCAAAAAGGTCTTTCAAATCTACCTCAAACTAATATAAATAAAACAAATAATATTTCATTTAAAGGTCGAGAATTAACTTATACACAAAAACAAGATTGCCATAAAATTATACATTGGTCATCGGCTGTTTGTGCAGGGATTTCAGCAGCATTTGGTGAAGCAAATGTAACTGGGGCTGATGTACCTTTTCTTTGTGCAACAGAAATGATGATGTTTAATCTTCTTACAGATGCTCTTGATGCAGACCCAACTGCTGCATTGATACACGCCGGAAAACATATGGCTTCTGCAGGTGTTGTTGGTATGAAAATATTAAATAAGGCTATTAGTGCTTTTGGCTTAGTTGGACATGTTGCTTCTGCATTAACTACTGGTGGTATTGGAAATATCGGAGTAAGTGCAGCTATTCGAGCAGGAAACGGTGCTTTATCAGCAGGTTGTTGTGAAATAATGGGCTGGGCTTTTGTCAAAGATTATAAAAACGGAAAATGAATGTTGAAGATAAATTGTATGAAGTCATGAGCTATATAGCTTTTACCCAAATTTCTAATTTGTTTGAGGATGTTTTTGATATAGAATCTAATTCTTTTGATTTACAGGAATCTGCTGGTAAATCTTTTGGTAAAGAATTAGTTCAAAATATGCCAAAAGGAATGGGAGAATTTTTGCAAGAGGCTACAAAAAAAGTTGCAGACAGTGGTTTGGCTCCTTTTGCTGAAAAAGCACTAGAATTAACAATTCCTCGCGTAACGCACAAAATAATAGAAACTAAAGGCGAAGTTTCTTCAGAAGAAATAGAAAATATCATAGTGGGCTCAGCTTTAGGAGTTGCATGTAGTGATATTTTAGGTGATACAAGTTATCTTAGTAAAGAAACTATCCAAAGAGAAGCAATACCTATTATGAAAACACTTAAAAGTAGTCCTGCTATTACAAACATTGTAAATGACGCTTTAATAAAACATGGTATAAAAAAGATATGGTGACATAACATTAAATAGAGATATGGCAAATCTATTGGAAGAATTTTATAACTCCGTAATTCCAAAAATTAAAGATACATATAAAACTATAAAGAACTTATAATTTTGAAAATCAATTCTATAAACAACAACATAACATTTAAAAACAATGATAATCAGGATGATTTTATATTTCATGACCCGGAAGATAATGATTATGTTTATTATGCAATGAAAAATCCACAAATCGTTAATGACAGGTATGCACAACGATATATTGAAGCATTTAATATTGGAATATCTGATTGGGAGCAAAAAGATATATTTGTTCATCACTTTAAACAAGACACCATTTGGGCAAGAGCAAATGGAAAATATGATATAACAGGAAGAAAAACAAGAATTTAATAACGGTTTGCAGGTATTTTTGGGTGTGATGTTAAATATTGTACTATTAACTTCATATCTTAAAGATAAAAAAGAAATTTATGGACAAAGTTCTTAGCAACACTTTTTGTAAAATAGTCATCCCCCTTAGCTGCTTACTTTTATTTTTAAATGCTCTTGATTGCTTGAGATATATAATTAAAGGTGAGAGATTTTCAAAATATCTCAAAAATAAACTAAAAAATAATAAAATTGATAAACAAAATTATAAAACAGGTAATACAAAATTTATAAATAAGGACAGAATAAAAAATTATGATAGTCTTGAAACAATAAATAAATTTTCATTACTAAAAAAATACAAAAATAAAAATGAGTATAATAAAGATAACATGTTGTCAGTTGACACACTTTATGAAATTAAACCTTTGCTAGACCCAGACATGAGAATGTCTGATGAAGAATTTATGACTAGAAGTACTCAATATATCCTAAAATCGATTCCGGAATATTCTCCTTATGTTGTTATACCAAGTGATAAAGAGGTTATTGCAAGGAAGAGAAAAGAAAAAGAACTCAACGTTGATGTACCTTTGCAAACATACAAAATATGGCAAGATTAAATATCACCAGTTTCTTTACCTAAAAAAATCAAAAAGCTTCTACGATAGCTGTCAATTGTGCGATAGCGCAACTTGTAGTTTTTTTCTTTATATTGGAATGCTTCTAAGTAGGCTCGCGCGGTGTCAATTGAGGTGAAGCAAGGAATTTGATACATCTCGGCAATTGTTCGAATTTGAAAACCGCTTCTTTGTGAGTCTTTGCCTAATGTTGGGGTGTTTATGACAAAAGAAAGTCTTCCTTCTTTCATACGTTTTTGAAGCTTGTCTATCATAAATTTTTCAATCATTTTTGAAGGCACGCCGTTTTTCTCCAAAAACTTGTGAGTTCCCCAAGTTGCCATAATCAAAAATCCAAGGTCATAAAAACCGCGGATGATATCAAGTGCCGGTTTTTTATAATGGTCATTTAGTGAAACAAGAATTCGCTGTTTGTCTTTCGGAAATTTGTAATTTGCTGCAATAAAAGCTTTTAAAAGGGCTTTTTTATAGCTATAATCCACACCCAAAACCTCGCCTGTAGATTTCATTTCAGGAGCCAAAGCCGGATCTATACGGTTAAGCTTTTGGAATGAAAAAATCGGCATTTTTACACAAACAAGCGACGTTTTTTTGTTCAAACCGGTTTTATATCCTTGCTCTTTTATTGATTTGCCTAAAATTGCATTAACTGCAATGTCAACCATCGGGATGTGTGTAACTTTGCTCATTATGGGCACGGTTCTTGAAGCTCGCGGGTTTACTTCAATCACATATGGAATATCCTTGTGAATGATAAATTGAATGTTCATCAACCCTTTTATTTTCAACTCTCGGGCAATTTTGGTTGTATATTCAACCATTTTATTTTTTATTTTTTTGTTTATATTTATTGCAGGGTAAACGCTTATACTGTCGCCACTGTGAACACCTGCTCTTTCAATATGTTCGCAAATTCCGGGGATTATAACATCATACCCATCAGAAACCGCATCCAGTTCTGCTTCTTGACCTTCTATATATTTATCGATAAGTATCGGGTGACCGTTTGAAAACTTTAACGCTTCATTTAAATATGTCTCAAGCTCTTTTTGGTTATAAACAACTTGCATACCTCTTCCGCCAATGACATACGACGGACGAACAAGAACAGGGAATCCGATAATGTTATCAATGTCTTTTGCTTCTTCCAAACTATAGACCCCAATCCCTTTGGTTGTGGAATATCAAGTTTTGATAGAAGTTTTTCAAACTGTTTTCTGTCTTCAACAACATTTATTGATTTTAATGACGTACCTAATATTTTTACACCTTTTTCTTCAAGTTTCGTTGCCAAGTTTATCGCTGTTTGTCCGCCAAACTGAACCATAACACCGTATGGTTTTTTCTTTTTCAACAATATTCATCACATTTTCAATGTTCATTGGTTCAAAATATAACCTGTCTGCAATATCAAAATCTGTTGACAATGTTTCAGGGTTTGAGTTTATCATAACAGATTGATATTTGTTATCTTTTATTGCCCAAGAAGCATGAACAGAGCAATAATCGAATTCTATACCTTGGCCGATGCGTATGGGAATCTGACCCTAAAACAATTATACTTTCTTTGTTTTTGTTTCTTCTTTACTTAAAATATCATCTAATTCACAAATTTCATTGTACGTTGAATAAAAATATGGTGTAGCTGCATTAAACTCACAAGCGCAGGTGTCAACCATCTTGAAACAAGCATTTATATTGTTATCCTCTTTTAATTTTTCAATTGTTGCAATCTCAATTTTTGCAATTTTGGTAATTTCCTCATCCAAAAAACCAAACTCTTTGGCTTTTTTATAAAGATTTACATCTAACGTGCAAGTTTCAAGGTGTTTATACAAATCTATTATATTTTTAATTTTAAAGATAAACCATTTGTCAATTTTTGTAACGTCATGAATTGCATCGATATCAAAATTTCGATACAAAGCACAAGCCACACGAAATATTCTCATATCATCTTGAATTTTTAAAGCTTCAAACAGCTCATCATTTGAGAGTTTTTCAAACCCACGATTTAAAAGTCCTGTTTTTTTGTCTTCAAGCGATGTTACAGCTTTTTTAAAGGAGCTTTCAAAAGTTCTTCCGATTGCCATAACTTCGCCTGTTGCTTTCATTTTGTGCCTAAAATTCTATCCCCGTAGGCAAATTTGTCAAACGGCCATTTGGGAATTTTTGTAACAACATAGTCAATGGCCGGTTCAAAAAGCTGCAACTGTTTTTTTTGTGACTGCATTTTTTTATTTCGTGCATATTATACCCGATTGCAATTTTTGTTGTTACTTTTGCAATGGGATAACCGGTTGCTTTTGAAGCAAGTGCGGATGAACGACTCACACGTGGGTTAACTTCTATCACATAATATTCATTTGAAGTTGGGTTTAAAGCATACTGAACATTACATCCGCCTTCTATTTTTAAAGCTCGAATTATTTTATAGCCGAACTTCTTAACATTTGATATTCTTTGTTGTTTAAAGTTTGGCTTGGCGCAACAACAAAACTATCCCCGGTGTGAATGCCAATAGGGTCAATGTTTTCCATATTACAAATTATTATACAAGTGTCGTTTGAGTCACGAATTACTTCATATTCTATTTCTTTATACCCTGCAATGCTTTTTTCAACCAACACTTGATTTATTGGACTTTGAGATAACCCAATGTTGACAATTTTTTCATATTCTTCATAAGTTTTGGCAATGCCCCCGCCACTTCCGCCAAGAGTGTATGCCGGACGAATAATGATGGGCAAACCTATTTTTTTGATAAAATTTGTCCGCTTCTTCAAAACTTGACACAATAGCACTTTCCGGCACCGGTTCATTTATTTCAAGCATTAAATTTTTAAATAACTCTCTATCCTCAGCCATTTTTATTGACTCAATCGTAGTGCCTAAAACTTCTACGTTATATTCTTTTAAAACACCTTCTTTATCAAGCTCGCAAGCCAAATTCAATGCAGTTTGTCCACCAAGGGAGGCAATAAGTCCTTGTGGTTTTTTCTTTTTTTATAATTTTAGTTAACGAATCTAAAGTCAAAGGTTCAATATAAACTTTATCAGCTATCATTTCATCGGTCATTATTGTAGCAGGATTTGAATTTACAAGCACAACTTCTAAATTCTCTTCTTTTAATGCTCTGCAAGCTTGAACACCGGCATAATCAAACTCGGCAGCTTGACCTATTACAATTGGCCTGAGCCTATAACTAAAACCTTTTTTATATTTTCATTGATTGGCATTGTTTTTTATTCCCTTTTTACTTAATTTCTACAACATCAAGTTGAACATGTTTTTTGTATTTTGAACGTAAATTATTTACCTTAATTTTGTTTTCTTTTGTTATAAAAAATTTTTTCACATCTGCATGTTTAAATTTATTTCGCATATCATAATCAAACTGCATAAATTTGTTATCCATTGATTTTTTCCTTTTTACAAACTATATCATTAATCCATTCATCAAAAATAACTGAAGCATCCATAGGATAACGGGAGATGCTTCCGGATGAAACTGCAAAGCTTTTATGTTATATCTTTCTGATTTAAATCCTTCTATTGTGTTGTCATTTAAGTTTCGATGAGTTACTTCAATGTCATCAGGCAGGTTTTCATCGATTACTTTATATCCGTGATTTTGAGAAGTCATAAAAACTTTTCCGGATTTTAAATCAATAACAGGATGATTGCCACCACGATGTCCAAATTTTAGTTTATCCGTTTTTGCATTTAATGCAAGTGCTAATATTTGATACCCCAAACATATCCCAAATATTGGTATCTTGCCTATTATTTGTTTTACATTTTCAATAATTGAAGTGCAATCTTTTGGATCTCCCGACCGTTTGAAAGCAATAAAGCGTCAAAATTGTTGCTTAAAATTTCCTCAAAACTTGTGTTATATGGCATTACACTTAAATCAATATTTCTATTTAGAATTTCATTGATTATATTGTTTTTAACACCAAAATCCAAAATGCCAAGTTTCAATGTTTTTGAGTCATCTTCTTTTGTGTATTTTATAATATTTTTTCTTGAAACTTCACTTACAACATCTTTGGGAAACTTATAATGTTTAACTTTATCCAATATTTCATCAAAATTGTGGTTTTCAGTTGTAATTGCACACATTTTTGAGCCTTCATTGGCTAGTTTTTTAGTTATAAACCTTGTATCAACATTTGAAATACCAATTATATTATTCTCAATTAAAAAATCTTTTAAATTTTTTTGAGATTTATAATGAGATTCATGCTCACATAAATTTTTAACAATTAACCCTTTTTGCGTAAATTTTTTTGAGATTCAACATCATCAAAATTGACACCATAATTTCCTATTTCACTATATGTCATAGTGATTATTTGATGAGCATAAGATGGGTCAGTCAAAATTTCTGTATAACCGACCATTGAAGTGTTAAAAACCAACTCTCCAAAACTTGTGCCCGTTGCCCCAAATGAAATACCTTCAAGTATTGTTCCATCTTCAATTATTATGTAAGCTTTATTAGTCATTAAATAATATTTCCTTATATATTTTTTTCATAACTTCAATTTTGTTTATTTCTTTTGTCACAGCACGACCTAAAATAATAAAATCTGCACCATTTTTATAGCTTCTTTTGGTGTTGATATTCTTTTTGATCATCAACATTAGAAAAAGCGGGACGAATTCCCGGGCACAAGACTTTGAATTCTTTTCCACAAACTTCTTTTATTTTTTTACTTCAAGCGGTGAAGCTACAACACCTGTCAAACCTGCTTCTTTTGCCAATTTTGCAAGAGTTATAACCAAATCTTCAGCTTGATTTTCAATTTTAAATTCATTGTGCAAAACATCATCATTTATGCTAGTCAAAATTGTGACACCCAAAACAATCGGCTTAGTTTCATTTTGGTTTGTCTTTTTTGAAGTATGCTTCGTTTGCAGCATTCACAGCTTCATTCATCATTTTATAACCGCCAAGTGCATGAACATTAAAGAAACAGGCACCTTTTTCAATGATATTTTTGAAGCTTCCTTTGACTGTATTTGGGATGTCATACAATTTTACGTCAAGAAAATATTTAATATTTTCATCATTCATAAATTTAATAATTTCATTGCCACATTTTGTATAAAGTTGAAGCCCAACTTTAAATACACCAACATAATCTTTTAATTCATTGATGAGCTTTTTTGCCTCATCAATTGTGTCAACATCAAGTGCAAGCACTATCTTTTCTTTTATACTTTTGTCTGTTTGAATTGTCATTGTTGAATTTCCTCATCTTCAATCATATTCAATTTGCCGTTTATAATAGTACCAACGGCTTTACCTTTAAATTCAATTCGGTTAAAAGGTGAAATTTTGCATTTTGATTTAAATTTAGTTTGGTCAACTTTCCATTTTCTATTCTCGTCAATGATTGTCAAATTTGCAAAAGAGCCTGTTTTTAAATCGTTAAAATCATTAAGCTCCAAAATTTTTGCAGGGTTTATCGCCATTTTTGAACAAGAAAATCAACATTAAATCGTGATAATGTTGCTCCTACAACCGTTTCAAACCCCACAATGCCGTTTGGAGAAAAATTGTAATCTTTTAATTTTTCATCTATACTGTGTGGAGATGGTCTGTTGCAATAACATCGATGGTACCATCAAGCAATCCCTCAATCACCGCTTCCATATCCTCTTTTGTCCCAAGCGGAGGATTCATTTTATATACACCGTTTTTAAAAACATCCTTGCTTAAATCATCCGTATTAAATGTAAAATAATGAGGTGCTGTTTCGCAGGTAACTTTTATTCCTTCTTTTTTGCTTCACGAATTAAATCAACGGATGCTTTTTTAGAAATATGTGCAAAATGGAGCCTGCCACCCACTTCTTTTAAAGCTTCAAGTTGCCACTTAACCTCGTTTGATTCATCTTCGCAATGAGAAATAATAAGTTCTCCCGTTTTTAATGCATTTTTAAATAATTCTTTGTTCAATATGGGCTTACCATCGTCAGAGAAAGCAATTGCGCCACTTTCTTTTAACTTTTTAAAATCAGTTAAATTATCACCATAAAGACTATTTGTAACTGCGCAAATAGGAAAAAAACCGATTTTTTTATCGGCTTTTTCAATCATTTTATTTAAAATAAAAATATTATCATTAACAGGGTTAGTATTTGCCATTGGACAAATGCCAACAATACCACCATTTAAAGCCGATGCAATACCGGAATTAATATCCTCTTTATATTCGAACCCGGGTTCTCTTAAATGACAATGCATGTCAATAAGTCCTGAAATTATTGTATATTGGCTTAAATCACAAACATCGGAAGTATTTTGCACTAAATCATTTCCGATTTGAACAATTTTACCATTTTCTATTTTAAGTGTAATATTTTTTGCTTTGATTATCATTTTTAAAACCGTTTCATCATTTTTTAACATTTTTTCAAGTATTGCCATACGCACATATACACCATTTGTCACCTGTTCTAGAATAGTGTTTGCATTTTTGTGTTTAACAACTCATTTGAAACTTCAACATCTCTATTTTGTGTATTCCGGATGAAGAAGAAGTGCATTTTTAGGAAAATTGTTTGCATCCAAACGATAATTTTTAACATAATGTATAACAGGAACTGTTCCTTCAATGCGTTCATTTTGTATTCTCAAAGCCATAACGGCATTTGCATTTTTCACACCGTCTTCAATGTTGTTGTACCAGTTTACATCTTTGATATTTATATCTTGAAAATAATTTGGCGCAACAAGATTTATGTTTACATTATATTTTTTCAAAAGTTCAATGTTTGACCTTGCGACGCGAGAATGCAGTATATCTCCAACAATAGCTATTGTTTTCCCGTTTAAAGTTCCAAAATGGCGTTTCAATGTGTAATAATCCGTCAAAGCTTGTGTTGGGTGTGATTTGGCACTACAACCTGCATTTACGACTTTTATTTTTAATGTTTCATTTTTTCAATATTTCGCCAAAAAACTGTTCATTTCCGCTTCTCATAATCAGAACATTCACACCAATGGCTTCAAGCGTTTTGACTGTGTCAAGAAACGACTCTTTTTTTGAATTGAGGAAGTATCTTTATTAAAATTAAAAATTCTCAAACCAAGGTTATGACAAGCCATTTCAAAAACTAAATCGAGTTCTTGTTGAATTTTCGTCAAAATATATGGCAGCATTTTTTACCTGCAATCGATGACTTTATTTTATTCAATTGAAAATCACGAGCTGTTTTGACAATTTCATCAATTTGGTTTATTGTTAAACTTTTTATATCAAATAAATTTCCAAAAGCCATATTAAACCATATCCTTTTTCTCAACACGACTTCCGGGTTTCACAATTTCAATTCCGGCTTTACACAAAGGGCAATCCGTTGGGTCAAAGACTTTGAGTTTGCTTAAGAAGCGAGGTGAATTTATAAGGAGTTTTATCAGCCGTTCTGTCCACAATACAGCCATAGCCTACAACATTAACATTGTATTGTTTTATAGCCTCAATTGTTTCTCCAATTGTTTTGGCTGTTGTGACAACATCTTCAATAATAAAAAACTCGTTCATTCTCTTTTAGGCTGTATCCGCGACGAAGTTGTAAAATACCGTCTTTTCTTTCAACAAACAAATTTCGCTTATTTAAGTTTTTTTGCAACTTCATACCCAAAAATTATAGCCCCGATTGCCGGTGATATAATTGTGTCAATTTCATTTGCGTTTATCTTTTCACATAACATTTTAGCAAGTTTTTCAACAACATGCGGATATTGATATAATTTTGCACATTGAAAATATGTGTCACTGTGAAGTCCTGAAGTCAAACAAAAATGACCTTTCAAAACTCCTTCGTATTGCTTCAATATTTCCATCACATCGTTATTATTTTGATTATCCATTTCTCAATGCCTCACATAAACTTTCAATAGTTTTAAATTATTTTTTGCATAAAAATTTCAAGTTCATCAACCAAAGATGAACAAATATCAGGTTGTGTAAAGTTTGCAGTACCAACTTCAACAGCACTTGCCCCAACCGATAGAAACTCAAATACGTCATTTAATGAATATATACCACCCATACCGATAATCGGGATGTTTACAACTTTAGAAATACGACTTACAAAAGATAGTGCTACGGGTTTTATACACTTGCCTGATAAACCACCTTCAACAGTTGATTTAGAAAAACGTCCGTTTTCAAAATTTAACTTTACTCCCATACCTTTTACGGTATTTATTGCAGAAATTGCGTTTGCACCTGCTTTCTGAACAGCTTGTGCCATTTTTTTCAGCTGATGTTACATTTGGAGTTAATTTAACGATTAAATACCGGAATATTCTTTTTTAAATCTTTTTTATTAAATCATATAAAGATTTTCATCCGTACCAAATTCCATGCAACCTGCTTTAACATTTGGACAACTCACATTTAATTCAACAGCTTTTATATGATTTTCTTCACATATTTTTTGCACAAGTAACATAGTCCTCAACACAAGCGCCTGCAATGTTTAAGATATAATCAAGATTTTTAGGTTGATTTTTTAAAAATTCATATATACCTATATTTTCAAGTCCAATACGGTTAATCATACCGCCATAAGTTTCAAAAGACGTTCCCCTTGATTACCGCTTCTGACTTCTAGTGTCACACCTTTGGTAACAATTGCGCCAAGCTTTTTCACATCATTAAAAACATTATACTCAAAGTTGTACCCATAAGTTCCGGAAGCCGCTATTATAGGATTTTTAAGTATCAATCCGTTTAAATCCGTTTCCAAACTTACCATATTATACTTTCTCCTTTAAATACAGGCTGATCTTTGCAAACCGTTACATTTTTAATAATTTTTCCTTCCTTTATGTTTATTGTACAACCTTTACAAACACCAATTCCACAAGCCATAACCTTTTCAAACGCAACTTCAATAGGAATTCGTGATTTTTGCATACCTCATAAACTTTTCCAAAAACTATTTTAGGCTTCCCAAGTATAAACTTTTTTGTATATTATTTTCCCATATTATTTTTTTCAACATCATCCACTATGCTTCCGCCTGTTTTTACAAAATCATAGTTGTTGAAAATTTCGTCTTCTGATTTAAACCCTGCAATAAAAATACTTTTTTCTAGTTTCTTTTTTAAGAAAAATAAAGGAGCAACGCCAATTCCTGCACCGACAAGCAAACTTTTTTTATCATTTTCGACATTAAATCCATTGCCAAATGGACCCGAAAAATAATTTCATCATCTTTTTTCAATGTTGTTAAGTATTCTGTTCCTTTACCTTTTAGACGATAATAAACCGTTATTTGCTTGGTTACTTTATCAAAATCCGCAACTGAAAAAGGTCTGCGAAGTATCAAGTTTGAACATAATATTGACACAAATTGACCGGCATTGATATCACTTAAACTATTTGATTGAAAAAGTCAATTTATAAGTCGCTTTTGCTACTTTTTCATTTGAGTTGACTATTCCTTTGTGATTTTTGTTCCCCTGATGTCATTATTACCTTATTTTTCCTAATATAAATTTAAAAAAAGAGAAAAGTAACGAGTGTTAATTTTCTCTTCTTTTAAAATATTTCTAAACCTAATTTTTTTTGTTTAAATTTACTTTTCATAACATTTTTATGATATCAAATTTATAACCATACGTCAACTTAAAGTTAAAAAATATTAAATATTATTACTACTTTTTACAATTTGGTATTTTAATTTTTTATTATAAAATCACTATATGAATACAACAAAAAATCAACTAAAATACTTGTTATTGCTCCTAATTTCTTAGGTGATAGTGTTTTTAAGTGAAATATTTTTAAAAACTTAAAAATTTTTATACAGATTCACAAATCGATGTCATAACAAAAAATAACGTAAAACCTATTTATGAACTTTTTCCTTATATTAATAATGTTTTTTGGCTACATTGACAACAAGTATTATCAAAACACGCAAGTTTATTAAAGAACAAAAATATGACATTATATTTCTTTTGAAAAGAGCATTATCATCTGCTTTAATGACTTTTATGGTTGGTGCATCGAAAATCGTTGGTTTTGACACACAGTTTAGAAAGTTTTTTTGACAAATCAATTAAATATAAAAAGGTGAAAAAAGAGAAGCTTTTTGCTTTTCTTGATTTGTTATGTGGCTTGGATATTCCTGTTTATAACCTGAATTTGGAAATGTTTGAAGATATAAACTCTAAAAACAAAGTTTGTAATTTGTTAAAATCAAGACAAGAATGACAAAAAAGTCCTTATTATTGCAAAATCGACAAGAGAAGATAAAGAAATTAAAAAGTGAAGTCTGGATTGATATTATAAATTATTTAATTAAAAAGAAAAATATTTCTGTATATTTTATAGGACTTGAAAAAGAAAAAAATTATTATAATAATATAGCCGCAAAATTGTGAACAACAATCAAGTTCACAATTTTGCGGCAGATTAAATTTAAAAGAATGCATATCTTTTGTGAATAAAATGGATATGATTCTTGGAGTTGATACAGGCTTTTGTCATGTGGCAAGTGCTTTTTAATATACCCACATTATCCATCTTTGGCTCAACATCTATAAATCAGTGGGGATTACTTGGCAAAAAAAGTATCAATTTTTCTCTTGGTTTGAATTGCTCCCCTTGCAAAAAGCCTGACAAATGTAAAAACAAACATATGCTTGCATTAAAAATATAACATTTTTTAGATTTAAAACACAATATTGACCAACTGTTAAAAACTATTTAAAAAATTATCCTCTTTTTATCAACACTTGAGCTAAAAAATTATTTTCAGAGTTGACATTTTCAACATTGTGCTTTTCATTTTGTGGTTTCAAATTTTCTTGAGTTTGATCTTCATTTTGTTGGTTTTTCATCATTTTCTCAAGTTCTTCGTCACTTGGGATATGAAATCAATATGTCCCTCTCCTTCAAAAACACTTCCATTTAAATCAATTTCTTCGTTATTATCTTTTTCTTGTTTTTTCCTTTGGCGCATATATCCTGTACCACCAGCTGAACCGCCATCATTTTTTTACCTTTTGCACTATCAATACCGCCAGTCTTAAACTGCCACCAAAATTGTTAAATCCTATTGGCATATAATACTCCTCTAGATTTAGTAATTTTTATGATAAATATATCGTCAAAAGAAAAAAAACTTTAAAAATAAAGAAAAGATTGTTTTTATTTTGTATTTTCAAATGATTATAAGCAAGTTTTGAAGCACACCTTCCACGGCTTGTTCTTTCAAAGAAATCCTTTTTGGATTAAAAACGGTTCATAGACTTCTTCGATGGTTTTAACATCTTCATATAAAGCCGCAGCAAGTGCTTCTATGCCAACAAATTCGCCTTTGAATTTTTGGATAATTATTTCAAGCAACTTTCTACAAATGTTATCTAAACCGTATTCATCGACATTCAAAGCTTCTAAAGCCGTTTTAACCATTTCTATGTCTATTTGGTTTTTATTTTCTATAACGGCATAATCACAAACTCTTTTAAGTAGTCTGTTTGCAATACGAGGAGTGCCACGAGAACGTCGAGCAACTTCATACGCTGCATCATCAGTTATGTTTATATTCAAAACTTTTGAAGTCCTTTTTTGCAACTTTTGCCAAATCATCATCATTATAAAACTCAAGCCGATGGATTATACCAAATCTATCTCTTAAAGGGTTTGAAATAGAACCGGCTTTTGTTGTAGCACCAACTAAAGTGAATTTCTTGACAGGTATACGCATTATTTTTTGAAGTTTGCAATTTACCTGATGTAATATCAAAGAATGTAATCTTCCATAACAGGGTATAAAATTTCTTCTGTTATTTTATTCAAACGGTGAATTTCGTCAATAAAAAAGAATATCACCTGCTTCCAAATTCATCAATACACCTATAATGTCACGAGGTCTTTCAAGAGATGGTGCAGATGTTATTTTATATTTGAATTCATTTCATTTGCGATAATTTGAGCAAGTGTTGTTTTTCCAAGTCCCGGAGGACCGTAAAACAAGACATGATCCAAGGGCACATTTCTCTTTATCGATGCTTTTATTGGAAACTTTTAAGGCTTCTTTTTATGTCATTTTGTCCGATATAATCATCAAACCCTTTTGGTCTTATATTATTTTCATAACTTGTATCATAATCTGTTTGATAAGAAACCGTGTTATTTGATTTGTTTTTAAAATCATTATGTTTGTTTTTAGTTTTATTTTCAGTATTATCTTCAAAAATTGCCATTTGGTTTAATGTCTTTCGTTTTTCCTTTTTTTTAACTTTGTTTGGTACAAAATTAGGCATGTTTTTTGTATTTTGTTAATATGAAGTGGTAGATTTTAACCTCTACCAATATTATATATCATAAACTTCATCGTGACTAGCCAAGGTGCTAGTTTTTACCTTATCCGCCAGTATAGGTTGATTTTGGGCTAATTATAGTGTTGAAGTTCAATTAATGCTTTTTACGAAACATCATTTTTCCGCCTGTGGAATCTGCCCTCATTTCATCGTTCCAAATTATTGACAACTTGCAATCCTTGCATTCCGTTTCGCCTTTTCAAGGCTCCACTCCAGCGGATTGCTGCGAACTTACGTGCTGGGTGTGCGACACACAACGGCGCACTAGTCAAAATTTGGCTATCCTACGGCGGATATTCTTACTTGTAGGGGGAAGCAAAGCTTCCCCTACAACCCCAACGCATTTAATGTGCAGTTTCACAGGGTTGCCAGGGGGCTTTAGCCCACTTGCATCTATTATGGCGAAACAAACATGAAGAAAAAAGATATAATTGGACTTCAACGTTATAATCAATCAAAAAATCAATCCACGTTGGGGATTTATTCAAATTTTGAACGCGCGGTAGCCGTTATATAAAAACGCCTAGTTTCGCCCCCAACCAGCGTATTTTTTATATAACGGATGCGCCTTCAACACATGGTAGCTCATCATATTAAAAATCTAAAATAAATATAATGAACTTAAAATTAATGCGATAAAAGTAAAAGCTACACCATATTTTAAATATCTCATAAATGAAATTTTATAACCCTTTGCATTGGATGTTTCAGACACAATAACATTGGCTGCCGCCCCAATTATTGTCATATTGCCACCTAAACATGCGCCCAAAGACAAGCACCACCAAAGAGGATGAGTATATGCAACACCTTCAACTTGCTGAATATGATAAATCAGAGGTGCCATTGTTGCTGTATAAGGTATGTTGTCTATTATACCGGATAAAATACCGGATACCCCACAAAATAATCATAGCAGTTGCTTTTTTCACTTCCATTTGTAACGTTTAATAACCAATCTGCCATAACCTTTATAGCACCTGATGCTTCCAAGCCACCAATTATAATAAACAATCCGATAAAGAAAAATATTGTATTCCACTCAACACTTTCAAAAATTTCTTTTGGCTTTTCAAACAAAAAGCAAAAAAACTTGCACCTAACATTGCAATCAAATATGTTTCAATATGCGTAACATCATAAGTAACAAAGCCTAAAATAACTAAAAGAAGTGTTATGCCTGCTCTTAAAGCAAGTTTTTTATCAGTTATTGTATGACTGTTATCAAGTTTTGTTACGGCTTCCATTTTATCCTCTGTTGTTGTCAAGCGTTTTCTGTTTATTAAAACAAGAATACCAATTGTAACAATCATTATAACAGTTACAACAGGAGTAAGTTCATAAACAAAATCCATAAATGAAAAACCTGCTTTGCTTCCAATTATTATATTTGGCGGATCGCCAATGAGAGTAGCTGTTCCACCAATATTTGAAGCCAATATCTCAGTAATTAAATATGGCACAGGGTCAATATCAAGCTGTTTGGCAATGGCAAATGTCACAGGCATTATCAATATTACGGTTGTTACATTATCCAGAAAGGCACTTGCAATAGCGGTGAAAACTCCAAGTGCAACCAAAATTCGCATTGGTTTACCGCCGGTGTGTTTCAGCAATTCATTTGCCATAAAATTGAACATACCGCTTTTGCGCCGCAATATGTACAATTATCATCATAGAAACAAGCAAAAATATTACATTAAAGTCAATAAAGTTAGCGAAATAATGCGGATTAATTTCACTAGCCCCACGACTTTGTGATACAAGCCCCAAAAGGATTGTAATTGCTGCTCCAAGTATTGCTATTGTTACTTTGGGAATTTTTTCAATCGCAATAAATATATAAGCAATAAGCAAAATAACACCTGAAACAATCATTGCATTATTTTGTACAAAATTCATCAAAAACTCCACTTAAATACTCCTTAAATTAGTTCATTTAAGGTTAATTTTAGCTTATTTTTCAAAAATGCAATAACAAGCAAATCAGGGTCAATGAATTTTGTTTCTTTTATGCTTAATCTTTTGGCTTGATTGATATCAAAAACATCGCAACCTTGAGCCCAGCTTTTTGCATTATTATCTGATATAACTTTGGGAGCTATAAAATGATAAAGCTTATCACACAAGTTTTCTTTAATAAACGCACCGTTTAAAATTCCACCAGCTTCAACAAGAACATTTCGAATGCCTTCTTTGTACAAAAAATCAAGCACAAACTTCAAATCTATGTGTTTTTGCGTTTCATCACAAGGCGCTTTAACGATAGTTACATTTTTATTGAAACCAAGATTTTGAAAATCTTCTTTCAATGTAAAAAGATAAACTTGAATGCCGTCATCAGTATAAACATTATATTCTTTTGTTGTTCTCAAGTTTGAGTCAAGCACAACACGAACCGGACTTTTATAATCTTTCACTCGACAGTTTAAATAAGGATTATCGTTTATTATAGTATTTGCACTTGTTAAAATAGCATCATAGCTGTTTCTAATTTTTTGAACAAACTTTCTTGCTTTTGGGCTAGTAATCCATTTTGAGGAATTGTTTGTAGTTGCAATTTTTTCCATCAAGCGTAGTCGCTGTTTTTATTGCCACAAAAACTTTTTGTTCTTTCATATTTTTTGATAAATGTTGCATTTAACAATTCACATTTTTCCTTTAATACATTTTTATAACCTCAATTCCGGCGTTTTCCAATTTTTTAACACCATTTCCGGCAACAATCGGATTTGGGTCAAGCATACCTATGACAACCTTTTTTATTCCTGTTTTAATAATCAAATCAGCACAAGGCGGTGTCTTTCCATAATGCGAACAAGGTTCCAAATTAACAATTATAGTTCCATTCTTAGCTTTTCACCTGCCATATTAATGGCTTCAACTTCAACATGGTTGCCTCCACAATGTTTGTGATAACCATATCCCACAATATTATTATGTTCATCCAAAACGTATGCCCCAACCATAGGATTGGGTAAAGTCTTACCAATCCCTTTTAATGCAAGACGGATACACTTTCTCATTATGTTATTATATTTTTTCATTTTTTTGTTTTTATTATTATTTTGCTATTTTAGTGCCGATTGATTTAAAAACTCATTTGTCAAAATATTTGAATACTTTTGACTATCATTATAAGCAATAAACACAAGATTTGCATCTTTTAAACTGTTAGAAGCCCCAATAATACCTTTTATTCTGCCATACATCGGCACATTCACAACTTCGGTTTGAAACGCTGCATACGGTATTTTAAAACTAGTTGTATTAATAATGTTTTTTTGTGTAAACTTAAAATTTTCAAGATGAATAAAACAAGTTTCAGTATTTTTATTAAATTCTTTTTAACTTTCTTTCTAAAATTCCGTTTTTAAAATCTTCTTCTTTAAATAATCTATTTTTGGGACATTTTACGATATAAAATTTTTGATTTGCACCAACATGTGAAATGCTAATCAAATTATATTGCAAAAACTTGAAAACATAATTTATTTTGTATTCATTATTCATTTTTGACAAATCAACAATACTTTGAGCACGCTCAATCCTTTTAGTGTTGTCAACATTTTTTGTAGCAAAATATTTAAAAGCTCCAAAATAATTTAAACCAAAAATAATTAAACCCAATATTACTAATTTAAAAATCAAACGCATTTTTGCACCTTCTTTTTATTTTCTATGTATTTTAAAAAGAATAATATTTATGATAATATTATAATCATGGAAAAAAACAAAATCAACAATCTTAATTCATACGAAGTTGATATTGAAAATCTGTCCCCCGGTATGAAGCAGTATATAAATATCAGACGTAAAGCGAAGCCTGACACAATTCTTTTATATCGCATGGGTGATTTTTATGAAACATTTTTTGAAGATGCAATAACAATTTCTCGAGATTTAGATATTGTTTTAACATCACGTGATGCAGGAAAAATTGGAAAAGTACCGCTTGCAGGTATTCCCGTTAAAAGCGTTGAAGTGTACGTTGCAAAACTTTTTAGAAAAAAGGCAGAAAAGTTGCAATATGCGAACAACTTGAAAAACCTGAAGAGGCAAAAGGGATAATAAAACGAGATATTGTCAAAACAATAACAGCAGGGACACTAACTGATGACAATTTGCTTGTTTCAAATTCCAACAACTATCTTGCCTCAATTTGGGAAGACGAAAAAACAGGCTTGTTTGGATTTGCATATACAGATATTTCAACAGGAGAGTTTAAATGCACACAAACTAACCTGAACCAACTTACGGCAGAATTGTCTCGCATTTCACCTTCTGAAATACTTGCACTTGGAATACCTCAAAAACTGAAACCGTTTCAAGTCGTGCCTGAAGAAAAAATCAATCTTCCAAATTGTATAACCCAATTTTACAACATCACAAGTGTCCCTATTGAAGCTTACAATATTAAAAATATTGAAGATAATTTAGAATTATTGTTTAAAATTAAAAATATAAATACATTTGATATAGAAAACTGCAAACTCAGGTTCATTGCATCTTCAGCCATTATTTATTACATTTTGAAAATGCAAATGCACAATTTGCCGACTTTTTCGACAATTGTTCCATACAATCTTGAAGATTACGTCATAATAGATGCAAACACTCGACGTAATTTGGAAATATTGGAAACAATGCGGGAGAAGAAACGTCAGGGAAGTCTTCTTTGGGCAATTGACAAAACTTCAACAAACATGGGCGGAAGACTTTTTTAAAAAATGGATATCTCAGCCGCTTATTGATGTTGAAAACATAAAAACTCGCCAAAATGCCGTCAGCGAGATAATTTCAAATTCAAAAGCACGCACAAAACTTGCAAAGTTGTTGTCAAACACAAACGATATCGAACGCATGGGGATGAGACTTGCAAACAACACTGTCAATCCTCGACATTTTGTCGGATTAAAAAATTCTTTAATGTTAATTGAAGACTATCAAGATGTTTTAAAAGATTTAAAATCTCCTCTTTTAAACAGTTTTGACGGTTATGAAGATTTGATTGATTTTGCTCATATTCTTGAAAGAACAATAAACGATGACCCGCCAAGCGTTTTAAAAGATGGTAATGTCATAAAACCAAATGTCAATGCAGAGCTTGATTTCTTTCGTGACAAACTCAACAATTCAGATGAATTTATTAAAAATTATGAGGAAAAACTCAAAAATGAGCTTGGAATAAAGCTTAAAGTTGATTATAACAGAAATGCAGGTTATTTTATTGAAGTTACAACTTCTTTCTTGAATAATATTCCTCCGTATTTTATAAGAAGACAAACATTAAAAGGCGCCGAAAGATTTATAACTCAAGAATTGCGAGAACATGAAACAGCAGTTGTTCAAGCATCTGTCAGGGCTATTGATTTAGAAATTGAAATATTTAATAATCTGAAAGAATATTCAAAAGAGTTTATATCAAAAATTCTTGACCTTGCTCAAAAAATATCTGTTATTGATGTTATTGTTTCTCTTGCAAATGTTGCCATTGAAAATAATTATTCCAAACCTGAAATTATAAACGGTTATGAATTTGAAGTTGTTGAAGGGCGTCATCCTGTCATTGAAAAAATGATACCAATGGGAGAATATATTTCAAACGACTTTAATCTTTATAAATATGGAGAAAACACTCGTTTTATGGTGCTTACCGGACCAAACATGTCAGGTAAATCTACTTATATGCGTCAAAACGCTCTTATTGCGATAATGGCACAAATGGGTGGATATGTAAGTGCAAAATACGCCAAAGTCGGCATTTTTGACAAGATTTTCACTCGTGTCGGGGCAAGTGACGATTTGTCTGTAGGACAATCCACCTTTATGCTTGAAATGACTGAAACTGCTTATATATTAAATGCTGCAACTCAAAAAAGTATGATTTTAATTGATGAAATAGGAAGAGGAACCTCTACTTACGATGGCGTGGCGATTGCTTATGCAGTTGCTTGGTATATTTCTCAAAACATTAAAGCCAGAACCATTTTCACAACTCACTATCACGAACTAAATGTGCTTGCAAACTTATATCCTGAAATTAAAAACTTTAAAGTTTTGGTTGCTGAAAATGATGGTGAAGTTGAGTTTTTAAGAAAAGTAGTGGAAGGTCAGGCTTCAAAAAGCTATGGCATTCACGTTGCAAAAATGGCAGGTCTGCCTGATGAGGTCATCAAATTTGCAAACAGCGTTATGACTAATATGCAAAAAAAGTTACTCAAGCAATTTGCAAACAAGCAAAAAAATACTTAGCCAGAAAACAAGCAGCGGTCAATTGAAACTTAATATGTAATGGTGTCTTAAATGCCAAGCAATAAAGATAATAAAATAAAACTTTTTGATATTTTTTTACGCATTTTTAAAAATAGGCATCGTGCTTGTGGGTGGTGGTTATGTTATTTTACCACTTTTAAACAGTGAAATAGTCGAAAAGAAAAAAGTGGATGAGTTATGACGAAATTTTAGATAAATTTTGTATTTCTCAGTGTCTTCCCGGGATAATAGTTGCAAACACTGCTTTGTTTGTCGGGTACAAATTGCGTGGGGTTGCAGGCGCAATAGCTGCAATCGTTGGGGTTACAATAAGTGCCTTTGTAATCATTATCTCTGTTGCCAATATTTTATCAGTCATTTTTCATAATAAAGTTGTAAATAATATTTTTGATTATGTTAATTTAAGTGTTATTGTTTTAATTTTGGTAACATTAAAAGATATGTTTCCAAAATGCATAGTTGATAAAACCACATTGTTTTTTATTTCTTGTGTGCCTATATTTAATACTTGGCTTGAAAATTTCACCATTTTTAGTAATCTTTGCCGGTATAATTCTAGGTTTTATTATATCTTTAATAAAAAAACTTAAAGGAGTTGTCAACTCACAATGAAAATTATTTTATTATTTTATGAATTTTTAAAATAGGTTTATTTTCAGTTGGAGGTGGGCTTGCAACTTTGCCTTTCTTGTTTTACTTAACAAAAAAATATGACTGGTTTACCTCAAATGAATTGATGATGATGCTAGGTGTGTCATCAGTTACCCCCAGACCAATAGGACTTAATATGGCAACTTTTGCAGGGTTTAAGACCGCCGGCATTTTTGGCTCACTTATTGCAACAAGTGCAATTGTTTTGCCATCTTTAATAAACGTCATTATTCTTTCGAAACTTTTAAACAAATATTGTGATAATTTTTATTTAAAAACTCTTTTATATTCACTAAAACCGGCAGGCTGTGCTCTTTTAGCTTGTGTATTAATAGATTTATTCTGCAATTCAATCTTTAACAAGACATCAACCAACTCAGTTAATTTAGAAAATTTTTGTGTATTCTTTGTCTTTTTGCTTCTTGCACTAATTCTGAAAAAAAGGACCTATTTTTTTGATAATATTAAGTGCTATTTTTGGGTGTTTGAAGACGTTATTTTTCATTAGTCGCTAGAATTACAGAAAAACTTGAAAATTAATAAAATTAATAGTACAATTGTTTTATAAATTTTAAAGTCAGGAGAATTATAAACAAAATGAACCAAATAATAAAAGTAACATGGGATTTAAATGAACAAACAGATAACAGATATCGTTTAGTATATGAAATTGCTGAACTAGCTAAAAGATTGGTTGATGAGTACCAATTGAAACGTCCAAAAGATGAATTTGGATTTGAAGATTATAATTTTGACAATTCAATTAAAAAAGAAAATCCTGTTGAACATGCTATTATGGTAAAAGCATCAGAAGTCGATGAAAGTCGTCTTGTTGGGTAATTATTAATTTAATTTTAAAAAATAAATTTCATTTAACAAAGAATTGGAGGGACATATTATGGAACGTATGGAATACGTATTTTTAAATGGTGAATTTAAACTAATTGACGATGCAAAACTCTCAGTCAAAACTCATGCTTTTCTTTATGGTACCTCTGTTTTTGAAGGAATACGTGCTTATTGGAATGAAAAAGATAATCAATTGTATGTGTTTCGAATGAAAGAACATTATGAACGTATTTTAAATAGTGCTAAAATAATGCACATGCAAACACCTTATAGCATTGAAGAATTATGTAACTTTACAGTTGAATTGTTAAAGAAAAATCAACATAAAACAGATGCTTATATTCGCCCAACAATTTATAAATCATCAGCAAAAAAAAATAGAATGCACATTTAGAGGGTATTGAAGACTCAACGATGATGTTTACTATGGAATTAGGAAATTATGTTGATATTGATAACGGTTTAAAAGTTTGCGTATCAAGTTGGAAACGTTCTGATGACAACGCTATTCCGCCTCGTGCTAAAATTAGCGGATGTTATGCTAATACTGCCTTAATCATTACAGATGCCAGACTTGCAGGTTTTGATGAAGCAATTGTTTTAGGACCTGACGGACATGTGACTGAAGGCTCAGCTATGAATTTATTCCTTGTTCAAAAAGGAAAACTTGTTACACCAAAAACTACAGACAATATTTTGGTTGGAGTTACACGCAATACTGTTAAGCAACTGGCTTGTGATTTAGGCATTGAAGTCGTTGAAAGAGAAGTGGATAGAACAGAATTATATATCTCAGATGAAGCTTTCTATTGCGGAACAGGTGCCCAAATAAGCCCTATTGTGTCAATTGATAATCGAGATTTGGGAGATGGCAAAGTAGGTGCTATTACCAAAAAACTTCAAAATGCTTATTTTGAGGTTGTCAAAGGAAACAACGAAAAATACAAAAAATGGTGTACCCCTGTTTATGATTAATTTTTTGGGAAAGTGCATTCAAAATCTTTTCACAAGTTTTAAATATATAAAAAATGGTAATTTAACATTTGGTGCAGCTATTGAACAAGCGGCTTTAATAAGTTATGATTCTATGTCTATAGCTTTAACGATTGTTTTTATTGCATCAACTGTTATTGCACTTCAAATATCAAAACAATTTTTAATGTCGGGAGCGGAAGCATACGTTGGTGGGTTTATAGCCGTTGCAATGATACGCGAAATAGCTCCAGGGTTTGCTGCATTGGCTATTGGAGCAAGAGCCGGAACTGCTGTTTGTGCTCAAGTTGCAAATATGCAGGTTACAGACCAGATTGATGCTATAAAAACCTTGAAAGTTGACCCCGTTGGCTATTACTTTGCACCACGTATTTTAGCTGCAGCAATAACAGTTCCGATGGTTGTTATTTTAGCAGAACTTATTGGTATTATTGGCGGTTTAATTATTGCTTATTTTACAATAGACCTTCACCCTTACCGATATTTAAATTCTGTATGGCTTTTAATACAACCAAAAGACATTTATATAAGTCTCTTTAAAGGTGTCATCTTTGGTATTGTAATTGCTTGTGTATGTGCGACCCAAGGCTATTTAACAAGTGGCGGTGCAGCTGATGTTGGGGTGTCTACAACTAAATCTGCCATAAAATGCACAATTTATCTGCTTGTTGCTGATTTTATTGTTAATTTGTTATTTTATATCGGTTAAAATTTAAAATGCTTTTATTAATGCAGCTGTCCCTAGTCCAACTATTGCTGCAAGTCCTGCAATGCCAACAATTTTTCCTGTTCTGTCTATAACTTTATCTGCTTTTTCTCGATTATCTTCATATATATGTGTTGTAATAGTTTGATTTGAATAATTTGGTGGCAGGATTTGAGTTTCCTCATAATAGATATTTGTACCGGATTGTGGTGAGTAAAAATAATCAGGCACCATATATATTTGATGGTGGTGGTGCGAAGGTGGAGCATAAATATATCTTACATTATGTGGGGGATAATGTCTTGGTGGAACATGCCTTGAAACATCTATATAAACAGTCTTTTGTGAAGAAGGATATGTAACAAATGTTTTTCTATGTGGAGATGATGATACACAATTTTGTTGATGAACTGTTGTATACACATAATTTGGCCCAGCAAACGCAGTTAAATTTGACAAAAATAGACAACTTAACAATGCAATACTTGTTATTTTTTTCTTATATCCTTTTATCATATTTTCACCCCCATTTTTTATTACTACACTAATATAAACGAATTTTTTAAAATAAAAGTTCATTTTTACACTAAAATAAAAGTTGATTTAAATTTTTTTGAGTGTATTTTTAGGGTTTATATTTTGTAGCTTTTTTAATCAAATCCCACATTTTCTAAATGTTCAATTTTAGGGTTATCAAATCCAACAATTGAAATAATATCAAGTTGAAACTTCAAAATTTTGTTGTTAGAACGGTCCAAATAATCCGTCATTGCCATGTACAAACGTTCCAACTTCGTTTTGCTTATTGCTTCCAAAGGATGTCCGTATTTCAAAGTTGTGCGAGCTTTGACTTCAACAAAAATTAAAACATCCTCTTTACAAGCAATAATATCTATTTCGGCAAATTTTGAATAGTGATAATTAGTTTCAAGAATATTATAACCTTTATTTAAAAGGTACTCACAAGCTATTTTTTCACCTTCTGCACCTTTTTTGCGATTATTAATTGTCATCTTTTAAATCATCAATATTTGTTATAATAGTTTTCACATTTCCCAAAGCAGTAAAGTTTTTAGGCTCCATAGTTATAATAATCTTATCAGCATCAATTGAACGATTTTTTTCAACAATTTTTTGCACGCCCAATGAACACGATTTTATTGAACTTGTTTGTAGCTTTACTTGGAAAAACTGTAACTTTAGGATCATAAGCCTTATAATTATCATAATATATAGTTACTTTGTTACTTGCAAGGATTGTATTTGCAGGTTTATTGTACTGTTGATATTGTGCCCATACTTCAATTTGTTTACCATTATCCATAATCATTTTTGAATATGTGTTGCCAATTGACATAATCTCTTCATTTGAAGCCGTATATACAAACCTGTCAGCATAAGCTTTATTATTTTTTGGTTTATTTTTGCATTGCCAATTAGCTGCATTTTTTGACATCACCTTTTTTATTAACATCAACAATAGCTTTATCACCAAATGCCACCATATCCTGATAGTGAACAATAACAGAACCGTTTGCTCTCATTTGCTCTATTTGTGTGTCATATTCTTGAGTGTCGGCATTAATAATTAAAACAGGCTGATTGTTTACCATTGTAACGCTTTGAGTGTCGCCACTAGCTTTAACAACTTTGTTAAGAAGTGATGCTTTTATTATCTTTGCTTTAATTTCACTTTTTTTATTACCGTTTTTTTGATAGGCATAAGGACTATCAGGGAATATAGCTTCTTCAAGTTTGTTTGTTTTGGGATTGATTTTCCCAACAGCACGAGGTCCAATTAGAGTCATGTCATCCATTTTAACTTTAACATTGCCTTCCAAGTTTATTTGATTATTTTGCAAATCCAGTTCTTGCTTATTTGCATCAATAACCAAATTCCCCCTATTGCAACATTTACTGTTAAAAAGTTAAAATAATCAGATAAATCAATTTTTTTCATTTCAAAATATTCCCACTTTTACCCTTACCGTAAACCCTTGTTTCAACATTGCCAATAACTTTAAATAATGTCATATTATTAGTTAAAACTGCTTTTTGGATTTAATAATATACTCATTTGGTTTAATAATAACAACATTGTCTTTTGCTTTCACATCTTTTTCTTTGCCTTCCCATTCCATTAAATTGGCATGTATAGAAGTTCCATCTTTGTACACAATACAACTATCATTATATAAAATCACTTTTTTAGTTTCAGTGTCATAAGTTCCACGAGTTGATTTGCCGGAAGCTATGACTGTCCCGTTTTGATAAAAATTAGCAATAATATTTGTTAAAATAATAATTTTACTGCCACTTTCATACTCACCTTTATCAGCATAAAGTTCCCACAGCTTTTGCCCTTCTTTAGTTTCTGTAAGTAAAAGACTATCTATTGCGACAACTTGCTTTTCTAAATCATTTGAAGAAATATCATGTTTTATGCTTTTTGTGATAATATTTGCAGCAACAAATGCCCAAATGCAAGCTATAAAACTATAAGCAAAACACTTACAAGGGCAACTTTTCTTTTTTTAATGCGTTTTTTTCTCTTTTTTCATCGTGTCATAATTTTAGCATAATTAAAAAAGAAAATGCAACAATTTAGCTCCAATGTTTTTAATTCACAATTTTACTAAAATCACCAAATATAGAATATATATTTTTAGCTTTTGTCAAAAGAGCTATACGATTATTTTTAATATTTTCATCTTTATCCATAACAAGAACATTTTCAAAAAATTTGACAACATGCGGAGTTAATTCTTTTAAAAACGCAGACGTTTTATTATAATCTTGGGTTTCAATAAAACTGTTTAATTTGTTATAAAGTTCTTCTTCACATTCACTTGTGAATAAAGTTGTGTCAACATTATCATTTTTAATATCTTTTAAAATACGAATAATTCTGTTTGCATTTTCACAAAATATATTAAAATCATTGTCCTTTGTAAGTTTTTCAACAACATCAAGTTTCAATATTGAATTATTAATGTTTATTAAAGAATTTTCATTTGATAAAACACAATCAAGAACATCATAACGATAATTATCATTTAAATATATTTTAAGCCTTTGTTCGATAAATTCAATAATTTGATTTTTTAAGTTGAGTTTTATCAGCTATTTGACAAGGTGATATATCAATAGTTTTGTCAATTAAAGCAACTAAATCAATATTTAAATTATTGTCCAAAATAGTTCTAATTATGCCCAAAACCTGACGTCGAACACCAAGCGGGTCTGCAGAACCTGTAGGTTTTTTACCTTGAGCAAATATTGAAACAATGTTGTCAATTTTATCCGCTATTGAAACAACTTGTCCTTCAATTTGTGTTGGGGTTTCACTTTTTGCGTTAAGTGGAAAATAGTGCTCACAAATACCCAAAGAAACATTTTCTTTTTCGCCAGAAATTTGGGCATAACTTTGACCAATAAATCCTTGAAGTTCTGTAAATTCAAAAACAAGTTTCTGTAGCCAAGTCACATTTTGCAAGCTTGGCAGTTCTTGTGATATCATCTGTTTTATCATCAAGTTTTAGCTTTACTGTTAAAAATTTTGAAAGCTCAATTAAGCGCATAGTTTTGTCAAACATATTTCCGCAATTTTTTGAAAAGTCATGCCCTTTAAATCTTGAAGCTTATCTTCAAGTTTAGTTTTAATATCATCTTCATAAAAGAAAATAGCATCTTCAAGCCTTGCTTTGATGACACGCACATTTCCTTCAATAATGTTTGAAACATCATCACCGATATAATTTGCAATTGTAATAAATTTATTCAATAATTTGCCATTTTTATAAAGCGGGAAATACCTTTGATGAGATGCCATGACTGTGACTATAACTTTTTCTGGGATTGAAAGATATTTTTCATCAAAAGAGCACAAAACAGGCTTAACCCATTCGCAAAGCTCACAAACTTCCTCTAGTAATTCTTCGTCAAAAACAACCTGTGCGTCGATAGTTTTTGCAAGTTTTGTTGTTTCGTCAACAATAGTTTGTTTACGTTTGGTTTCATCAACAATAACATTATTCTTATACAAAACATTCTCGTATTCATCAATAGAAGGTATAAAACAAGACTCTGATTTAAAACGATGTCCGCGAGAATACTGAGAAGATTTTACTCCGGCGATTGAAACAGGCAATTCTTTGTCATCAAGCAATGAAACAACCCAACGAACAGGTCTTTGGAATTTATATGGTAAATCAGCCCACCTCATAAAATGATTACCTTCTAATGAAAGGAATATTTTTTCAATATTTTCGGTTATAAGTTCAGATGTTAAACGTCCTTTTATATTGACTTTTGCTTGAATATAGTCATTTTCAACAAAAACATCATCAAGTGTAATATTATTTTTTTTCATAAACCCTAAAGCTGCATTTGTCGGATTACCGCTTTCATCATAAAATATAGAAGATTTAGGTCCTTTAATTATTTTTTCAATATCTTCTTGTTTTAAAGCAATGTTTTTAACAACAACACACAAACGTCTTGGTGTAGATGGAATAAAATATTATCAAATGATATTTGATTTTCTTTAAAAAGTTTTTGAAAAGCACTTTCAAGTTGTTTTTTAGCACTTAATATAAACTTATAAGGTAATTCTTCTGTTCCAACTTCAATTAAATAATCCATAATATTACTACACCTTTCAAATAAAACTTTTACTTTATAAATAAGATTATATTACAAATTAAAGAAATTGTAACAATATAAATTTAAATTTGTATAATTTTTTTGTTTATGTTAAAGTTTATATTATTGGTATAATAATAAATAAATAATTATATAGGTAAAGGAGATAAAAAGTTGAAAACTTATGAATTGTTGGCAATTATAAGACCAAATATGGATTCTGAAGAAGTTGACAGCATTGTTGACAAATTAAGCGAATTGGTAAAATCTTATAATGGAGAAGTAAAAAACATAAGCAAAATGGGCCGTAAGAAATTGGCTTATGAAGTACAAAAATTTAGAGATGCATATTTTACAGCAATACAACTATCAATTCCTGAGCAAAAAGTTGCTGAGTTTAAGCGTCAATTACGTTTGAATGATGCTATAATAAGAACAATGTTTATGGAAGTTTCAAAAGTTGGAGTTTAAAAAATATGAGTTTAGCAAAAGCTACTATTTCAGGCACAATAACAAAAGCTCCTGAGAAAAGATTTACATCAAATAATATCGCAATAGCATCTTTTCCACTTGATTTTTCAGAAATTGAAGGTGAGCAAAATATTATTTACGTTCGAGCTATTGGAAATTTAGCTCAAAAAGTGTTTGAACAATTAAAGAAAAATGACAAAGTTGTTGTTGAAGGACGCCTCTTGATGATAAGCATAAAATCTGAAGACGGACAAACAGAACGTAAGGTTGCTGAAATAGATATAAGTTCGTTTGAAAAAGTTCAAGGCGCAAATGCTTCAAAAAACAACGTTTCAAACAATTTGGAAGGAAACAGTGACAGTGTCGTCGAATTTGCAGAAGAAGAATTTGGCGATGAACTTTGGGTGAAGATGAAATACCATTTTAATTGTTAATTGAGAAAAATATTTAAAAAAGGGAAAAAATAATGGCAAGAGAACAACAAGACAAGAAAAAAGAAAAAATTGCACATTTTGTGCAGATAAAGTAACAAGCGTTGACTACAAAGATGGACAAAAATTGAAAAGATATTTGACAGAAGCCGGTAAAATTCTGCCAAGACGCATCACCGGCACCTGCGCAGAACACCAAAGAATGATAGCTCGCGCTGTGAAACGTGCTCGTGAAGCTTCAATCATTGGTTATGTATTGGATAACTAATTATATTTTTTTATACAAAAACAACTTAATTATTATGTATTTTTTGTTAAGTTGTTTTTGTATTTTTGTAAGTTTTTACGGAGATAAAAATGCCACCTTGTTATTCATATCAACAAAATATACCATCAATGTCAGAACGCGTTATAGCAGTTCTATCTTATGTTACAAGTGGTATTGTTGGCATTATTTGGTTGCTTTTGGCTGCTTTAGCCAAATCTAATTTGAAACCGTTTTTAAAATATCACATAATGCAGTCAATTTTTTTAATGCTGCTTTATTATTTAGTCGCACACCTGCTAATCTTTGTTCTTAATATTTTAACATACGTTCCTTTTTTTAATGCCATAATAAGCACTTTAAACTTTTTCTTAAATATCTCTTTATTTAACTTTGGTCCATTTCACATGTCAATAATCAATATTTTTATATTTTTATTTATAATATACTTATCTTATGGAACATTAAAAGGTAAATATGTTTATGTTCCATGGGTATCTAATGTCATAAAAGGCAACATCTTTTAATATTTAATAAATTTAAATAAGTGAGTACAAAAAATATGAGTAAACTTGAAACAATAGCCGTAAGTGGTGGTTTAAATCCAAAAGATAGTCAAAATGCAATAAGCCCGCCAATATATCAAACGACAGCATTTGAATTTGAAAGTATTGAGCATGTGTCAAATCTTTTGATTTAAAAGAAGAAGGACATATCTATACTCGCATTTCAAACCCTACCACTTCCATACTCGAACAAAGATTAAACGAACTTGAAGGTGGTGTTGGAGCATTGTGTGTTTCATCCGGTCAAAGTGCTAGTTTAATAAGTATTTTAAATATAGTTAATCAAGGCGACGAAGTAATTGCTTCCTCTTCAATATATGGTGGCACTTTTAATTTATTTAAAGTAACCTTGAAAAATATGGCATCAATGTCAAATTATGCAATTCAAACGATGCAAACGAATATGAAAAACTGATTACTGACAAAACAAAATGCATATTTGTTGAAAGTATTACAAACCCACAGGTTTCAATTTGTGACATTGAAAATATAGCAAACGTGGCTCACAAACATAACATTCCTCTGATTGTGGATAATACCATAGCAACGCCTTATCTTTTTAAAACCGTTTGAATTTGGAGCCGATATAGTTGTCTATTCCACAACCAAATATATTTCAGGCAACGGAAATGCAATGGGCGGAGCAATTATTGACAGTGGTAATTTTGATTGGACTAAAAACAAAGAAAAATTTGCACAACTTATTGAACCTGATGAAAGTTACCACGGTGTAAGTTATGTGGAAAATTTCAAAAATGCTGCCTATATTGTCAAAGCACGAGTTCAACTGTTAAGGGATCTGGGCTGCACAATAAGTCCATTTAATGCATATTTAACTCTTATTGGGCTTGAAACGCTTCACTTGAGAATGCAACGACATTGTGAAAATGCTTTAAAAGTGGCAACATATTTAAAAAACAACAAAAATATAGCTTGGGTTAATTACCCGATGTTAGAAAGTGACAAAAACTACAACCTTGCACAAAAAATATACCCCAAAAGGTGCTTCATCCATTGTAAGTTTTGGAATTAAAGGTGGTTTTAAACAAGGTGTAAAATTTGTTGAAAACTTAACTTTACCGTTCCATGTTACAAATATTGGCGATACTAAAACAATTGTAACCTATCCATCAGTTTCTACACATAAACAACTGTCACAAGAAGATAAAATTAAATGTGGCATAGGTGATGATTTTATTAGGTTATCCGTTGGGCTTGAAAATGTTGATGATATTATTGAAGATTTGGATAATGCTTTGAATATAGCAATAAAATAATTATTCTACAAAACCGTCATCCAAATTGATGGAATCTTCACTTGCAAGTTCAAGTAATCGATAAGTCATTAAGCCCCAAGTGCAACAGCTTTAGGGTCAAGATCTGTGTTATTAGCTATTTCTATGATTGAAGTGTTAATCTCCGGATTTTGTTCTTTTATATAATGTATCATTTGCTTTCTAAAACTATTTACATCTTGAAATATTTCAGCAAAAGCCAATGACGAATGTTCTTCACTTACTAAAGGTAACATATTCACTCCTCTGTTTATTTTTCAGTATACAATATTTTTATTACATATTACCAGTAGTTTTCTAAAAAAATACTTGATTTTTATTTTTTAGCGTATGATAATATAAGTATAAAATGTATCGCGGGATGGAGCAGTCTGGTAGCTCGTTGGGCTCATAACCCAAAGGTCGTTGGTTCAAATCCAGCTCCCGCAACCAAGTAAAATAAAGGCTTTTAGATGTTTTCTAAAGGTCTTTTTTGTGGCAAAAATTTTAATTTCCCGATTATTTCCCGACTTGTTTAACTGATGTTACGTGACATTTATTGATATTGAAATAATTGCTTGGAGCTTAAACCGTAGTGTTTTTACGCTTACTTATTGTTTTTTTAATAATCATCTATCACATTTATTACATTTTTCCTTTCTGTCAGCATCAGAATGTACGTAAATCATTGTCGTTAAAATATCTGCACCCCATCAATTCTTTGGCTACAACAATATCTATATTTTTCTCAATTAATCTCATTGCAAAAGTATGCCTTAAATCGTGAAACTTAAAATTCTCAATCCCTGCAACTTTTACAGCGCTTTTCCAAGATTTTTTTAATACTTTTATAGGGTAATCCTGTTTCAGGGTTAATGAAAATATAACCAATCCGCTCTGATTTAGCAAGATTGTTAAATAAATAGAACAAAGTATCATTTAATGGAAGTAAAATGTATTTGTTGTCTTTGTTTTATAAAATTTAATTAAATTTGAAATTAAAATTAATCCGGTTTCAACTTAAGTTTCATCATTTTAGGAACTTTTTTTATATATTTTAAAAATTCTCCAAAATATGTCGTTACAATTATTCCAAATACAAAATAAAAATATGTTGTTTTTATTGGATTGTAAAACCAGTAAATATCAACATTGTTTTTTATACTAAAGTCAATTCCCTTTAAACGCAAGCAAAGAATATGTGATGATATTGAACACAAGCAAATGATTAGCCATTATATGATAAGTATTTTGTCCGATTTTGTTCAAAAACACCCAGTCCTTAACTTTACAATAAGTCATTTCAACTATAAATAAACACATCCAAATTCCTGTTAAACTTGTCAAAATAGGAACTATCCAATTGTTATACTTTCCCCAGACCAACAAAAAATGAAGTCCTATTCCATCAAGGGGTTTATAGTCTTGGTTTGTGAGCCACAATAAAGATTGAAAAACCAAAACCAAGCTTAAAATTTTAAATGAAAAAATATTATATTTCTCTTCCCATTTATTCTTGTTATATAGAAAACCCAGATGGACGAAAAATAATGCAAACATTGTTCTTAAAATCCACAATAAATAAATATTTTCGCTGAAACTTTGCAATTTTATAGCAAGTAGTGAAAGCAAAAAATATATAAATAATTTTATGTTATCGTTGATTTTTATAGAAAAAAGAATTTTGTAAATAACAAGCGTTATAAATAAACAAGGTACAAACCAAAGTGGTGAGATTAAGTCCAAATGATGCCCTGTTAAAAAAGGCATCAACAGTTCATTTTTAACGTTACAGGCAATCCCCAAAATTTGCCGGTTATTGGCGTTATAAACTCTGTTATTCCCAGATAAACAAAAGAATATAAGAAATAAGGGACTAACAATGATTTTATTCGGCGTTTAACAAACTCAACAAATGTGTATTTTTCTTTGTACAACATTCCCGCAATAAAGAAAAACAAAATCACTTGAAATGAATATGGTGGGAACATTGGAATTATTGAAAACTCCAAATGTCCTGACACAACAACAAGAATAGCAAGTGCTTTTAGTATATTTACTTTATTATTATAAAGTTTAGTCATATATTTTTAATTTAAACAACCGCTTGTTTTTCATTAAATTGCATTTCGTATAAAAATTTGTACTGTCCGTTAGGAATATTAAGAAGTTCATCATGTTTTCCAAGTTCAACCAGTTTTCCTTCGTTAATAACAGCGATACGGTTAGCATTTTTGATTGTTGAAAGACGGTGAGCTATAACAAAAACAGTTTTGTTTTTAATTAAATTATCCAAAGCTTTTTGCACGATAGCCTCAGATTTGTTGTCCAAAGCGGATGTAGCTTCATCAAGAACGATGATTGGAGCATCTTTAATCATAGCTCGAGCAATTGCAACTCTTTGTCTTTGCCCGCCGGATAAAGTCATACCACGTTCACCAAGAATAGTGTCCAAACCATCCGGTAATTCTTCAAGCATTTCTTCTAAATGTGCATAATGAATAGCGTTTTTAAGTTCTTCATCTGTTGCATCAAATTTACCCATTAATATATTTTCACGTATTGTACCTGAAAACAAAAAGTTATCCTGAAAAACAAAAGCAATATTTTTCTTAAAGACTCCAAGGTAAAATCTCTAATATCAACACCATCTATTTTAATTGCACCGTTTGTAACATCATAAAATCTTGGAAGAAGATTGACAAGAGTCGATTTTCCGCCACCTGAATTTCCAACAATAGCCAAAGTTTCGTTTTTCTTAACTTCAAGATTGAAGTCAGAAAGAACTTTATTTCCTTTCACATATTCAAAATCTACGTGTTCAAATGATATGTTATCGTTTATAGATGTCAAAACAATTGCATTTTCTTTTTCTTTAATTTCAGGTTCATAATCAAACAATTCAAACACACGTCCCATTGCAACAAAGACAGTTTGCAAACCTGTCAAAGTACCCCAAGGTTTTAATAGGTTTATAAAGTAGCAACAACGATGTAACAAAAGATGCAAAACTTCCTGCTGTCATTTGATTTGAAATAATAAGCTGTGTCCCATACCCCAAAACAATAGCAATTCCCATTGAAGCAATAAGATACATTAAAGGTGACATCCAACCGGCACGTTTTATTAAAGACATATTTACATTAAAACTTTGATGAATTTTGTCAATAAAAAGCTGTTGTTGTCTTTTTTCAAGCCCATACGATGACATAACTTTGTGTCCCGAATAGGTTTCATTGAAGTTTGTAGTGATATCACCACCTATTTTCATGTTTTCATTTGAAGCTTTTTTAACACGTTTGCGAATTAGCAACACAGGTACAAAAGCGACACACAAAACAATAACTCCAATGATGGCAAGTTTCCAAGAACTAAAAAGCATCACACCAATAAGGCTCAATGCCCCAAAGGAACTGACTATCAAAGTTCGGATGTTGTCAACAATGCTTGTTGCGGCAGTATTTGGGTCGCTTAAATAACGCGTAAGTACAACACCGGAGGAATTTTCATCATAAAATGATGTATCCATATAAACAAGTCTGCTAAATAAATCAATTTTCACGCCATTTGTAATTTTTTGGCTTATCCAAGATGACAAATACTCATTTAAATATCTCAACACACCTTGAAAAACTGCGAATAATACAACTGCAAAAGGTATTGCAACTGCCATTAAGGAATAACTTATAGAAAAATTATGGTTGAACAATACAAATTCCAAATTTTTTTGTCCTACAACATAATCCATATATGGTTTTAAAGCAAAAGCAACAACACCATCCAATAACCCAAGTGGTATTGCAATAAAAAATGCCATTATAATTCGCCCCATCAAAGGTTTTATATAAGGATATATCCGTTTGAGCAACCACATATATTCAAATGAATTTTTTGCTTCTGTTTGGCTTAATTTCATATTCTATTCTCCCAAAATAAACTTACTTTCAAGGTAACACGAAATTTGCACATTTGCAAATTATGTCTTGATTTAACGATAAATACAAAAATTTGTTGTTTTAGTCTATATGTTTTTAAATATTATACAAAAGTATGAAACTTTTTGTTGTTTTTAAATCGTAAGATGTATTTGAAAACAAAATACAATATGATAAGTTTAAATTAAGTAAAGATATGTTAAGTAAATTTTTAGGTTAAGGTGGTTGTATGGATTTTAAAATTGGTCAAAGCTTTAAAGCTTCAAATATAATTAACATTGGAAAGAACAAACAGCAAAATAGTTCAACACATTCAAATCCTTTTGGTGTAAGCTTTAAGGGTAATATTATAGGTGCTGATGTATTTGTGAACGAAAAGAAAATTGAAAGTAACATTGCAAAGCCCTTAAATAAAATGAAGTTGTTTTTCTCTGCAATAATTAATGGTAATAATATATTTAATGATAAAATCAGACAATCAATCAACAAAGTGAGTGATTTTGCCTTAAGAATTAAAAATGAAACAAAAGCATTATTTACAAATGCTTCAAACAAAATAAAAGAAACAATGTCAAATGTTGCAGAAAGTATGTCAATCAAACCTAAAGAAGGCAGCTTTAAATATTACTCCAAAATGAGTGTCAACGAGCTTGAAAAAGAGTTTACAAATGAAATTAGCAATATGAATAAAAATGAGGGTTCAAATAATGGTTAGTGAAAAAGTTGCAAATATTATTGAAGCATTGGGCAAACACCATGATAATTCTTCAATTGAAGTGCTGGTCAAAGTAGGAACAAATTGCGAAAATGATGAAATAAGAGAACTTACAGCACGAGCTTTAATAAGAAAAAATGATGAAAAAAGCATTAAGATATATGTTACTCTCTCGCGGGAAGGGTGTAAATGACCTATCATCAAACGTAGCAATGAGCACTATTAACGAAATTATTGCATTAAAAGATAAAACGAACCTTTATAAAATTATAGATGACACATTAACAGAAAATATTGATAACGATATACGTGATACCATACGTTCAGTAAAAGCATTAATCACATACTCTAATTAAAGAACAAAACTACTTATCGGAGAAAATTAAAAAATGGGAATGGCAGCATCTCAAGCGAGATTGTTGAGTATAACTGCCCGCAAGTCAAGCAATGAATTTAGTGGGCAACAAATCAACCAGCAAAGAGTCACATTATCCAACAATGCTAATGCGATATGGACAGAGATGCTCACTATTCAAGTCCCCCACTCCACCAAGCTCACAAGATTATAAGAAAACTGTTTATAAATTTGAAACTCAGGATGGTGCCAATGCTGCAATAAAAAAATTTATAAAAATAAATCAACCGGGGCCTTATGGATATTATGTAGAATATGAAATACCCAAAAAAGTGCCACTTCTTTCAAACCTTGGCACAGAATCCGGCAATATAAAAGTTGAAGTCAATGAACTCGCTAAAAGTGATGCTTATATCAGAGTCAATAACAATTGGACACAACTATCTCTAATTGATAAAAATGACATAGCGGATAATGATATAAAAACATCTTTAAACACAGCACAATATGTTTATACATATACACTTCAAGATGATGAAGGCAATGATATAAAATATTATTTAGGCTCGGATAAAGAACTTTCAAGTTATAATATAACAGAAAAAGAAAATGGTCTTGATTATACATATCCTGTATACTTTAAAGATAAAAATAATGTTTTAAATAAAATTGAGCGCCAAAAACTTAAAGCAATTGAAACTCAAAATGAGAATTCGAATTTAAGTTTGGTTATTGATGAAACAACAGGTGAAACCATTGATTTGGAATACGTTGAAAGCGAAAATGTTCCTGAAACAATGAAACAAGGAACAAAGAATAAATTTGTATATCGTTATAGTCAAGAAAATGATGATGAAGGCAATCCGATATATAAATATATTGTTTATGATGAAAAACTATCGAGTAAAAATATTAACACAGGCACATTAGGCTCAATACTGGATATTCAAAAGTGGGAATTTAAAGATTCTTATATTGAAGAAACAGAAACCAAAAGACAAAAAGCCAATATTACTATGTCCGGCAATGGTCAAATTGAAGAAATATATTTTGAAGATGGAACAGATTATAAACTTACTATTGAAGAAGACGTAGATAATAATGCTTATGACGAGGCAATGGTTAAGTATAATTATCAAAAAGATTTATACGATAAAGAATTAAACGATATGAATGCTCATATAAAACTCATCCAATCACAAGATCAAACGCTTGAAGTTCGACTGAAGAACATTGACACCGAACACAAAGCGCTTGATACAGAGATGGAAGCTATTAAGAAAAGTTTTAGAAAAGAATATCGAATCCTCGTTTAAGACATTTGCGTAGTAATTATTTATTAATAGCCACGTTTTGCCATTTTTCTTTGCATGCTTTTCAGCATCTATTTTAGCTGCTTCACGAAGTTGTTCAACTTTTCTCGCATTCAAGATTTTTAAGATTTTCGAAACAAAATCCTCCTTTGTCTGTAAAATCTTCTGTTAACAATTCCATAGTATTGGCAACAAAACCTTTTATTTCTGCAGGTGAAAAATTAAAGTATCTACCATTGGATTTCTCTTCCTGCACTCTTATTAAGCAGCTATGTGCAGCTTCTAAAGAACTTTTGGCTTTTTCAACTGTTTCTTTATATGACTCAAGCGCTTTTTCCATGGCTTCTTTTGTTATCTCACCTTTAGCAACTTTTTTTTTCTTGAATTGCAGATTGCCTATATAGTGCTTTTAAAGCCTTTTCAAGGTTACCTCTATTAGTCTGTTCTAAGTCTCTCAAGCTTTTAATTTCTTCATTACCGTTTCCTTCAATTGATTTCATAAAGCTTGTTCTTTCGGTAATGTAATTTTCTATTTCGTCTTTGAAGTTTTTATATTCATCCTTAAATTGTTCTTTAAATTGTTTTCTCATAATATTTGCTTGACCTTCTGCTGTCGGAGCTTGTAGTTCCATAGGAATCCCCAAACGACCATCACGACGATATGGCTCGTCAATATCATCAACATAATTTGTTGTCACAATGAATTTTACGTTTGGAGGTAAAGCATCTGGTCCTTCTGTTTCCATAGCTCCCTAATAACATTGCTCGTAAATTCGCATTTGTGTTATTACCATTTTCAGTACGTCCATCACCTAATATTGCTTGCCCTTCATCTAAGAATACAATTACTGGATTATCAGGTGTTTTTTTCAGCTTGAGCTTTAACTTCATTAAAAAGAGACTGTAATTTTGCTTCACTTTCACCTTGCCATTTACTTAAAAAATCGTTTCCTTTTTTTGAAATATATGAAGCCCCACAAGCTTTTGCAATGGTTTCCATTGCATAACTTTTACCAATACCGCCACGACCATACAGAATAATTCCACGGTTTTTTGAAGGATTAACATCATGCCCGCCATATCTTTCTGTCCTTATTTTTTTATTTGCAGTACATATATTTTTAAAAACTTCATCTTTTTGAGACTCAGATATTTGTAAATTGTCGTTAAGTATTTTTTACAAGATTTATAACTAACTTCTCCTTGTTGTACAGATTTTTGAAAACCATCAGTACAACTTGCTGTATCTGATAAACCATAATTATGAGCAAGAGATTGTGCCATTTCACGTCCTGCTTTTTTGTACATGATGCAACTAAAGCCGTACCACCAATTAAAGCAGCACCAATTGTAACACCTTTTAAAACATCCAAACCGAATTGTTTCCACTTATCTTTTTTTTTGTTTTTCAAGCTCCATTTGTTGTTTTTGAGCTTGTTGTTTTTGAATGTAAGAAGTAGCAACACTTGATTGATAATCATCATTTCCATAACCAAAACTTACAGGTGTTTGATTATTTTCTTGAGATTTTCTACCATACATTGGTTTATAACCATTAAGATACGAAATGCCGTTCACACTCATTTATTTACTTCCTTATAATTTATACTTACACTTACTATAATAAAAACATAAGTAGTAAAAAAATTGCCTAAATAAAAATCAAATATTAAGTTTTCTTAACATATTAATATAATTCTCAAATTTGGCTTTTTTGGTATGTTTATTGTAAAATATTAGTAATAGAGTTAGAGTTTTTGAAAGTTAGATAATTGGAAAATAAAAAATATGCAAACACAAACAAGTTCAAATTATGATGCGAGTAATATTCGAGTTTTGGAAGGCTTGGAAGCCGTTAGATTGCGTCCCGGGATGTACATAGGTTCAACATCTCAAAGAGGTCTTCACCATTGTATATATGAAATTGTGGATAACTCTATCGATGAATCATTGGCCGGTTTTTGTACGGTTATAAGAGTTACCATAAATAAAGATGAAAGCATTACAGTTCAAGACAATGGACGTGGAATACCGGTTGATATAAAACCTGAAACCGGAAAATCCGCTTTGGAAATTGTGCATACTGTTTTGCATGCCGGAGGTAAGTTTGGTGACGGCGGATATAAAGTGTCAGGCGGACTTCACGGTGTTGGTGCTTCAGTTGTTAATGCACTATCCGAAAAAATGGTTGTTGAAGTCTCAAGAAATGGCGGTGTATATCGACAAGAATACCTTCGCGGTGAACCGGTTTGTCAAGTTGAAAGAATTCGAGAAACAGATGCTACCGGCACAAAAACAACTTTTTGGCCGGACCCTGAAATTTTCACTGAAACCACTATTGTTGATGCTGATGTAATTGGCAACAGACTTCGCGAAATGGCATTTTTAAACAAAGGTATCAAAATTGTTTTCACAGATGCCAGAACTGAAAAAGAAGAAACTTTTCACTATGAAGGCGGTATTGGAAGTTATGTTGAATTTTTAAATAAAAAACAAGGTCGTTCTTTTTGAAAAGCCTATTTATATTGATAAACAGGTTGACGGAATTCAAGTTGAGGTTGCTATACAATATACAGATGCCTATAACGAGTCTATTTTAAGTTTTGCAAACAATATTAACACACACCATGGCGGTACACACTTAACAGGTTTCAGAATTGCAATCACTCGTATCTTAAACGATTACGCAAGAAAAAATAATCTTCTTAAAGATTCAGAACAAAATTTGACAGGTGATGACGTTCGAGAAGGTTTGACAGCAATTGTGAGTGTAAAATTGTCAAATCCGCAATTTGAAGGTCAAACAAAAGAAAAGCTTGGCAACCAAGAAGCACAAGCTGCTGTTAATGATGCCGTTCGTGAAAAGCTTCAAGAATGGCTAGAATTTAACCCGAAAGCCGCAAAAATAATTATAGACAAAACCCTTCAAGCACAACGAGCAAGAGAAGCAGCACGTAAAGCTCGTGAACTTACTCGTAGAAAATCTGCACTTGAAACTTCAACATTGCCTGGCAAACTTGCCGATTGTTCAAGCCGAGAAGCTGACAAATGTGAAATATACATCGTCGAAGGTGATTCAGCAGGTGGTTCTGCTAAGCAAGGTAGAAACCGACAATTTCAAGCCATTTTGCCTCTTCGTGGTAAAATTTTGAATGTTGAACGGGCTCGACTTGATAAAATATATGGAAATAACGAAATCCAATCTATGGTACAAGCTTTTGGTATTAATATTAGTAAAAATGAAGATGATGTTGATATTGAAAAATTACGCTATCACAAAATTATTATCATGACTGATGCCGATGTTGACGGTGCTCACATCAGAACACTTTTATTGACCTTCTTCTTCAGATATGCAAAGCCGCTAATTGAAAAGGGGATGTCTATATTGCTCAACCACCATTGTATAAAATTACAATTGGCAAAACTTCGCAATATCTTTATGATGACCATGTGCTTGACAAGACACTTAGAGAACGCGGTATCAAAGGTTTAACACTTCAAAATAAAGACGGACGCGAAAAAGTTGATGGCGAAAAACTTGTTCAACTTTTTGGGCAATATGTCAAATTACTATAAAACATTCCAAAGTCCATTGGTAAAGCAGTATTCCAAGTGTTGTAATTCGTGGTTTAATTCGCTCAAATATTGAAGCAAGCGATTTTTCAAATCAAGAAAGAATGAATGAAATAATAGATTATCTGCAAAATTATATTATTGACCATGCCAATAATTACAATATAAGTGATGCAAATAATGCAAAAAATTATACTGTTTCTTTAAAATTCAACCATGAAAAATCACTTTATAACATTTTGCTTGATTTGGGTGACAGTGAAATTGAGCCGGTTTTAATTACTTCAAACTTTATTAAAAGTATTGAATTTAATAAACTAAAACAAGCATACCCTGAAATTAGAAGTTTCTTGATTGATGAAGAAAAAGAGCTTACTTTGGATGTTGAAGGTGAAAGACATAAAATTACAACCTTTGTTGATTTAGAAAATATTGTTGAAGAACGAGGTAAAAAAGGCATGCAACTTCAACGCTTTAAAGGTTTGGGTGAAATGATGCCACAACAGCTTTGGGAAACAACCATGAACCCTCAAACAAGAACCTTGCTCAAAGTCAATGTTGAAGATGCAATGTTGTGTGATGAGTTGTTTAACATCCTTATGGGTGATAAAGTTGAACCTCGTCGAGATTTCATCGAAAGTAACGCAACTTATGCAACAAATATTGACACATAAGTAAATATTTATTATAATAACTATACTTGTTTACAAAATATATCCTTTCTGTTTGTAAACAACATACCATTAAAATGCTACCGCCTTTTTAAAAGGCGGTTTTTATTTTATATTTTGTTTTTTATAACGAACTCATATAGTTATATACAAGCTTAGAAGTGTCAATAATAAATTCTTTAGCTGCAAAAGAATTGTGTGGTCTTCCAACAAGCATAACCATGATATATCTTTTTCCGTTTGGCAAATAGATTATTCCTGCATCACCAAGCATTTTACCTATATCACCGGTTTTGTGAATAATCAAAGAGTTTTCATCAAGTGCCGAGGCAAGAAGTCGATTGTTTTTCACATTTGACATATAATCGATAATTTTTTCACGAGAGTTCATAGACAAAAAAGAAGAATTATCAATGTTATAAAGCATTATGGCAATTTCTTTTAGCTGTTGATACATTTTGACCTTCTAAATCCGGAAGCCAGTTTGTAACATAAGATTTTTTTAACCCCCACAAACGAAGTGCACGGTTTATATCAACTTTTCCTCCAACCGAAGACATAAAGATGTTTGTTGCGCTGTTGTCTGATTCTGTTATCATAACTCGTGCAAGATAGTCAAAATCATAATACGCAGCTTGTTTATATTGCAATGAGCCGGACCCTTCTGCTCTAAAAAAAATCTGTCAGATACAATTTGTTTTCTAATGACACCTGATTGGCTTCAATTGATTTAAATAGTTCAATCAGCACAGGGATTTTAATTATACTTGCCACAGGCGACATTTCATTTGCGTTTATATCAACATAGTTGCTGTTTTGGTAATCGTAAATGAAAATGTGCGGATTTAGTTGTGGATATTTTGAAGCTAAACTTTTAATGCTATTTTTTAAACTTGTCATTTCGTTTGCAAGATACATTTCTTTCATTTGTGGCTTTGAAGTATTTGCTTTGACAAATGAAGGTCTATCGATAAAATAATTGTTTGACAAATATCCGACTGTTTTATTTAAATAAGACTCATAATCAACCTTTACTGCTTTATTTTTATTGTGTGAAAAAAAGATAGGCTTTGAAATATTATCAAAACAATAGGGCAAAATAAACAACCCTATTAACAAGAAAAACACAAACGAAATAATTCTTTGAATGCCGGAATAAGGATTTTGGCTTTTTGTCTTTTTACTCTTCTGTGGTTTAGATAATGTTGGCGATATTGCTCTTGTCTGTTTCTATTATATTTACTAACGGTTTGTTTATCACGGTTATGATAACTTACCCGTTTTAAAGGCATGCTCAAAATAAAATACTCCCCTTTATAAAATGTTATATTATTATTTTAAATAAAAAATATTATTTTGTCACAATGTAAAGAAATGATTTTTTTTAAATTGCAATTTTCCATTATTTATTCTATATTAACCTTTATGATGAACTTAATTGCAGTATTTATAGGTGGCGGTTTTGGAAGTTTACTTCGATATATAACCGACAATTACTTTAAAAACTTACAATTTTTTCTTTTCCGTTAGGGATATTTTTTAGTGAATATCCTTGGATGTTTTGTCATGGGGTTTTTATTTAGTTTATTTTTATTTAAATATACAAACATAAACAATACCTTAAAAGTCATGTTGACAGTTGGGTTTTGTGGTGGATTTACAACATTTAGCACCTTTTCATTACAAATTTTTGAATTATATCAAAAGGTGAGTGTACTTTGTGTATTATATACTTATTTTTAAGTGTTATACTATCTATATTATCACTTGTTTTTGGAGTACATCTTGGAAAAATTATTTAAAAAACGTATTTTATTTATAGGAATGCCGGATTTTGGCTCAATTGCACTTGAAAGGCTTGTCAATTCAGGTTTCAACATTGTTGCAGTTGTTCCACCACACAAAAGTGACCCTTCATTTGGCTATATGAAATCGTGTGCTTTAAATTTAAACCAAAATATAGTGGAATATGAAAATACATTGAAAGACTCAGATTTTTTAAACAAGCTTAAAAACTTGAATATCGATATTGGTATTTGTTGTTCATATAATAAAAAATTTCCAAAGGAATTTTTAGACATACCAAAAGACGGAATAATAAACTGTCATCCATCGCTTTTACCTTTATATCGTGGAGCAAACCCGTATTCAGCTGTCATAATTAATGATGAAAAAGAAACAGGAATCACTCTTCATTATATGGATGAAAATTTTGATACAGGTAACATTATCACTCAATACACCGTGCCAATTGAAGAAAATGAAACAATGGGAACATTGTTCAATAAGCTTAACTATTTAAGTTGCGACATAATTGTAGAAGTATTAAAAAAGTATGAGCAAATTGGTAAACTTGATGCAACTCCTCAAGCAAAAGGGGATTATCCTTACGCCCCTAATATAAATACTTTAAAAGCCGATAATTATATAAACTGGGAAAAAGTACGATGCTTTTTCAATAGAACGTTTTATACGCGCTTTAAACCCTTTCATTCAAGCTTCAAGCACATATAAAGGGCTTTCAGTCAGAATACACAGTGCATTTGCCAAAAACAAAAAAATGAAATGCAAACCGGGGTCAATATGTGACATAAACGATTATCTGGGAATAGCAACAAAAGACGGAGTTTTGTATGTCAAAACTCTACAAATAGGGACTTATCTGATTTGTGATGCTAAAGAATTTATAAAACGTTTTAACCCGCAAAAAGGAGAACGATTTGGTTATTGATAAATTAAATTTTTTAACAGCCGGCATGCCACTTGCAACAGGTAAAGGCTCATATAAAGAAGCTTTTGGCATAATCAAAAATTTAAATTTGGACGGAATGGAACTTGAGTTTGTGCATGGAGTAAGAATGTCACAAACCGACACAAAAACTTGTGGAGGAAATTAGAAAAACAAACAATTTTCTACTCACAGCCCATGCCCCTTTTTATATAAATTTGAATTCAAAAGAAGAAGAAAAAATTGAAGCGAGCATAAAACGTATTGTTGATACACTTGAAGTCGCAAACAATTTAGGCGCATATAGTATAACTTTTCATGCCGCATTTTATATGAATATGGCAAAAGACGTTGTTTTCACAAAAGTTGCAAATTCCATTGAAAAAATTGTGAAAATTGTGGAAGAAAAAAATATAAATGTCTGGATACGACCGGAAACAACCGGAAAAAGCACTCAATGGGGTGATTTGGATGAGATTATAAAATTATCAAAACTGTTTAAAGGTGTTCTTCCGTGTGTTGATTTTTCACATCTTCACGCTCGCTCAAACGGAGAATACAACACCTATAATGAATTTGCTAAAATATTTGAACAAATAGGAAACGAACTTGGTCAAAACGCTTTAGATAACTTCCATGCAACACATTGCCGGCATTGAATATGGTCTTAAAGGGGAGAAGAAGCATTTGAATTTTGTTGATGCTGATATGAACTATAAAGATCTCATTAAAGCTTTTAAAGATTTTAGTATTAAAGGTGCTATTACCTGTGAAAGCCCAAATATTGAAGATGATGCACTTTTATTAAAAGAATATTATTTATCGTTATAAAAATAAAGAGGATTTTTACAAAAAATGTTAAAATATCCTCTTTATTTTATACCTCCTCCTAGTAAATATTTTTATAAATTTTTTAATTATAATTTAATCAAATGTCATTAGTTTTTTTTTAATAAATACATAATTTTCTCACGACAAAACATGCCCTTGAAACGGCTGTTTTACTGGCCATCACCTCAATTCCTGTAAACTATATTTTTATTATATTCACAAAAATTGCAACATCAAGTTAAGAAATTAAAAAAAAATTTACAATTAACCATGCCCCATACTATCAAAAGAAAAATCAGTCTTTGCAAAACTTAATGAAAAAAATTTAACATTTTTTTTGATTTTCAATGTCAATAATTTTGTACAATTTATCGGTAAAATTAAGAACATAGTCTTTCAATTGTATATTTATATATAGTTTTATGAATGTTAGAAACTATTTTAACTAAAACATCATAATCAAGTGTGCAAATGTAATTCAAAAGGCTTGAAAAGTTTTTTTATAATCACTGACAATAAACCCGTTTGTGCCATTAATTATAACGCCATCAGCACCTGTATCTTTGTAACACAATGGAATTACACCTTTTGCCATGGCTTTTTAAATATAAAACTATAAAATCTTTACTTCTATTTGATGAAATAAACAAATTTGCTTCTTCAAAAATATTATCAATATCAAAATCGTTTTCTATTTTGACAAATTGGACTTTTTCCAATATTCCGAGCTTGTCACACAAAGTTTCAACTTTGGGGCTTTATAAAATCTTTATATAAAATCTTTAGCTCCCAATTAACCAAATCAAGCCTTTCAACACTTTTTAATATGTTTGTTAAATCAAATCCGGTTTGAATATTATAAGACGTAACGATTGAAACTTGTTTTTTTCGTTAAAATTTTTCAACTTTTCAAGCATAATATCACGACTTATAATTAAATCACGAGAAATGCACGGATACGAAAAAAAAGTTTGTTTCTCATTTGCGGATTTTGTTTTTTTTATTTTTTTATAATAACAGACGAAGAACAAGCAATTAATCTGGAGTATCTGTAAGCATTCTTTAGCCGATATGCAAAGGGTAAAAATTTAAAAAGAATGCTAAAAGCTTATACTCAAACTCATTTAAAATATAAACAACAGGTTTAAGCGATATTCTTTTTAATTTTTCAGCAAACATAATTCCAAAAAATGAAGTTGCCACAATGACATCATATTTTTCAAGCTCAACATCATTAATTATTTTATCTTTAACAGCCAAAAGCATGGGGGGTCAAAAAATTATAATTAAAAATGACACGATAATTTTGGTCATAAATTCCATCGGTAAAAATTTTTTGTTTTTTATAAATTTGTTTCAACAAAAAATTGGGCTTTAATACATCAACAATATGCCCAAGTGCTTCAATGCCGTCAATTATATCCTTTAATTTACGGTCATCATAATCCATATTATTTTTTATTTCCATTTGATAATTATCATCAATAAATAATATGTTCATAAACATTATCATAACATTTTTTAACATTTTATTAAAGTATTTTTAACATTTGCCGATATATAAAAATGTAAGAGAGTTTATAAAGAGACAAAATGACAAAGACTATGGAATTTATTGAATATCCCGTTTTAATATACAGGGATAATCGAGGATGCGGATTTTTAGCTAACTGTTTTATAAAAAATATAATAGCTTTTGGTAAAACAGAACTTCAAGCAATAAAAAATATTGAAACAACGCTAAAAGAATTAACTGAAGACTATTATGTTCGAGTTAAACCAATATACAAATTGGATTTTTGCGAAAATGAGTTATAACAAATAATGATTAATATTAAAGGTTATGCACATTTAGGCGATGCTTTGTGGGAACTTGTCGTTCGTGAAATAATTGTTTATAAAACCGGAAAACTGAATGAACTTCACAAACTTACAGTACAATTTGTGAAGGCTCAATTTCAAAATGACCTTTTGGAATTGTTGAGTTCTTTTCTCAATGAAGTGGAACTTGATATTCTAAGACGTGCAAGAAACATAAAAACTTCTTCTCAAAGACGCATAAATCAAACTCTTCACAGAAATGCAACAGCTTTTGAAGCAGTTTTAGGGTATTTATATATTAATAATCGTGAAAAATATGATTTTGTAACTGACAAGTTAAAAGCTGAAGTAATGAAAAATTGTTAGTTATTTTATTATTTACATTTTTATTTAATCGGGTGTAAATTTAAATATATCATTTGGCGTGCATTCTAAATACTTACATAGACTATCTAATATATTTAAATCAATTGTTTTTACTTTGTTATGATATAATCTGTGTGCAGCAGCAAAACTTATATTTATAGCTCGAGCTAATTCTGCAATTTTAACACGCTTACGCCCCATTATTTCTGATAACTTATTCTCAATCATAGTTTTTATAATACTTTATTTTTTTTATCATTCTATTCATATCCGATTATCGGTTAAAATATTCACAAAGAGGATAATAATCGTAACAAAAGTTAATAAAAGAGGAACAAATGAAAAATAAAGAAGATATTATTGCAAATGCTGACATGTTTTTCAACAAATAAAAGAACTTGCTGATTTAATGATTGAAAATAATAATATATCCATCCCTAATTTAATAACATTTGAGAGATTTAGCACAAATAGGAATTGATATTTTACATTAAAAAACGGACATATTTTTTGAAATATATGTCCGCCATTAATAACAAGTAATATTAAAATAATTACCAAATTATTTAATTCTTTCTTCCTTTGTCTTTGAAGTTATAATAACTTCATAATTTACATCATCTAAATATTGACGCAAGAACGAATCATAAGTACCTTCAATTGATTTAAATTGATTTCGTATTAATTTTGGTGATTTAATATTTTCTTTCAAAAGATATTTTTCAGGCAATAAAATTTCATAATCTTTATCCAAAGAAATTGGCACAAATTCTTTAGTTTTTTTATCACGTATTTTTATTGCATCTTCATATTTTTTATCGTTTGCTTCACCGTTATTAATTTGAGAAATAAGTGTTCTATTAATTTGAATGTCCGACCATTGAAGAAGAGTGTTTCTTGTTTTATTTTTTAAATTATCATTGACATTTTCAGCAATCAAATCAACGAGTTGATTACCTTTTACTTTACCAACCTTAACAGTAGCAAGGTCTTCACTTACACCATCAAATACTTTCATTAAATCAAGATTGCTGGATTTATCTTTAATTCCACCACGAATAACGGAAGATTGAATTGCAATAGCATCAATAGTTGGTTTAACTTCACGAACTGAACGTTTAACTGCTGATGTCAAATAGTTTGCAAGATAGCTATTTGAAAAACGTATGGATTCATCATAATGAAGCATATTAGTATCACCACTTAAATCTTTAACCGCAACGATAGGTGTTACATCTTCTTTTAAAGTTTTCATCCAAAAAATCATTCATTTCACTTGGCTGACCGTCATTCATGTCTATATTTAAGGGATGATAAGAACGTTCACGAATTGTTTTTAAATCTCCAAAATCATCAAATTCCAAACTTAAGCCACGCAAAATTTCATTATCTTTTCCCATAGAGAAAATAAGCTGTTTTCCCTTGATAAGTTGTTGTTTCGACATGGTCATGCCCATTCAATATAACATCAATATCACTTACATGCTCTCGTATCATTTCAGAAATTCTATTTCCTGTGTGAGAAGACAAAATAACGGCACCTTTCGGATATTCTTTTTTTGAAGTCAGCTACCTGTTGCCAAACACTTTTAAATGTTTCTTGCAAATCTTCCTCTGTCAACTGGGCATCTTTTTTACTTGAATTATTATAAAACTCCATCTCTTTTAGCAATCCCGGATTATAAAAATCCATAGCAGGTATTGTTACACCTAAAAATAAAGAATGGTGTTTTAAATTTTGGTCTTTATCATCATCAATTTCAATAACTTTAGATTGGACGATATTTTTTCCTTGTTTTACCAAGTTTTCAACTATAGGCGATTTTGTCATATTAACATTTGTTGCAATTGTGGTTAGTGGTTGGGAAGTTAATGTGTTTAAAATAAACTTGTCACCACCATCCAAATCGTGATTTCCCATGGTAAAAACTGTTTCAAAATTTGAAGTTGGCTTTAACATATTTTTTACACTGTGAATAAGTTTTGTGAGAAATCCTGCTTGAACTTCACCATTTGTTTTATTTTTATTAATTTTAGTTCTAAATCCTTTTTGGAAGGATTAATATAGTAATCTCCGGCAATTGCAAACACATTAAAAGTACTTTTTTCATCACTTTTAGGAAATATTTCATTTTTAAATTTTTTAACAGTTTTTTCAACATTTGGCAAAGTTCGAACATTTCCATGGTTATCAGACATTGCTAAAATATTAAGCTTCCCTGCTTTAAAACTTAATTTTTGATTGTTTTGATTAAAATTTTTCACATTTTGGATTTTCATAGTAATCTTGACCTCTTTTCTTTTTTCTCCTCATATATCCAAGTGTTTCGCACAAAAAAAATTTACAAGCTTTTATATATTTTTAAGCTCTAAAATTAAAATATAAGTGCAGAAACTACAATACAAGTTATAATAACCAAAATATAAATTTATTGTCAAGTTTTTTTATATATTAATATATTTTCTTTTGACTTGAACTTAAGTGTCATTTATAATTTTAAATATGGAAATGTTAAAAGATATGCAAAATTTACCAAAAAGTAATGAAGTTAACAATGATGAAATTGTGATATGGCTTCAAAAATATGAAAATGAAAGTGATAGCAAAACAAAAAACATTATGAAACACTTGTTTTAATGGCTTACATGCCTCTTGTAAATAAAATAGCAAAAGGCTTGGCAAGAAGAAGCACTGACCCGATTGAAGACATTATTCAAGTTGGGGCAATCGGATTGTTAAAAGCCATAAATTCATATAAAAAGTAATATAAGTAACAATTTTAAAACATATGCGACATATAAGATTACAGGTGAAATAAAACACTATTTGCGAGATAAAATAGCAATGATTAGGCCATCTCGAGCGATACAAGAGTTGGCTTATCGTATTTCTCAAATAAGAACAAGCTTAATTGCAAACAATGTTGAAAACCCGACTGATTATGATATTGCAAAAGTTCTTCAAATGCCAATTGAAAAAAATAAGTGATGTCATGGAATATGATAGACGAAAAAATGTTATTTCTCTTGAACAAATTTCTCTTGATAATGAATTTTCAAGAGCTGAAAATATACTTGTAAACCGTGATGATTTAATCGACTTTAAATCAATCAACGAAAATAAAATCGAAGTCAAAGAAGCTTTATCACAACTTGATAAAAAACTTCAGGATGTTGTAAAGCTTACTTTTTTTGAAGGATATTCTCAAAGAGAAATTGCAAAATTACTAAACTCAAATCAAATGATGGTTTCACGTTTATTAAAAAAGCACTAAAACAACTTTTTCAAATATTAAGTGAGAAAAATGATGATAACTCAAATCAATAATATTGAAATATGGCTTTTGGTATATATTTTTGTAATTGGTTTGTGCATTGGAAGCTTCTTGAATGTTGTTATTTTAAGAGGATTGGCTGACGAGTCAATAGTTTTTCCGCCTTCTAAATGCCCAAAATGTTTAAATAAATTGAAATGGTATCACAATATTCCAATTTTTTCATACGTATTTTTAAGAGGAAAATGTGCTTTTTGTCATGAAAAAATAAGCATACAATATCCAATAATTGAATTTTTAAACGGATTGATTTTATGGTGCATTATTTTTAAAAATACGGTTTGTGTTTGAATTTGCTTTTTTACTTTATTTTTGCTTCTTTATTTATCGTCATTTTTATGACAGATATAAAGGAAAAAGTTATTTTCACAAGTCATACCTATATTTTAACACTTTTTGGCTTGCTATATAATTTTTTGAATAAAAACTTGATTGATTCTGTTTTGGGTGGTTTAGTCGGTTTTATATTTTTGGAAATTATAACTTTCTTTATTTATAAAATTATAAAAAACGAGCTTTTGGCGAAGGCGATTCCTATGTGTTGATGGGGCTTGGTGCGATATTTGGTTTTAAAAGTTTGTTAAATATTATAATTTTGAGCTTTTTTGGTGCAAGTTGTTTCTGTTTTGCCTCAATTTTTAAAAGGATTGCTGAAAAGAAAGAATATTGCTTAGTTTCAATGCTATCAATATTTGCCGTTTCTGCAATTTTAAGCCACTTTTATCCAAATAACATAATAAACATAGCTGTTTTATTTTTAAGTGGAATTTTAAGCTGTCTTAAATTGTTAAAAATGACAAAAATAAGCAACGATATAAAAGCAATTTCCGTTTGCACCTTCATTAATTTTGGGTGGGTTAATCTACTATTTTACAACAATTTTTTTTTGGGGGATAATATAAAGTATAAAAGTATCTAAAATAAAGGAAAAAATAAAATGGACAAAAGAGTTTTATTGTGTATTATGGACGGATTTGGGATAAATGTTGAAGGTTGCCCAAAAGATGGCACAAAATGAACAACACGCCAAATTTTGATGAATTAAAAGCAACACAAAGCTATACACAAATTCGAGCAGACGGAGAATTTGTAGGCTTGCCCCAAGGTCAAATGGGAAATTCTGAGGTTGGACACTTAAATTTAGGGTGCCGGTCGAATTGTTTATCAAGAATTGTCTAGAATAAATAATGCAATAAAAGACGGCTCATTTTATAAAAATGAACAATTTTTAAGTGCAATCAACCATTGCAAAACCAACAATTCTTCACTTCATTTGTTTGGTTTACTTTCAGATGGCGGTGTTCACAGTTCTTTGGAACACTTGATTGCTTTAATTGACCTTGCAGCAAAAAAAGGTTTGAAAAAAGTTTATGTACATACGTTTCTTGACGGTCGTGATACACCACCTAAAAGTTCATTAAAATATATTGAAATCATTGAAGAAGAATTGAAAAAACGTCATTTGCCACAAATTGCTTCTGTCATGGGAAGATATTGGGCAATGGATAGAGATAATCGATGGGACCGTGTTGAAAAAGCTTATAACTGTTTGGTTTTAGGCGAAGGACAAAAAGCTGAAGCTGCAAAACAAGCGGTTGAAAATTCTTATAAGAAAGATGAAACCGATGAGTTTGTTAAACCGACTGTTTGTGGCGTTGCTGATTCAAGAATAAAAAGCTCTGATGCTATAATCTTCTTCAACTTCCGTCCGGATAGAGCTCGTGAAATCACAAAAGCTTTGACTTTTGTCAACTTTAACGGTTTTGAACGTATGGAAGTGTTGGACAATTTATACTATGTTACATTTACACAGTATGATGAAACCTTCACTTTGCCTATTGCATTTCCGCCTCAAAAACTTACAAATATTTTAACTGATGTTTTTGAAGATAATAAAATTAATCAGTTTAGAACGGCTGAAACAGAAAAATATGCTCATATAACATTTTTCTTTAATGGTGGTGTTGAGAAAAAAGGAGAATTGGAAACAAGGGTTCTTGTCAACTCACCAAAAGTTGCAACATACGATATGCAGCCTGAAATGAGTGCGAAAGAAGTATGTGAAAATGTTTTGAGTGCTTTGGATGACAAGACTTATCAATTTATTTTAGTAAATTTTGCAAATCCTGATATGGTAGGGCATACAGGTAATTTTGAGGCAGTTGTTAAGGCTGTTGAGTTTGTTGACAAATGCGTTGGCAAAATCGCTCAAAAGGCTATGGATAAAGGTGTAACTATGCTCCTTACTGCTGACCATGGCAATGCTGAGTGTATGGAAAACCCTAAAACTCATGCCGTTCAAACAGCACATACAACTAACCCTGTTCCATTCATCGTTATAAAAAACGACAATGAAAAAGTTAATTTAAGAAACGACGGGGCTTTTGTGTGATGTTGCTCCTACAATTTTGGACATAATGGGCATCAATCAACCAAGTGAAATGACAGGAAAATCATTAATTATAAAGTAATTAAAAATATTAAATAGAAAAAGAGGTAAAACAAGTGAGTATACGTGATAAATATGAAGTCGTGATAGGATTGGAAGTGCATGCACAATTAAAAACCAAATCAAAAATCTTTGCACCGGATAGTACTGAGTTTGGAGCAGAACCCAACACTCACACAAGTCCCATCACACTTGGCATGCCCGGGTGTTGCCTGTATTAAATAAAGAAGTAGTTAATATGGGAATTTTATGCGGTCTTGCTTTACATTGCGAAATTCCAAGATATTGCAAATTTGACCGTAAACAATATTTTTATCCTGATTTGCCAAAAGGTTACCAAATTTCACAGTATGATAAACCAATCTGTGTGAATGGCTATTTGGATATAAACGGCAAAAAGAATAGGTATAACTCGTGCACACTTGGAAGAAGATGCCGGAAAGCTTGTTCACGCAGGTGCAAATGGCATAGCAGGGTCTGCTTATTCACTTGTGGATTTAAACCGCGCAGGAACTCCGTTGCTTGAAATAGTATCTGAACCTGACATGAGAAGCTCTGATGAGGCTCGCGCTTATATGGAAGAATTAAGAACTGTTTTACGATATATAAATGTGTGCGACGGAAACCTGGAAGAAGGCTCTATGAGATGTGATGCAAACATTTCTGTTATGGAAAAAGGCGCTAAAGAATTTGGTACTCGTGCTGAAATAAAAAACGTTAACAGTTTTCGTGCCCTTCAAAGAGCTATTGAGTATGAAATAGACAGACAAATTGACATTGTTGAAGAAGGTGGTGAAGTTGTTCAAGAAACAAGACTTTGGGATGACAATGAAGGTGTTACAAAGTCTATGAGAGGTAAAGAAGATGCTCACGATTATCGCTACTTCCCGGAACCTGATTTAATGCCGCTTGAAATATCTCAAAGTTGGGTTGATGAAATAAAAACAAAAATGCCCGAATTACCTCAAGCTAAACGTGATAGATATGTTGAATTAGGATTAACTCCTTACGATGCTAATGTTATTGTTGAACAAATGGAAACTGCTTTGTTCTTTGATGAGGTTATTAAACTTGGTACTAACGTTAAAATGGCCTCAAATTTCTTGATGGGTGAGGTTACTGCCTATTTAAAAGAAAATAAACTTACTATTAATGAAACAAAATTGACACCAGGCATGTTAAAAGATTTAATTGAGTTGATTGAAAACAAAACAATTACTAACAATATAGCCAAAAGTCTTATTATAAAACTTGTTGAAAATGGTGGCAATGTCAAAGAAATTGTTGAAAAAAAGGAATGGGAGCCATTTCTGACACAGGTGCTTTGAATAAAATCATTGAAGATATTATAAATGCAAACCCAAATCAAGTTGCACAATACAAAGCAGGAAAAGAAAAACTTTTCGGATTTTTCGTAGGACAAGTTATGAAACAAACACAAGGTCGAGCCAACCCTGCTGTTTTAAATGATTTGATTAAAGCTGCTTTAGCAAAATAAAGGAGAAATAAAATACGGGCGCGGCGACGAAATTTCGTCGCCGCGCCCGTATAACAATAGTTATGAGTGAAGATATTTTTTGCCGGAATAAAATAGTGTGGGGTGAAGATTTTCAAAAAAACTTGAAAATCTTCACATTGTTGTTTTCGGACTTGGCGGCGTTGGCGGTTATGCACTTGACAGCCTCGCTCGTGCAGGAGTGGGTGAGTTTTCAATCGTCGATTTTGATGATGTAAATTATTCCAACTTAAATAGACAACTTGTTGCTTTAAATTCAACAATTGGACACAAAAAAACACAGCTTTTTAAAAAATCGCATACTTGATATTAACAAAAATGCAAAAGTCAATGTTTATGACTGTTTTTATACAGACAATTTAAACGAAAAAATATTTAAAAATAAAAAAGTCGATTATGTCATTGATGCTATTGACACAATGAAGTCAAAAATTGAACTTATAAAATATTGCTTTAAAAACAATCTTAAAATAATTACAAGTTTGGGTGCAGGAAACCGTCTTGATGCAAGTTGTTTAAAAGTATGCGATATTTCAGAAATTGAATCCTTTAATTGCAACTTTCTTAAAAATGTCATTAGGATTTTGAAAAAAGAGGGAATAGAGAAAGATTTGCCTGTTTGTTATAGCTGTGAAAAACCGCAAAAAGCTTGCGCCACAATTATAAAATCGAAAATAGAATATTGTGATGCAGAGAATAAAAAGATGAAATCTGCAAAATTTCTCCGGGTTCAACCCCATTTGTTGTGGCGGTTGCAGGTTATTTGATGGGGAATTATGTTTGTCTTGATATATTAAAAAATAAAAAATGTAAATTTTTCTTAATAACCATAGTTAAAACTAGCAAATTATTTCATGTTCGTTTTTAAAATATAAGTAAGAGTATGTTTAAAGTGTAAAAAATTGAAAAAGCTTAACATTAACGTAATAATAGATTTGAAAGCTTCATCAATCGTTTTATTGATGAATTTAGTGTGGGATTATAAAAAGATGTCATTTTCAAGTATATCATCGAGTTTCATATCAGCATGCGGAAATCCGTCATCAATTGTACCTTTGGGAATAAAAGACACAATAAATGCAGTTGGTTCAATAGCAACCTCAAACAGTGCAGGCGGTTTAATCGAAGCAAAAGATAGGGCTATTGATGAATTTGGAACTCAATTTATATGGTTGTTCGGACTTCCCATTTGCAAAAAAGCATTTGATAAAACGGTTTATAAACTGGCAAAACAAGACCCCGGGGTGGATATACGATTATTTACAAAAGCACCAAAAGAAGTGCTTAAGTTTGCTGTTGAAAATGCCCCAAATGATACAGTTAAAAAATCTATTGAAGCAGCAAAGAACAACGAAAAAAAATTTAAAGCACTTTTGGCTCAAAATTTGTGTTTGCAACAATCGCTACCGCTTTAATGTACAAAGGAACCGCAAATTTAAGAAACATAATAACAAAACATAACGTTGCAAAGAAAATAAAAGACCAAAACGAGCACACAGGCACAAAAGCGAAACACCAAACGGTCAAGTAAGTTTCCAAGGTGGGATAACCCATGCTATTCAAGATTTTGCCTTAGACCCCGTTAAAAACATGATGCTTATTGATGGCGCAATCACCGCAAGTCGGCTTACTGAATCCAGAAATAAAAGCGAATTTTTGGAATTTGCTTTATCTGAAGGGTCTTTTGGGTGTTTATGTACGGTTTGAACACTCCTGTTTTAAACGGACTTCAAAAAAGCCAGCGACAAATGGGGTCACCTTCCTATAAATCTTGACATCAGAGTGTTGAATTCAAAGGATTTTAAAGAAGGGATTAAAAACGGCAATCTTGAAAAAGATATTAAAGCTTTTAATGATGCAACCAAAACCTTAACTGATATCGATTTGGTTAAAAAAGCCGTAAAAGAAGGCAAGTTGGAAGATTTTATTAAAAATAACCCCGAAAACAATCTTATAAAATCATTGAAAGACAAGTCAGTCAAAAAAGTTGACGAAAATGCATTCAAGAAATTTATGCAAAAACACAAAGGACTTGATAAAATTGATTTGACAAAATATTTAAACATTTCATCTGATGAATTAAAAACACTTGAAGCCAATGCAGAAGTAGATGTTTTAAAATTTTTAAAAGAAAAGCCTGACAATTTGGTTGTCAAGTTTGCCAAAAACACTGACATTATTTCAAATTTTATGGAAAGCAAATCACTAAAAGAAAAATTTAAGCACATATTCAAACCGGAAAGTTCTTCTGGCGAAAGCTTTTTTGAACGTGTCAAAACAGCTTTCAAAAGCACCGATACAGGTAAGCTTGACACGTCACAATTTATTGATACGAAAGAACTGAGAACTCTTTCAGATGATTTGAATGATTATTACACAAAATGCAAAAAAACGGCACAAACGACAACCTCATTGACAGTTTTGTTAAAAAATCAAAAAAGAAATAAAATTGGTGTTGTGATGTCAACAATGGCGCTAAGTTGTGTTGTGTTGGGGTTTGTTGTGCCACATTTCAGAATTTGGTTGAGAGAAAAAATGCAAGGCTCAAAAGAATTCCATGTTGCAAACGATTATCAAAAACAACTTCAAGCCTAAATGACAAGCAATTTTAATTAAATTCAATCATAACGTTCATCAATTCTATATCATCATAGTCAATATAAGCAGTTTGAAACAAATTTCTGCCTGTCTTAATTGTTATCTGATTGTTTTGTCCGATTTTAATAAGTTCATTTGGTATAGGTATTTTTTGATTATCGCCATTGATTTTCAACTCGGCAATTTGTTTATTATTAAAAAATATCTCAACAGGAGAAGAATACGCTATTTTGACTTTTGATTGCCCCATTTGTTTGGCAAGTTGTGTGTCAATTCCAATGACTGAGCCGATTGTCAAAAAACATTGTTTATCTTTTGGAACTTTTTTTATCATAAAATTCCGCGTCAAAAAATACCCAACCGCTTTCACATTGAAGTCTTGAGCGTTTGCACTGTTTGAAGAAAACACATCGTCACCAATGTGACAAAGATCTGTTTCAAGCACAATATCATAAGGTTTGCTTTTTTCAATGCCTATCGTGAATGGTTGCTGTTTTGAATGTTCGTCAATTGTGAGTGAAAACGGCTTATAGCCTCTTTTTTCAACACTCATGATTGTTTTGTCCTTGATTTGTGCGTTTAAATCAAACTCACCGTTTGTGTCCGTTTCAACCATAAAATTCTTTGCAGGCAATCGAACTTTTGCATTGCCGATAGGCTCTTTTGTTTTGCTGTCTATAATTTTGCTTCTGTTTGTATTTTGAGTCTGCTTCTTGACATTACCCCAAATTTGACAATATGCGCAATTTGCCAACATTATCGATATAACAAAAAACTAAAAAATATTTTTTCATTTAAAATAAACCCCTCTGAGCAACTTATGTTTTTATTATTTTATATTTTATTATTGAATTTAATATTACCAATGTGTTTAATTTTTGATGTAAAATATAATTAGAGTCGAAATAAAGGTATAAAAAAATGAAAAAACTTCTTTCCTCAAGCATTGACCCGGATTTGAAAAAGGTTGTCCAAATTGCAAATGAACTTGATTTAGGTATAGAAATAAGTCGTTTGCCAAAACATTTGGATGTTGACGATGATTTTGAAGAAATGAAGGATTATCTATGTAAAAATCTTGATGGGTTTAAAAACGAAATAACAATGCATGGACAGTTTTCGGATTTAAACATTGCCTCAATAGACAAAGAAATAAAAAAGGATATCTCAAAAGCGATACTATCAATCTTTAGAGCTTGCACAATGCATAAACGCATCAACATTGCTTTTTCACACAAATAAAAAATCCACAAAACATATTGGTGCTCAGAAAAAATTTGATGAAGCGTTTATAAAATTTTGGAAAAGTTTCATAAACGATATTGAAAAAACCTCACTTACAGTTGTTTTAGAAAATGTTCATGAAAAAATCGCCTGAGTTTATTAAAAATGTTATAAAAGAAATAAATTCACCAAAATTAAAAGCTTCGCTTGATGTAGGGCATGTGAATGTTTATTCTGACATTGACGTAGAATTTTGGATTAACGAATACAAAAATATTCTTCATCACATGCATATACACAACAATTTTGGCGATGATGATTCTCATTTTGCAATAAATAAAGGAAATCTTGATTGTCAAAAATAGTAAACACACTAAAACACAATAATTTAGAACCAATTATTGTGTTTGAAGTGTTTAATTTAAATGATTTAAAATCCGGTTTAGATTGTTTTAATAAATGTTATGCATCTTCTTGATTAGCAGCTTCTTCTTCAATTTCTTCAATTCTGTCTTTAAGAACTTCAGAAGCAACGATAACAACACGAAGGTCTGTTTTAACTTTTGAAGTTAGCTTAATTAGAAGTTTATATTCACCAATATGATTAATAGGAGCATCAAGAGTCATGTTTTTTTGCGGTCTATTTCAATTCCAGATTCAGCTTTTAACTCTTCAGCAAGTTTTTAGTTGTAACAGTACCAAAAAGTTTTCCGCTTTCACCGGCTTTAACAGCAATTTGCAATTCGCCAAACTCTTCAATTTGTTTAGCCACATTCAAAGCTTCATTGTGTAATTTTTCAGCTTTTTGCTTGAATACGTTCGATATAACGTTCGCGGTTTTCCAAAGCACCTTTTGTAGCTATTTCTGCCATATTTTGAGGAAGAAGATAATTTCTTGCATAGCCGTCTTTAACGTTTACTATATCACCTTCATCGCCTAAATTTTGAACTTCTTTCTTTAATATTACTTTCATAAATACCTTTTTCTCCATTTTATGCTAAATAATTTATTATTATTATAACTAAAAAATAAAAAAAAACAACAGATAAAATTTAAAAACTTAAACAAATTATACAAAAATAACCTTTTTAGTTAAGTTGAATTTATATCAAATTTTGTATAAAATAGTTAAGAATATTAAGAAAAATCAATGATGAGGCATTATGTTAAAAATATTAGATACAATGAAACAAAATTCTGTGGAATTTAATCCTATTAATAAAAACGAAGTAAAAATGTACGTTTATTGGTCAACTGTTTATGACAATCCTCATTTAGGACATGCAAGATGTTATATTACTTGGGATGTTGTTTACAGATATTTAAAATTTTTAGGTTATAACGTAAAATATTGCCGCAACATAACAGATGTTGACGATAAAATTTTGAACAAAGCTGACAAAAATCATTGCCAACCAAGCGAAATAGCAACAAAGTATTACAATATTTTTAAACAATCAATGGATGATTTAAACGTTTTAAGCCCTACATACGAGCCAAAAGCAACCGAATGTATCAATGAAATGATAAAACTCATTGAAAAACTTATTGAAAATGGTTTTGCTTATGAAATTCAAGGTGATGTTTATTTTCGTGTCAAAAAATTCAATGAATATGGCAAATTGAGCAAACAACCGCTTGATGATATAAAAAGCGGTGCAAGGGTTCAAGTTGGTGACAAAAAAAGAAGACGATATGGATTTTGCATTGTGGAAAAAAGATGAAAAGCACGGATTTGATAGCCCTTGGGGAATCGGACGCCCCGGATGGCACATTGAATGTTCAGCGATGGCTAAAAAATATCTTGGCGACACTATTGATATCCATGCCGGTGGAGCTGATTTGATTTTTCCTCACCATGAAAACGAAATAGCTCAAAGTGAAGCAGCAAATGGGGTCAAATTTGTGAACTATTGGCTACACAACGGGTTTGTTACTATAAATAAAGAAAAAATGTCTAAATCTTTGAATAATTTTATTTCCATCAATGATTTACTTCAAAAATATGACAAAAATACAATACGTTTGTTTATTTTAACAAATCACTATCGAACAGGAGTCGAGTTTAATGATGAAGCATTAAATTCTGCAAAAAATGGTGTGAAACGTTTGAATAACTCTATCAATGAAGGATTAGCACACATAAATAAAGATGAAAAAACTTTGTTTGATGAATTTAATATCGATATAAGCAATATAAACGATTTGAAATATTCAGATATTAAAGAAAAATTTGATTTAAGTCAACTTGACAGCTTTATTCTTGCTATGGACAACGATTTTAACACTTCAAAAGCTTTGGCGGTGTTGTTTGACTTGGCTTCTCAAATAAATAAATTTATAGAATCGGGAGACAAGGAAAGTATAACAAAATATCTCGCATTATTAATACTCCTTTCAAATATTTTAGGCTTAAGTTTTCTAAATCCAAATTGCGACATGGACGAAAAATGCAACAATGCTTTGAGTCAAATTATTGATAAAATAGATTTTTTAAGCGATGAAGAAAAAAATTGCCACTAAGTGAAGTGATGAATTGTATACTTTCAAAACGAAAACAAGCTCGAGAAAATAAAGACTGGGGTCTTGCCGATAAAATTCGCGACACCTTAAAAAGAAGCCAACATCTTTATTAAAGACACAAAAAACGGTGCAAAAGTTGAATTTGAACCTTCATAAACCACTTAAAAATTTGAGATGGAATAATGCATGGTTTAAATAAAACCAAAATACAAAAATTACTTTTAATTATATCCTATTTAAGTTTTATAAGCCTTGGGTTGCCTGACCAAATTTTAGGAGTGGTCTGGGTCGATATGCGTTCATTTTTCTCAAAACCGCTTGATTACGGTGGAGTTTTGCTTTTTATCACGACAATTTTTACCATAACGTCAAGTTTTTTAAGCAGTTGGTTTATAAAAAAATTTAACATATCAAAAATACTTATAACAAGCTGTCTTTTAACAGCAATGGCGATAATGGGCTATGGTTTGAGTTTTAAATGGTGGAATTTGATTTTGTTTTCAGTCATATTGGGGCTTGGTGCCGGCACAATCGATGCAACACTCAATGACTGGGCGGCAAAAACTATTCACCAAAACACATGAATTTTCTTCACGGTTTTTGGGGTGTTGGTGCAACCCTTGGTGCTTTTATCATGACAAGTGCCATAAAATATACTTCAAATTGGAGATTTGGCTATATTTTAGTTTCTTTAATTCAATTTGTTTTATGCATCATCTTCTTTACAAGCAAAAAATTGTGGAATATAACAAAAACCTCCAACACTTTACAACTTGAAGAAAAAAATGCAAGCAAAAAAGACATAAACATACTAAGTCCTGAAGCAATAGGCTCTATGGTATTTTTCTTAATATATGTATGTTTGGAATCAAGCATTGGGCTTTGGTTTTGTTCTGTTATGGTTGAATCGTATCACATAAAAAAAGAAATAGCCGGAATTTTAATTGTGCTTTATTGGGGCTCATTGACTTTGGGCAGATTTTTAACAGGACTGATGACAAAAAATTCTCTTCATCAAAATTGATAACCAATGGAATTTTATTTGCTATTTTAGGAATTTGTTTTTTATTCTCTAAAAATATATATTTAATAACATTTGGTTTAATTTTAACAGGTCTATCTTTGTCAGGGTTATATCCAAACATGATGCATGGAAACTCCAAAGCGTTTCAACGATGAAACAGCCACAGTCTTAACCGGATATCAAGTCGGGTTTGCAAACATAGGGCTTGCAATATTGACTCCAATGGTTGGTTTTATACTTGAAAAAACAAGTTTAGCTTTATTCCCCATAATACTTTTTAGTTTGAGCATGCTTTTTGTGTGGAATAAACTACTATCTTGTAAAGAGGCTTGTAAAATCAATCTAAACTGTCATAAACCTTTTTTATTTCTTGAATATCTTGCCACATAAGCCATTTTGGACTACCAGCTTCACGGCTTGCATTTCTAAGCAAATATGAAGGGTGAAAAATCGGCATCATTTTAGCTCCATAAGGTCCATCGAACCATTTTCCTCGTGCTTTTGAAATGCCATAAGGAAGTTTGAGCATGGACTGCAAGGCAACATTTCCGCATATCAAGATGATTTTTGGTTTTAAAATTTCAATTTGTTTATCTAAATATTCTCGGCATGTTTCTTTTTCCCCATCAAGCGGATTTCTGTTGTTTGGTGGTCGGCATTTGATTGTGTTGCAGATATAAATATCTTTTCGCGTGACAACCCAACCGATGCAAAAATTTTGTCAAGCAGTTGCCCCGCTCTTCCCACAAAAGGCACTCCTTGCATATCTTCATAATGCCCCGGAGCTTCACCAATCAACATAAGTTTATTGTTTGGCACACCACCTTCAAAAACCACGTTGGTTCTGCTTTTCGCCAACTCACACTTCCGGCAAGCCATACATTTTTCTTTTTACTAAATTCAACTCTTTATTCATATTAAAATTATACCACAAACCACTTGACTATAAATCATATTATTGTTAAACTAATAATTATTAAACGGGATGTAGCGCAGCTTGGTAGCGCACCTCGCTTGGGACGAGGGGGTCGCACGTTCAAATCGTGTCATCCCGACCATTCTAAAAAATCTTTGTACTTTTACAACAGAATATAGAGACAGGGTCGCACGTTTCACGTAATAAGCAATTCTAATTTTGTTGTCACAAAAAAAATTGCTAATAACCTGATATCAAATTGTATCAAATCGCTTTTTATCAAAAGCTCTTTGTCAATTTGAAACAAATCGTGTCATCCCGACCATTCTAAAAAATCTTTGTACTTTTACAACAGAATATAGAGACAGGGTCGCACGTTTCACATATTATCACGACCATTGTTCTAGCTTTAACCTTTGTACATTTAAAATAGAAGAGAAAATGCGGAAGTAACTCAATTGGTAGAGTCCCTGCCTTCCAAGCAGGTTGTTGCGAGTTCGAGCCTCGTCTTCCGCTCCATTAATAAAGTCTGGTGGCGACATGGCCAAGTGGTAAGGCAGAAGCCTGCAAAGCTTTTATCCCCCAGTTCGAATCTGGGTGTCGCCTTTTTTAAATGTTGGTTGTTCTATGTGTTATATTAATGGTTTTATTTATTTCTTACACTAGTCTAAACTTTTTAACTTAACGGGATGTAGCGCAGCTTGGTAGCGCACTTCGTTCGGGACGAAGGGGTCGCACGTTCAAATCGTGTCATCCCGAAATTTTTTATTCTCTCTCGCACGTTTCACGTAATAAGCAATTCTAATTTTTGTTATCACAAAAAAGAATTGCTAATAACCTGATATCAAATTGTATCAAATCGTTTTTTATCAAAAGCTCTTTGTCAATTTGAAACAAATCGTGTCATCCCGAAATTTTTATTCTCTCTCGCACGTTTCACGTAATAAGCAATTCTAATTTTTGTTATCACTAAAAAGAATTGCTAATAACCTGATATCAAATTGTATCAAATCGCTTTTTACAAAAGCTCTTTGTCAATTTGAAAACAAATCGTGTCATCCCGAAATTTTTTATTCTCTCTCGCACGTTTCACGTAATAAGCAATTCTAATTTTGTTATCACAAAAAAGAATTGCTAATAACCTGATATCAAATTGTATCAAATCGCTTTTTATCAAAAGCTCTTTGTCAATTTGAAACAAATCGTGTCATCCCGAAATTTTTATTCTCTTTCGCAAATTTCACGTAATAAGCAATTCTAATTTTGTTATCACAAAAAAGAATTGCTAATAACCTGATATCAAATTGTTGCAAATCGCTTTTTATCAAAAGCTCTTTGTCAATTTGAAACAAATCGTGTCATCCCGAAATTGTTTATTTCTCTTGCGTAATAAACAATAAATTTTATAAAACCCTTAATTTTTCAACCATATCACTTAAAATACTTAACGTTTTAGTGTTTGGTTGACACAATAAGTCATTAATATTTTCTTCAATTATAAAATAAATCTTGATATTATCATAAAATTTTTATTTAAAATTTTGTAATAAAAAATTTATAGCATCATTTTTTGTTTTGACAGTGCCATCATATTGAGCATTATGAAGACTTTTTATTATAGATGATAATTTTTAGGAGAATTAAGCTTTAACAACTCCATAATTTCAAGTCCATTTAACAGTTTTGGAATTTCTTTATTACTTTGACAAAAATCAAACCATCCTTTTTCAAGTTTTATCAAATTTTGCAAATTATTCTCAACCGTTTCTTTCGTTATTTCAATGCCTAAAGCACTTGTTCTATCTGCTTTTGCAAGGATTATAACATCCAATGTATCCTCATCCATTTTGCGATAAAACCTATCTATTGCTTTTTGCGATACATCAGGACTTGACATTAAACTTGAAGGATAAATATGATGTTTTATCATTTTTTTATGTATTTTATTGCCTTTTGGGGAATTTTAACTTGGTTAAATATGGCACAACAAGCTCGCTTCCAACTTCATCGTGCTTTATAAATCTGTGTCGTTGGGTATCTTTTTCAATAATCCAAGTTGAAGGTTTACCGATATCATGCAAAAAAGCCTGCAAGTTTTATATGAGCTAAACGTGAAATATTATAACTTAATATTTCATTAAAATGAGCCTTTATATCATTATTTGAATTATCATAAAACTTTTGTATTTGATTTGATGTTTCAATTGAGTGATGGAACAAACACAAATGGTGGTGCAAATTTGGCGGCACTTTTTTAAGCTCTTCTACAAATGGAAACAATTTGCTTAACAATTGATTATACTGAAAGTCTAAAAAAAGCAATGTTGCTATATTTTCCTTCAAAAAACTTTAACATTTCATAGATTATACGCTCTTTTGAAACAGTGTTGATTTTATTTGCATTTTGATTAATAAAATCAAGCAATGATTTATCTATCTTAAAACCTAAAGTCGAGGCAAAACGAAATACTCTTAGCATCCTTAACGGGTCAGCCAACATGTTTTTGACATTAGATGTTTTTAATATTTTATTACTAAAATCATCTATTGAATTACATTTATCAATTACCTCAAATGTTTTTAAGTTTATTGCAAGAGAATTAATAGTTAAATCACGAGATTTTAAATCCTCAGCCAAACCTGCATCATTTATTTTAGTAATGTCAAAAAAATCTTTCTTGTTTTGCAAAACAAGACGATAAATTTGATTTTCTTTGTCTAACAATATCGGTTTGATTTTAAAAAATATTACCAATTATATTTGCAAAATCACAAGATGAAATATTATTGACAATTATATCCCTATCAAAAGACTCTTTATTTATTAAAGCATCACGCAAATATCCGCCAACAAGATAAATATCGGCATCTTGGGGAATATTTTTAATAACTTTCTTTAAAATTTCGTCTTTATTTATTTTATTTATTATTAAATTATTCATATCAGTTTAAAGCATATAATAAATTAGAGATAGAAGCAACACACGCAGTTGGGGCTTTTAAAATTAAGTTTCCAAGTGTAAATTGTGGTAATTTTAAGTTGTCAAACATTTTAAACTCTCTTTTGAAAATCCACCTTCCTACCTATCACAATCAATATTTTATCATTTTTATTTATAGTGTTTTCTTTAAAATAGTCTTTTAGAGTATATTTTTTCTTCAATTTCTGAAAAAATAAAAACCTTATGAAATGATTTATCAATAATTAAATCATCCAAAGTTTTATTTGGAATAATTTGTGGTAAATTAGCTCTTTCACACTGTTTTGCAGCTTCATAGGCTATTTTATCCAACTTTGACATTTTTTTAAAGCAACATCTTTTTTTATACTAGAATTATCAGTAATAATTGGGAAGATTTCACTTATCCCTAATTCTGTAGCCATTTTTATAACATCATATTCATCATCTGAATTCAAAAACTTTGAGCCAAACAAATGTTAAATGGACTTACCCTTTTAGATTTGTACGAGTTGATTACTGTTGTTTCAATGGATTTTTTAGAAATATTGTTAACCTGAACTTCATAAACAATTTGGTTTTCATCAATAAGCTTAATTAATTCATTAACTTTACATCTCAGGGTAATAGCAATATGAAAAATATTGTTTTCGTCAAGAATATTGATTTTATTGCCATTTAGCGATTTTGAGTTAATAAAAAAAATGTGGCATATCTCCTCCATTTAATGTATTTTAAAAATAATAACATAATACATCTAAAATCCTTTGAGTTCAAGGCTTTTAATATTATTTTATAACTAAAGTATGAGAAAATCTAACTAAAGTATGAGAAAAATTTTCCGTTAAGTATTTTGTGGAGAAAAAAATATAAGGAGAGAAAAAGAAATGGCAATTAGAGTAAACACCAATGTTTCGTCATTGATTTCGCAAAATTCATTATCCAGAAACACGAAATCTTTGGAAGCAACAATGAAACAATTAGCTACAGGTTTAAAAGTGAACAATGCAAAGACGATGCTGCCGGCTTGGCAATTTCAGAAGCTTTAAAAGCTCAAATTCGTGGTAATGACCAAGCAATCCGCAACATTGAAAATGCTGTTAACGTAATTTCTATCGCAGAAGGAGGTATGCAAAGTGCAACAGAAGACTTACTAAGAATTCGTGAATTGTGTATTCAAGCGGCAAGTGACATCTATGAGGATGATAAAAAACAAGCCATCATGAATGAAATCAAACAGAGAATTGCCAACATTGATGTAACATCTGAAACTACAACTTTTGCCGGAAAAACAATGTTAAACGGTTCAGTTTCAAGCTTGGTAATTCAAACAGGTGCAAACTCTTTATCAGCAACAAACACAGTTGACATAGGATAAGTAATGACAAACTTACATATATCTGCAGGTGGTCTTGATATTAAACTTAATATTACATCATTAGGAAATGGTGTCAAGGCTGCAGGAGCTGACGATGCTATTGATGGTGCAACTTGGACCGAGTGATATGATTCGTCAATATTTAGACAAACTTGATGCTGCCATTAACAAAATTTCTTCTGACAGGTCTATGTTAGGGGCTTATACAAACAGACTTGAATCATTATCTTCAAATATGACAACTATGAATGAAAACTTTGAATCTACTAAATCATCTATCATTGATGTTGACGTTGCTAAAGCAAGCTCTGATATGATTAAATACCAAATTTTACAACAAACATCATCAAATTCTTTGATGCAATCAAACAATTTACCACAAATAGCTTTATCTCTTTTAGGAAGCTAGTTCAAAAAAAATATTCTCTCCACAGAAAAAGCACAAGGCAAAAATTAATTTTGCTTTGTGCTTTTGTTTTCAATAAGTGTTTTTAATGCTTCATAAACTATATTTGATAATTTATTTTCTTCAACCAATTTTTTCATTATATCCAAAGCTTTTTCATTTGAAATGGCTTCTTTGTATGAACGTTTTTCGCGTAATGCTGTATAAATATCAGCAGCTGTTATAATTTGTGTTAAAATATCTACTTCAATTTCATTTTGTGGATAACCTGAACCATTCAAAAATTTATGATGGTTTCTTATTATATTTAATGTTTTTTCATCAAATTGTTTACTGGCTTTTAACAATTCAAAGCCCAACTGAGCGTGTAATTCTACAATTTTTCTTTCATTGCCTTCTAAATGAGCCTTGCTATTTAAAATATTATCAGGTATTAAAACTTTGCCAAAATCGTGAAAAATTGCTCCATGAATTATAGCTTTTTTGTCGCTAACAGAAAAACGAAAAGTTGATGATAATTCTTCCATTATTCCATAAGCAATTTCTAGCGTTGGATTTAAATGAGCACTTGTAATTGATTCTAAATTTTTAATGTTTATTTCAAGTTCAATATCATGTTTTCTTAATAAGTTGGTTATTTCATAATTTTCACGGATTAAATTTAATATTATTTTTTTATCAGTAAATTCATATAGCTGTACTTTTGAGAGTAATTTTTCAACGCGTTCATTAAAGAAATGTTCTTTTATATAATCAAAAGGTGTAGGTGTAGTTTTTATGGTTGTTTTGATATGATAATTTAACATATTATTCAATTGATTATTAACTGCTAATGCTTGTACATTACTTTCATTATATTGTTTTGTTGCCACTTATAAACTCCATTTCGTCTTTTTATTAAGAAACTTACTACTCTTATATAAAAACTTTTCTGTAAAGAAAATTGACTATTAGTGTAAAACTTGCTATATTTTTCGTTACATAAGTTTACATATAAAGCCGCGAGCCTTTAGAATAAAGGCTCGCGGCTTTGTTAAGTTTTATATATTTTATATTTACATTTATTTACAAATTATATAAACTTCGCTATTCTCTCTATACATATTTTTTGGCTTAGTAACCACTCACGATAAGAAATACGAACTACTTTAAACCCACACCTCTGTATGATAGCTTGCTTTTTCATGTTTGACACTTGGGATTTTTTGTTGTCATCCACTCCATCAATTTCAACAAACACTTTTTTCTTCGTATTCTTATCTATAACTTTTAAATCACAATTGAAATTTGCAAGCTTTACATTTTCAACAACTTCATAACCTGCTTCTTTCAAAGCATTTGCAACCTCTTTTTCAAACCAGTTTTTGTAATTGTTTGTGTTCACTTTAAGCACTTCTGATTCGTTTTTGTTGTTATAATTTTGGATGTATTCTAAATAGTCTTTTAAAGCCCGTTGTTCAATGTTTTTGGGTCTTTTGAAATAAACGAGATAACTTTTTTCTTTGCACGTGTTATTGCAACATTGAACAAATTTGGTTTTTGAAGGAAAGTTAGACTTTGAAAATAACTGTTTTGTGCCAATGCCCACGAAATTATAATAATGTCACGCTCGTCACCCTGAAATGTGTGAGCAGTACCGACTTCAATTTTGTGTCTTTCAATTATATCTGTTGTCAAAACCATTGATAACGCTTTTTTATAGCATCAACTTGTGCTCTAAATGGAGAAATTATGCCTATTGACAAAGGATTTTCACTCTTTTCATCTTCTAAAATAATTTGATATAGCCTTTTTATTATCGCTTCAATCTCCACTTCATTTCTTGTTACACCATAATCAATTTTTCCGTTTTCAACAACATTAAGCTCAAGCGATTTGTTGTTTTGGTCGTCTTCTTTCATAACTTTTATATTATCATTATAAAATTCTCTATTCGAAAAATTAATAATTGGCGGAAAACTTCTAAAATGCTCATCAAGCAACACTTGAACATTTGAATAATAATTCGCCAAATCAAACATTGAATTGGTTCTAAACTGCCACATAAGCTGATACTTGTCAGGTATATCATATTTTGCCAAATACGATTGCTCTTTTGTTTTTTCCAAAAATGACAAATGAGGAAGCTGCTTGTCATCTCCGACAATAACCGCTTTTTTCAGCACGGTATAAAAGCGGGATACAACTTGCAATATCACATTGGGAAGCTTCATCAATTATAACCACATCAAACAATCCGGGCTTCAAAGGAAGTGAATTTGGAAACCTGATATGTCGTTATTCCCCAACAAGGAAAAGCTTCAAGCAATGGTTTAAAATCCTCTTCTTCAAGCAATCTTGTTTGCAAATTCTTTTTTCTTTGAACTATAGCTTTTGAATGTACTTTCAGCCTTCTTATTTTATTGTTATCTGCCAAAAGATTTTTTAGTGCATTTCGTCTTTTATTTTTTATTATATTTTTTGCCAAACCACTTATTTTATCACGATTGTTTTTTATCTCATTTGTTAAAACATGAATATTTCCAAGTTTATATATTTGAGTTTCAATGTCTTTTAATTTTGCACTAAGTTTTGACAACGAAAGTTCCTGTTTTATTTTTTCAAGTTCAAGCACGTTGAAATCAATTTTTTTCAATTTTAATTCTTTTTTAATTTATTAAATTTCAATTTTGAGAAAAATGATTTAAATATATTTTTTGACTCAAAAGCATTTTCAATTTCATTAATCAATTTTTCAAGCAAAATGATATCATTTGTTGTCAAATTAAGTTTTAGAATATTAAAATTATTTTGGATAATTTCATTTAACTCATTAAATTCACAATAAACACTATGCCACTGATGTTCAAGTTTTAGAATATTTTCACATTTATTTTCAAGCTCGGATATCAATTCAAGAAGATTTTTCATATCTTCATTTTGAGTTAAAATATAATCTTCACAGTTGAAATCGAGGTCAATTTTATTAGAAATTAGGTTTTCCAAATCTTGGCTTAATTTTTTTTGATAATTAAGTCTACCTGCTCTTAAAGCTAAAAAGGGTGCATCAAGGTCATTAAGTCTTTCACAAACAACATCCACAGCTTTATCCATTCTTGAAGCGATTAAAACAGTTTTTCCATTTGCAATCAAATGAGAAATAAGATTGACAATTGTTTGAGATTTTCCACTTCGGGCGATTCCAAAAACGGAGACAATCGTATTATTTTCAATCCCTTCAATAACTTTTTCCTGAGCATCACTAATTGCAAGTGGAACAATAGGAAAAAATTCGTTTTTTGTTTCATTTTCAAAATTTGGCTTTGTTACTTTTTTATTCGATTTGGATTCTTCATATTCTTCATTTATGCAATTTAAAGCTGTTTCACGAAAAATCCCTTGCGGTTTTTCAGCAATTTGAGTAAGTTCATGCAACACACCCGCGGTTATAGAAGGTCGTTTTGTCAAAATCAAAGCACTTTTTGAAGTTAAACAGATTTTTTTAGCTTTATTGTTTTTGGTTTTTCTTCGCTGTTTTCATCAATATTTGCTTCACAGCCAAAATCATTTGTTTCGCTTTCATTTTCAACATTTTCTTGAATAATTATTTCTTTTTTCTCATCTTTTGAACAAATGTCCTTTGTAACAATTTCCTCCAACAATTCTTTTTCGTATTCAATTTCTGGAATTAATGATTTTAAAGTAGTTAAAAATATGTCTAAAGCATCTTTCGTCAAAGGAAGTTCCGGCACAACATCAAGCAAACCAAAAAGCATTTGTTCGTTTGTTTCATCTTCATCATTTGTGTCATTTTTAGAAAGCAAAGCGGCTAAAGCACCTGTATTCAACGAAATATTTTCATCAACAGACGTACAAATGATATCCTTTTCATTTCTTTCCAGTTTAACACTTGTGTATAACAAAGGTGTCAAAAACTCGTTGTTTTTCTTCGACTTTGAACTTTTTCCCTCTAAAAATAAAAAACCATAGATTAAATGTTTGTCTTTTTGGTTCATATCAGACTGAATCATAAGTTCTGTTATTTGACTGTCAAGTCCGTTTAAAACAAGGTTTTTGGGATAGTTCTTAAAAAAAGTTTCCTCATTTGCTTTTTCGTTTAAAAACACCCACTTGTTATCTTTATCCTGATTGAGATTACGAAATGTTGAACTTTTGACTTCTTCTCGAACACAATCGTGCAAATATAAGCTCAATCGTTTTATAAAACTTTGGTTAAAAGCATTGTTTATTATTTTTGTTGCTTCGTTTAGCATTTTGTTTCTCTCTATTTATTTCACCATAACGATTATAGCAAAAAAAAATATTCATTGTGATAATGTATTTTTATCTTATTGACACCGTTGCCCTATTGTTGTAGTATTAACATAAAGGGAAAATAAATGATAATTAAAAATAATAATGAAAATTTATATTTTAAATCTAATATAAATAAAATATATAAAAAAAATACTGTACAAAAAATATTAAAACAAAATAATATTGCTTTTAAAGGTCCTGTAAATAAAAATGGTCTTAAATTTATATGCAATGTTGCTTCAAGAACTTACCGGTTCAAAAAATACAAATCAAATAACGTTTACACAACTCCAAAGAAAAACAATTTGTGATTTTATGCAAAATTGTTCATATGGTTATAGCGACATAGTAAAACATCAACTTCCTTACAAAATTCAAAGTTTATATATTAAGAAAAATAAAAATGAAAAAAAAACCTACACTCAATGCAATATAAAATATGAACTTCCGAAAAATCAACATATAGGCGCTTGTCAAAATTTAGCAAAACAATTATATGATTATTTAAATACACAAGAAACATTCACAAATGAATTTGATATTAATATTGCAAAAGGTTTGTATTTATCAAAATATGATAAAATGTCACACTTTATTGTTACAATTAGTCCTCAAAGACCAAAAACATATTTAGTAAAACCACAAGTTGTTTTAGACCCAAGTTTCAATACAATCGCTTATTATAACCCAATTACCTGTCAAAAATATATGTTTGCAAAACCTTTTTAATATTGATAATTTGAAAGATATTCAAAATATTTTTTCATTGGAAAACAATGTCAAACAACCGTTTGGATTTGCAAAAGAGTTATTAAAAAATGTCCTGAAAAATTACATAACAACTTAATTTATTTTGATTTTAGCGACGGAAAAACTAATTTCTATATTCATTCAAATTCTGTTACTCCTTTTATGACAAACATTCCAAGAGAAAATCTAAAAATTGATTTAAGCTATTTGGAAAATATTGAAGAAAATATAGAAAATCAAGTTAAAAAAGGTGAATATGAACCCCCAAAATTAATTAAATAATTAATCTTGCACTGTTTTTAATTCTTTTTTTATTAAATCTATATTAAAGCTTAAATTTTGATAGTTTTTTAAGGCTTGTTTCAGATTTAATACATATTTTTCATTATCAATATCTTTATAACAACGAGAAAGATAATAATACAAATCACCATCAAAATTGTTGATTTCAAGAGCTTTTGAAATAGTCAACTTAGCATTATCATACATTTTTTGCTTAATATAAATCTGAGTAAGAATTTTATAAGCATTCATATCTTTCGGGTTGATTTTTACGGTCTTATTAAGATATTCAATTGCATTGTCATTATCTTCAAGTAAAAAATAAATAGCACCTAAATTAAAATATGCCCAACTATAATCAGGAAATTTTTCAATAAGATTATTGTAAGTTTCAATAGACAGGTTTATTTCACCGTTTTGGAAATAAGAGTAAGCTAAATTATATAAAGCAATGCTGTCAAGCGGATTTAACGAAAATGCCTTTTGAAAGAATTTATAGCCTTGTCAAACGTTCCAAGGTTTAAATATATTTGTCCGAAATTAAAATGAGTATTTGCATCGTTTTTATCAAATTCCATAACTTTATTAAAATACTTCAAAGCTTCATCATATCTTTTTTGACTTAAATACAAAAGCCCTAAGTTATAATTAAAATCAGTTTCATTTTCATTAAGTTCAATGGCTTTCAAGTAATTTTTTCAGCCATTTTCAAATTGTTAAGTTTTTCCCAAAGCAATACCTAAATTATAGTACAAACGCGGGTCATCATCTTTAAAAACATTAACTAAATCAAGAAGATACTTTAAAAGCTTCTTCATTCAAACCCCACGTCCAAAAGCAAAACAGACAATTCTCTTATAGCCTGAAAATTTTGACTGTCGGCTTTGACAATATCACGCAACTCATGAATTTTTTCAAATTTGTCCATCTTCAACATCTAAATTACGCACATAATCGCATTCTTTGTTTGAGCATTTCAAGCGATTATAGCGTTTTGTTATATTTTTAACCAGAATACTTTTTGCATTTCGGGCAAAATTCATTGACAGGCTCATACCAAGAAACAAAGTCGCAATTTGGATATTTACTGCAGCCGTAAAATAATTTTCCGTACCTTGATTTTCTGACCACAATATCGCCATCACAACCTTCTTTTGGGCATTTTACTCCAATAGTTTTCAAAATAGCTTTACGATGTTTACAATTTTCATTCGTACATTGCAAATATAATCGATGGACCGTGTTTAATAATCATTTCACTTTGGCATTTTTTCACATTTTTCGTCTGATTTTTCATTCATTTGTCCAACAGTTTCATCAGCCTTAAGTGGCATCATCGTTTTACATTCGGGATAGCCACTGCAGCCTAAGAATTGTGTGCCAAATCGACTTGTTTTTACAAGCATTTTTTTGCCGCAATTTGGACAGACTTTTCCGCTGTCTATTAAAACAGTGCCCATGTTTTCTTTTGCCGAGTTTACAACATCCAAAAACGGATGATAAAAATCATTCAAAACATTGATCCAGACAAGTTTTTGCTCTGCTATGTCATCAAGCTGTGTTTCAAGTGAGGCTGTAAATTGATAATTCATTATATTTTTAAAGTGTTCATCAAGCTGGTCTGAAACAGTACGACCTAAAAATAGTTGGAGTCAAAGCTTTGTCTATTTTTTCGACATATCCTTTTTGTTGAATTTTTGTAATAATTGGAGCATACGTTGACGGACGTCCAATGCCGTATTCTTCCAATGCTTTAACAAGTGCTGCTTCTGAAAATCTGCTTGGCGGTTGTGTAAAATGTTGCTTTGAGTCAAGTTTTATCAAATTCACCAAATCACCTTTTTTCAAATCCGGCAGTTTGTTGTCCTTATCATTGTCTTCGTTTTCAGCATCATTATATAGTTTTAAGAAACCATCAAAAATAATTTTTGAAGATGAAGTTCTGAAAGTGTAATCAAGTGCATTTATTTCAACACTCAAATTTGCAACTTTTGCATTTGCCATTTGGGATGACATAAATCTATCCCAAATAAGTTTATATAGGCGATATTGTTCATTTGAAAGCAAGTGTTTCAAGCTTTCAGGTGTTTTTTCAATATATGCCGGTCGTATAGCTTCGTGGGCATCTTGAGTATTTTTTTTGCTTTTTGAATATACATTTGGAGTTTCAGGATAATATTTTTCACCCAAATTATACAAAATATAATCTTTAGCAGCACTTTGTGCATCGTCTGAAATACGAGTAGAATCGGTTCTCATGTATGTTATAAGCCCGACCGGCTCACCATCAATTTCCAGACCTTCATAAAGTTTTTTGTGCAATTTGCATGGTCTTTGCAACACCATAACCTAATTTATTGGAAGCTTCACGTTGAAGAGTTGAGGTTATAAAAGGTGCTTGAGGTTTTCGGGTTGTTTCTCTTTCTTGCACTTGAGAAACAGAGTATTCAACACCTTTTTCCTTTAATTTGTTTAAAATTTCGTTTGCTTCTTCTTCATTTTTTATTTCAATTTTTTTGCCTTTATATTTTGTCAAAGCCGCTTCAAACTGTGTCTTTTGGCTTCAAACAAAGAAGAAACAGTCCAATATTCTTGTGGGACAAAAGCTTCGATTTCTTTTTTCACGTTCACAAATCATTTTCAAAGCAACACTTTGCACTCGTCCAGCCGACAATCTGTTATTCTTCAGCTTTTCCCACAAAACAGGACTTATAGAATAACCTACCAACCTGTCAAGTATTTGACGAGTTTGCTGAGCATGGACTCTATCCATATCGATGCTGCGACAATGTTCAACCGCTTCTTTCACAGCTTTTGGAGTAATTTCATTAAAAGCAATACGGCATACTTTGTCATCGTCCACATCAAGAACTTGGCGAACATGCCATGCAATAGCTTCTCCTTCACGGTCAGGGTCGGATGCTAAGTAAACTTTACCAACTCTTTTGCCAAGTCGTTTAGTTTTTTCACAACCTCTTTTTTTCAGGTATAACTTGAAAAACCGGCTCAAAATTATTTTTCTCATCAAACCCCATAACTTTTGGGAGGAAAATCACGAATATGTCCATAGCTTGCTTCAATCAAATAGTCATTGCCCAAAATCTTTCTAATAGTCTTCGATTTTGCAGGTGACTCAACTATGACAAGCTTTTTATTAGGGTCAACTTTCACACGTTTTGAAGTTTTTTCTTCAACATTTTCTTTTTCAACTTTTTTTGCACGACTTGAAGTCGCCTTTTTTGTGGCTTTTGTTTTTGTTGTTGTTTTTTTACGGTTTTGGTTGTTTTTTTACCTTCTTAACCGTTTCATCACTCGTTTTATTATCTTTTCTTTCAATTTTGGCATATTTTAAGTTACCGTATAACGACTACCCTCTACTTGTTTTATTAAACCTTTTAATTCCAAAGTTGTCAAATGCAACAAAATTTCATCTGAACTTAAAGAAGTTTTTATCATTATATCATCAAAATTCGGATTATTCACAGCGACATATTCATAAATTTTTGTTCATAATCATTTAAATTAAGATTTGTTATTTCCTGTTTCTTTTTTGTAGGCATGTTCCAATTTAAAGCATCCAAAATATCGTTTGCACAAGTGACCATTGTTGCTCCGTTTTTAAGAAGATGATAAATTCCTTCAGTGTTGGGGTTCAAAATATCCCCGGGAATGCACATCAACTCACGTCCTTCATCCAAACACATGTTAGCAGTGATTATAGCGCCACTTTTCAATTTTGCTTCAATAACCAAAGTGCCTTTTGATAAACCGTTGACGATTCTGTTTCGATGAGGAAAACGCCAAGCAATGGGTTCAAAATCCGGCCATGATTCGCTCATCACAACGCCATATTTATTAACAATATCTTTAAAAAGTTCTTTATTTTGTTGCGGATAAAGATTATTAAAACCGCCGCCAATAACAGCTATCGTTGATAAATTATTTTCAATAGCACACATATGAGCTTGAGTATCAGCCCCAAGCGCCAAACCGGAAACAATGCACAAATCTGTTTGTTTCAATTCACTCATTATATTTTTCAAGACTTTTTTGGAAGAGTTGCTTGCGTTTCTGAACCCACCACCGCCAAACATTTGTCAAAATTACAACGAGTTAAATCCCCAAATAAAAAAGATTTAAAGGGGGGTCATTTATTTCCTTTAAAAGTTTTGGGTAATTTTCATTTTCAATTGTTAAGTAATTTATATTATTTTCAAGAATATAATTAAAAGCCTTGTCAATGTCCGTTTTATCACGGCTTGCAAGGAATTTTTGAACAGACCTTCTTTGTAATCCCTCAATTTCTTTAAGCTGGGCTTCATCGCTTTCCCCACGCTTTTTTTATATCACCATTAAAATGTTTATATAATTTTCCTATAAAATTAGACGAAATATCATCTATAGAAGCAAATGCAATAAAGTATTTATCGTTTGTTACCATTTTTATGCAAGATAATTAAGTGATTTAGTTGCCTGTTGATTTTTTGTGCGTCCAAACGCTGTGAGGCAATAATACGGCAAGCCAAATCATATTTTGCTTGTAATTCAGCATAATCTTTTGAGATACAGAATTATTTGAACCATTTGCGCTTGCAAAACTTGGATTTTGCACTGCTTTACCTCGTAGTGGTTGTACAGCCATACCATTACGAAGCGGTTGACATTCAATATTCCTTTGATTATTACCATTTATTAAACTTAAGTTCATAATCAAGCCCCCTTTACCAACTTATTCAGGTCATGACAAATTGCATAACCATCATTGAGCACCTATTTATATTAACACAATTAATATATTTTTGCAATAGTTATAATAGCTTTTTATCTGACCGCCTATACTATTTATTATGTCCTCTTGCAAGACTGAATGTGGGCTCATATCAGTTGTTGCAGCTTCTGCAGCCTTGCCGTGAAGATATGTTCCAACAATTGCTGCTTTTATAATTTTTTCACTAATTTTTTTCTTTATCTTCAAAATCATTAATCATTTGTGCTAAAAAGCCTGAGATCATGCCTGATAAAACATCTCCCGAGCCTGCTTTTGAAAGTGCACTGTTGCCTGTTGCGTTAATATATACCTTTTCACCTGTTTCATTTGAAATTACCGTGTTTTCACCTTTTAACAAAGTAATACAATTATATTTTTTGAAGCTTCAATTGCCGTCTCAATCCTATTTTTTGGATATCTTCAACGCCAATATTTAAAAGTCTGGAAAGTTCTTTGGGATGTGGCGTTATTATAGAATTTTGGGAATAACATTTATTTTCTTTTTTGCTATTATATTTATTGCATCAGCATCAATAACAAACGGAATATTGGTATTTTGCAATGCTTTCAGCAATTTTTTTCACAAGAAAAACACTTGCACTTTTCATGCCAAGACCGCAACCTATTGTTACAACGCTATATTTATCTATATATTTAAGTATTTTTTTTAAATTATAAAATTTTGCAAACGGATTACTTACATTCGCCAAAGACAAGTATATTATCATTGGGTTATAATTTGAAACAACATCAATAACTTTATCCGTAGCCGCAAGTGTAACCATCCCGCAACCTGCTTTAAAAGGCACCTATTGATGAAAGATACGCAGCACCTCGATATTCATTTGAACCTGCAATATTCAAAACATGCCCATAGGTTCCTTTGTGTGAATTGCGTTTACGTTTAGGTAAAAAAGCTTTTTACAAGATTTTCATCAATATTATAACAATCCATTTTGACGTATAGCCTCATAAGTTACAATCGCAACGGAATTTGAAAGATTTAGGCTTCTTGTGTCTGCTTTCATTGGTATTGTGATTGCATTTTTCACTATATTTTTTCAAAAGTTCTTCATTCAACCCACGAGTTTCAGATCCAAACACCAAAAAATCACCTTTTTTAAATTTTATACCTGTGTATCTTTTTTCCGATTTTGTGGTTAAAAAATAAAAATTTGAATTTTTATTGTTATCAATTAGCTCCTCTAATGTGTCAACTTTTATCAAGTTTAGCTTATCCCAATAATCAAGTCCGGAACGTTTCATATGCTTGTCAGTCATTAAAAACCCCGGCTTGCCTGCAATATATAAATTGCATCCCGTGCAAGCACAAAGGCGGGCAATATTACCTGTATTTTGAGGTATTTCAGGTTCAACCAATACTATATTAAAATTCTCATCCATAACTTTATTATACAACAAAAATTTAAAGCTCTCACTAGCAATAACAAAACTAAATCTTTACACTTATATATATTTTCAGTTATAATTATTTTATCGCACATTCAAAATTAAATATGGTAGGGTTTAGTTTCTACAGTATGCAAATACTCCTCTTCTTACATCTTATTTGTTAAATAAAAAACGAAGAAAGGAGGTGCTTGCGTATGGTTAAAATACTTATTCTATTTTTGCTAATTAAAATAGCAAGTAAAAATAGTATAGAGCTATTTATTATCCTATTGATAATAAATGCTCTAAAAAAATAACCATCTGTAGAAACTAAATGTTAAATCGGCTCCAACCGAATTTAACGCCCTACTCTTTATTATATCATTTTTTTTATTTTTTCAATATATGTTTAATCTTTACACTTATACATATTTTCAGTATAATAATTTTATCGCACATTCAAAATTAAAAAAAAGGTAGGGTTTAGTTTCTACAATATGCAAATACTCCTCTTCTTACATCTTATTTGTTAAATAAAAAATGAAGAAAGGAGGTGCTTGCGTATGGTTAAAATACTTATTCTATTTTTGCTAATTAAAATAGCAAGTAAAAATAGTATAGAGCTTTTAATTATCTATTTGATAATTAAAGCTCTAATATAAACCATCTGTAGAAACTAAATGTTAAATCAATTGACGTTGATTTAACGCCCTACCCTTTTATTATACAATCAATTGGATTTTGTTTCAAGTGTTAAATCCATTTTTAAAGATTTTGCAATTTGCAACAAACTTAAATATTTTGGTTACCAAGCCCTTTTTCAAGGCGACTCATACTTGATGGCTCAAGCCCATTTCGATAGGCAAATGCTCGCATTATCAATTTAATGAAAATAAAATAATTAATTTATAAAATAATGTATACAAAACTAACTGCTTTTGAAAAAAAGCTTAAATAACATTGCTCTAAAAAATTACCGATGTTGAGCTTAAAATAAAAATATGCAAATGATAAACTCACAAAATAGAGACACAATTATTAAGGTTTATCAAAAATGGACAATAATCAAAATGAAATAAGAGAACTTGATAACTTAATTGAAAAAAGTTAAAGAAGCTCAAAAAATATATTCAAAATTTAGCCAAAATGAAGTGGATAAAATATTTTTTATGCAGCCAAAAAAGCAAATGAAATGAGAATACCTTTAGCACAAATGGCAATTGATGAAACAAAAATGGGAATTATGGAAGATAAGGTTATTAAAAACCATTTTGCTTCAGAGTTTGTTTATAACAAATATAAATGTGTAAAAACTTGTGGTGAAATACATTGCGATAGAGTTAACGGCATAAAAATAATAGCCGAGCCGCTTGGTATTATTGCAGGAATTGTACCCACAACAAATCCTACATCGACAGCTATATTTAAATCATTAATAGCATTAAAAACAAGAAACGGAATAATTTTTTCACCTCATCCTAATGCTAAAAATTCAACAATTGAAGCTTGCAATATTATTCTAAATGCAGCAATTGAAGCCGGAGCACCCAATAACATTATAGGTTGGATTGAAAACCCGACAATTGATTTATCCAACGCTTTAATGCATCACAAAGATGTTGATGTTATTTTGGCTACAGGCAGACCAAAATATGGTGAAAGCTGCTTATTCAAGTGGCAAACCTGCTCTTGGAGTCGGCCCCGGAAATGTTCCTGCGCTAATTGATGAAAAAGCTGATATAAGGCAAGCTATATCTTCAATTATACTTTCAAAAACTTTTGACAACGGTATGATATGTGCTTCAGAACAATCTGTGATTGCGGTCGAAAGTGTTTATAATCAAGTGGTTGAAGAATTGAAATATAGATGCTGTCACATTTTAAATGACCAGGAGAAACAAAAAGTTTCAAATACTATGTTTGTTGATGGCAAACTTAACCCTAAAATAGTCGGTCAAAGTGCTTGCAAAATTGCCCAAATGGCAGGAATTGATGTTCCTCAAAATACAAAATTGCTTGTTGGAGAAACTACACTTATTTCAAAAAATGAACCATTTTCTCTTGAAAAACTTTCACCTGTTATAGCACTATACAAAGCAGCTGATTTTGAAAACGGAGTTGAAATTGCTAAAAGCCTTGTCAATCTTGCAGGAAAAGGGCACACATCCTCTTTGCACACAGATTGCCGATTTGATGACAGGATAAATTATTTTAGCGAAAATTTAAACACAGGTCGTATAATAATAAACTCTCCATCATCTCACGGTGCAATAGGAGATATATATAACTTTAAACTTGACCCTTCATTAACTTTTAGGTTGTGGATCTTGGGGCAAAAATTCAACAAGCGAAAATGTAAGCATTAAACATCTTCTTAACTATAAAACCGTTGCAATTAGGCGAGAAAACATGCTCTGGCAGCAATTGCCGCCTAAAATATATTTTTAAACGTGGTGCTGTTGACCTTGCACTTCGTGAATTAAAGAACAAGAAAAGAGCTTTTATTATTACTGATAGATTTTTGTTTAATGAGGGAGTCGTTTTTAATATTACAAAAGTATTAGAAGATATTAATGTTGACTATCAAATATTTTTGACGTAAAACCGGATCCTGATATATCCACTGTTAATGAAGCTTTAAATATAGCTTTTTCATACGAACCGGATGTAATAATAGCACTTGGCGGAGGCTCACCTATTGATGCAGCAAAACTCGTATGGTTGTTATTTGAACAGGAACAAACACAATTTAACGATATAGCACTTCGTTTTATGGATATACGTAAAAAGAATATGCAAAATTGAGCCATTAGGCAAAAAGGCTATGTTTGTGGCTATCCCAACAACATCAGGAACAGGGTCTGAAGTTACTCCTTTTACTATAATAACAGATATAGACTCTCACATAAAATACGCCATAGCCGATTATTCTCTCACACCAAATATGGCAATTATTGACCCAAATTTTGTTGACAATATGCCTAAAAAATTGACAGCCTCATCAGGATTTGATGCTTTAGTTCATTCAATTGAAGCATATACAAGTATATTGGCTACTAATTTCACCAATTCAAATGCACTTGAAGCGATAAAACTTATATTCAAATATCTTAAACGCTCTTATGACAATGGCAAATGTGACCCTGTTGCACGTGAAAAAATGCACTATGCTGCAACAATTTCAGGTATGGCTTTTGCAAACTCGTTTCTTGGCATTTGTCATTCGCTTGCTCACAAACTCGGGGCTGCATTTAACATCCCACATGGTGTTGCCAATTCTTGTCTTATATGCCAGGTTATTAAATACAACTCAAACGTTTGTCCTACTAAAATGGGACTTTTCCCTCAATACAAATATCCTGATGCTTTAAACAGATATTGTCAAATTGCCGATGAACTTTGTATTGATGGAGAAAATGAAACAAATAAAGTTGATAATTTAATTAGAGAAATACAAAAACTTAAAATTGACATCGATTTACCTTTGTCAATAAAAGATTATGGAATAGAAGAAAAACAGTTTTATTCAAAACTTGATGAAATTGCTTTTCTCGCATTTGACGACCAATGCACAACAGCAAATCCTGTTTATCCTTTGATAGAAGAATTAAAACAAATTTTAATTGATGCTTATTGGGGAATATATAAAAAACTTATTTTTCCATAAAATCTTTTAAATTTTTTAAATATTCATCATTATTTTTTGAGTATGTTTCATTAAATTCAATATATTTTGTAAATTTATTAAATGCATCTTCAGATATAATATGCTCTATTTGACAAGCATTTTGGTTGGCTTCTTCTTCATTTAAGTTTAAAACATTTTTAAAGAAGTTATATAAAATTTTATGTTTTTAATAACTTTTTTAGCAATCTTTTCACCACTTGATGTCAAAGTTAAAACGTCATAGCGTCCATAGTTGACAAGCCCTTTGCTTGCAAGTGATTTTAAAGCTTCAGTGACAGACGAACGCCCCACATTTAGAAACCTTGCAATTTCAACAACTTTAACAGCCTGTTTTTCTTCAATAATTAAATATATAGCTTCCAAATAGTCTTCCAAGCTTGCTGATATTTTTTTTCTTTGTTTGATTTGAAACCATAAGTTTAATTTTAGCTTTATATTAATTTATTGTCAACTTTTTAAACTTTATAATAATGCAGAAAATAACTCACTATATTGATTTGAAGACTGATTGAAAAGTTGTTCAATTAGTTTATAATCAGCTTCCAATTTAGTCATAAGTTCGTCATTTTTAGACTTTAATGATGAAATTTTATTATTATATTCATCAAGCTTCAAATTACTGGTTGAATACATACTTGCAAACTTACTTTTTAACAAATAAGTCAATTGATGACGTGATTTTTTCTGATACTTTTGATAAATAATTTGTGACAGTTTCTGTGTTTGTATCTAAAGCAGACAAAAATTTATCAGTATCTAATTTTAAAACTGATGTATTTAAATTGCTATCATAACTAAAGGTTAAACCAATTGTTGACCCATAGGTTGTGTCTACTTGATTAATTGTATTGTTGAAGCTTTTCATAAGTTCACTAATAGTTAATTTATCTGAATATGAAGTTGAAGAGCTTGAAAGTTTATTTATCTTACTCATCTCTTTTTGCTACATTATTATATACACTCACAAATTCATTGATAATTTTTTTATTATTTTCATCAATTTGTTCATTAACACTATTTATTACATCATCAATACCGTCAAGTGAGCCACCTTCACTTGTTGTCGCTTCAATTTTAACATTTGTAGTCCTTGTATAGTTATCTCCGATATTAAAATCGTCATTTTTGACTTCAAAAGTAACGCTTCCCTTTTCTTTTCCATTTTCATCATATTGACTTATTGTATAATAAAATTTATCATCAGATGCTTCTTTTTCAATAATCTTAGTTCCTAAATCATTGCCATTATTATCAGTTCTTGAAATTTGCATTTGAGTATCACTTATTTTTGTTATTTTAAGATTATAATTATTGCTGGTTAGTGTGCCTATTTTTTCAACCATTTCAATATAATTTGTTGCACCTGAAAGATTGGCAACTGTTATATCAGGTATTGCTGCAGTTGCTTCATTAACAGTTACAATATGCTCACCTAATTTACTTATATCAATATTAAAAGAACCAAGCATAACATTTGAATCATTTGCTGACATATTTTTTACTATAGTTGCAAAAAGAACGCCCAAATTCATTATTAGAACTTGTAATATTTCCAATATTATAAGTCTTATCATCTTTTGTAACAGTTATTAAAACACCATCCGGTAAATATTGATTATTTTTATTAGTGTTATATGATAAATCGATATTTTGTGTAATAAAATTTAAATTACTTAATAAAATTTGCGAATTACTATCTGTTGCTTTAAAATCAATATAGCTTAAATAACCATCAGTTCTAGTAATTTTTAACTTATTATAGTAGTTACTGAAAGAAGCTTCTACACCACCTTCTACACCAGCTTCTACACCAGCTTCAGCACCATTGATTACGCTTATTAGGTCATTTATTGACCAACTTTGTCTTATATTGATTGTATTTTCATTTATCTTTATTGTTCCATCTCCTTCTACCCCACTCAAGGCATATAGATTTTTTATAATAATTTCCATTTTTATCTTTTTTAATTGTAACGTTATATTGATATTCACTTATAACAGGATTTATTATTCCAGTAATCGTGCTTGAACCACTAACATCAATCTTTCTGCCATTTTGACCTCCAACAAAATCTCTTGTCGAAGGGTCATAAGTAAAACCAAGAGTTGCCATAAAAGTTTTAAAGTCTTGAACTGTTGTATCATTATTTATTACAAAACGATTGTCAACACCATCAATAGTAATTACTAAATCACCTATCGATATTTTTTCAGATGGTTTTTCACTACTATAGGAATAGTCTGTTAATTTATTACTAATTTGAGGTGGTGCATTGTCTCCTTCTTTTGCATTAAATGTAATTATAACTTCAGGACTATTACTTGAGTATTAAAATCAACACCCAATAAATCAGTTAAAAAAGCATTATCAATATTACGACCTTCAATATTTGTTATATTGACTCTATTACCTGTCAATAAACCTAATTCACTTAAAACTTTACTTACAGTATCTCTAGCTTGAACAGTATATCCATGTGTTACCCCGCTTTTATCAATATATGAATATGTAGTTCCTTTACTTAGTGATTTGTCAAGTTGGCTTTCATCAAGAATCACTTCCATAGTATAATTTGACATATCATAATGATTTGAAATACTTAAATCAATATCACTTTGTAATACATCCAAATTTGTATGTAATTGATATCGATAATATGTATCAGTAAAACTATATAAACTTGTTTTTACTTTTATTGAATCTTGATTAACGATAGTTGTTGATATTAAACTAGTAGGATCACCACCATATCTTGACGTTCCTGTTATTTCATCTCCATAAATATTTTTACCACCAATAGTTGTATTAACAGATGAGGTATATGAATCTGCTGAGATGTTAAAAGCAAGATTAAAATTACCAGTTATTCCAACTTCTTCAAAATTAGTATGAAATCCTTGAAATGTTAATGTATCAATAGTTCCATCGTTTAACTTACCGGTTATATTGCCTAAACCTAAGACATCAAGAACACTTCTACCGCTTTCGTTTGAACTTGAAAAGCTTAAACTTTGATATCCTAAGTCTGTATTCATTTCAATGCTAATGTTTCCATTTGAGCCAATTGAAGCTGTTGTAATTCCATTGAGACCGGAAAGCTGGTTAAGAAATTGATTAACCGTCGTATCTTTATTTACATTAATAGTTGCTGCACTATTACTACCGACTTGAACAGTGACAGTTTCACCACCTGATTGTATATTATACCCTGCTAATTCAGATATTTTTTTGACTACCAAGCTGACTGGCACTAAATTTAATTTTGTCGAAACCAATATCAGTAGATTCTGCATAAACAGCATTGCCATTAACTTTTATTGTATAATCACCTGCTTCAAAAGTTCCTTCATAATTTCCTACGGTAACAGCAGATGTGTTTTTTGAAGAAACACCGGCAGGTCGTGCCGCTTGCCCCTTTATTATAAAGTCATTTGTTATTGTGACAAGTGAAGAACTGCCAGAAGACACATTAATATTTGCATTTACTCTATTTTTTTAACCCTGTTAAATTTTGTGCTTTTGTAGATAAAGTTGCAAGTTGCGATTTTAAATTGTCAAGATGACCAATTTTATTAGTTAATTCGCTTGCTTGGGATTCATATCTTGAAATTAAACTTTTGTTTAGAGAATTTGCCTTATCAAGCATATTCGACTTAATTATACTAAGCAACGAACTATTCCCAGAAGTTGATGAACTACCCCATAAAGCTTGTGCTGCATATTGATTATAATTTAATGGGGATGACGACATTTTACAAATTCTCCAAATTACCTACAAACTTATAATTCCACATTTTTTGTAGTAGTAAACAAAATATTAAGTTTTATATATTTTACTTTTAATAAAATAATGATATAATCTTATTAGCTTTATATGGGTTCAATTTTGTTCCTACATTTTTATAAATAGGGTACAAGTTGCTCTTTTAATACCGAAGTAGACCGGGGGGATGATGGGTTTTGGTTAAAAACTGCGAAATCCAAAAAGGATAGACAATTTTTACAAAGAACATCCTCCTCATTGCCGGAAATGGAATGTATTTAGGCGCTAACCCACCTGCAGGAGCTTTGCAGGTAACAAAATCACTCATATAAGGCTTTTTCTTATTCAAATGGTTGAATTGGCTTTATTAATAAAATAAATATGATATAATTATTTTTATAAAATTAATTTTTGGAAGAATTATGCAAGCACTAAATGATAATACAGAAAACAATATCAGTTCATTAAAAGATTCATTGGACGGTTTGTTTAATCTTAATAATATGATTGTAAAACCGACTATTTTAATTGTTGATGATGAGGAAAATAACCTTCAACTTCTTGTCAGAACATTTAGATCCAGCTATACTATTCTAACCGCTCAAAATGGTCAAGAAGCTTGCGAAATTGTCGAAAAACAAGGTGACAATATTTCTCTTATAATTACTGACCAAATTATGCCGGTTATGACAGGCGTTCAGTTTTTAAAAAAAATTACCCCTAAGTATCCAAACATAGTTAAAATATTGCTCACAGGATATTCTGATTCAAATGACATCATTGAAGCAATTAATCATTGTAACATTTATCAATATGTTTTAAAACCTTTCACACCATCTGATTTAAAATTTATTGTTAATCAAGCACTTGCAAAATATAACTTGGCTAAATCAAACCTTGTTATGGTCAAAGACTTAAAAGAACTTTTCTATAACACGCTAAAAGCCATATCATCCGCGCTTGACTCCAAAGACCCTTACACACATGGGCATTCAATGCGTGTTACAATGTATTCCTTGATATTGGCTCGTAAACTAAATTTAGATGATAAAATGCTTGAAGAAATAGAAACAGCCGGACTTCTTCACGATATTGGTAAAATTGGAATACCTCAAAATATTTTATGCAAACCCGGCAGATTGACTGATGAAGAGTTTGCAATTATGAAATCTCATCCTGAAAAAGGTGAAAAAAATATTAACAGGGATAAAAAAAACTTGCAATTATCTCAAACTGGCTCAAAACTCACCACGAAAGATGGGATGGGCGAGGTTATCCTTTGGGATTAAAAGGCGAAGAAATACCTTTTTCATCTCGCATTATTGCTCTTGCAGACACTTATGATGCCATGACATCGACTCGTTCTTACAGAAAAGCCTTAACACATGAAATCGCAATATCAGAAATTGAAAAATGTGCAGGCACTCAGTTTGACCCAAATTTGGCCAAAATTTTGTTTGAAAACCAAGCAGAAATCCTCGAAGCTAAAAACAACCCCGAGGAATATTACAAAAAGTATAGCTATATTTATAAAAATTCAAATATACAAAAGTAATTTTTTTGTTAAACACAGGCGCTAAAACCACCGCCACCACCAGATGAGCAACCACCTCCAGAAGATGAACCGCCACTGCTTGCAGAAGATGAACCACCTGAGCCACCACAATCACCACCTGCAGAGGATGATGAACCACCGCTTGAACCTGATGTGTCTGATGAAGCACTTGATGATGTCGAAGAAGTATAGACTCCTGTTGGGGCATTTGAACCACTTGAATTAACAAATAGTGCTGCCAATGAACCTGATGTTTCCGTGTTGTTGTTCGAAGCTAGTGAACCTGATGTTTCTATATTATTCGAATTTGTTCCTTGTGCGTTTGATTGTCTAAAATTTGATGCTGCGCTAAAACCTAATGCCATAAAAAAAACTCCCTTTTTTATTTATATACTTATATAAAAAAATCTAGGGAGTTGAAATTTCATATTTTGTCGTTTTTGTTACAATTCTTAATATTATTTTTTTAGCATATTTTTGAAATAATTTTTTCTTTTATTTCAAGCAATATTTTATCAAGATTAACATCATTTGAACAATTTCCTGAACCTTGAGCATAGTTTGGTTTTCCACCACCTTTACCATTCAATTTTTCAAGAATTTCATTTAAAACAATTTTGGCATCAAGATCTTTTGATACATATTTGTCATTTATTTTAACAATCACAAAAACTTTTTTAGTTGTTTCATCACAAGCAGCCAAAACAATGACACTTTCTTTATGCTTGTCATTTAGCATATCTACAACATTCTTCAAAAATTTAGGATTAACATCTGAAATATATTTTAATATTATTTTACCTTCATTATCATTTAAATTTTCAAAATCATTGTAAAGCGTTGTGATTTTTGTTTCAATCATTTTAGTTTCAAGATTTGATATTTTTTTTCTCTAAATTTTTATTATCCTCAATTAATTTATTGACCCGACTTAAAACTTCAATCGGCTTTGCTTTTAGCAACTCTGTCAACTTATCCATCTCACAAGCTTTTTCGTTGATGTAATTGATTGCATAGTTGGAACAAAGAGCTTCAATACGTCGAACTCCGCTTGAAATAGCACATTCCTGTATTATTTTTACATATTTTAAATCATTTGTATTGTTTGCATAGCGTTCCACCACAAAGTTCGCAGGAAATATCGCCTATTTTAACAACTCTCACTTTTGAATCATATTTTTCATCAAACAGCGCCATTGCTCCTGTTTTTTAGCTTCATCTATATCCATTATATCTGTTTTTTGAGTTAAACCTGCATTGACCCAAGCATTTATAATGTTTTCGACCTCAATTAACTGTTCCTTAGTCAAAGCGTGAGAATAGGAAAAAATCAAATCGTGTTCTTCCTTCTTCAACTTGTGAGCCCATTTGATGAACCTCATTGCCTAAAACTTTAATTAAAGCCGCTTGAAGCAAATGTGCCAAAGTATGATGGCATGCTGTATTTTGTCTTTTGCTCAAATCTATTTGAGATGAAACAATTTCACCATCTTTAATTTCACCTTTTAAAACTTTAACCCTATGGACAAAAAGTTTATTCACTTTAAAAAACATTAACAACTGAACCTTCAAATTTTTCGTTGAATATTTTGCCACTATCACAAGCTTGTCCGCCACTTGTTGCATAAAAAAGGTGTTTTATCCAAAATTATATCTAAAACATTTGCATCATTTTTATTTTCAACAATTGCAATAACTTTTGATTGAACGTTATTTATATTTTCATATCCAACAAAATTTGTAGGTCAAATTTATTTTCTATTTCAACATAAACCAAATCATCAGTTAAAACAACTTTTTGAGCAGAGTCTTTTGCACGCTGTTTTTGTTCTTCGATGCAACGATTGAAACCGTCAACATCAACTTTAACGTTATTTTCATTTGCTATTTCAACCGTCAATTCAAGCGGGAAGCCAAATGTATCGTATAATTTAAAGGCATTTTCACCACTAATAATCTTATTATTTTGATTTAAAAGCTCATTTAACAATTTTTCGCCACGTTGAAGAGTACCTTGAAACTTTTCTTCTTCTTCTTTTATAACCTCAATTATTTTATCTCTTTTTTCTTCCAATTCAATATAAACATTTTTATACTTATCAATAACAAAAGAAACAAGATTAAACAAACTAGGAAGCTTTATGCCGAGAATCATAGCATGTCTTAAAGCACGACGTAAAATCATCCTCAAAACATAATTTCGTCCTTCGTTTCCGGGAACAAGTCCATCTGAAACCATAAATGTACAACATCTTATATGGTCAGCAATTATTCTAAGGCTAACATCAGTTTTTTTCAGATTTTCCATAGTCGACATTTGCCAATTTTGACACTTCTTTTAGAATAGGCATCAGCAAATCAGTTTCAAAGGTTGAGCTTTTACCTTGACAAACCATAGCAATACGTTCCAACCCCATACCGGTGTCAACATTTTTTTTTCTTTAAAGGCGACAAGTTTCCGTTTTCATCTTGGAATAACTCCATAAACACAAGGTTCCATATTTCAACCCATCTATCGCATTCACAAGTTGCAACAGAACAGTTTTCAGAACATTTGTATTCTTCGCCTAAATCGTAATGTATTTCAGTGCAAAGTATTACAAGGTCTGGTTGGTTCAAAATTTTAAAAATTATCTTTTTTTCCTTTGCGTATTATACGATTTTCTTCTATTCCGACATCTTCATGCCAAATTTTATACGCTTCATCATCATCTTTGTATATTGTTATATAAAGTCTGTTTTTATCAAGTTTTAAATATTCGGTAACAAATTCCCAAGCCCAAGGTATGACTTCTTTTTTAAAATAGTCGCCAAAACTAAAGTTACCCAACATTTCAAAAAAAGTGTGATGTCGAGGTGTTCTTCCAACATTTTCTATATCCGAATCCTTTCCTCCTGCTCTTGCACATTTTTGACAACTTGTTGCCCTTGGCGGATTATATGGAGGTTTTTCAAACCCTAAAAATATAGGCACAAATTGCAACATTCCAGCCGTTGTTAATAAAACCGTAGGATTGTCAGGCACTAAACTTGAGCTTTTAACAATTGTACAATTATGCTTTTCGTTAAAATAATTTAAAAACATACTACGTATTTGTTCACCGGTTAATTTTTCCATTTTTCCACCTTATACTTAATTTCTTCTTTAGTTTTATTTTATTATAAAAAAATAAATAAAAAAAAATGAGAGTTTTTACACTCTCATTTTTTATTTTATATATCCCCAAAATCTACAGCTTTGAAAGTACATTCATAAATGAAGGCTGTTGATTTTGATTGTTTGACGCTGTTTGTTCTTTTTGAGCTTCATTTAACATACTTAGATATAATATTTTATTAGCTGTTAAGGTATCTAAGTCTGTGAACTTCAACCCTGCGATGTTATTAGATTGGTTAACTCGCATAACTTTAGCAGTTGCTTCAACTTCTATGCCTTTGTATGCAAAGTTTACTTTTACTTCATCGTTAATTTTCAAACTGCCATCGGTTTTTACAGCCAAGCCTGTTTTTGAAATATCAACAATACTTTGAATATGATTACTTGCTGAATTCAATGATAGAGAATCGCCGTTTATTCCGTACCTGATTGACTCACGTTTCAATTCCAAGAAGCTGTCATCACGTTTTTTATCATAAATCAATCTTGTTGGATCATTGTCTCTGATTACCGGAGTTGGGTCAGGTGTTGGAACAGGAGTTGGTTTTGGTGGGAATGGATTACGTTTAACATCAAGAGAAATATATGGATCATCATCTGTGTTTCGTGGTGTTTCTATTCCATATTCGTGATTTTTAACATCTCCATTCACATTTTGAGGATTATTAATATCACCGCTACCGTTGTTTTCAACAAGTACATCGTTTCCATCAACTTTACCGTTTATATTAACATCTCCACCGTTATCCGAATTTGATATTGTTACATCATCTCCATCAACTTTACCATTTATGTTGACATCTCCACCGTTGTTAGTTATATCAACATCGTCACCTTTAACTTCTCCATTAGAAGTTATTCCATTGTCACCAGAGTTTTGGATTTTATTATCTTCTGTTCCTGTTACGTTACCTGTGATTTTTATTCCACCGTCTTTATTTGGTGAATCTTGGTCTATTCTTGTTACATCAAGAGAAATATATGGGTTATCGTCTGCATTTCTTGGAGTTACAATATCATAAGTTTGGTTTTGTATTGAAACTTTTTTACCATTTACATTACCGCCGATTGTGATATCACCTTTTCCTGCATTTTCGATTAAGACTCTATCGCCTCCTTTTACATTTGCTCCGATAGTTACACCACCTTCGCCTTGATTTGATTGAGATATTATAACTTTATTTCCGTCAATATCGCCACTGCTTAGATTTATTGCTCCACCGTTGTTAGTTATTGCAACATCGCCACCTTTGATATTTCCACTAGAAGTTATTCCTTTTTCACCTGAATTTTGGATTTTATTATCTTCTGTTCCTGTTACGTTACCTGTGATTTTTATTCCACCATCTTTATTTGGTGAATCTTGGTCTATTCTTGTTACATCAAGAGAAATATATGGGTTATCGTCTGTATTTCTTGGAGTTACAATATCATAAGTTTGGTTTTGTATTGAAACTTTTTTACCATTTACATTTCCGCCGATTGTGATATCACCTTTTCCTGCATTTTCGATTAAGATTCTATCGTCTCCTTTTACATTTGCTCCGATAGTTACACCACCTTCGCCTTGATTTGATTGAGATATTATAACTTTATTTCCTTCAATATCACCACTGCTTAGATTTATTGCTCCACCGTTGTTGGTTATTGCAATATCTGAGCCTTTGATATTACCGTTTCCAGATATTCCTTTTTTACCTGAATTTTGGATTTTATTATCTTCTGTTCCTGTTACGTTACCTGTGATTTTTATTCCACCGTCTTTATTTGGTGAATCTTGGTCTATTCTTGTTACATCAAGAGTTATCAAGCCATCGTTATGTTTAAATTGTGGAGTTACAATATCATAAGTTTGGTTTTGTATTGAAACTTTTTTACCATTTACATTACCGCCAATTGTGATATCGCCTTTTCCTGCATTTTCGATTAAGACTCTATCGTCTCCTTTTACATTTGCTCCGATAGTTACACCACCTTCGCCTTGATTTGATTGAGATATTATAACTTTGTTTCCTTCAATATCACCACTGCTTAGATTTATTGCTCCACCGTTGTTAGTTATTGCAATATCTGAGCCTTTGATATTACCGTTTCCAGATATTCCTTTTTACCTGAATTTTGAATATATGCAATATCTTCAGCAGTAATTTTACCATTAGCAATTATTCCACTATTGTTATTTGGAGAAGCTATTTTATTGCGTTCTACACCAAGTAAAATATAGTTACCTTCAGGAACACGAGGAGTTGTTATGTCGTATGTTTGGTTTTCAACAAGAACTCGTTTGCCTGTTAAAGAACTTGTATCTTTTAGTTCAATATTGCCATTTCCTGAGTTTTCAACAACTACATCACCTTTTTCGGCTTTAACATTTGCTGCTATATTTATTCCACCTGTTGCATTGCTTGAGTTTGATATTAAAATATTACGATTTTGAGCTGTTAAATTAACATTTCCAACATTAATTCCACCGTTATCATTGGTTATCATTAAATTGTCAGACAATACATCGTTGTTAATTGAAATACCTTTTAAACCTGCATTTTGAATAAATACATCACCGCCTGCAATTGTGCCGTTTGTAATTATTCCTCCATCGACTTTTTGTGAAGGATTGTTTATTCGGTTTACATCAAGAACAATATAATCATTATTAAATGTAGTTCTTGGAGTTGTTATATCGTATGTTTGATTTTCAATAATGACATAACCGCCATTACCATTCAAATTACCGTTAATTGTTATGGAACCGGAAGCTGCATTTTCAACAACTAATTTTCCGTTTCTTTTTGTATTAACATTTGCTCCAACTAATATGCCATTTGAAGCCTGATTAGAATTAGAAATTGTAACATCTTTGCCGTTTATAGTTCCACTTTCTAATTTAAGGGCACCACCATTGTTTGTTATAAATACAGAGCCGGTACTTTCAATATCGCTGTTTGATGTAATTCCACCATTACCTGAATTTTGAACATAAACAGTATCACCTTTTATTGTACCGCTTGTAACAAGAGCATTGCCTTTATTTGCAGAATTAGTATTATTTCTTTTTACACCAAGTGTGATTAATCCGTCTGATTCTGCAACCATTCTAGGTGTTTCAATGTCATAAGTTTGATTTTTGCAATGATGCAATTGCACCTTCTACATTGCCTCCAACGGTCATATTGCCATTGCCGGCATTTTCTATCAATGCCATGTTTGTCGCTTTTATATTTGCATTTGCAGTCAAAGAACCTGCTTTATTTGAATTTGAAACTATTACATTGTTTCCGGAAATATCTCCTGAAACAAGGTTAATATTTCCATTGTTGTTTGTTATCATTACATCATCTTGAGAAATTACATCAAGATTTGTTGTTATTCCTTTGTTTCCTGCATTTTGAATAAATATATTACCGCCAGAAATTGTACCGTTTGCAAAAAATTCCACCGTCAACATTTTGTGCAGGTTTATCCACACGTTTAACATCAAGAACAATGTAATCATTATTAAATGAAGTTCTTGGAGTTGTTATGTCATAAGTTTGATTTTCAATAAGAACTTTTCCATTGTTGCCATTTAAAGTTCCATCAACAATAATACTTCCTTTGCCTGCATTTTCAATCAACATTAATTCTTCTGAATTGATATTTGCATTTACAGTAATTCCGTTTGTTGCCTTATTGGAAGCCGAAATAATAACATTTTTACCAGTTACATTTCCTGATTTTAGGTTTATTCCAGCATTATCAGTTGTAATCATCAATTTTTGCGAAGCATTGATATTTCCATTTGTTTCAATACCTTTATTGCCTGAATTTTGAACGTATACATTGTTACCTTTCAAAGATCCATTTGCAATGATACCACCGTCTTTGTTAGTAGAATCAGCATCAACACGACTCAATTTTACAAGATTTGAATTATTGTTAGCTGTTTTATTTATTTTGATTTGATAATTTTGGTTTTGTATTGATAAATCACCACTGTTAGCATTTATATCACCATTAATTGTAATATCACCTTTAGAAGCATTTTCAAGCAATGTGAAACCATTTGTAAATATATTAGCAACGTTAAGGCCAGAACCATTTACATTACTGATTATAGTAGAACCGTTTGAATTATTATTAAGAGAATTTGATAAATTTAATATACCGCTTCCGCCTTGAACAATCATTGTATCACCATTTGTTGTCAAAGCTCCTGTTATATTAATATCTTTACCGTTTACATCATTATATATTGTTGTTTTTCCACCTGTAAAACTATTTCTAATATTGATACTGTCAGTTCCGCTATTTACAACCAGTGTATCTCCGGCTGAATTAACTGTTCCGTCTAAATTTATTCCGCCTTTTCCTGATTTATCGACAAGTAATGAACCTGCTTGAATACTTGAACCGTTTTGAGCATTTATCGCTACATTACTTGTGTCTTTTATTGTTGTTTTGCCATTGCTTATTGTACTTGCTGTTTTGTTTAATGTAATACCTTTTGCACCAACATTTGTTACCGTTAAATCTCCATCCGTTTTAACATTTTTTCCAATAACAATACCACCATTGGTACCAGAATTTGTTTGTTCTATTGTTACACCAGCAACATTATCGACAACATCACCTGTTATATTTATTAAACTATTTCCTTTGTTTGTAATTGTTGTTGCATTTTTAGTGCCGACTTTTCCACTTATATTTATACCACCGGTGTTGGAAGGCTCATTAACAATTTTGGATGTTCCATTTGTTGCAGAATTGTTCAACGCTCCTTTTATATCTATCTTACCTGTTGTACTATTTTGAACAAGAACATTTCCATTTGAATTAATTACACTTGAACTATTAATGTTAATATTGCCACTTGAAGTGTTTTTAATCGTTAAATCTTTTGTAGTTATTGTGTTTCCATTAATATTAATATCATTAGCACCGCTGTGTGTAATAGTTGTATTGCCTGCTGAGAATGTGTTATTTATGTTTGTAGCACCATTTCCCAAATTAGTAATTAATGCATCATCAGCTGAATTAATAGTACCATCCAGATTTATTCCCCCATTTCCTGATTTATTTATTTCAAGTGAACCAGCTGAAATAGTAGACTTAGCTCCAACATTAATACCAACATTACTTGTATCTTTTATTGTTGTTTTGCCTTTACTTTTTGTATTTGCACCATTAGCAAGTGTAATACCTTTTTGCCCTTTATTATCTACTGTCAAATAGCCGTCTGTTGTTATACCTTTTGCTATTGATATACCACCATTTGCACCTGTATTCGTTTGTTCAATAGTTATACCATTAACGTTATCAACAATATCGCCTGTTATATTTATTAAACTATTTCCTTTGTTTGTAATTGTTGTTGCATTTTTAGCGCCAACTTTCCCACTTATATTTATACCACCGGTGTTGGAAGACTCATTAACAATTTTGGATGTTCCACTTGTCGCAGAATTGTTCAATGTTCCTTTGATATCTATTTTACCTGTTGTATTATTTTGTACCAATACATCACCATTTGCATTTATGGTACCATTTAAATTCACACCCCCTTTATTTATATTTTGAATTTCTAAATCTTTTGTATTTATTGTGTTACCAGCTGTAATATTTGCAGTACTATCATCATAAATTAAAGTTTTACCATTAGCACTTATTCTACTTTTAGTATTAAATTGAATACCACTGTTACCACTATTTTTAATTATAACATTACCAGAAGCATCTCCGGCAAAACTTTCATTGACAATTATACCACCATTACCACTTGTACCTGATATTTTGTTTCCTTTTAAGTTTAATAGAAAACCTCCGTTATTAGCACCTTTTTGTTCAATTGTAATATTACCATTTTTAGCCATAACTGAACCATGGACACTTATTTTTTTATCCATATTATAATTTTCTACGTTTATATTGCCGTTTTCTGCAATAATTTTATTACCGCCTAAACTTATTGCATTTGCAATAACTTCACCAAACCCTCCTTTATTTATAAAATTTATATCTCCTGTTTTGTTAGTTATTGTGTTATAGCCAGTTAACAAAGCACCGCTATTTTCATTAATTATATCTATTGTGCCATTACCTTCTATATCAGAATACATCAATAGACTACGCGCATACGAAGATGTTCCGTTTTCGTTTACGATCTTTAGCGTTCCACCTCTATTTAAATTTTGATCAAATTTAATAGATGAACCTCGAAGCATTTCTATACCAGAATTACGGTCATTTACTCTTATTTCTACATCTGCTCCTGAAACATAAGTTTTGCCTAAATATTGAAAATCTGCATCACTTGACGTAACAATATCAAGCATGATCTCTTAATAAAAGCAGTTTTGCATTGTTAGTAGTATCTCCACCATTATCGTGCACTATATTAATTTCAGCATCTTTGCCAATATACAATAATGCCTTGCCTCTTTCACCATCAGGATTACTAGAACTTTCAGCACGAGCAATATATGGATTATCCTTAGTTGCTAAATTAACGTGACCTCTCTGACGAATTCTAATGTCACCTTTTGTATTAATTTTTCCGGTAATAGTTAAAGCTCCAGCAGTAGATGATTCATTTCCTATATAAGTTGTTCCACCTTCTTTTATATTTGTTAGCTTTCCTCCTACATTTAACCAACTTCTGCCAGCTTTTGCAATATGTATATTTCCATTTACAATATTTTGCCCTAAAGAATCAAGAGCAGCATTTCCTTGTTGACTTAATGTATAATTACCATTTATATATTTTACATCTTCAAGTTTAGATTCAAGTTTTCCAGAAACCTTGTTTTGCGCAAAATAAGAACCATTTGCAACTGTTGTACCATTTAAAGCAATACCATCCTTAGCAACTATTGTAATATTCCCATTGTTGTTTGCAAAATCAAATTCATCTGATGAAAAATTTGCTTTTCCACTGTTCACAAGTTTGTTAAATAATGTTGTTGCATTATTTCTTGCATTGGCTGCTGAAGATGCTTTTGCTATATTATCTTGCGACAACATCGTGTTAGTATTTTTATCAAGAATACCACTTGCTATTTTTGCAGTATTATTTATGTTAACGGTACTTCCTTTTAAATCAAGAGCTTCACGTGTTAATATCATCCCGCTGATTGTTATTGCACCATTACCATAATATGCATCACCATTCAACAATGCATCTGTCATTTTATCAACTGATAAATTTTTAAAAGAATTATATGCTGAACTTGATGGAGTATATACACCCAATGAACCAACATTAACAACACCGCTTGAACCGACAACAAATCCTTTGGGTGAAACAAATATGGCTCTACCATTTGCAAATGCACCGCTTCCATTAACACTATTTAATATACCGTTAATTGTCACTTGATTATCAACTGCATTTACAAATCTGTTTATTCCGCCAAATATCAAATTAGCAGTGTGCCCGCTATCAAGAGTGAAGTCTTTATATTGACGGAACCCGGTTGAACCTTTTACACTTGACGGGTTAATATTATACACACCATTATTTCCATTAACTCCTGTTATGTTCGTCGCGAATGCCATTATATTAGCTTGAAAAACCCAACATAGTAATTGTCAAGAATGAAGCTAATACTTTCTTAAAACCAACATTAATCTTGAATTTGCTACGTTTCATAATGAATTTATCTCCTGATTTTTATCTGTTTTTTCACTCACATTATTATATATTCCACATTTCGGCAAATTTATAACACAATAATGCAAGTTAAATTTCCTACTCTTATTATAATAAAAGAAATCAAATTTGTTGTAAAATTTGCCTTTTTTTTGAATTTTTTACAAAAATTCACATTTTTAATAAAACTTTAAATTATGTTTGCACTTTAGCATGTTTTTATTACAATAATATTTATAAATTTACATGGATTATATAAACTTAATTTATATATATGATTTTATATTGTTTAAAGTTAATATAATTAAATTTAACAAAAGGTAAAAGGAATATGAAGTCTAAAAGCAAAAAAATTCTATTGTATTGTATTTTATCGGGTATGTTGCCACTTGGTGTCATGGCTGCACCTATTGCTCCAATAACCTCACAAACAGGCGGGATGTTTGATGCCGGTGCTTTGAATAAACATCAAATTGACTATTTAAAAACAAAGAAATGTTCAAAAGAAAATTAAAGATCTTGAGCAAAAACAAGATTATATCCCGGAAATTGACGATAGTAAAGATGATAAAAATATACAACCTATAAATTCAACATCTGATAATTCTACTACTGACCCTCAACTTCAAATGACAATTGAAAAGTATAAAAATGAAGGATTTTACTTAAAAAATATTGAAGTCGATGAATCGTATATTTTATCAAATGATGAAATTAAAGCAATAATTGAACCGCTTGTTGGAAGGGTCGTTTTATTACAAGAAATCAAAGATGCCATTGACAAAATTAATACATTATATGCAGAAAAAAACTATATTACAGCCCGAGCATACTTGGAAGATCAGGTTATTGATGAAGGTACAATTAGAATTTCACTTCTTGAAGGGCGTGTAGGTTATGTAAAGATAAACGGTAACAAGTGTACAACAAATGGTTATATCTTGCGCCGACTTGACAACATGGATATGGGTAACCTGCTTGAACTTCGGAAGCTTGAACAAGATGTCATCCAGTTTAATCACGTTAACGAAGGTATAGTTATCAATGCAAACCTTGTTCCGGGTGAGGTTGTTGCAACATCAGACTTGGAAATCAGTGTTCGAGAAAAACTTTCCCTTCCACGTCACTTTGGCAACAGACAACGCAGGGCGTGAAACAATAGGGCAAAATCGTTTTGGTGTGATAGGGCAAATAGATAGCCTTACAGGTCACAGAGACAAGTTAACGGGTGGTACATATTTGTCAAAATCATCTGTCACTCCTTTCATTGACTACAACATTCCTTTAAATAAATCCGGCGGACGTCTTGGATTTTCTTATTCAGCCAGTAATATGGATGTCACAAAAGGTGATTACGCTATGTTTGACATAAGCGGTAAATCTCAATCTGCTCAATTGTACTATTCTCAACCAATCATTGATAAACCTTGGTTGAATTTAACAAGTATTTCAAATGTTGCATATAAAACTGCAAGCACAAGCATTGCAGACTACAGAATATATAGAGATAAGGTTATTACATTGGGTACCGGCATTATGGCTCGTAAAGACAGTCGCCGAGGTATTTGGTACACAAATCACAATGTATCCTATTCTTTTCCAATGGACCATAGCTTTTATGACCCATATTTTAGATATGAAGGGGTATAATCCGTGTTCACGATTTTGGAAAAGGAATTATTGGTCAATTTCGTGGTTTGTGGCAATATTCACCTGAAAAAATATATACCATCTCTTGACCAGTTCCAAATTGGTGGTGTGTCGACCGTTCGTGGCTACAGTGAAGGTGCTTTAATCGGTCGCACAGGTTATTTGGCTAGTGCCGAAGTTATTTTCCCTATTACACCAACTGAATGGAGATTTAAATTACGTGGCAAAGAAAGAATTATCTATCCTCGAAACTTAATTAAAGGTGCAGTTTTCGTTGACCACGGCGCTGTATTTCCCGGGGTGAAGATGTTGACTCTAATTATTTCCTTGCTTCAGCAGGTTTTGGTTTTAGGGTAAATTTGCCATTTGACTTGACGGGCAAATTCTATTGGGGCTTCCCATTCTTGGATAGTGATTATCTTGCTTATTCATACATGCCTCGCTTCCATTTTGAAATTACTGCAAGCCCTGATTTTGACCGCTTAATTGACTTCAAAAATAAAAGAATGGAACAAAGAGTTCAAAGAGCACCGAAAACAAAGAAAAAGAAGCTCTTTAATAAAAAGAATAAAGAAGGAAGCAAGTTTTTGTTTCCTTTTTTTATTTACATTTATTCATAATTAAGATTTTTTTTTTTTTTATAATATAATGAAATTAACATTTTATAGGAGATTATTTAATTAATGAAAATAGGGATACCACGTGCTTTATCATATTATAACTTTTATCCGTTTTGGCTTGGCTTTTTCTCGTCTTTGGGAATAGACATTTGCCTTTCAGACAACACAACAAAAGACACTTTATCAAAAGGAGCCAGCCTTGTTGTAACTGAAACTTGCCTTCCTGTTAAAGTTTATGTGGGACATGTTTTAAATCTGATTGATAAGGGTGTTGATAAAATTTTTGTGCCGTCTATTCAATCATTAAAAAATAAAATTTACAATTGCTCAAAACTTCGTGGTTTGCCTGATTTAATACGTAATGTTGTAAAAAAAGACATTACAATAATTGATGCAACTTTAGATTTATCTGAAGATAAAAAACTTTATGATTTTTTAACAGAAATTGCTCAATATTTTAATATTAAAGACCAAAATAAAATTAAACAAGCTTCAAAACAAGGTTTCCAAATGTATAATAATTTTCATATTATGCGTCGTTCCGGAATTGATTATAAAACAGCTTTAAAATATGCTGGTCAAAATAGAGTCATTGTTCCAAATGTCGAAAAAGAGTATCCTATTAATATAGCTTTAATTTCTCACGGTTATAATATTTATGATGATTTAACTTCAATGAAAATTTTTAGCAAAATGGAAAAACTTGATGTTAAAGTTTATACAGCCGAAAATTTATCAAATGAACAAATGACAGAAGGAATTCAAGCTTTAAACACCGAACTTTATTGGGCTAATGAACTTGAAATGACCGGTGCTGCCGGACATTTTATGCAAAATAACAAAATTGACGGTATAATTACAATCACTGCTTTTGGTTGTGGGTAATCGGATTCTTTGATGGTTGAAAAGATAAATAAAAATTCTAAAATTTACAATAAACCTATCCTAAATTTAACAATCGATGAGCAAACCGGTGAAGCCGGGTTTATTACCAGACTTGAAGCTTTTGTTGATATGCTGTTCCGCAAAAAAAGGGCAAATATCCTAAAAATATTGAATTAAATAACAATGAAATGCCACTTATTAATAAAGAAAGCATAAAAAAATAAATAACAGATAGTTATTCTGTTATTTATTTTCATTTATTGTGCAATACTTTTAAACTTATTTTATTTGATAAAGCTCGATATTTTGAGAAGTTTTATTCTTTTCATCTTCAATATTGTATAATCCGATAGTTAGAATTTTAAACTTTTTTAACCCAAATTCGTTATAGATATTATAAAATTTTTCGTTTGTAATAAATTTAGGTGTAAGATTCATATTTAAAATTTTTATAATAAAGTTGTGATTTATTTTATCTTCAGGTTTTAGCGGTTCAATATAACATTTAATAGAAGGCAAATATTCATTATTTGAATATTGTGTTTTAATAATTTGTGATAAATTATTTATGGAGTCAATATATTCTTCAATATCGCTAAATGATTTTGAACGTATGATTATATAATCATCATTTGTTGAAAAGCTTTTTACTGTTGTTTCATCAATATATTTTCTAATTTCAGCAACAATATCTGAATGTAATTTTGACACTTCAAGTTGAGACAGACTTTCATATATTTGATGTTCGTTAACTTGAATTTTGACTTTTATTCCGATTACAAGTTGATTATATTGCAAATATTCCTGTCTTAATTCTTCCCTGGCCTTCATTTCATCTTTTAAATCTTTTTTATTTTTAACATCAACAATTATAAAATTAATATTATCTGTTAGCATATTAATATTTTCTGTTATTTTGGAAAGAATATATGATACAACAATACAAAGCAATGCAACCCAAACTAGTGTCCAATTAACTTCATTCGGAGTATAAAATTTATTAACTATATTTTCAAAAAATACAAAATAATAATTTAAGGTTTCACTCAAAGGACAATGACTTAAATATAAAAGCCAAACAACAATTGCAAAAAACGCATAGAAATATAAAAATACCTGAATTATTTCAGATATTGTGTTAAATAGTGTTTTAATTCTTTTCAACATAAATTAAAGTCCTTTTTTATACTATTCTATCATCCAATTTATAATATCAAATTATCAATTAAGCGAATATTGTCCACTCTTGCGGCAATAGCAACCAATGTGTTTTCCTTAGCCGCCATTGTATTTTCCAGATTATTAAAATCCATAAATTCAAAATATTCAATATCAACGATATTGTCTTTATTTAAAACTATTGCTTCTTCAAATAATATTTTTACATTAGTTACGCCTCTTCCGTATAACTCCTTAACTTTCTCTAACATTTTATGAATGGTTAAAGCTTTGTTATAACCGTCACTGTCTAAATATTTATTACGAGATGATAATGCAAGACCATTTTTATCTCGAACAATAGGAATACTTTTTATATCGACATTTAAATTTAAATCTTTAACCATTTTTTTTATTAAAAATAATTGTTGGGCATCTTTTGACCAAAATATGCTTTCTTTGCCCCTGTTAGGTTAAATAATTTTAAAACCACAGTTGCTACACCATCAAAATGACCTGTTCTTGATTTACCGCATAATTTATCAACCAAGAAATAAGGTGGACATACATAAGTTAAGTAGTTATTTGACAGGTTAAAATTATCTTTTTTGATTTTCATTTATTCCATACATTTCGCTTGCACTTGGGGCAAAAACAACATCTGCTTGAAGTTCTTCACAAAATTTCGCATCTTCATTTAAAGTTCTTGGATATTTATTAAAATCTTCATTTGGGCCAAAACTGTATAGGGGTTGACAAACACTGACACTATAACTTTGCCATTTTCACCTTTTTGTTTAACTGCTTCTTTTATCAAAGCTCCATGCCCAAGGTGCAAAGCTCCCATTGTGGGAACAAGTGATATATTATTATTTTCTGCTACAAAATCTTTCAATTCTGATATTGTTTTTATTACTTTCATTTTATGCCTCTTTTACATTATATTTTTTAGTTTATCTAACTCTTCTTCACTTAAGTTAAAACAGTGATTTTCAGATGGAAAATTTTTGTTCAAAACATCTGATTTAAAGTTTTTAACAGCATCACAAAATGGTTTCATACAAATTTGCATATTTTTTAGCAAATTTTGGAGTAAAATTGCTATACCTTCCAAGCATATCGTCAATGACCAAAACTTGTCCTGAACAATCAACACCGGCTCCTATGCCAATAGTTGGCACAGAAATGTTCTCTGTCACATACTTTGCGCTTTGTGATGGCACCATTTCCAAAACTATTGCAAAAACACCTGCTTCAACAAGTTTTTTAGCATCTTCCAGCATTTTTAAAGTTTTATCAAATGTTTTACTTTGAACTTTAAAACCGCCAAAAGTGTTGATATATTGAGGTGTAAATCCTAAATGCCCCATAACCGCAATGCCGTTGTCAGTAAGTGCTTTAATTTCTTTTAATATTTCATCATTGGCTCCTTCGATTTTAACAGCTTGAGCCCCTGCTTTAATCAAAATTCCTGCATTTTTAACAGTCTCTGAAACACTCACTCCACAGCTTAAAAAGGCATATCAGCAACAACAAAACTTTCATTTGCACCTTTTGTGACAGCTTTTGTAAATATTTCCATTTCATTTATTGTTACATTTATGGTGTTTTCGTAGCCAAGCATCACCATACCAACAGAATCACCAACAAGTATCATGTCTATATCGGCTTCTTGAGCTGCTTTTGCCGTTGAATAATCGTATGAAGTCACCATACTTATTTTTTTATTTTCATTATAAAGTTTTAATACGCTTGCAATTGTTTTTTCATTTCAAACACACACTCCACTATATTTTTTGACTAGTCTGATTTTAATGATTTTTTATACCAATAATAAATAGCACGAGCAAGACGTTTCGGTGAATGCCGAACAAGTGTTGTTGTGTTATCTTCCAACAGTTTTCGTTTAACGACTTCAATATTCATAGATTTTACATTTTCCGCATCTAAAATTACAGGATATGAATTAACTTTTTATACTCCTCGACTAAAGTTTCATTTAAAGTATCATTGACCAAAACAGCATCAACCAAATTTTTGTTGACGTCAACATGCTCATTAATAGTTTTTATATGGTCAGAAACACTAAAACCGTCTGTCTCACCCGGCTGAGTCATAATATTACATATATATATTTTTTTTGCTTTAGACTTTGCAAGAGCAAGTGAAATATCTTTTATCAATAAATTAGGAATAACGCTGGTATAAAGGCTTCCCGGCCAAGAATTATCAACTCGGCATCTTCAATAGCAAGAAGAACATCCTTCAAAGCGCGACAGTTTATAGGGTCTGTGTATATTTTTTCGATTTTACCTTTTGCTTCAGGGATATTAGACTCACCACAAACTATTTCACCGGTATCCATTTTTGCAACAAGTTTCATATCATCCAATGTTGAAGGCAAAACTCTTCCGCGAATAGACAAAACCTTTGAAGACTCCATAACAGCATTGACCATATCACCTGTTATTGAACACAAAGCAGACAAAAACAAATTACCAAAGCTGTGACCTTCCAAACCTTCACCTGTTTTAAAGCGATATTGAAACAATTTAGTAACCAAATCCTCGTCATCTGCCAAAGCCGCAATGCAATTTCTGATATCACCGGGGGCAACACACCCAATTCATGACGCAAGCGACCACTTGAACCGCCATCATCTCCAACTGTCACAACGGCTGTTATATTGTTGGTTAAATTTTTCAATCCTTTTAATAAAGTTGATAACCCTGTTCCGCCACCAATAGCAACGATTTTTGGCCACGATTTAGCATTCTGCGACGATAAACAGATTCCAAAAGCTCATGTCTTTTGCGACTGTCAGAAGCCCCAAGCAACGAATAGTTTGCATAAATCCAACCCTTTATAAACAAAAATACTCCAAATAGTATACATACAAAACCTATTATCTCGCTTGAAAAATTTTGGAATAGTTTTATTAAAAGTGTCATTAAAAAATAAACAGGTCGCAAATTCATTAAAATCAAAACACCGATTATTATTGCACTTGTTCCAAAGAATATCAAAGCAAACCATCTTTTTACCTGAAGCCCCGGAAGCAGCCACAACATGTCTTTTGGAGTTTTTATATGACTTTTTATAAATTTTTTCAAAATTTTTTTTCATGATGACTTTATACCCAACCTGAATTCTGAACTTTATTATAATTTACCGGAGTCGGTTTAACCAAGCTGTTTGCAAGTTTTAAGGCATTTAAGTTTTTAAAATGGATAGAGTCGGCTTTAAGCGACACAAACTCACCATTTGATTTATGTATTTTTTCATATTGTAAATAAGCCTTAACACGATGTTCCAATTTTTCAACATCAATATTTTGATTAAGCTGCTTTAAATTTTCATCATAAACTTTTTCAATATTTAACTCAAAAGCCGTACAAACTTTCAGTTCACTTGAAATTGAAGTTAATGTTTCATAATCTCCACCATAAATAATTAGCCAAGGGTCAGCTTTTTTTGCACGCTTGAGCCAAATTTAAAACAAATTCCTTGTCACGATTAAACCTTTCATACATTGCTCCATGAAAACGAACAAATTCTATTTCTTTGTTATATATTTTGGCAAAACTTTTTAACGCTCCTATTTGATAAAGCACGCAAGCTTCAAGCTCATCTTTGCTTAAGTTCATATCGCGATTTCCAAAACCTTGAATGTCCGGATAGCCAACATGAGCTCCAACACAAAGATTTTTTTCTTTTGCCAAGATTAATGCTTTTTGAATTTTCATCGGGTCTCCACTGTGAAAACCACATAAAATGCTTAATGAACTAACATAGTCATAAAGATTATATTCTTCTTCGTTTTGATACACACCATAACTTTGTGCTGCATCACAATTATAGTCTATTGTCTTTACTTTATACTGTTGATTATTTTTAACTTCTTCCAATTTCACTTTATTCCAAATACTAACTCTCTTTTATTTTATTATACTTCACACAAAAGTATCAGTCTATATTTTATAACAAAATATTATCATTACTTTTTAGTTCAACTCCACATTCTTTCAATTGTTCAATTTGTGCTTGAATACTGTCATTACCGTAAAAATCATCATTTATTTTAGAAAATGCACTTTGGACTTTGATAAACTCATTAAAAAGTTGGAAATATTTATTGCCCAAATTCAACGCTATTTCAACTATTTTATTTATATTTTCTTTTTGTTTCAATTTTAAATTAAAACTATTTATTATTTTTAAAATACAAATTAAAGAACTTGGAGAAACAATCATAACGTCTTTCTTTATAGCGTATTCAAACAACTCATTATCATTGTCAAACAAAAACATATAAAGACTTTCAATCGGAATGAACATCAAAGTAAAATCAATCGGGTTGTTTGAGTTTTCTATTTCGTGGTATTTTTTTTCACTTAGATTTTTAATTTGTGATTTAATAGCTTGCTTTAATTGTTTTAATTTTTTATTTTTGTCTTTTTCACTATTAGTATTTAAATAATCGTTATAATCTTTAAGATTAGCTTTTGCATCAATGAACAAACACCTGTTGTCACAAAGCTTTATAACTACATCCGGTCTTTTGTCGTCAAATCTTTTTTGAAGAAAATATTCCCTATCTTTTTTTAATCCTACTGCTTTAAGAACATTTTCCAAAACATATTCGCCAAACGCTCCAACTCGTTGATTGTTTGAAAAAGAAAATGTTTATTATAATTTTCCAACACTCGATTTAAAACAACTTCAATGTCATTTTCATCTTTTCTAATAAGCTTAAAAAGTGTCAAAACAATGACTGAACCTAAAACAAAACCTGAAATAAAATAAACACATTCCACAAATAATTCCTCTATTATTTATAATTATTTTTATATTAACATTTGTAAATTTTTTTGTAAATTAAGCAATTTTTGTTAACAAAATGTTTTTATTATTACAAATAGGTTAGGTAATAAAAAGGATAGGCAAAACATGGCTCAAATTTCAAACGTATCATTAACACCGGTTACAAATTTACAACCAAGAGAACTAGTTGCTCCCAAAAATCAAAAAAATAGAAATTGTGAGTGAAAAAACATTAAAGCTTCAAGAATTGGAAGGAATTTGTCAAGCTAAGTCAAGTTATATAATTGGGTTGCAAACATTAGGTGTTACTCTTCAATACAAAATGCAAAACGCACAAAACGGAAAAGAAGAAGCCCAAATAAAAAAAAAATATATGACATAAACAAACATATTGAATATGCAAAATTAGAATTAGAAAATATAAAAAGCTCAAATTCAAAACCTTAAAAATGAAGCTTCACAAGATGAAAAGACTAAAAATAACATTCAAGAAGGACAGGTTTTTTATAACCAAGCAATGGCAGCAAAACCTATCCAACTTAAAAATCAACAATAATTAACAAATATCGTTTTATTCTCTAAATTCAGCATCAATAACATTGGTAGCATTGCCATTTGTTTTTGATGCTTTTTTAGCGGCTTCTTCACAATCAATTTGTTTGTTGATAACAATTGTTTGAATGACCTGAATGATGTTGCTTGAAATTAAATAAAGCAAAACACCTGCAGGAATTGGGATAAACACAAAAGTCGCTGTCAACATAATAGGCATCATTGTTCCCATTGATTTTTGAATTGCTTCTTGTTGTGGGTCAACTTTTTGGTTTTTATTTGTTGCCATCATTATTTTTTGTGAAAAATACATAGTCAAACCAAAGATTATAATTAAAATCAATACATCAGTGTGGAAGTTTGATTTTGCCACAATCGTTGGAACTTGCGCTTTTAAAATGTCACCATCACGAGTGAATGTAACCTTTTCAACCTCACGAGTTGTTGTATCTGTTATAGTTGTTTCAATTTTTTGCACCTTTTCAAGTTGTGAATATTTTAAATCCAACTCATCCAAACTAATTTTAAAATCAACTGTTTCCCCGGGGATTATGTCACCTTGAACTTTTAATGCTTTTTTTGAATTAAACTTAACATCATCTAATTTATTATCGCCATCTAAGTAAACTGTAGCTGTTTTTGCGGTATTAAAATAGGCATTTTTTGAAGAAGCAAAACTGCCGTCATAGGGAACTCCTGCATTCCCGCGAAGCGTTGCATCAAGTCTGTTTATAAACAAAAACTTAGAATCACCGGCCATTTGTATAAATTGTGGACTCATCAAAGCCGAGTACAATAAAATAAATACCGGTAATTGAATTAACATAGGCAAACAGCCTGCCATTGGATTAAATTTGTGGTCTTTGTAAAACTCCATCATTTTTCTTTGAAGCATTTGAGGGTCTGATTTATATCTATCCTGAAGTGCTTTTTAATTTAGGTTGCAAAGTTTGCATCATTTTCATTGAACGTTGTTGTGAAACACCCAACGGCCACAATGCCATTCGAATAATAATCGTCAAAATTATTATGCCAAAACCATAACTTCCTACAAAACTACTTAACATCTTCAAAAAGATATTGTTAATGTTACAAAAATCCATCTGTTTTTATTCCTCTCTATTAATTATATAACTTCTTCATTAATACCTTGTTTTTTGTCAAAGACAAATTCTTTATTTTCTCCATGGGCAGTTTTTCCCCACTCCATAGTTTTTTTTACCAAATATAATTTTAAAAACAATAAACAACACTAAAAGGAAACCAAACAGCAATAAAATAAACGCTTGTTTGAAGACCTTGTTTTAATGTTTGCATACGACTAAGATTATTATAATGGCGAATGCTGTATGTTATACCAATCATATAAAATACACAAATCACACCACCCAAAATGATTGAAGCAGGGAATGTGTTTGAATAGTGTAGCAAGCTTCTTCCCATTTGGAGAAAAAATTCAGACACTGCCATAAACGGCATAATAACTTCTGTTAAATATGCAATTAAATCTACACCTGTTCTAATTGACATGTCTTTTGAGAATAGTATTGGTATTATGTTTTCCAAATATCGACGAATAGAGCCTTCAACCCAACGTCTGCGTTGCTTGTATAAAGCTTTAACAGTTCTAACACCTTCTTCATACACACAAATGTTAGGGCAAAAAACGAATATCCCATCCTTTTTATTTGAAGTCTTGTTGACATATCCAAATCGTCGGTGATTGTGTAGTTATTCCAACCATTTATATCCTCTAAGGCTTTTCTTTTAATAAGTTCACCATTACCACGAAGTTCCACTGCACCTTTAACAGCATCACGGCCAACTTGAAAATGGGTGTCAAGAGCATATTCATTGTCCTGACAACGAGTCAAAAAAGTTTTCTTCACGATTAATTATTACCTTCCTTGCTTGAACGGCTCCAATATCTTGAGGTTCCAAGAATGGTACAAGTTTGCAAAGAAAATCACTCTCAACATAAGCATCCGCATCGAAAACAAGAATTGCCTCACCTTTTGCATAATTCATTGCTTCATTTAGTACAACGGATTTTCCCGGAAATGCATCTTTTTCTCGTATTAATACTTTTACATTATCGTATTTTTTTCCAATTCTATTAAAACAGAAGCTGTTTCGTCTTCACTTCTGTCATCAATAACTATGACTTCATAATTTGGATACTCAAGTTTTAAAACATTCTCAACAGTGTTTTTTTATCACATTTTGCTCGTTATGACATGGTATCATAATTGTTACAAAAGGCTTATAATTGTTGTTTAAAGCAACGGGACATTTTTTTTCTTTCCGTTTTCTATACTTATAAGCTATTTGCATATAAACGGCATACAAAGTCATGATTATCAAAAGACTCAAAACCGCATAGAAACTTGAAAGCCTGTTTTGAAATATATCCAAAAACAGCCACACACCAAAGATAATCAAAAAGAAGAGCTACACGCTCAGTTACTCCGCGCAACCCCTCTTTTATTTCTTTCAAACTTTTCTTTACTTCAATTAGATTTTTTATCATAATTTATATTTTATCAAAAATAAATTATTTTTCGTTTTATGTTACATTTTGTAAATTTTTATAATGTTAATAAACTATTTAAAGAAAAAAATACACACAATCTTAATTTTTATGTAAACTTTTGTAAAAAATACTATATCCTAAGTGTACTATTTGCATTTTTTATACTATCATAATTGATGGTCTTAAATAGAAAATTAATAGGGGGCGTTAAAAATGATTATTTATCCGTTAAGTTGTCCTGCAAAAATGACAAAAATACATTTAGTTTTGGTAAAAGAAATTACCCCCAAAAAAACATTTCAAAAATCGATACTTTCATTACAATATAAAAATGAATTTACTTCAAATTTAAATAAACGAAATCGTCAAAAATTTTTTATTTTAGTAAACGGTTTGAAAAAATCGTGTTCAACAGCTATAGAACAACGAAACTTTCAAAGCTTTATTAACTTAATTAGAAAAATACCAAAAAGCCGTTAACGATAATAATTATAAAAATTTAGTAAAAGAACACTTAGAAAATTGTGAAAATGCTAAAAGCATGAACAAAGAAAAATATGTTAATTATGAAACATTTGTGGAAGCTTGTTCGGAACCAAGCATTGCGACATTTATTTCTAAACATGGATTAAAAAGCACTTGCCAACCCTCAAAATGCTGTTGAGATACTATATTTTGAAAACGCTATCACTCAAAATTTGTCAGAAAATAATAAAACAAATTTTATAAACTTGCTTTTTGACTTGTCAAATAAAGATGTTGATTTCAAAGATACTTCAAATTTTAGAAAAATAATATTTTTTCTAACCACTAATCCTGATTTAATTAATGATAAAAATTATTTTAAGTTAATAGAAGAAAACAGGAATGAAATTATTAACTTTAATGACACTTCTGTTCTCAGTTATCATATAAAATTAAAGCAAACTTTACATGAAGATATAGATTTGACTTATGCTTCAAGGCAAGATTTAAAATCAATGAAGAATATCTTAACAAGGTTAAATATGGCAATTGAAAATTATGATCAAAATTATATTTATAAGAATAAAATAATACACAATATTCACCCTTTTCATTACTTGCCAACAGAAAAGAAAAAAATAAAAACAATAAATTTAATAAACAAGGCTTTAAAAAGAGAACATCGCATTATATCACCCAAACAACAACAAACCCTTAATAATATTGTGCAACTTGCACAGCAAACTGGAGAGATTGATTTTGATAATGTTAAAATAAGCTTAAAACAAAAATTATAAAACTGATAATATTACACAAAAATCTTTAATGGAAGAAATTGAAGATATATGCATAGAACACAATATCTCAAAAAAATCCGCAACAAACTTATTTGAACTTTTGACCGATGATGGTAAAAGTTTATTATTTAATAATTATGATAACTATTTTAATTTAAACTCAGAATTAAAACCGATTTTGCCTCAGATTAATGAAAAAATCAAAAATTTTTTGTCAGTTGAAAATTTGATAATTAGTGGAGATATCTCCGATGAAAACAAACAAACAGTAAAACAAATTTTTATGGCAATTCCTGAACTCTTTTATCTATAAACACTAACGATGATAACAAAATAAAAAAAGTTTTAAAGAATGTCGGTTTTTTGCTGTTCATAATGACAACTTTAAAACATTGTCAGATGAAAATAAAAAAATGTTAATTATTGCCATATTATTAAAAATTTTGAAGAAAATGAAAATAAACCAGAAAATTTTTTCAGAACCGGCAAAAGCAAGTGCGCAACATGCATTTGAATTTCTAAAACAAATGCAAGACTTATCTTTTGAACAAAAAACTACAATATGTGATTTAATTTATAATCAACATTATTATTCCAATGTCTCAGAAGAAAAACGAAATATTCAAGTAACAAACACTGCTTTCAACTTAATTACTAACAAAAATCCGGATTTACTAAAAATGTTAGCAATAATAAATCTTGCAGATATAAGTTTGAATAATGATAAAATAAAAAAAGAAGAACAAATAGAAGAACTTGAAAGAAATATCACAGAATTAAATATAAAGAAAAAAACAATCTCTAAAACGTTAAAACACCTACAAAGGCAATTTAATTTTATCCCGTTTCCTAAAAAGCTTCAAACGGATAACAAACAAATTATGAAAGAAATGGAACAAAATGAAATTTATTTTGAAGAAACAATCAATGATAAAAAAATTCCTATAATTCATTTGGGTAATATGAAAAAACTGACTCAAGACAAGCAACAAGAATATTTTAAAGCTCTTGATTTTCCTCCAAATACCAATATGGACAATTTGAACTTTTTTAGTTCATGCAACAAGTCGTTCATCAAATGTTGATGATTTAGACAAATTTCTTAATCAATATAAACCTGATTTAATTTTAAGTAGTTCAAATATATCTCGAAATCAAACTTCAACTTTTCGACCTTGCGGATTTATACTAAGCGATGATACAAAACCAATAAGAATTTACACTGAAGATGCAGGAACTGGGTATTTAAAAAATCGTTCTATGATATATAAATATCTGGAAGAAACAATGAATATGGGCAAAGAAGAGTTAAGTAAATTGTGTGGTAAATTACATGAAAAAAAAGAAAATCAGCTTAATCAGTATTCTGAAATAATAACTGCAGACAATGGTATTTCCGGAATATTTATTAAAGAGTACTTATATAATCAAATAAAAGATGCTCCTAATGATGATAATGTTGAATATAGGCCGGATATTTATTACACACTAAATAAGTTTGTTGTTGACAGATTAAAATTATTTGCGGCAGATAATGATATGGCAATTTATATACTTCCTTAAAAAGCTGTTTGTAAAATTTTTCATCACATGTGTGTATTGAAAGTTTTCATAAAAAACATTATAATTTGAAAGTATTATAGAAAATAGGAAGATAGAGGAAAAAAAATGGATTTAAAAAAGAAATTTAGCCATTTTGTTTTATCCCTTTGTGCGACAGTATTTTTTGACGGGTTGTTGTGCATTTGCGGGTGAAGCAGATTTGGTTGTACCTGATTTTTCAACACACACACAAAGTTTCAATTTGCTTTTTATGTGGCATTGGAATAAGCTTTTTGGGGGCTTATTTACGGCTTAGTTGAATTTGTAAGAGTGAAGAACATTAAAGCTCATCCTTTGATGTTGAACGTTGGAAATTTGATCTTTGAAACTTGCAAAACATACCTTATTCAACAAGGTAAATTTTTTGTTTTGCTTGAATTTTTATTGCGCTATGTATTGCTTTTTACTTCGGCGTTTTGCAAGGTATGGGCATAGCAGGTGTTGCAACAATTTTATTGTGGTCTGTTATTGGTATTTTAGGTTCCTATGGTGTTGCTTGGTATGGAATCAGAATGAACACTTTGGCAAATGCAAGAACAGCTTTTGCTTCATTAAAAGGCAAACCGCTTGAAGTTATGAATATACCATTAAACGTGGGTATGAGTATTGGTGTTTTGCTTGTAAGTGTTGAACTTATTTTAATGCTTACAATTTTGCTTTTTGTTCCCGGAAATCTTGCCGGTGCTTGCTTTATAGGTTTTGCAATAGGTGAATCTTTAGGTGCAAGTGCTCTTCGTGTAGCCGGTGGTATTTTCACAAAAATTGCCGACATCGGTTCTGATTTGATGAAAATAGAGTTTAATATTAAAGAAGATGACCCAAGAAACCCCGGAGTTATTGCTGATTGCACAGGTGATAATGCCGGTGACAGCATAGGACCTACTGCTGACGGGTTTGAAACTTATGGGGTGACAGGTGTTGCTCTTGTAAGCTTTATTTTGCTTGCTGTTAAACCTCAATACCAAATCCCTTTGTTGACTTGGATTTTCACAATGAGATTTCTTATGATTATAACTTCGGTTGTTTCATATAAAATTAACGAATTCTTTACAAATATGAAATATAAAGAAGCAAAAGCTTTGGATTTCGAAAAACCTTTGACTTCTTTTAATTTGGTTGACTTCAATATTGTCAATAATTATGACTTTTGGTGTAAGTTATGCGTTGCTAAAAAATTTAGAGATCAAACTTATGGTGGGTGCTTTCAACAATCATCAGTTGCGGAACGTTGGGCGCTTCATTAATTCCTGAATTTACAAAAATGTTTACATCAACAAAAGCTTGCCACACTGTTGAAGTTGTAAATGCTTCAAAAGAAGGCGGTTCATCTTTGACAATTCTTTCAGGTCTTGTTTCAGGAAACTTCAGCTCTTTCTGGATTGGTCTTGTTATTGTTGTTTTAATGACAATAGCATACTTTGCAAGCTTGTCTATTCCAAGTGAAATGATGATATATGCATCTATTTTTTGCTTTTGGCTTGGTTGCATTCGGTTTTCTTGGCATGGGATAAATTACAATTGCAGTTGACAGCTATGGATGGGTTACTGACAACGCTCAAAGTGTTTATGAGCTTTCACTGATTGAAGAAGAAGAAAATATCGCTTCTAAAATTGAAGAGGAATATGGCTTCAAACCTGATTTTGAAAGCGCAAAAAACACTGCTTGAAGAAAACGATGGTGCAGGAAACACATTTAAAGCAACTTCAAAACCTGTTCTTATTGCAACAGCTGTTGTTGGAGCAACTACAATGATTTTCTCGCTTATTTTATTAATTCAAAATACATTGTCATTGAAACCTGAATCTATTTTGAATTTGTTAAATCCTTATACACTTATCGGATTTATTTTGGGCGGTGCTGTTATTTACTGGTTCACAGGAAGTTCAATGCAAGCTGTTACAACAGGTGCTCACCGTGCTGTTAAATATATTAAAGAACATATCGACTTGAATAAAGAAGGTGGAAAAGCAAGCATTGAGAATTCAAAAGAAGTTGTTAAAATTTGTACACAATACGCTCAAAGCGGTATGTTTAATATATTTATAGCCTTATTTTCATTTGCTTTGGCTTTTGCGTTTTTCTCTTCGCCAATTAAAACAGCTGATGCAATTTCGTTGTTTATAAGCTATTTAATAGCGATTGCCGTGTTTGGTTTATTCCAAGCCGTGTTTATGGCAAATGCAGGCGGTTGTTGGGATAACGCAAAGAAAATTGTAGAAGTGGATTTGAAAGTCAAAGGTACTCAACTCCACGATGCAACCGTTGTCGGCGATACAGTCGGTGACCCGTTCAAAGACACTTCATCTGTTGCAATGAATCCTATTATTAAGTTTACAACTCTATTTGGTTTGCTTGCTATGGAAATTGCTATATCGGCTAAATTCCAAAACATTGCACCTTATGTAGCTGTATTCTTCTTTGTGGTTGCATTGTTCTTTGTATGGCGTTCTTTCTATGGTATGAGAATTAAAGAATACAAAGAAAATTAGTTTGATTATAACCATTTCTAAAGAAAAGCCCTCTTAAATAAAAAGAGGGCTTTTTTTTATTTCAAAAAGTTTATTTAATATTCCAATAATTTCATCAATTTTATTTTGCTTTTGTATTTCATTGTTGTTTTCAAAAGTTTCGCGTATGCAGTGGTTTAAGTGATTTGACAAAATCAATAAATTAATTTTTTTGAGCATTGATTGTGTAGCCATAATTTGTGTAGAAACATCAATACAATCTCGATTTTCATCTATCATTTTTAGCATTCCATCGATTTGCCCACGAGCTGTTTTTAATAATGTTTTAATTTGTTTATCATCATGCATCAATACAAAATCCCTAATTTTATAAAAAATAATAGCACAAAAGCACTCTTAAAATAAAGAGTGCTTTTTATTTGAATAAAATTTAGTTTTAAAACATTGAAAACTATTTTGATTTCTTAACTTTGTTCATTTTTTTTGCAATCACAATTTTGTTTGTGTTCGCAATTGTTGTTTTTCAAGCATTCGCAGTTTTTATCTTCACAGTTGCAATTGCCTTTTTTGCAACAATCGCAATCACATTTTTTAATAACTTTGTGGCATTCACAATTGCATTTTTTAGCACAATCACATTTTGTACAAACACTTCCTTCTGCAAAAGAAGCACCAACAGTCAATGCAAACATTGAAAATAAACATAAAGCTGTAAATAATTTTTTCATTTTTTTCTCCTTTTTAACTAATACTTATATGATTTATGGATTTTGTATTTAATATTTTGATAAATATTTATCATTTTTGTGTTTTTTGTTTTCTTGACACCCAGACACTTGGTTGCTTTTAGGGATGATAATTATTTTTCTTTTTGCACCCCACCCGACACTCGGTTGCTTTTAGGGATGATAATTATTTTTACACCCCACACGACGCTCGGTTGCTTTTAGGGACGATGGTTATTTTTGCACCCCACACGACGCTCGGTTGCTTTTAGGGATGATGGTTATTTTTTGCACCCCACACGACACTCGGTTGCTTTTAGGGATGATGATTATTTTTCTTTTGCACCCCACACGACGCTCGGTTGCTTTTAGGGATGATGGTTATTTTACACCCCACACGATGGCCTATTACTTTTAGGGTACGATGGTTATTTTTACACCCCACCCCCTAGGGTGAGTAGAGTACAAAAACATATTATATAAAAATGAAAAAAATGTCAAGTGATAAATCACTTGACATTTAAGAATCTTAAAATACTTTGAAAGAATCCTTTTATACCTTTATTTATTGGTACATTAGCATCTTCATAATAATCTTTGTAATCAGCTAAAATATCAGAAGGAATAGGTTCACCTTGAATTAAAATATTAGAAAGCATTTCTAAATAATTATCCTGCTCTTCTTTATAAAATAAATCATTTTTACGAATATCTTCGTCTGCTTCAAAATGACATATAGCGTGCCAAGCGCATTTTAAAGATGCATCGGTAAAACCTTTTGGAAATAATAATAAAAGCATTTTTAACACTTAAATTATGTGTCAATACTTTTATTATTAAATCACCGACCTTTTTCCTAGCATTGATAATGTCTTTATTTAACATTATTTTTTAGAACAAACAAAATCTTAATTATTATAAAGCTTGGTTGAATTCTTTTCAACAGTTTTAGCTAATGAGCCCAAATCGTTGCGGAAATATTGGCTTGCCAATTTTGAATAGCCAATTTACCCATCTGCATACGAGAAGATGTTGATTTGTAGCAGAATTTTTTACCAACTTTGTAGCGAGTTAATAGCTCTTTGTTAACCAAACGATTCATAACAGTTTTAACTGTAGTATAAGCTCTTGTAGAACCATTACCATTCATACGTTCAAGAACAGTGTTAACACAGATATTAACTTCCGGACTATCTTCTTCTAATGCCCAAACCACATTCATTATGTGATTTTCAAGACTTCCATGTGTGTAATTCATAAACTTAGTCTCCCTTTTTTTCTCCCTGTTTATCTATGTAATTAAGTTTTGATTAATATTACAACGTTAAAGTAAATTTGTCAACAATATTTTTTATATTATTGCGATAATTGTAAAATTTTGTTACAAATCTTGTTTAAAAAAAATAACATGATATAATTTTGTATAGTGGATTAAACCTTGAAGGAGAACTTATCATGCCTATTACAAATACATTGGAACAAACGGATAATGAAATTTATAATTTAATTGATGAAGAGCTTCATCGCCAACAAGATACAATTGAACTTATTGCCAGTGAAAATTTTACCTCAAAAGCCGTTATGGAAGCGTGTGGAAGTGTTCTGACAAACAAATATGCTGAAGGAAAGCCCTATAAGCGTTTTTACAACGGTTGTGAAATTGTAGATAAAATAGAAGAAATAGCTCAAGAACGTGCGAAGAAGCTTTTTGGCGCCGAGCATGCCAATGTTCAACCACACAGCGGTGCTCAAGCGAATATGGCGGTATTTTTATATGCTTTAAAACCGGGTGACACGGTTATGGGCATGGACTTATCAAACGGCGGTCACTTGACCCATGGTTCACCTGTCAATTTTTCAGGCATGTATTTTAATATTGTCAGCTATGGCGTTAATGAAAACGGAGAAATTGACTATGACAAAGTTGAAGCACTTGCAAAAGAACACAAGCCAAAGCTTATCATTTGTGGTGCCAGCAATTATTCTAAAATTATTGATTTTGAACGTTTTTCAAAAATAGCTAAAAGCGTTGATGCTCTTCTTATGGCAGACATTGCTCACATTGCAGCACTTGTAGCAACAGGTTGTCACCCAAGCCCAGTGCCTTATGCTGATTTTGTCACAACGACAACTCATAAAACACTTCACGGTCCAAGGGGTGGCATAATTATGTGTAAAGAAAAAGATGTTCAAGGAATAGACAAAGCCGTTTTTCCTGGTGTCCAAGGCGGACCTTTGGAACATATTATCGCAGGAAAAGCCGTTGCTTTAAAAGAAGCATTATCGGATGATTTCAAAGTGTATGCAAACAATATAATTAAAAATTCAAAAGCTCTTTGCAAATCACTTCTTGACAATGGCATGGATGTTGTTGGCGGCATGACAGAAAATCATTTAATGACATTGAACTTAACAAAACTTAATAAAACAGGAAAAGATATTGCAAATGTTCTTGAAAAAAATTCATATAACGGCAAATAAAAACACTGTTCCAAACGACCCGCAAAGTCCTTTTTGTAACAAGTGGTGTGCGACTTGGAGTCGCTGCTGTCACAACTCGAGGGTTCAAAGAAGAGGATATGAATGTTTTGGGTAAAATTATTGCAGAAGCTGTCAAAATAGCGATAATGAACAAGAACTTGAAAAATTAAAAATTCAGGTAAAAACACTTTTAAATAAATATCCTTTGTATTAAAATTATATTATGACAATAATTCAATTAAACGAAGCACATATAATCGGCGCAATAATCTCATACCTTCTGGGTGTGTTTGTTGTGCCTTTTGTAATCTATTTTTCAAGGAAAAAATAACTTGGTTGACATGTCGGGGGAAAGAAAAATCCATTCTCATCCGATTTCAAGGTTAGGCGGAATTGCCATTTGGCTATCAACAATGCTTACCTTCCTTCTTCTTGTCGTTTTAAGTTATTATCCTTATGGTTCATTACTTTCGGGGATTTTGCTTGAAGCAGTTTGATGTTTCTTCTCGGGCTTGTTGATGATGTTTATTGCTTAAAGGCAAAATTTAAATTATTTATCCAAATTGCAATCGCAACAATTGTCTTTCTGCTTGGAATTCGGATAGAAACTATTTTCAATCCGTTTGGTGACCCGATAACTTTAAATTTGTTCTTTTCTTATATTGTGACAATGTTGTGGATAGTCGGAATAAGCAATGCTGTTAATTTTATTGACGGAGTGGACGGGCTTGCCGGTTCAATAATAACAGTAAGTTCTGTTACTTTGGGGCTGATAGCTGTTACCATGGTTCCGGCAAGCCCGATAAGTGCTTTGATTGCCTTTATTTTAGCCGGTTCAATGCTTGCTTTTTTGACATACAATTTTAACCCCGCAAAAATCTTTATGGGCGATAGCGGTGCCTTGTTCGGTGGTTTTTTGCTTGCAACTTTATCCATAACAGGTGTAATGAAAACAGCAGCTTTATCTATGATTGTGCCTTTGTTCGTTTTGGCTGTACCTATTATTGATATAACTTTTTTCATCTTTGCGCAGAATTTTGAAAGGTACCTCACCTTTTTATTGCTGATGCTGAACATATTCACCACAAACTTCTAAAAGCAGGTTTTTCGCAAAATAAAACTGTTTTAATCCTTGTCCTTGTTGCAATAGCTATGGGAACATTGGCTGTTATTATCGTTAATGCTTCATTTATTAAATATTTTTATATGCAGTTGCATTCTCTGTGTTTATGTTACTGCTTAGTTTTTCTTGCACGTGTTAAAAACACGCAAAGTAACGAAAATAATAAAGAAAGTTTAAATTAATTTAAAATAGGATATTTTATATGGCTGTAAAAAAGTTTTGCAATATGGTGACCCGATTTTAAGACAAAAAAGTAAAGAAGTTGCAAAAAGTTTCGCGTAAAATTCAAGTTCTATGCGATGATTTGCTTGATACTATGTATGCTCAAAACGGTGTTGGCTTAGCTGCTCCACAAATTGGAGTAAATTTAAGAGTATTTGTTGTTGATGTTTCAACCGGAAACAATGGAAAGTTTAACCCGATGGTTTTATTAATCCCAAAATTATTAAAAAATCAGGTGCCGTAAACAGCTATGAAGGTTGTTTAAGCTTTCCAAAAGCATATACTAATGTTCGTCGCTATAAAGATGTTGTTATTAAAGCACTTAATCAAAAAGGCAAATCGTTTGTTTTGGAAGCCAAAGAAGGGGAACTTCTTGCTCGATGCATTCAACACGAGTTTGACCATCTTGACGGTGTTCTTTTTATTGACCATTGCCGTAATAGATTTGAAGCTGATAACATTTTAAAAGAAAACAATTTGCCACCGATTTGTGTTGAAAAAACTCATTAAAGAAGATGAACTTGAAGAAGAAATTGCAAAACAACAAACAAAAAAAGAAAATCAAACAGAAGAGTAAAACTGGGTAAAAATTATGATTAACGTTGTTTATCTTGGAACTCCACAAATCGCAGTTAATGCTTTAAATAAATTAATAAATTTTAATGATATAAATATGGTTTATGTTATTACACCAAACGACAAACCTCAGGGGCGTGGGTATAAAATGTGCGCCCTGCGTTAAACAAGCTGCTTTAAAAAATAATTTAAAAGTACTTCAAACAGATTGTATTCGCAAAGATAGAGAAATCATTGAAACTTTAAAAAATGCCGATATTGATTTTTTTATAACATTTGCTTTTGGTCAAATTTTGTCGCAAGAAATTTTAGACATCCCAAAATATGGAACAATAAATTTACATGTTTCGTTATTGCCAAAATACAGAGGTGCAAATCCAATTCAAAGAGCCATTTTAAATGGAGATACAACAACAGGTATTACAACAATGATAACCTCGTTGGGGCTTGATGAAGGCGACATTTGTCAAACTGAAGAAATTAAAATCGAAAAAGATATGGGGCTTTTGGCTCTATCTCAAAAAATTTCAGACAAAGCTCCTTTTTTGCTTTATAAAACAATAAAAGGAATATATACAAAAACGTTAACACCACAAAAACAAAGCGATGACAAAAATTTGATATCCTATGCAAATAAGTGTTCAAAAGAAGACATGGTTTTAAATTTTAATCAAACAACTGATGAATTCTACAATAAAATAAGGGCTTTTGACTGTTGTGGCAATGCTTATTTTTGTTTCAACAATAAAAAATAAAAGTTACTTTGGCAATACCAACTCAAACAAATCAAGAAAATCCATCAGGAAAAATTATTGAAATATCGCAAAATGGTGTCACAATAACGACAAAAGACAATGCGATAACACTAAAAAGATAAAGCCGGAAGGAAAAGGCGAAATGGATGCTTGTTGTTGGGTAAACGGTGCAAGACTTAAAGTCGGAGATTTTATAACTAATGATTAATAATATTTCAACTCGTGGCATTCGGGGTGCAATAAGCGTAAAAAGCAACACAGAAGAAGATATTAAAAAATGCAACAATGACTTTGATTTCGCAAATGATAAGCCAAAATGACGTCAAAGCTCAAGACATTTCACATTGTATTTTTACCATGACAAAAGACCTTGATGCCGCTTACCCTGCAAAATTTGTTCGTGATGAGTTGAACTTCAAATATGTTCCACTTCTATGTTTTAATGAACTTGATATAAAAAACAGTTTGAAAATGTGCTTGCGCATTTTGATTGTTATAAATACAAACAAACCTCAAGATGCCATAAAACATGTTTATTTAGAAGGTGCAAAAATTTTACGACCTGATTTGTAAAGTTTTGTAAAACTTTTGCTGAAAAATAAAAATTTTACTAAAATTTTAGTATTTTTTTGTCGATATATCTAATATTGTAGTGAAATATTTATGAGGCGAAACATGAAAAACTTAGTAAATTTATTATTAATTTTTTTATTTTTCTTCTCTTTTGGAATGCTTGAAGTAAAAAGTACAAATATTACAGGCGCTACTCAAAACGGAAATGTATTTACAGTTACACCAAGTCACATAAATTCAAGTGGCACAACAGGTTTTCGACAATATTCAAATTTTATGTTGGATCAAAACCATATCCTTAATCTTCAATATCAAAATAACATGAACAAATTTGTGAATATTGTAAATAATTCAGTCACAATAAACGGGATATTAAACACTCAAAAAAACGGAAATTTTTTACAATGGAAATGTTATTTTTATAACTAAAGGTGGTTTTACCGTTGGAGCAAACGGTGTTTTAAACCTTGGAAGTTTGAATGTAACCACAACTAATCAAGTTCCAAATGTTGATGAATTGTGCAACTTGTCAGATGAAGCTCTTGAAACAAAAATTGATTTATTTAAATCACATATGGCTCATCCTATTAGTGTTAGTGGCAAAATTCTTGCGTTTGAAGATGTAAATTTATATGGGAAATCCGTGACAATAAATTCAAACGCAAGAATTGTAGCTGGTTTTAATCAAAAAAATAATGCACTATTGCCTACACAAAATGATATAGCAAAAAAATTAATTCAAATGATGCATTGAATGCAGCAACAATTAGAATATCTGACATCATAAATACAGGAAATGCAAAAGATTTATCAAATAACTATACATTTTCATCTTCAAAAGGTAAAATAACAATTGTTTCCAAAAGCAGCTTATATACATACGGAAACATTGTCTCTGGAAATGATCTTAATATAGAATCTCATAACAGAACAATAGTTAGTGGAACAATATTAGTAAAAATAATATTAATATAAATAATGATACAAATACTAGCCTTGCTTTCATAGATAAAATTACAATATTTGATAGTGGAAACTTTAATATATTTAAAAAAAATGGAAAAACTCATATCCAAAACACTTCTAATATAAATATAAACCAAGGTGATTTAAAAATTATTCATATAGATAAAGAAGTTGACAAGTTATCACAATATTATAATTCTCTTCAAATAAATGGTAAAATTATTTTGGGTAATGGTGACATATTAATAACCCATGATTCTCCAAAATCAATGAGTCTGGATGCAAATACTATAGTTGCAAATAATCTAATTGCTAATAATTTTAATTCTTTAAATATTGATACATATTCTCCTCAAATATTTATATCAAACAATACTATTAATGTAAAAAATGATATTAATATATTTAATTATAGTTCATCTAAAATGAAACTTGCCCACAGCAGCATATTAAAAGCAAATAATATAAATATATATAATGGATACGATAATAAAAATAGTGGTGATCTGTTAATTGAAGGTACTATTCTGGCTGAAAATGATATTAACATAATTAATAATGCCACAGGTAAATTAACAATTACAAAACAAGCAACAATTAAATCAGAAAAAAGCAATGTAACGATTTTAGGCAAAAAAGGCTCTGGTGTATTTGAAATTATAAGAAATAATATAAAAGCCCCAAAAGATCTTATAATTGAACATGAAGACAATATTGTTAAAAAAACTAATAAAAAATCAGAAGAAAATATTACTAATATTAATACTCAAATTGAAAATATTGTATTAAATATAAAGGATAAAAAAAACAAACACAATAAAAACAGTGACAAATCAAAATATCAATACATATGAAAATGATATCATTTCAAAAGCTTCATTAAATAATATTGAAACTGTAAAAATTTTAGATATAAATGGAGTAAATATGGATGAAGTAATTACAATAGAAGACTTAGACTATTATAATAGAATATACTATAAACAATCTCAAGCCTTGTATTTTTAACAAAATTGTAAAGATTTGTAAAAATTTGTCTAAAAAAATAGCAAAAAATATTTTTAGGTACCTTATACAAGTATAAATAAAAATTTATTAGAAAGATAATTTCCAAAGGAGGAAAAATGACTTTAAAGGTACCGTTTGGATGCGCTAATTGTATGCAAGGATAGGCGTGGGGTCAAAACAGTGCGCAGTACAATGCTGTAAAAATTGATATACATCAGCCGGAAATAAAAACGGAAGAACAAAAAAAAGACAAAAGTCTTTATGATTACCCCTCAGCAAGCGTGTATGATACAGAAGCTCCAAACAAAGCTCCTATCACTCCTCCTTTTGAGATTACTCCTTCCAAGGGTCAACCTGCTTTAATTGAAGATATTCCTCAAGAAGCTGTTGAAGAAACAACTCCTCAAATTTCAGAAAAAACACCATCAGGGGATGAAGCGATTGTTTCTTATGAGGAAGGTGATGCAAGCTCAAATAACAATTATGAAACTTCTTTAAATAATTCTTTTGAAACTCATAACCCTCTAAATCATCAGAGTGTCAACAAACAAAACTGGCTTTTGGTGCAAATGAAAAAGTCGGGAAGTTAGCCGAGCCTAAAAATCAAGGTGAACCTGTTTTTGACACCAATGAAGTAGTTAAAACACTTAATTCAAAAGATTTGAAAGAACAAACAATAGGACTTGCAACCATAGCTTTCATTTGTGAAGAAAATCCAAAAGTTGCAAAACAATTCTTAAATCCGCCAATTATGAAAGCTTTAACAGATGTTTTAAAACAAGATTCAAAAAAGTTAGCATGTCCAACGCCTGAACAAATTAAACTTCGTAAAGAAGTTATGGAAGGTAAGAAAATTTCTGATGAGCAAATGAAAATAGCATCACAAAGTTCACCTATGGAAATGAGTGAACGAAACAAACAGTTTGCTATCTATACAATTGCTCTTCTTGATACTATTTTAATTAATGAATTTGACAAAAACAACAAAACTTCAAGTGAAAAAGTGGAACTTGAAATGCGCGATTTGCCAGGTATGAATGAAGTTGTTAATGTTTTAAAATCGAACCCCAAATCCTGTTTTGAGAACGACAGCTATTGAAGCTTTGTACTTTGTTGCAAAACCTGAATTTAACCCTGTCATCAAACCTATTTTAAAAGCAGCAACTAATGACAAGGATGCTCAAGTTAGCAAAACCGCTAAAAAGCTCTTGCAAACATTGACAAAAAAGGACAAAATGTTCAAAAACAAAATGTTCAGCAAAATCAAACTCGTCAAGTCAAGTAAAGTAAAGTAAAATAAAATAAAATAAATATATTTCAAATTTAAAGTGCTATAATTAATATATGAAAAAAATATTTGATATTTGTAAAAATATTGCCCCTATTCATATAAGCGATTATAGCACTTTAAGTGATTATACTGCTTTTTTAAATGCTAGTGTTTTTGTTAATACAAACAATGAACCAACATTTAAAAATATTGATTTGCTATTCCACAACAATAAACTTGTTGCCATCGATTTTGTAAAAGATGATTTTTGCTTAGACAATATAAAATTCAAGGTAGTTGATGCAAAAAATATGTATATTACACCATCATTTATTGACCAACATATACATGGTGGATATGATGTAAATTTTCATAATTCAAATGAAGAACAAATAAGATATTTTTTAAAAAAATCTGCAGAATATGGATATTCTTATATTGTTGCAACATTGTTACCCGATAGTATTACCAATATAAACAAGCAACTAGGTGTTATTAATAATATTATTAATTTTCCAGACACTGGTTCAACAAAAATTTTGGGAGTTCATCTTGAGGTCTGTTTTTAACCCCAAAAAGCTGCCATTCACCCGGCAAAACTTCTTATAAAACCAAATATTAACGACTTCCAAAAATAAATAATAAAAATATAATAAAAATAATTACACTTGCACCCGAACTTGATGAAAATTATGAATTATGTGAATTTTTAAACAAAAATAACATAATCCCCTCAGCGGGTCATAGCATTGCAAGCGCGCAAGAGATTCAGGACTCAAAAGTTAAACAAATTACCCATTTATTTAACGCTATGGCACCCATTCATCACCGTAAACTTACTATTGCCAACGAAGCCTTGTCAAATGACGATTTGTTCATTGAACTTATAACAGACTTAAAACATGTTCATCCAAAAATGTTGAATTTTGTTCGAAAATTAAAACCAAAACACAAAATCATTTTTATATCAGATGCTTTGCCATGTGCATATTCAAAAATAATATTTTTTTATATGAATGATGTTAAAATTGACACCTCAAGCGGACTTGCGCTAGGTGAAGACGGTACAATTGCCGGTAATAACAAATTTTCTTGTGATAATATAAAACAAATATTGAATGAAACGGATTTTACGTTTGAAGAAATTATTGCTTCCTTATCAATAAACTGCGCTAAAAATTTAAACATTGAAAATAAATTTGAATTTAAATTACATAATACTCTTGACTTTATAATTTGGAACAAAAAAAACTTTAGAAATTGAAAAAATATATCTTAGCTAAAAAATGGCGGGATAACCGCCATTTTTTTTATGCTACCATTTAAACCTTAATTACAATTGAGCTTTGTTTGCGCAGGAATATTTTATCATTTGGAGTAAAAGTTCTTGTGCTTTTGCAAGTTGTTTGTCGTTTTTATTTTTCACATCTTCTTCAGTTAATTCAACAACAACATCCGGTTGAATACCTTTTTTGTTGATATCCGTACCATTTGGAGTCAGGTATTTTTGGATTGTGATATTCATTCCTGCTCCACCCATTAAGGTGTTGACTTCCTGAACAAGTCCTTTTCCAAACGAGCCTTCACCAACAATCAATGCACGGTTGTTGTCCTTCATAGCTCCGGAAAATATTTCGCTAGCTGATGCACTTCCTTTATTAATAAGCAAAATCACAGGTTTGTCGGTTGTATATTTTCTTGTTGCACGAATATTTTCTTTATAACCGTCACGGTCAACAGTTGACACTATAACTCCACCATTTAAAAACATATCCGATATAAAAATAGCATTTGATAATAAACCACCGGGGTTAGACCTTAAGTCAATTATGTATCCCTTTTTGTCTGATAATTGTTTTAAAGCATTTTTGGAATTCTGAAGTTGCATTTTTGCTAATAAATGAACTTAAACGAATATAACCAACTTCAGGTGATATTTTAGCATTTTCCGGTGTTTTTAAGGATACTGATTTTAAGTTTATTTCAGCACGCACAACACGATATATTTTATTTTCGACACCTTTACGTTTAATGAGCAACTCAACTGTTGTTCCTTCTTTTCCACGAATTTGGTCTGCAGCTTTGTCAACTGTTATCCCTTTTGTAGACTTTCCGTTTATTGATAAAATTTCATCTTCAGCTTTCAAACCGGCTTTTTCGCCGGGAGTGTCTTCCAATGGTGCAATAATAAGCAATTTACCGTCCCGAACACCGATTTGCACACCAATACCTTTTAAAGAACCCTTTATTGAACTTTTTTTTCTTCAAACTCTTTTGGGTCAAGAAATTTTGTATAAGGATCATTCAAACTTGCAAGCATTGTATCAATAGCAACATAACAATCCTCCGGAGTTTTTATATAATTTGCATATTTATTTTTCCATCTCATCCAGTTTTGTTCATTATTGGTTTTATCGACATATTTTTGATTAATATTGTTCCAAGCTTGATTATATAAATCAAATTCTGACGATGCAAAACAATTTAAATTTCAAAAACACCAAAAGACAACACAACAGTTGATAACACAACGCTTGTTTTCAATTTCTTTGATAAACTTGTCAAAATAATATCCTCACTATTTTTATATATAAGAACATTATATCGCACTTTTGTTATTTTTTTTCAAATATATGTGCTATTTTTGTTAAGTTATGTTGCATTGTTATTCTAAAACCTAATAAAAAAGCATAAACTCCGATAAATAATATGCACACAGCTGAAAATACAAGGAATATTCCGACTGTTTCAAAAATGGCTGCAAATTTATACGGTTCTTTTAATATTGCTTCATTTATTACAGCTTTTGAGAAATTTTTAGGTGTTTGTTTTTGCAAATCAGTATAATTATTTTTCAAAAAGCTCTTCCAATTTTATATACGGCTTTATAGTGTCCGAAGCTGATTTCATTTTTTTACAGTAGCTTTTGAATTCAAGCATTTCAACATCATTTAATTCTTCATCCAAAAATGCTGAGATATTTTGTCTAAAACGTTCGTGTTCGTTTATTTTAAAATTAATATTTACAGCTTGAGAATTATTTGCTGTATAAACTTCTTCTTTAATTTTTTTATATGAATTTCTTAAACTTGAAATCATTGACTTTAATTCGTTGTATTTTCTCTGACACCTGTTGCAAGAAGCAAGGTGCAACCCGACAGAGGCCTCCAAATCTGCTGTAAGTTTGTGGTCTATATACATTGATAATAATGCCTGAATTTTGTTACAAGTTAAAAAAGTCATTTTCATATCCTTTTCATCTTTAATTTGAGTGTTTATGCTACATATCCTTTTAAATATTCCTGAAGTTTGTTTCTGGCACGTGAAATTCTTGATTTTACGGTACCTACATTTACATTTGTCAATTTTGCAATTTCTTCATAACTTAAGCCTTGAAATTCTCTCAAAACCAGTGCCAAACGAAATTGGTCGGGCAATTTGTGTATTGATTTTTTTATTAAATCATTTAATTCCATTGTCAGTGTATGCTCCAAGGGTCTTGGATGGTAATCTTCCAATTGCATTGGATTTGTTATATTTATATTACTGACATTTGTGTCTTTATCATCATAATTAGCATCAATTGAGATGATATTTGGTTCACGATATTTTTTTCTCATATCATCATAAAATTTATTTGTTATTATTTGATTTAGCCAAGATTTAAACAATTTTGGATTTTTAAACTTTTATATTTTTTGCAACACGAAGCAAAACTTCTTGCGTAAAGTCGTTAATATTTTCCTTTTTAGGATCTAAATAAAAAATTGTTGCATAAATTGAGTTTTGAATACGTTTAATAAGCTCTTCAATTGCTTTTTGTCATCACTTTGAGCAAGTTCTATTAATTTTGACATATTTAAACTTTTGTATTTTTTGTCTGAACATTTATAATTTCCTCAAAATTAAAATATCGTAAAATAAAAAATAAAGCGTTAAACAGTCAGGTAAAAAAGTATTATACTTTTGACTTAATTATTGATGAAAAACTTTATTCGCCCCAACAAGCGTAAATGTTATAAAAAAATCCTGTTTAGTCTAATATGTTATAAATTAAGACATATTGTTGATTTATTAGCATTTTTTAACTAAAATTTAGATGTAGTCAAAAAGTAATGAGGAGAAAATAAAATGACAAGACGTCCAATTATTGCAGGCAACTGGAAAATGCATAACCTTGTAAGTGATTCTGTTTCTTTGGTTGAAGAAATTATGAACACATTAAGCGATGAAGATGCAAAAAGTCTTCCAACAGTTATCGTTGCACCTGTTTATACATCACTTTATAGTGTTAATGAAGCAATAAGCAAATGCGGTTGTGGCAAAGTAAATTTGAGTGCTCAAAACTGCTATTTTGAAGAAAAAGGTGCCTTCACCGGTGAAGAATCAGTTCAAATGTTGAAAGATGTAGGATGTTCTTACATTATTATAGGTCACTCTGAACGTCGTGGTTATTTCAACGAAACTGATGAATTAATTAACAAAAAAGCAAAAGCGATTTTGAATAACGGCTTAATTCCTATTATTTGCTGTGGTGAAAGTCTTGAACAACGTGAAAATAATGAAACAGATGCTCATCTTGCTTCTCAAATTAAAGCTGCTTTAAACGGTTTATCAAAAGAAGAAATTGCAAAGTCAGTTGTTGCATATGAACCAATTTGGGCTATTGGAACTGGCAAAACTTGTGATGCTGTTGAAGCAAACAGAACTATTAAAGAAATCAGAAATACTATTAAAGAATTGTCTGATGAAGCTACAGCTCAAGCTGTTCGCATTTTGTATGGCGGAAGCGTTAAACCTGAAACAATTAAAGAACAAATGGCTCAATCAGACATCGACGGTGCTTTGGTTGGTGGGGCAAGCTTGAAAGCTCAAAGCTTTGTTGACATCGTTTTAGGCGCTAAAAAATAACTTTTTATCTAATATTTTATAACCGCCGACTTGTTTTAATAAAACAAGTCGGCGGTTTTTTATACCTTTGTTTATATAATCTATTATATAATTGACAAAAACTACAAAATACTATATTATTATGATAATAAATTATTATTTGTGTCTTAAGAAGTATGAAAATTGGTCAAATTAATTTAAACAACAGTGCATCCTTTAAAGGAAGAAAGAAGAAATCCGCCTCTTTTAGTGTTAATTCTAAGAATGAAAGCAGTAAAACAAAGATTGAATTGCAAGTTTCTCGAAGTGATTATCAAATATTGCCTTCCGGTGATATAAAATGCAATCATTATCGCGAAGGTAAACAAATAGAAAATTTTAATTTTTGTGAGCCCATTGCCGTAACACCAATAGATAGCAGTGAAGACAGATATTACAATCCATCTTGTGATTACTCCTGTGGCAGTTCATCTGATGAAAGTTTAACCCAAATAAAATTATCATCAAATGATATAAAAACTTATGCAAACTTATTATCTGAACAAATTTTAAATTATGCACTTATAAACAAAGATTTACTTTGTGATTTAGATTATCAAAATTATTTTTATACCTTACTTACTAATGATTTTCGTATTTTGAATAATAAATCTAAAGATATTATTTTTAAGTATGTATCCTTGGATAATGACACAAGAGAAAAAAAATATGGATCTTATTGTGACAAATTGTCAGAAAATTTTATGGATAAAAGCAACAAAATTTTTTATAAATATTGCAATAAACAAAAAAACTTTCGCTTGCTAACGCAAATGGGCAAGTTTATGACAACGAAGATATAATATTGAAAAGATAAGTGAACACAAAGATGAAATAGATTACTTGTGGACAAATATTTCAACAATGACCTCAATATTTAAAGGGACATTTAATAATTTTCTTGATATAAGGAAACTTCCCTGTTGTTGTTGTGGAATTGCGTTGAAAGACGATGTTTCGGTTGAACATATACGACCTCATAGTGATGGAAAAAAACTCATGAAAAAATATGCCTCAAAGCGAAAATGCACAAATTATTAATCGCAAGTTTAATTCTCCTCGAAATTTCATCTTTGAACATCAAAATTGCAACGGAAGACGCGGTAATACAGACTTTAAAACTTATATAAATAGTATAAGCGAAAATTTTGGTCAAAAAATACAATCGACAATATTAATGCTATTGTCAATCTTATAAAGTCTGATGAAAAACTTTCAAAATCTCTAAGAAGTTATGGTGCTTTTATTAAATTTAATTTAAATGAAATTTTATTTTTCTTTGAAAACAAACATAAATTGATGAAAGAATTTTTTAATAGTATTGATAATGACGAACAAAACAACTCTTTTAACAAAGATGTCTTTTGCAAAAAACTTTATAGTATATTTGATAAATATAATGTCAAAAATATGCGTTTAAGAAATTCTTTGATAAAAGAAATTGAAATTTTGCCAATAAAAAAGAAAAAATATAACTGATTTTAAAATATATTATAATGAACAAATAAAAAAGGACGAAGATTTAAGTTCAAAGCCGGTGTTAGAAGAAATAAAAAATATTTTAAATTCTAAAATTTTAGACAAAGTTATGACAAAAGATGAGCTTGATGAAATGTTGTTTAACAAACTTGATTTGTCAGATGAAAAACATTCTACATTTGTCAAAGAAATTAAATATTTGTATAATCAATACTGTATATTAAAATATTATCCACCGGTTATTTCAAAAACGATATACCGAGAAACAGGTGGTGAAATAAATATAGGGCTTTCATCTTGGGCAAATTTGATGAATGAAATTGAAAATGCATCTCAATCAGAAGAAAAAGAAGTTGAAAAACTTTCTTTTTCGAAAAAATACATAAAACCTATCGGACAGTTTTTCAAATCTATATTTTCTCAAAACTCATCAAGAGTTTTAAGATTGCCAAGAAGTTGAGCATTAAGTTCAATTTGTGCAACATTTTCAGCCATAAGAGATAAATTAAAAGCTTCTTTTATATTTTTTAGCCCCTAAGACAAAACCGTGGTTTGACAAAAAACAAGCGTTAACATCTTTATTTTCAAAACAAACTGCCGTATTTGATGCAAGCTCATAAGAGCCTGGCTGAAAATATGGCACAAATGGTATATTTTAAAATAATAAATATTTTCAGCTAAAATATGTCGCAAAGGTTTATGTACAACAGCAAACGCACTTAATGCACTTGAATGCGAGTGAATAATGGCATTTATATCAGGTCGTTTTTTATAAATAAGTGTATGAATACCAATTTCAGAAGTTGGATGTTTGGCTGTTTTTTCAAGAAGATTTCCTTCAAAATCCGTCAAAATTATATCATCACAAGTTATAAAAGCACTTGAAGAACCGGAAGCTGTCAAAAGAATTTGGTTTTCTTTATAACGAATTGAAACATTACCGCTTGTTCCGGGCAAAAGTTTATTTTCTCCAAGTTTTTTTATAATTTCTACTAATTCATTTTTTGTTTCAATCAAACACATGAAAAATTCCTTTTTAATAATTATATCATAAAAAATATTAATAATTCCTTAACAAATTCTTGAAATAAATTTTTCTGTTTGATATATTTGAACTATCTCAAAAAAACACTTCGAACATTATAATTTTAACACTTGAAATTTTGGAGAAATATAACAATGAATATAACATCCCTAAAAAAGGATTTTTTTGCATCCATAATAGTATTTTTAGTCGCATTGCCACTAGCAATAGGTCTTTCAATAGCTTGCGGTTTACCTATTTATTGTGGTTTAATTTCAGGCATAATAGGCGGTATTGTTGTAGGAGCGTTATCCGGTGGTTCTTTTCAAGTTTCAGGTCCTGCAGCCGGTTTAATTTTGATAGTTGCAGATATAATTACAAACATGGGAACCCAAGCTTTGTTTTTAACTATTTTTATTGCAGGTCTTATCCAAATTGCTTTTGGCTTGTTTCAACTGGGAAATTACTTTAGAGCCATTTCCCCAGCTATCATTCAAGGGATGTTGTCAGGAATAGGGATATCAATCTTTTTTATCACAATTTCACATTATGTTAGATTCAACACCTTTAAGCAATTTTTGGGCAAATTTATCAACTTTGTGGGATGTAATTTATAAATCAATTGTCCCGATAGACTGGTCAACACACCAGCAAGCTTGCATAATAGGCATTTGGACAATAAGTTGCATTGTTTTGTGGAAATCATTAAGAACACCCAAGCTCAAAATCATTCCTTCAGCTTTGGTGGCGGTTTTATCTGCTTCTTTAATAGCTAATATTTTTCATTTTGATATAAACTATATTAAAATGGATAGCAATTTTCTAAGCGGTATTACTTTTTTTAAATTTCAGTCAAATTCCACAAATTTTTAACACCAAAATTCTGATAATGGCGTTAGTAATAACATTTATAGCAAGTGCAGAAACACTTTTGACATCAACGGCCATAGACAAAATGGAACCGCGTTCAAAAACAAATTACAACAAAGAAATAATAGCACAAGGTGTCGGCAATTCAATTGTCGGAATAATTGGCGGTTTGCCAATCACTGGTGTCATTGTCCGTTCGGTTGCCAATATAAACGCAAACGCTCAAACACGATTATCACCAATTCTTCACGGTTTTTGGATTTTACTTTTGTTGTATGTTTTCCTCAAGTTTTAAATTATATTCCAACAGCTTCACTTGCAGGAATACTTGTTTACACAGGTTTTACTTTGATTGATGTTAAAGCTGCAAAATATCTATATTCATTAAGCAAAGGTGAGTTTATTATTTATATTATCACTCTTTTTTGCAATTCTTTTCACAAATCTTTTTTGAAGGCATATTGATTGGCTTTGCTTGTGCGTTTATAAAAAATGCATACAAAGTTTTGAAAACAAACATTCACAAACACTATTTAAAAACTCAAAACAAAATGGTGATATGTCTTCGTGGTAACATTACATTTTTACAACTTCCAAGTTTAATTAATATTTTTGAAAGCATTCCAAATAACACAAATGTTGACATTTGCGTTGACAAATTATATTTCATTGACCACGCTTGTGCTGATTACATAAAAGATTGGGAACAGCAACACAAAACACAAAACAACGGAAACAACATCATAAATATTGATTGGAATGGCATTAAACACACATATCCTAAGTTTCAATGGCATCAATTTCATAAACACAGTGGTTTTAACCATTAAATGTTAAAATTTTAAGGCAAATTTAAGCCAACTGTCAACAATGAAATGATTATTGATCCGATAAGTGCATTTAAAAACCCGTCAACGTGAAACCCCGGGACAAGGTATGCTGCAAAAATAAGCAACAATGCATTTATTATCAATGTAAAAAGCCCAAGCGTAAGAATGTTTACAGGCAACGTGATAAACAATAAAACAGGTTTGATAAACAAATTTATAAGTGAAATAACAACTGCTGCTAAAAATGCCCATTTGAAATTTTCAACTGAAATCCCAGGTACTATCCAAGCAGTAAACATTATTATCAAAGCAAATCCGATAAATCGTAAAAACAACATCAACATTTGTTTCTTTCTCCTTTTTGTACGGTTTTATTATCTAATATAAAACAAAATAAAACATCCTAAAAAAGTGTAATTTATTGGAATATAATTTCAAGGTATTTTTTTGCAAAATTTTCACAAGTAAAATCACTTACCGAATTATATGCATTTTTAGACATTTTTTGATAATCTTCGTTTGTCATTTCAAGCATTTGTTTCATTTTTTTCATCAAGGTTATAATTGTTTGTCACAAGCCCATTGTATCCATCTTTCACAATATCTGAAACACCTGAAATTTTTGAAACAATAACAGGCTTAGAATTCATCATAGCTTCTGATGCAACCATGCCAAAAGGTTCAAGTAAAGACGGCATAACTAAACAATCTATAGAATTATAAAATTCACACATGTTTTTTTGAATAGGTACAAATTCTATATAATTAGCTATCCCATAAAAATAGGTCAAAAATTTTATAAACAAATTCTTTTTCTTTAATATAATTTTAACTTTAAAATCAAAATGCTTTTGTTTCTTAAGTTTTCTAACTGCTTTTAATAAAAAATACCCACCCTTTCTCTCAAATCCTGTAGCACTTAAACCAAATATAAATGATTTTTCATTTTTTAAAACCTGCTTGCCGGGTTGATAATCAACAAGGAGGTGGAACTATATAAATCTTAGAAGCTTCAATTTTATAATTACGAATACAATCATTTTTTAGCACTTTTGAAGAAACGATAATTTTTTTCGTGTTTTGTAAATTCTGTTTAATTTTTTCATCAATAGTTTTTCTTTTAAGATACTTCCTTCGTGAAAATAATTTATACAGGCGAAAATACCATTTTTTATACATAAACTTATGTCTGAATTTATTGCTGTGGTCGTGTAAATAAGTAACATCTGAGCCAAATATACCCTTTTCAGACAACACTAGTTTATATTGTTTAGCTATAGTTTCATTAAACATCTTATACGGATATATTTTATCAGGCAGAGAAACATTTTTAGCATATTCTTTAGCATAAACATCAAAAATAAAATCTTGTTTTTCCTTCAAATAATATAACAACAAATAATTTAATTTTACCCCGCCTGATGTAAAACAATCTTCCTGATATAGTGAAGTAATAAACGCTATTTTATTTTTCAAATCAATATTTTGCATAAATTAATAATATCCTAAATAAAAAAAATTATACATATATTATTAAATTTTATAATATTATGTTTTTTGACAATATTATAATAATTCATATATAATTTAATTGTAGGATTAGTAGTGTTTTTGGGTTCAAATTTATGACTTGTAATAAAGAAAAAAACAATAACATATATGGATTAATATTAGCAGGTGGCAGTGGCTCTCGTTTATGGCCTTTGAGTCGTGAAATGTATCCAAAACAGCTTCAAAACTTTAATAATGATAAAGATGAAACCTTGTTTCAAAATACTTTTAAACGTCTTACTCTAAATATAGACGATAAGAATATATTAACGGTTACAAATATTAAACACCAAAGTGGTATAAAGTCACAGCTTGAAACATTTAAAGAAAAATATTTTAGAGACAACGATTATAAAATTATAACAGAACCTATTTCAAAAAAATACTGCCGCGGCGATTACTTTGGGGGTAAAATATATATGCAAATTTTTAAGTCGTAAAAATCAAGACCCTATAATTTTTGTAACAGCATCTGATACAACAATTAATGATATTAAAAGTTTTGCTTCAATATTTAATAAAGCAATTGATTTGGCTTCAGAAGGTCATATTGTGATGTTTGGAACAAAACCTAAAAAAGCTGATGAAGGACTTGGTTATATAAAAGTTAAAAATAACAAACAATTATCAGAAAAAGTTGAAACTGCTAAAAAGTTGTTGAATTTATTGAAAAACCTGACATAAATACTTGTAATGAGTTAATCAAAGAAAAAAATTGTTATATTAATAGCGGAATGTATATGTTCAAAGCTTCTGTGTTCAAATCTGAAATGAAAAAAACATTCAAATGAAATTTTTGACATACTGGAAAAAGCTCAAGTTGAAGAAAATAATTCTCCAAATATACAATATAATGTTTTTGAAAACTTACCAAACATTTCAATAGATTATGCATTAATCGAAAAATCAAAAAAAACGGTCATGTTTGAACTTGAATGTGATTGGATGGATTTAGGCTCTTGGGAAGCAATTTATGAAAATTCTAAGAAAGATGAAAATAATAATTGTTTTTTGGGCAATGTAATAGATATAGGCTCAAAAGATTCGTTTGTATATGCTACATCAAAGCTTGTTACGACAATAGGTTTAAACAACACTTGTATCGTCGAAACAGAAGATGCACTTCTTGTTTGTGATAAGTCAAAATCAAATGAAGTCAAAAAAATATACGAAAAGTTAAAAGATATAAATGATGAAACACATAAAGTTCATAAAACTGTTTATCGACCTTGGGGATATTATTCTGTACTTCAAGAGGGTGAAGGATTTTTGACAAAATGTATTTGTGTTAATCCACACGCAAAATTAAGCCTTCAGTATCATTTTCATAGAAGTGAACACTGGGTTGTTTTGGAAGGAAATGCCATTGTTGTAAAAGATAATATAGAATATAACTTAACACCCGGTGAAAGTATTGATATAAAAATAAAAGAAACTCATTCACTTCAAAATCCGACAAATAAACCTTTAAAAATTCTTGAAGTTCAAAAAAGGCGATATTTTAGATGAAAATGATATAGTACGTTTATCTGACCTGTATGGTCGGGTATAAAATATAGGAACGACCTTTATTGTATGAAACAAAATGAAGTTGAAAGTTTAAAAAACAGTGTTAAAAAGTACTTTGGATAATGTTAAATTGTATAGCTTCAAAGGTACGGTTTCAAAGTTGTTAGGTTTGACGGTTGATGTAAAATTACCGGGACTAAAAATAGGTGATTTGTGTTACATAGAAACAGATGAGGGACAAAAAAAGCAGCAGAAGTTGTTGCCTTTAAAGGTGAAGCAGCTCAACTTATGCTTTTATACGATGGTGCCGGAATAGGACAAGGCAGCCTTGTCACCTCAACAGGACGCCCTATCATGATACCTGTTGGTGATTTTCTTCTTGGCAGACTTATAAACCCACTTGGAGAGCCTATTGACAATAAGCCACTTGATACAACCAATGCAAAATGGATAAAAGTTGACAATGACCCGCCGGGGGCTTTTGAGCGTCCTATTATAAAAAGATATGTTCTCAACAGGTGTACGTGCTATTGATTCTACATTAACTTTTGGTTGCGGACAACGTATGGGCTTGTTTGCCGGTTCAGGTGTAGGAAAAAGTACGCTTCTTGGTATGATTGCGCGAAACTCTGATGCCGACATAAACGTCATTGCACTGATTGGAGAACGTGGACGGGAAGTTAAAGAATTTGTTGAGGATGCACTTGGACCTGAGGGGATGAAAAAATCAGTTCTTGTTTGTTCAACAGGTGACCAACCACCGTTAATTCGTATGAAATGCCTTCTTACAGCAACTGCAGTATGTGAGCATTTTCGTGACCAAGGTAAAAAAGTCTTTCTTATGACTGACACTGTTACACGTTGCGCTATGGCCGGAAGGGAAGTAGGACTTTCTATTGGTGAACCGCCAACGATGAAAGGATATCCACCATCTATATTTTCTTGGCTTCAAAAAGTTTTAGAACGGACAGGCAACAGTGAAAAAGGTTCAATTACAGCGTTCTACACTGTTCTTATGGAAGGTGATGATATTAATGACCCTGTTGTTGATACAGTTCGAGGGATTGTCGACGGTCACGTATTTTTATCCCGTAAAGTCGCAGAAATGAACCATTACCCTGCAATTGATATTTTGGGAAGCATTTCTCGTTTGTTTACAGCTATTGTTTCAAATGAACAAAAAGAAGCTGCTTATAAATTGAGAAAAATTCTTGCTATGTATCGTGAAAATAAAGACTTGATTGATGTAGGTATGTATACACCGGGCTCAAACCCAAAACTTGACACAGCCATTGAAATGATTCCCAAAGTAAACGCTTTTCTTCAACAACGCACAACTGATTCTGTTACTATGCAAACAACTATCGATACCTTAATCGATATGATGCGAAATGTCGATATTTAGATTTGTAAAAACTTCTTAATATTCCATTTTAAACTAGCAAATTATTTTTTTACAGTTTTTATATGAGTATAAATATTTATTTGCTAAATAAAATAGGAGGAAAAAGATGAGAGTGAATGCAGTGAATTATGGAAATGAAATACAGGCTTTAAAAAGTAATCCAAAACAAAAAGAACAAAATCCAAATTTAAATCAAAATTTTGGAAAATCTACAAACAGTCTTGTCTTAGACTCAAAGTTTTATCCTGTAAAGTTTACTGATGTTGCAAATGCTAATAAAATAAGGCTGGAGCATTCTAAAAAAAATATATGATTTTATAAAAAATTCATCAAAATTAAATGAACATGATAAAGGAATAGGATTATTAAAACTTATAAAAGCCGCTTATGTTGATGAGTTAAAATTTATAAATAGTGGTTTAAAGAATAGTTATGAAAAAAATGGAACAAGTGTTGAAAATATAAAAGAAACAATTGAGCAAATAGATGAAGTTCTAAGTGTTGATGAAGCGGAAAATAAAACTAATGTTAAAAACAAGAATGAAGTATCTTTTGGCGGAAAAAAGTATTTAACAAGCTCACAAAAAAGTAATTGTCATAAAATCATACACACAACAGCTTTAATTTGTGCAGGAATTTCTGCGGCCATGGGAGAATTATGTATGGCAAAAGCAGATTTACCTTTCTTGATTACTGCAGAAATGGGCATGTTTGCAGGATTGATTGATACACTTGATGCCGATCCTGTTGCCGGAATGATACATGCCGGAAAACATTTTGCTTCTGGGGCAACTGTCGGAATGAATATATTACAAGGAATATGGAATGTGTCGGTTTTGGTGCACATATAGCAGCCGCAATGACAACGGCCGGAGCCGGTAATGTTGCTGTTTCAGGTGCTGTTCGTGCCGGTAATGGAGCTTTATCTGCAACACTTTGTGAGTCTATGGGATGGGCATTTGTTAAAGATTATGAAAATGGTAAAATGAATGTTACTGATAAAATTTTTGAAGTTATAGCATATAAGGTATTTTCAGAACTTGAAAAAGGTTTTGAAAGTAATCTTGATTTAGACCATCGTGCTTTAAAATCTTCAGGAATCTGCAGCAAAAACTTTGGGAGCTGATATGGTACGGAATATGCCCAAAGGAGTCGGTTTTTTTATAAAAGAAGCAAATGAAATTATTCAATCTGATGCAACAAACTATGCGGCAAGAGGGCTTGAAATTGTAATACCACAAGTTGCTCAACATGCAATTGAATCTAAAGGAAATATGGATGATAAGACTTTAGAAAATATAATAAAAGGTTCTTTATTTTCACTTGTTACAAAAGATGTGGTAGGGGTGTCAAGTAAATCACAAGATGATTTAATACGAGATGAAATCAAACCAATAATGAAAACACTTGTGCGTGATAATCATATAAATAACTTGATAAAACAAGAAATAGGCAGACGTGGTATTATAGAATATGGTAGGGTTGTCCTAAATCAAAATTCTGCTAAAAGAATTAGGAAAAATATATGAAAATCTTGTTCCTATAATTAAAAACATAATAAAAGGAATGGGATTTTAGTTAATGCAAGTGAATAGGTTTCATTATCTTTCATTTCACAGTTCTGATGAAAATTACAAAGCTGAAAAAAAGAAAACAATACAGAGAACATATAAGACACAAACAAGATAATGATTATGCTTATAAAATTTATAATGACCCGGCATCTGCTCCAGACTTTCTTAAGTATGAAGCAGAAGGGTTCAATCTTGCATATCCTAATTGGCGAAACAATCCAATGGTTGTTCACCAATTGAAACAGGACACACTTTGGGCAAGAGCAACGGGAAAAATAAATCCGGGGCTTTTTGAACATCATTCTCTTCCGTTTTTTAATATTTTAATGGGATTAAGTGCAATTCCAATTACAATAACATTAAAAAAGAAAAACTGGAAAGTTTTTCCCCAAAAAGTGACACTTTTAATAATATATTTCTAGTTTTATTCAATTTACTTAGCCTTAATATAACCCTAAATGAAACGAGTTATATCTTTACAGGTAAAAATTTTGATAAATTTTTAAAAGATAAGTTTAAAAAGAAGAACCAAAATAAGGATAGTTGAGAATGCAATAATATCAAAACTTAAAACGAAAGAATAGAAAATGATAAATACAAATTTTAAATTAAATAATCCAAATGTTAAGTTTTCAAAGAAAGAAAACGAAACGAATAAATATGTATATTTAAAAGAGCCTATTGAGAAGCCAAAAGATGCTTTTATTTTTTCACTTAATATTGCTCCTCTTTGGTTGCCACACAAAAATATGCCCAAAACTTATAAAACAATGGCCGGTTTGCTTTCAATTGTTTATGGTGCATTAATTTTTGGCTCGCCTTTTGCCTCTTTTGGTATTGATAAAAATAAAGACAAAAATAAAACTATGAATAGTGTCGCTTGGGGAACGATATTAAAACAAATGGCAGAAGCAGCTTGGACCGGATTTTCACTTTTAAATTGTCTTGATGATATAAAAGATTGCACTCATCCCAAACATAATAAACATTTTATTATCGCAGCTGAAATTGTTGCAGGAGCTGCTGTTGTTTCAAGTGTTATAAATAATATTTTGAGTTTTAAGAAAAACAAAAAAGAAATTATAGAAAATAATACTAATGATTAATTTTTTTTATCCACAACACAACTCAATAATTTCAGAGACAGAATAAGGATCTTCAATAATATGGATTTTGGAATTTAGTTTTTTCTCTAAGTCTTCAACCGTTATGTCATCTAAAAAGCTTGTTGTATATGGCTTGAGCATAATTGAAGGTAAGACTATGTTTAAATTTTGCTGATTTTTCAATGCTGATAAAATATCGCTTCCTACAATCAGACCTGACACATTTATATCATCACCAAAAAACTTGCTTTCAACAACAATTTTGACAATGTTCAAATTTTCAATTTGGTTTAATCTTTCGGCAATAATATCAAATGCTTTCAGGCTTGATTTTGACAAAATGAAATGGAATTTTTTTTGTCTTTGATTTTTTAGGTAATTTTTTTCACGTTTTGCAAAATCATCAAGAATAATGCGAGTTGTACCAACTCCGTCATCAAGTTGAGCATAGTGTTTGTAGTATTTTTTGTCAGGAATATCACTATTTGTCAAAATAAAAAAACTCATCGCTTAGCTGTGCAAAATTAGTTTTTGGGCAAAGTTAAAATTATTCACAATCTCAATTGTTTTTTTTGCAACACTATAATCAACTTTTTTTAAATCATCATTTTCACGATATTTTGTAATTCCAACAGGGACAATTGCAACCGATTTGACAATTTTTTTATATTTATACAAATCGTTTAATGTTTTTATTAATTCTTCGTTGTCATTATATCCCGGCACAAAACAATTTGACAATGAATTGGAATATTTGCTTTTTTCAACCAATCAAGCTCATTTAAAATTTTGTCAGCATTTTTATTATTAAGCATTTTTTTTCGCAATTCACCATTAGTTGTATGCACAGAAACATACAAAGGTCCCAAATTGAGCTTTTCAATGCGTTCTTTGTCATCTTGTTTCAAATTTGTCAAAGTTACATAAGTTCCTTGAAGATAAGAAAGCCTATAATCGTCATCTTTTATATATAATGTTTTACGCAAATGTTTTGGTTGTTGGTCAACAAAACAGAAAATACATTTGTTCAAACAACGTTTAACACCGTCAAAAACAGCCGAGTCAAAAACTATTCCAAGTTCTTCCTCGTCATCTTTTTCAATTTCTAAAACTTCAATTTCACCTGTTTCTTTTTTTTCAACAGTCAATGTGTACTCATTTGTTGCAGTTTCAAAATTAAAATCAATTAAATCAGTCAATTCTTTGTCATTAACTCTAATTATTTTATCACCTGCTTCAAGTTCAAATTCCCAAGCTATTGAATTTGGTTTAACCTCACTTATTATGGCATTCATCAAAGTTTTTAAACCTTTCAACATGCTTTTAATAAATCTTCAAAAAGACCAATTTGATATTTTATTAAAGTTTTTTGATAAAAAGTCAAATTTAAGATACTCATCATCAAGGGTATTTTTAGCATCAATGATAAACATTTTAAGATTTTCTGTGGCATTTTCAAGAAAGTTTTCTTGCATTTCTTTATTAGCCATTTTAAAACAAGCAAGCTTCGCGTATATTTCATTTACACATACACTCGGGTTGCTAGACAATGGTTTATTAAATAGTTTAGAAAAGTGCTTTAGACCATCTTTGTTCAAATAAAAATAACTTAATTTTTTTCCGCCATCAGTTAAAACCTTTTTTTCATCAAGCATCTTTTTTGAACAAGTTTCTGTAAAAAGAGGGTGCAAAGCCCCACTTGAAGGTTGAATAAAACTACCAAATTTTTTTGTTATTTCTTTTTTTATAGAATAACCTGTCTTTTTCAAACGTATTTAGAGTATATAAAACCAATAACTCAAGCATAAATATTTAGTATAACCCCATTTCAATAACTTTTTGAGCAAGTCTAACAGTATTCAAAGCTGCTCCAATACGCAAATTGTCAGCCACACAAAATAGAGTAATGCCGTTTTCAAACCCGATACTCTTGCGAATGCGTCCGACATAAACAGGATTTTTACCTTCACAATCTCTTGGTGTTGGGTAAACATAATTGTCAATATCATCAACAACTTCAACTCCATAGGCATTGCTTAAAATTTCTCGAACTTCATTTACATTGGCATTTTTTTCAAATTCAATTTCAACAGCTTCACTATGTCCGACAAAAACAGGAACACGAACAGCCGTGCAAGAAATTGGAACATTTTCATCCAAATGCAATATTTTACGTGTTTCGTTTGTAACTTTCATTTCTTCTTTTGTGTAACCGTTTTCACAGAACACATCAATTTGAGGTATCACGTTGTATGCAATGGGCTTTTTAAATGCTTCATTTTGAAAATCTTCACCTTTATTAAAAGCTTCAACATTTTCTTTTAGTTCATTTATAGCTTTAAGCCCTGCTCCTGAAACAGCTTGATATGTTGAAACAAGTAGTCTTTTTGATTTTATACTTGTCATTTAAAGGTTTCAAAACAAGCATCAATTGTGAAGTTGAACAATTTGGATTAGCAATAATACCGTTGTGTTTTTTCAAATCATCGTCGTTGACCCCTGCTATAACAAGAGGCACATCTTTTTCCATACGAAAAGCTGAAGAGTTATCAATATAGACACAACCTCTTTTAGTTGCTTCTGAAGCAAGTTTTAGACTTGTAGAGCCACCTGCTGAAGCCAAAACAATATTAACACCCTCAAAAGCTTCAGGTGTAGCTTCAATGACAGTATGTTCAGTGCCATTAAACATTATTTTTTTTGCCTGCACTTTTGCTGCTTGCCAAAAATTTTATTTCGTTATATTCAACCTTGTTTTCTTCTAATATGCTTAAAATTCTGCTTCCAACAACACCTGTTGCCCCTAGTACTGCTAAATTCGGTTTTCTCATTGCTTATATTCCTTTTCTCACTTATTTTTCATTTTTTTTAAATTAAAAACTTAAGATATTTTCCAATCCGTAAACAAATTCTTTGTGGTTAAAAACGTAATCTATTGAAAGCAAAACACCTTTCATATAGCATTCACGATTCATTGAATCATGCCTTAGTGTTAAAATTTGTCCGTTTTCTCCAAAAATAACTTCCTCTGAGGCTATAAATCCCGGCATTCTTACAGAATGGACTCTAACGTTTGACTCTGTTTTAGCACCTCTTGCACCTTTTATCAGTTCAACTTCTTCGCAATTTCCGGTTTCAAAATTGTCTTTGACAGAAGCTATCATTTTTGCAGTTTTAATCGCCGTGCCGGAAGGAGCATCTTTTTTTGGTTGTGATGAAGCTCAATTATTTCAGCATTGTCAAAATATTTTGCTGCCATTTTTGAAAACATCATCAATAAAACTGCACCTGTTGAAAAATTTGGAGCGATTAAAGTTGAAACTTGGTTTTTATCAGTAAGTGTTTTCAATTCTTCAAGCTGTTCATCCGTCAAACCGGTCGTGCCCACAACAAGATTTACTTTTGAATTTAAAATTATTTTTGCATTGTTATAAATTGTTGAAGGTTGAGTGAAATCAACAATAACATCAACGTTTTTTTGACTCAATGGCAAGTTTTAAATCTGCTTCTATTTTTACATCAATTTTTTTATTAAAAACTATTTCGCCAACATCACTTCCGACATTAAACATATCAACAGCAAGGACAAGTTCTGTATTTTCATTATTACAAACGGCTTTGACAACTTCTCGTCCCATTTTGCCCAAAGCTCCGACAACACCCACTTTTATATTTGACAATTTAATATCTCCTTAACTTTTTATCATATAAATTATAAGACAATAAGCTTATTTTTCAAGCTCTTTTGTAATTCCAAATTTGATTTCAAGCACATCAACACCTAAATCGTTCAATATCCCTCATTGCCACAGATTTTGGTTCTTGCGTGATAGCCAAAAGCAAATGTTCCGGTCTAATTTTATTAACTTCATATTCACGTGCTATTTTACTTGCAAGGCTCAAAACATTTTTAGCTCGTTCTGACAATTTTAGATTTTTACTTGCATAATCATCAGACGATGTTACCAATTTTTCAACACAAGTTCTTATCTCTTTTAAGTTTACACCAAGTTTCAAAAGTACCTTTGCGGCTATAGATGTTCCCTCAGCTACAATACCAAGCAAAATCAACTCTGTTCCGACAATGTTTTGCCCCAAGTTATAAGCTTCTTCATGAGCCAAACGCATAATCGTTGTAACTTCGTTCATTTGCCGTTCTATAGGTTTTATTATATTTGAAGCTATTAAATCAAAATCAACGTTCAACTCTTTCATAATTCGATAGGCTATGCCTTTTTGGACTTTAACAATGACAAAACAAAATGTTGTGGCATTATTGTCAAATCACCAAACTCTTTTGCTGTTTCATAAGCAACGATAAGCGTTTTCAAGGCATTTGGAGTTAAAACAATTTGTTTTTCTTCAAATTCTTCATTTCGGTTTGTAATTTCCGAAAGTTTATTCAAGTATTTTTCAAGACTCAACCCTGTTTTATTCAACATTTGAGTCAGTTCAGAACTTTTATCTTCAAGAATAGATTGCATAATTTGTTCTGTTCCCAAAATTTCATAATTTGAAGCAGTGAGCTTTGCCATTGCAGAGTTAAAAATACTAGAATTTTTAAAATCCTCAAATATAGTTGCAAGATCTGAATTTTCATCTTTTGTTTCCAATGCGAAATCTTCTTCCGGATGGATATTTTCAGTTTTTTATTACGTTTAATCAGTTTATACATTAAAGTTTTATTTTTATCAACATCAAATCCAAGTTGAGTTAAAATATCTCGCACATAACTTTTTTCATACTCTAAAAGCGCAATAAAAATATGCTCGGGAGTAACATAACTTTGAGTGATAATTTGAGCCAAAGAAATAGCATTATTTAAAACACTTTTTGCACTGAAGCTAAAGGAAACATTTTGCATGTTATTTTCATTTGTTTTCTTTGCCTTCAGTTTTTCCTCAATCAATTCTCTCAAGTTTTGCGAATTTATATTGGCAATATTTAAAAGTCTACACGCATAACAATATTTTTGAGACAAAAACCCAAGAAGAAAATGCTCAGGGTATACTTTTTTATGTTTTAAAGAACAAGCTTCAAATTGTGCTTCAATTACCACATCAACGGCAACTTGAGTAAATTTTTCAAACAAATTTTTTTCCTTATGAATATCAAACAAAGTCTTATTTTACAATAACATTGATATACAAAAATTTCAACTCCATTCTTGTTATAATTACAATAGCTCCATAACTTATTTTATTAAATTTGACATTTTTTATGTGAGGTATTTTATTTATATATATAATAGATAAAGGAGATTTAAATGAATACAAAACCACTAGAACACATGTTCTCTTATCCGGCAATGAAAAGAACAAGCGGCAGCAAAATACCAACTTTTAGCAGTAAGGCTATAAATAAACAAATGGAAAAAATTTAAAAGTTCAAACGGACACAATTTTTTAAACAACCTGAAACCTTATCCAAATTTACCAAAAGATCCAAACAGCAAAATACCGGTGGTATTTATAGCATAATCAACATATAACATAAAAAGACCTTAATTAAAAATATTAATTAAGGTTTTTTATATTTGTTTAACAAGTTCCAAAAATTTTTCTTTGATTAAATTAAAATTTTTATTATAACACTGTGATTTAACGACAAAAACTAAAGATAAATATTTATTAATGTTATATTCTTGATTACATAATACAAAAATTTCGGTATATTTCTCTTAGCTGTCGTTTAATTTTGTTTCGTTTTGTTGCAAGTTTAATATTTTTTTTTGAAACGACAAAACCGACTTTTGTTGGCATGTCAAGTTGAGACGATTTAATTTTTTCCAATATATAGCACAAAAAAAATCGTTACTAACGACCTTTTTTGTTTGAATATGTACTTATAAATGCACTATTTTTGGTAAGTCTATATTTTTTTAAAAGCATTATTAAGCAAGTTTTTTAGCAACAATAGCAAGTCTATGACGACCTTTTGCACGACGACGGTTGATGACACCACGACCCCCCGGTGTTGCCATACGAGCACGGAAACCGCTCACTTTTTGTCTTTTTCTTTTTGTTCCCTCTAATGTTCGTCTCATTTTATTCTCCTTTTATATTTATTTTTATTTTATGTTATCTTTATGATAAAATACACATGCATTTTAGTCAAATAATTATATTAGTAAAGGTAAATTTATATGAACAAAAAACTAGGTTTTATTGGTGCCGGCAAAATGGCAAATTCGATTATGAACGGCATTTTTAACTCTAAATTGTTTAACAATTTTTCATTTTTCGATGTAAACGAAAAAACTGTCGAACAGATTAAAACAAAATACAATGCAACTTTTTATAATTCAATTCAAGAAGTTGTCAAAAATAGCGACATTATTATGATTTGCACAAAACCTTTTATAATTAATGAAGTTTTAGAGGAAATAAAAGGTGAAATAAATAATGAAAAGCTTATAATTTCAATTGCTGCCGGAGTTTCATCAAAAAAATAGAAACAGCATTAAGCACAAAAAGCAAAAGGTAATCCGTGTCATGCCAAACACTCCGGCTCTTATAAACGAGGGGATTTCAGGTTTATGCAAGGGAGCTTATGCAAATGAAGAAGATTTAACTTTAGCAAAAAACATAATGCAAAGTGTTGGTGAAGCTATTGTTGTTGAAGAAAATAAAATTGATGTTGTTACAGCTCTTTCAGGTTCAGAATCGGCTTTTTATTATTATATTATTAATGAATTTGCCAAATCCGCTCAAAATCTTGGTTTGGATTATGAAACCGCTTTAAAATTATCAACTCAAACAGCTATTGGTGCCGGTAAAATGATTTTAAACGGATTAGAAAATAACATTAGTGTTGAAAAATTAATTGAAAATGTAACAACAAAAAGGCGGTTGCACAGAAGTTGGCAACAAAGTTTTGGCATCAAGTGACATTAAAGATGTTTTAGATAAAACCATTATTGATACTATGGAAAAAAGCAGCCGGCTTGGGAGCATAATATTTTTATATATTTTTTAAATTCGGTGTACTATTTTAAAGAAACAGTACACCGAAAAAAATAAAGAATGCTTCATTATTTTATCAATTTTAACAAAGTGCTTAGGAAGCGTTTAAGTCGTTATCTATAGCTAAAAAGTCTACATTTGCTCCGTTTATACCGACTGTCCCTGAATCACCATTAAAAACATTCTTATTTGTAGCCATTAAGATATCAAAAGCAACAACATCAGCAGCTGCAGTAGCATTAGCAGCCATCTTAGCAGCTATCCTGGCAATCTTAGCTGCAACCTTGGCAGTCTCAGCAGCCTCAGCAGTCTTAACAACCTTGGCAACCTTAGCAGCCTTAGCAGCAGCTTCTGCAGTCTCAGTAGCAGTCTCAACAGCAACTGCAGCATTAATAGTAGTTGTATTTATTTCGTTCAAAAAATTAATAAACTTCAAATCTGTAGCCCTATATACTTTATACCCTCTTTCTGGGGCAGGGGCAGGTGCTTCTTTTAATTTAACTTTTAAACCGGATAAATAAGAACCTACTTGGGATTTTATACTGTATGAATTAAGCATATTTTCTCCATTACATCCAACAAAATCAAAACAAACAAACCCAACATTTCCTAATCTTTGTCCATTTTTTTCCAATTTTAACACTTTGTACAAAATTATCATCTTTTGGATATGCAAATATTTGAAAAGCATTACGCTCTGGTTGTTCTACTTTTGCAAAATTATTTGAATCTAGAAACTTTGTATTATTCAGGACATTGTCTGCTATAGACATATCATCATAATCGCTATTTTTAAAAGTTTCAAGATTGTTTAACAATTCTTGTTTATATCGATTTTGAATTCCTGCTGTGGCAGGTCTAACTCGTCTCGAAGCAACTGTTTTGTAAAGAAGATCAATTGTTGACACAGCATCATCGCTAGGAATTTGAGGCGCCCCCAAAAGAAATATTGTTTTTCAAAGCTTGAGAAGCTTGCTTTGAACAAACTTGAAAACTTTGATTTTTGAAATCGCATTTGTTTGGTTACTCTTTTTCTGATTTTCTTTTTTTACCGTATTTCTCGAATTTGAATTGAAAATGTTTTGGCTAATAATTAAATTAATTTTTTCTCCTTCCTTTTACAAACATTATTATTATAGAAAAAAATAAGAATGCAATAGTAAATTAAAAAACTTGTTATACTGTTATACTTATGTTAAATTTTTAATTAAGAAATAATATAAAGAAATTTAATTTGGAGATTTAATAAAAAATGACAAAAATTGAACGACAAAGACCAAAAGAACAGGATAAAAATATAAGACGCAGCAATTTTGAAGCGGTTGAGAACAATCTTCTTCCAGACCAAGCAAGGCTTGAAGCTTCACGTTGTTTAAACTGCAAAAATCCACGTTGTGTTCAAGGTTGCCCTGTGAATATAAATATTCCCGGTTTTATTCAAAAAGTAAAAGAAGGAGATATAGAAGGAGCCGGTGAAATTATTCGCCAAACATCCATGTTTCCTTCAGTTTGTGGTCGTGTTTGTCCTCAAGAACGTCAATGTGAAGGCAATTGTGTTTTAGGAATTAAAGGTGACAGCGTTGCTATTGGAGCTTTGGAAAGATTTGTTGGTGACAATTCAAAAGCAAAAGACCCCACAATCAAGTCAAGCGGAAAAAAGTTGCAATTGTAGGCTCAGGATGTGCAGGCATGACAGCTGCTTGTGATTTAAGAAAAGCAGGCCATGATGTTACCGTTTTTGAAGCTTTGCACAAATTGGGCGGTGTTTTAAGGTATGGCATTCCACCATTTCGTCTTCCTCGTCAGGTTTTAAATCGTGAAATAGACAACTTGAAAGAATTAGGTGTAAAATTTGAAACAAATGTTGTTGTTGGAAAATCAATTACAATAAACCAATTGAAAGAAGACGGTTTTGATGCTATATTCATTTGTTCAGGTGCAGGTTTACCCAAAATGCTTAATATTCAAGGTGAAAACCTAAATGGTGTTTATAGCGCAAATGAATTTTTAACTCGTGTAAATTTGATGAATGCAAATGACGAAAATTCACCAACACCATTGAGAGTAGGCACCAAAGCAGCTATTATTGGTGGAGGAAATGTGGCTATGGATGCAGCACGCACTGCTGTTCGAGTTGGCTTTAAAGAAGTGTATATTGTTTATCGTCGTACAGAAGCTGAGTTGCCGGCAAGACTTGAAGAAATTCGCCATGCCAAGGAAGAAGGTGTTGTATTTAAACTTTTACACTCTCCTAGTGAAATAGTTGGAGAAAATGGTTATGTAAAAACTTTACAACTTGAAGTTATGGAGTTAGGCGAACCTGATGAGTCGGGTCGTCGTCGCCCTATACCAACAGGAGAAATTGTTGATATGGACGTTGATACCGTTATTGTTGCTTTAGGCACAGGTCCAAACCCTATCATTCAATCATCTGCAAATGATGAAGGCTTGGATTTGAACACTGATAAACGTGGCTACATTATTATCGATAAAGAAACAGGTAAAACATCAATTGATGGTGTATATGCCGGCGGAGATGTTGCACCTAATGGAGAATCAAATGCCATAAACGCTATGGGAGCAGGCAAACGCGCAGCTAAAGCAATAAATGAATATTTAAACGAATGCAAATAACAGGTGGTTCTTTTAACGGACGAAAAATTATTGCACCAAAATCTTTGTCGGTTCGACCAACTTTATCTAAAACTCGTCAAAGTGTCTTTAATATTCTCAATAGTTTGATTGGGAATTTTAATGATAAAAATTTTTGGATATGTTTTCAGGCTCCGGTATTATGGGGCTTGAAGCATTATCTCGTGGTTTTTTAAGTGTTATCGCTGTAGAAAATGATTTTAAAACGGCAAAAATAATTCAGGAAAATTATAAAAATTTAGGACTTACCTCAAATCTGCTTATAAAAAATGCTTTGAATGTAAATTATAATATAAGTTTCGATGTAATATATGCAGATCCGCCATATTTTAAAGGACTTTATCAAAAAATAGGGGATAAAGTTAAAAATGATAATCTTTTAAAAGATGAAAATTCTATTTTAATATTAGAAACAAGTGTAAATGAAAAAATTGATTTTAATTGTTACAAAATTTTAAGTGAGAAAAAATATTCCGACACAAAAATTATCTTCTTAAAACTTAACATTTAAGCGGAAAATAGTGAATATTATGTCTTTATCCTTTAAAATAGTAATATGGACATCATGAAATTGATTAGGGATTATAATTTTGATGAGGAACAAATGCGTTTTGTTGAGTATTTGCGAAACGTTGAAGATATTTTATACTGTGAAGAAGAAATTAAAAACAGCCAATATTTAAGACAATATTACAAATCTAAACACGAAAATTTAAATATTTATAACAATACTATGCCGGGAGCTTCACCCAAAAGGCTTGAGCTGTAATATAACATATATAGCATTTCTACAAGTTGATTAATCATTTTGTAATTACTTATTTTGTATTCCAACCATTTTTTTTGAGATTGTTCAACAAATTTCTTTTCAATCAATTTATTATTTAAAATCAAACGGTAATAATTATTTACTTGATTTTCCCATTCGGTTATAGCTTTTTGAGTTCATAACGTCATTTGATCTGTAGAAAATTATTAATACAATCAGTTTCTTTTTTATCTATGTCACTAAATTCATCAGTAATACAAAAAATAAAATTAATGATACATAATAAAAAAGTCCAAACAATTTTTTTCATAAATTTATTTACCTTAAACATTTTACCTTTCCGTTATAAACTTTTTAAATATTTTTGAAATTCGTGAGAAATACGCACGTATTTTTGCTGATGTATATCAAAAACAAAAATCATTGCAAGAATATTAAGTTTTGTAAAGTTAAGAAATTGTTGACGTAGCTAAAATACACTTTACATTATAAAAACAATTTAAATCTTTTTGTTAATTAATATTAATATAGTAGGAAAATGTCAAAAAAAATGTTATAATAAAAAAAGTAAGTTAAATAAAGTGTTGGGATAACAATTATTAATGAAACTTAACAATCTTGAAAAAAATGGCAATTTTTATTTAACGAAATACTTTATATAAATGTGTAGTGTGAATTATTTAAATGCTGGAGGAAAACATGTCAATTAGTGTGAATTCAAGAAAAAAACAGTCAAAAAAATCATTTGTAGAATTACTTGAGGATTTGCAAACAAGCAATTCTGAAAAAGTTCGATATAATGCTGCTCGTGTATTGGGCGAGATGGGTGATGTTAATGCTGTTGAGCCATTAATTAATGTATTAAAAATGATAAAAACGGTTCTGTACGTTTATACGCAGCTCGTGCTTTGGGTGAGCTTGGCGATTGTCAAGCAACGTTGCCATTAATTGAATCCCTTCGTGAAGATCGAAACGTTGATGTGCGTGTTCGTGCAGCTCGCGCTTTGGGACGCTTAGGGGTGAAGAAGTTGTTGAACCTTTGGTTACTGCTTTAAATGATGAAAACCCTCAAGTTTGTATCACGGCCACTGATGCTTTGATTGAAATAGGTGACATTGCAACCGATGCTTTAATTGAATCTTTACATAACGAAAAAATTAATGTTCGTTGTGATATTACTCGTGCTTTAGGCGAAATCGGAAATAAAAAAGCCGTTCCCTATATCATTGAAATGTTAAAAGATGAATGGGTTAACGTTCGTATTTACGCTGTTACATCTTTGGGTAAATTAAGCGACAAATCTTCTGTACCTGCTTTGATTGAAGTTATGCAAAACAAATCTGAAAATGACTTGGTTCGTGCCGGTGCTGCCGCTGCTTTGGGAGTTCTTCGTGACCAAAGAGCCTTGTTGCCTCTTCGCCAACTTATTATGGAAGCTGAAGAATTGGGCGAACTTGAAGATACTGCTTTAAAATCTTTCAAAAAAATTATGGCTGCTAATTGGCAACAAATCCCCGGTGCTATGCAGAATAAAAAAATTACCGCCTAGTATACTCTTGATACACTTATTAAGGCTTAAAAAATCTCCTTTAAATTAAAGGAGATTTTTTGATTTATTTATTATTTTAAATAAGTTAAATTTATTATTTAAAAAGGTTTTGTTTGGTTTAATTTATTTCTTAATTCTTTAAACTTGCTTAATTGTATTGAAAAATCCGGTGCCGGTTCTTTAAATAGAGCTTGAGATATTGGATGTACCATTAACACGTAATCCATATGAACTTCCAGAAAATTGTAACGACGTGGTGATTGAGATGAATTGCGAGGCAATATTTCAGCATTTGTAACAGCTAAAAAACGTCTTTCTTTATCATTCAATAAGTCTGTTAATTCTCGATTTGAGTCTGTATATTTTGCGACATAAACTGTTCCTTTTATGTCATAATCGGCTGTTAATATATATACTTCAATTGGTGTTGTGTCGATATGTTTACTCATCTTAACGTCCTCTATTCCATTCTTTTTTAAATTATATTACAAATTTATAATAAATTCCACAAATTTACAAAATTTTCATACATATATGTTATAATAAACGTTATGAAAAGAATATTTATTTTAATTGCATATTTTTTATTGTTTAATATATCTTGTGTTTTTTTCACAAGATATTCAAGGCTACAAAAACGACTTGAGAACATTATTTTTTGAACAATCAGGCAATAATTTATGAAATCAACTTGCGAACATTCAATGCAAATGACGCAAATGACAACGATATTATAGATTTTGACGATGAAAACGAAAGAAAAGGAACGTTTCTTAACGCGATATCAAGACTTGACGAGTTAAAACAATTTAATATTAATACACTTCACGTTCTCCCTATTACCAAAACAGGAAAGATAAAAGCTTTGGGAACTGCAGGCTCACTTTATGCACTTTCAAGCTTTAGTGAACTAAATCCACAGTTAAGTTATGCAAATGACAATGAAACTATTAAAAAGAAGCAAAAAAGTTTATTGAAGAATGTCATAAACGTGACATTAGAGTTATAATCGACCTTCCAAGCTGTGGAGCGTATGACTATTTTTTTAACAAATCCAAATCTTTTATAAAAAATCAAAATCTTCAAAGCATTACACCGCTTGACTGGGTGGACGTTCGGCTTTTCAAGACAAAAGATGAAAACGGAAAACTTTTTGATGATTTATATAAAGAGCATGTAAAATTTGTTGATTTGATGCTTGAATTAAATGTTGACGGCATAAGAGCTGATGTTGCAACTATTAAACCTTATATTTTCTGGAAAAACCTGATTGATTATACAAAATCCAAAGATAATGAATTTTTATTTTTGGCTGAAAGTTCTGACAGTTGGAACAAACCGGTTTCTGAATATGTTCCTTTTACGAATTATTTCAACCTTTTAAAAGCAGGATTTGACGGATATTATGGCTCATTTTTTGATTTAAAAAGCTATAAGAATGTCTCTCAATTTGAAAAACTTATTTCTTTTAACTTAAAACTTTTTAAAAAATTTAATAATCAAAAATCAGTTATAGGGTGTTTTTCAACCCATGATGAATTAAGTCCTATTCTTGTTGGGGGAAAAATTTCTCTATTTTGACAATGTGGCTCAACGCTACTTTAAATATTAATCCCTATTTCGTTGACGGTATTTATGGTGGGGATAATTATATTTATAAATTTTCAAATAAAAAACTCAATTACACTTTTACGGATAATGACATTGCTTATGTTCACGAAGGAAAACTTGATATATTTAATTTTTCACGTAAACCTAAAAACGATGATATTGTGTTGATTAACATGTTTAAAAAAGCACTTGATTTTCGTATCAATAATCAAGAAATTATAAATAAAGGTCAATTTTCAATTTTAAAAACTTCAAATAAAAATGTTTTTGCATATCAAATTGAACACAATAAGCAAAAAATTATTGTCATTTTTAACAACAATTATGATAAATCTTTTAAAAATGTTTTTGTTTATGTTAATTTCAATGCTCCTTTAGAACAAGTTTCAACGCTATCGAAAAACACAATATTTAGTAAAAACAAAATAATTACAGATTTACAAACTGCTGAAGTTCAAGTATATACAGAAAATTTATAATTATAGTTTTTCAATAATCTATTTAATGTATTTATAATAATATTATTCCACATAAAGTATGATGTGGAATTTTTTAATTATTGTTATTATATCCAAGTAATCGGTTGATAATTATATTCAATAACGATACACACATATCCCTAATCTGACTGGCTATGAAATATATTCTTCATAGCTTTTTTTTATATATATATTATCTCAATAGTCCAACTGTCTATAAACAATAGGTCAATGTATGTTAATTGAATTTATAGGATACTTTTTTTGGTGTAAGAATTAGAGATAGTTAATAAGGAGAAAAATTATGAATATTTGTGATAAAATACACAAGTTGGCAAAAGAAGCAAATGGTGCCGATAAAATCATTGTATTTACTAACAGTTTTAAAGTCTATGGAACCTTATACAAAGGTGATAACAAAGAAAAGGATATTTTAACTTTGCAAGATGCGCAAATCTGTGACTCCTTTGATGATTGTGATTTTGGTGACGATTGTGCTTGTGATGAGTGCGGTTGTAGCGATTACCCTTCTTATGACTGGCTAAATATCACTGATGACAACATTGTTGCTTTTTTCTTTACTTAAAGAAGAATTATAATTTATGATAACAAAAAAAGAACCTTTTCTTTAATAAAAAAAGAAAAGGTTCTTTTTATTTAAATTTTTATATTTTATATCATATAAAATATCGAAGTATTTTTTGTCTTTAGCATTTATTATTATATTTCTGCCACCTTGCTTTTTGATAACACATTTACCATCTTCTTTATTTTCTACAACATAAATTGTTTCATCATCACCTTCAAGTCTAAATTGTGAGCCATCTTTAAATTGGAAAGGTGAGTATCTTGGGTCATAATCATTTTTTGGGTCATACAAGACAAGCTCATCCAGTTCTAAATTATGGTTTTGAACTTCATCTAAATTATTTCCATTTTTATACCATCAAAAGAATATACATTTAATATAACATTTCCATCTTGGTCATAACGTAAGAAAGAGGCAAGCTTAACTTCTTCTTCTTTACCATTAACATTTCTTTTTGCTACATTAACCTTTGTTATCACCTTGTGCAAAAGGTAAAGCGTGAGTATCACCATCAATTAACGGATTTAAATATTCTTTTTGTTTAATTTGTTGTATCTCATTAATAGGATTAAATAAACAATCATTTAACCATTTAGGCAACTCGTTTTTTATCAGGTATAGCCGCACGACATTGTTGATATGGATTTTTACATAATGCTTCCCAACCTGTTAATCCCATTTGCGTACCTAAATAATCAGTTGCACAACCTCGGCAATGTAGAAAGCATTTTATATAAACGAACATATTTGCTTGCTGCAGGTTTAATAATTTGTTCTAAAATGCTGTTTAAAATCCTAGCTTTTTCATCTTTCGATTTTGATTTTGTTGACTCTGTTTCTTCCAAAACATCGACAATTGCATCATTTATTGGTTTTACACCGAAAGCTTCATTATTTTGTTTTGTATAATCACTTGAAAGCTTACCTATTGTTTTTCTTAAATCAGAAACCAAACTTGCATCTAATTTATTATTTTTACCAAAGTATCAAGTGCCTGATTTAGTCTATATCCCATTGCTATTGATTTTGCATTTAATTTTGTAAAATCAATACTGCTATAATTTTCATTAGAGAAATCACCATTTACAACTTTTTGCTGCCATTTTTTTATGTTCTTCTTTATCAAATTGTGAGAATAATAAACCAACATCCATGGATAAAGTAGATAATATTCTTGGTTTATCGTGATTTTCAGTAAATGTATATGATTGGTTTACATTACGGATATCATCTGAATTTGCAAACCCCAGGTTAGCTACCCATCCTTGAGTAACAAATCTTCCAAACAACCAATCTGCACCATAATCACCTTGCAAATTGCCATTTGTTGAATCCGGTAGAAGAATTCTTGTAAACTCCAAGTATAATTAAAATTAGCACAAGATGTCATATTAGAATTTTTACGAATTTCCATTTCAGCTATATCACCTGTAGGATATTTTGAATTTTCATCTCCATTATATCCTTCTTTTGTATCTTCTCCAGGATTAAACTCACCCATATCAGTAAATTCACCTACTATATAAGAATGCATATTTTGAGCATGGACTACTTTTTTCAAATTTTCCCCAAAATCTTGTTACATTATCCATGACATTATCATATGTTTCCTGATGTGTGCGAAGAAGGTTAATATTTGAAACATCTTTTGCTGCATCAAGTCGCCAATCAAGCCCGGTTTCAGCTTTATCAATTAACATTGAAGCCAATTTTAAAGAAGTTTTATCATAATTTGCAAAACGTTTTTTCAATATATCAGCAAGTTCCTGCTTATCAGAATCTGTAATATTTTCCATACCACTTTTTATTGAATTTATAACATTTAATGCATCGTATTCCGGATTTGTTCTATTAAAGCTATTTAAGCTACGTAAGCTTAACCCTTCACGTTGGTCATCTGTCAAATTAAAATACATACGACCTGTTTTTTCATCAACATCCGGTTTTATATCTCGATTTAAAGCTTTGTACATAACAAATTTAAATATATCCGGTGCCATAAATTTAACTGCATAACGACCAACATCAGTTAATGAATCTCCATCAAATATTTTTTATCATCTGTTTCAATAGATTTTAAAACCTCTTTTGCAATTGGTAAAAGTATTTTTGTAAACATTTCATCAGTTGCTTTATAAGATTTTAAATCTTTTGCATCAACATTTTGGTAAGCTTCAACGTCATGGTCACCGTTGTTATAACCTTTCATAACTTCAAAACGAGATTTTCCAACTTCACATTCAACAGAAGCTCTTTTGCTTATTGCTGAACTACTTAAAACAGCCATCAATGATTGTGCAACATCCAATGTTTCAAACGGGTTAGACATTAATTCTTTTGTTATATAATCATCAGCATTTGAAATAAAGTCGACATCTTTAATTTCATAATTACTAGAAAGCAATTTTCCAATACTTTCTTCATCTATTTTATTTGGTGCTGTTTTAACTAAATTTTTTATTTGAGAGTCATCAGCTTTTATCAATTTTAAAATATCAGAAGCACTTTTTCCAAACACTCCCATATTATGCAAAATAGAAGCTGTGTCTTCACCAATTACATTTGCAACTCTTTTTGTTGAAAATCCGCCTGCAAGAATTTCAGCATCCTGAACTTTCCAACAGCCTTTTTGACGTTTTTCATAATCTCTTTGTGTTAAGTTAAAATCAAGATTGTCAAAATTGTCCATGTAGAATTTTTTCTTTTACCAAATCTTGCATGCCATCCCACTGGTCAAAACCAACATATTTTGCTTTTTGTTATACGATAATTTTCAAATTCTAAATTATCAATATCAAAATTTTTCTCTTTCCATGTGTCAATTCATTTGGATTAACAGGAAAATAATATGGAACAACAGCACGATTTGAACCAATTAAATCATTTTGATTTTCTCTTTTTATATCGTCATTTTGATATCCCATAATAAGTTTATTTGAAGTAGCCTCTTCATCAGTAACTAGACGTTTATCAAAGATTTGAACATATGTGTCTTTTTTAGGGTCATAGTCACTACGATTCGGACTATTTATAAACTTAAAGCCTACATTTGATGTATCTTCAGTTAAAACCCCAATATCAATTAAACCATTATTCAGATTATTAATACTATAATAATCCCAATATGGTGAATCTTTGCCTCTTAAAAGGACATCTTGAAATTGATAACTTACTATCCCTGTTTTGCCAAAAGCTGCATCTGAAATTGTATTTATGCCATTTCTATTAGCTATTGAAATCATTTCGTCATAATCTTTTTCTGTTCCCAAACCTTTATCAGTTTGATATAAGTTAACAGCCCAATATTTATGGGATGACATAGGGTCAGATGTCGTTGGAGTAAGAACTAAACGATGATATCCGGCTTTTGAAAATCATCAATCATTTTTGTAATATTGGTTAACTTCCCTCCAAGTTGGTTTACACAATTTCTTTTTTTATCTCGGTTGTTAGTGACAGAATCAGGGAAAATCAACGTCATGTTTCCTGCTTTATTAACTGTAACTTCACCAAAATCACTTAATATATTAACCATTTTCGACTTATCTGCAATTGTTTTCAAATCACCTGTAAACAAATCGTTTATTTTACCGGTATCTAAAACACGTTTTCCATTAATTTGAAAAAAATAGGCTCTATCAGCTTTAGAAGTTGGTATTTCTTTACTTGCATTTTTTGTATCTTCTTGTTTCAACTCATAAGATTGTGTTGAACTTTCATCTACATTATAACGACTCATTTTTTTATACTTGCCAACACCCAACGCTTGTACTGCTTTTTGCATACATAACTGGATAGTTGTTGCTTTTAAATTTTTAGGTAAATAAAACTTATCAACTAAATGACCATCACTTCCTACAACAGTTCTCATTCCTGAAAACGAAACCGTATCAGTGGTTAATGCTTTTCTAAATTTTAAGCCACTTTGATTATTTGGTTTAAGTTTACTTTCTTTATTAACTTTATTTGTATAAAAACTCTGATTTCTATCAATTTTCATTCGGATAACTCCTATAATCGCAGACAAACGTTCAATTATATAAAAACCGTAAAAATAAAATTTGCTAGTTTTAAGCATTTTTTTACAAATCTTTACATTTATTATATAATAAAACAAAAAAATAATAATAATAATGGAGTTTATAATATGAAAATAGCGGTAATTTCAGATATTCACGGTAATATGCAAGCACTTGAAGCTGTATTGTATGACATAAACAAAGAAAACTGTGAAAAAATATTTTGTTTAGGCGACCTTGCAATGGCCGGTCCTCAACCATGCCAAACTGTTGATAAAATTATTGAACTAAACAAAAAAAAAATTTTTATTTAATTGCCGGAAATACAGACAAAATGTTGGCATCGGATGAACATGAAAAAATTTATCAAAACCTTAAAAATAAAAAACGAGATTATGGCTAATGCATATCTGGATGATTTAAAGTTACTAAAAAGACATCAAATTGAATTTTTAAAATCATTACCAATAACCATGCCTTTGGAATTTGGTGGGAAAAAAGTGCTTTTATGTCATGGCTCACCAAGACGTATTGACGAAAACATTCATCCGGATTTAGCAATTGAAGAAGTTGAAGAAATTACTAAGGATTGTGATGCTGATATTATTTTTTGCGGTCATACACACTTGCCATGCGGTTTTCAAACAAACACAGGTAAAACAATTGCAAATGCAGGCTCTGTCGGTCGTCCTTTCAGTTTAAACCCCAAAAGTTGTTATATTGTTTTAGAAATTAATGAAAACAACAGTTCTAACAATTTCACAATTCAACACAAAATGATTTCGTATGATGTGAAAAAAGCTTCTGAACTTTTAGAAAAAGAAAGTTTTCTGGTGCAAACAAACTTGCCAAAATGCTCATTTCTGCAACTTCAAGATATCCTATTTAATTTTTACAACAGGCAGTTTAAGAAAATATATACAATAAATCATATTTACTCTTTCCTTTTATTTATATTTGGAGTTTAATAAATAAATAGTCTATAATTTAATTTTTAAGTAAATTGAACAAATGTTTTAATAGTTTTGTAAAAAAATTAAACCAAGGGTTAAATTTCATGCTAAGTAAAATAAATTCAGACAATTTAAACTTAAAACAACAAAATAATCACTCTTCAAACACCATAAAAAAACTATACAATCATAAAAAGACTTGATAAAAAAAGGATTGGATGGTGGGTGCCTTTATTTCACAAAAAAAATAATGGATACATTAATTATAAATGATCTTAATTTAATAAATATAATTGATAAAAATTCTATAGCAAATATTCAAATTGCAGCAAAGCAAACAATCAAAAATAATAAAAAGCTAAAACAAAAAAAATTGGAACTTATATACTTAAACGAAAATAATTTTAAAAAATTAAAACCAGAATTGCAAAAGTAACAATCATATAATATTAATTAAAGAAGGTTATAATGCTGCTTTTTTTGCAAAAGCCAACAAAATTTTTATGCCTGAAAAAAATCTTCAACTTTCGGTGTTTCATGAAATAGGGCATGCAATAAATTACAACTGTTCAAAACTTTGGCAAAAACTCTATGGTATTTCAAATCTTTCAAGCCCCTTAACTTATTTTGCTTTTAGCACTCAATTATTTAAAAATAATAAAAATGAAGAAAAAAATCTTCAAAAAAAGAGGCTTTTATAAGTACAAGCCCATTGTTACCAAATTTGTTGGAAGAAGGAGTAGCAAGTATAAAGGGGGAATATGAAGCTAAGAAGCTTCTCAATAAAGACTTATATAAAAAAATTATTAAAAACAACGGATTATCTTTTTTTGGCATATCTTCTTAAATATGGTTTTACATATATAACTTTTAAAATGTTTTTTGATTTGAAAAACTTAATTCAAAAAAATAAAAAACATTGTATAATGTTGTTGTATGGATATTCAAGAACAATTAAAAACCTTGCCTGACTTGCCGGGGTCATATCAGTATTACGATAAAAATAATGAGATAATTTATGTTGGAAAGGCTAAAAACCTAAAAAAAGAGTTTTAAGCTATTTTCACAAAACTTTGGACACTCCAAAACTTCGTGTTTTGGTGCCACAAATTGTAAGAATTGAGTTCATAATAACAAACACAGAAGTTGAAGCTTTAATATTAGAAGCTCATTTAATAAAAAATACAAACCAAAATATAACGTACTTTTAAAAGATGATAAAAAATATCCGTATTTTGTAATAACAGATGAAGATTATCCTCGTGTAATAGTCGCAAGAAAAGGCAATAGAAACCCTATTAAGGGTAAATATTTTGGGCCTTATACTGATTCTCGTGCAATGTATGCTACTTTGGATTTATTAAAAAAAATATTTCCTTTAAAACAATGCAAAACTCCCAAATTTAAATCAAGACCTTGTATGTATTATGATATTGGTCGTTGTTGTGCACCATGTCAAAAAATGGTGTCTGTTGAAGATTATAAAAAAATATTAAACAAAGTTGAATTGTTTTTGTCAGGCAAAAAAGGTGAACTTATTGCTGAACTGAAAAAAGAAATGCAAAAGTGTTCTGACAATTTTGAATACGAAAAAGCGGCAAAATATCGTGATAGCTATTTAGACATTGAAAAAACACTTGAAACACAAAGAGTGGTATTTGAAAATACTAACAAAAACCAAGATATCATTGCATTTTTAAATGAAGGCACTATGTTTGGCTTTACTCTTCTTCAAATTAGAGAAGGACGTTTAATTGATAAACGTGAATTTTCTTTGATTTTTCAACTCTTGACAATTATTCTGAGGTTATTGAGTTTTTCTTAAAGGAATACTATGAACTTCTCTCAAACATTGATTTTCCGGATGAAATTATAATAAATTATCAACTTGACGACGACACTATAAAGCTTTATAACGAGTGGTTAAGCTCAAAAGCAAAAAAACGTAAAGATTATTAAAGGTACAACAAAAAATATGAAGACTTAAAAACATTAGGTATAAAGAACGCCAAAAGTTATATGGAAAAATTGAAGCAAAAAAACTAAATGAAATTCAAACCGATTATAACGAAATAGGTTCTTATATTATGGAAAAGCTTTGTTTGAGAAAATTTCCATCGCTTGTTGAATGTTTTGACATTTCTCACATACAAGGGACGAATACTGTTGCTTCAATGGTTGTTTTTGAAAACGGAATAAAGAAAAAATCCGCATATCGAAAATTTAAGATAAAAACAGTTGTTGGCAAGCCGGACGATTTTGCTTCAATGAGCGAGGTTGTGCAAAGACGATATTCAAAACTGTTGAAAAACAATGAAAAATTTCCAGACTTAATTATTATTGACGGTGGCAAAGGTCAGCTTTCTTCCGTTGTGAATATTTTTGATGAACTCGGAATAAAAAATCAAGATATTGTGTCGCTTGCAAAACGTGAAGAGGAGGTTTTTTTGCCACATCAAAAAAACTCTGTCATTTTTCCCAGAAATTCAAAAAGCTTTATATTTTTTCCAACAAATTCGTGATGAAGCGCATCGTTTTGCAATAACTTTTCATCGTGATTTGCGTGGCAAATCTTCTGTAAAAAGTGTGCTTGATGAAATAAAAGGATGCTCAAACAAATCAAAAGAGCTTCTTTTAAAAGCTTTTAAAAGTGTTGAAATAATAAAAACCAAAACGCAAGAAGAACTTTCACTTGTTGTCAACAAACGTGCTGCCAAAGCTGTATTTGAATATTTTCAAGATGTAAAGACATAAATGCCGATATAAAGATTTTATAAATATTTCTTAATTTCTTTAATTATCCGTTTATAATAAAATTAAGGAAATATAGTAATGGAGATTAAAGATATGGCAGCAGGTTTGGCTATCAAAAGTAATAAAAATTATAATGTAGAAGAAGTTAATTTTATCAGAAAATCATCTGTTGAAAAATTGGTAGAAGAACTTTTTGAAGCTCAAGACAACAAAGCTCGTGCAAGGATTGAAAACGAAATTGTAGAATTAGGTAAAAATGCTGTTCCATTTCTTGTAAACTCTTTAAATGAACTTAAAGGACAAATTCGTGGAATTGTCGCTATGAGTTTAATCAGAATTGGTCTTGATGCTGTTTATGAACTAAAACAGTTTGCTTCAAAAACCAACACATGGCTTGGGTTGCAAACTATTTAATCTCAGAAATCGAATGCAATCAACATTAATTTATAAATAAAAATTTATGAAATAAAAACCCGAGTAAAAATCGGGTTTTTATTTTTGCAACAAAATACAAAAAATTATGTTATAATAAAAATCGTAATAATAAAATGTAGTAAAAGGAGAAATCAGATAATGAGTCGTATTGAACTTTTTAAACAACATTTAAGCCAAAAGTGTGCTGTAAAGATTATTTCAGGTATTAACAATTTTGATATCGAAAAAGCAAAAATGGTAGTTAAAGCTGCAACAATGGCAAAAGCTTCTGCAGTGGATGTTTGTGCTGATGAAGAAATTATTAAAATGGCACTTGAAACAACAAATCTTCCGGTTTTTGTTTCTTCTATTGACCCAAGTGAACTTGCAAAGGCTGTTAAACTCGGCGATGTAGCCGTTGAAATCGGTAACTATGATGCTTTATACAAATTAGGCAAGGTTATGGATGCAAGTCAAATTCTTGAAATAACAAAACAAACAAAAGAACTTATAAACGATGAAAATGTGTTTATGTCTGTTACTGTTCCGGGTCATATAAGTGTTGAAGAACAAATCAGCCTTGCAAAAGAGTTAGAAAAAACTTGGTGTTGACTTAATACAAACAGAAGGTGCTTGCGTTGCAAATGTTCAAAATGACAACACGCGTGGACTTATTGAAATGGCTACAGTTAGCATTGCAAACACAATTGAATTGTCAAGAAATATTGAAATTCCTGTTATGACTGCAAGCGGTTTAACTTGTTCAACAGTTGGCATGGCTTTTGCTTCAGGTGCTAGTGCTGTTGGTGTTGGCTCTTGCATCAATAAGCTTAACTCACTTCTTGAAATGACTGCAACTGCAACACAAATTGTTGAAATAGCTCAAAAAAACAAAAAAGAATCTTTTCAAACTGTGTAGATTTTAATTTAAATAATATAAAAAGCGGGCGGCAAGCCTGTTTTTTCATTTTCGGGCTTGCCGCCCGCAAATTAAAAACAAGAAGCTTTGTAAAAAACAAAGCTTCTCTTTAAATATATTCAACTATTTTTTAACTATTTAATATTTGAATAATTCCAAGCATCTTGGTTTGGTGATTGCACTTGTCCTATTTCGTGAGTCATTTCTTTTGAAGCTTCACCGTGAGCGATTGGTTTATAAATACGGTTATAGTATTCAATAACCATTCTATCAGAGTTAAAATAAGCTTCAGAAGTGCGGATAGCTTGACGCATCAAGCGAGCCCATTCAAGTTTGTTATGATAGTAAGTAGGAATAATTTGATTTTCCAAGATATTCATAATGCAATCATGGTCTTTCCAGTGACGTTCTTCCCAAGGAATTTCATCATCCAAACCGGGGTATTCAACGGTATAACCGTTAATTCCGGGGAAAGTACCTTCAACAGTCCAACCATCATAAATAGAGAAGTGCAAAGCACCGTTCATATTAGCTGACATGCCTGAAGTACCGGAAGCTTCCAAAGGACGAAGTGGTGTGTTAAACCAAATATCAGAACCTCGTTTCAAACGTCCTGACAATTCTAGTTCATAACCAGGAAGAACAACAACATTTTTCAACTCGTGTGACATGTTAAGGATTTTATTAAACATTTCACGTCCCATAACATCATCAGGGTGGAACTTACCAGCGAAGATAAGTTGAACTTTATTAGCGTTTAATAACTTAGTAATACGTTCTTTGTCCATAAATATAAGCCAAGCACGTTTATAGTCAGCAAAACGACGAGCCCAAGTGATAGTTAATACATTTGGGTCAAAACGTTTACCGGCTGTATCAGCGATATATTTAAACAATTCTTGTTTCATCTCAAATTTAGCATCAAGCAAGTCATCAAAAGTTTTAGCATTTTTCATGCGTTCATCTTGCCAGTAATGAAGATTAACAGCGTTTGTAATAGCACGTATAGGACAACGGCCTTCAACCCATTCCCACATTTTGTTAGCAACAAGTCCGTGAAGTTGAGAAACAGCGTTTGCAATACGGCTCATTCTTAAAGCTGCAACTGTCAAAGAGAAGTTTTCACCGCCCAATTCAATAGCTCTTTCACGCGAACATCCTGAGAAGAAGCCACCTTCCATCAAAGTATCAACCCAGTGAACTTCATTACCTGCTGCAACAGGAGTGTGAGTTGTGAAAACAGTTTTTTGTTTTACAGCATTTAAATCACCATTATATTGACGTAACAATTCAAATGCAGCCGGAAGCGCGTGTCCTTCATTCATATGAATAACATCAAAATCCAAGCCACAAGCTTGTAACACACGAACACCAGCAATACCAAGCACGGTTTCTTGTGCAATTCTAATTTTTTCATCACCATCATACAATCTGTGTGAAATTCTGCGAGCCCATTCGCTGTTACCTTCGATATCAGTTGTTAAAAAGATATACAGGGCAAGTTCCGAACAGTGACGGTTCAACACGATAAGCTTTAACTTTAACTTTTCACCAAATGTTTCAACTTCAACTTCAACATTTAAGTCTGTTAAAAAGTCATAATGCTTACGGATGTAAGCCACTTCAACATTGCCTTCATGGTCAATACGTTGGTCATAATAGCCATAGGAATACAACATTGTTACACCAACCATTGGCATTTGCAAATAACCGGCTGATTGCATATGCGAACCGGCTAAAAAACCTAAACCACCTGAATATGTACATAGTGATTGATCCATGGCAATTTCCATTGATAAATACGCTACTTTTGGTAAACCCATACTTTTGTTCCTCTTTTTTTATTTTACTAACTACGTAACTTATTGTACTTTGTTATCATAATATTAACATAACATAAATACAAGACTTTATCAAAAAAAGACATTTTTTATATCATTTTTTTGAACTCCCTAATTATAACTTTAAATATTTTTTTATTCAAGGCTTTGTTACAATTCACCACATATCAGGCTAAGTAATGTATTAATCACATTATTGTAAAATTCAATAAATGTTGAATAATTCAAGCTTTATCATATTGGTTTAGAATTATAATTGTATATTGTAACAATTATCACGTTTGTTGTGTTGAAGTTAGGTGATTTTAAGTTTAAGCAAACTTACATTAAAAAAATTCATTCAAAAAAATTAATATTACTTAACTTACTCTAGTCAAATTAAAAAGTTTATGATATAATTTAAAAAAATCTGCTAGGTTCAATTAATTTATATGTGGTAAAAAAATAGGAGGGACGCAACATGTCAAATTTATCAAACGTATCTGATTCTTTAAGACAAAGAAGTCAACTAAAATGCCAATATCAAGAGGATTTTAATAAATACCTTAAACGTCAATGCGTCCGAACAACATTTAATGGACTTGAAATTGAAAGTTTTAGCTGGTATCGTAAAGTTTTAGGACTTAAATAAAAAATTCCTTTCGCTTTTTAAAAATTTTGGTGCACTTTTTAGTGCACCATTTTTTATAAAATCTCAACTTTTCCTGTTTCAAAACTAAAATGCGATTTAACTATTAATAATTTATTATTATTGCAAGCATCTTTTAATATTTTAGACTTTTCAAACAAAACTTCTGCCACATAATTTGTATGTGCTTTTGCTAAATCATTATGGCAACCGTTTTCTTTTAAAACAGGAATTACAGTACTCATTAAATATTTATATTCTTTTGGTTCAGGATAGTTATCTGTTGCATATTTCATTACACCACAGTCATCATGCCCCAAAAGAACAAGAAGCGGAATGTTTAAATGTTCCACTCCATATTCAATACTTTCTATAATATTTGGCCCTAAAGCAATACCAGCCGAACGAATAACAAAAAGCTCGCCAATACCTACATCAAATATTATTTCAGGCACAACTCGAGAATCCGAACAACACAAGACAATAGCATGCGGTGCTTGTCTATGTGCGTATTTTTGCAATGTCGTTAAACATTTGTTCATTGCCATAGGTGTTCCATTAACAAAGTTATTATTGCCGTCAAGCAATATTTTTAAAGTATTTTTTGCCATTTTATATTACATACCTCTTTTATCAATTATCTTTTTTATTTTATTTGAATTCAATTAATTTATCATCACGGTACATTTTATCTGTAAACTTAAATTGAATATCAAATATATGGTCGTTATAATATCTTAAATCATTAGTAGGTTGTATATATTTTTTTGTTTATATTTTGTTTTTGTAAATAAAACATAAACCCGATCCTTATATATTGGCACATATCTTTTTTTCTTGTCATCTTTTAACTTTTTATAAACTTTTGCTTTTTCATTAACAATAATATAAGCGGGATCTGTATTTAAAGCTTTTTCCCATTGTTTTGTTCCAAAATAAAAATTTTGAACAGTCATAAATGTATTATTTGAATATAATTCTTCATAACGACCATCCATATATATTAAATTATAAGGATATAATTTATAACATAAATAGCTGCCAAGCCCAAATTCATTAAGGATTGTGCCATTTAATTTGTTGATTTTTAAAAATTCAACTATTTTATATGGATAAAATGAAGCAACTATAGCCGGTTTATAGGTGGAAGTAAAAATTAAAATAAAAGACGCAACAAGTATAAAACTATACATTAAAGTTTCTTTTAATAAAATCACCACATTAACAAAAGTTTTGTTATTCAAATGAAACAAATTTCTCAATTTATATATTAATGTATTAAACACAAAATAAAATTCATCATACAAAAATATTGACATAATTATTACAAAAAATGGTGAATGTTTTATATATTTAAAACTTAAATAAGCACCTACAATAAGGACTAAATATTTTGTATAATCGATATTTTGTTTATTTACAATTTTAGTTCTTATAAAAGATGTTAATAGTAATAAAATCCAATAATATAATTTATTTTAAATTTTAAAAGTTCTTTAGCTTTGCTCTCAAAAAACGGATTTTGCCATTCCATAATCATAGGGCGTTTCATTGTTGTTGCTTTTATTAAATACTTAACATATTCAATGCCATACGGATTAATAAACAACATTAAAGATGAAGCCAAAAATGTATAAAGATATTTTGCATATGGTTTTTATTTAAAAATTCACCAATAGCATAAAAAGCAAAATCAAGCCTAAACCTGCAACACAGCCACCATGAATATTGTTCCATATTAACATTATTGGAGGAAACAAAAACAAAAGCATATTTTTGTTTTTATGACGCACCAACTCAAGCATGTATATAAACATTGTAAAGAACATAAATGTAAAATAATGACATCTTATACTTGATATTATTAATGTATACATACTATGTAAAATAAAGAAAAATATAACTATATTATATGGTGTTTTAGTATGCTTAATATTTTGAAGTTTTATTGATTGTATTATAAAAAACAAAATTAAAAACAATAAAATAGTTTTTAAAAATATTATTCCCAGCCAATTAAAATGACTTTGAATAAAATAAAAAATGACACTTGACCCCCATTCATGGTCATACCAAGGAAGAGTATTTATATATGAAAACGGATCTTGTTTTAAAATATGCCCAAGTTCAAAAAAAGCTTTGCCCTGAAGTAATCTTGCCCAATAATCAGGATCAACTCCATTAAAAAAAACAACTCATTGCAAATAAGAAACTAAACATAGTTATATAAAACAAAATAGGTTTTATATTTTTTAATATTTTTTCCATAATTCCACCCCTAAAATAATTATATTTATATTAACAATAAAAATATACTGTGTCAAAATCTAGATTACGATTTTTCACTTCACAATTTTGGATAAACCATTTGGATTGTCAACATCATCTTCAAGCTAATTGAAATATTAAATGCAAGTAACTGTATTATAATAAGCTTTATAAAAATTTCACAAACTTTATTATGGCAATCGTCATACAAAAAACTAAATTGAGCTTTATCATAAGCACTCTTTTGATTGGCAAGATTAATTAACAAAACATTTGGATAGTTTTGTTTTATTTTACCTAAACATTCAAATTCAAAATCTTTAAAAAGATTGTGAAGTTATAGCGAAAATTGGGATATTTTTTATTTAAAATAGCAAGATGTCCATGCAAAAAACTCACCAAAAGGAAATGCAATTGTGTTTATATAACTTGTTTCAGACAGTTTCAATGAAGCTTCATTTGCAATATTTAAATCATTTTGTGACCCCAACAAGACAAATGATGAGGTGTTTGTTATCGCACCGGTTAATTTTTTGTATTTCAGATTTTATAATGTTTTTCTCATCTCTATAGTCATTTAAAAACATTTTTATTAACTTTGGAACTTCAAGCAATTTTGGATTAAATTCATTTTTTCAACTTATACCCTAAAAATATAAGACAAAAAATTTGTGCACAAAGAGCTTTTGTTGAAGCTATGCTTTTTTCCGCTCCTGCAAATGTATTTATTCTATATTTTGCCAAATTATAAATTTTAGAATTTTCATTATTGACAAAAAACAAAGGTTTTATTGGTATATTGGCTGACATATTTTAAAGCGTTTAATGTGTCAGTGGTTTCTCCGGATTGCGAAGCAAAAACATACAAAACATTTTCATCTTCAATTATTTTTGGTTTCTCAAGCAAAAATTCACTTGAAAAAATAGCATTCATAATCAAAATTTAAATTCTCCATTAAATATTTACCAGCAATTTGACAGCCATTGAATGAAGAGCCGGATGCAATAAAGATGATTTTTTTTATATTGTTATCAATTTCGATCCCAAAATCAATATTGTTGTCAACAATATACTTTAAGACTATTTTTTCAAGAATTAAGCCGGTTTCAAATATTTCTTTTCCATAAAAAACGGCTCATAAAAACCTCAATACTTTACATAAATTAATAAAAACATAAAAGACTATTATCAATAATAAAATAATGTAGTATAATGAGTCAAGTAGAAATTTGAGGTTAACACAGTATGGGCGAAAACATAATTTATTTTATTGACGTTACAAATCGAGATGGTGTACAAACATCACGTTTGGGCTTAGCAAAGTTACAAAAAACCATAATAAACTTAATGTTAAATGATATGGGAATAACACAATCAGAATTTGGATTCCCTACAACCGAGCATGAAATAAATTATTTAAACGCAAATATGGATCTTGTTTACCGTAATGTAATTACAAAGACAAAACTATCAGGCTGGATGAGAGCAATGGCAGAGGATGTGAACCATTCATTTGAAAACGTTCCTCGTCTTCAATATTGCAATTTGTCCCAATCAACGTCTGAACAAATGACAAATGGTAAATATCAAGGAAAGAAAACACTTGATGATATATTAAAAATGACAGTTGATGCGGTTAAAGAGGCAAAAAGATGCAATGCAAGAATGATTGGTGTCAACGCAGAAGATGCCTCAAGAAGCGATTTAAACTATTTAATAAAATATGCAAACGAATGCAAAAGCAGCAGGTGCAAAAAGGTTTAGATATTGCGACACTTTAGGTTTTGATGACCCTTTTACGGCTTATGATAGAATTTATACTATTGCAAAAGAAACAAAAATGGATATAGAACTTCACTTCCATAACGATTTAGGTATGGCGGTAGGGTGTTCGGTAATGGGAGCCAAAGCTGCAATTGATGCCGGTGTTGATGCTTATATAAATACAGCTATAAACGGCATGGGAGAACGTGCCGGAAATGCTGATTTGGTTTCTTGTTTGCTTTCTGTTATGAAATCATCAGGGTTTAAAGATAAATATAAAATCGACCCGCAAATTGATTTGTCAAAAGCATGGAAACTTGCTAAATATACTGCTTATGCTTTTCATCTTGATTTGCCTATAAATCAAGTAGCAGTTGGTGATAATGCTTTTGCACACGAATCCGGTATCCATGCTGATGGGGCTTTGAAAGACCGCCGTAATTACGAATTGTATGATTTTGAAGAACTTGGTCGTGGTGAACCCGAAATTATTGAAACAGGTCGTATGATTACTGTTGGAGAATATGGCGGCATTAAAGGATTTCGAAATGTTTATGAAAACCTTGAACTTGAATTTCACGACGAAGATGAAGCCAGAAATATTCTTGAACTTTGTCGCTATGCAAATGTACACACTCAAAGACCTTTAACTGACAGCGAATTAAAGTTTATTTATTATTACCCTGATATCGCTGCAAAAATATTGACCGTAACTCCTTATTATTTGCCAACCGGTGCTTTAAAACAGCGTATTGACAATGAAACAAGGTTAAACATTTCGGTTGTGTAGAAAAAATTATGAAGATTATTGGTTATAACGAATTAAACGATTCTTTTTTTGAAACACTTGATTATAATGTTGAAGAAAATGTTAAAAACATTATAAATGATGTTAAACAAAATGGTGACAGCGCTATTAATAAATACTGTCAGCTTTTTGACAAATGCAGTTTTGACAACTTTGAAGTATCTGAAAAAGAAATTGAAAAAGCTTATAGTCTTGTGAGTGAAGATAAAATCAAGGCAATGAGAAAGGCTATAAAAAATGTTAGAACATTTGCCAAAAGACAATTAAACAGCTTAAAAAAACTTGATACAAAAATATATGGCTGCAAACTCGGTCATCGAATAATCCCGCTTGAGTCTGTCGGGTGTTATATTCCTGGGGGAAATTATCCGCTTCCTTCAAGTGCAATAATGACAATAATCCCTGCAAAAGTTGCAAAAGTTCAAAGAATTTTAGCATTTTCGCCAAAAAATAAAGCCTGAAACTATAGTGGCAACTCACTTGTCAGGCGCAGACAAAATTTATAAAATAGGTGGTGTTCAAGCTATTGCTGCAGCCGCTTATGGAACAGAAACCATTCAAAAAGTTAATAAAATTGTAGGCCTGGAAATAAATATGTGACTGCTGCAAAAAAAGAAGTTTTTGGAGTTTGTGGTATCGATTTTCTTGCAGGCCATCTGAAGTTATGATTGTGGCAGATGAAACTGCAAATTTGGAGTTTGTGGCTGCAGATATGCTTGCTCAATGTGAGCATGACCTTGATGCACGTGCTATTCTTCTTGCTTTTGATGATAAAATAGCAAAAGAAGTTTACAAAATAGCAATTGACATGCTTAAAATACTTCAAACAAAGGAAATAGCACAAAAATCTTTTGAAAAGTCTTTTTGCATAGTTTGCAACAATTTGGAAGAAGCTATTGATATTGCAAATAAAAAAGCACCTGAACACTTAGAATTGTGCATTAAAGATGCAAAAAAAAAAATCCGTTTTGTTCCATAACTATGGTTCTTTATTTATTGGTAACTACTCTGCAGAGGTTTTTGGAGATTATACTTCCGGCACAAACCACACTTTGCCAACAAATGGAGTTGCAAAATATAGTGGCGGTTTATCAGTTTTTGATTATGTTAAAATCCAAACCTACCAAATGTCAAGCCGTCTAAATGCAAGGCATTTAGCAAAAACTGCTTCAATACTTGCACAAACAGAAGGCTTATGGGCTCACAAGCTTGCAAGTGATTTAAGGAAATAAAAAATATTTTTTTCGCAATAAAACTTAATAGTTAATTTAAAAATTATGTTTTTTTCGTTATAATTAAAACTAAATTAAAAGTTTTTAAGGGAGAAAAAATGTCATCAAATGAAAAACTACCCGAAGGTGTCGGTAAAAAAAATCGTAGAGGCATTAAAAAAACAACAAGGAACTTGATAAGCAGATAAATAATGTTGAAATAAACAACAGTTGAAAATAATGATGTAGCCCCAAGTAGTGTTAGTGACATTGCAAAAAGTGAAGTAATTAATACACCACAAACAGCACAAAATCTTGAAAACTCAGGGGTTTAATCCTTCATTGGGACAAATGGCAACAATTGATGACATAATTGACAATAAAAACGAACCTGCTTTTAAAAAAAAATAATCAAGAGCCACAGATAAATATACTAAAAGACCCTATCCAAGGTGGATGGGATTACAATGCAACGTTTGAACATACAAATGACATAAATAACGATTTTAATGATAAACCAAATTCACAAGTGATGGGTAAAATACCACCTGTTAAAGAATTTGAATTGCCGTCAAATGTTTCTGTTTTAAAAAAATCTTATAAAACAACTTCCAAGTGGAGTCACAAAACAAACCGGTGCTCAAATTATTAGACAAACATTGGAAGCACTTGGAATTTCAATGACAAGTGTCCTAAGTGAAGCTCAAAGTGTACAAGATGATTTAAATGATGCCATTCGTGATTGCATGTCAACTATTGAAGAATATAAATTAAATATGCAAACACTTGAAAAACAGGCTATGGAATATCAAAAACAGGTAAGCAATATAAATGACCTTGTAAGTTTGTTCATTTTAACAGACCAAAAATAAAAATATATTACAATCCTATTTTGTTTAATAAGTTATTTTATCGGTATTAATTCTATTAAATAGGCATAAACAATTTGTGTTGCAGGCTCAAGCCGTGCTTTACGACCATTAAAACCACCTTTTGTATACCTTATTACAACCCGGTTGTTGTTATTTGAGTTTAATTTTGTCATGTCAATTATACCTGATAAAGTTTGTTTGCCTGCATTATAATTTTTAAGATTTATATTCAAAGGTAATTTATATCTATTCATAATATAGTTGTGTAAAAACTGTTGAGTTTCAAATTTTTTACTTAAAGTCTTAAGTTCTATGTTTTTAAAAGCCCCAAATGCAAGCTCGGGATCGCCTTCAATATCTCGATATGGGTCTGAATACATTATTACATTCATTTTGACCTGTTTATAATTAAAAAGCTCATTTGGAAGTTTAAACTCTTGAATATTAAAACCATTATTACTCAATACTGTATCATTTTGAGTTATATAAAAATTGTTATCGATACGTTTTTGAGTGATTATTTTTTGAATATCATCAGGTTTGTAATTTTCAACAAGAATTTGCCTTAAATAGTTTTTTGATTCATCATAACTGTTTATAGAAGCAGCAGCACCTATAATTCCATTTGGAATAAGCCCTGCAAGAAAAACCGGAGCCAAAGCCAAAGCGCCACCGGCTGCAGCCACACCACCACCTGTACCAACTGCAATACCCACAATTCCACCTGTTGACAATCCACCACCGCCACCATCTTCGTCATCATTGATTGTTGTGGTTTCTTCATTTGGTTGAGGGATGACTATATCTTCTTCAATAAATCTTTGCGGATTTTTTACATAACTTGCACTTACTTGTTGTGTTGCAACAGGGTTTGAGGCAGCAAAAACCTTGTTGGGTAAAATTTTCATTTGGCTTACAAACAATGTTAAGATAAATAAAACACTCAATATTTTTCTTTTCATTTATAACTATTCCTCGACTTTTATATAGCCAACTTAATTTATAAGTTCGTTTTTTTTAATTATACAAAAGGGTAAATTTTATATTACCCGTTTTTATAAATCTTAGGGTAAGTGTCAAATGTTTTTTTAAATGAAAAATAAAAAAATAAGCAATCTCACATAAGGTTCGGTTTATGAAATTATTTAAAATTATTTTAATTTTAATAATAAATATAATTTTAAGTTCAAATTTAGTTTTTGCTAATAATTTACATTTTGAAAAAGTGTCGCAAAGTCAAAAGTTTGGAAACAAAATTATGCAACAAGGTAAATTTGTCTTTTTATTCAAACAGCCCTTGGAAGCTTTATGCTCAAGTTCTTGATTTGAACATTCAAAACCAAACAGACCCAAATTATTTTATTCCATTATCACGCTTTGAAATATCAAATTTGGGGCAAATGCCTTTCAGTAACTTTGAAAATTCAAAACAAGTTGAAATTAAAAGTTCAGAAAACTCACTTGGAATGAACAATTTAAATTTTAACTTTGCTATAAATACACAAGATATTGATAGACCCGGCTTTTATTGCTGTGATATCAAATTTACTTTAGTTGATAACAACCAAAATATTATTGCACAAAACATTTATAACTATAATTTTGAAATAGATGAAATAGCCAAAATAGAATTTTCAAACGCACTTGTTAATTTGAAAGTGGACAAGGAAAATATTTTGCAGAAAAATACACAACAAAATTTAAAAATGCCTTTAACCTTATATATTACGTCAAATAAAGATTGGAAATTATATGTTAAGCGCAATACCAACGATATTAATGCTAATTTAAAAATTACACCATACATAAAGATTATAAGTGCAGAAAAAACAATAAACCCCAAATTTAAGTACGAATTTTACAATCTTAAATAGCGATGAAATGCTCGTGGCAAGTGGCAAAGCAACGTTTAATGATTTAATTAAAAAACTAGACAAACAGTTTATAAACCTTGATTATTTAATCAAAGGTCCAAAAGATACTTTTTTAAAATCAGGCTCAAAATTAGAAGAATTTGAATACAGATTGGAAACAAACTAATCATGAAAAAAAATACTTTTGTTTATTTTAATATTGTTTTTTTCATTTGTTGAAGCAAAAGCGGCAATAAAAATTTCACCTTCAACAATTGAACTCAATGCAAACACCACAAAAAAGATTACATTTCAACAGCATTTAACGTATCAGGCGGAATAAATGAAACAATACGTTTTAAGTTGTATCCGGTATTTTTTAAATATGACGAAAAAGGGCGTTTTATTGAATTAAAAGATATGGGGCAAAAAGACTCTTTAATGGGCAAAATAAAGTTTTATCCAATGGAGTTTACTTGCCAAAACGGTCAACCTCAAAAAGTTCGCCTGACAGTTACAGGTTTGAAAGAACTTCAAGATGGTGAAGCAAGGTTAATGCTTTTTCTGGAAGATGTGAATACAAAGGAAGTTTTGTTAAACAAATTAAATGGGAATATTGGAGGCAAAATACTTGTAAAAACACGTGTTGGCGTTCCTGTTTATGTTGATAAAGGCAATTTTACCAAAAAGCTCAACTTTTAACTTTGAATGCAAGTGAAAACAATGGGATTTTAAATTGTGCCTATAAAATTTCATCCAACGGTACAAGTAAAGTTCGATATAACGGCTGGGGATATATTACAGATGATAACAATAACTTAATAAAAAAGTTTAAAGTTATTTCCTCAAATGTCCCCGGCGGAACAAATTCATACCTTGAAAAAGAACAAAAAGTCGATTTAAAAGATTGTGTTTTTAATAACGGCAAAAGTTACAACCTAAAATTTGTTTTAACTTATAAAGATGAAAATGACAAAGAAAAATATTAAAAAAAGAAACAAATTTTAATATTACAAAAAATATCAAAAATAATATTTAATATTAAAAAAATTAAAGATATAACTTTGGGAGGAGTTTTTTATGAAAAAACAAAAAATATTAATGTCATCACTTTTACTAGCGTTTATAATGAGCTGTTTATCAGGTTTAAACGAAGCAAAAAGCGGCGCCAATAGCATCGCAAACCGTGACAGCTGTTTTAGGAACAGTTTCGTCGGTTGAATCTTATGGCGGAAATGTTTCAACAACAATTGATGAAACAGGCAGTCTTACAACTCCATTAGATCCTGGATTTAAAATTATATCGAATATAGGAACAACACAAGCTTTGACTCTAACAGCCACAACAACGTCAACATCCGGCGAAGTGAATGCCTTTTCATCCTCAAATGGCAATGTATATATAGCATTATCAAATATAACAACCCCACCTACAAGTGAAGCGATAACAAATGCGCAAAGTGAGTCTCCACAAGCGGCATCAAACCCAAATGTAATATGTTATGCCGTTACACCTCCAACAAATATTGAAGGACAGCTTGAATATAGTTGGAATTCCTCCGGCAATTATTATGATGTAAATCTGTCACATCAGGGAGATACAATTACACAACTTGTGGTACCTGCAGCAAGTGCAAAACCAAATACATTTAACGGCAATGATGAATCAGGAAGCTATCAGGCTATTGTAATCCTTTCTTATAATTAGATGTCAATTGTCAAAGGCTTAAAAAATGAAAAAATCTAGCATATTTTTACTATTAATAATATTTTGTCTATCAATCTCAACATCCAAAACATTTGGTGCTCAAACACCTATTACAAAACTAAGCGCAACGAATGGTGAGATAAAATCGGTAACGACAAACGGTGGGCAGCTAAGTGCAAGCATTGATACAACCGACGGCAAATTGTCAAATTCTTTGACACCGGGGTTTTAATTACAACAAATTCAAATACTCAAAAAATCTTTACAATTGACAGCAACTTGTAACACTCAAGAAGGTGCCGTTAATGCATTTTTTCTTTCCTTTGTTTAGTCTTGATTATCACTATATTGCTCTTACTAATTCAAATGTGTTGCCACAATCTCATTGTGTTGATTGTGTAAAAAATTTAACGGAGCTTTAAATTGTGACAATAACAAAAATGTAATAGCTTATAGAATGACCAATTTGGAAGATATTCCAAACGTTATGGAGGTATATTATGACAACAACTACAATCGTTGGGATATCACTTTGTTAAAACGTGGAGCAACACCTTTAAATCTTGAAATTCCTGCAGGTGAAGTTCCCTTGACAAACACATACTCAACTTGTGATGAAGCGGGAAGCTATCAAGCAACAATTACATTATCTTTTATTTAAAACAAATTTATAGATGGAGGCTTTTTTGTTTTGAAACTTTTTAAATTCTTACTTATTTTTATATTTTTTATTGCAAATAAAGCACAAGCGGATACAGTTGCGATTAACAATCTTTTAGTTGAAGTTACACCAACCGTTTCAGTTGATATATCGGGTAATTTTACAACAAATATTGACCCTGACAGTGGAAATTTAGGGGCAAATTTAAGTATCAATTTTTTAGTTTCATCAAATGAAAGTATAAACAATATTCAACTTAAAGCAATAGTTAATGATTCAAACAGCACGGCTCACAGTGCTTTTGTATCAAACCAAAATGGAGTTTCAAATCAAAGCCGATATTATATGGTATTTGCAAACAATGCTTATCCTCCAAGTGCAAGTGCCATAAACGATTGCAAACTCACAAATTCAAACTCGCTTAACAATGAAGAAGCAATTGCTTATTCAGGCTCATTAAATATTGACAATTCAGGAACAGTTGAATACAAAACGGATGAAACAAATCAAACGTTTTATAACTGTAGCGTTAATGAGGGAAATACAAATATTTCTTTAAATATTTCACCAACACCAAAAGTCGGAACCTATGACTGTCAAACTGCTTTGGATGGCAACAATACTTTTGAAGTTTTAGTGTATCTGGATAATATACCATAATGTTAAAGTTTTTAAGTTCTCTAATCCTTTTTTTATTATTTTTCTTGCAAACATAAATTCTTGTTTTGCCTTTGAAAATATAATTTCATCGCTTAATGTTGACAATGAAAACGAATATGAAATAGAAGTTGTGGCACAAAACAATGAAATTTATTTGCCTTTAAAAGTTATTCTTGATTTATTTAGTATAAGCTTTTCAGAAAACCATGCTCAAAAAAAGCATAAGTTTTGGCGAGTTTAAGATAGTAAATAATGAATTATATAAAAATAACGATAAGTTAAATTACAAAGTTTTTTACGTTAAAAGTGGAATTACTGATATAAAAAACGAATATTTTATCGTCGATAAAGCATTTTCTCAAATTTTAGGGTATAAAGTTACATCTGATTTCATAAATTTTATTACGTATATTAAAACAAAAGATGAAGTTGCTGTTGAAAATGGTGAATTGTCAAAGGAGAAAAGATTTGAAGGTTTTTTGGTTAAAGAAGAAAAAACAAGCCAAGGGCTACAATGATTTATATTTGCCCAAAAACAAAAAAGCCCTAACTTTTGACACCTTGTCTGTGAGACAAAACATCTTTCAGACACATATTCTCAAATATATCAGAACAATCGTGACACAAATTTAAATTATAATAACAACCTAAACTTGACACTGAATGGAAAAATAAAGTCAGGAGATTATTCACTTGAGCTTGGCACAAACAGCTACAACGACAATCTTTTGGGTTTTTCAGGAATTACACCACAATATCGTAATAAAACAGAAAATTTTGAATATACAATCGGCAAGCCTCAAAGTTGGGAATTTGACGGGTTATCAATGTCTCATGATATTTTAGGGGTTCAAATTAAAGATATTGATAATAAAACATCTAAAAAAACTGATGTAAAAAATTTAGAAGGAAAAAGTCAACAAAGGATCAATTATAAAAGTTTCTATAAATGATGGTGAATTTGTGAAAAACATTGACACCTATAATGGTTATTACACTTTAAAAAAACCTCAATTATTATAACAAAATAAAAAATATAAAATTGAGTGAAATGATGCAAAATGGCAATGTTCGTGAAATTTTAAACATTGACTGTGAAAAACAAAAAGATGAGAAAAAATTTGAGTCCAAAAAGACATAATAGCCGGCATTTCAGGCTATCAAAATCGGATATTTGCAATGAATGACTATATTTATGAAGCAAATGCAAAAAAACTTGTTTTAGGAACAAAATATAAAAAAACATTGAATGATAAAATCACCTATGAAAGTTTTTTGATAGCTGATAGCATTTTATCGGAAAACAAAGACAGCAGATATTTGCAAAGTATTTTTGGCAATAAAAATTATTTGAACTTCACAAATTTTCGCAATCCCAACAACTACCAAGGGATTACTCAAATGAATATTTTGAATATAAATCATAACAATAAACTTGACTCAAAGTTTTATTTAGGTTTAAGCCAAAATACAACACAAATTGAAAATCTTTCAAGCGGATTAGGATACTATTTAAAGTGGGAGTCATGTTTTAACCCAAATAATAAAACACAAATAAAAGGGAGTGTATTTTCTTCATCAAAGATTTTTTATGTTGCAGGCAACATGTCAAATGGTGGTTTTTATTGGGATAGATTAGGCGGGAATGTTAGCCTTTCAACAACAATAAAAAAATGCATGTTTCAAGGAAGCTATTCAAAATATCTGACTAATTTTTCAGATTATTTTAATGGCGGCAAAATGCAAATCGACGATTACAATCTATACTTTCGCACAAATTTTCAGAAAATGCCAAATTTGAATATAAAACTGACAAACAAACAAGGTTCAAACGGAATTGGCGAAATCAAACAGGTATGTTTGAAGCCTCGTTGTCAAAACGATATAAAAATATAAATATAAACTCCGGAATAAGGCAAAACACCTATAAAAACATCTATAATCAAGCAGATTTTATAAACTATACTTCAAAATATCAGGATATATATACCGATATAAGTTTTCCTTTGGGTAAAAAATTTGGCAATGCAACAATATCCCACAACATTGTTAAAACAAAATCAGACAGCGTAACAAATGATTACAATCAAATTAAAATTTCATACAACACACCTATAATAAAGGATCTAAGCTTGAATATAAATGCAGCCTATCATTATAGCGGAACGAATAAAGGTACAGATTTAGGAATAGGTTTGACAAAACGTTTGAAATCAGGTTCAACAGTCAGTCTTGCATACCATTATAGTGTAGTGCCTTTTGTGATGATAAATAATATTTACATCCCGTCAAATATGCGTCACAGTGTAAATTTGGATTTTGGCGAGGTTTATGGATTTGGTGACAAGTCGCTTGAACCAATCGGATTGAATAATATAAATAAAGGTAAAGTCGTTGCAAAAACTTTTCTTGATTTAAATTTAAACGGAATAAAAGACGAAACCGAGCCTTATATTGGCAATATACCGATAAAATTTGAAAATCACAATGAGCCAATCTTTACTGATAAAAACGGAACAACAAGGCTTGTTCCACTTGAAGAAAGGGATATACAATGTAAGTTTATGTGAAGACAATTTGCCGACCTTTTTGAATGTTCACAAAAGCACAAATCCAAGTCGATACGTGAAGGTTGAAAAAGGAAACCTGACTCCAATTGAATTTGGTTTAATAAGCTCATCCGGACAAATAGAAGGAACAGTCACAATCAAGAACGAATATGGAGAATATTTAAAGTTTAATGACCTGGTCGTAAGTATTTTTGATGCAAATAACAAAGAAATTGATTATACAAACCTAAACAATGATGGCACTTTTTCTTTTTCATCTTTGGCTCCGGGTAAATATCAGGTCAAAATAGTCGATGAATTGCTTGAATTATTAAAAATTGAACCAACACAAGAGTCAAAAAACTTTATAGTTGAAATTCCTTGTAAATACGAGGATTTTGTTACGGTGGATAATGTTAATTTGGAATATATCTATAAATTGTAAAAAAAACAGACACCCAAAAAGTATCTGTTTTTAATAAAAAAACTTTAAATGTAATTCTTAAGCAGCAATAAGTTTGTTAACAGCTTTTTGTAACGCGTGATTTTTTGCGACTTGCTGTGTTTTTGTGCAAGATACCTTTAGAAACAGCTTTATCACACAATTTATATAAGTTTGATAATTCAAGTTTCAAAGCATCCATATTTTTTTTCACTAGCAAGCTTTACCACCTTTTTAACAGCTGTTTTTATAGAAGATTTAAAAAGCAACGTTTCTTAATCTGTTACGTTCTGCTGTTAAAATTCTTTTCTTTGCTGATTTAATATTTGCCATTTAGTTTCTCCTTTAGTTCAACTTGTTATAACACATAAAATCTGCATTTAACAGTTGAGGATTTGATGATAAGTAATATATAATTATAATACACTAAAAAATCGGTATGTAAAGCATTTATTAATAAATATAAAAAAGTTTAAACTTTTGTTGAAAGAGAAGGTGCAAGCTCAATGAATTTGCGAACCAAATTTGAATCCCACTGAATATTTGCGCCGATACGAAGGATTTCGCAAGCTTTTTCAATGCTCAAACCTTTTCTATAGGGTCTGTCTGAAATTAGAGCATGATAAGCATCAGCAACGGCAACAATTCTTGCAACAAGCGGAATATTTTCACCTTTCAACTTGTCCGGATACCCTGAACCATCATAATGTTCATGGTGATGTTTCAAAATTGGTATAAGCTTGTGAAGCGATGCGTTTGACTTTAAAACCTTTTCAGCCCCGATAACAGGGTGTTCTTTCATTATTTTCCATTCTTCATCGGTGAGTTTATCGGTTTTCTTCAAAATGTGTTCGGGAATTCCGATTTTGCCAACATCATGAAGCAAAGCACCAAGTTTTATTTGCTCAACTTCTTTTCTGGAAGATTTATAGCTCGCGCAAGAGCCTCGCTATAACGCGACACTGAAATTGAATGTCCTTTGGTGTATTCATCTTTTGCATCAATTGCAGAAGCCAAAAAGTGTAACGAGGTCAATCAAATGAACTTGCGAAAGAACATCTTCATTTTTTATTTGATTGATAAGTTCTTCCTCAAAATTTGCACCCATATGGCTATACTGTTTTGTCATAACAGAAGCATAAGATTTTAATGCATTTTCATCCCAAAACTTAAACTGTGATGAAGTGATAATGGCGGATTCACCTGTTTCATAAGACTTGCTTTTTGATATATACATTGCTTGTTTTGCAAGCGAAAAAACTTTTCAACATCAAAACTTTCATCATTTTGATTAATCGTCGTAACCCCGATTGAAACTTTTATTGGGCCAACGTCATCAACGTTTTGGCAAGATAGCGAATATTTTATCCGACCGCCAAACTCATTTGCTTGAAGCTCATTCACATTTGGCATTATTACACAAAAATCGTCTGAAACATAACGAGAAGCATAATAATTATCCAAATTTATAAGTTCTTTTATTTTTTTGCAACAGTTTGGATTATTTCATCACCCTTTTGACAGCCAAACTCTTTGTTTATTGACATCATGTTGTTTATATCAAGCATAATGATTGACAAAGGATAGTTTTCATTTTTTGCTTGGTTTAATTCAAAGCTTGCATATTTGCTGTATTTTACGATAGTTATACAAACCTGTTAAAGCATCGTTGTCAGTGTTTTGAATAACCTTTTGTTCCAATTTTCTGTTTTGCACAAACAAGCCCATCATTGTTGAAATAAGTTTTAATTCCTCAAGTGGCACATTTTTATTTTGGCTACCGAATAAAATCACACCTTGTGTTTCATTTTTAACAACAATAGGCAAAATAAAGCAATGGTCTTGCTTCAAATGTACAACCGATAAAAATGAAGAATCATCACAAACAATAACTTCTCTTGTTAAATAAGCTTTCACAACGGGGTTTATATCATTTGTTGTTAAAAGACGATTTGAGTAAACACTGTCAAGTTTATCAATAAGCTTCAAATTAATACAATTTTTTTGCAAATTTAAAAGCCCCAAAGCCGTATAATTTGTGTTTAAGCAATTGGAACAAAGATTGTGAATTGAATAAAAGACTTCAGAAACGTCATCTTTTTGTCGAAAATATTTCGTTTATTATCGATACAAACTCATTTAAATCAACTTTTTTTGCAACCTTATTCGAAGCATTATAATAGCCACCATATAATCTGTTGTTTGCATTTGCTGACAAATTCAGATTGTTTATTTTATTAACAATTGAAGACCCTATCGGGTTTGAATTTTCATTTTTAAGCCTATTGCTTATTTTTTTTATCAATATCTGATTGTTGATTATTGTTATATTTGTTCTTTGAGTTAAATTTGGAAAACAATTCTTATTATACCTTTTAAAGCTTTTAGTTATATAAAGTCTATGAATAAAAAAAATTGCCTTTTTTTCAATATCTTTACAATCTTTTACAATCTGACTTCTATATATCTAAATATATCATTTTTATAGTTTTAATACAATGGTACAATTTATAATTCATAAAAAATTCATTAATAGATTTTGCAGTTTCATAACTTGAATTTTTATTTGAAAGCATGTTTTTAAGACAACTTAAATTTGAAATCATTTTTTGACGATATGAGTCATCATTTAGAATTTTCAATATTTCATTTGCAATTTGCTTTTTGTTGCATTTATTTTGGATTAATTCTTGAATGATTGTTTTATTTAAAATGATATTTGGCAGTGAAACCATTTTTATGCATCTTACCAATAAATATATTAAATAAAACAGCCAAGGTCCGCGATAGGCTACAAGAAATGGGGTTTTGTATAAAGCCGCTTCAAGTGCCACAGTGCCTGATGCAAGAATTAAGGCATCTGAGTGTTTTAGAAGATGATAATTTTCACCTTTTATTATTTTTATATTTTCATCTTTTGCATATTTTTGAACGTATCTGTTAAACAATTTATCATCAAGGTTGTTTGCTTGCGAAAGAACAAACTGAACATTTTCTTTTTCAACTTTTTCGATATTTTTCTTTGAGTCAATAAATATTTTAAACAATTGGTCCAGTTCAAACTTTCGACTTCCCGGAAAAATTGAAACAAGTTTTTTATCTTTTTCAAGATTATGTCCGGCAAAAAAATTCTCTCTAGGTTCATCAATTTGTGGAATTTCATAGGTGAGAGGATGACCTGTATATTTTACATCAATATCTTTTTTTCATAAATTTCATTTTCAAACGGAAAAATCGTTAAAACTTTATCAACATATTTTTAATGCTATTTATACGATAACTTCTTGAAGCCCAAATTTGAGGTGGAATATAATAAAAATAACAAACCCTTCTTTTTTCAAAAACTTGGCCATTTTTAAATTAAATCCGCCATAATCAACAAGTAAAACCAAATCAGGTTTATATTCGTTTTTTAGATAATTTATTAATTTTTTCCCAAGCTTTATATGTTTAAAAATTATATCAAAACTCAACCCAACAGCATTCATTTCTTTGTGGTTTTCAAATAGTTTCACCCCTTGATTTTTAAGGTTATCACTTCCAACAGCTTCAATTTCAAAATTATCGTTTAGCTTTTTAAGTTCTTTAACAACATAACTGGCATGCAAATCGCCTGACAATTCACCGGTAATAATAAAAATCCTTTGCTTTTTCAATTTTTTCTCCAATTTAAAACGGAAACAGTCTTATACAGCCATAATAACAATATTATTTTTATTGGCATAGTTTATTAACTCGGTTTGATTGACAATGATTGTTTCACCTGCTTCAACCGCAAGAACTTTGCCTTTAAATTTTTTCATAGTTTTTAAAGTATTAACCCCAATTGTTGGGATATCAAACCGTTTGTCTTGTTTAGGTTTTGCAACTTTAACAACAACCGCATCTTTTTTGGCAAGGCGACAACCTCGCTGAATACATCTGTCTGTGCCTTCAATAGCCTCAACAGCCATTATCATTTTATCTTTGACAACGACAGACTGACCAATATCAAGTTTGCCCATTTCTTTTGCAAGTTTAAATCCATATTCAATATCTTTAATTTGCTCATCAGTCGGTTGTGTTTTGCCAAGTATTCCGTTTGGAATAAGCAAGCTTTTTATAAATATAGTTTGGTCCAAAACAATTGTACCTATTTTTTTCAAGTTCATTTACTATTGTAAGCATAACCGCATCATCATTGAGTTTTGGTGCACTTTTTAACAACTCCAAAGCTTCCATGTCAAACTTTGGACGACGAAGCAAAAGCCCTTTGTGAACTTTTCCTAAAAATGTCAGTTGCTTTATTCCTTCATCCTTTAATGTTTGCTTTATTTTTCTTACTTCTCCCGGACCAAAATTATAAACCTTGCTACAATAGTTTTTTAATTTATGCCTGTTATCAGATGACAAAGAAATTGCAACAACTTCAAATCCACTGTTCTTTGCATTTTTTGCAAATTCAACAGGCAAATTCCCATCGCCTGCAATCAAACATTGTTTATTTTCCAACTGAATAGTCAAAATATAAATAACCTCTTCAAAACTAATTTACCAAATATATCTATTATAATATTAACTAAAATATAAATAAAAATCAAAACATATTGACTTTTCAATAAATTATCTTAAAATTTAAACAACAATGAACTTGATATTTTTTAACAAAAAGAATGTAAACATGAACAAATTTCACCATATTCAGACTCGGGATACTGCCCCGATTGTGGTGAGTATGTTTTTGCAATTGGTACATGCTTCGTTGCACTTGTTGCAACATAAAACGAGAAGGAATAATTAAAAACAATAATATTATTCCAATAAATAAATTCTGCACAAATTGTGGTAGCAATGAATTTTATATTGTTAAAATAAAAAAATAAACTTTATTGATTTAAAATATGCAATTTTAAAAAAAGAAACAAAAAAGATATTATTAAATCAAATTTATCAGTATATTGGCTTGATGAAAAAATAGAAGATTTAAAGACTATAAAAATATTTCTTAAAATTTATTACATTGTACTTTATAATATTTGTGTTACTATATAACATGTAACTAGTAATTTTAAGGAGAAATAAAATATGCAATCTATTAAACCAAGCATAAAAAGCCACATCAAAAATTGTATCAAATATAGGAAAGAACGCAAACATTACAAATGTAGCTACTAATTTGCCTAAACCCAACTCAATTAAAAAGGACATCAAGTGATAATCCGTTACCTGATAACCCAGCAAAGAGAGTTTTGACTAAAACACCACTCACATATCAAAACATAACTACTATGGTTAACAAACAACTACAAGAAATAAATAAAAATGTAGACATAATAAATGTCGACATTCAAAGAGCTCATGATTTGAAAACACTTATTTTGACTACAAATGATGAAGGAATAAAAAGTTTGCTATAAAAAATAATTTAAAAATCAATCAAGTTAAACAAGATACAGAAATTTCAAATAAACATTATCGTATTGAAGGACAAACAGAAATTGCCGAACTAATAGATAATGATGTTTTAACTAATATAACATTTTATGATAAAAATAATAATTTAGCTGAAAAATTTAACATAAATTTTTATAAAATGATCCTGAAATAAGAATAAAATATAAAAATAAAATGAGCATATAACTATAAATACAGATCTAACACAGATACTTGAAATAGATAATGAGGCATTATATTACCACATAAATACAAAAACTAAAACAACTTTCTCAGATTTTCATAATAAAGAAAATAATAAAGAATTCTATATATCAAACAAATTTGTTAATAATGATAGTAAAACAGTAAAAAACATTTTTCATTATTATACTGAAAAAAACAAAACTGAAACAAAAGGTTTATTTCTAAATGAAAAAGCAAATGGAGACAATCATACAGGTGTTATAGCATTTACACCAAAAATCATTTGAGAATTAAACTTAATATTTTTAATAAATCTAATGATTATTAGAATTTTTTCTGTCTTTATGCATTAATAAATATGTATAATAAATTAAGATTGGGAAAAACAAATTGGATTCAAAAAAGCAAAAAAAATAAAATCAGGCAATAATCAAGTTGAAACATATGCCCCAATATTAGAAGCAATAAAGCGTTCTACAATAAATGGCGGTTCAATACAATTTCATATTCCAGGTCATACAAAAGGTGTTGGAATTTTGCCTGATTTTAAAATTTTGCTTGACAAATATGGTGCAGCGACTTTGGATTCAACAGATGAATTTGAAAATATCGGCACGCTTCATCCGCCAACAGATCCTATTAAAGAAGCGCAAGAACTTGCTGCAAAAAGCTTTTGGAGCAAAGGAATCGTTTTTTCTTTTAAATGGTTCTTCAATTGGTAATATGGCTTTAGCCCTTACACTTATAAAACCCAATGATAAGGTTTTAATCGGTCGCAATTGCCATCGTTCGGTTGTTACAGGCATGATTATATGTCAGAAGTGCAAACCCTATTTGGATTTCACCTAAAAAACACGAAAAATATTCTATTTGGGGTGAAATAACACCTCAAGATGTCAAAAACAGCTCGAAACAAACCCTGACATAAAACTTGTGTGGATTACAAGCCCAACGTACGAAGGAATTGTTTCTGATATAAAATCAATATCAAACATTTGTAAAAGTCATAATATTCCTTTAATTGTGGATGAAGCCCACGGATGTTTGTGGAATTTCAACCCAAAACTTCCAACATCAGCATTGCATTTAGGAGCATCTGCAGTTGTCCATTCAATGCATAAGACAGGCGGAAGTTTTTCTCAAAGTTCCATATTGCATGTTGCAAAAGATAGCATTATTAACGTTGAAAGGCTAAAACATAACTTAAGACTTCTTCACACAACAAGCCCTTCTGTCCTTTTGCTTGCTAGTATTGATGCGGCTCGTGCATATCTTGAAAGCGAAAACGGTAAAATTTGATTGATAATGCAATCGACAACGCTATGTATGTGCGAAATGAATTGAAACATTTTGAAAATGTACACGTGTTATCAAATAATTCAGATTTTAAAATTGACCCGACAAAATTGTATATTACTATTGACGGCTTTTCGGGCGCAAGATTGGAAACAATATTAAAAACAGAGTTTAACATTGAAATTGAGTCAACTACAGATCACGGCTTTTTAGCACTTTTAAATATAGGCAATAACTTTGATGAGGTTAAATACTTCGTTGAGTCAATAAAAAAAATAGCAACTTCCAATTATCATGATATTTCTTATATGGAAAAGCTCAAATTTATGCCACTTTTAACTCCAACAATTAAAATGACACCTCGTGAAGCTTTTTTAATGGAAAGTGAAAAGGTTAGTCTTGAAAATTCTGTTGGTCGTATTTCATCTGAAATAATAGCAGAATGCCCGCCAGGCATTTTTCATTCTAGTTCCTGGAGAACTTATAACAGAAGCTCATTTGCCGTATTTAAGAAAATACAAAGAAATTAGTGTATTAAAATAAATTTTATGATTTTAGTAGTTTTAGAGTTTTACGCTACTTGCGGCGAAACTTTTTATATGACGGACTTCGTGCGTTCAATTTTGATTTCATCCACCAACGTGGATTGGCTTTTGATTGTTTATAGCGTTGAAGTTCAAGCAATGCTTTTAATTAAACAATTTGTGATTTAGGTTTTATATGACGGACTGCGTGCGTTCAAAATTTGAATAAATCCCCCAACGTGGATTGACTTTTGGTTAATTATAGCGTTGAAGTTCAAGCAATGCTTTTGTGAAATATTTTTTGTTTTTTTCCGCCTGAGACATGCTGTCTTCACTTTCGTGAAGCCATCCAGCCACAGCGGATAATATATTTATACAGGGGGACGGCGAAGCCGTCCCGTACCCCTTTGGACATTCACAACTAAAATGTGGGAACCGAACCAAACAAATGAGCAAACATTCCACGGGTTGCAAAAATATGAAAACAAAAAGGCTAGGAATGAAAGCAATAAATGCAACCCATACGCAGGCGCGAACAATTATCACTGTCTTGGATTTCCTTCTCGCTCAAAACACTCCGCCTGTCGCCCTTTGGGCTTGCCGGCGTCGGTTTTTCGCTCCCCGGGACTCCGCCCGTCCGGAAATCCGCTAATGAAACAGTGTCAAGCGGCCGTCTGTTTGAGCACGTAGTGCGAGTTAAGGCTGCTAAGGTTGAATTTAGTGAGAATGTGAGTGACAAATCGGGTTGGTTTTGGTTACTTTTGACTCCAAAAATGTAACCCGTCCGGAGGACTTAAAATAAAAAACTTCTTGTTTCGCCCCAACCAGCGTGTTTTATATGACTGGCTACTGCGTGTTCAATTTTTGATTTTATCCACCAATGTGGATTAACTTTTGTTAATTATAACGTTGAAGTTCAATAATCGCTTTTTATGAAACATTTTTTGTTTTTCCGCCTGGGGGCATGCTGTCTTCACTTTCGTGAAGCCATCCAGCCACGGCGGATAATATATTATACAGGGGGACGGCAAGCCGTCCCTGCACCCCTTGGACGTTCACAACTAAAAAACATGAAAAACGGAGCCAAACAAATAAACAAACATTCCACTAGGGTCGCAAGGGGCTTTAGCCCCTTGCAAATAATATTATGGCGAAACAAACATGAAAAAAGATATAATTGAACTTCAATGCTATAAGCAAACAAAAATCAATCCACGTTGGAAAAACAAAGTCAAAATTTGAACAATTGTTTTAAACTGTTCCTTCATTCCAAGTGTTTAAATATTTTTGCTGTTCTTCAGTCAATTCATCAATTTCAATGCCCATAGATTGTAATTTTAACTGTGCAATCTGAACATCAACACTATGAGGAAAGTATATAAAGTTTATTTTGTAAGTTTGCCTTTATTTTTTACAATAAATTCTGCGCCCCAAAGCTTGATTTGCAAAACTCATATCCATAACAGAAGCCGGGTGTCCTTCAGCTGCAATCAAGATTGACTAAACGACCTTCAGATAGTACGTATATAGATTTTCCATTATTTAAAACATATTCATCTAAACTAGGTCTTATTCTTTTTATATCTATTGTCTCTTTCTTTTAAGCCGTTAACATTTACTTCAACATCAAAATGGCCTGCATTACATAACAAAGATCCTGATTTCATAGTCATAATATGATGAACATCTACAACATTTTTATCACCTGTAACAGTAATGAAAATATCTCCTTCTAAAGCAGCTTTAGATATAGGCATAACTCTAAAACCTTCCATAGCAGCTTCTAAAGCTTTAAGGGGATCAACTTCTGTAACAATTACATTAGCACCCATACCTCTAGCTCTCATAGCTATACCTTTACCACACCAGCCATAACCACACACAACAAAAGTTTTTCCTGATAATAAAATATTTGTAGCTCTTATAATACCATCTAAAGCACTCTGACCTGTTCCATAACGATTATCATAAAGATGCTTTGTTAAACTATTATTAACTCCTAAAGCAGGGAAACTTCAATGAACCGTCTTTTCCATTGCTTCGAGTCTAATAATACCTGTTGTTGTTTCTTCTGTTGAGCCAATAATATTATCAATAAGATCTGGTCTTTGATTATGAATAGTTGCAACAAGATCACAACCATCATCAATAATTAAATTTGGATTATGATTTAAAGCTGTCTTTAACATGACTTTGAGAATAGACTTCTTTTGATTCTCCAGCATATCCGAAAAACAGGAACACCCCAATGTTTAACCAATGCAGCGGCTACATCATCTTGAGTTGATAAAGGATTTGATGCTACTAAAATAGCATCTGCTCCGCCTTCTTTCATTGCTATTACCAAACAAGCTGTTTCTTTTGTTACGTGTACACAACTTGTTAATTTTAAACCTGAAAATGGTTTTCTCTTTTTTAAATCGTTCCATAATTCTGGTCAAAACCGGCATATCTTTAAATGCCCATTCAATCTGTCTTTTTTCCTTGGTCTGCAAGGTTTATATCCGCTATATCATATTTCATTTGAGTCATTTCCACTTTTTATTCTCCTTTAATTTTTCTTTCAACTTTTATTATAAAATTTTATCACATAAATATTTTAAAATACTCTAATTATTTTTCTTTTCGCGTTCTTTTTGTTTTGCAAGCCGTATCGCATTGTCTATTGAAATTTTTGCAAGTGGTTTACGACTACGACGGTCAAAAAACACAAGCCAGTGGTTGTTTTTCGGATTGTCAACGGAAAAGACAGACGACCTGAAACTCTGTCTTGCGGTTTTATTGTTTTCATAAGAAGAGTATTGTCTGCAAAAACAGAAGGATAAAATACACGGTTCAATTCACTTACCAATGCAAGGTCAAAGCTTGAAAACGATTTGTCTGTATTATTTAAAATGATTAAAGACAAATTATAAGTATTCATTTCGCCAAACGGGTCTTTTTCAAGTTTAACATTTGTTATTTTTTACATCAAGTCCTTCATATTTTAGTTCTTCAACCATTAAAGCTTCATCAGAAATGACAGGTAAATCAATTGGGGTGAGCATTTTAACTTTAATTTCATCCCCCGGAGAAATCAAAACATCCTTGCCTTTACGGAATAGACTTATTCCAAGCCCGATTGCTCCGCCAATTGCTGCACCGCCGGCAAGAGTGTAACCTTGAGATGCAATGGCTGCTTCTATGCCAAGAAGGTTTAAAGCTGCAAAACCGCCAACAACACCGCCAGCCAGTGTGTAGCCTGTGTCAACCAAAACTGTTTTAGCAACACCTTTGACAGGGTGCATTTTTGTTGACATTTTGCCTTCAATAGGGATTTGTCTGCCATCAGGTGTAACAAGATAATCAAAGTTTATTTCAATCCATCCGTCACGCCCCAAACGTTTTGACTCTTCCATTTCTTTGACTGTTCCATGTGCAACCGTTCCGGTTGGCAAAACAACACCTTTTTTACCTTCAACATCTTGTGTTATCTGGGCAAAAAACTCGTCTCCTTCTTGAGTGAAACCTGATGATAACACTTCTGATACCGTCATTTTTATAACATCTTTTGTCTTTATCTTGTGTGTTTCACCTGTGAATATGTTTTTTACTTCGTTATCATTGAATTCATAAAATTGGGCATGCCCTTCTAATTTTTTTCCATTTTCACTTGCAAAACAATTAGTATTTGCACAAAATACAAAGTTAATTATAAACATTTGGAGCAGAAAAAAACTTATTATTCTTTTTATTCTTTTCATATAAAACAAATTCCCCGAAGTTTAAATAATAAAAATATTATCGTTTATTTTGTACTTGAAGTCAAAACTTTATTTTCGCTTTGATTTTTAACAAGCAATCTTTTTTTTTTATAGCAATATATAAAATAAAACCCTACGCCCAATAAAAGCCAAATTGGGAATAAAACTGAAGATATCTCAAGAAATTTCATCGAATATAACATCAATCCACCGCTTAAAACTATACCCAAAATAGGGAACAAAGGTGAAAAAGGAACTTTAAAAGGACGATGACGGTCAGGTTCTGTTTTTTCTTAAAATAAGAACAGCAATGCAAACAATAATAAAAAGAAGTGAATGTGCCAAAATTGCACAATTCAGCCGAAACTTTTAAATCCATAAACAAAGAGCCAATTATTACAAGTGTTCCACATAAATAAGTTATAACATGAGGAGTGTGAAATTTAGGATGGATTTTTTTTAAGAAAGGTGGCAAAAACCCATCACGGCTCATAGAATATATAATACGAGTTGTTCCGAGTTGATATACCATAATAACAGAGCTCAAGCCTGTCAATGCACCAATTGATATTAAGCCTGCAACCCAATTTTGATTAATATATGTCATTGCTTTTGCAATCGGAGCGTGAATATCAATCATGCTTTGAGGCATTATACCCGTTAAAACAAGTGCAACAAGAACATAAATAGTTGTGCATATTAATAAGGTACCCAAAATACCGATAGGCAAATTCTTTTGCGGATTTTTTGTTTCCTCGGCAGCCGTTGAAATAGCATCAAACCCAACATAAGCAAAAAGATAATAAATGCTCCCATTGTAATGGCTCCAAAACCGTTAGGGCAAATGGCACCCAGTTTTCAGGTTTTACATAAAACATCCCAACTCCAATAAACAGAAAAATGACGGCAAGCTTGACAAAAACCATAAAACCTGCAACCTTTGTTGATTCTTTTATACCTCTAACAAGTATAAGAGTTACCGCTACAAGCAATAATATTGCAGGCAAGTTTATTGAAAAAGGAATTATATTAAAAATTTTTGGGATAACTAAATCAGGATTTAAATTTGATTTGTTACAAACTTCAATTGCGCTTCTATAATCATTAACAAGCCATATTGGCGGATTTAAAAGCCAGTTAGGGAGGAATGGAAAACCTTTTAAAAACTGCAAAAAATAATCAGTCCAAGCACAAGCAATTGTTATGTTTCCAACTGCATATTCAAGCATCAAAATCCAACCGACAATCCAAGCTGCAAACTCTCCCATAGTTGCATAAGTGTATGTATAAGCACTTCCTGAAACAGGCATCATAGAGGCGAATTCGCAATAACAAAAAGCGGTAAAAACACAAGCAACGGCTGCTAAAATCATTGACAAAACTACAGAATATCCCTGCGCCAAACTCAGGCGATGAGCCAACAGCTGCAATACCTATAATTGTAAAAATACCCGTTCCGACAACAGCTCCAATGCCTAGTATTATTAAATCAAAAGCGTTTAAATTTTTCTTTAACTTTGAATTGTTTGACTCGTTTATAAATTCATCGGCTGTTTTTTTGAAAGTAAATTATTTATAAATTGTTTTATTTGTTTCATACTTTTGACTCGATTTCGTTATTTTCTTGTTGACTTGCCTCACCCACAAAGTTTTTTTTGCTCATTTTTACGATTAACATGATAACCGTAACTAAAATATATTAATGCACCAATAGCAAGCCAAACAGGGAAAAGCAAACGAGAAGTTGTTAAAAACTTCATAGAATACAACATCAATCCCGAGCAACAAACTATCCCCAAAACAGGGAACAAAGGCGAAGATGGAACTTTAAAAGGACGATATCGGTCAGGTTCTGTTTTTCTCAAAATCAAAACAGCAACACAAACGATAATAAAAGATGTAAAAGTTCCAAAGTTGCACATTTCGGCAGCTATATTAATATTAAAAAAACAATGACCCGACAATTACACAAGCTCCAACAAATATAGTTATGACATGTGGAGTTTTATATTTGCTGTGGACTTTTGAAAAATGTTTGGCAAGAAATTATCCCGACTCATCGCATATAAAACGCGAGTTGTAGCAAGATATAAAACAAGTAAAACAGAAGACAAGCCGGTCAAAGCGCCCAAGGATATTAGACCGGCCACCCAATTTTGCCCCACAACTCGCATAACGTGAGCGATAGGAGATGCAAGTCGATTTGATTTGTTGGCACCATGCCTGTTAATACAAGTGCCACAAGAACATAGATGACCGTACAACACAAAAGCGACCCTATAATCCCTATTGGCAAGTCCTTTTGAGGATTTTTGGCTTCTTCCGCTGTAGTTGCAATGGCATCAAAACCGATATAAGCAAAGAAAATTATAAACGCTCCCATAAATATGCCACTAAATCCGTTTGGTGCAAATGGCACCCAGTTTTCAGGTTTCACATAAAATGCACCAGTTATAACAAACATCATTATAACGCTTATTTTAATCAATACCATTAATGAAGCCATTTTGTTGACTCTTTTATCCCTTTAACCAAAATACACATTAAGGTTAAAGCCATTAATATTCCGGGAAGATTTAGTGAAATGGAAGTCCTCCAAAATGCGGTATTTCTTCAAGTGGGCTCAATCCGCTTTTTTGGCATAACGCAAAAAGCACTTTGATAGTCATTGACAAGCCAAATTGGTGGATTGGTTATAAAATGTGGCAAAAAAGGAAACCCTTTTAAAAACTGGATAAGATAACCTATTCAAGCACTTGCAACAGCGATAAACCCTATTGCGTACTCTAAAATAAGCACCCAACCGACAATCCAAGCTGCAAATTCACCCATTGTAGCGTATGTATAAGTATAGGCACTGCCTGCGACGGGTATCATTGAAGCAAATTCAGAATAACATAAAGCAGAGAAAATACAAGCTATTGAGGCAATAACCATTGAAATAACAAGAGCAGGACTGGCCCCGGGGCCTTGAGCACCCCCCTGCAGCCGCAATGCCAACAACAATAAAAATCCCTGAGCCTATAATCGCACCAACACCCAACATTATTAAGTCAAAAGCAGTCAAAGTTTTGCTCAAACCTGCCTTCTTTGCATTCTCTATCATCTCATCAGGATTTTTGTTTTTGTAATATTTTTAAATAAATTTCTTAACAATAGCTTATCTCACTTTCTTTTTTACAAAAATTCAACAGTTCTTATTTTATATTTTACCACCAATAAAGTTTTTTTAACACTTTTTGTTTTACTCATTTTCTACATTTTTAGTTGCAAATAATTAAGGGCTTGCAGGGGGGGACGGCGAAGGTGTCCCCCTGCATTAAACAAAACCCGTGGTGGCTAGCCAAATTTTGACTAGTGCGCCGTGTATGTGTCAGCACACCCAACACATAAATTCCAGCAATCCGCTGAAGTTAATTGTTTTTTATATTGTAGCCTGCTTTTAAATTTTTAGACAAATCATTGTTTTAGTTTTGCTACAGGCTAAACCACTGCACAACACAGCATCCTACCAACAGCTCTTCTTGTAAACGAGCCATAAAAAGAAATGGGTACCATTCGGGTAAAATTTGGCTTTGTTTTTTACACTTTTTGAAAAATTGTTTCACACCGTTCAGTTTTTCATTTTGGAAAGTTTTAATTAAGTTTTTTAATCAAAGGATAGCCTAACTCTTCCCTTTGTTTTACATATAATTTTGCAACATTTGAAGCCATTTTGCGAACACGATTTATATAATTAACCCTCTCATCCTTACTTATTACTCCACGAGCATCAAGCAAATTAAAAGTATGAGAACATTTTAATGTATAATCATACGAAGGTAAAACAAGATTTGCATTCAAGCAGTTGTTAACCTCGTTTTCAAACAAATCGAACATTTGGAACAAACTTTTTGCATTTGAAACTTCAAAATTATATTTTGACTGTTCAATTTCGTTTTGCAGATATATTTCACCATATTTTAAGCTTTTTATTCCACATTACATCAAAAACTGAATTAACATTTTGCAAATACATAGCAATACGTTCAAGTCCATAGGTAAGTTCAAGAGCAACAGGTTTAATCTCAAGTCCGCCAACTTGTTGAAAATAAGTAAATTGTGTTATTTCCATACCGTCAAGCCAAACTTCCCAACCGACACCTGCTGCCCCAAGTGTTGGTGATTCCCAATTATCCTCAACAAATCGAACATCATGTTTTGATAAATCAATCCCCATAGCTTTTAAAGAATCCAAATATAACTCTTGAGCATTATCCGGTGATGGTTTTAAAATAACCTGATATTGAAAATAATGTCCCAAACGATTTGGATTTTCACCATACCTTGCATCCGTTGGTCTGCGACACGGTTCCACCATTGCTGTATTCCAAGGTTCCGGATCCTAATGAACGTAAAAAAGTTGCAGGGTTCATTGTACTTGCACCTTTTTCTATATCGTATGGTTGTTGAATTATACAGCCATAATCGCTCCAATATTTGGATAAGTTTAATATTAGTTCCTGAAAAGTTAATGCCATTTTTATTCCCACTTTATTTTTTATTTATACAATACATCTTATTTTATTACAAATACACAATTTTTCAAATTAATTTTTTATAAACTTTATAACGAAATTTGCAAATAAACAAACTTAGGCACTAAGTACAACTTTACATTAAAATAATTAAAATTGTCATGCTCTTGCCAAAATAAACATCACAAGAATTGAACGTTGTAAGCATATATCCAATGTGTAACGCAATGTGTTTAAAAAGCTTAAAAATTGTGGACAAAAGTTTTCGAAAAAAGCACAAAAATCCGCCAATACTTGGCGGTTTTTGTGTGTGTATAATTTTTGAGAAAAATGGGATTTGTTTTTTGAAATTTATGAAAATGTTTTGAAAGCACTTTCTATTGATTTGTCGCGCAATGATTTAACTGCGTCGATTTCTGTTTGTAATGCTTTTTGTTCTGTATCCAATTGTTTTAATCTGACTTCTAATTTTTTGGTCTTGAGCTTGAATGATTTTCACTTTTGCGTTTGCATCATTCATTTCTTTATCATAAACTTGTTTTTTGTATTCATATTCAACCATTGCCTGATCGTATGCATCGCTGTCCATTTCTGTGACAACTTCAGGAGTGACAACTGTTCCGTCTGCAAATGTGATTTTTGAAACTTGACCATCATCGCTCATAATAACGTTTGCATCTTGTTGTTCGGTTTCATATTCACCATCTAAGTAGTTTAGTGCGTTTTCATATACAGATACGCTATCTGCATAAGTGCTTGAACCATCATCTGTTATGTTGTCCAAATTAACAAACATAAAGCAGGGATTGCCATTGTCATCTTCATATTGGTAGAGTGCTTCATTTGAATTTACATTTACAATTCCTGGAGTCGATGCTGAGCTTGAATAAGCTGCACTAGCAGGAGTAACTTCAGCTTGTTCATAAGCACTTGATGAAGTATACTTGCCGCCACTAACTGCTGATAGCAATTCTTGTAACACATTTATCATTTGGTCGCTTGTAACTGTGCTATCTGCAGCGCGACCACTTGCCATTTCATACAAACTGTCTGCTGCTTGACCGTAGTTTGTGTAGTTTTCGTAGTTTTCGTAGTTTTGAGCTGTTGCAGGGCTATAATCTGTTCCTCCTGCTTGTCCAACTAAATAGTTTTGGAAATCAGCCATTTGAAGTTCATTTAAATTCGAAAATAATTTTTTTTACATCTTCAGATGATAATTTATCAGTACTATTCGCACTGCCAAATTCTTCTTTTAGTGTCCATCCATTATCTCCTTTAGTTCCAAAGAAGCTTTTCAAATTATCTTGAATATTGGTATTATCATCCATTATCCCACTTAAAACATTGAATAAAGTACCTTTTGTGTATTCCGTTGCAATGCCTGTTGTGGTTTTGGTACCAACTCCAAGTAAATTTGCTATATCATATGCAGCTTGTTTTTTAGCATCAGAAGCATCTCTATCTGTGCCGGATAAATCATTAGCTGTTGGAAAGATTTCCGAGCTTCTCAAGCCAATTTCATCACCCTCTCCAAACAACTTTTTTTCAACGGCTGTTCTTGCAGGCTCTTGTCCACCTACTGTTGTTAAATCCAATTTTAAAGCACTTTTTATATTTTGTTGATCTTGTGTACTAAGAACTCCTTTTTTATTTTGTAAAGAATTTATTTGAGCCTCAATATCTCGCATTGTTTTTAAAATTTCTTTTTTTTCAAGATTAGCTGCCATTTTTTCTGGAGAACCAACCAATGTCAAAGTTCGTGCCACACCATTTATGTTTGCTGTTCTTGCATAATAGTTTGCTTCACTTGCTTTACCTCCAGTTACACCTATTGTTTTTGCAAATCCGACGTTAGTGAAAGAAGAACGAGATAAGGTAGTTGTTGTTTTAGGACGTTTGTAGGTTACGTTATAATTGTATGCACCACTTGTTTTTCTTGCCAAATTCAAAATGCTTGATGTGCCTCTACCACTGTTGAATTTGTACACAATTTTTGTGAATGCACTTGGATCAGGTGCTGTTGGAACCTGTTTTGTCAACATATCATTATATATTGCTGACGATTTTGTGACAAAGTTAACCTTTGTTGGTTAATTTGTTGTCCTTCAAACTCTACTTGATTTTTTTCTTGCTGTGAGCTGAGCAAATCTCAAGCTCGATGCTGCCATACCCATTTTCTACTTTTCCCCTTTTTCTAACTTGTGTAACTTTCTAAATTTCCCTTAACCTTTATATTACATTTATCGGCATTTTAATTTTTTTCTTTAACTTTTCTTCTTAAAAATAAACACCTTTTTTCATGTTCATTATTATATCTATTTTTACAAGTTAATATTTCGTTACAATATATAAAAAACTTATGCCAATTCACATTTTATTTTGCTCCAAACTACAAATTATTTAGTTAATTATATAAAATTGCTAAAATATTTAATAATCCAACTCTCAGAAAAAACATCGGCTTAATATATAAAAAAACCAGAACAAATAGTTGAAAAAGGAACCAAAGTGTGATATAATAAAAATATATCTAAGGGAAAAGGTTCCAAGAAGTTCGAGTTCCTGAAACCTTTCTTAACTTCCCCTAGATTAATGTTAAAATTAATCTAATTAAAAGTTCTAGTAGTTCTAGAACTTTTTTGATTAATTCAAGATTAACCATTACTTTTTCACCTCCTTGCCTGACTATTCTTAACTATAATCTGTTGTTCAAGCGGAGGCCAAAGCCCGAGAAAGCTTACCCAACTTTGATTTAAATATCAAAGTTTATTTCATTATAGCGAAAATATGTATTTTGCAAAGTTTGCAAGTGTTGAAAAAAGAAATAAGGTATGGTATAATAAAAATATATCTAAGGGAAAAGGTTCCAAGAAGTGTGAGTTCCTGAAACCTTTCTTAACTTCCCCTAGATTAATGTTAAAATTAATCTAATTAAAAGTTCTAGTAGTTCTAGAACTTTTTTGATTAATTCAAGATTAATCATTACTTTTCACCTCCTTGCCTGACTATCTTAACTATAATCTGTTGTTCAAGCGGAGGTCAAAGCCCGAGAAAGCTTACCCAACTTTGATTTAAATATCAAAGTTTATTTCATTATACCGAAAATATATACTTTTGTAAAGTTAACAAATGCACTAATTTCAACATATATTAAGTCATTTATGCTTCAACAAATTCCCAAACAAAATTATAACCGTTCAAAGCTTGAACCATCGTTTGTTAGGGCGAAAAGGAAGTTTAGTATAAATTTCTATTACTTTTTCCTGTATCTTTTTCCTTCAAATTCATGAACATTTTCAACAGCAATAAAAGCATTTTCATCAATTTCATGAACCAAGGATTTTAACTTAACAAGTTCCATACGAGAAATGACACAATAGACAATACGCTTGGCTTTGCCTGTATAACCACCTTCTGCATCAATGTATGTTACACCTTTATCAAGTTCTTTCAAAAGAGCATCTCCAATGAGTTTGGAATAATCAGTAACAATAAACACCGACTTAGCCTCATTAAAGCCATCAATAGCCATATCAATAACTCGATAAACAATCAGATAAGTCAATATAGAATACATAGCACGGTCAAAACCATACAAAAAACCGGAAAGCGTATAAATAAATAAGTTTATACACATAATTATTTCGCCAACTGAATAACCGACTTTTTTAGTCAAACGAATGGCAATAATTTCTGTGCCGTCAACTGCTGCTTGGCTTTGAGAATTAATCCGACTCCCAAACCCAAAATCACACCGCCAAATACTGTCGCCAAAATTGCATCATTCGTTGCAATATGATGATGAAACAAAGACAAAGACAAAGACAGCACGCTTATTGCCCAAAATGTATTTATTACAAAGGTTTTTCCAAAACGTTGAAGTGCCAAAAATATAAACGGCAAGTTTAAGCAAAACGTGAAAAGCCCCAAAGGATACTTCGTTATTGTGCTTAACATCATTGAAATACCCACAATTCCACCGTCAATAATTTTGTTTGGTACCAAAAACATTCCAATGAAAACGCTGCAAGTGTTGCACCTATTGATATTATAAGTAAATTTTTCAAAAATCTTATCATAAAATGATTATACAACAAATTTTCTCTGTTGTATAATATTAATAATTGATATTATAAAAGAAAGGTTAAAAAAGCAGATGAAGCAAAAACTTATGTCGGGCATGCGCCCTACCGGCAAACTACACCTGGGACACTATATTGGAGTTTTATCAAACTGGGTAAATTTGCAAAAAGACTATGAATGTTTTTATGGCGTTGCCGATTTACATGCTTTAACTACAAAATATGATAACACCGAAGATTTGCAACAAAATATAATAGACGTTGTTTTGGATTGGCTAAGTTGTGGCATTGACCCAAACAAATCAACTATATATGTTCAATCGCAAATTCCTCAAGTATGCCAACTTCATGTTCTTTTTTAAGCATGATTACACCTCAAAACTGGGTGGAACGTGATCCTACTTTAAAAGATATGGCAAAAATATTGAGAAATAAATCCGAAAACACTTCATCTGTAAGCTATGGACTTATGGGGTATCCTGTGTTGATGACAACTGATATTTTAATTTTTAATGCACAATATGTTCCTTGTTGGGATTGACCAAGTTGCACACATTGAAATAACTAGGGATATTGCAAGAAGGTTTAATAATCTTTATAATACTGACTTCTTTATTGAACCTAAGCCTCTTTTTTAACCCATATGTGCCAATGCTTTTGGGAGTTGATGGACAAAAAATGGGAAAATCTTTTAACAATGATATCAAAATTTCGGATGATGATAAAACAACAGAAGAAAAAAATATTAAAAGCAATTACCGACCCAAGTCGAATGAAAAAAAACAGATTGTGGCAACATTGAAAACTGCCAAGTCGCTTTTAAATATTATGAAGCATTTGCTAAAGATAATCCTGAATTGTTAAATCAAGTAAAAGAAGAATGCCACAGTGCTAAAATCGGCTGTCGTGATTGTAAAAAAGACTTGCTTGTCTTATAAACGAAAAATTTGCTCCAATTCGTCAAAAACGAAATGAATTGTCTAAAAACATTGATGAGTTAAAACAAATTATCGACGAAGGCAACAAAAAAGTTCAAATAGAAAACCAAAAGGTCTTGGACAAAGTAAATGAAATTATGCACATGTACAAATAAAGCTATTTTTTAAATATAAAAAATACTGCAATAATTATAAAAATAAAACCAACTAAATAATTCCATTTAAATTCTTCTTTTAAATACAACACGGAAAACACACTGAAAACAACCAATGTTATAACTTCTTGTATTGTTTTTAATTGTGCAGCGTTAAAAAATTCATGCCCAATTCTGTTGGCAGGCACTTGAAAACAATATTCAACAAATGCTATAAGCCAACTTATCAAAATTACTATAAAAAGAGGTGACGATTTATACTTTAAATGTCCATACCAAGCAAATGTCATAAATATATTTGAAATTGTTAATAATACAATTGGAACTATTTGTCTCATAATATATCTAATTATATATTAAAAACAACTTTTTTATAAATTATTTTACAATTAACATTTCATCGATATTTTTATTGACAATCTTTGCTAATGTTACAGCATTGCACAATGAAATATTATGTTTTGCATTTTCAATATTACTAATATATGAAATGCTAAAACCTGTTTTAAATGCAACATCTTCTTGTGAAAGTTTCAATCGCAATCTCTCTATTTTGAAATTAAATCCAAAAGTTTTTTAATAATTCTTTATCGTTCATAATATTAGTTTATGGTCTTAAATGTAAATCTTCCATAATCTAAAGTAGAATTATTTGAACTATAGTATAATTTCATTAATTCTTCATTTTTATAACAAAAATTAGTCTTATAATTGCACAAATATTTGCTTTTTTAAACGTATTAATTTTTTATATATTTTTAATAAAAAGTATTAAAAAAATATTATAGACCTATTAATTATTAGGAATTATAATAAAATTATGTCGAACCTCTTAAAAGCTAAAATTTTGATAGTTGAAGATGAGCCTCAAATAAACAGATTGATTGAGTTAATTTTACAATCTGAGGGATATTATAATATTTTAAAATCCTACGACGGACGAAGCGCTTTTAAAATTATAGAAAAAAAAAGCCGGATTTAATATTATTAGATGTAATGATACCTGAAATTGATGGATTTAGTCTTTTGTAAAATGATTAAAGAAATTCCGGATTTTTCGTCTATTCAAATCATTATGTTAACCGCAAGAAAAATGGAAGAAGATATTTTACAAGGATTTGAAAATGGTGCAATAGACTATATATCAAAGCCTTTTAATAATAAAATTCTTCTTGCCAGAATAAAAGCTCATCTTAAAAATACAGAATTAACCTCATATATTCAAATTTACAAAAATATAGAATTAAATAATAAAAAAAAGATTGCCAAAATTGATGATAAAGAAGTTAACCTGACAAAATTTGAGTATATTTTATTGCAAAAATTTATATCAAACCCGGGAATAGTATTCTCTCGCACACAATTATTATCATATTTACGTGGTGATGATGGTTTCAATATTTCTGAACGTGCAATAGATTTTCAAATTGTTAATTTGCAGAAAAAACTTGGGGCTTATGGGGCATCAATTGAAACAGTGCGTGTTTTTGGGTACAAGCTAAAAAGAGGCATCATAATGAAAAAACGAGAATTCTTTTGGCTATCAAAATTATTGTTGGCATTAATTATTATTTTGTTTTTTTCATTTATTGCATTAAATAATATATTTCAATTTAACACATCTTATATGCAAGAAGAAAAAGAAGAACTACAAATTTTTAAACGTCAAATCAGTGGGCAATTATTCCATTTTTAAAAATAAAGATTACAAAACGTTGCAAAAATATTGCAACGACTTTAAAAATGAAGATATAACTTTCAGAATTTTTGATAATAACAAAAGCTAATTGCAACTTCAAAACTAAATAAAACCGGAGATATGATTCCTGAAGATAGCAAAATTTTAAGAAATCGTACTACAAAATGGAAAATTTATCGACACTCAATAAAAAATAAAATGATTGGGCTTATTTATAAAATCAATATTAATAATGGATATTATTTAGAGCTTACAGTATCTGAAGCAGACGTAATAAAATCAATACAAAAAGGTCAAATTAGTATTATAATACTTTTTTGTAATATGTGTAGGTTTATTGGTTTTGTCGGTTTTAGAAACGATATATTCACTAGGAAAATCTTTTAATCTGCTAAATGATAATGTAAATAAAATTGCAAGTGGAGAACTAGACACTAATATTGAGGTTCATCATGAACCTTTATTACAAGAACTTACAATATCTATAAAAAAATGATAAGTCGTCTTAAAATGCAAATAATAAGATTAGGGCAACTTGAACATTACAAATCGGAATTCTTGCAAAATATAACCCACGAAATTAAAAACCCCACTCACTGCAATAAATTCTGCTATTGAACTTATTGAAAATCAAAAAAGAATTTGTAACTGATAAAAAATAAAGAATGTCTTGATATTATTCATTTTCAAGTCGAAATAATTAATAAACTTGTTAATGACATTCTTATGCTATCAGAAATTGAGGTTGCAAAAACCGAAGAGCAAAAAAACTTCAAACCCGTCAATCTCAATAACCTAATTACTAAACTTATGGATAATTTTAATTTTTTTTAATAATATAAATCTTATAGCAACTCAAAATGTTGAAATATTAGCAAATGAAGATTTATTATCAACTGCAATATCAAATTTATTAACAAATGCAACAAAATACTCAGGTTCTAAAACAATCGATATAATTTTATCAAAAAAATGAAACCTCAGTAATACTACAAGTTAAAGACTATGGAATTGGAATTGAAACTCAACATTTAAAACATTTATTTGAAAGATTTTATAGAGTCGATAAATCAAGAAGTCGCCAAAAGGTGGAACAGGTTTAGGACTTGCTATTGCAAAAAACATAATTGAATTGCATAACGGAACAATATATGCTGAAAGTGAAGTTAATAAAGGTACGGTATTTACAATAGAGTTAAAACAATGAATATTTTAAATTTTTGGTTTAGTATTTCTGAAAAAAATACGATTTTTAATCATAGGAACAGTTAATGCATCGTTTTCATACGGAATTTATTCTATAATCTGCCTGATTTTTGGTGAAAAAAATATACCAGACAGCTTTAGGACTTTCCTGGGTGCTATCTTCAGTTCTATCATTTAGTTTACAAAAAAACTTAGTTTTTAGAAGTAAAAATAATTGGTTTAAAGAATACTTAAAATGCTGTACGACTTGGATAATAAGCTATATATTAAATGCTGTTTTATTGGAAATATTTGTTCGATATTTATGCATCAATATATTTTTTCGCTCAATTGGTATCAACTTTATTAGCAGCAATTCTAACTTATATTTTATTTAAATTTTATACATTCAAAAATTCTGAAAATTTGTCAAAATAAAATTATTTTCGCTTAAAAATTTCTTTAAATTTCGACTTTGTGTAATCTCAAATTCGATAGTGTGCGAATTTTGAATATCATTTTGTATTTGCAAGGATGAATTAAACATTCAACTGTTTTATTTTCTACATTTTGTAATTTTTTAAGCCTTGTTGAACTGTATCAATGTCCATTTCTCCGGTATAACAAACTCCAAGAAGATAATCATTGGTTTTAAATTATATTTATTTAAGGTTTTTATATTATAAAAAGTTAAAATTTTTAATAGAATATTTTTTATCAAGTTTATGCTTTTTGTTTTTTCTTTTTTTTACAAAATAAATTTTTTCCTGTTGAGTTCTAACAAATTTAATATTATATTTTTTAGCCAAACAACAGGTTATATCAAATATTGCAGGAATTGAATGTATATGGACATGAGAATCTAAATTGTCAATTTTGACTAAATTAATAGCTTTTTGTATTTGAGCATTAAATTCTATTTCAATTTGTTTTATTAATTTTTTGTTTGTTTGATTTAATAAAAAATAGAGATAATTTTTATTAAAATAACCATTCTTATCGGTTAATAGATTACAATCAGTCAAAGATTTTCCTTCAACTATATTAAGATGGATAGCTAAACTCAAATTAGGGAAACGTATTTGCTATTTTTATAGCTTGTGAAAAATATTCACTATTTGTACATAAACTTGCACCTGTGAGTATTCCACTATCTATCCCATCTGCAACAGCTTGATTATTTTCTTCTGATAATCCAAAATCATCTGCATTTAATATAAATTTATTCATAGGTTTATTACTTTCTCTATCTGATAAAGTAGCCTATCTTTTAACTTCAATTAAAACTTTACTCAAATATTCACCAATAATTCCTAAAGACATGATTATTATTCCACTAAAAAAATGAAATAGTCATTATAATTGATGTCCAACCTGGAATTGCATAATGCTTGAAATAACTAACAATTCCATATACAATAATTAAAACACTAATAAATGATGTTATTACTCCAACAATGGTAATGAGTCTTAACGGTAATATTGAAAAACAAGTTATGGCATTCCAAGCAAGTCCAAATAGTTTGAATAAAGAATATTTCGTCTTTCCTGCAATTCGTTCTTGTCCGTCATAGTATACATTACAAGTTTTTAAACCAAGTGATTGCACTATTCCTCTTAGAAAAATTGTTTTTTCTTTATATGCTTTTAATTTATTTATTGCATTATTGTTTAACAAACGGAATTCAGAATGATTAGGTCTAATTTTTATGTCTATAAAATTCATAAAACTATAAAACATAGTGGGCAGTATTTTTCTTAATAAACGAGCCGATTTCTCTTTTTTTACGACAGCCAAATACAATTTCATAACCTTCATTATATTTTAGGATCATTTCTTTTTATAACACTTAAATCATCCTGTAAATCTGAGTCTATGCTTATAATCATATCTGCACAAATTTCGTTTAAACCTGCTAACAGAGCATACTGCTGACCAAAGTTGCGAGTAAAAGTTTATAAGGGCTATATGATTATTTTTAGCACAATATTTTTCTATTATTTGCCGGGTATTATCTGTGCTACCATCATTTATATAGCAAATTTGACTATTGTCTGATATTAAATTTTCTGATATCAAAAGATTTAAAAGTTTAGATAATTGAGCAATAGAATATTCTATAATTTCTTCCTCATTATAACAAGGTGCATTAATAACAAGTTTTTTATTATTCATCTATACCTCAAACAATAGAATATTTAACTCCTTTATTTATAACTTGAACCGGCAAGTTTTCGGTATATTTATTTTTCGTTATTACTATATTATCTTTTTTGTTTAATTCTTTTATTAACCAGTCCGGATTTTCTTCCGTTTGAAATTTAATATATTTTTTATCGCCATAATATAAAGACTGTATTTCCGACCGGTCATATATGCTGAAATTGTTTTGTTTTCTTGTTTTGCAATTTGAGCAAATTTTATTAAGTCATACTCACCTAAATTATAATCAAATCTAAAGGCTAGTGGAGTTAAAAAAATCCGATTAAAATTGCAAAAAATAAATTCTGCAATATAAAAACTTTAATTGTTTTATTTTTCAATATACTTTTAATTGTAAAAATTGCAAATGGAAAAACAATAAATATTATACCTTTATCTAAAGGTGCAAACGCTTGATATAAGTCAGGAGTCAATATAATCGGAATAAAAACAGCAACAAGCGTAGCAAGTAAAAATGTTGAATTTAAAACAATAAGTGAATTTTTTATTATCTTATCATTTTGATTAATATACTTTTGCCATAACATTGCAATTAACACTGCTAAAAACGGATAAATTGGTAAAATATATGTAATTAACTTTGTCTTTGAAAGAGTGAAAAATAAAAATATAAATAAAGCACCAATTATATTTAATGTAACAAATTTAGAAAAATTATCTTGCATAAATTCGTAATTTTTATTTTATTAATCTTTAATTGGAATAATTTTGGTAAAATAATAAAAGTATGAGGACACAATCCCCACAACAATGTTAGAAAATAAAAATACCAAGGTTGATTTCGATGAATAACATCAGAACCTAAAAACCTTAGAATGTGATGTTTATAGATGTATTCTTGAAAAAAATAAATCCGGATACATTTTAACATCATGACATGCCAAGGTAGAACAATTGCTGAAATTAAAATTAAACTTAACAAAAAAATACTTCAAAGTTTCTTTATAGGTTTTAAAAATAATTGTAGAAATAAAAATTATTCCCAGTGGAATGAAACCCGGAATGCCTTTAGCCAACACTGATAAACCAACAAAAATATATGATAATATCCAAAAATATTTTTTATTTTTTGTTCAACAAAAAAGGTGTAAAAATATAATATACAAGCACTTACAACTAAACTTGTAAAAATACTGTCTAAAATTGCAATTTTGGTTAATATCATGTATTCCAAACTTGTTAAAAGAACACAACAAGTTATTACTGCAAAACGTGTATTTTTTACTTTTTTACATATTGCAAACAATAACCATAATGGAAGTAATGATATTAAAACTATAGGTAATCTTGCTGTCCATTCGTTAATACTTCCAAAAATTTAAATCCTAAGCATTCTAACCAAAAAAATAGAGGTGGTTTTTCAAAAAAGTACTCACCGTTTAAATATAATGTCAGGTAATCTTTTGTTTGAAACATATCACGAGCCATAGTCACATATCTTGTTTCATCAGGATCTAATAATTGGTATGAGCCTAAAAAAACAATATATCCACATATAAATATTCCAAATAAAATAAATAAATTTTTTAAATTTTTTTTCATAAAACTTTCCTATTATTTATCAGGATAAGAAAAATTTGTTAGTTAATTGTTAGTTAATTGTTAGTAAATTGGAATATAAACTTATAAAAATATATTACAACATATCATTTTTTTTAATGTTGATTTTCGATAAATCCACACCACCTGTAGCTTTATACAAACTTATGGTAGAAATTAACGTGTTAATTTTGTTTGACACTTCTTCTTTTTTAATAAACAGGTAAGCTTCTTTAGCGTACATTACATCAATATTTCCTGAAGCACCAATTTTATTTTTATCTTTTGCCAAATTGTATATTTTTTGTTTGCGTGTTAAACCGATTTAAACTTTCATTATAATTCTTTTTTTGCTATTTTATATTCTAAAATCCCTGAATTAATTTCTTTAATACCAACAAGAAACGTTTTTTGATAATCATTTAAAGCTTCTTCATATTGGTCTTTTTTAAGTTTTAAAAATGCTAATTTTCTACCGCCTGAAAATAAATCCATCGAAGGAAGCACTCCAAGGTTAAAAAACTGAGCAGGTGAATTGAATAATTTGCTCAAACTATATGCATTCAACCCAATTTGACCAATAATCGTAAATTTTGGCAAAAAACTCTCTTTTGCCACTTGTACATCAAAACCTATTCTTTTTATATTTGCTTCTTCTTGTTTAAAATCAGGTCTATTTTCAACAACAGATGTATCATATTTTTGAGCAATATGATTAATTAAAATAACATTTTCATAACTATTTCTTGCAACATTTTCTTCCGCATCTGCAAGATAAACTTTTAAACTCTCTATTAAAAGTTGCTGTGTTAATTTGTGCATATTTTGTTCTTCTTTTAGAGATGTCAGGAATTTTTGCTCTGCAAGCAGTTCATTAATAGAACACAAGCCGGCTTTATATTTTTCAAAAACAAGTTTAACTATATTTTCTTGAGTTTTTACAAGTTCATTTTGAATTTCCAAAAGTTTGTCTGCTTTAATCAGATTAAAATAATCTGCAGCAAAATTAGAGGTTAAAGCAATGTATGTTGCTCTTTGTGCTTGCTTAACAATTTCTAATTGCTCTTTCATACTTTTGGTTTTTAAACGGTTTGTTCCCCAAATATCAATCTCATAACTCATGGTTAAAGGTAAATAATAGTTATTTTGCGAATAATTAGGAATTTTCATTGAACCGAATTGCTGAGCAGATGCTCTCAGATCTCGATTTAAATCTCCGGAAAAATTTAGAAAAGGCAGTTCTTGCGCAAACTGCATTTTTACAAGTTTTTCATTTTCTTGTACTTTTAATGCCGCATTTTTTAAATCATAGTTGTTATTATAAACTGTCATTAAATTCTTTATCAGGTTATCATCCTTAAAATTTTCCCACCATTCAATATTTAAGTATTCAATAGATTTATCCGAAATTTGTGGTGTTTTAGCCATTGCAGGCAATATTGATATTGTTATTAAAATCGCTAGTATAAAAATTTTTTTTCATAAAAGGTATTCCCAAAATTTTTCTTATGATATAATTACATCACAATAATATTATAATGTAAACAGGTGAAAAAAATGTATAGAGATTATTTAAAAGACAGAATAGGGTCTTTAATATATATAACCGGTACTTTATTAAGATGTTTTTCGTCACAAACTTTCAAGGAGAAAAACTTTGAACTCACACCGGATCAATATGTATTGTTATCTTTATTGCTTGAAAACGAAGAAATTATCTATCAACGACAACTTGCTGAAATTACATTCAAAGACAGGGCAAACATTTCAAGGATTATAGAAATCTTGCATCAAAAAGGATTTATTGAAAAAGTTCCTGATTCACACGGCAGAAAAATATACAAGCTTGTTGTAACAGAAAAAGGCAAAAAGACAAAAGATGAAATTTTGAATACAGATACAAAGTTACGTCAGATAATAACAAACAATTTATCGGAAGAAGAACTTGCTATAACATTTAACACTCTTGAAAAAATAAATGCTAATATTCGAGACAAAGTCAAATTGCAAATTTAAAGGAGATTAGAAGTGGAAGATAAAAAAAAGAAGAAATTATACCCAATGATAATAGACGTTTTTATGAGAAAAAACGTGTAATTGTGCCTACAATTACTGCGTTAGTACTCTAATTTTAGGACTAATTATTTCTATTAATTCAATATTTTATAAATCAACAGATGATGCTTTTGTTGAAGGTCATATAGTAACAGTTTCACCAAGAGTTTCAGATCCCTGTAATAAAATTAAATATTGAAGATAATCAGGAAGTTAAAAAAGGTGATTTGTTGCTTGAAATTGACCCTGTTGATTACGAAACGAAACTAAAACAGTCAAAAGCAAAATTGGATGAAGCTCGTGCTTCACTAATCAGTGCAGGAAATCAGGTTGAAAAAAGTTTTTTCTGAGCTTGATTTTGCTAAAAATGATTATTCCAGATATTCTCAAATGTATGCAAAAGGAATTGCTTCTACTCAAGATTATGATTCTGCCAAAACTAAACTTACAACACTTGAATCAGAAAGCAAATCTGCAAAAGCTAAATATGACGAACTTCAAGCATCAATAAAAAGGCTTGAAGCCGAAGTTGAAGAAAATGAATTAAATCTTTCATATACAAAAATTTATGCGACTCAAGACGGGAAAATTACACACAGAACCGTTGAACAGGGAAATTATGTTCAAATTGCACAACCGTTGTTTGCAATAGCTCAGGATGATGTATGGGTGGTTGCAAATTTTAAAGAAACACAGATTGCAAATATGAAAAAAGGACAAAGTGTCAAAATTAAAATTGATGCTTATGGTCATAAAAAATTTAATGGTCAAGTAGATAGCATTCAAATGGCATCTGGAGCAAAGGCTAGCTTATTTCCGCCTGAAAATGCAGTTGGAAGTTATGTAAAAATTGTTCAGAGAATTCCTGTAAAAATTATTTTACTGAAGATATTTCAAAATATAACATAGTTCCGGGTATGTCTGTTGTTCCTACGGTAAAGGTTAAATAAAATGGCAAAAGCAATACAGCGAAAAATTCCAATATGGCTTATAGCAATATCCATCTTATTACCAACATCTTTTCAGCACTTGCAACTACAGCAACAAATGTTGCTATTCCACATATTTCAGGCTATTTTGCAGCAACTGCAGATGAAGCAAAATGGATTGTAACATCTTATATGGTGGCAAATGCTTGTATGATAATGCTATCCGGATGGCTTGAGCATTTACTTGGAAGAAAACAGTTCATGAAAAATTTGTATTGCTATATTCACCTTGGGTGCTATTATCTGTACTATAGCAGCATCTTTAAACATGATGGTATTAGGTCGTTTAATTCAGGGAATCGGAGGCGGATATATGACACCAATGGCTCAAACGGTTTTACTCTCGGCTTTTCCTGCTGATAAAAAGGGACTTGCAATGTCATTATTTGGCTTTGCTGTTATGGTTTGTGCTATATTAGGACCTTCTTTTGGAGGATTTCTTGTTGATAATTTGAATTGGCATTATATTTATTCTGTTAATATCCCCGTCGGTATAGTTTCATACATATTAATTTGTCGGAACATTTCAGAAACAAAACTTGACACCGGCAAACATCACATGGATTTTGTTGGAATGACTGCACTTATTTTGTGGCTTGTATCTATGCAGATAGTCCTTGATAAAGGACAACAGTATAACTGGTTTGACTGTGGATGGATATGCTGGTTAACCGGTTTTTCGCTTGTTGTGCTTTTCTTTTTTAATTGTTTGGGAAATAGAAAACAAAAATTCTTTTATTAAAATACGATTATTTAAAGATAAGAATTTTTTAATAGGTACAATAATCTCAACGGCAGTCAGCATGATAATATTTACAACTATGTATCTTGCACCACAGTTTATACAAAATGTTTTGGGATATACAGCTTTACTAAGCGGACTGAGTATGGCTCCTAGAGTAATTTCGTGTATAATTATGCTTTTGGTTATACCATATTTAATGAAATTATATGACAGCCGATTGTTAATCGCGGTTGGATTTCTATTTTTGGGACTTTCAACATTTATGTACACCAACGTAAATCTTGCTGTATCATTTTTATATGTCTCAATTCCAAATTTTCTTTTTAGGCATCGGAGTCATTTTAACATTTATCCCTGTTTCAGCACTTGCACTCGGAACATTGCCGAAAGATCAACTCGCAAACGGAGCCAGTCTTCATAATTTTTGCAAAACTATAGGAACTGCAATTATTACTTCTATGTCATCAACACTTGTTGCAAGACATGCACAAATTCATCAGGGTTATCTTGTTGATAATCTTTCCAATTTTAGTCTTGTCTTTCAAAACAAAATGACAGCCTGGACACACACTTTTATAAGTGGTGCCTCAAGTTCTTTTGCTGTGAATAAGGCTAACGCTTACGCTTACAAACAAATGGTTACTCAATCAACTTTATTTGCTTATGTTGATACATTCGCAATTGTTGCATTACTGGCATTTATTCTTATTCCTATAGCATTTTTTATGAAACTTAATGATAACAACTAAATTTTTATCTGCAAATTTATTGACAAATTTTAAAATCGGTTGTAATCAGATAATATTCTATTTATATTTACAAAAAAACTTCTTTAAAATTCAATTTTAACCTTTTTACCATCAAGTATAATAATTTCTAAGTAAAACTATGGTATTTGGAGCTTGTTATTACTAAACCAAACTATTAGCATTATACCCAATAAAATTAAATCATTTTTTTTGATATAATTTTTTATTTAAGTTCTTTTATCCAATTATCAATATCATTTTGAAGATTGCTATCACCATAACCTGCCACTACAAATGGTTTTAATACTTTTGAACCTTTTGCAAGTTTTGCCATATCTTCGGCAATTGTGTATTTGCCACCGCCACCATGGAGTTATAAATGGAATAATAGTTTTACCTTCAAAATTGTTTTCTGATAGAAAAGTTTTAACAGCAGGTGCCATTTCATACCACCATGCAGGTGTACCTGTAAAAACTACGCTATAATTTGAAACATCACATTTATTTTTAAGTTCCGGTTTAGTTCCTTCTTCGTGCTGTTTTTTAGCAACACCGTATGCAGTTTCATTGTAATCGGTCGGGTATGGCACAGCTGTTTCTATTCTAAACATATCACCACCTACTTTATTGTGTATTTTTTCAGCAATATATTGAGTGTTACCACTCCAAGAAAAATAAGCGATTAAGATTTTTTTCATTCATAAGACCTCCTTGTGGTTTGTTATTATTTGCAAATGTACAGCCGGTAAAAAGTATCAATATAGGTAACATTAAAAGTAAAAGTTTTTTCATTATAAATATCTCGCAAAGTTAATTATAATATCTTGTTCCACTAATTCCTACCAGAGCAGACAAAGTGCCACCCAAAACACCATAAAAAGCAGCCTTTAAAAAATCGGATTTTTTGTATGGTTTCATTTCCTGTTGATTTTCTTCCTTTTTTATTTTTTAAGACCCCCGATAATCATGTCCACGCCTAAAATCAATAGTAATATACCTGTTATTTTGTTGTAATATTTTTCTGAAACATAGTCAGAACAAAACGAACCTAATATTGTACCGATGATTGCACTAACCATCATTATAGTTCCGAGTTTAAAATTTACGTTACCGGCTTTCCAATGTCCAATCATACCGACAGTTGTTGTTGGAATAATTGTAGCTAGAGAAGTTGATGCTGCTATTGCAGGTGGAATATTAAATAAGGCAGTTAAAACTCCAACATAGAAACCTCCGCCACCTCCACCAAGTGCAATTATAATTAATCCATTAAAAATCCGATGATGGTTAAACATAATAATGGCATCAATATTTCCTCACATAAAAATCGATTTGGAGTAATTTTGGAACGTTTTTTGCATTAAAAAAAGAGGGTGTTTAAAACCCTCTTAAAATGGCGGGAACGACGAGGCTCGAACTCGCGACCTCTTGCGTGACAGGCAAGCGCTCTAACTAGACTGAGCTACGCTCCCATTCACTTGTCTTTTTTATTATATAATAGTCATTTTTTTTTTGCAACTGTTTTTTACATTTCATAAGCTATCACCTGACATAGTTGTATTAGGGTGTTTGAGTAGAAAAATAACATAAAGATTAAAAAATGCGCTTAGGTATAACAATACTTTTGGTGCAACAGCACGATTACAAATGTTTTTTGCCGGTGGAGTTCTCATAAAAAAACTTCTTATCAGGTTTAACGGATAGAATATACAACATAGGTTTAATAAAAACATAATTGCCAATAGTGCTATGTAGAAATAGTTGCCACGAACTAAACTTGAAAACAGATATAATTTTGAAATAAATCCCCCTGAAAGCGGTAGGCTTGCAAAGCTTAACAAACATATTGTTAATGCGTACGTGTAATATGGTCTTATGTATATTAATCCTTCATAGTCTGAAAGATTGTGCATATGTTTTTTGAACCATTGAAAAATATTAATCCTGAAAACAAGCCAATATTCGTCAATGTGTATACAATTAAATAGTATAGTATTGTTGAAATGCCGTAGGCGCTTAGGGTACTCAATAAGCCTAAAAAAGCATGAAACCTATGTTTACAAGTGTGTTATTGCCAAAAAAATTCTTTTACGTTTTTCGATTTTATTACTTTATATATTCCATATGATATTATGATTATTGATGAAATTGACAAGAAGATGTCAAATATGTATGAATAGGATGTTTTCATAATAAGTGACAGCTTTATTAGTATGTTCAAGTAACATATTGGGGTAAAAGTTGTTACAAATGCACAGTTTGAATAGCTGTTGTTTTTATAAAAATTGCTGTTTAATGCCAGCATTTTGCCAAGAATTGATAGCGTTATAACAATGTTTATGAAACTTATGGTAGCGCCAAGACTGCTTGCATTTTGATTTATATAGTTATAGATTTCATTAAAATTAAAACTTGAAGTTATTAAGTATAAATATAATATTCCAAATAAAAATAGCCCATCAAATATTATATTTTTTAGAATAAAGCTTAAAACACTTTCTTTTATTCCAATATCACGAACAAATGTTGACATTAAACTTATTGCAATGCTTAACATTTGTAAACCGACAAAAAGAAGTATAAAATTGTTTGAGCCGATAATGATAAGAGCACTTAAAATGCCTAAAATAAGAACGTTATAATATTCAAAAACTTTATTGCGAATACGGTTTATAAAATTTCTAGATAAAAAAGCAATCATTATGCCGGAACCTAGTGCAAGTATTTTAAAAACATGGAAAAACTGTTGGAGATTATGTTGCCGTTAAAAGCATAATATGGGGGGTCAACTTGATTTGAACTTATAAATAATGATGCTGTTATAATCGAACAAATTGAAAAATATTTCATGAATTTGTGCAGGTTTTTCTTTACGAAAAGTGACAACACCATATTTATAAAAATTATAAACATTAATAAAATTTCAGTTGAAAACGAACTTAAAACATCTTTAAAAAACATATTGATTATACTCCGAATAAATCACCAACTATAATTGTGAAAGTATCTATGACCTTGACTATAGAGCCTCCCGTGAAGACTCCAAAGAATAGTATTGATAAAAATATCAATAAAAGTATGCTGAATTCATTTATCGATATATCTTCAATTGTTTTGTATTTGTCATTATAATTAACAAGAAAAGTTTTATTTAAAACGCGAAGAGTTGAAATATAATTCAAAAACACGTATAAAAGAATAACGCTCATTGAAACAATAGACAAACAATTCAAACTTGTATCCATGTTTATAACGCCTATCATTATCATAAATAAGCCGGCAAAAGAAATCAAAAAGGTATATTCATTTGAGCAAAACTTATTATTGCTGCAAAGTTAAAGAGTCTTGGCATGCTGATGGCAAGCCCGCCCAGGTCTTTTAAATCAAGTTGGTTGTTTGTCTTTCTTGCAATTGCACCTGTTACTGTCATCAATCCGGTTATAATCAGGGCATTTGAGACCGTGTAAATTATACTTCCTTTTATTGAAAATTCATTCAACGCACACATTGATATTAATATTAAACTTACATTTGACAATGAAAAGACTGTGACAATCGATTTTATGTTTTGTTCTATATATGCTTTTGTTGTTGAAATAATTAAATTTATAAGACTTAATATAATTATATACATCGCTGAAAGCCTAAATATTTCAGGAAAAATGAGCAAATTAAATCTATATAAGCCGTATATTCCAATCAATTGACCTGAGGTTATCATAAGTGTGCTTATTGGTATTGGGGCATTTTTTTACATTGTCGATAAACAGTTTATGAAATGGAAAAATCCCCAAACGCAACAAAAAGCCAAAGAAAAAACACAAGAATACAAAGATTTGAAAAGCTTTTGTATAAATAAGTTCGTTTATATTCAAATCTTGCAAATTGGCTGTCAAATTGTTTGTAACTCTAAAATTATAGTACACAAGAAGCAACACTGCCAAACAAACAAGCGAAACGCTTAAGAAAGATGAAACCAAAAATTGAATTTTATCTTTTGTATTCTCGCAATTTGTTCCCCACAACGTGTTGAGAAAATATAAAGGAATAATTTGAAGCTGGCAAAAACACACAAAAAGAATGGCATCTTTTGCACACAACAAACCTAATATTGATGATTGCATAATCAAAATGAGTGAATAGTATAACTTTTGCCGACTTGTTATAAAATATTTGCTTATTGACAAAACAACAAATGTTATAAAACAAGTTAGCCCGACAAAAAGTATTGAAAACCCATCTAAAGAAAACGTGAAAGTCGCCCCCCATGCAAGACAACCACTGCGAAGCACCAAATTTTAGAGTCTCTTCATACGATACTCCATATAATTCAGGATTAAAATATGCGATTAAACATATTGAGTATAAAAGATTTACCAATGCAACAGTTTTGGCAAACCGCCTTATTGCCGTTGAATTTTTGGGAAACAATGGCAATAAAATTATCAAACACCCAATAATCGGGATTAGTATAAGCGTTTTTATGGATAAAAATTTTCAATCATACTGTTTTGTCTTCTCTTTTACTTATTTTATTTAAAATATATAGTGGTGATTTGTTTATCACTTTGCATAAAAATTTATATAATCTTTTAAATATAAAGAAAAAATCCTGTGCGTATAAATTGTTTATTGCAATATTTTGTACTAATTTGGGCTTCAGATTTATTAAAGCGTTTTGTTGTGACAATTTATAGGTTATTATAACCGCAATTATATTAAAAATCATGTAAATTTTTGAAATAAAATTAAATTTGAAACTGCAGATTTCTGATGCAAAATATTTTTCAAACAAACATAAAAGTACTAAAGGCAATGTTATAACAACAATCGGCAGTCTTATCCATTGGCTTTTTTTGTCAAAGGTTTTGTCTTTATTGTAAAGAAGGAAAAACAAGCGAAACAATGCAAATGTTACCAAAAATGAAACAAGGTCAAGTATAATCAACAATGGAATGTTTTTGTCTGCAAGCAGATTGTAAGAAATTGACTTTAAGGAGAAAAAACCTGCAAAAAAACAAATTTGACAAGGATATAATCCCGATTAAAAAACATACAAGCGGTATTTTAGAATTTAATTTTATATATTTTAAGTTGTCAGAATAGTTGAAATTGTACAAAACCAAACCTGATATTAAAAACAACAGTGTGAAGGTCACAACATCACATATTGTAATATATAAAGCTTGGTCAAAATAGCCGAGATTTAATATTACAAAAACAATTGCAAATTTCGACAAAGCCAAATAAATAAGAACCTTGTTCAAACGCTTTTGATATATAGCGCATATTGCAAAAATAATACTTGATAATAATATAAAATAATTAATATACGTAAAAATGTTTTCATTGAAGGAAAACACCGGCCATATTCTTATAAATAAAAATATGGGAAGCAATAGAATGACAATTGGGATATAAATTGAACTGAAACAGGACAGACTTTTTGTTCAAACTTAAAGGTCCTGTGTGAAATGGAAAAATTCCCATACGTATAACAATTGAAATTAAAAAAAGCGATATGAGAAAAAGATATATTCCGTTTGAAACAAAAGAATTTACGTTTAACGATATCATTGGCAAGTTTATAAACAGCAAGGATGAAACATCTGTTTCTTGGGAATAATTTAGTATGAAATATATAAACGATACAACTGATGTAAAAAGACAAATGTCAGATAATCCATTTAATAGAAACATATTTTTTGTTTTATTTGATACATCAATTGTGTTGTATGAAAAATTATTAAACAAATAGCATATTGCATTTATAAGGGTTAAGAATATACAACTTTGAATTAAATTGTTGCTCAATAAAAAAGACACAACTGAGAAGTTAAATAAATTTAGTATTATAAAAAACATATGAAAACTTGTGTTTTTTATCAAGTAGTGATATGAATAAGTTTGCACAACAAGATTTACAAAGAAAAACAACGAAAGAAAAAGACAAGACAGTTTGTCAATCAAAATTCCAAATGATATTGAAAAAATCATTAAAAGGCAACCACATCAAATTCATTTCAAAAGTTTTCATCGGGTCAGAAACAAAATAATAAAGGCATCCTAAAGAAAAAATAAAGCCTGCAAGTGAGTTTAAAAATGTAATAATGTAGGTAAGTTTTTTTGAATGTGAAAAGTCAGCAAAATTATTAAAAAATATAATAAACGATATCCAAATTGGCAAAAATAAAATGACAATTATATTATTTATAAAAAATTCCATTATTAATTTTTCTCCTCATTTTTGACATGAAGCGTGTTTTTTCTTTTATATATCCACAATATTAATGATAAAGCAAGTATAACATTTAATATAAAAAGAAGTAATATTATAATCGCAAAATACCATTCCATCAAGGTTTATGCCATCGACATAATTTGCAAATACAACAAAATTTGCACTTATAACATTTATAAATATAATTGCTGAAATAAGTTTATTAACTACATTTTTATTTAATAACATTCCCGATGTTCCAATAAAAAGTAAAATAAAAAAAAAAATTATATAATGATTTAAAGATATATTGAATAAATTATTTATCATATTATTCTTTCCTTTTTTTCGCTCAATAAGAATTTTTATTCTACGCTTGTGTTTTAAACTTTTTTCTTATAATAAAACATCATAAATACTCCTGTTAAAACTGATAAAAATAAAATCGGAACAATCAAATAAATAATAAAATATCGGATACACAAGGAATTTGAAACAGTTGTTATGGTTTCAACTCCGATTGATTGTATCTTGGTTTCAAGAAAATTGAAATTTCTAATTTTAGTTAATATAAACGCTAAAGCCGTTGAAAACAAAGCAAAAGCAGTTGTCAAAAATATAATATTCTCTTTTAATTTTAAATTGCACTTTTTTTCAGAATTTGGTTTTATTGTGAAAAGTACAAACATTAGCAAAAGAACAGTACAAATGCATCCAAAAAGCATTGAAACAACACCATTTAAAGGAGTTTTCATTGCAAATGAAATAAAGGATAACCCAAATAGAAAAATATATAAAAAAAATAGTTGCATAATAAAGGTTGCTCACAAAACAAGCAAAAATTGAACCGGCTATTAAAATTATTGACAAAATATAAAATATAAGTGAGTCAAGAACTAACATATTAAATTATTCCTCAAACTAAAAACTACCCGTTGAAAAATATCGTAAAATTGATATTACAACAAAATTTATTATTGAAATAGAGCTTAAAATTAATGCTGCTTTCTTTATTGAAAAATTATATTTCTTTACTTTGTTGTATAAAAATATCAAACCAAATTCTAATAATACAAATTTTAAAACCAGCCAAACAAACTGCTCAACAAAAATCAAAAAAGTTGTCAACTGAAAACCGAAATTAAACAAATTGGCTAAGTAAAAATCAAAAGGTGCCAAATAACCACCCAAAAACAAAGTTACACCAAACAAAGTTATTAGTGAAAGAAAAAGGTTGTCAAAATATTCATTCCACGTATTTGTTTTGTTTGTTTCAATATATTTAAAAATAAATAAAGCAGAAAATAAAAAAAGTTAAAAACCCCACCGGATTGTTAAACAAGAACAAATTTGAAAATCCCTTGTCAAAAACTTGAGCAACAACAATGTCGTTCAAATTGAAACTGCTTGATTGAACAATCACTGATAAAACAGAAAAACTTAACGGTATAAAAAACAAAAGCCCTTTAAATGTATTTTTAATACAATCTGTTTTTTTGTGTCAAATGTGAACAATGGCAAAAAAGACTTGAAGCAAATGCCAAAAGCAAAAATGTCAAAAAAATAAGTGAACTTAAGTTAGAATTTAATATAATAAATCCTTTTGAATATGGAATTAATGCAAAAATTAAGATGAAAGGCACAAAAGTCATTGTTAAAAATAAAATATATAAAATGCTTGAGGGAGTTTGATTTGTTTTTTCATCAAATTCTTGAGCATTGTTTAAATTTGACAAGACAAATTTTTGGAACATTTTTGTCAGTTGAAAAAAAACAAAAGACATAAAACTTGCAAGAATACACAAAAGCAATGCCCAAAATAATATTGCAACTGCTTCAAAAAAAGAATTTTTTGTAAAATTATTTATAAAGTTTGAAAATAAAACATCCATATATTTTTAACCTTTGAAATTTTTATGTGATAATACGTTTTAAAAATGTATAAATAAGTATATAAAATATAACAAAAACAAAGAAAACTATGCAAAGCAAGTATTCAAGCCCAAGCTGGTTGAATATTAGTGCAAGCGGGAAAAAAAGTGAAATTGACAAAATGAAAACAACAAAAATTATTGATGCAATAAAATATTTCGTATCAAGTTTAAGACTCTCAACATCTATTCTTAATGATTGTTCAATGTTTTTGTTTTTTACAAATTTATGAAAAAAAGAAAACACCCGTACACAAAATCAAAAAAGAAGTTATTAAGAATAAAAAAACAAATTCAAACAATATTTGACACCTCTTTAAAATTGTTACAAAATTTTACATATTTTCTAGCAAAAAATATTATTTTGTATTTTTATATTAACATAAATTATGAAACGCATGCTAATTTTAATTTTAAATTTAATAATTATGTTTGGCAATCCTGTTATGGCTAATACAAATGTGGGTGAAGTATTTCTGAAGCAGGGTGAGTTTTTATTGAAACAGGGAAAATTGGAAGATGCAAGGCGCAAGTTCCAACAAGCAATTGGGGTAAATTCAAAAAATTTACGAGCCAATTTAGACCTTGCGTTGTGCCTTTGTTTTCAATCAGAATACGGAAAAGCAATAAAATACTTTGAAAAAGTTTATGATAAAGATTACTATAAAGACAAATTCGAGGTTGTATATGTTATGGCACAGCTTTATGACAAGCTTGCCGAGGAAATTAAAGCCTATGAATTTTATGAAAAAGCCTCAAAACTAAAACCATTAAACTCTAATTATTATGAAATAGCTCAACTGGATAATTTTATTTTTCAAAATCATGATAAAATTTTAATTACGTTATTAAAATAGAAAATATGGAGAAAAAATATGAGGAAATTTATAAAAATTTTATTTACAACTTTAATGTTTTTTAATATACTAATACCGTTTACATCTGAGAAAGGTTGGGCAAAAATGGAAGAAATAACAAAAGTTAAAGCGAGTCATATTCTTGTATCAAGTGAAAGTGAAGCAAAAGCATTAAAATCTGAAATAGATGAAGGTGCAAGTTTTGAAGAGTTAGCAAAAAATATTCAAAATGTCCCTCTGGCAAAAACGGTGGTGATTTAGGCTATTTTAGACGCGGACAAATGGTGAAAGAATTTGAAAATGCCGCATTTGACACTGAAATAAACAAGGTATCCGATCCCATAAAAACACAATTCGGCTACCATTTGATTAAGGTGTATGATAAGAAATAGGCAAAATTAAAGAAAAGACCTGATTTTCCTTCAGGTCTTTTTTAGTATGCTTGTTATTTTATTAAAAAAACAATTAAACATTTTGTGCAATCAAATCACCCATTTGTGTTGTTGAAACTTTTGTGTTGCCTTCAACAAAAATATCAGGTGTTCTATAGCCTTCTTTTAAAACTTTCTTCACTGAGTCATAAATAGCCTTTGATGCAACACTATCATTGAAAGAGTATTCAAGCATCATTGCTGTTGAAAGAATTGTTGCAATCGGATTAACAATATTTTTACCTTTTAAATCAGGAGCGCTACCGTGGATTGGTTCATACAAACTTGGCGTTTTTCCGTCTGATAAACTTGCACTGGGAAGCATACCTAAAGAGCCTGATAACATCGAAGCTTCGTCTGATAATATATCACCAAAAATGTTTCCTGTCACAATTGTGTCAAACTGTTTAGGATTTCTTATTAATTGCATAGCCGCATTATCAACATACATATGAGAAAGCTCTACATCAGGGTATTCTTTTGCAACTTCAAGTGCAATTTCTCTCCATAAACGAGAAACATCCAAAACATTAGCCTTGTCAATTGAGCATAATTTTTTATTTCGTTTTTGAGCAGTTTGAAAAGCAACATGCATAATACGATTTATTTCGGACTCTTTATAAATCATATTGTTAAAACCTGTTTTTTCACCATTAATAACTTCAACACCTTTTGGTTCACCAAAATAAACATCGCCTGTTAACTCGCGTATAATCATAATATCAACACCTTTAACGATGTTTTCTTTTTAAAGTTGAAGAAGAAACGAGTTCATCAAAAACATAAGCAGGACGGAGATTTGCAAAAAGATTTAATGCCTTGCGGATACCAAGTAATGCTTTTTCCGGACGAACATCAGGTGGCAATGTATCATATTTCCAGTCACCAACCGCACCTAAAATAACAGCATCCGATGCTTTAGCACTATCAATTGTATTTTGAGGTAATGGACTTCCTGTTTTTTCGTATGCTATGCCACCAATCAATTCTTCTTTATAGTTGAATTTATAACCAAATTTTTTTCAACGGCACTTAAAACTTTTTTAGCTTCATTAACAACTTCACAACCTATACCGTCGCCAGGAAGCAAGCATACATTAAATTCTTTCATCTTTTCTTCTCTCCTCTTTTACTTTATTGCGACTATTATACCATTTTATTCAAGATAAAACAACATTGCGATTGAATAAGGTATGCAACTCATTTAAAGATTTTAAAGTTAAATTTTCATCAATTAAATCAAAATTTGTCTCGGTATATTTTGCTATTAGATTTGAATATCCGCCGGTTGCAATGGTTTTCAACTTTGTATTTAAAGTTTTATCAAGTTCAAAAATTATTCCATCTACCATTTTGGCATGACCTAAAACAACACCGTTTAAAATTGCTTCTTCTGTCGTTTTGCCAATAACATTACTAATTTCAGATATATGGATTAATGGAAGTTTGGATGTAAAAACATTTAAGGCTTTTAAAGAAATATTTAATCCCGGACATATTAAGCCACCAACAAAATTTCCGTTAATATCAACAACATCAAATGTTGTTGCCGTCCCAAAATCTACAATAACAAAATTATTTTTATATAACTTTTTGCCATAATATGCATTTATTAGTCTATCTGTTCCAAGTTGAGAAGGTATTCTTAAATCAATTTTTATCCCTAAATCAAAATCAGTCGTAATAATTTTAATTGGTTTATTAAAAATGTCTTTAAGTATGTTTTCTATTTTATTGTCAAGTTTATTAACAACAGAAATTATATAGACATAAGATATTTTATAATTTTTACGAATATTTTCAAAAAAAACATAATAACTATTATTTTCAACATTTTTTGAAGCAATGGAGGTTTTATAAAGCAATTTATCATTATAAAACACACCACATGTTATATTCGTATTGCCAATATCAATCGCTAAAATCATAACTACATCCTATTTTATACAATTGATTTTAGCAAAAAAAATAATTAAAATAAAAAATATTCTTGACAATTAAGTTAAGGTTTTAATATAATAAAAAAGTGAAAAATAAATATTGGGGCGTCGCCAAGTGGTAAGGCACCTGGTTTTGGTCCAGGCATTCGGAGGTTCGAATCCTTCCGCCCCAGATTAAAAAAAGCTTTCTTTTTAAAGAAAGCTTTTTTGTTTTATTAATAATTATAAATTTTTACTAACCGTTGTAAATAAAGTGCAAGTGCGAGATGGGTACATAATCGCTATGACTTCGATATAAAGCCTTTTATGGCTATTTTAATAGAATGAGATTTACTTGCACTAATTGGACTTTATCTGCACTTTTTGAGAAATATTTGCACCAAAATTTCACTGATTTTAATACATATTACTAATTTATCACGATATATTTACCTTTCAGTCGAGCACATTTAGTGCAATGGGATAAGTATTTCTTAAATTGAGACATGCAGAATTATCTCTGAGATTGAGATATTTTGATATAAAAGTAAAATACATAATATTATGTACACAATATTATAGATGTAAAATTTAAAGTTAAATTTATAATAATCATATAAGGAGTATTTATTATGAATTTAACAAAAATTAAAATTCTGATAATCGAAGACCACGAACTTACAAGAATCGGATTATCATTAATAATTGAAAAATCGAATAAAATAGAACTTACTGGAGAAGCAAATAATGGCATAGCAGGTATTAGCAAAGCCAAAAGAATAAATCCAGATATAGTTTTAATGGATATTGGATTACCAGATATAGATGGAATTGAAGCTACAAAACAAATAAAAAATTTCAACCCTGACATAAAAATTATTGCATTTACTTCAAGAAATTCTGAAAATGATGTTATGGAAATGTTTCTTGCTGGCTCTGATGGCTATATGATAAAAGGTGCAACATCAGAACAAATAATTAGATCAATAGAATCCGTAAATGAAGGAGTTGCTTGGATAGACCCAGCAATTGCAAAACTAGTTTTATCTAAAATCCAAAATGCACCGAGAAAAATTGAAGCAAAAAACAATTACGATTTAACAAATAGAGAAATTGAAGTTTTGCAATTAATTGTTAATGGACTTTCAAATGAAGAAATTGCCAATAAACTTTTTATAACAGTAAGTACAGCAAAAATTCATATTCATCGTATATTAGATAAATTAGCAGTTAAAGATAGAACGACAGCTGCAATTACTGCCATAAAAAATAATGTCGTAAACTTCTAATTTTTCAGATAAAGAATAATACAGAAAATAATGAGGCTATGATATAATAATTACAATGAAAAAATTAAATTTAGGTATTGTTGGAGTTCTTGTACCAACAAAAAATGAAACAAAAAATAAATGATGAAATAAAAAAGCTTGAAGGCGAAACATATTGGTTGCCTTGGGGATATAGATTTGGGACTTTAACAAAAGTTTGCCAGTATTTATATAAACAAGGATATTGGAATTGTACATCTAAAATTACAGAAAAAAATGAAAAATTTTTCATATACTCTTCTATGAAAGAAATGAGATTTCCTCTTATATTTTTTTCATCACGATTCTAAATCTCAAGGTGGTAATGGATTAATTTATTACAAATACGAAATTGATAAAGTAATTATTAGTCAATACTCATTGATTGAAATTAAGGCTGAAAATTTAAGCTATATTCCGTTAATGCCAATTAGTAAGGTTTGGTTTGGAATTACAAGAGTTTGTCCATTAGAACGAGAAGGTGTTGATTTTGGAAGTTTTAACGTACATTCAGAAATAATGTGTAAACCAGAAAGACAAGTTGACAAACATAAAGATTCAGCATTTTTGTATTATCAAGTCTTACCAATTAAAGAACCTTTTCATAAAGATAGTGATCCTACTTGTAATTGTTTAATATGTCGATAAACCAAACTAAAAATAAAACACTTGACTTCTTTCAAAACAAGAGCGATTAATGTCATTACAGTTTATATTACTTTGAAAGGAATTTTTCTTGAATAAATTACATTTACTTCAAAAGCAGAAAAAATTATACTGTGTTGAAAATTTATCCCCAGAAATGATTGCTGAAAAATTAAATATTTCACGCAGAACTATTTTTAATTGGAAAAAGAAACACAACTGGGATAATCATATCGTCAGAATAAAAGATTTTTCAAACCAATTTGCTGGTGATATTTATAATATTGGGGCAAAACTTCTTGCAAAATTAAATGATGATATTGATAATAATAGAATTTTAAATAAACATAAAATTTGTACTTTAGAAAATATTATCAAATTTATAAATAGAGAAGAAAAAGAACAAACAAAAAATTTGGATAATTTTTCATTTAAAAAGAAATCTGCAAAGTTTTTACCGCCAGATGCCATTGAAGAAATTAATAGCAAAATATTAGGTTGGAATGGTACATATTAAATTGTGTCGAATTATCTCTGAAATTGAGACGAAGAGTTGATTTAATTGAGATAAAGAGTGATGAATGGTTGTGTAAAAAAGGAATAAAAACATGGTCGAATTCACTCCAGAAAAATCAAAGAAAATAGCCTTAGCAAGATTAGATTTACTAAATCAATGGAAAGAATTTCGTAGAAAATTAGATAACAAACTCCAAGCAGATTACGATTTTGTAAATCTGCACAATACAAGTAATTCTCACCTTTTTGAGGTATTAGGTAAAATCAGTAGAGGCACACTTCATAGATGGAAAAACATTCTCAATGGAACCGAAGATTACACTAAACTTATCCCACAATACAGATATGCAAAAGTAGATGAATACAGGACTTGTTTAACAGATAAAGAAATTAAAATATTTATGGGATTATTATTACACCCAAATCGAATTTGTATTGGTAAAGCCATAGCACTTACAAAATACAAACTTCAACAACAAGGGGCAAAGTTACATTCCAGCAGATATTACTTTTAGAAAATATGCAAATTGGTTTAAGAAAAATAATTATGACAAATGGGTTTTAGCACGTGATGGAGAAAAAGCACTGTCAGATAAAGTTGAACCATATATTAAGAGAGATGCGAGTCTGCTTGAAGTTGGGGATATTCTTGTAGCCGATGGACACGTTTTAAATTTCAATGTAATCAATCCATTTACAGGTAAACCAACGAGAGCGACATTAGTTGGTTTTCTTGATTGGAAATCAACAGCACTCGTTGGTTATGAAATTATGCTAGAAGAAAATACTCAATGTATTGCGAGTGCTTTAAGGAACTCAATTATTAATTTAGATATGATACCTAAAATTGTGTATCAAGATAACGGTAGAGCATTTAGAGCGAAATATTTTACTGATGATAAAGGATTCTCTGAACTTGGTTTTAACGGACTTTATTCTAAGTTAGGCATAGAAACAGTATTTGCAAGACCATATAACGCAAGAGCAAAAGTTATTGAAAGATTTTTTAAAGAGTTTCAAGAAGGTTTTGAAAAATTATTACCAAGTTATGTTGGTTCAAGTATAAGTAATAAACCAGCCTATTTGATGAGAAATGAAAAACTCCACAAACAAATTCACAATGACTACATTCCAACTTTAGCCGAAACAATAAAAATTATAGATATGTGGTTGGATTTAAAAAATTCTCAATCTTGTCCAAATGCGCCTAATAAAACAATAGCAGAAGTTTTAGAAAGTAGAAAAAGACAAAATATAGATATAAACCAACTTGATGATTTGAAATATTTTTTAAATATTTAAATAAAAAAAAGAAATGGACGAAATTCCGAGATATTTAACATCGGATAATTTTAATTTGATTGTCCAAAAACTGAAACAAAAACCACAATTAATTATAGTTGATGAAATCGATTACTTAATGAACAACTTGAAGACAATAGAAATTTTGAGAGATATTCACGATGAAGCAGATTGTCCAATAATCTTTGTGGGTATGGGGTTGGCACACAAAAAGATAGAACGGTATAAACATCTTTTTGATAGGTTTTCTGAAATAGTTAAATTTGAAACCTTCTCTATGCAAGATTTAAAACAAATCTTTGACCAACTTTCAGAAGTTTGCATAAATATTGATGCGATTGAATTTATACATAAGAAATACAATAGATTTCGACAAATTGTGCAACTGATAAACCAACGAGATTGTTGCAAAAGAGAATAATTTACAAGAAATAACTCTTGATGTAATTAAGGAGATTTTATGAACATAGAAAAATTAGCAAAACATTTAAAAGAATTTACTCTTGATGAGATTAATATGATAGCAGAATGCGATTGTAAAACAGAACTTGAACGGCTTTTTGAACAGTAATAAAATCGTCTTTGAACAAGGTGTGTATAAATATGTTTTTTTTTATTTTTTTTAATAAAAATAATAAAAAAAAAATAAAAAAAATAAATTTTTTAAATTTTTTTATAAAAATTTAATTAAAAAAAATAAAAAAAAAAGAAAGAAAAAAAAAAATAAAAAAAAAAAATAAAATTAAATTTTTTTTTTTTTTTGTTTTAAAAATAAAAAAAAAATAATTATAAAATTTTAAAAAAGTTTAAATTAAAATTTATAAAATATAAAATTATAAAAAGTAATGAAAAAAAAAAAAAAAAAAAATATAATTTTAAAAAATATTTTTAAAAAAATATAAAAAAAAAAGAATTTTTTTTAAAAATTTTTTATTTAAAATAAAATTAATAAAATTAAATTTTTTTTTTTTTTTTTTTTTGTTTTTTTTTTATTTTTTTTTTTTTTTTTTTTATTTTTTTTTTTTTTTTTTTTTTTTTTTTTTTTTTTTTTTTTTTTTTTTTTTATTTTTTTTTTTTTTTTTTTTTAAAATTTTTTTTTTTTTTTTGGAGGGGTTTTTTTTTTTATTTTTTTTTAATTATTTAAAATATTTTTTTTTTTTTTTGATTATATTTAAATTATTTTTTTATTTTAAAAAAAAAAAATAAATTTATATAATTTTTTTTTTTTTTTTTGTGTGAGTATTGGTTTTTTTTTTTTAATTAAAAAAAAAAAAAAATAAAAAAATTTAAAATTTAAAAATAATAAAACAAAAAAAAATTTTTATTTTTTTTTTTTTTTTTTTAATTTTTTTTGCAAAAAAAAAAAAACCTTTGCCTTGTTCAAGCAAGAATTTTTGCAGATTTGTAATTAATGCCGATTCTAACGTACTTTCTTTACCTTCAATATTTTCTGGTAAATCTAAAAATTCTAACACATACGGATCTTTGACAAAATCTTTTGGATTAATAACAGCTGGCAAACAGATATTGTCATTATTTTCTTGTGTAGATAAAAGTCTTTGATAATATCCACTTTTAATATTTCGTTCAAGTTGTCTTGAAGTCCAATTGCCAACAGCAGCTTCTTTTAGATAATATTCTCTTTCTTTTTTGTCGCTAATTCTAATGATTGTACGAATATTTGTCCAAGACAAATTCGCTACGCACTGCGTGTCGAATTTAGGAAATGCTAGATAAAATTGACGCATATTCTTTAAATTGGCTTCAGAAAAACCTTTTCCGAAAGTATCTGTCAAATATTTTGATAAATTTTCTATGAGTTTTGTTCCATATTCTGCACGAGATTTCCCAGCTTGTTCTTCTTCAACAATACGATGACCGATTTTCCAATAAGTTTCAACCATAATTGAATTAACAACGTGGTAAGTTTTTTGCTCTTGCAACGTTAAGTAATTCGGTTATATCTGTATAAACTTTTGAAACTTCATTTGTCATAGAAAACCTCCGTGTTACTTAATTTTAACATAAAGGTAGCAGATATGAAATTCCAAATTGTTTTTAGTTTCTTTGATTTATGTCCGATTTTGATGGAACTATTTATAATGGTAAAATGCTATTTGTTTAATAAATATAGTTTTTAAATTATAGTTATTTGTATTATTAAAATCTTATAATTCTTCTCTAATTTAAGCACTTATACTTTTACCAACTTGTTTTTCAGATGTAACCATTTTAAACAAACATTTACCGTTGCTTTTTTTCTGCCCATAATTTACCAATATTGTCTTTTTCTTTTGAATCATCATTGGAAATTCTATCTGCACCTTTGTATTCAATAGCATATAATCTGCCATCATTTAATAATGTAACAAAATCTGGATAGAATTTATCTGTGGATGTTGGTAAATTAAATGCCATTGGGTGATGCTCAATATTTCTAACCCAATACTTAACCTCTGGCATTATATCGATTTCAATCGCACAATCAACTTCTTCTCCATTCATGCCTGCAATGATAGGATAAAAATGTTTATTAAAAGATTTTCGACCTGTATATTTCTCTCTTGCAGGGTAATATTGACCGAATTTAAAAGAGAAATCAAAACTAGTTTCAACAGGTATTAAATTATCAAATAATGTTTGTTGATAACCTTTAGAAAAAGCTGTTTTTCTGTAATAGTTAATCTTATTATCTATTGCTTTTGCCAGCAAAAATTTTCTCATAATTAGTGTTGAAAGAGAAATTCCTTTTTGTAAATTTAAGTATTCAACAATTCTTCTTATAAATTCCAATTTAACAGGCATAGTTATATCAGGTTGAACAATTTTTCTGTCGAGCCATCTTGATAGATCTGAATTACTCCAATTAGTTTCTATATGTTCTAAGTTCAAACTTAATGTATTTTGATAATAAGTTTCTGTTATTGTCTTTCCATTAATGTCGATTTCAACAAGTTTTGCCATCATCTCTTATATCAAATTCACCGTTTTCAAAAATAGCAGGATAATCTAATAAATTCCACCCATTAGGTAAAAACATATCTTTTTCTGCAATTTCCCATTCTCCGTCAATAAATAACCTTAATTGAGGAACTTCAATAATTTCACCTCTTTCTGATGGTGTCAAATTTATTGTTTTATTTTTAAGAATAGCAACTGTTCTTTTTAAAAGCGATAACATCTTTTTTGTCAATTACCTTTTCAACTTGTTCAATAATTTCTTGAGGAATAGAAAAATCAAGTTTTATAGTTGATGTGCCATCATCTTTTGTTTCAATTTCTAATATCTGTTTTACTTCTTCTGTTAATTTTGTAGTGTCAATTTTTGTTGTAAAAGTTTGTTTTACAGGTTTTATTTTTCCCTAACTCTAACATTTCTTGAATTGGTTCAAGGGAAGTTTCTGCTTCTGTTTCATCAAAACCCATATTTGTTAAATTATCGCATAATTTTGCAACGGCATTAGGCCAACTTGTAGTTGAAACGAATGCGTATGCTTTATTTAAATCAGACTTTTCTCTTAATTTTGCGTAAGGCATTCTTAATACTCTACCTAATAATTGTTCAACAGCGGTTTTTGAATTTACTGTTGCAACTGAACAAAAAATATAAGCAAAAGAACAATCCCAACCTTCTTTTAATGCTTGCATTGTTATAACAAACTCAATAGGACAATTTGGATCTAAAATATTTATTCCATCAAGTTCTCTTTGCTCTCCTGTTGCTATTGCAATTTTTCCAGGTTCAACTTTACCATTTTCAATTAAATAATTTTTTATAACTTCTACAGTTATTTCTTTATCTTTATTTTCTGCTTGAATTAGAACTATTGGTCTAATATAGTCTTTATCTAATTTAGCAACATCTTCAAGACCTTTTCTTTTAATTATTGCTGCTTCAATCGATTCTTGCCAACTTGGATATTCAGTTAAAACAATCGGCAATTTTATCATTTCTTCGGCTTTTAATTCCATAGCTGAAACTCTGTGCAAAACATTAGATTCTTTAGATGGAGTTGCTGTAAATTCTATAATACAAGATGGGTTTACTCTATCCATTACTTCATAACTTAAATTTGTAGTATTATTGTGTGCTTCATCAACAATAACTAAAGGTGTATGAATATTTAATAAATTCGCAAAAGAAAATTTAATTTTTCCTTTCTCAGCACCTTCTTCTATTCTATCTAAGTTAAAAGTTGTATTATTTGTTATGCCTGCAAAATGGGTTTCTAAATTTTCATTGTGTGCATATAATTTTCTACCTTCTTTATTTTCAACTCTAAAAGATTGAATTGTAGAAACAAAAATACAAGCCTTACTTTTTAAATCATGAGGGTCTAACATTTACAAAGTCTGCAATATCAAAAATAGCAACATTTCCGCCAAAAGTAGACTCTAAAACTTTTCTGTTAGGGTGGTTAGGATTTTTTAATGTTTCAACAGTTTGTTCTTTAATAATTGTTGATGGAGTTAACCATAAAACGACAAGGAAAATCTTGCTCTAAATAATTTTTAGATGCAATACTAATACTATGAGCTGATAAAAATGTTTTACCCCCACCTGTTGGAAGCCTTAGGCAAATATATGGAACATTTTCTAAGTTTTTTATTGTTTTATATTCTGCTTTAGATTCAGAAATTTCATTAAAAGAACTTTTTGCACCAAATAATCTTGCTTGTTTTAAATATTCTTCTAATTTATCCAAAGTCTTTTGTTGATATTCTTTTAATTGGAACATTAATATTACCTTGCCTTTACATCATACGGTGTTTGCTTAAATACAATATTGTTTACTTTCAATTTTTCAGTATTCATTCTTGTTGCTTCACCATATACTACCTTCTTACCTTCATATACATGTAAGGAATCTAATACTTTTTGAGTTAAAACATTACCTCCTTCAGGCTTTTTATCTCCTAAAATTCCATTAAACAAAAGGTAATAGGCTATACCATTGTATATTCCGAGTAATGGTGATTTTTCATCGTTAGTTAAGGGTGTCTTAGTTTCAGTAAACCATATATGACTTGCTAAAGTTTTAAAAATCAACTTTTTTGTTAATATTACCATTTTCATCAAATATAGTTTCCCCTAAATCATAAAAAAGAGTAACCCCCTCCACCATTCCAATTAATAGCCTTAGATATTCCTCCTTGTTCTCCGTCAATAACTGCTTTCATTCTTGGTACACAATGAGTAATTGCGTGTTCTCCCATTTCAATACCAATGTATCTTCTACCCATTTTCTGAGCAACAGCAACTGTTGAGGCTGATCCAAGAAAACTATCTAATACCATATCATTTTCATTTGAAAAATACTCCAATATCATTTTAAGCAATACTTCTGGTTTTTTCCCTGAACGAAAATCCGCATTTCCTTCTAATCTACAATTGCCAAAACTTCCAGACAAATCATAGAAATTTTCAATTGGAATTTTTCTTTCTGTATTACCATCTAGTTTTGAAACAGGTACACCTTGATAATATTTTCCTTTTGTTGCTCCAATTTTTTTGTGGTCAGTAAAATATCTATAATCATATTGGTCATCACCAATCCCATATACTTTATATAACACTCCGTATCCGTCAGCATTGTATCGACCAGTTAGGTAGTCTCTAAAGAATCTACCAGATGAATTCCCATCTAATATTGTTCCAGAAGCCCAAACCTCTTTTAATTGAGTTTTATTACCCATTTTATTCTTAACTATCTTATATTCCCCTTTTTTGGAATATTTCAACTTTTTTGCCTCCTAGTTCTATTAGTTCTCCTACATCTTTTAGCAATTTAACACTATAAACAAAGTTGTCGTAAGCGTTATCTTCTGTCGGTAAATTAGGTTGAGCCATTCTACTATTTCTATATATGTGAATTTGTTCAATCTGTTTGTGAAATTTCATATCAGACTTTAATGTTTTGTTTGCATATCTTACCTGCACATAGAATGTATTGACATAATTGTCTCGCCCAAAGATTTCATCCATTATTACTTTAAGATAATGACTTTCTGAATCATCAATTTGACAACATATGAGCCCCATCTTCTCTAAGCAATTCTCTTAATAATTCTAACCTTGGATACATCATTGACAACCAAGTTGAATGTTCTAAGTTATCGTCGTAATATTCAAAAGCATTTCCTGTATTATAAGGAGGGTCTATGTAGATACACTTAACTTGACCTTTGTAGTATGGTAACAAAGCTTTTAATGCCTCAAGATTATCCCCTTTAATTATCATATTTTCTGATTGTTCACCATAAGATAATTCTTTGTTTGCTTTTAATAATCTATAAGGAACTTTATCTGCAGTTTTAACTGCTTCTTCTTTATTCAACCATTCTAATATTGGCACTTATTGTATCTCCATTTTGTACCAACGAAGACACTCAATTCCTATTGTGTTTCGTTATTGAATGTATTTACAACGAAAACAATGTATTTTAAAGAAAATATTGCATTATTTTATTCTAGAATAAAATAATGAATATTTTACCTTAAAATATGCCATCGTTTTTTGTACAAATTTTGAATAACGAAACACAATAGGAATGGTAGTTCCTTTTATAAGAAAAATTTTTTGTAACTGTCGTTAATTTCTTCTTGAAATAAACCGATGTATCTTAGTGTTACTGCTGGTGTTGAATGATTAAATATTCTTTGCAATAGTGCAATATTATTGAATTGTTTGTAATGGTGGTAACCAAAAGTTTTGCGTAAAGAGTGAGTACCTATGTGAACTTCAATTCCAACTTCTTTTGCGGCTTTTCTTAAAATTTTGTATGCTTGAACCCTGCTTAATCTATTATCCTTTTGTGATAAAAATAATGGCTCGTTAACATTTTTATTCTGTATAAAGTCTTTGATATCTGATTGAATTTTTTCATTAATTGGAAACTGCTTGTACTTGTTTGTTTTCTGCTCTCTAAGTTCAATAAAAGTTTTATCTTTAACATCTTTTATATCAAGTGCAAGAATGTCCGAAACTCGTAATCCACTATTGATACCAAGATTGAATAACAATAAGTTGCGTTTATTATTTGATAAAATCTTTTTCATTTGTGCAATTTTTTCTTTGTCTTTAATTGGATAAACTATGTTCACGAAAACCTCCTTTGTAATACCAATAACGACATTACAACGAAAACACAAAAACATCAGAAATAAACAACTATTGCGACACAAAAAGATAAACAATAATCTAAAATTTACAATCTATCAGAATAACTATAAACCACACACTTAAAATATAGCTATAATATAATAATTAAAGAAAACATTTATTGTTATAAAGAGTATAGGAATGGAAAACATGCAAAATGCCACTGATGAAGAACAAAGGATAATGATCGGATAATTCTTTATAAATTGAATGCATCGTTAGAAGTTTTAAATCATGATAAAAAACTCCTTGTTTTTTATATTACAACTTTTGTAAGTAATTGTAGAATTTTAAATTTTTAAATATTTTAGAAATAAAAATAGTAATTACAAACATACATTTTTATCCAGTAGATCGCACTATTCTATAAAGTTTTTAGTGATATTCTATGTTAAACTATTTTTTTTGCTATAATACTGCTATGATTAAAGATGCAAACTATTATAAAACTCTTATTATTGACGAATTTTTAATGATTTAAATGTTGATTTGTTTAGACAGAAATTCCATATCTATATGGAAATAGAAAAGCAGATTTAGTAGTAATACAGGACAATAAATCAATTGCCTTTGAAATAAAAAAAGTGAATTAGATAATCTAACAAAGTTGAAAGAGCAAATAAGAGACTATCAAGAAGCATTTAATGAAGTATATGTTGTTATTGCAGATAAATTTAAAACCTCACAAGAAATAAAAAAATTTACCTAAAAACATTGGATTAATTATCGAAAAAAATGAAACTTTTAAAGTAAAAAAGAACTGCAAAAATTAAAACAATGTTAAAAAGGATAAAACAGTTTATTTTTTACATAAAAATGAAATGTTGGAATATTTAAATACAAAGAAGTATTTATCTATAAATGCAGTAAGAAAGAAATTCTTAAATAAATTTAATAACAAAGAAGTATATCATATTGTTTTGACATCGTTAATAAATAGATATAATGACAAGTTTAAACTATTTTGTTTTGATAGAGGAAAATATACGCACAAGGAAGATTTAAAGGTGCTTACAGGTCTAAAACAAGGCTTGAGTCTATTCTAGAACATTGAATTGTCATCTTATAAGTTAGCCCTTACTGAAATCCAAAAAGAAGGTGCATTGCCATTATTTTCACCTTTTGATTTTAAGTCTATTTGCTCATCACCCCATACTGTCAAATTATCAATTTGTTGATAATTTGAAGCATTTATAACGCGTTTAGCTAATTCCTCATAAGCATCACTATTATTTTTATTTTTTTTATCTGAAGAAGCTCTTTTATAAGAGTATTTTAATATATTTGTATTTTCAATGTAATCTATCCTTGGTATCCATCCACCACCACTTGTAGGGTACTTAACAGGATGTAGTGATGCATAATCTCCAAAACAAATATTTGAGTAATTTTTGGTATTTTGAATGTGTGTATACAATATACCTTCTTGAGCCTCAAATGTATCTTCTGGTATTGGTTTTACATAACTAGGAAAACTTGATGATACAGGTATAATTGCTTTCAAGTGGCTAGTATTTGTAAGATTATTCAAACACTCATCAATGATAGATTTATATTTTTCAAATTCACTTATAAAGCCAAAATCTAAAATTAAAATAAGTTTATCATTCCCTGTTATTTCAACTATTTTATCTATGATACTTTGAATAATAGTATTTGCAGATAAATTATGAACATTAAATAAATTTGAGCATTTATCTGGGGTATTAAATTTAAAAGCTGATATTTTTAGTGCTAAATATTTAAATTCTTTATTTAATTCTTTTATCTGTAAAAAAGTATCAGCAATATAATTAGTATCAAATTGAATTGTAGGAATTACTAATTGTTTAAAATTTTCATTTTTAGTTAAAAATCTTCGCCATTCTTGATATCCATTTTCTGGATTTTTTATAATGTTAATTCCGTCATACATCAAACTTTCATCATCAGTAATATCCAATATAAATGGTCTAGTTTTTACTAATGATAAAATGTTATCAATTTTCTTATTTATATCCCCAGATTTAACCACACCCGCTAATGTTTTATGTGTCTTTGGATATTTGTAACTTCTAGCACCTGTCATTTCTATTATAGGTAATATTTTATCCTTAACGGCATCTGTAAGTTTTTCATAAGCTTTATTTTCAGAAGGTCTTGTTTTTAATATGGGCATATATTTAAATTTTCTTTTCATTTTAATACTCCGAAATATATTTAAGTTTGTATGCTCTATATCTTATAGCAGCAGTAGATACACCAAATTTTTTAGAAAGTTCTTCTATATTAGTTATACCCTTTTTTATATACTCATCAAATCTACATTTAGGCATTAATAAATTTGCAGCATATTCGCTAGCTTCCATTTCTATGTCAGAATTTTCTGTATCTCTAAATAGTACTTGGTCGATATGTGAGCCAGATAATAAAATTTCTCTGTGTTTAATAAAATGACCTAATTCATGTGCTATTGTGAAGTTTTGTCTTAATTTACTTTCCCATTGGTTTAAATAAATAGCCCACTCTTGTCCGCTAATACGTTCTATAAAACCAGATATATTTCTATCTAAATCTGCTTCATAAACTTTTTATATTAAATAGTTTTTCGACAACGCTCTTAATATCTAAAGGATTAGTTTCTATGTCTAGTTCTTCAGCTTTTTTATAAATTTCTTTAATGCTAACTCCTTCGCAAATACAATTATTATTTGTTTTATCCTTTGAGGTTGTATTCCCTGTTTCTAAAAAATTTAGCCAATCTTGTTCGTCAATATTAGTTGCCATTTTCAACTCCAGTTATATTCAAATTCTCAGAACTTTGATCAATGATTCGTTTAATTCTACCGTCGAGTTCCTCATTATCAATGATATTAGTTAGTATTGCATCTGTTAAGTCTTCCATGATATCATTTTTTTGATCATTAAAAACTTTTTCAGTTTGTTTTTCTATCAGCAAATTAATTTTTTTCATTGAAATCATTGTGTTTGATTTTATTTTCTACATGTTGTTCCGCTTCATATTTAATTTTATTTTGAAATGATACTAATGAAACTATACCGAAAACCCCAATAATAGCAATTAAAAAGATATTAAGGCATTGTAATATTCTAGGATATTTTCATATAGATCTTTTGTGCTGACAATTTTATTTCTTTCTAATAGATTAGATAATGAGATTTTATCTTTAGGCGTTAAGTATTCATTTGATACAGTTATAGCATACTGGTCTTTTAAAAAAGTGTTTACTCCTGGACAATGTTTTAAAAATACTGAACAAACACCGAAAGCTAATACCACCGTAAAAACGAATCCAACGGCAACCCCACATCCATTCAAAAAACTGTTTGTAAGATTTTCTTTTAAGTTCATAAGTTCCTTTGCCTTGCTTATAGAATAAATTATAACATAAAAATCTGTTAACTTTTTTAATGCTCATAAAATTGTAAGGGTCTTTTATTAAAGGGGATGTCTATTAAGAAACTAAAACTTTATTAAATTCTGATATCCCAATCTCATAGTTAATTATATCTTGTTCTGTTTATTAAATTACAACCGTATAACTGAGTGAAAATTTTAGACTACAAAAACAAAAAATTTTCTTTTAGATTTAAACTCATAGACTATTTTAACATTCAGTTTGATTATAACGCTTAGTTTGTTATCTACCAATAAGCCATTAATACTATTAAACATTACAAAGTCAAAATGTTCTCAATTACATTTTTATTAATTAAAAATACCTATATAATTTATACTTAAAATAATTTTAAAATGTGAAAATATCTTTTAATTCGCCATTTTTTGAGCATTATTTGCTTCTTCCTCAGTTAAAGATCCCTTTGCTCTTAAAATTTCAGCTAATTCATCACATTTTTTTACAATAAATTGATTTGATTTTTGTTGCATTTGCAATGCCAAAGAGAAAATTTTAGGTAAATTTATACCATACCCTTTTTGAAAGTTGGGAATAGTAAAACTTTTCATAATCTGTTGGCACTCTTGAAGTCCAATTTGATTTTTGATATTTTTCCTGAATAGTTAATACGCTCTTCATATCCAAACATATCATTTAGAGTGAAAAAATGTTTTGCAGTTGAAAACACTTCTGCTAATTTAACATTTCGAAAATTCTCTTTTAATTTTTTCATCATCAGATTGAGAGTTATACCCTTCATCCTTATAGGCTGTTTTCTTCATATCTATTTTATAATTTTCAATTATATCCTTTGTATGCTTTAAACGTTTATTTGAATCTTTTGAAAGACCAACAAGTGAGTTACTATCATGGTTTCCAGTCCCGACATAAAACTTTTTGTGGATTATATCCTTTTCAATAAACTTTTTAGGGTTTTCATTATATTCGGCATATTCAGTTGTATATAAATGAGGATATTTATTAAAAGTTTTTTGTTGACTTTTCTGTGCCGTAATTCCAACAAGTTCAAGCATGATATTATCGTCATCAACTTTATTTTTTACTCTCTTTTGTGCGGCTTTCATTATATTAAAAACAGTTACATCTATTTCAGGTAGCTCAATTGGAGAAAATGTACCATTTTCTTCTTTGTATAAAAATGGTGTAATATATTGCCACGCTGCATCAATTCTGATAGCATCATACCTTTCAAAAAATTTCGAGAATTTGTCATACAACAATTTTCCTGAAACTTCCAAATTTGATACATCGTCATAAGAATCACATTTACCGATTTTTGTATAATCTAAAGCAGGTAACCTCCAAGTTTGAATATAGTTAGTTTCGGGACAATTAGGATCAGGCCCGCCAAAAAAATAAATTAGGCTTAAAACATTCAGGATTTGCCCACATTTCACCTTGAGAAAATCCTAAAAAGACAATCACCATATATTTTTATATCTTCTTCTCGGAATAATTTGTGGCTTTCTTTTTGTTGTTTATCGGCTATAAATTGAACAAATTCTTCAAATTCAATAATTTCTGATGTTTTCTTATCAGTTCTAAGTTCATTTATTCTTTTTTCTCTTGTTTCCTTATTTACAAACGCTTCATTATATAAATTTTTATCTGATTCATTTTTCCAACGATTAAAATCCTGTGTGCCATTTAAATAACTTAAAGCTGAAAAAACAACCTCCTTTTCTAACCAATTAGCATTTTCTTGCTTAAATTTTAAAACTCACTTTCTAATTGAATAATTTCAGGCATTTTTTTATCAATACCATTTTTGTAATTTTTAAATGCCATTTTTAATGCTGTTATCTGGACACCTTCTTTATTATCATTGCCCAACACATAATCATAATCAGTTTTATATTCTCTTGCTTTTTAAATCTCCCTTATATTTTTTATCGATATTTGTAACTATATCTTTTGGTAACAAACAACCATATTCTTTTTTTGATAATTTAGATAAATCAATTAAATGATGTCCATATGCATACGTTGTTCCTGAATATGGTGAAATGTTTCCACTACTAATTTTACCTTGAGGGGCAAGTTGTATTGAATTTATCCCCATCATATCTTTTTAGAAAATGTACAAATTTACTCATAGTTTTTGACCATGTTGTGCCAATTCCTGTATTTTTTATTTTTGAGGAGGGAACACTAAAATCAAATATTATAGCATTTGTATCTTTAATTCCTAAAGAATTTGCTACAATATTTGTCAATTTCTTATAAGCTTGCTTTTCTTTTTGTTGTCAATGCTCTACCGAAACTCGGATATTTTGGTATATTTTTACTAATTTTCATTTATCCCCCCAATTCTACGACAAAAATAAATATTAAAATTACATCATAATATTTTAAAAAAGTTTTATTTTAATGTCAATTACTATATTTTATTATACACAATAATCATTGTTAATCTTTTATATTTAATATAAAATATATAGTATAAGTTAAGTTAAAGAGGTATTAAAATATGAATATGTTTTGTTTTCAATGTGAACAAACTTTAAATGGTAAAGGTTGTACCAAATTTGGTGTTTGTGGCAAAGCACCTCAAACTTCAAATTTGCAAGATGAACTTACAAATTCATTGATTGAACTTGCAAATTGTTCACAAAAAAATGATGAAAATACGAGACTTATTATAGATGGCCTTTTTATTACTATTACAAATGTTAATTTTGATGATGATTATATAAAAAAATATATTGAAAATATAAGAAAAAATATAGATTGTGATAAAAAATTTGATATAAAAACTGTTTGGGAAATAAACGAGGATATAAGAAGTTTGAAATCTTTAATTCTCTTTGGCTTGAAGGGGATTGCAGCATATGCACACCATGCTTATATTCTAGGATATTTTGATGATGAGGTAAATGACTTTTTTTTATGAAGCATTAACATCTATATCAAAAGATCTATCAACAGATGACTTGCTGGCTTTAGTTTTAAAAACAGGTGAAATAAACTTAAAATGTATGGAATTGCTTGATAAAGCAAATACTCAAACTTATGGACATCCAACTCCAACAAAAGTAAACACCAATATTGAAAAAGTCCGTTTATTGTGGTAACCGGTCATGATTTACATGATTTAGAACTACTTTTAAAACAAACAGAAGGTAAAGGAATAAACATTTATACCCACAGCGAAATGCTACCCTCTCATGCATATCCGATGTTAAAAAATATCCTCACCTTAAAGGCAATTATGGAACTGCTTGGCAAAACCAACAAAAAAGAATTTGAAAATATCCCTGCTCCAATTTTATTTACCACAAATTGTATAATGCCTGTTAAAGATAGCTATAAAGACAGAGTATTTACGACATCCGTTGTTAGCTATCCTGAAGTCAAACATATTGATGAAAATAAGGATTTTACCCCGATTATTAATAAAGCAATTGAACTTGGCGGCTATAAAGAAGATAAAAAAATGAAAGGTATAAATGGCGGCGATGTTTTAACTGTCGGATTTGGACACAATACTGTTTTGTCAATTGCGAGCAAGGTTATTGATGCAATTCAATCAGGTGATTTAAAACATATATTTTTAGTCGGTGGATGTGATGGTGCAAAACCCGGGCGCAATTATTATACAGAATTTGTCAAACAAACTCCAAAAGACACTTTGGTTTTGACACTTGCTTGCGGGAAATACAGATTTAATGATCTTGATTTAGGTGATATAAATGGCATTCCAAGACTGCTTGATATGGGACAATGCAACGATGCTTATAGTGCAATTAAAGTTGCAACCGAACTTGCCAAAGCTTTTAATTGTGATGTTAATGATTTGCCATTATCACTTGTTTTATCTTGGTATGAACAAAAGGCTGTGTGCATTCTTTTGACACTTTTGTATCTCGGAATAAAAAATATCAAACTTGGACCAACTTTACCGGCTTTTGTCTCGGAAAATGTTTTAAATATTTTAGTTGAAAAATTTAATATTTCACCAATAACCACACCGGTTGATGATTTAAATGAAATATTATCCAAATAAAATAAATTTTTAACAAGCAACTTCATTTTTAGCAAAACTACTATTCATAGGATTTGAGCTATCTTTCAAATTATTTTTAATCAAATTCTGGTAAAATTTTTCTTTGTATTCAAGAAGTTCCAATTGTTTTTTAATCTCTTCCATTTGCTTAAGTGCTTTTTCTTTTGTATTTTGAATAATGCCATAACGTTCTTTTATAGTTGAATCTCCTGCTATGCATAAGTCAATATAACGTTTTATTGATTTATTATCGGTTCCAACCGAACGAAGGCACTTAACTATTTTAACCCAATTTAAATCATCATCTGAAAAAAGACGAATGTTATTTTCGTTTCTTTTTATAAATGGAAAAAAAGCCACTTTTTGCCCAAAAGCGAAGAGTATGCTCGGAAACATCCATTTTATTTGCAACTTCTTTAATTGTGTACATATATTTGCTAATCCTTTTTAACTTTTCTAAATAAAAATTTGACTTTAAGTGCCCATAAATGCGTATACTGTTATTGTCACATAAATTAATAAGTTTAAAAAGTATGAAAATAACACAAAAAAAGTTGTATTTCTTTTGTAATTTATCTTTGTTCATTTCAGCATTGATAGCAGGATTGTCTTTCGTTGCGCAAAAATCAGGTATGGAATATATGGGACCTTTTACATTTAATTCAATAAGGTGTTTTTTAGGTTCAACTTGTCTTTTACCGCTTATTTTATTGTTTGATAGAAAACATTCTCACCAAAACAAATTAAAAAAAGAACATTTATAAAAGGTTCACTTATTTCAGGTATTGTCCTTTTTATCGCTCTTTCATTAAATCAGTATGCAATGATATACTCCCAAGCAGGCAAAGCAGGCTTCATCACTTCTTTATATATTATTTTTGTGCCTGTTATTTCTATATTTTTAAAAAAAAAAATAAAACCAAATGTTTTAATAAGTATAGTTTTGTCAGTTACAGGGCTTTATATGTTGTGTACAAAAACGCTTTTAAACTTGAATTTTACGATATATTTTTACTTATAAGTGCATTTTTCTTTGCAGTACATCTGCTTGTTTTAAGCTACTATTCAAAAAATGCAATTCTTTAAAACTTTCAAGTTTGCAGTTTTTGACGACAAGTGTTTTATCTCTTCCATTTATGTTTATTTTTGAAACACCAAGTTTAACATCGATACTTTTGGGGTTACAGGCCTCTTTTATTTGCAGGAGTGATTGTGACAGGTGGTGCCTACACGCTTCAAATTTTTGGTTATAAGGCTGTTAAGCCTATTTTTGCAACGCTTATTTTAAGCAGTGAAGCAATTTTTGCAGTTATAGGTGGCATTGTTATTCTTCATGAAACTATGACTTTAAAGGAGTTATCGGGTTGTTTGATTATGAGTTTAGCCATTGTCATATCTAAAATTAATTTTAAAAATATATTTAAAAGAAATATTTTCAAAGAAATAACCTATGAAAGAATGAATTTAAAACAAAATATTTAACGATACAAAAGCTACATTTTGACAATGTAAAAATATACTTGCTGAAAACAGTTATGTAATAACGCAATTAAAAATCCATCAAAATATTGTGATTTAAGCTAAAAATAAAAAAGGAAAAACAAAATTAAAACTTTTTGCTTCTCCTTTTTTATATAAATTAGAATATTATATATATTTTAAAATATCTTCAACAATTTGCGCAGGTGTTAAGCGATAGCGTTTATAAAGCTCATCTATGGAGACTCTGTCGGTAAATTCTTTTTTTGCACCATAATTTAAAACTTTCATATTTGAATTTCCATAAAAACGGCTTATTTTTTCGCCAAATCCACCATCAACAACACCATCTTCAAGTGTTATAACAAGATTATGATCTGCTTTTAAATTTTCAAGGATTTCAACATCAATACCTGTAATAAACTTTGGATTAATCAAAGTTGCGTTAATATTATGACTTTCTTTTTAGACTTTTAGCAACTTTATCACCCAAATGATAGAAATTTCCAAGTCCAATAATAGCTACTTTTTCACCAGCATTTGTAACTTGAAATTTGTTCAAAATAGAATAATCCGTGTTATCAACTTTACCACTTGAAACAAGCCCCCAAAAGGAACACGAATTGCAAGCGGATGCGATGTTTGTTTATATGCATATTCAAGCATAGCTTGATATTCTTCTTTATTTGTTGGAGCCAAATATACAAGATTTGGAATATTTGATATCAATGGAATATCAAAAACACCCAAATGAGTTGCATCAGCACCGGTTATTGCACCCCAGTATACAAGAAGTGTGATTGGCGATTTGTTTAAGCATAAATCTTGTGAAAGTTGGTCATATGTTCTTTGGATAAATGAAGATAAAACCGCAAGAAAAGGTTTTTGCGCCACTTTTTGGCAAGTGCTGAAGCATAAGCAACAACATGTTCTTCTGCTATACCAACATCAATATATTGTTTGTTTTCACCCAATTTATTTCTAAACTCATGCGTGAAACCATATGCCCCCCGGAGTCGCTGGAGTGATTGCTATAACTGTTTTATCATCTTTTACTTTATTTAATATAAAATCGGTTGTTATTGAATTATAGTTTTCATCAGCATTTCCATTATTTTGAATTTGTTCATTGTTATCATCTAAAGTTTTTGGCAAAATCCAATGAAACATTTCTTTATTTATTTCTGCACATTTTAATCCATGCCCTTTTTTGAGTTTTTACATGAACAACAACAGGATGATTGATATCTTTAACTTTTTTAAACACATCAATCATTTTTTGGATATTATTACCATCATCAGTATAAACATAATCAAATCCTAAAGACTTAAAGAAGTTAAGCTCGGCTTTACCGTTTGTTTCACGCAATAGTTTTAAATTTTGATACAAACCGCCTTGGTTTTCGGCAATTGACATATCATTATCATTGACGACAATAATCAAATTACCATTGAGACAAGAAGCATTATTAAACCCTTCATAAGCTTCCCCACCGGATAATGAACCATCTCCAATAAGAGCAATGACATTTCCTTTTTCACCTTTCAAATCTCGAGCTTTTGCTACACCTAAAGCCAAACTAACCGAGGTTGAAGTATGACCTACTTTAAAAATATCGTGGCAACTCTCCTCCGGCGCCGTAAAACCTGAATATTTGTAATATTCATCACAATTTGTAAAACATTCTTTTCTGCCTGTCAATATTTTGTGTGGATAACATTGGTGTGAAACATCGTACACTATTTTATCAACCGGTGAGTTAAAAACGTAATGCATTGCAATGGTTGTTTCAACTATTCCTAAATTAGGTCCTAAATGACCGCCTGTTGTATTAACTTTTTTTATTATAAATTGTCTCATTTCGCAAGCAAGGTCGTTTAATTCTTCAATTGTAAGCTTTTTTAAATCATTTGGTTCATTAATTTTCTCAATAATCATAATATTTTTTCCTCTTAATTATAAAAAATTTTTACATACAATATTATTTTATAATTTGATAGTTACTCTAAGTCAAGAGAAAAATAATTGAGAAATTTTTTGTTTATAGCGTTGAAGTTCAAGCAGTGCTTTTTGCTAAATATTTTTTGATTTTTCCGCCTGAGGCAGCGGATTCGTCGTTGGCTGTCTTGGATTTCTTTCTAGCTCACAGAGCCGAGCCTTATGTGCCTTGCACAAGCCGGCACGGTCTGTTCGCTCCCCGGGGACTCCGCCCGTTCAGCAGCTCCTCTTGTTGACGAAACAAAGTTGAGTCTTACAAGGGAGGTCCTCTTCAGAGGAAAATCCTCTTGCCTGATTGTGAGGAAAAATGCGTAAGCCGTGCGGAGCTTTAGACGAGGAAGCGACCCAGCTTCCGAGTATAAAGCGAAGTAGTTAATGACCGCCGTAGGAAAGACGCCCGAATAAAATGAGGGCGGATGCCCCAGGCGGTAAAAATGCGTAAGCCGTGCGTAAAACAAAGCCAAAACGGCTCAGTTTTGGATTTGTTTGTAACAGTTAATAGGCGACGTAAGAGTTTTCGAAGAAAACTCCACAGGAGCGAAAATTGAACGGAGTGGAACAATTTTGTAAAAATTGTGAAACGGAGTTGCATAGTTCCGAACGCTGCGTAATCCAAGGCATGCTGTCTTCACTTTCGTGAAGCCATCCAGCCACGGCGGATAATATATTTATGCAGGGGGACGGCTATGCCGTCCCCTGCACCCTGCTTAGTAATTTTATTCATGTTTAAATAATAATCGAAGGGCTAAAACTTACTGCACCCCAGTCATTTAGACTTTCGTTGAGATTGTTTAACCCTTCGATTTTTTCAACAAAGGCTTAAGAAATACTCTTTCAGTTAGAACTGAAGCAGGATTGCCTTGTTGAATTTAGTCACTTTAGACAACAAAAGGAGTTTATCATGAAAATTAAAAATTTGGTAGGTGTCGACACTCACAAAGATTCACTAGCTTGCTTTTGCAACGGAAAATTTAAAGAGTTTAAAACAAACAAAGTTGGCTTTAAACAAGCGATTAATTGAAGCCAAATCTTCTCATTGGGCTATTGAAGGCGCTTATTGTTTTGGACAAGCTTTTTCTAATTTTTTAATCAAAAATGGTTGTGAAGTATATGAAATTAACCCACTTCTTACAAAATCTTGGCGGCCTGCTCTTAAGGTCGCTTCACCTAAAATGACTTTGGAGATGCCAAAGTTATCTCTATTTTTGCTAATATGGATAATATGAATAAAGTGTCTTTTGAAACTATAAAATTAAAAGAAAAATTAACAACCAGAAAAGCATTAATCAAACAAAAAACTCAAATTACCAACCACCTAAAAATGCTTTTCTACACAAGAGGTGAAGAACTACCATTTAAAGCATTAGATACCCAAAAAAGCAAAAGGTAAATTAACGAGTAAAGAACAATTTGCGAGTTATTGTGGAGTTGCGCCGGTAGATTGTTCAAGTGGACAAACAACAAGAATGCGGAACAACAAAGGAGGCAACAGAGTATTAAACAGTATATTTTATTCATTATCAATTGCACAAAAAAGATACAATAAAAAGGCAAAGGCGTATTACGAAAAGAAATTAAGTGAAGGCAAGAGTCCAAGGCATGCAAGAAAATGTTTAGCGCGACAGTTAACAAATATTGTTTTTAAAATGTTGAAAGATGCAACAGAGAAGCGAAAGCCGTAATTATTTTCATTACTTTTGTTGAGTTTTGTAAAAAATTGCTAGAAATATCTCTTGGACATTCACAACTAAAATGTGGGAAACGTAACCAAACAAATAAGTGAACATTCCACGGGCTGCAAGGGGCGCGAAGCGCCCCTTGCAAATACCTATTCTGGCGAAACAAACATGAAGAAAAAAGATATAATTGGACTTTAATGCCAATACGCAACCAAAGATCAATCCCCCAACGCAGATTGACTTTTGTTTAATTATGGCGTTGAAGTTCAATCAATACGTTTTGCTAAAAATATTTATAAATACAAAGATAGCCACTTTTTTATTCGAAATTTATTTAGTGGAATAATCTTAACAAAATATTGTATTGACAATCAAATTGTAGTAAACTAAAAAAAGTTTACAAGTAAAGGAGAGATTGAACTATGTCAAATACAAAAATGACAATCACTGAAAAGATATTTGCAGCACTATGCAGGCTTAGAAGCTGTTAAAGCAGGAGATTTAATTGAAGCAAAAGTCGATATAACACTTGCAAATGACATAACAGGTCCCGTTGCTATAAATGAATTTCGCAAGATTGGTGTAAATAAAGTATTTGACAAAGAACGCGTAGTTTTTGTGCCTGACCATTTTGTACCAAACAAAGACATAAAATCCGCTGAACAAGTTAATCTTATCCGTAAATTTGCAAAGGAAATGGGAATAAAGCACTTTTTTTGAAGTGGGTCGTATGGGCATTGAACACGCTTTGTTGCCGGACAGTGGCATTGTGACAGCAGGTGATTTGATTATAGGTGCAGATTCACACACTTGTACATATGGTGCTTTGGGTGCTTTCTCAACAGGTGTCGGCTCAACGGATTTGGCTTGCGCAATGGCATGTGGCGAAACTTGGTTTAAAGTCCCTCAAGCTATTAAAGTTGAATTTGAAGGCGAACTAAACAAATGGGTGTCTGCAAAAGATTTAGTTTTATACCTAATTGGTGACATCGGTGTTGATGGTGCTTTATATAAAACACTTGAAATAGGTGGCTCAACTATTCGCAATATGGAAATGGATGGCAGGTTCACTTTTTGCAATATGGCTATTGAAGCAGGCGCTAAAAATGGCATTATCGAGCCTGATGAAAAAAACAGCAAAATACCTTGAAGGAAGAGCTATTCGCAAGGGGGTTTTCTATAAATCTGATGAAGGTGCCAATTATGAACGTGTTATAAAATATAATGTTAAGGATATTGAGCCACAGGTTGCATTTCCTCATTTGCCCGAAAACACAAAACCGATTTCACAAGTTGGAGAAATAAAAATTAATCAGGCGGTTATCGGAAGCTGTACAAACGGTCGTTTGTCTGATTTAAAAATCGCTGCTGACATTCTTCGTGGTAACAAAGTTCATCCTGATGTGCGATTAATTGTTTTTCCGGGGACTCAAGATATCTATTTGAAAGCTATTGAAGCAGGGTATGTTCAGGATATAGTAAAAGCAGGCGGTGCTGTTTCTACACCAACTTGCGGATATGCTTGGGCGGTCATGCAGGCATTTTGGCAGCCGGCGAAAGAGCAATTTCAACAACTAATAGAAACTTTGTAGGGCGCATGGGACATGTTGACAGCGAAGTTTACTTAAGTTCACCTGCCATTGCCGCTGCAAGCGCCATAAAAGGAATTATCACTTCTCCTGAAAACCTATAAGAAAAGGATTTTAATATGTTTACAGGCTTGATTGAACAAGTTGGAATTGTAAATAGTATTATTAAAATTAATGACGGCTATTTGTTAAATATATCGTGTCATTCACCGTTTGACGATTTGAAAACAGGCGACTCTGTTGCAATAAATGGAGTATGTTTGACCGTTGAAAATTTCAAAAATAACGATGTAACTTTTTTTGGTGCTCAAAATACTTTTAATATTACTAATTTAAAGTATTTGAAAACAAATGACAAAGTTAATCTTGAACGAGCTTTGAAGCTTTCTTCAAGGCTTGATGGACATATTTTGACAGGGCATGTTGAAACAACCCTCAAAGTGCTTGACATCCAAAAAAACTTGAACACTTTTATTTTTAAATTTGAAACACCAAACAATGAATTGAATAAATATATTTGCAACAAAGGCTCAATTGGCATAAATGGAATAAGTCTGACAATTTCAAATATTGAAGAAAATAAATATTTTGAAACTGTCATTATTCGCCACACACTTGATAAAACAAATTTAAAATATTTGAAAATCGGAAGTGTTGTGAATATTGAAACCGATATTTTGGCAAAATATGTAGAAAATATGCTAAACTTAAATAAACAAGAAAGCAAACTTAGTTATAATAAATTAAGTGAATATGGATTTATATAAATAGAAAACAAAGGAATGTTTTAAGCAAATGGAAGACAAATTTAATACAATTGAAGAAGCAATTGAAGATTATAAAATAGGCAGACCTATCATTGTGGCTGATGACGAACACCGTGAAAACGAGGGCGATTTGATTATAGCAGCTGAGTTTGCAACGGCAAAAATAATAAATTTTATGATAAGTGAATGCAAAGGGCTTGTTTGTGTGTCCATAGAAAAAGACAAAGCAGACACTTTAAGCTTAAGCGAAATGGTTTCAAATAACACCGATGTTAAGGGTACTGCATTTTGTCAAAGTGTTGATGCGGACCCAAAATTTGGAGTAACCACAGGCATTTCAGCTTATGACAGAGCAAAAACGATTGAAGTTATATTAAACAAAAATACAAAGCCAAAAGATTTGCGTCGTCCCGGCATGTTTTTTCCACTTATTGCAAGAAAAGGCGGAGTGCTTTCTCGCACAGGACACACAGAAGCATCGGTTGACTTAGCCAAACTCGCAGGACTTGAACCTTGTGCTGTTATATGCGAAATAGTAAAAGAAGACGGCACTATGGCAAGAAGAGAAGATTTGTTTAAATTCGCGCAAAAACACAACATAAAATTTATTACGGTTGCGGATTTGATAAAATACCGATTAAAAACCGAACGCTTTATAACACGTGAAGCACAGGCAACTTTGCCAACTCCTTTTGGCACTTTTCAAATTATAGGTTATAAAAACCAAATTACAAATGGAGAAAATGTGGCACTTGTTCTTGAAAGTGAAGACAAAAATAAAATACCACTTGTACGCATGCACAGTGAATGCTTGACCGGCGACGTTTTTCACTCTCTTCGTTGCGATTGTGGCAATCAGCTTCATGCCTCTTTGAAGATGATTCAAGAACACGGATGCGGCGCACTTGTTTATATTAAAGAACACGAAGGACGGGGAATTGGTTTAATAAACAAAATAAAAGCATACGCACTTCAAGACGAAGGACAGGATACCGTTCAGGCAAATGTGTCTTTAGGGTTTGAACCGGATTTGCGTGATTATGGAATTGGGGCTCAAATTCTTTTGGATTTGAATTTCAAAAAGTTTAATTTGATTACAAATAACCCCAAAAAAATTATAGGTTTAAAAGGTTACGATTTGGAAGTCGTTGAAAGAATACCAACAAAAGCCTATGTCAATGAATTTAACCAAAAATATATGGAAACAAAAGTCAAAAAATGGAACATATGTTAAATTTATAATATACTAAGTTTATAATTTAAATAATAAAAAGGATTTTAAATGGCTAATATTCGAATATATAACGTTGAAAACGTAACAACATCACATAAAAAATGTTATGTTTAATATTTATCAGGATTTTTTTAACAAATCTGAAGCAGATTATGCGTTTGAATCGGAGCCTGTTGATTTTTACAAATTTTTTGAATGTATTGAATCACGTTTGTTAAAGTCTGTTGTTTTGCTTGAAAGCGGACAACCTATTGCTTTTTAATATATACTATGATGGCAAATTATTGCGTTGAAATAAACTTAATTCACATGTTTAACTTTGATGATTTTGAAAACAAAGTTGAACTTCTTGTCAATAAACTTTTGAAAAACCTCAAAGAAGACAGAATAAAGAAAACAATTTCATATCCGCTAATAGGTGTGCAAGAAAAGTACTTTGATGTATTAACAAAATTAAATTTTGAAAATGTTGAAAATTCTATTTATGTTTTTCCGTTTACTGAAGAAAATGAAGATAAAATAAACAAAGCCTCGCACTTTGAACCTCAATTAAGCGAAGGCATGCGGATAGATACTTGGAATAATGACTATTTTTCTCAAGTTGTGAAACTTTTTGAATGTTTGTTTCAGCGTTGAAAAAGATGCACTTTATGACAGCCGATATAAAACAGAAGTCGGCACAAGAGATATTTTAAACAAAATTATAGACAGCGAATATGGAATATTTTTGCCAAACCAATGTAGCATTTTGCTTGATAATGAAAAAGTCATCGGAATATGTCTTGCAAATTTGACCACATACGAAATAGCAAACATTCCACAAGTTGCGGTTTTGCCTCAATACCGCGGTCATAAACTTGGAACAATGCTTGTCAAAACGACTTTGGCAAAAATTGCAAAAGCACACAACTATAGAGTTTTGAATTTGAAAGAATTAAACGTGACCTCAGTTGCAAACCACGATAGTGCATTGAATATGTATATTGAAAACGGGTTTGAACTTGCTTGCACATATAATCAGCTTTATTACAATTTTAATTATTATAGATAAAAATACTCTATCCATATGATTTAAAAGCCTGCCCGATTACTTATGATAATAGTTGAATAAATGTGTAAAAAATAAGACTTGGGTTAGGGTGAAAGTTTAAATGGAGGTAATGGACAATCCTATAGATATAAGTCTGAATGAGGCTTTTGAGTGGTTTAGCCAAAACTTTGAAAACAAATTGGAAAATGCATTTAAATCTTTTTGGGAAGTTGATGCAAAATGCAAATTGTTGTCACTAAGCTTTGAGCCTAATTTTCTTGCTTTGAACAAACAATTTTTTCGTCACTCGTTTAAAACTTTCAAAACGCCACACTTGTGTTATAAAACTTTCAAACAATATTTCAAAAATCTTGCTTGACAAGACTTTAGGCTTCAAAAAGAAATTCGACTTTGACAATTTGACAGATTTAGAAGTGAAAATTCTAACAAGTTTTAACTGCGAAATTAAAAATAACATAAACGATTTTTTTATAAAAAAAGAAACTTTAAACAAATTACCCTATAACCCAAATTTGGATGACAAATTTTTTTATCTTGTATTTTTGACAAAATTGGCAAAAAAACAGGCAATTTGATTTTAGTTATGCCCTATGAAACATTGAAAATCGAGTTGAATGAACAAAATGACACAACTTTTGATTTGAGTCTTTTGAAAAAAATAAAGTTACAGCTGATATTCTAATTGGCGACACAAAACTGAAAATTGCGGATATAAACAGACTTGACGTTGAAGATATTTTGGTTTTGGAAAATAGCAATCTGGATAAAATGACCTTAAAACTTAATAAAAATGAAAAAAGTTGAATTTCGTTTAAACCCCGACCCCACACTTATTATGAACAATGAAAACGACGATGACGGTGATGACGTTGACGGATATGAACAAACATCTGACGGAGAGGAAAATACAATGGCAAACAGTAGCATTTGGGATAATATTTTAGTTGATGTTGAAGCTCAATTTGAAAAAGTGAAACTTGAATTGGGCAAAGTAAGACGCATTAAAAAAGGTGAAGTTGTTGAAATAGCCGATGTGTTTAAGAACAAAGTAAATTTATGTGTCGAAAACAAAATTATTGCAAACGGAGAACTTGTCATTATAAATGATAAATATGGAATAAAAATTAACGAAATTTTTTCACCTCAAGTGCAAAATAGCGATGAAAATGAAGATGATGACAACAAAGTTCAAAAAGATACAATGCAAAATGATGAAGATGAAAATTTTGAAAGTGATAATGATTTGGAAACATCAAATGATGATGCAAATGAAGATGAAGACGAAGAACAAACTGACTCGCAAAATAGTGAAGATGAAAATTTTGATTATTCAGATTTTGACGTCGATGATGAAGATATTTAAAAATATAGGAGAACAAGAATATGAAAGTTTATATATTAAATTTTGTTGTCTATTTAATGGCTATGATAGGAGTGATTTATGTAAGTCTTATGGTGTTTAAGAAAACCATCGGACAAAACAACTTGAAATCAGACAAAAGTCTAATCAAAGTAGAGGGTAGTTTAAACATCGCGCCTCGCAAAAACTTTGCATGTTATAAATGTTGAGGGTGAAAAGTTCCTTATTGCCTCTGACATTCAAAGTACAACGTTTTTGTCAAAACTTGATGACCATAAAAAGAAAGCAAAATCGAAAAACGCCAAAAAATAAAACCGCATGACAAAATGTTTATGGATGAACTTGATGAACTTAAAACATCAAAACTTGCAAAAAATGTTAGTGTTTTTGATGAAATGGAAAAAGAAAAAAGTGTTTTTCGTGAACTAATTGAAAAATTATAATAAAAAATTAAGGTAAAAACAAATGGAAAGTGTAATAAAAGATTTAAACCCTGTTTTGCAGTTGCTTTTGGTGATGAGTTTGTTCTCATTTTTGCCAATAGTATTTACTTGCATGACATGCTTTTTGCGTTATGCAATAGTTTTTTCAATATTAAAACAAGCACTTGGAACACAACAGGTTCCGCCTGCAATAGTCTTGTTGGGGCTTGCGATAATTTTGACTTTTTACACAATGGGTCCTGTTTTTCAACAAATGTATCAACTTGGTTCTGTTCCATACAATAAAACCGGCAATTTGATGCTAACAATCCAAGAAGGTTCAAAGCCTTTAAAAGAGTTTATGATGAAGCAAACGCGCGAGAAAGATTTGGAATATTTTATATCACTAAATCATAAAACTCCCCTAAAACACCTGAGGATGTTTCAATTTGGGAGGTTGCACCTGCTTATATAACAAGTGAATTGAAAACAGCTTTTGAAATAGGGTTTATCATTTTCGTGCCATTTATTGTGCTGGATTTGGTTGTTGCCAACATTCTTCTTTGCACTTGGTATGATGATGTTATCCCCGACTATCATTTCGTTGCCGTTCAAGTTGCTTTTATTCATTGCTGTTGACGGTTGGTCTATGATTGTTCAAGGGCTTGTGACAAGTTTTAATTAAAAATTGAGAAAGGCTTTTAAAAAATGGAATTAATATTAGGTGAATATTTGGCAAAAGGATTGGCAATAATGTTAATGATATCAATGCCTTGCGTGTTGACAGCTGCCGGAATAGGCTTGGTTGTTGGGATTATTCAAGCGGTGACTCAGGTTCAAGAACAAACAATTGCCGCCGCACCTAAAATTCTCCTTGTTTTTATGGTTATTATAATTTTTGGGGTAGGATTTCTGAAACTCCTTACCAACCTCGTTTTGGAAGGTACAAATCTTGCTTTTAATATCGTTCCCAAAAATGACAGCTTTGTTTTGGCATCTGACTATTTTAAATATACAAAACCTTTTCAAGTTGAAAGTCAAAACTTGAAACCTGATTTTATAAACAGCGATGAAAAAGCCGGCGAATTGAATAAATCTGTAAACGAAATACCTTATGGTGTTGAAAAGACAAAAAAAAAAATATCAAAAGCTCAAGACAAGAAAACCCAACTCCAAACATAATGGAATGGAAACAGATTTTGAAAAACAGACAAGGACGATAAGCTAAAAAGTGAAATATAAATCTTTGATAAAAATATTTTTTATATTTGTTTTTTGTTTTCTCGCTTGCTTCAAGCAAAACAATATGTGTTTTGCAAGCATAAATGAAACAAAAACACTTGATATAAACATAAACAAAGCTTATGTCATGCTTTTTGACGAAAATGTGACTTTTTATAAAAAATATAACACCTAAAACAATTAAACTTGAAAAGATTGCAACACTAAACAATGACAAAAACCAGTTTATACTTTATGGCAAAGAATTGGGAATGGGAAAATTGAGTTTTGAGTTTGAAAACAACAAAAAACTTGAATGTACAATAAATATAAAAGAACAAAGTAACATAAAAAACGAAGATGTTTTGTTTGAAATAGACAAACCGTCAATATTAATCCCCCAAGAAGGTTTAAACGACATGGAGCTTGACAGTATATGGATGAAATATTAAAGAATTTTGGTTTAATATTTCCAGAAATAAACCGTATGCTAAGTTATGGGATATTAATTTTCATACGATTGCTCGGTTTTGTGCGTTTTGCACCAGTATTTAACAGAAAAGAAATCCCGGGGATGATAAAGCTTTCATTTGCATTTATTGTTGCGGTTATTTTGACAATAGTTTTGAAGCCTAATCAAATAGTGTCAAGTGAGTCAATGTTTCTTCAAAGTATTTTAAATTTTGTTTTTGGAGCAATGTTAGGTTGGATGGCAAACTGTATCGTTTTGGCGGTTGAAGCAGGCGGTGATATGATAAATATGCAAATGGGTGTATCATCAGCTCAAATCATGGACCCGACAACACAGGGCATGGTTTCACTAATGGGCAGACTTTTTTCGCTCATTGGGCTTTTGCTTTTCATTCATGTTAGGCGGGATATATTGGCTTTTCAAAGCATTTTTAAGAGGTTTTGAGGTTTTTCCGATATTCAGCAGTCAATTTCCACTTACAAAAGTTTTTGAGCTTGACAATGTGATAACAATAACATCAAATTTGTTATACATGGGGCTTCAAATCGCTTCTCCTGTTTTACTTGCAACAATGGGACAGGATATTATTTTTGGGTGTAATATCCAAAACGGCACCTCAAATAAACGTATTTCAATTAAGTTTCCTTTTTAAACCTGTTTTTGGAGTTGCAATTTTGATGTGGATTATGCCCATATTGATTGATATCATTAACGATTATTTCACTTCATTTTCAAATATTTTTTAATTTCAAAACATAAAGTACTCAAAAGCTATGTAAACTAATTTTACGATATATTAATTTTTTAGTAATAATAATCTGTAAAAAACTTTACTCTTAGATATTTTTTACTTAATATAAGGTAAAAGAAGTAAATTGTTAGTCAAAAAATAAAAAAGAGGATAAACTCGTGGAAAACTTTAGTAATGACTTATTTGGAGCAAAAAGTAGCGAAAGAACAGGAAGTGTAAATTTTTCAAATTTACCGTCACCTGCTCGTATAAAAGTAGTTGGTGTAGGTGGTGGCGGCGGTAATGCAATAAACCGCATGATAAAAGCCGGACTTGCAGGTGTAGACTTTTGGGCGATGAACACAGATGCTCAAGTACTTGAAATGTCAGCTGCAAAAAATAGAATACAATTGGGTAACAAATTGACAGCAGGTCTTGGTGCAGGCGGAGATCCAAGTGTTGGCGAAAAAGCAGCAGAAGAAACACGAGAAAATATCCAACAAGCACTTGCCGACTCTGATATGGTATTTATAACAGCAGGCATGGGTGGCGGTACAGGCACAGGAGCTGCAAGCGTTGTCGCTAGCATTGCTAAAGATTTAGGTGCATTGACAATCGGGGTTGTTACTAAACCTTTCGGGTTTGAAGGAAAACGCCGCATGAACCAAGCTATGCAAGGACTTGAAAAACTAAAAGAAACTGTCGATGCTTTAATTGTTATTCCAAACGATAAACTTATTGAAGTTGTTGAACGCAGAACAACAATGAGAGAAGCATTTCAGGTTGTTGATGAAGTATTGCTTCGTGGTGTTCAAGGTATTTCAGACATTATCACCGTTCCGGGACTTATAAATGTTGACTTTGCCGATGTTAAAGCTGTTATGCAATCAAGCGGTTCTGCTTTGATGGGTATTGGCCGTGGCTCTGGCGAAGGCCGAGCTATGGAAGCTGCTAAACAAGCTATAAATTCACCACTTCTTGAAACATCTATCAATGGCGCAACCGGCATAATCATGAATGTGACAGGCGGACCTGATATGACTTTACACGAAGTGACAGAAGCTGCTCAAATTATTCACGATGCCGTGCTTGATGATGCAATTGTTACATTTGGCTCTGTGATTGATGATAGAATTCAAGGCGAAATACAAATTACAGTTATTGCAACAGGGTTTGAAATGAAAAATACAGATACTCGCAATAAAGATATTTCAGGACTTCAAAATGGCTTGGGAACTAAACCTTTAAGCGCTGCTGATTTCTTCCAAAATGCGTTTAATTCTCACCCATCAAACGTCTCTCCTTCTTCTGTTTCACCTCAATGCACTAATACGGCTTTAAGTTCTGCTTCAAATAAACAAACAGCAAACAACCCCTCAAAGCCAAAGTGCAAAACCCGCAAGTAAAGAATCAAACAGTTGGAATATACTCGATATACCCGATTTCTTGAAAAAAGTAAGAGTAAAAATTATATATAAATCTTTAAAAAGAACGGTTAAAAATAACCGTTCTTTTTATATATCAATAAAGTTTTTTATTAACTTAATACCACTGTCTGTTAATATAGATTCAGGATGAAATTGAACTCCATAAACTTTGTAACCTTCAATTTTTATTCCCATTATTAAATTATCTTTTTGTTTTTGCTATAACTTTTATTTTTTTATTAATAGAATTATTGTCAACAATCAATGAATGATAACGAGTTGCATTAAATCCCTGTTTAAAATATAAAAAATAAAGATTCGTTTTTGTCAAAATAAATCTTTGATGTTTTGCCATGACAAGGTTCTTCTGATTTTATAACACTTGCACCAAAATACGTTGCTATAATTTGATGTCCAAGACAAACACCTAATATTTTTTTAGTTTTATAAAAATTTTTTATTACTTCAATTGAAATTCCTCCATCATACGGATTTCCCGGCCCCGGCGATATTATTATCGATGAAAAATTTATATTTTTTAAATCTTTAACTTTAATTTCATCATTTTTAAATACCTTTGGCTTCAAACCTAAAATTCTTACATATTCAACAATGTTATATGTGAATGAATCATAATTATCAATAATTATCATAACTTAAGCTCAACCTCGACCATGCTACGAAGTGAATTTATACAAAATATTTTATCTGCATTTTTAAATCATCAATATAAAGAGTTTTTTCAATAACATTAAGTTTTTTAAGTATAAACTGTCTAAAACATCCATTCAATAAACCACATTTTAAAGAAGGTGTATAATAAACATTATCTTTTTTTATAAGAATATTACTTCTTGCCCCTTCAGTTATTTGATTTTTTGATTAGTAAAAATTTCATCAAAAATTTTATCTTCACCAAGTTTTAACATTGTTTCACTATACCACATACGATTTGTTGTTTTATAATACATAAAAATGTTATTACTATTGGTTTTATTTTTTGCAATATGAATAACATTTGATTTTGAAGCTTTAAAATCTTTATATTCAATTTTTAAATGTCCTGACTTATTCATTAATAATCGCATCATACAATAATTGTATTTAGGGATTAAATTATTTAGCTTGTTATTAATTTTAAATCCAAATTTTTTTGCTGTTTTTTTTAAACGTTTTAGATGTAACTGTTTTAAAAAAATCCTTCTATTTTTAACTTTCATAGTTTCAATAAGTTCAAAATCTGTTTTTAAAAATTCTTTTTTCAACTTTGCTTCTTCCCATTCATCTTTAGGAATTGAATCCCAAACAATGGCTCCTCCTGTGTTAATTTTATAATTATCCCAATTATTTTGTTTATACAATGTTCTTATAGGCACCTGAAAAGAGAGCATTATTCCTTGATATTAAACCGATTGCACCACAATAAATACCACGTTCATTTTGTTCCAATTTCTCAATAATTTTAATTGTTGAAATTTTTGGTGCCCTGTTATTGAACCGCAAGGAAAAATAGCTTTAAATATATTATATAAATTAACGTTTTCATCAAGAATTGCACTTATCGTTGATGTCATTTGATGAATAGTTAAATGTGTTTCAACTTCAAATAACCTATCAACTTTAACTGTTCCTATTTTAGCTATTTTACTTAAATCATTACGAAGCAAATCAACAATCATTACGTTTTCTGACATATTTTTTTCATCTGTTTTCAAAAAATTTATATTTTTTAAATCTTCTATTTTTGTCTTTCCCCCGCTTTATTGTTCCTTTCATCGGCTTTGTTATAATTTTATTATTTTCAATTTTAAAAAATAATTCAGGCGAAAATGATAGTATTGTTTCATACTCATTTTTTATAAAGGCATTATAATTTGTCTTTGATGTTTTAAAATAGATTGATACAAAAATAGTCATCGCTGCAATCTGTATAAACAATACTTGGATATGTATAATTAACTTCATACGTAATTCCATTTTTATATATAGTTTTTTATTTCATTTATATTATTTATATATTTATTTTTATCAATATCTTCAATTGTTGCAATATGAATCGTTTTATCTTCTTTTATATCATATTTATACTTTTGATATTTTTCATAAACCTCAAAATATAATACAGGTAATTTAGATTTATAATTATTGTTAATATTAAGAAAATAATTGTATGCTTCATATTTTATATATCCTAATAAATAAAAATTATTTTTTTTATAATGTTCAAGCAAATCAAAAGCTTTAGTAAAACTTTCTTTATCAAAAGCTTTTATTATTTTTATGGGATTTATAAATAATTTATCATTAAAAATCTGCATAAAAAAATAATAACCCAAACAAAATTTATATATGCATTTTTTTATTCCTCAATATTATCTTCTCAATTTTTATGTTAAACTAACTTTAGGTTTAAAATAAAAAGTCATCAAACAATGTTAACAAAATTTTTAAAATAATTATCGGATTTTTAATAATAATAACTATTCAATTTATTTCAAATTATATTGTGAAATTCACACACTTACCAATGTCAGGCGCAATTTTAGGGCTTATTATATTTACAGTATTATTAAAGTATAAAATAATAAACAAAAAATATGTTGAAGATTGCATAAGCTTAATATTAAATTATATGCCTTTGCTTTTTATCCCTTTGTTTGTGGGAATAATTTCATATTACAACGTTATTGAGCACGATTTATTAAAATTGGCATTTATAATAATTTTAAGCACACTGTTCGTACTGGTTTTAACGGCATTGACAGTTGAAACAATAATAAAATATGTAAAATTATCAAAACTCAAAAACAATTGTGAGGCAAAAAAATAAAATGATGTTTTTTCAACTTTGGGGGCTTGTTTTGACACTTGTTGTGTTTTTCATTTCCAAAAAGAATATCAAAATATATAAAAAAAACTACCACCAATATTGCTTTCAGGTGTTTTTATAATAGTATTTTTAAAATACTTTAATATACCATTTGAAGAATACAACAAAAGTGCAAACATATTGACAAATCTGCTTGGACCTGCCACAATTGCACTTGGTTATCCGTTGTGTAACAATTTGCACTTTCTTGGCAAAAACAAACGTGCCATATACATAGGTTTTGTTGTTGCAATTTTAACTGCATTGATTTCTGTGTATATTTTGGGTAATTTGCTGCATTTAAATCAAGAGCTTATTATGTCACTTCTTCCAAAATCAATAACCACACCACTTGCTGTTGAAACATCTAATAAAATCCATGGAATACCACAAATTACAGCTTGCATTGTATTTTTGACAGGATTATTTGGAGCTGTGTTTTCACATGACATTTTAAAATTTTTCAAAATAAAAAGTGATATTGCAAAAGGCATTGCAATAGGAGCTTCAAGCCATGTTATGGGGACATCAAGTTGTATTGAAAAAAATAAAGATGTGCAAATCACTTTTTCAACGATAGCTTTGATTATTGTTGGAATTATTACATCACTTTGTTGTGTTGCTTTTTTCAAATGATAAATAAATTATTTTAAAAACTCTTTAAGCCGTTTTTGTATGAGAATAATTTCATCTTTTGTCAAGTATCTCGCAATTTCAGCAAAACTTTCCATTGCTTCTTCTTTTGAAGTATAAGAGCCCATTTGCACTTTTTTAATCCAATCATTCACTTCTTTTGTTATCATTACTTTAGTTTATCATATTATATTAAAAAAAACTACTTTAAACAGATTATGACAAAAACAAAAAATGTGATATTTGTCTTATAATGTTACAAATTTGAGATATTATATGTATCGTACAAAATTTAATTATTTAATCCTGACAATTTCTATATCTGTATTATATTTTGCGCTTATTTCGCCTGACCTTTTACCGAATGTAACTATTCCTGTTAAAGATGCATTAATTATTAGTGTCTTCGTAATATTAACACATTTAAGTGATAGGCTGATAAACCTTATTCATACAAAACAGCTTGAAAAGAAAATTTTGCTGCAATACGCTCAAATGAAGACAATTATTGACAATATAAGCGTTAGTTTATATTTAAAAAGATTTAAATGGCAATGTGCTTTTAACAAATCAAAATCATTCAGATATGCTTAATTTAAAAATAAAAGATATTATAGGTGAAAAAATCAGATAGTTTTTATAAAAATCTTGATAATATAAAAAAAGAAGATGACAAAGTTACAGCAGGAAGAAAAATTTTTAGAATTGAACGTTTGTTAGAACTTAAAAACGGCCAAAAAGGTTGGTATAGAATTGTGAAAGCCCCTGTTTACAATGAAGATAAAGAAGTTGAAAATATTGTTGTTCTTTTGTACAACATTGATGATGAAAAGGCACTTGAGGAAAGAAAAGAAACTTTTGTTGCAACGTTGACTCACGATTTAAAAACACCAACAATAGCGCAAATAAAAGCGATTGATCTACTTTTAAACCAAACTTTTGGAACTTTAAACCAAACTCAAATAGAGTTTTTAGAACAAATCAAAAATTCCTGCCAATATATGTATGACTTAATATTTACAGTTTTAGATACTTATTTATATGATAATGGCCAAATTAAAATCCATCCGGAAGAATTTGAAATAAACAAACTTATTGATGAAGCCGTTAGTGAAGTATCTAATCTTCTAATAGAAAAAGAACAAAATATTAATATAAAATCAACTTTAGGCAATAATAATAATAATAATAATAATATATGCGGTGATAAATTTCAACTAAAACGAGTAATAATTAATCTTCTTTCCAACGCAATTAATTATGGCAACAACAAATCAAATATTGAACTTATGTTAAATGAAGATGAAAAATAATATTATTTTAAATATAAAAAATAAAAGCAATTATATTTCGGATGACAAAATACTTGATCTATATGAAAAATTTAAACGTAAAGATAATATAAAGTTCCACAAATCAGGCTCGGGACTTGGTCTATACTTGGCTAAACAAATAATTAAAGAACACAATGGGGACATTTTTGCAAAAAAGTAATAAAGATGAACAAAGTTGCACTTTTGGTTTTTCTCTCCCTAAAAAATCTAATTTTCCGGCACAAACAAATCAAACTAAAGTATAAACTATATTAAAATTAAAAAGATAACTTTTTTTAGATAATAACAAGTATAAATTGTAATTTTTTTTATAATTTCGAAACAAAAAAACTAACATTTCCATGTTGAAATGTCAGTATGAAAAAATTATTACTAATTATTTTATTTTTATTTACAATAACTCAATATGTCAACAAGTTCTGGAAATTATACTCAGACAGAATTCTTTAGTTTGTCCTTACCATTGAACCTGGAACTTGATATTTGGGGCAAAATTTAAAATAAGTGTTAGGTAAAAATATGAAACGAAGAGAATTTATTATAAATTCAGCATTGACAATTGGTGGGGTTGCATTATTAAGTGGCTGCGGTAAAAAAGAAATTAAAAAATCTGAAACCCAGGTAGTAAAAAGAAAATTTGCCAACATTGATACACCGTTAATTGCTTTGGGTTGTATGCGTTTGCCAATGCGAGGTGACAAAGTTGATATGGTGGAATTAGACAAAATGGTTGAATACGCAATTGAGCATGGAGCAAACTATTTTGACACCGCTTATATGTATGTTGATGGCAAAAGTGAAAATGCAATCGGCGAAATTCTTAAAAAATATCCTCGTGAAAGTTTTATTTTGGCTGATAAGTGTCCAGCTTACCTTGTAAATTCTCAAGAGGATATCAGAAAATTGTGCGATGAGCAACTCAAAAAATGTCAAGTTGAATACTTTGACAACTACATTGTGCATAATATAAACAAAAACACTTTAAGCAATTATCGTGATAACAATATGTATGATGAACTTGTTAAACTTAAAAATGAAGGCAAAGTTAAACACATTGGCTTCTCTTTCCACGGTGATCCTCAAATGTTGAGAGAAGTCATAAAGGAACACAAATGGAATTTTGTCAGCTTCAATTAAATTACCTTGATTGGGAAGTTGTAAATGCTGATGAATTATACAAAATCGCAGATGAAGCAGGTGTTCCTGTGATTGTTATGGAGCCTTTGCGTGGCGGAGTTTTGTGCAATTTGCCGGAAAAAGCCGTTGAAAAATTGAAACAAGAATGTCCAAATGATGCCCAAGCTTCTTTTGGTTTGCGTTATGTTGCAAGCAAAAAAAGAGTTTTCACTATTTTAAGTGGTATGAGTAATTTTCAACAGTTGAAAGAAAATGTTGACACTTTTATAAACTATCGAGAATTTACAAAAGAAGAAGAAAAAGTTGCTCATGAAATTGCACAAATTATTCAATCTAGTGGTGCAATAAGTTGCACAGCTTGCAAATATTGTATGGAAGTTTGCCCAAGAGGCATAAACATTCCTGCGATTTTTGGTTTATACAATGTCTATAAATCAAGCAATCAAAAATCTAAGAAATTCAAGTTTGCATATAATTATAAGGCACTTGACGAGTCAACGAGGGCTGATACATGTGTAGATTGTAAATTATGTATGAAAAACTGTCCTCAAAACTTGGATATTCCAAAACTTTTGAAAGATGTCCATAAAGAAGTTGAAACAGTTGAAAAGGAACTTGCTAAATAATGAAACATTCCTATAAAATAAGACTTACAGTTGCCGGAGTTATATTTTTATTGATAATTTTAGGTTTTGTAGGATTTTTTATCCTATAAAGCTTCTAGATTTGTAATTTGAAGCTATTTTGCAAAAAAGTTTTTTGTTGATTTTTCTGTAATTGCATTAATTCTTATGCTTATAATGGTAGTTGTAACGGCTTTGTTTGGGAAATTTTACTGTTCAACACTTTGTCCTTTCGGATTTTTGCAAGAAGCATTGGCATTAATCTTTAAACGTAAAAAATAAAGCGATTAAAAACTATCCTGCAAAATATTTTATTATGGCTTTGACTTTTGGCGCTTTGACAGGCGGAAGCGCTGTAGCTCTAAGACATTTGGAACCTTATTCTTTGTTTGGTTCAGCAATTACTGTTTCAATATTAGGAATTGTTGCAACATTGCTTGTTTTAGCAATAGTCTTTTTTAAAACAGATTTTTTTGTACGAATATCTGTCCTGTTGGAGCATTGTTGGGGCTTGTTTCAAAGTTTTCTTTGAATAAAATTAATATAAATCAAGACAAATGTTTATCTTGTGGAATGTGCGAAAAAATTGCCCTTCAGGATGTATTAATTCAAAAAAATCCGTTGACAATGAAATTTGCGTAAGATGTTTGAAATGTTTAAACATTTGTCCAAAAGGCGGGGTTAAATTTGGTAAAATTGAACATAAAAAAGAAGAAAAGTTTAGTTTAAAACGTCGTCAGTTAATTCTTGACACTGCTGTTGTTGCGGTTTTTGGCTCAATGGTCAAAACAAGACTTGTTTTAAAAGGCAAGCTTGTTGAAAAAAGTTAAGGATATCATTTTGCCTGCTGGTGCAGTGAATAAAGATAGATTTGCCAATAAGTGTTTCAACTGCAATTTGTGTGTTCAAAATTGTCCAAACAAAATTTTGGTTAAAGCCAACGAAAATTTTCCAGCTGTTCATATCGATTATTCAAAAGGCAAAAAATTCTGCAAATTTGATTGTCATAAATGCGGTGAAGTTTGTCCTAAAGGTGCTATAATAAAACAAGATGGAAAAGCACCAATTCTGAACGCTCAAAAATGTATCGGATGTGGGGCTTGCAAAGAAAACTTGTTGGCACGATGCAATTCAAATCTTTTCTGTGAAAGAACAAAAAATTATATAGTATAAGGAGAAATTTATATCGTTAGAAATTACTGAAATATTATTGATATTGATTGTTGCCGTTTTGCTTTTTGGTGGAAAAAGAATTCCTGAACTTGCAAGAGCATTAGGTCGTGCCTCTTATGAATACAAAAAACTAAAAATATTTTAAAAGAAAATAAAGAAGCGATTGAAAATGAAGGCGAAAGACCGGAAGAATATAACTCTAAAGATGTTTAAATATTCTTGACTTTCTCCACGGAGAAAGGGTAGAATTTCAAGCTGAAAGCCTTGGGGTCAAAGCTTAGAAATTTGGGTGGGGGCTTATCCGGAAGGAATGATTGAAACTTATAGATTGCCACAGCTCTTACGAGTCTCGCAATGACAGCTTTAAATTAATGACGGGGCACAACCTATAATAGGATTTAGATTTAACACAACAAAACTATGGACAAAGACAAAAGTATAATTTCACATATTGAAGCGTTTCGAGAAATGCTTTTGAAATGTTTAAAAGCGGTTGGAATTTATTTAATTCCAATGCTTTTGTTGCACCCATATGTCTTGATGTTTTCATTAAATTGATTTTAAAAAATAACAATATCGCTTTAAACTATTTTTCGACTGCAGAAGTTTTTATAGTACAAATTAAATTTGCACTCATTATGGATATAATTGTTTGTTTCCCATATATTGCAAAACAAGTCTGGAACTTTTTTTTGTAAGTGCACTTTACGAAAATGAAAAGAAATTTATAAAATCAATTGTATTCACTTCAAGTGTTTTATTCATACTTGGTGCATGATTTTGTTTGTTTGTAATTTTGCCTTTGATAATCAATTTTGGAATGAGCTTCACAACTTCAAATGTACAAGCAGTGCTTGGAATTTCAAATGTTGTAAATAACTCAAAAACAAATAATCAAAATCTTCTCTGAATTTAAAAATGCAGGACAAAATATTTTAGGCACTCGTGCAAGCAAGGAACAAGCAAAAGAAGTGCAAAGAGTTATAAAAGAGGTTCAATACAATGAGCAAGCAAGAACACTAACTTTAGTTCAAAATGAAATTGAAAAATTGGGTGAAATCGCAATTTGTACAGGCGGTACCGGTGATATTCCCGTTGCCGAAGAAGCAAGTGATACAGCACAATTTTTTTGGAAGCAACGTCAAAAAATACTATGACATTGGAATTGCCGGCATTCATAGGCTTTTGGATAAAATTGATGATATTAAAAAAGCAAATGTAATTGTTGCCGTCGCAGGGCTGGAAGGAGCTTTAGGCGGTGTTATTGCAGGCTTGGTTGATGTTCCCCTGTCATTGCTGTTCCAACTTCTATTGGTTATGGTTCTTCATTTAACGGACTTTCTTCTTTTTTGACAATGCTAAATTCGTGTTCAGAAGGTATGACGGTTGTAAATATTGACAACTATCATTAGGACAAGGCTTTTTGTTATGAAATTCTAACCAACAGTTTATATATTTAATTACTTCTTGAACTGTTGGAATATGATTATTAGTTTCATTTTCGTGTAATTTTAAATGTAACTTTTCACCATGTTTCATCCACGCTGGTTTATTTTCAACACTTGTCCCAATATAACTTGGAATCAGCTTTTCAAAACTTTCCTGAAAATCCCAAAAGAAACGCTCAATGACTTTTGCTCGGGCGTTGTATGGTCTTGCAAAAACTGTTTCTATTCCGAGTTTCGCATACAAACCTTTAAAGCCTAACTCTGTAAAACCTTTATCATCAGTAAAATCAACTCTTCGTCTCAATCTCGGAGACAATTCGACACATCTCAAAATACAAGAAATTTCAAAATGGGCTTTTAGCACTCATTTTGCCCAATGCCTAAAAAGGTAAATGTATTCAATGATAGACGTTAATTTAATTAAAAATTTAGATAATTTTGAGGACTTTTGAGCACCCCCAAAAGTCCTTTTTGGTGTACTTTGAAACTCAAATCTCATTGTAAAAAAATTGGCCTCTATTAGCCTAGAATTGGGAAAGTTTATATAAACAAGCAAATCCAAATTGGACTAATAAACCCCACTCATAAAAAAAAGTGGCTTTATGCCACAGTTTTTTAAGGTGTCGAAGAAGGGACTTTACCTGAGCGTAGGCGAGAATATGTAATTCGAGCCGTACAGCGAAGGTATGTCGATATATCGACTGAACCATTGTATTTTTGCCCGTCAGGCAAAATACAAGTGAAAGTCACCTGACTCATAAAAAAAAGTGGCTTTATGCCACAGTTTTTTTATGGTGTCGAAGAAGGGACTTTACCTGAGCGTAGGCGAGAATATGTAATTCGAGCCGTACAGCGAAGGTATGTCGATATATCGACTGAACCATTGTATTTTGCCCGTCAGGCAAAATACAAGTGAAAGTCACCTAACTCATAAAAAAAGTGGCTTTATGCCACAGTTTTTTTATGGTGTCGAAGAAGGGACTTTACCTGAGCGTAGGCGAGAATATGTAATTCGAGCCGTACAGCGAAGGTATGTCGATATATCGACTGAACCATTGTATTTTGCCCGTCAGGCGAAATACAAGTGAAAGTCACCTGACTCATAAAAAAAAGTGGCTTTATGCCACAGTTTTTTATGGTGTCGAAGAAGGGACTTGAACCCTCAAGGATTTCTCCACACGCCCCTCAAACGTGCGCGTATACCGATTCCGCCACTTCGACACTTTTTATTTAATTTTCTTTATTCATCTTCACCTTCAACAATTTGAGAAGTTTCATTTAAATCATCTTCATCAAGTGCTTGTTGCGACAATTCTTCCTGAATTTCATCATCAATGCTTATGTTTTGTGTATCATCTTCGTTGTTGTCATTAAATTCATTAAAATCATCTTCAACAATTTCTTGAGGTTCATTATTTTTTTCAAGTAATTTAGCTTGAGTTTCGCTTTTTATATCAATTTTCCAATTGGTAAGTTTATGAGCCAAACGAACATTTTGCCCATCACGTCCAATAGCAAGGCTCAACTGGTCATCAGGAACAATGACTAAAGCTTCTTGAGCATTTTCGTCATCAGCCAAGATATCCACTGACAAAATTCGAGCCGGTGAAAGTGCATTAACTATAAATTCAACAAGGGTTATCAGAATAACGAACAATGTCAATTTTTTCATTTTTTAATTCGTTGACGATAGTTTGTATACGGCTACCACGAGGTCCAATACAAGCACCAACAGAATCGACTTCCGGGTCATTTGAGTGAACAGCTATTTTAGTTCTAAATCCAGCTTCGCGGAATATTGATTTGATTTCAACAATACCGTCTTCAATTTCAGGCACTTCAAGTTCAAACAATTCACGAACAATTTCAGGGTGTGCGTGAGAAACAATGACTTGTGGCAAACGGTTGTTGTCTTTTACATTTAATACAAAGACGCGAATACGGTTACCGGGCTTATAAAATTCTCCAGGGATTTGTTCTTTCTGTGGCAAAATAGCATCGATTTTACCGATATTTACATAAACTGTTCTATTTTCAACGCGTTGGATAATACCGGTAACAAGAGTACCTTTTTTGCTCATGAACTCATCTAAGACATTTCTTCTTTCAGCTTCACGAATTCTTTGAGTTATAACTTGTTTAGCGCTTTGAGCAGCAATACGCCCAAAATCTTCAGGTGTAACTTCTATTTTAACTTCGTCTTCAATTTCAACATCTTCATCAATTTCCTTAGCAGCTTCTAAAGATATTTGAGTATTTTCATCTTCAACGTTTTCAACAACAACTTTTGTGCGAAAAACACCTATTTCACCTGCTTGTTCATCTAAAATAGCTTCGATATTTGCTGCATCTTTGTCATGAATTTGTTTTTTATATGCTGCAACCATTGCATCACAAAAGTGAACTGATTATTACGTCTTTTGATATTCCGCGTTCACGTTCAAGTTCTTCAGTTGCTTCAAATAGCGCCATTCCTATTCTTATCATTTTATCCCTCTTTCGATTATTTTACTTAAATACTAAATTACTGCTTTTTATATCGTTTATGTTGATATAATATTCTTTTTTTGTATCAACATCTTCAATTAGAACACCTTTTTCATCATTATAATCTAAAATTTTACCCTCAACTTTATAATTTGGGAAAACGTCATTTGTTTTGGTTTTAATTGAAACTAATTTACCAATGAATATCAAATATTCTTTTTTCTGATTTTAATTTTCGAGTAAGCCCTGGTGATGAAACCTCAAGTGAGTATTTAAAATCTATAAGTTCATCTAAAATTCATCTAAACTGCGAGATATTTTTTCACAATCATCCAAAGTTACAGGCTTTGTTTTAGAATAGATAAATATTTTCAAAATGTCTTTGTTATTTTCACGAACAAAATCAATCTCAACAGGTATGAAACCAAACCGCATAAGAGTATTTTCAACCACTGGTGTAATCTTGTTTATAATTTCTTTTTTGTCAGACATTTTTTAATTTAACCCACCTATGTACCAAACAATAAAAAGAGAAACGGATGAAAATCGACCGTTCCTTTCTATCATATTTTTATATTAACATTAATATGATAATATAGCAATATTAACATAAAAAAATTAACAATACGTAAAAAAGTTGCAAAATATTATGGTTTCGGATAGAATTAAAATTAACGATTGTGAGTTAAAATAAATAAAATATTTTTGGGATAAAAATAAATTATGCAAAAATTACTTTCAATATTACTTTTACTTTTTTATTTCGGTAATCACAACAGCTTGTATAAACAATTTTGCCGTACAAGAACTAAATAATAAAGCAAAAGAATATCTCGACAAAGGTGACACTCAGACTGCCATTTGCAGATTGAAATCAAGTTTGGATTTAGACAACACTGTTTTTGAAACACACTATAATCTTGGCATTGCTTATTTAAACGCAAAAGAATACGATAATGCTATAAAACACTTTGACGAAACACTAAAATTAAAATCTGATTTTCCAAGCGTTTATTTCTCAAAAGGTGTGACCTATGAAGAAATGTATAGCGAACTTGTTGATGAAACAAACGATGACGATGACGATGACAACAAAGAAAACAACACTTGCCCAAATTGCGAACAAGAAACAAAAGACAATGATATTAAACTTTCACCAACTGAGTTGCTTTCAAAAAGTATTGAAAACTATAAGTTATATTTGGAAAACGAAAAAGAAGCTTCTGATTATAACGATGTAAGTCAAAAAATTAAAGAACTTGAAGACAAATTAGCGCAATCAAACGAAAAACAATAAAAACATGCAAAGCCCCTCAAGCCAAATATTTTTAAATTTAGGTTTTATTAAAATCCGCTATTATGGGGCAATAATGGCTTTGTCTATTGGAATAGGGTATCTGTTTGCAAAACTTATTGCAAAAAAATATTATAAAAATAATGTTAGTTTAGAAATATTAAGTGAATTATTTCCGATTGTAACAATCTTTGGAATTCTTGGCGGACGTTTATATTACGTTTTACTTGATTTAAGCTATTATATTCACCACTTGAACGAAATATTTGCTATATGGCTTGGCGGACTTTCAATACACGGTGCTATTTTAGGAGGATTTGTTGCCGGATTTATTTATCTGAAATTAAAAAAACAAAAAATTCTTCCCTATGCTGATGTTTTTTCATACGGACTTTTGCTTGGTCAATCTTTGGGTAGATGGGGAAATTATTTTAATATTGAAGCCTATGGCGCCCCAACAAACTTACCTTGGAAACTTTATGTGCCCATTTTTTACCGTGATTTAAAATATCTAAACTATGAATATTTTCACCCTACATTTTTGTATGAATCATTGTGGAATATTATTTGTTTTATTCTTTTTATTCTTTGGCTTAAGACGTTTTGTCCAAAAATATGAAGGAACAACTTTCTTTATATATTTAATTTTATATTCAATAGGTCGCATACTTATTGAAAAATTACGTATTGATTCGGTTTTATATGTTTTTAATATTCCAATAGCTATTTGGGTAAGCTTGATATTAATATTTATAAGCGCAATAGCAATTTACTTTATAATAAAAAACAATATAATAAATGATAATAAATGGAGACAGAACTAAATGACAAATTATGCATTAATAAGTGTTTGGAACAAGGATGGTCTTGTTGAATTTGCAAAAGAACTTGTAACTAAATACAACTTTAAAATTGTGTCAACAACATCAACTGCAAAGTATTTGTGTGAAAACAACATTGAATGCACAAAAAGTAGAGGATATTACTGAATTTAAAGAAATATTAAATGGCAAAGTCAAAACACTTCATCCTAAAATTCACGCAAGTTTGCTTGCCGACCCCAAACAAATTGAGGATATAACCCAGCTTAACGAGCTTAATATTGAGCCTTTTCAAATGGCGGTAGTCAATCTTTATCCGTTTGAAGAAGTGTCAAAACAAACCGAGGATATTGATGAACTTGTTAAAAATATTGATATTGGTGGAGTTGCTATTCTTCGAGCGGCTTCTAAAAACTTTAAAAATGTAACTTGCGTTTGTGACATAAATGATTATGACAAAGTTTTGGAAGATTTGAAAAACAACAACGGTCAAAATTCTTACGAATTGAATGAAAAGCTTGCTCTCAAAGCTTTTTTACAATACGGCAAAATATGATTCAATTATTAATACAAAATTAGCCAACGTTTTTGATGATAATGAATATTTAAATTTAAATATAAAAAAACTTAAAGAATTACGTTATGGCGAAAACCCCCACCAAAAAGCAACTTTATATGAATTACCTATTTTTGAAAATCAAATTGCTGACTATCAAATTTTAAACGGCAAGGAATTATCATATAATAATTATCTTGATATGACTTATGCTTTAAATATTGCAAGTGAGTTTTATGATGTTCATTGCTGTACAATAGTAAAACATAATATCCCCTGTGGAGTTGCACTTGGAGCAAGTTCACTTGAAGCATATCAAAAGGCTCTTGATTGTGATCCAATTAGTGCATTTGGAGGAATTGTTGCTTTTACCAAAGATGTCGATATAAACGTTGCAAAACATTTGAAGGAACTTTTTTTAGAAGTTATCATTGCGCCAAATTTTGATGATGATGCTCTTGAACTTTTGCAAACAAAAAAGAATTTAAGACTTATAAAATTAAACACAAAATTTGAAATTTACAAAAGAATAATATCAAAAGAAATAAAAATCACCCCATTTGGCACGTTGGTGCAAAGTTATGATGTCAAAGAACTTGACAAAGACACATTTAAAGTTGTCACAAAAACCAAGCCTGACAAAGATGTTATAGAAGATTTAATTTTCGCTTGGAAAATAGCCAAACATGTTAAATCAAATGCAATAGTTATAGCAAAGGACTTTAAAACTTTAGGAATTTCAGGTGGCAACACAAGTCGGGTTGAAAGCTGTGAAATATCATTAAATAAAGCCTGTGACGGGGCAAAAGATGCTGTTTTGGCTTCTGATGGTTTTTTTCCGGCCATTGATAACATACAGTATGCTGCCCAAGGTCGAATAAAAGCTATTATTCAACCGGGTGGCAGTATTAAAGATAAAGATGTCATTGAAACAGCTGACAAATATAATATTGCAATGGTAACAACCGGTATAAGACATTTTAAACATTAATTTTGGGCGATGGGCGCATCAGTTGTCAAGCGGTAGCCCGTTATATAAACCTAAAACAAAAAATGTTTAGGATAAAGCTATAACTGAACTTCAACGCTATAACCAATCTAAAATCAATCCGCGTTGGTGGATGACATTTAAAATCGAACGCGCGCTGTCTTGGATTACGTCGGGTTCGGAACTATGCAACTGGGTTTTATAATTTTTTACAAAATTATTTCACTCCGTTCAGTTCCTCACAATCAGGCGAAGCCAACGACGAATCCGCAGCCCGTTATATAAAAACACGTTGGTTGGGGCGAAACTAGGCTTTTTATATAACGGGCTATCGCGCGTTCAATACATTGACTTCATTCCTCAATGAGGATTGATCTTTGGTTGTTTATTGGCATTGAAGTCCAATTATATCTTTTTTCTTCATGTTTGTTTCGCCATAATAGATTAGTGCAAGGGGCTAAAGCCCCTTGCGACCCTGGAACTGCACAATTGTTTATCTGATAATAGTAACAAATGCAACCCATACGCAGGCACGAACAATTATCACTGTCTTGGATTTCCTTCTCGCTCAAAACACTCCGCCTGTCGCCCTTTGGGCTTGCCGGCGTCGGTTTTTCGCTCCCCCGGGACTCCGCCCGTCCGGAAATCCGCTAATGAAACATTGTCAGGCAGCCGTCTGTCTGAGCACGAAGTGCGAGTTAAGACCGCTCGGGTTGAATTTAGCACAGCTGTGACAATCAAGGGGGTTGTAGCTCTTCTTGTTGACGAAACGAAGTTGAGTCTTACAAGGGAGGATGCCCTTTAGGGTACGTTTTTGTGCAACTTTTGACACCAAAAGCGGATTTGCGTACGGATGGAGCGGAGCGAATCCGGATAGCGAACAGACCGTGCCGGCTTGTGCAAGGCACATAAGGCACGGTTCTGTGAGCTAGAAAAAAATCCAAGACAGCCAACGACGAATCCGCAGCCCGTCATATAAAACCTAAACGAAAAATGTCTCATAAAAAGCATTAATTGGACTTCAACGCTATAACTAAGCTAAAATCAATCCGCGTTGGTGAATTTATTCAAATTTTGAACGCGCGCTGTCTTGGATTACGTCGGGTTCGGAACTATGCAACTGGGTTTTATAATTTTTACAAAATTATTTCACTCCGTTCAGTTCCTCACAATCAGGCAAAGCCAACGACGAATCCGCAGCCCGTCATATAAAAACAACTATTATATCCACAAGATTATTAAACACAAAGTGAATAAATTTATTTTAAAATAATATTATATTTTTTATATGATAGAAAAAATAAAAAGCATATTTAAAAACTAAATCACATTTCTTTCACACATTTTTTGTGCTATTTTGTGCTTTTACAATATATTTTATTTTCAAAATTTTAAGTTACACTTATGTCACAATTGAGTATACAAAACTCAGACCATTTCGTGGTTATCCGCCTGTTGTTTATAACGGTTTTAAAATAGGCAGATGTATTCGTATTAAACCCGACAAATCTTACACAAAAACACGTATGACGGTTGTTTTGTTTCCAAAAGATTTGAACTTGCCGCGAAATACCTTTGCTCAATTTAAACGAATAAAAATTAACGACAAAAACATAGATTTTGTTGAACTTGTTTACCCTTCGGCTCCTGCTTTGGCAAGACTTTCAACAAAAAATGTTATCGAAGGTGTTTCAATGATACCTCTTGAAGAACTTTTTCAAAACCAAGACCCAAATGCTTTAAAAAACATCCAAAAAGACCTTTCAAGAACAATTAATGATCTTGACAACACAATCCTTGCTTTGGGCGATTTATTCCAAACCATGCAAACACTTGTTGAACAAAACCAAAACAACCTCTACCAAACTACTTCAAATTTCAATCAAGCTTCAAACAATGTTAACCAAATTACATCAAAAGTGAACTATGCAATAAATCAAAATGAACTTCAAAGCATATTTTCAGGAATAAATACATCTTTTGAAAATATCAAATCAACAACACTAAATCTGTCAGTTTTAACAGGTTCCGTAGACGAAAAAGTGCCAACAACAATAAACACTCAAGTCATGCAAATTGATAATATAATTGACAATGTTGATGACATCACCTGCGGAATTAAAAATACTCTATCCAAAAACTTTGGCGGATTAAGAATTCTTTTTGGCAAAACAATTAACGAAAATGACAATTGCGAATGCCAAAAATAGTTTTGAACATGATATAATGTTTATATTATGAATTCAGTTTTTATTTCCGACAAAAAAGATTTTGAAATTATTTACAATGATATGCTTACTCAATTTCCAAAGTGCGAATTGAAAACATTTGATTTCTTTTTAAAACTTCTTAACTCCTCTAACTATAAATGTGAATTGTTTAAAATAAACAACCAAAATATAGGCTATATTTCTTATTATTTAAGCGATTTTATTTGGGTGGATTATCTTGCGATATTTAAAAATTTTCAATCAAAAGGTTTTGGCACACAAATTTTAAATCATCTTTTTAATAAATACAAAAAGCTAAACGGTGTCTATTTTGAAGTTGAACCAGAAAATGAGAAAGACCTCAACACACAAAAACGCCTGCAGTTTTACAAACAAAAGATAAAATGTGTTGAAACACACACAAAGTACTTTATGCCAAACGATTTTGGACTTTATGAAATGAAACTTTTGTACAAACCGCTAAATTCAAAATCACTCGACGATGAAAATATCTTGAATAACATAGAAGAAACTTTTAGTGTTTTATATTCGTATATAACAAATGTTGATGAAATATTTAACAAAATAAAACACCACTTGTTAAAGTAAAGCGGTGTTTTATTATCTTTATATCAGCAAATCTTTACTGTTGCTCCAAAACCAATGTTCTTGTTTTTTTTATGCACTTAGCAAATCCTTACTGTTGCTCCAAAACCAATGTTCTTGTTTTTTATGCACTTAGCAAATCTTTACTGTTGCTCCAAAACCAATGTTCTTGTTTTTTATGCACTTAGCAAATCTTTACTGTTGCTCCAAAACCAATGTCCTTGTTTTTTATGCACTTAGCAAATCTTTACTGTTGCTCCAAAACCAATGTCCTTGTTTTTTATGCACTTAGCAAATCTTTACTGTTGTTCCAAAACCAATGTTCTTGTTTTTAAATCGCAAACTTCAGTTGGTCAAAGTATTGAATTGCCCCTGGGAACAAGTACTCGTCGTTCATTGCCCAATTTTCACGGTTTTGTTTTAGTTGGTTGAAAACAGGACCGTCAAGTTCAACAAGTGCTTTTTTGGATTACAGGTTTGAACACGCCGTGACGCTTTTCCATGTTCATCATCATAGTCAAAGGAACACCGCCTGCAACCCAATCTTTAGCTTCTTTTGTAAGGTTTTTAATTGAAGATAAATACCCTGTCAAACCAAAATTCAACAATGCAAAAGCATTGTAACCCAATGAATAGCAATAATCAGCGTCAAAGTTTGAAGGGAATGCACAACGACCTTCATAACCAAAGAAGTGTGCTTGGTCTGAGAATTTACCGTTAAACTTACCTTCTTTTTTCATTTGTGCCAATTTTGTTTTAACCATTTCAATTAGCAATTTTTCAGTTTCGATTTTTGAAACTTGAACGTTACCATGAGGATCTCTATCCATAAGAAGTTGTGCTTTAATCAATTGTGGTAATGAAGCAAAGACGTGTTTGTTGTTGCTATCAAGTTCTTTTTCAATAATTGCAAATTTTTCTTCATTATTGGCATTAGTATAATTTTCGTCTTTTTCTAATTTTGCCATTAAATCATTCAAGTTTGCAATCATAGACTTCATTTCAGGAATAAATTCAATCAAACCTTCAGGGATTACGGCTATACCAAAGTTTTTGCCCATTTGAGAGCGTTTTGCAACAACATCGGCAATATAAGTTACAATTTGGTCTAGAGACATTTTTTCGTTTTCAACTTCTTCTGAAATTAAAGTGATGTTGGGTTGTGTTTGCAAAGCTGCTTCCAATGCAACGTGAGAAGCACTTCTTCCCATAATTTTAATAAAGTGCCAATATTTTTTTGCACTGTTTGCATCTCTTTGAATGTTGCCGATAAGCTCACCATAAGTTTTTGTGGCTGTATCAAACCCGAATGAAATTTCAATTTGGTCATTTTTTAAATCGCCATCGATTGTTTTTGGACAACCAACAACTTGAATGCCTGTATTGTGAGATTTCAACCACTCAGCCAACATACAAGCGTTTGTGTTTGAATCATCACCACCAATTATTACAATACCTTTGATATTGAGCTTTTTGCAAACATTTAAGGCTTTTTCAAACTGTTCTTCGGTTTCAAGCTTTGTACGACCTGAACCAATAATGTCAAAACCACCTGTATTTCTATATTCATCTATTTTTTTATCATCGAATTCAATATAATCACCTTCGATAATGCCTGATGGAATACCCTAAAAATCCATAAAGTTTATTATTTTTGTTTGCGTTCTTTAAAGCATCATACAACCCGGAAATAACGTTATGACCACCGGGAGCTTGACCGCCTGATAAAATTACACCGATATTTTTTTCTTCTGTTTCATTGTTTGTGTTGCTATCGTAAACAAATTCAACAATTGGTGCACCATAACAGTTTGGAAATAGTTCTTCTATTTTAGCCTCATCCTTTACAGCTTTTGTTTTTTCACCTTCTTTTAGTTTAAGGCTTGCTATTCCGTGTTTTAAAGATTCTGGAAGTTTTGGTTGATATTTCAAACGAACTTCTTGAAGTGGTGAAAGTTTTTTCATAATCTTAATTTCTCCATTTTCTCAATTTCTATCTTTTACTCATCTTTTATTTTATCATTAAAATTTTATTTTTCTATGATTTTATAATTATCATACCTTTTAAATTTGACAGAATAATATTTTAATATATAATCAATTTTATTAGCTATAAAAATAAAATTATAAAAGGAAACATTAACAAATGAGATTGAGTTTTATTCAAGTATCTTTGCGTCGTAGTCCTTCTGTACCTAAGAATTTAGACAAATTTGCTAACGACAGTGCAGAATTTATCGAAGCAAAAAAAATTTATTTTAAGACAAAAAATAGTTTAAAAAACGATACATTTGAAAAAAAATATTAAAACTAAATCTTGTGAATGTTATTTTAAATATTAAAACTATTAATTAATAAAGGATAAATTATGTTTAAAGTACAATCGCCAATAATACATTCTTACACAAGTTCTTCATCAAGCAGTTTACCACTTGAATCTAAATTACAAACAGGTTCTTTTTTGAAAAAAAGCACAACAAATTTTTTCTTTAAAGAGCTTAGACTCAAATGGTGCCATATCAAATTCAAATCATGATTCATTTACACATTCAAAAAGATAGCTTTGGGGACAAAGTGAATGAAGGTGAAACTGTTATGATTTATGTTAAAAAATAATAATGGAACATTTGATAAAATTGTACCTGATTCAACAAAAAATTATACTTATTTTTTTCGAGATCATAAAGTTACTTATAGTGATTATGTAACAGCAGAATATGCAACGTTAAATGATGATTATTTTATGCTTGATTATATAGATAATAAATACAAAAATAAAAATTATTGAATTTTGTAAAATATTCTATCTAAACCTCTTGTATAAAAAATGCTGTATGTTAAAATTTAATTAGAAATAAGATTTAAAAATAGTTGAAAGGATTTCTAAGTGGCATCAGGGTTGAAAGTTGAAAGTGGTTATCAAACTTTAGTTTGCAAAAAACGCTCTTCTGAAAGTGATTTTTCACGATTTGAAATAATTGAAAAAAAATTAAAAAATATATTTAAAAACGAGATAGAATCCAATGATTCTATCTTTATTTTTTTATTTCTGACAATCTGGTTTCCAAACTGGCAATGTTTTTATCCGGCGAAATAACACGCTCTTGTGCAATTGGAATTTCCGGACAAACAGCAAGTGGCAAATCAACAATTGCAAAAGAAATAATAAAAACAATTTTTGAATATTCGAACAAACGAAACATTAAAAATGCTATATGTAGAATAAATACAGACGATTATTACTATGACAGGTCTGATTTGGTTAAATATTATGGCGGTTTCGATAATTTTGCTAAAAATTATGATCTTGATTGCCCCGAAGCATTGGAATTGAGTTTAATGGCAAAACACATTTATGAGCTTCTAAGCGGAAAAAATGTTTATCTTCCCTAAATACGACATGTCTGGTACTGCCATTCGACACGATAATGTTCAATATGTCGAAAGTTCAAAAATAATTATAACTGAAGGACTTTTCACCTTAAATGAAGCATTGCATGATGTTTTGGATTTTAAAATTTATGTTGATGTTTCTCAAAACGTTCAAAAACAAAGATTTTTTCAGCGTGCAAATGAGCGCAACTTAGGCAATTCTGCAAATTCTGTTTATGAAAACGCTTTGAAAAAAGCTAAAATTTATGTTGAGCCAAATAGTCAATATGCAGACATCATCCTTTCAGGCGAAGCCAAACTTGAAAAAATACAATGAATTTATCGGCAAAGTGTTAGAGCTTATTGATGAAATTCATTTTGAAAAACAAATGGCACGATAAGAGGTTAAAATGAAAATATGTTTGCTATGTGGAACCTTTAACCCTATACACAACGGACATTTGGCTATTGCCAATTTTGTGCAAAAAAATTCAATTTTGAAAAAGTTATTTTTATACCCTCATACATTTCACCTTTCAAACAAAATTTGGACAAAAAATATAGCGATAAAGCGACTTGAAATGGTGAAGCTTGCGGTTAAAAACATTAACAAATTCGATTTTAGCGACATTGAATACAATTTTGACCAAGTATCATACACCTATAACACCATTTGTGCTATTTATAAAAAATACAAGAACCAAATTGAAGGTAAAATAAACTTTATTATAGGCTATGATGCATTTTTAAAAAATAGACAACTGGTATAAAACAGAAGAATTGAAAAAACTTGTTAAGTTTCTGGTTTGCACAAGAAACATTCAAAATAGCGAAGATATAAACGAAAAATTTGATATTTTAAAAGAAAACGGCTACGATTTTGAGCTTTTGGACTTTACACCTGTTGACATTTCTTCAAGCCAAATTCGCCAAAACATAAAAATAAACAAAAAAATCGACAGTCTAGTGCCTAAGGAAGTTAGAGAATATATTTATGAAAAAAATTTATACAGAGAATGATATTGAAAAATTTAAATGTTGGTTAAAAGAAAACTTAAATGAGGAAAAATATATTCACTCCATTGGAACAATGGAGCAAGCGGTTGAGCTTGCAAAAAAATATATTCCTCAAAGTGAAAACAAGATAAAAGTTGCAGCGCTTCTTCACGATTGCGCAAAATGCTTCACAATTGACAGTTTGAAAGAACACATTGCAAACAACGAAGAAATTTCAAAAGAGTTTGACCTTTCAAACTACAAAACCTACCATGCACCTGTCGGGTGTTGTTTTGCCAGAGAAAATTTTGAAATAGATGATGAAGAAATACTAAATGCGATAAAATATCACACTGTCGGGCGTGTTGGAATGAGTGATTTTGAAAAAATAGTTTTTTTATCTGATAAAATTGAACCAAAAACCCGCAACGCAGAATACAGAAACATGATTTTAAAAGAGCTTGATAAAGACAACGGACTAAACCGAGCCGTTTTGTTATGTTTCAAAACAACTATAAAAAGCCTTCTTGACAGGAATATGACAATTTCAGCCGAATCCGTAAACGCTTATAACTATATCTTATCACTTGTTGTTAAATCTTAACAAATCTATACGTATTTTGCTAGCAAAAATTTTTTTTCACGAGTTTTGTATGAATATAAAACGAGAGAAAATTTTATGCAAAATATTGGTCAGACTTATAAAGATTATAAAAAAGAAATTCCAAATTATAATGCTTGGAAAAAACAGCGTGAAATTCGCAGCGCAAAAAAGAATACCTTTTTAAAACAAAACCACCAAGTGAAGAAGAATTAAAAAAGCCAAAGCAAAAGCTGAAATTCTTTTCAATGCAGTTGATATAATGGATGATTATTCACAGGAGAAAGCTGAAGATATTGAAACAATAATCGCTTTATCAAAACAAGGTATACAAAAACCTGTTGGCTGGATATGTTTTGTGGGTGCTTTAGGGTTGAGTTGTTTTAAAGGTGTTAAAAATTTATCAAGAAAAATTTTATCAAAAAATAAATTATTTGCAAAAGATATAGATAAACCACTAATACCGGGAACAAATATAACTTTTACAAAAGTAGGAGCTGTTTATGGTAGTTATATTTTATTATCTTTAATAGCTGGTTTAGCTTCAGACATTGCATTTTCACTCTATAGTGCAAGATTAGAGGTAGAGTCCTCAAAAGCTGCACGCTTTGAAGCAATGCAAAATGAGTTGGATGATTTTAATCAATTTGCAATACTAAACGACAAACAAAAAGAAGAAGTTAATAATATTGCAAAAACAATTCAATTGACTAAAAAGAAAAACAATCACGCAATCTAAAATCAAACTATGAGATGTTCAATTTTTCCAAACCAATTGAAACTATTAAAAAGATGATTAAAGATAGTAGTAAAATAAATGAGCAACAAAAAACTTATTTTGATACTATAAATAATGAAATAAAATCTAATTATGATAGAAAACTTACAGAAGATGAAATTCTTGAAGCAAAAAAAGACAAAGAACTTCTTACTTCAATGATTGAAAATATAGATATTAAATCGCAGGATTATGCTGAAAATACCGAGTTTATAACACAAATAGCCTCCATAGGCTTAGCACTTTCGATGCCTGTTTTAACAACTCCTATTGTATTTTTAACATCAAAAATTCCAAACAAATTATTACAAATATTCGCAGGTGCCGCTCTTCCAATTGTTGCATTTGCCGCACCATTATTGTATTTAGCTAATATAGAAAAACTATCCTCAAAAGTTGCACGCTATAAAGCAATTGAAGAGATGAAAAAAATCCTGCAAACTTTGTTTATTATAGCGATGAAGAAATTAATTGCAATTTCTTACGTTTTCTTCTTCTCATCAAGTCAGTAAACGCTTCAAGTCTTGTGATATAGCCTGCTTTACCGGTTTGTTCGTCCATAATCAACGTCAAAATCGGGATTTCGCAATTTTCTCTCATCTTAGGGAAAATATTTTGAGTTACAATTTCAGGCATACAAGTAAACGGGCTGACGTGGATAATACCGTCAATTCCTCTTTGGTCGGCAAAAGCAACGTCGCTGATTGATTCCAACGAATCGCCGCCGATATCTCTCATCAAATATGGTCTTGCAAGTCTAAACGCTCTTTCCAAGTGCGTTTCACCTTTTTTAAACCATTTCGGAATGATAGCATCTTTCAAAAAACTTGAAACCGTAAAGGCTTGTTCTTGTTTGGACTCCCATTCTGCCGAGTTCACGGTTAATATTTTGATTAGAAAACGGATCTAGAACGATGAAAATTTTCACCTTTTTTTTTTAAAAATCAATAATATTTTTTTTTTTATTAGTGTTTTTGGATTTTTGTAATAAATTTTTTTTTTTTTTTTTTTTTTTTTTTTATTTTATAGTTTTTATAAAAAAAGTGGGGTTGTTTTTTAAAAAAAAGCGGGCGTGGGTTTTATTTTATATTTTTTGGCAAGAAAAAAGAAAGCACCTGCTCAAGCTTATCCAACAAAAAAATTTTCTGTATCAAAAGATTTATAGCACTTAAAATAACAAATGGATTTCTGATTGGTGTAAGCTCTGTGATAAAGCGATACAGCCCCTTTATTCCGTCATACAATTGAAGTTCGATATAATTTGACTCATAACCCATATTTTTAAGATTATTTTTAATACTTTTGCCATATTCTCCCAAACGGCAAATCCCTGGAGACCCAATCATGGCAACATAATCTGCGCCTGCTTCAATTGCTTCAACAAAATTTCCCAAAATAAGTTTATAAGGCAAACATATTGACTCCGGCGAATTTTTAGTGCCGATAGACAACGTTTTTTCTTGTATAAGGTGGTATGAAAGGCTCCACACCCAAACGTCTCAGACATGTTGCCCAAGCAATATATATTGTTCCCATATGGGGAAAAAGCTACTTTAAGCTTTTGTTTTTTATTGTTAGTTTTTTCTTCTTTATTTTTCATATTCTTTATTTTTCATTAAATTTATAATTTTAAAACATACCCGCCTTTTTCTGAATTAACAAGTATATCACGACTTAATTTTGCTCTTAAGTTTTTGATATATTTATAAACATAATCACGAGGTAATGATAGAATTTCTGCTAAATCCTTTGCAAAAACTGTTGTATTTTTTATGAAGATAAAAATGTTCAAAAACCATTTGCTCTCTGTCTGTTAACGGTTTATTAAAAGAAATATCATTTAATATAACAGTTTCATTACTTTGTGGTTGTTGTTTTATTATATTCAAATTTTGATTTTTTAATTCTTTCTTTTGAACGGTACTATTCAATTTACTCGTAGATGATTTGTTTACCATGCTTTCAGGTTTAACAATGTTTAATGGCTTTTTACGAATATTTACCAAATTCAAATCGGATGTAATTTTTTCACCATTATAACGGTTTGTATAAGCATCATCATGCTTTATTGTGAAAGGATCTTCATGATTTTTGTCAAACACAATGTCAATGATATCACAAGTTTCTTTTTCGTTTTGAATAACTTTGCCCAATTTTTCCGCATATTGCTCCAAAGTACATCTTTCCAAAGAACTTCTCCAACGTTTAATGTCTTCTTTAGTTAAATAATTTGGCATTTTCCATCTCCTCACAATTATTTTTAACATACTTACTTTATATAAACTATTGCAAAAATCTTTTTTGAAACTTGCATATTTAATTTACCATAGTCAAATTAAAAAATCATATAATATTTAGTTATTTGAACAAATATAAATTTTCATTAAATATTTATATAATTTACACATATTTTTTATAATGATTTTATATACCATATCAAGTGCTTAACAAAACTTAACATGTCTTGCTATTTTAACAATACTTTGGGATTTAAAGCATGTTAAATTGTCAGAATAGGCTAAAATTAAGGGTTAGGGGGTTGCATTGTTTTTTTTTGTAATAACATAGAAAATAACAAGTAGCAAATCCACAAGCGAATTGAAACGTGATAGCAGATAAGAGCAGAGGAGAAAAATAAAGATGATAATTAAAAAGCTACTTAAGCTCATCTTGATAACAAGTATAATTACAACAACGCCATTGTGTGCAGTGTCTCAAACGACCGCTCCTGCCAAGGTTACAACGGTTAAACAATATATTGTTAAGCACGCATTGGATTTAGGAATTGACCCTGCTTTGGCATTGAGTATTGCAAAAGCAGAATCAGGCTTTCGCCATGAGGGCAAGAAGTGCACACGGTGCAGTCGGTGTGTTTCAGCTTATGCCTTCAACCGCAAGAAGAATAGGATACAATCCTTATAACTTGAATGAAAATGTTAAAGCCGGTCTTGTGTATTACCGTATGATGTACTCTATGTTTGGGTCAACAGAACTTGCTTTGGCAGCTTATAATGCCGGCCCCGGAAATGTTAAACGCTATAAGGGTGTGCCGCCGTTTGCCGAAACGAAACGTTTTGTTTCTAAAATTATGAGCGAGTATAACAGACAAAAAGTTACTCCGGACCCTATGATTTCGCAAGTTAAGAAAAATCGTGTTCAAAACAGTGCAAAAAACAATAGCCATTGTGCAAAGCCTCAAGTTTTTGCACCTATAAGCAAAGTTCACCCCAGCGATTTAGTTCCTTTGCCTGCTTCAAAAATTGCACCTGTAAAACATAATAATGTTGTTAACGGTGAAGTTATTGAACTTATTAATACGACTAATGACAACAATTTAAGTGGCAAAGTAAATTTTTTCAAACTTTAATTAAAATTTAATCCTCTATTTATAACCGACAAGGTAATATTATTTTATAGCAACTGTTGCATAATATTATTTAGATATAAATAGAGGATTTTTTATGAAAAAAAATTATAGCATCTTTAACAATTTTAAACTTACTTTGTTTAACTCAGTTAGGTTCTTTTGCCACTTGTCCATTAAACTCAAATGCCAATTGTTCTGATTGCAAAACTCAAACTTGCCCAATGCAATCTCAATGCGAGTCTTGTTGTGAAGATAAAACTTGTAACAAATTTTTTCCAAACAGATGTGCTTTTGACACACAACGAGAAAAAATATATTCTCGACTGTGTTTGAATGAAACACAGGTTTGCCAAATTCAAAAGCTCGACGATGAATATGCACTAAGATTTAAGTGTTACAAAGAAAAGTTGTGCTTGAAAAAACAAAAAACTTTGCGAATTGGAGAAATGTTCACCATGTTCTTGTGAAGCCAAAGAATTAAAAAATGACATTAGACAAATTAAAAAGAATGTAAATGTGAGCGAAATGAATATGAAAAAAAGATTTTTATGTCTTCTTTCCGACTCACAAAAACGTGATTATAAGCGTATAAAAAAGAAATGCATAAATGCAATAAAGCACTTGACAAAGCTCGTAAAAAATGCAATCAATGCAACTAAACTAAAAAAGAAGAGCCAAAACATAGGCTCTTTTATTTTTCTCTCACTCATTTTTCGTTTTTAATAAATTTAGTATTCAATGCCCTGACGCGCCATAACACCAACATCAAAATAATGTTTTATTGGTTTCATTTCAGTCACCAAATGAGCCAAAGCAACAAGTTCAGGATGTGCACGTCTGCCTGTCAAGACAATTTCCAAATTTTCCGGCTTATTCAACAAAGCTTGCTTAACATCTGCTACTTTTATCATTCCCATATCTATGCATATATTAATCTCATCCAATATTATAAGCTGATATTTACCTGATTCAATAGCTTCTTTTGCTTTGTCCCAACCTTTTTTTGCTTCTTTATAATCTTCCATACAAACATTGTGAGAATAAATTATTCTATCCATTCCATATTGAAACACGTCTAAATTATTTTTAAACTTATAAGATGATGCTATTTCACCATAAGATGTTCCTTGGTCTCCTTTTGTAAATTGTATTATTAAAACCTTCCAGTTGTGTCCCAATGCTCTTAAAGCCAAACCTAATGAAGCTGTTGTCTTTCCTTTTCCATCCCCTGTATAAATCTGAATATAACCGTGGTCTAACACAATTTACTCCTCTTTTTTATCTAATATATATTTTAATTTATTCTCAAAAAATAATCCTCAGATTAAAAATGGATTTTTAAAAATAAACCTTATATAACTATAGTAAAACAAATCTATTTAAAATGGTCAATTTTTTTTAATATCATGTCTTTTTTTTTACAATATTTTTTTATAATATCTTGTTTTTTTATTGTTATAAGCCTATTTCAATAGAAGAATAGGTATTTTTAAAAATTTACATTAACTTTTATTAACATACTTTCAAATTCACTTGCATTAATTGATACAAAAGACTTTTTTAGCAATATTGCAAGTTATTATCATTTTTTTCAAAAATTTTTTTAATTTTGTCAAGTTAATTTATAAATTTATTGAGATAAAATAAAAATAATTGTATAATGTTACTTATTATAAAAAAGGAATATATAGGTTTGAGCAAAAACAAAAAACAAGTTGCATTCACTGTTGTAGAAATGTTAATATGGCTTTTAATTGCTTCTTTTATGATGATTTTAACATTTAAGTTAATTAAGCATAATGAGAACAATAAAATTCCGATATATGCTTATTATTTTTATAAAAATGTGCAAGATGTAAGTATAAATGTTATTGAAACTTTAAGCAATCAAGAGATATTCAAGTACAAAGCAAAAAATGAAATTATTAATGAAGTTGACGTCACAACTTATTGCAATATTTTTTGCAAACAGTATTAATACTTATGGGAAATATGATTGCACAAAGACTGCATTTGAAACAGCTGATAAAGATTCTATCGCACTCAATATTTTAAAAATTAATAAAGCTGAGTCTGTTAAAACAGCTAACAACACCCACTTGGCATTTGTTAAACTTATAGATGAAAAATCTAATCAAAATCATCTTTTTGTATATGCGGCTTTTGAAACTCCTTTTAATAAAGGGGATTTTAACAAAGATATTTTTGAATTTGAGCATATAAATAATAAGATTATTCCCATTGGTTATCTTTCATCAGATGTTAACAGTCCTTTAAAATTCAATGTTGTAACACGTGATTATATGGAAGCCCCTATTAGAAATATTAATAAAGAGCCGTTAACATATTGCAAGGCTGTCAAATATACAGGAGATAAATTTTCAAAATATTGTGAATGTTTAAACGAAAATAAAGAAATAGTAACAGAATATGACACTGTACATAAAGATTGCTTAACCAACATATTGGGTTGCAAAATTAAACCGGTAAAGCCAATGAGCAAATTTTAATAAAAAGTATTAGTCTTTATATTGAAGTTTCATTGCAAGTTTTATAGCTTCCGTCATCTTGCTTCATTTGCAATATTTTTTCCAGCAATGTCAAAGGCAGTACCGTGTGTTGGAGAAGTTCTGATTTTTGATAGCCCAACCGTAGTGTTGACAGTTTTGTCGAAATACAACATTTTTATAGGAATAAGCCCTTGGTCGTGGTAACAGCTTATAAACAAATCGTATTTTGAAATATTTTTTAAAGTGAACAAAGTATCTGCACTAAATGCACCATTTACATCAATACCCTGTTTTTTTAACTCACATATTGCAGGATTAATAATATTTATCTCCTCGTCACCTAACAAGCCGTCCTCGCCTGCGTGTGGATTTAAAGCACAAAAAGCAATTTTAGGTCTATTTATTTTAAAATCTTTTCTTAAAATGTCATTAATTTCAACAACATTTTCTCTTATAATTTTTTTATTTATAGCTTTTGGCACATCTTTTAAGCTTAAATGACGAGTTAAAAGCAAAACCCTAAAACCTTCATTTGTACAAAAAAGCATTTGAGCATTTTTTTTCTTTACCATCATCATTGCTTTTCAAATATTTTTGCAATATTTCTGTCTGTCCGTTATAGTGAAAGCCTGCCATATTCATAGCTGTTTTAGAAGTTGGAGCAGTCACAATCGCATTTATTTTGTTTTCGTTTGCAAAATCTATTGCTTTTTTTTAAAGAATAAAAAGATATCACCCCTGAGTTTATTTCGTTTTTTCCCCAATTGACAGTTTTATTAACGTTTTTTAAATTTTCATCATTATCAATATCAACAAACTCATAATCAAAATTAAGTTTAAGTTGCAAAAAATTCAAGGTGATAATTAAACACTTTTTTTGAGCCGAACAAAACAATATTGTTGGCATTTTCAAGTTTATTTAAAGCTTTAACGGTAACTTCAATTCCAACACCGTTGATGTCGCCTAATGTAAGTCCAAGTTTTTTATTATTCATCATGACAATCAAAATATTTTATTATATCGACAAGCGTATTGGCATTACCCAAATTACCGGATTTTGTAACAATAAGCTGTGCTTTATAATCCATACACAGAGGAATAGGATAGATAACCTCGTCAATAACTTGAAGAATTTCGCTATTTATGGCATTGCAGCATTCGTAAGAAGTTTCTCCGCCAACAAGAATTAAAATTGCACTATTTTTGCTTAAAGTCAATTCAACAATATTGGCGAGATAGCCGGATATTTTTGTTAAAAAAGCTTTCATAGGATATTTCATTTTCCATTAAAAATTGTTGAAACTCTTCACGGTTTTGAATTAAATCAGAAGTATGAACAAGGACGTTATTGCCTTTTGACAAATGGCAACATATCCTTTGTATAAATTCTTCGTTTACGCCATTAATAATATCATCAATTTTAACGGAATAAGAATAAAGGCAATCGTCAAATTCGTCTTTCAATTTTGCAATTTGAGAAGCAGTAAGTTCAGTAGCACTTCCTGAAACAATAAATTTGGGTTGTTTTTGAAATTTTAGACTAATTTTATTATTTTTAGCATCACTGAGCCAAATATTGCTTAGGGCTGCTGCAAACCCTGCCGCTCCAACAGGAAGCAGATTGAAAGTTGATTTTTTTACGGCAAGAGCAATTTGTTCCATATCAATTGAAGATTGGGCATCTATGACTATAATTTTTACACCTTCGTTAATAAGTCTGTGTATTTCAGTTAAAATAAGTGCCGCGCCTTTAACAACGGTTTTAAAGCCGATTGTACCGATTTTTAGGTCACTTCCAAATTCTTTTAGTTGTTTATCTAAAATTGTGGGGATGTGTGATTCGTAAATTGGTGATTTAGGGTCACGAGCCAATTCTGTTCTTTCGATAGGTACGCCTTTAAGTAAATGATAAGCCCCTATTGTATATCTGTTTTCTTTTGGAAAAGCAGGTACAACTATTGCTGCATCGTTATTTACTACATCAAGTATTGCTTTTATTTCAACAACAATATTTCCACGCAGTGTTGAGTCTATTTTTTTATATAAATACTCTACATTAAAATTGTCATATAGCTTTTGACAAGCTGCTTTTGTTTTTTTGATAAGCACTATTTAAATCTAAATTACGTGTTTCAGTTGAAATTGCACAAGCTTGAGCGTTTTTCAAATTAGTTTTGTCCAAAGGGCTTTCGCTATTTAGTACAATTTGTGTGTTACATCCACGCATATGAAACTGCAAAAGCCGTATCGTTAGCACCGGTTAAATCATCAGCAATAATGCCTATTAAATTTACACCAAACATAAAACTCAACCTTTATATTTTTAATATTCTAATTCCATTATTGCACAAATATATTTTTTAAACGGAAACTAAACATCAGCTTTTGAGCCTAACAAACGTAGATTTGTACCACGAATTAAATATCTGGTACGATTTTCACCTTGTGGTGTTGTCCAACTGCTCACTGCAAGTCTTCCGTCAATTGCAACTTGGCGACCTCTTTTAACATATTCGCCTGCCACTTCAGCTTGTTTATCCCAAAATTCAACATTAAACCAATCTGTTATTTCTGATTTAGTCTTTGTATCCCATCTGTTTACTGCCAAGGAAAATGTTGTCTTTACCTTGCCTGATTCGAAATATTTCATATCAGGATCTTGACCACATCTTCCCACTATTACAACACTATTCACTTTTCTCTCCAAACTAAACTTATATTTTACCATTTTAAAATAATATTAATTTACTTTTTAGTCTAGCATTATTTATGATTTTTTGCAACTTTTTAAGCAAAATTAAATAAATTATATATATGGTTAAATTGAGTTTAAACGGTTTGACTTGGTTGTGCAGGTAAAAAAAATAAGTTTTAGATTTATTAAGTATTTTTTACACCGGTTGTGGTGAAACAAACTCGGGTTGTAATTTTCATTTATTTCAATTTCTTTGCATTTTATTATTTCGGTCATTCTAAAAACTTCGATTTAATTAATCATCAAACCATCTTCTTTATCTTTAAATGACGCAATTTCCCATCACCAACACTTTCGCTTTCAAGATTATATTGATGAGCCAAATCGTGTTGAAGTCGTCTTATTTCCTTTGTTTGAGGTTTTAATTCAATGTCGCATTTTTCATTGATAACCTGTTCTATAGCTTTTTTTGTTTCATTCAATGCCAGTTCTGTTTCGTCAACAAATTGGTGAATATCAGCTTCTTCTGTCATCAAAGCTTCTTTTAAAACTTTTTGGATTTGTGCTTGTGAATTCGTTTTGACGTAAAATATTTGTAATCGGTATTCGTTTGCTTGAGACAATATTCTTTGTCCTTCACCTCGTGCAAAGGATTTTTGTATTAAAAGTATTTGTGCATCTTTAATGTTTTTTTGTCAATTCACAATTCAAATTTAAACGCTCAATAGCCTTTTCAACAATAGATTTTGAAACACCATAAATATATATTTTTTTGAATTTTTTGACACTATTAACATAATCAACACGTGAAAAATCGAACTTCAAGCTATTTTTATAATTATCATTTTCATCATCTTCTTTTTTAAATGTCTGCAAATCTTTTTTGTTTTCTTCAGAATTTTCATCTATTTTTCTAATAATAGGGCGTATTGGCCAATCACGAAGCATATAATCAACAGCTTGGGCACTATTTTGATAAATAGAAAAAGTATTGCGGTCAACAATTTCAATAATAACATCAAAAGAAGGCTGTTTAGCCCTTTCAAGCACGACCTTTTGCGAAGAACGTTTTTTTGCTTCATCATCACCTAATGTTACCGATTCAATTGAACCAATCAAATCAGATAAAGTGGGGTTTTTAATAAGATTTTCAAGAGTATTACCGTGTGCAGTTGCAATAAGCATAACGCCACGTTCGGCAATAGTTCTGCAAGCAGCGGCTTCTTCTTCTGTTCCGACTTCATCAACAACAATAACCTGAGGCGTGTGGTTTTGAACAGCTTCTATCATCACATCCTTTTGAAACTCAGGCTGGGATACCATCATACGTCGAGCTTTTCCAATGGCTCGATGTGGCAAATCACCATCTCCACCTATTTCATTTGATGTGTCAACAATAACAACTCGTTTCTTTAAATCGTTTGCAAGAAGTCTTGCTATTTCTCGCAATTTTGTTGTTTTTCCAACCCCGGACGCCCCAAAAAAAAAATGCTTTTACCTTCTAAAATTATATCGCGTATGCAATCTATTGTACCTGTAATGAACCGTCCTATTCTCATTGTCAAACCAATGACTTTGCCACTTCTATTTCTTATAGCGCTTATTCTATGTAATGTTCCTTCAATACCGCTTCTATTATCATTTGTAAATGGCGGAATTTTTGAAATGACATAGTTTATATCATCAATTGTGACAGGTGTTTCGCTTATATACTCAATTTCATTATTGGAACGACGAAGCTCCGGAATTTTTCCCAAATCTAATACTATCTCAATCGCATCATCAAGTCTTTCACAAGTTATTTCACTTCTTATACTCTCGGGCAATATATCAATAAGTTTTGCCAAATCCTTCTTCAAGTCGCATTCGTCCATATTTTTCCTTTATTAAACTATTAATCTTTTTTTGTTTTTAAATTTACAACTATATATTATATTATTATTTTACATAATTTACGAAAAAATAAAACGAATGAAAAAAATTATGTTTTATATATCGGCACAAACGTTAGGAAGTTTAACATTTTTGTGTTTTTTTTATTATTTTGTTACAATACTTTATATTATATGGCTAAATTTAATATTATAATATATATATAAATAAAAAATCAAAAGAAGGCAGGCGAGAATTATGGGTAATAATGATGACAAAGTAGTTTCATTAATGGGCATGAGAGACACAACAAGGCAAGCCGTCACGCAAGAGGTAAAAAAACAAGGCAATCAAAAAGAAGGCAATGAGGAAAACGATTCCTATATATTGCAGTTTTTGCAACAGACCAAATACAGAAGTCGTTAAAATGGTGAAGATTCCGGAGTCAATATCTGTGCTGAATGCACTATGATTTCACTTCAGTATCTTTTGCTTGAAGACAAAATGCCTTCTCGTGAAGCTCAAAGACTTCTTGACAGTTTTTGGGATAGGGTAAATTAAAAAATATGCCGGAAAATAACGAGAATTTATCCAAACTTCAAATTCGAAGTTTTGTTTTAAGTGTAATTGAGAGTTTAAAATTCCAAAATAACCTCAACTATCCAAATTTTAATGAAATAATTGAACAGATTAAATCATTAAATAACGACAACGCTGTATGCGAAATACTCATTAAAGAATTGTTTACAACTAATAGTCAATCAAGCATCGCAATCGTTTCAACATTGCTTTTAAACACCATTAATAAAGATGTTTTGGAAGAAAAACTTTTTGATGTTTTACAAAATCAAAAAATGAGTGATGCAAAAAAAAGCATGGCAATGGAATTATTAGCCGGCATTGGGAAAGTTTTAAACTATGATGAATATCAAAATTATTTTGACGACCCATTAAAAGTTATTAATGAGGATACAATAAAACTTCTAAATTCAGCAATGGTTCATCCTGAAGCTAAAATTGACTTTCTTGATTTCTATAGCTCACTTGCTAATGGTGAAAAAATCCTTCTTCTTGACTCACTTATTGAAGACCACGATAGTGATTTAATTGTTAACCTTGTTCAGAATATTGTGTTTATTGAAGATGATGATGAAATATTGTTTACAATTCTTGATATTCTTAATAAATATAAATCTCCACTTGCCCTTGAACCACTTGAATTTTTGTCAAAATATTCAGACAATCAAAAAATTCAAGCCCAAGCAAAAAAATATTAAAAGAATATAATTTTGCAAAAATAAATAAGGATAAAGCAAAAAAATAAATAAAATAATTGTTGAAGATACTGTGCTTGAGCCGTTTTGGATTACTTACCCCGATGGAGAAGGAAATGTTGGGATAATTGTTTCTCGAATTATCAAATCAAACGGACAAATTCAAATCATGGCTCTTGTTGCAAATGATATTTACGGAATAACCGGTTGTTTCGGCTTTTCGCAAATTACAAAAGAGGACTTTTTGAAAATATTGACAAAATTCTCGGCAAAAGATGAACAGGTCAAAATTGAGCGTGATTATTTATTACCGTTTATTAACTATTTTAAAAATATAAACTTTCAAACAAAAAAATATTTTGCCCTATGAATTTTTATGTTTTAGTCCTTTATGTCAAAACGATAATGAAAAATTTGACGAAAATGCAAACATTTTTTCGATTATTGAAAATGAATTTGAAGATGACATTCAAAACTTAAACAATAACGATTTAGACTTGATATTAAACTTATCTTTTATAAAAAAATGGTTTTTTACCGAACGTCAAATTGAAACAATAAAAGAAGTGTTTGATAAAATATATGAAACGCAAAATATCGAAATTTGTATGGAGTATTATGAACAAATTTTTGACGGTAAGTTTACAGATATTATAAAAAAACGTTTGAAATTATCTTCACTTCTTTATAAAGTCAAAAATGAAACCTTTGCTTCAAAATTATACAACTTAAGTATGGACAGAAATGCTAATTTATTTGACAATTTCTTAAAAATTTTGTATAAAAAAGTATTTACCAGCATTTTTTACAAATGGAAAACAATTTGACTGACAACAAAAAAACATTAAATATATTCTTTATTAAAAATAGAAAAAATGAGTCATCACAAAAACTCGATATTAATAAAATAAATAATATAATAAATGAAATTGAGGCAAAATGGAAACTGATTTAAGACGGATAATGGCACTTGATGTTGGCACAAAACGTATTGGTGTTGCTCTAAGCGACCCGTTCAAACTCTTTGCTTCACAAAAATTCCTTGTTTTAAATGACAAAAAAATTGAAAACGTACTGGAAGAAATTAATAAAATAGCCAAGGATAATAATGTATACAAAATAGTTTTCGGACTTCCCTATCACATGAACGGTGATGAAGGCGAAATGGTTAAATTTGTAAAAAGAATTTGCACAACATTTTGAACAGTATAACTATAAAATTGACTTTATGGATGAAAGATTGACAAGCTCTCAAGCTGAAGATCTTCTAAAGCAAAAAAAATTAAATATTCAAAAACAAAGGACTTAGTCGACCAAACAAGTGCTTGTTTAATTTTAGAAAGTTATTTAAATCAATTCGAAAAGAAAGGAATTATATAAAATGGACAATAATCAAGGAACTAAGAAAGACGACATCCAAAATAAAATTATCGAAGTTTTGGATGAAGATGGAAAAACTCATTAAATTTGAACTTTTAGATATTATTGAATATAATTCAAACGAATATGGACTTTTTGAAACCTATATCTCCAATTGATGATATAGAAGAAGGGGAAGTCGCTTTAATGAAACTTATTGAAGAAAATGATGAGTATACTTTTTGAAGTTATTGAAGATGATGACGAATTTGAAGAAATTGTCGATTATATGGAAGCTTTAGAAGTTGACGATGCAATTGAATAATTTAAAAGTATTCTACAATTATTTTGCAAATAATGAAATAAATTTTAATAATCTGTCACTTGCGTTGGGCTTTTTGATGGTGTTCATTTAGGACATAAAAAAGTTATTGAAAATTGTGTTAAAAATGCAAAAGAAAATAATTTGAAAAGCGGTCTGATTACCTTCACAAATCACCCTAAATGCCTTATTAATAATATTGAACCAAAATATATTCTTGATTTTAAATCTCGGCTAAAACATATTGAAAAATTAAATGTCGATTATTGTTTTGTTTACAATTTTGATGAAAAATTTTTAAATCTCGATTATTATCAATATATTCAAAATATTTTAATAAATAATTTTCATCCCAAATTTATAACAACGGGTTTCAATCATTATTTCGGAAAAAATAGGGAAGGGACACCTGAAAAACTTGAAAAAATATGAAAAACAATTTGGGTATACTTACAATAAAAATTGAACCATATATTTTGGAAGATGAAGTGGTAAGCTCATCATTAATCCGTCAAAAATTGACTTTAGGAGAAGTCGAAAAGCAAACAAAATGCTTTCTTATAATTTTTATATCGAGGAAAAAGTCATTGAAGGCAATAAACTTGGAAGAACAATAAATTTTCCTACTGCTAATTTTTTATATAACAAAAACATTATACAAATTCCTTATGGTGTCTATTTTGTAAAAAGTCACAGTCGAAAACAAAACATATTTTGGAGTTTTGAATTTTGGAATAAAGCCAACAATTGAAAATTCAAACCACAGCCCTTTGTGCGAAGTGCATATTTTGAATTTTAATCAATACATTTACAACCAAAAAATTAAAGTTGAATTTATAAAAAAATACGTGATGAAAAAAAGTTTGATAGTATTCAAGATTTAAAAAAGCAAATTGCACTTGATGTTAACAAGTGCAAATCACAAATCTGTCATCACTAAATAAGATACACTAAAAGCAATATAAGATGTATAAACCCTTTTTTATTCAACAAAAATAAAAATATAAAAACCACACATTAATCGGGAATTATAAAGAATATAGAAAATGCCATTTAGAGCCTTATTGCCTGTTTGTTTTTAGTATATATTAACAAATATTAAACACAAAAGAATAATGTTAAGTTTTATTACGTTTAAACATTCGCCCATTATTATTGAAGTTCCACGATTATTTTATTTACAAAAAGATTTTTTATTGAAGTTTAGAATTTAATTTGCCGATAAATATAAGTAGTATCGAAAAATTGGGACAATATATATGGGGTTGGGGACACGGTAAGCTTCTCATTACAAAAAACATATGAAAATAACACATTATACAATACTTGGTTAAATCGTGTTAAAATGGTAACAAAACAGAATTTAAGCAATTTTTGTTATCAAGTGATGAAAATTTACAACTTTTTGCAAAACATTTTGACGACTATCAAGAAGGTGACATGTTTGTCAAAGAGTCTGTTGTTGAACTTGAAGACGGTCGCTTGTTGTGTTTTGATGCCGACCAAGCTCAAGCATATATACTTAATTTTGAAGACATAAACAAAAAATCATGATCATATTAGTATGACAGTATTTAAACCTGAAGATCCAAGTTTAAGCTATGATAAGCAAATTGAAAGTTTAATAAAGCAAATTAGAGTTAAAGTTGGCACCGACAAATTTAAAGCAAAGGACGGTACAAAACTTGATACTGAATATATTACAGCAAATATATTGTCATCAAAATCTTTAAATTTATATCAAGAAGCTATCGGGTTAATAAACTCGAAAACAGATGAAACAAATTCTATTGATACAAAAATTTGAATAAAATTTATTACAAGAATTTAAGCCAGATAACAAGTGAAGACGAAGAAAAAGACTATTATAAAACATTGCTTACTACTTTGGGTGTAACAATTGATAATGATGCCAATATTGTTGACAACACAAAGGTTATACAAAATATAAACAATATAATAGGACAAATATCTAAGAATCTAAACCCGACAACTTTAACACTTGCCAATCAAAATAGATTAAATTTAATGGAAATATTTCGTAAATTAAGTATATCCGAAATAACTTTAATTGAAAAACTAAATCCAGGTTTGTTATCAACCATTGGTGAATTTATAGGAACATATCAAAGTGTAACCTATACGGATAAATATGGTCATAGTTCATCAACAAGCAAAGTAATAACTTGGGCAGACTTAATGAAAGAAAAAGCCCAAATGAAAGATGATCCGCTTGCTTATTTAAGATATGAAGACAGACCGGAAAAAGTTAAAGTTGATGGAAATACTTTAAAATGCATAATTGGTGGTGAAGTACATACAGCAACATTAGATAAAGAAAATCATACAGCAACAATAGATAAAACAGGTGTAACATACACTTTTGATAAGAGTGGAGAATTAATAAGTGTTCAAGGTGGCAGAGCTGATGCAGCAAATCAACTTGCAACAAATCAAGTCAACGAAACAAAATCAGCAATTGAGGTTTCAAATTATATTGAAAACACACAATCTCAAGGCGTAAGTGACAGCACAATAAATGGCTATATAGACGATTTTAAAAAATATTTTAGCATGGGGGGAAGATAAGATGACTTGCTCAAACCCCTGACGAAGCTTTAATGTTTTTAGCAGAATTGAGAGATCCTGAGGTTGCATTTAAACTCCTTTCTGACTCAAATGTTCAAAAAGCCTTGCAACTTGTAGGGAAAAAAAGGGACTCTAGCAGGTGGCAAAGGTCAAACTCCCGAGATGTATTATATAGGTTCTGACAATGATATAGGTAAAGATAGTAATGGTAATATAGCAACAACGAATATGTCGTTAACCGTAAGCAATGTTGCGACCCATTTAAGTATAATGACAGAGTTGTATAAAAATAGTAGGGTTAATGAAGAAGGTCAAAAAGTAGTAGGCGATGAAGAGCGAATAGCGGAACAAAAAGCGATAAATAGTATCCAAACCATGTTGTCTGGTTTGATTGATGGGGAAAATGTAGAGAATACAAAAGGCAAAACAGGTGCAGCATTTGCAACAGCCGGAATTGCAGCTGGGGTAGGAGTCACAGCTGTGGGTGTTGGGGCACTTATAGGAGGCATTGGAAAAGGTAGTACTATAGGAGCCGGAGCCAGTGGAGTTACAGCGGTCGCCGCACCAATAGTAGGTGCTGTGGCTGGCGGTGCAATAGGTTATGGTATAGCCAATGAAATAGTAAAAAATGATACAGCCGGCGATTTTATTAACCAAGACGGCAGTTTTAGAGAAACAAAGGCTACAAGCTTTAAACATACAGCAATGTTTGGCGGTGGTATAGCTGGAGGACTTTTGGGAGCTGCCGGCACAGCTGCATTGGTTGGTGAATTTGTTGGGTGGCTTATAGGAGGGGCTTTGTTGGCTGCAGGTGCAACAGTTGGTATTTGTGCATTAATTAAAAAATATGCTTGATAAACATTTTCGTTAATATATTGAAAAAATATTGAAAATGATATAATAAAAATAGGGCGAGCGGTTTGGTACCCGCTCTTTAAAAAACCCTAGTAAGGTTTTAGCACTAATATAATCAGTAAGATTAATATTAGTGCTTTTGTGCTAATACAAATCAACATTTTCGACATCACCTCCTTTTCATTGTTGTGACTTATTCCGAATTTACAGTTCGTCTCACACAACTTGAAGAAGTTAGTCAACAGGGTTTGCCCTATTTTATTATTTTTATTATACTGAAAATATGTATTTTTGTAAAGTTGATAAGCGTTGATGAGAGTTGATGAGAGTTGATGAGAGTTGATGAGAGTTGATGAGAGTTGATAAAAGAAATAAAGTGTGATATAATAAAAATATATCTAAGGGAAAAGGTTCCAAGAACTCCGAATTCCTGAAACCTTTCTTAACTTCCCCTAGATTAATGTTAAAATTAATCTAATTAAAAGTTCTAGTAGTTCTAGAACTTTTTTGATTAATTTAAGATTAACCATTACTTTTTCACCTCCTTACCTGACCATTCTTAACTATAATCTGTTGTTCAAGCGGAGGTCAAAGCCCGAGAAAGCTTACCCAACTTTGATATTAATATCAAAGCTTATTTCATTATACTGAAAATATGTATTTTTGTAAAGTTAATAAGCGTTGATGAGAGTTGATAAAAGAAATAAAGTGTGATATAATAAAAATAGGGTGAGCGGTTTGGTACCCGCTCTTTAAAAACCCTAGTTGTTGATTTTTAGCGTTAATAAAATCGGATTATTCGGCTTAACGCAATCCTTGCATTCCGTTTTGGTCTTTCAGACCTTCACTTCAGCGGATTGCTTCATGTTGCAGGCTCGCTCGCATACGCTCGACTCCGCCCTACCGAAAATCCGACCTCCTTTCATTACAACGATTAAATCCTAAAAATTTACTCGTCTCGTGCAATTTCAAGAAGTTTGTCACAGGGCTTACCCTATTTTATTTCATTATACCGAAAATATGTATTTTTGTAAAGTTGATGAGAGTTGATAAAAGAAATAAAGTGTGATATAATAAAAATATATCTAAGGGAAAAGGTTCCAAGAAGTCGGAATTCCTGAAACCTTTCTTAACTTCCCCTAGATTAATATTAAAATTAATCTAATTAAAAGTTCTAGCAGTTCTAGAACTTTTTGATTAATTCAAGATTAACCATTACTTTTTCACCTCCTTTGCCTGACTATTCTTAACTATAATCTGTTGTTCAAGCGGAGGTCAAAGCCCGAGAAAAGCTTACCCAACTTTGATATTAATATCAAAGCTTATTTCATTATACCGAAAAATATGTATTTTTGTAAAGTTTGCGGAGATGCGTGGGACAGAAGATGCAGGATTTATTTTTACAACAGTAGTTTTTACCGCAAAATTTTTCACGCTTATTATTTTTTCCACCAATCAGTAAAATGAGATAAAAGATCAAAGTCAACTGCTACAGTTGCGACAGCCCCCCAAAATAATCCATCCGGCGACAGGAATTGCGGCTAATGTGCCTGCAGCAATACACCAACCTGCAGCTCCTCCAATTATAGCACCACCCACAGTTAAACCACCTTTTACACAATTTGCTTTTGTTGTGGCAAAAGTACCATCCGAATTTGTATATCTTTCAGGTGAGCTATTAATAAGCAACTCTGCCCCTTGATATCCAAGATATCCACCAATTGCAGCACCTGCAATCGCTCCGCCAAATTTTACTGTGGTAGAAGCTGATTTAATACCTGTGCCTTTTTGCATAATTAGGTCGATGTTCCAAAAAATTTTTAAAATTGTGTTTGGCGAAATTTTCTCTATTTAAAGCACGTATATACGTATCTGCGTTACAAACAGTCTTGCTTTGCTCTAATGTTTTTTTGGCTTTTTAGGGTTTCTTTTAGCCAATTGTTTTAAAATATTTTTCTTAGCAACAGCTTTAGTTATACCACCTCCCACGGCAGCAACACCGCCAACTGTTCCTACACTAGCTGCAGTTATACCCAAACCTGCTTCATATCCTTTGTCATAAGTCAAATTTTCCCCATCAATCAAACCAGACAACAACGTTTGGATACTATTTATCGCTTTTTGTTCCGCTATTCGCTCTTCATCGCCTACTACTTTTTGACCTTCTGCACTAACCCTACTATTTTTATACAACTCTGTCATTATACTTAAATGGGTCGCAACATTGCTTACGGTTAACGACATATTCGTTGTTGCTATATTACCATTACTATCTTTACCTATATCATTGTCAGAACCTATATAATACATCTCGGGAGTTTGACCTTTGCCACCTGCTAGAGTCCCTTTCTTTTTCCCTACAAGTTGCAAGGCTTTTTGAACATTTGAGTCAGAAAGGAGATGACATTAATTGAGTTAATCCATGTTCCAATAATAAATCTCTGTAATCCTTGCTTGTAAATTGGCTTCCTCAGTCTGAATGGATTATTGTTGAATATTTATTTCTTTGTTCTCAAATTTAATTCTTTCATAATTCTGGATATTTTCTTTCTATTCATTATTTTTCCGTAAATATCTTCTAAATCCATTTTTATCCTTCTAATTCCTCTTGCACCTTTATTTCTTTCAAGTAATTTTTGATATGCAAATTTCTTTTGTAAATTTTTCCATTTTTTCCACCCTTTCTTTTTTATACTACACTCGCTACTTTTGTTTGTACACTTTTTAGGGGATAGTTCACGGCTTCGCCGTCCCCCTGCACCACCTTGGACATCCACAACTAAAAACGTAGAAAACGAAATTAAACAAACAACAGTCTTATAAACTTAAGGCATAAGCAAATAATTCACCAACTTTATGGTTATAATTTCGTCCGTCTTCTTTTGTAAAAAGGTTTTCATAGTGACTTTTGGGGCTTCCATCAAGAGAATAAGAGGGATTTGTCATCATCAAATGATGAGTATTTGTGTCATATCTAAGTGGAAAAAGATCTTCCATTTGCATAAAACTTGGCAATTTATCACTTGCATAGGTGAATCCAAAAAGAACGGAATGAATACGTCTTAGTCTATCTTCGTAACTTCTTCCACCTTCATCGTTGTCGTTTGAAACTTCAACTCCTGGGGCATAAATACGAGAGTATTTTAACATATCAGACCAATATTTAACATTATGTATATCGTCGCTTTCAATAAAAGCCGTTCCACCATTTAAGCCCATATTCTGATATCGTTCAAAATCACTTGAACTTTTTTCTCCAACAAAACTTAAATGTGTTTTTCCGCTTCTACCTCTTATTTCATCCAATATGTACTGCATTTGATGATAATATGGAAGTTTGCCGACTCCTGTATAGTGTTGGCAATCATAACCACCTATATGTTTGGCTGAATCAATAAACATTGCTTCAAAACCCAAGTTCATAAGCTTTACACATTCATTTATAAACAGTTGAACATGTTCATCATTTTCCCAGCGAAACCAATGGTCGTCTTCATATGGTTTGGATATTTTTAACTGATCTTCTGAAATCATTATGCGAAAACCTGTCTTTAATCCTCGAAAATGAGCAATATCGTTAAACGCTTGAAGTTGTTCCTCTGCAGAGATATATTCGGTTTTTGAATAATCTATGACATTTGAACTATACCCGCAGTTTAGTTTTATTCCATACAAAGAATTTTCTTCCCACGGGGCTTTGTTATATCCATCACCGTAAATGTTTGGAAAAATTTGAGATAAAATAATGCAATTTGCCCAACTTTTTGCACTTGGCGGTATTGCACATAATAGTTTTATAGCCTCAATTATTCCACAACAAGTTTTATCATAATTCATTTGTGCTATCGCACGATTGTTTATCTCGATGTAATTTGCAATTCTCCCCCACAAATCACCATAATTTGGTGTTTCAATTTGTTCCGGGAATTTGCGATAAAATTCATTTGACTCACTTAGGGTCATTATGATATTTAATGCTTGTTTTAATGTTAGACCAAGAATTTCTGAGGGCAAAATATTCCCTAGCCATTTCTTTGAAAAAGCATTTCCAACCCCATGATATGCCTTTTGGGCAGCTTCTTTATCATAGTGCAATGTTTCATTTGCACCGTATGCATTTAAAAGTTTATTTATCACTTCTGTCATATTTTACTTATAATACACATTTTGATTGTTTTCATTGTCTGAATGTTTAGTGTTTGTGTTATTAAGAATGTAACATTTTGTTAAGAAATAGATTATTTTGACAATTTTGTTTATATGATTTACTTATTATTATTATAATAGAAAATGATTATTTGAAAGGAAAAAAGTGAAATGCTAGGTGATTCAAAAACTATAGATGCGTTTAAAAATAGTACCAAAAAAAATGTTACAAAATTCTCAACTCATTGGCGTTGTAGGTAGTGGTATAAAAAATGGAATGAAAAGTGCAAAACCTTTAAATCAAGATAGTAAAAGACAGGATATTAAGCCTCTTGAAGAAATGAAGGCTACAGATTGTGGTGCTTTGATATCAAATATTACAAAAACTCAAGATGCTAAAAAGTATGAAAGAATATGTAAAAATTTAAATGAGGAATCAAAAAAAAATTTGATGACCTTTCGCCAGAAGATCAAAAAGCAATCTTAACAATATTTAATATAAATTTAGATGATCCTATAGATTCAACTCCGGTTCCACCACAACTAGCTCCAGCTTCTCCTATGCCTTCTCCAGTTCCACTGTCACCAATTGATGAAGTTCCGCTACCACCACCATTACCAGCAATTGATGAAGTTCCGCTACCACCACCATTACCAGTAATTGATGAAGTTCCGCTGCCACCACCATTACCAGTAATTGATGAAGTTCCGCTACCACCACCATTACCAGCAATTGATGAAGTTCCGCTACCACCACCATTACCAGTAATTGATGAAGTTCCGCTACCACCACCATTACCAGTAATTGATGATTTTCCACAACCACCACTACCTATAGCTACTTTTTCTATGCCTTCTCCAGCTCCTCTTATAGATTTACCTCAAAGTTTGTCTTTTAATAAAAAATTTCTGAAGCTCAAAATTATGTTAAAAATCGGAAGAATACAATTTTAAACAACTTAATTGAAATTTTTACAAATGATGCATATTCTGATTTAAAAATTACTATAGAAAAAATGCAAATGATAACTATGTAGATATAGATATTCTTAATGATTATCAGGTTTGCGACATTAATAATTATATAAGCAAAGCAAATTTATCAGTAGAAGATTTCTTTAAAAAAGATAGTAATTTTAAAAACATTATGTCCGCAATTAGCAATGCTAACTTAGAAAATGAAGAAATTAAAAACCAAGTAAAAAGAAAATTTGTATGAATTATCAAATAATGAAAATTTAAAAAAGAAAAGTTTATCAGAGCAAGATGCAGCATCTATTATTAATTTTTAACCAATGAAAATAAAAAAATTGAAATAATGGAAAAAATGGAAATATTAAATCAGCTTAAGATATTTGACAAGTACAATTACTGCTATTCAGGATATAATGTTAAAGATAAATTGGAAGTATTCAATACTCTTGTTGAGTTAATACCTGAAAATGAGTCTTTTTTAGATTATAAAGATAAAATAATAAATTGTGTTAATACTTCGGCAAAAGATGGCTATGATGCTCATCGGTTTTTGGAAGATGTTTTAAAACCAAATATTAAAACTATTAAAGGAAAAGATTATAAAACACTTCTTGATAGAATGGTAAAGTGTCCTTATCAACTAAATGGAGATAACTTATATTGCGATATAATATTTGATAATGATAATAAGTATCAAAATATATCGCCTTTTATCTTAAGTTTAATTTTCCAAAATGCGTTTACTAAAACAGAATTTGAAGATTTGTATAATAAATATCTGCCAATGTTACAAAAAAGCGGATGATAAGACTGTAAGTAATATGACTGGTGATATGCTTCCATACCTAGCTCTATTTTGTGACTTTTTAAATAAAATACAAGTTAATGAAGAAGCAGATATATCCTTAGAAAGCCTTTCTTTTCAACAACTTAAAGAATTACAAGTATTTTTAATAAAAAATAACTTTAACCATTCTTTTAAAGATATTAATATAAACTTTCTTAACAAAAACCTAGATAAAATATTTATAAAAAACGATAATGAAATAGATTATGCCTCTACATTATTTGAAGTTAATAAGTTATTATCCGGTAAACATTTGGATTTGCCACAAATACAAAAGATAATATCAATAATATTCTAGATGTTAAAGATGATTTGGCTAATATTGATTTTGAACAAATAAAAATAGATAAAACAGATAAATTTGAAGTTTTAAAATCAAATGTTAATAAGATTTTAGAAGATAACCATATTTCTGATAATAATAAAGCAATTATTTTAGCAAGATTAACAAATGATATTGATAGTCTTATGTTCAATGAACTTCCTTCAGGCTTAGAAGATCTTAACGTTATGAAGCCAATAAGAGATGAAATAAAAAAATATTTATCATTTAAAAAAGTAGAAGGTGAAAAAAATACTTATACAATTGGTAATGCAAAGATAAGTGGAATGGATGATAAGACAAAATCAACCCTTGAATCTATTTTTAAAGCAATACCTGAACTTGTTGTGTTATTGGGTGTAGATCAAGGAAGAGGTCGTTTTGATATAGGAAAGCATATTTTAGCTGTTGGAAAAGAAGTTGTTAACAATAAAGAATTTAGTGGTTTAGACAAAAATAACCAAAAACTTGTATTAATCGCAGCATTAATGCACGATATTGCAAAAAGTTGAGGGTGGACAGGATACACCCACATCCACAAAGAGGAAGTCAATATGCTTATAAGATGCTAAGTGGTGCATTAAATGAAGATGAGAAGGTAACGGTAGCCAATTTAATTTTTAATAATCATTTTGGAGAATATATAGGAAAAGGTGAGAATAATAACGAAAAAATGTATACTCTTGCGTATGAGTGTAAAGATGAAAATCCTGAATTTTTAAAGATGCTTAAAATCTTAGGTGAAGCAGATTTATTAGGTGATGCTGAAAGTTATAAAAAGATGACTAAAGACTATTTGGAACAAATTCCTGGACGAATTGATACATTAACTCAAAGGTTGAAACTATAAATGATATATTAGCAAAACTTAAAAAAAACTCTTGATCTTACACCTTTTCCTCAAAAAACAGAGAGATCGTCAAACAGCAATGCAAGAATGTAAAGAACTTGGAATTGTTGGTGAATTTAAATCAGGAGATATCAAAATTGACAAAGTTGACCTTGCGAAAATGAAAAATTTATCTTCTGAAAAACAAGAAGAATATTTGTCATTATTAGGATTTCATAATACACAATATAATCAACTTGAATTTTTAATTCATCTTTATAGGAAACGGTAAGCAAGTTGGTGGCATTGATTATTTAACAAGTCAATTTAAATCGGATGCTACATTAAGCACTTCAATTATTACTATGGCTAATACAGAAACATTTAATTGGAGACAATATGGATTTATTATGGAACCCGATAAAACAAAAGTTTTGTCAGCGGCAACGTCCAATATTGGCAGTGGATGTGGTAAAGGACGGGATGAAAGTGGTAAATATATATCTCAATCTAATAAGATGAATTATACCAATTTGTTAGAATATATTAAAAATTCAAGAATGGAAGCACAGGGTGGACATTCAGAGCTTATTACTATTGATAATGAAGTTGCAGCTATCTTTGTTAAAGAAGGTTGTGAAGATAAAATGCCAAAAGAACTTGTTGAATTTGCACATGAACGCAAATTGCCACTTATTGTTGTGCCAAAATCGAAATTTGAGGATGCAGAAGAAATGTAAAGTTTTGTAACGTTTTTTATAAAATGTGAAATTCTCTGTCAAATTTTTTGTTTATTAGTATATAAAGAATAAATAAAAAAGATATGAGGTTCAAAACAAATGTCAAGCGGTCTTAATCCCTTTAGCTCCAGCATTCAAGGCGGGCAAGGTGTATACCAAATAGATTTTGAAAAAATTGAAAAATATGCAAATGATAAGTTCTGATGATGTTGTACCTGCAGGGTTTCAAGCATCGCAAGATATTGAAGCAACGTTAAGCCCAAATATGGACATTGATTTTGACATAACCAGAGAAATGCAAAATTTTATGTAAAAAAATTATAATCGGCAAAAATATAGTTTCATAATTCTCTCTTTCATTACAATTACATATTAATAACAATTGACATTACGAAAGTTTTTAATTTTCGTAATTTTTTTTATAAAAAATAATTTAAATATATTAAGTTTTTTAGATGAGATTTTAGTATAATTTAAAGTGTTGATATTATTATCCGTGTTATTAAAATATAAAAGAAGGTATTTAAATATCGGGGTATAAAAAAGTGAAAATAAAAATTCTGTGTTTATTAGTTGCGTATTTATTATGTTTTAACTTATCGTATGCTGATGATGTAAACAAAAATGACGAACAAAAAATAGTCAAATTAGCGAGAAATCTTCACCTGAATATATTGAAGAACATTTATCTCAATTAAATGTTATTAAATCAGGTAAACGCTCGGCTTATACACCACAAATCAGACAAGCTATTAATTGTTATAAGGGTAAAAATTATACATCTTGTTTGCAAATTTTAAAAAATGTTGAAAAAAAAGAACCTTATAACTCTGTTGTTACCTATTACTTGGGATTAGCTAATTTGAAATTAGGCAAAAAAGATGATGCTTTGAATTATTTTAAATCAACATCTTTGCTTGACCCGTATTCTGTGGTTGGCAAATATGCAAAACAAACTATGGAGTCAATAAACAATCCTGATGCCATAAAAGATATTAAAATTGAAACTGATGAAGTTGGTGCTTTTATTAAAAGCGGAAGAAAAGTTGCTCCTGAAGCGGCAAGTCAAATGACAAAACAACGACTTAATGCTGAAAAAGACGAAATAAACAGCGATATTAAAAAACAAACAGAAGAGCTAAAAAAACAGCAACAAATGGAACGTCAAAGACAAAACATTAACAACAATATGTCTTCCAATGAGCCAACAAATGACGAAATCGCTCAAGCTGTCAAAACTTTTCAGAAACTTGGCTTGAACCCTTTTAATTCACAAGGAGCACAAAACTTTAATCAAATGACCCCTCAACAAAGACAACAAATGCAAAGTTTAAATAATGATATGATGCAATTGAGTATGTTGATGGGACAAGCTAATAACAATTCAAACAACAACAATATGATGAATATGTTGCCATTTATGATGATGCAAAACAACAACCCAAATTCAAATTTTAAAATGACACCTGAAATGATTCAAACTATGATGATGTCACAAATGATGCCCAATTTGGATTTTGGTATGAATACAAATAATAGTCGTAATTAAGCGTTTTGAGATTTTTTTATTATGAAAATTCCAAGTGAAAAATTAGGTGAAATTGAAATTGATGAAAGTTCAATAATTAATTTTGTTTCACCTATTATAGGTTTTGAACAAATAAAACAATATGTAATTGTTAAATTGAGTCAAAATGACAAGTTCAGTTGGCTTCAATCTGTTGACAACGATAGTGTGACTTTTCCTATTACCGTTCCTCAAGCTTTTGATATTGAGTATACTTTTGAAATTGACGATAATAATCAAAAACTTTTAAATCTAAATGATGCAAATGACCTTTTAACATTTAATATTGTCACAATCCCTTTAAATCGACCTGAGGATGCTACAATTAACCTGCTTGCTCCCATTGTTGTTAATATTAAAGAAAATAAAGGTGCTCAACTTATTCTCTCAGGTTCAAATCATTTGCCAAACAAACGGCTTTTTGAAGCTTAATTATTATTAGAAAAGGATATTTAGTGTGCTTGTACTATCTCGCAAAAACGGACAAAAACTTATTATTGATGACAAAATTGAAATTGTTGTTATCGAAAGTTCTTATAATGCTGTAAAATTGGGCATTGTGGCGCCAAAGGATGTCACTGTTTTGCGTGAGGAAATTTATAGAGAAATTATTAAAAATAATAATGGCGCCAAACAAACAAGCGTTGCATCCTTAAATCAACTTAATACTCTATTTGAGAAAAAAAGATTGTGAAAAATGAATTCAAAGACTAAAATAAACTTAATCTATTCTTCAAGCAAAGCTTATGCCATTGATGTGTTCAAAAGAAAAAAGTATTTGTTTGAACTTGGACTTTGTTATTTGCTTGAAGGAAATTTAAAAGAAACAAAAAAATTTGGAATAAACTTGATAAAAACAAAAATTCAATGATTTATTTTAGTCGTTCCATCTTTGGGTTCATTGAAAATAAAATAAGAGATCTTCCCTCATATCTTCAAGTGAAATGCTATTTTGAAAGTTTTTTTGATATTCTTTTACAAAATAACCAAAATGAATTTTGCGAGATGTTTTAAAAAAATATAACTATTTTAGAAGATATCAATTGCGAAATTTATAAATATATTGGTAGAGCTTTGTTGAACAATGGCTATGACGACCTTGCTTATGACTATTTGAATTATTCAATTCAAATCTCAGACGATGACATTGAAGCCTTTTATATGTTAGGCGAATATTATTTGAAATATAATAAAATTGACAAGGCATCTCAAATGTTTTATAAAATACTTAAAATAAACAATTTATATTATCCCGCTATTAACCAACTTAACTTAATTGTTAAGTAGTAATTTGTATATATTTTTTCAAAAAGAGAGGAAAACATCATAAAAATTAAGTTCAAAAAAACTGATTTGTTATTCTATGCTTGCTTGTTCAACTTTAGTGTTTTGTTCAAGTTTTTCATTCTGTCAAACCTATGACATCACTCGTGAAAGCAGCGAAGCTCAAAAACAACAACGCTACATTGAAGATATTGGTTATCGCATACTCAATGCCAATCGTATTGATAAACGTGTAAATTTTATTTTCAACAAGTAAAAATGTATTCAATGCAAATTCAAACAGCATCAATCGTGAGATTAATTTTTATAAAGGTCTTGCTAATGTTTTAAGAACTGAAGATGAGTATGCAGGTGTTTTGGCACATGAAATTTCTCATGCGATGGATTCATACAATTATAATATGTTTTCATACTTATTCACAACCACAACTGCTCCAAGAAAGTATGAATACCGTGCTGATTTGCGCGCCGTTGATTATATGGTTAAAGCCGGATATGACCCGTTGGGCATGATTGTTGCTTTAAATCGAATGCTAAACGAAAGTAGAATTTGGACTTTTTTATGCACACATCCACGCGGTTCTTTGCGCTTAATGAAAGTTTATGAATATATATACAACAAATACCCATATTTTTTGGTAAACTCTCCATATAAAAACGATCCTGTTTATCAAAATTTCTTGCTTACATCACGTAAACAACGTATAAAATTACAAAAAAGATAATGGAAAAAAATGAGGCATTAAAGGATGATACAAACGAAACTCTTTAATAAATACTTGGCTTTCTTATTGATTTTATCTTTATTTCAAAGCCAATTTGTTTTGGCATCAAATGAGATAATAAAAGATGAATTGGTTGGAAGCGACTTTGAAAGGCAAAAATTTAGAAATTGAAAAATATAAAAAGCCTTACTACAAAGACGATTTGAATGAATTTCTTGAATATGTTGAAAGCCCTGCCGTGAAAGACCCATTCATTGAAAATGAGGACGTTTATTATTTAAAAACAGTCAAAGCACCTTCAACGAATATAAACACAAAAATTGAGAACGAAGACGTTAAAGGTTTAAAATATGAACAGATTAATGTTCCAAAAACGGTTGGGAATGTTGATTTTGAAGAAACATTTGGTGTTTTAATGATAAAACCGGTAAAACGACTGACTGCAAACAAATGTCGTTTGGGGCAGTATGTCGAATTTCAAACGATTGGAAACGTCAAGTTTAAAAACGAGTTTATTGAAAACGGAACACCAATTATAGGGCGCATTACAAACATTACAGAAAACGGTTTTGCTGGCGCCCCGGGTGATATAACGATTGAACGATTTAGATTTAAAGACAAATCAAGACGCAAAATAAAACTTGAAGGAGTCATTGAAAAACATGGTGCAAACAGAAGCGTTTGGGTTGCTCCATTAACCTTTGTCGGAAATCTTTTTACATTTGGACTTGGCGGTTACATCTTTTATGTTATTAAAGGTGGGCATGCCAAAATTAAAACAGGGGACAATTTTGAACTTGAAATTGTACAAAATTAGAACTTATTTGTTACAAGTCCTAATATATCGTTGAATACCACTACCAACATAAGAACTATGAGTAAGAGAAAACACGCATTTGATATCATATTGAGTGTTTTCTCATTTACTTTTTGACCTTTTATTTTTTCAATTGCAAGAAATAGCAAATGTCCGCCATCCAAAGCAGGAATTGGCAAAATGTTTACTATTGCCAAATTCAAGCTGATGACTGCTGTCAAAAGCAAACCTTTGAAAAGACCTTGATATTCAATAATATCCGAACCTATTTTTGTTATTGCAACAATCCCATGCAAATCTTTTAATGGAACTTTGCCTGCAAACATCTTGCCCAATCCGTATAACATCATATAGGTGTTTTCATATAAATATTTATTTGTATATATAATTTTATCTTTTATTGTCTTTGTTTTTACAAAATTTTCAACTATTTCTTTTTCAATACCTATGACACCATCTTCAGTTGGAGCTATCGGTGTTATGTTTACTTCTTTTCCGTCACGCAAAACTGTCAAATTTACAGGATGAAAATTGTCTGATAATGCTATTGAAAGGTCTGTCATTGTATAATTGCCATCGACTGAAAATGTTTTTTTTATTGGTTATTTTATCTCTAAGTTCAATAAGCCCCGGAGTCAACTTGACATCATCATTTGATTGATACTTACCAACTCCAAGTTTTATATCTTTTGCAAGATGTATTTCGTCTTCAGGTTTTATTTTGGGCAAAATAACTTTTGTTCCTTTTTCAATCACACCTTCATCATTCAATTTTGGATTTAGTTTTTTAAGTTCGTTATAATGGTATTTCACAAGTTGAGAATTTGTTTCGTTATCATATTTTTACTTAATGTTGCATAGAGGTTTATATCGCTTGGGTATTCAAGGTTTGCACCATTAATTTTAATAATTTTATCTTTTGGTTTTAAATTTGTTGTTTGAAGTTGTTGATTAACATTTGGTAAAATTTTTGAAACGTATATATCATAATTATTTAGAGGAAGTTTGCCCCACATTGTAGCTGTCAGAAAAACAAGAAGATACGCTGCAAGAACATTTGCTATTACCCCTGATGCTATGACAATTGCTCTTTGATATATTGGTTTGTTTTCAAATCGCAAAGGCGACCATTTGGGTAATTTACAATTTTCATCATCGTCAGGAAACGAAACGTAGCCCCCAAGCAAAAAAGCATGGATTAAAAACTTTGTGTCGCCTATTTGTTTTTCATATAAAGTTGGTCCAATCGGCAAACCAATGCCAAATTTGTCCACTTTTATTTTGAATAATTTTGCACTTAAAAATGACCAAGTTCATGGACAATTATTAATACACTTATTAAAAGCAACATTATTATTAAATTCATTTTCTATATCCCGTTTTTCTTTACTAATTTTCTTTCCTATTATAATATTTATACTATGATAATGTTTTTTAAAACAACTTTTAAATACAATTTTTAACAAAAGTTATAATGAATATGATTTTGCTGTTGTTGGTGATGATGATATTCTTCAAAGGCAAATTTGTATTTTGAAAAATGGCTTAAATTCGCAATACACTTGCTATAGTGCTTTTTTATATAAAGATAAAATCCGTGAGTTAATCCATTTATATAAATTTCAAAAAAAAGTTTATCTGTCAAAAGTTGTTGCAAAAATATTATACGATTTAATCATTAAAAAATGCCTCAAATTTCGGACTCTTTTGACGAATTTGAGCTTGTTTGTGTGCCTTGTCACTATTTTCGCGTGTTTAAACGTGGGTTTAATCATATGAGTTTGGTTTGCAAAGAACTTGAAAAACTTTTAAAAATTAAGTTTAATAAAAAACTTATAATCCGTTCAAAATATACACCATCTCTATATAACAAAACAAAAAAAGAACGAGAAAAAATCATAAACGGTTGTTTTAAGATAAATAATTCCAAAACAAAAAATAGAAACAAAAAAATAATTCTCATTGATGATATTTTGACAAGTGGCACAACAATGAAAGAATGTATAAAAACCTTAAATGACGACGGTTTTGAATATATTTATCCCTTTACGGTTGCTTCTACTTAATTTTTTTGTATATTTGTAGCGAAATTATTCCAAATAAATAGTCAACACGTTTTTCCAAACAAAATCCTTTTGTTTTAAAAAATTCAATAAGTTCATTTGGTGAATAAAACCATCTTTTGATTTAAGCAGATATTTATATGGTGCACTTTTTTCGGTAAAATATTTTCAAAACAAAATTGGCAACAAATTTAAAAAACCAAATCCACCAACCAATTTGACTTGCCAAAATCCAAATGAACTAATTTACCATTTGGTTTCAACACTCTTTTCATTTCCTTTAAAGCTCTTGTTTTGTGTTTTATGTTTCTAAATCCAAAACTAATCGTAAGATAGTCAAAAGTGTTGTCACAAAACGGCAAACAAGTTGCATTTGCATTGATAAGTTTTACATTGGCAATATTTTTAAACCTTTTTCTTGCAAGTGTTAGCATTTTGGATGAAAAATCAACACCTACAATTCTTTTTGGGTTGTATTGTTTTAAAATATAATCAATAATATCACCGGTACCTGTGCAAAGGTCAAGGATTGTGGCATTTTTTTTTATTTCTATTTTCTTTACGATATCCTTTTTTATTATGTTGTGAAGCCCAAATGAGATGACATTGTTGTTTTTGTCATAATTTCGCGCAAGTTGATTAAACAGTTCTTTTATTTTTATCTCGTTTTTAACATATTTCATAAAACAATGCCTAAGATTAATAAAATTTCATAAGATATAGTTAAATTGCGAGCCATAATAAAGTTTATAATAAACTCGTTTTCGTTTTTAGGATTATATATTTTAATTGATTTTAAAAGTTTATAAGCTTGTGGGATAGTCAAAAATGTTAGAAATCCCCAACCGGAAATGATTTTGTGCATAATTAAAAATAAAGTCAACAAATATCCGGATAAAATTAATAAACATATAGCCAAATAAGCATTCTTTTTTGACTTTAAAAGTGTGCATAATGTTCTTTTTTTTGCTTGAATATCTGTATCATAGTCCATATAAGATGGACATCAAGAACGAGTATAGTAAAAATACACACGCACAAAGACAACGGCAAAATTTTAAGATTGTATAATTGGCTTGTCATAACATAATAGACACAATAAAAAAGAACAGAGCCAAAAATTGTTCCAACGACTATTTCTCCAAGTCCTATATGATTTATTTTAGGATAAATTAAACACAAAACACCAACAAAAATTGCCATTATCGGGATAATAAAACCAAATTTAACAGTAAAAAATAATCCGACAAAAGATGCGACTAAAAAATAAAAGCATACAATTTTAAATATTGTTTTTAAATCAGTTTCATTGTTATCAATATATGTTGATTTGTATTTTGTTTTGGCACATTGTCTTTAAAATCAATATAATCATCGAAAAGGTTAGTTCCCAGATGTGCAAAAGCAATACCAATTAACGCCAAAATGCCATATATAATGTTTCCGTTACTAAATTTTAAGGCATAAACAAAAATAATAAGCCAAGATATCACGCTCATTGGAAGTGAATACCCACGAGATGCCTTAAACCAAAACAAAAAGCGTTCTTTTATTTTATGCATAAATATCTCCGGATTTATAATCAAAGTAAAGTAAAATAAAAAACGTTTTCACAGTTATCTGAAAACGTTTTTGATATTTAGGCGAGGAGAGACTCGAACTCTCACACCAAAGGCGCTAGATCCTAAGTCTAGTGCGTCTACCAATTTCGCCACTCGCCCGTTTGTGACTTTAGGATACTTAAATATTATAATATTCAAGTATCTTTGTCAACATTATAAATTATAAACTTTATTTTTGTGCTTATGAAAGCTTATTTTTTAACCAAGTAAGACAAGAATTATATGTTTCTGTTAAATAATTCCAGCATTTTTGTCCGATTTCTTTTATTTTATCACAACAACTAGACACTTCTTTTTCTTTTTTACTTCTTTTTTTTTTTACTTCTTTTTCTTTTTTTACTTCTTTTCCTTTCTTCTTTTTTTCTTCCTTAATTTCTTCTTTTTTCTCTTCCTTAACTTCTTCTTCCTTTTCTGGTTTAACTTCTGATTCTTTGTTTAACTTAATGCCAAAACCTTCACACCAACCTTCCCATACAGCGTTGTCCAATTTGTCTGAAGCTATACCGTTTTTGCCCCAGAAATAATGAGATGGAATTCCACCTTCGACAAAATCTGAAGTTGAAGCTTTTTTGCCTTCTCCATGACATTGTAAAACAGCATTTATCATGTTTGCGCTACGAGCATTTTCACTTGCAAATGTTATATTTTCATAGTTTCCTTTTTTGTGTATTTGTTGCGCAATTTTTTTCACATATTCTTTTAATTTACTATATTCTTTAAGTTCTTTTAATTTTAACTCACCACCATAAATAATATTATCTTTAAACTTGCTTTGAGCAAGAGTTTTTATTCCTTTTTTCGTCTTTTTTACCCATTATAACAATCAATCCTTGATGAGTGCTTGGAAGTTGTTCTAAACTTTTTTTGCCACAATGTGAATTCAAGGTCATCACGCTTGAAATTCCACCAATGGCATCTTTTGCTCCATTTTTAAATTCAGTTGTTCGACTGTTAAATAGCCCTTTTGTGTCTGATTTTATTGGAGTATAGCCAAGTTTTGTTGATATAAATCCGACACTCAAAATTGCAGCAGTTGTAAATAGTGTTGAATATATAGCTTTTAGCCAGCTTGGAGTCGGTTTTGTTTCTTTTTGGGAGTTTTCTTTTGAATTTCAACTGTATCAAAACTGTCATCAGCTATGCTCAACAAATTACCACTTGGCTCATTTGGTTTTGTTGGAGTAGTTTTTTGCATTTCTGATGTAAACGCATTATTTGTATTTAAGTTAACTTGATTTAACATTCGCTATTATTTCACTTTTATACTTTATATATATTTTAAGTATAATTATTAAAAAAAATATGCTAAAAAATTACACAATATTAAGAAAAATTTACAAAACTAAATTCCGCAAGTTAACCCTGCACACAAGTTTATGCTTTGTCCGGTTATTCCTTTTGCATCGTCTGAAGACAAATATAGAACAAGATTAGCAATTTCGCAAGGTTCAACAAAGCGCCTTTGGGGAATTAAATCAACAGGAAAATCACTTTCTTCCATAGAGTCAATGCCCATGTCTGTTTTTACCCATCCAGGATTTATCACGTTTGCTGTTATATTGTCTTGTGCCACTTCGAGCGCCACGGCTTTTTTGTAAACCCAATCAATGCACTTTTGGAGCCGGAATAAATGCTTGCATTTGCTTCACCCATTATCCCTGATATTGAACCTATGCTTACAATTCTACCCCATTTTTGTTTTTTTCATATATGGAACAGCTAGTTTTGTTAATTCAAAAGGAGCTTTAATATTGACGTTTAACATATTTTCAATGTTTGAGGCATTTTCAACGCTATTATACTCATAAATTCCTGCGTTGTTAACAAGAATATCAATTGTGCCATAGCATTTTATAAATTGGTAAAAAGCTTTTGTGATGCTTCAATTTCGGTTAAATCGCAAACGCAATAAGGGCATTCAAGTTTTGTTGCTTCTGTTTTAAGCTTTTCTTCATCTCGTCCTGTTAAAAAAATATTAAAATCGTTTTCTTTAAGTGTTCGCGCAATTGCTAGTCCAATTCCCCGAGTTGAACCTGTAATTAGTGCATTTTTATTATGTATCATTTTTATTACCCTTTTAAATTATAATAATGAGAAATAACAATTTTATTTTAGCATATTTAACTAATAAAATATTAAACATTAATTATAATATTAATTTGATTGAGGCAAAACAAAAATTTATTTACTAAAATTAAAAAACCGGCTGCAATGTAAAAATAATCCGCTTTAGCTAAAATGTGGGTTGAAAACAAGCTTTAGCCAGGTGGCCAATTGAGTTTTCTGCCTGACAACATATGAAAATGTATATGCATAACTTCCTGACCGGCTTCTTTGCCTGTGTTCAAAACAACTCGATAGTCGCTTATTCCTTTTTCTTTTGCAACAGTTTTTATTGCATCATATATTTCTTTCACAAGCATTGTGTCATTTAATTCATTTAAAGATTCAATGTGCTTTTGGGTACAAATAGTATATGAACCGGTGCTTGAGGGTTTATGTCGTTAAAAGCAACCAATTTTTCATTTTCATATACAAAATTTGTATTAAAATCTCCATTGATTATTTTACAAAATATACAATTATTATCCATAACTTTATTTATAAATGATATTTTCTTATATGTCAACTATTTAAAATAATTTAAATTTTGGCGCTACATTTGAAGGTTGAACAGGTTTTATCATACAGCCAAATTTATTGTTGCAAACCGCCATTTGGGAATATTGTGTAACAATTACCTTATCTCCATCTTTACAACCACAATATTGAGAGAATTTATCACCTGTATATTTCATTGCTTCACAAAATGTTAATGGACGTTTTTCCATGCCATCATAATAATTAACTTTTCTAACTTAAATGTTTCAGGGTTTCTTGTTATGACATCAAATTTTAAAGGTGTGTTTTGATTATTTGCAAGATATCCGACAGGAATAATTTTATGCCAAACTGTTCAAAAACAAAGATATTTTTGCCCATTTCACCTTTATTAAACGAGGTGTCTATTGCGACATAGATAAAATGGTTTGGATATGATAAATTATTTTGTAATTCTGCAGGATATGTAAAAGTAATTGTATTTGACATATTGTCTTCAGTTATAGAGGAATTTAATTCATTTCTAGTATCTCTAGCAATTTTTGTTGTATTAAAAAATTTGTTCCATCTAGCATAATATTCTTTTGCTTTTTGTGTATAAAACCGAGGGCCGTATATTTGAATATAGATCACAAAATGGATTATATACTGTAGCTTTTTTTAGTCATATCACCAACATTGACAAAATAGAGATAATAATAACACTTATCACTTATTTTCTTCATGTTTTTTATTAACATTTCTTGTTTTTGTATATTATCTAATCTTACTGAACAGCTTGAAATATTTTCAGATGGCTTTGGAAAATCTTTAAAATATGTCGTTTCCCAAGTTTTCAGAGTTATACCATATTCACTCTTACTTCTTTTTATCTTATCATTTCCAATACAATACATTTTTGCACCAGCACTGTCTCCAGATGCAGGGGGTCATAAAATTCGTATAAGCATATTCTCCCTTGTATATCCACTATTGTTTGCTAAATGATCAGATAAATCTTTTTTTTAAAATAACAAATGGCATTTGGTGTCGGGTTTTTTAAACGGCCATTAACTGTTTGCATATGCTTTTTGTCGCAAACATTTGTTTTGTCTGTTGGAGGGCAAATTGCATCTTGCTGATAAGCCAAAGTATAATTATATACTCTTTTGAGTGTGACTTTGCCCGGATTAGTTTCTGTTTTTGTTGTTAATATGTGGAATTTTAAATTGTTATTAGTTGAAAACAAAGCTTTTTTATTTTTTAAAGAATAACTATCAACAACAAAATCTATTGATTGTTTAGAACTTTTAAAGTCTTCAGGTATATTTGAAAGTGTATTTGATGTTGTTATTTGTATATCGGGATTTAAAACACTTTCATCATCATAAACAGTTACAGTTAAATCTGAAGGAGCACCGTCAACGTTAATTGTATTTTTTAACGGCATCTATTTTATACCATTGGTTTACATTTTGCGATGTTATTAAATTTGTTATATTTGTTTTTGTTGGTGCATACATACAATTTACACCTTGCTTAAGTGTTCGTTTAGGATCAGACTCTAAATAACATGCATAAGTATCTGCTGATTGCATTTTTGTTGTATCACGTTCTGGAGTATATTTAATATTTGGAGTACCATCATCTTTTACAGTATAAGAAAAACTTCTCGACATATTATTAGTATTTGTTATATAAATATCTTTATACTTTTCACTTATTGTTGCAACTTCCGAAACACCATCATTATCAATTTGTCCGACTGTGTTGAAATCATTAGCAAGTATGTTGGCATAAGTTTTTGCATCTATTGTTTCAAGTATGGCATTCATTTTTGAATCTGTTGAATTTAAAGTATTTATTTTTTCTTTTAATGCTGTATTCGAGCCATTCGCTACATCATCAATCAATTTTTTAGTTAAAAGTTTACTTTCGTTATCTAAATTTTATATAAATTATAGACATAGACTGGAACTTTTTGATCAAGATTGTGTTGAATAACTTTCATTGTCACGATATATAAAAACTTACTAATGCCATAACAAGTATGACTTCAACAAAGGTAAATCCGGTTTTTTGTCTCTATACATATTGTTCAACTCCATATTGATATTAACTTAAATACCACAAAATTACTTTTATTAAATAAAATATTTTTGGGCTTTTTCAAAAATCAGCTTCGGTGTCAATATCCAAAAAGTAGGATCTTTATACACTTTTGGATTTTCCCCGATAAAATCTTTTACTTTTAACATTATATCCGTTTTAACTATATATATTGAACCTGTTTCAACAAACCGTTTATAATGCAAATGAGTGTCTTGACGTCTTGGACGGTTACGGTAGTCATATAAACATTCCATTTTGTGTGCTTCATCAGGTGTCATTCGCCAAGTGGCATGTGTCACTCCGTCCTCAACTGCAGCAAACACTGAGTCACAATTTTTATCATCAAAAAACAATTCAAAAGCTTCATCAATATGTTTTTCTGTCCTTAATGGGCAAGTGGCTTGAAGAAGCACTACAACATCAGGTGTATAGTTTTCTTTGTCTTTTAACTGTTTTAATACATCCAGCATAACAGGTGCTGTTTTTGTTTCATCCTTTGCAAGTTCAAGTGGTCTATCTATAACTTCTGCTTTATAATTTAAGCATATATCCTTTATTTCAGGATCTTCCGTTGACACACAAGTTCTTGTAATATATTTTGACCTTAATGATGCATTTATAGTGTGGGCGACAAGTGGAATACCACCAAGCAATTTTATATTCTTCCTTTTTATCCCTTTAGAACCACCACGTGCAGGTATAATTGATAATATTTCCATTATCCTAAAATTTTCTCCAACTCATTAGCTTGATAAATAGCTTTTTCATTTATTGTGCTCATTGAGTTTTTGCGGATATATCCGCGCAATGCTTCACGAATAAGTTCGCTTCTTGTCCGACCTTCGGATATTGCAACTTTATCTATTTTTCCTAAAAAAATCTTCAGGCATTGATACTAACACTCTTGCCATACTCCCTCCATTGTTATTATATATATTTATTATATCATTTTTTTAGCTATTTCAATACAACTTTTATATGACGGGTTATCGCGTGTTCAAATTTTGACCTTTATTCACCAACGTGGGTTGACTTTTTGTTTGTTTAAAGCGTTGATGTTCAAGCAATGCTTTTGCTAAACATTTTTGTTTTAGTTTTATATGACGGGCTATCGCGTGTTCAAATTTTGACCTTATTCACCAACGTGGGTTGACTTTTGTTTGTTTAAAGCGTTGATGTTCAAGCAATGCTTTTAATTATTTTGTTTGTATTTATACCAAAATGTTAATTATATATTTTAAGTCCTCCGGACGGGGTTACTTTTTTGTGGAAAAAGTAACCAAAACCGCAACCCGATTTGTCACTCACATTCTCACTAAGTTCAACCCAAGCAGCGGATTTCCGGACGGGCGGAGTCCCGGGGAGCGAAAAGCCGACGCCGGCAAACCCAAAGGGTGACAGGCGGAGTGCTTTGAGCGAGAAGGAAATCCAAGAGAGCCTTTTAACTCGCACTTCGTGCTCAGACAGACGGCTGCCTGACAATGTTTCACTAGCGGATTTCCGGACGGGCGGAGTCCCGGGGAGCGAAAAAACCGACGCCGGCAAGCCCAAAGGGCGACAGGCGGAGTGTTTTGAGCGAGAAGGAAATCCAAGACAGTGATAATTGTTCGTGCCTGCATATGGGTTGCCCTTATTACTTTAATAGATAAACAATTATACAGTTCCACAGGGTAGCAAGGGGGCTTTAGCCCCTTTGCACTAATCTATTCTGGCGAAACAAAAGATTTTGGCAAAAAAAACAAAAATACACTTAGTTTCGCCCCAACCAACGTATTTTTTATATGACGAATTTTGTGCGTTCAATTTTCGATTCATCTAACAACATGGATTGACTTTGATTGATTAAATGGAGCAAAACAAACAAAAAAACTAACTATAACAAAAGTTATAGTTAGTTTTTGGTTTTCAATTTTAATGATAATTGATTATAATTTGTCGGCAACAAATTTAACTGTTTCAGCCAAACGTGTTGAATAACCCATTTCATTGTCATACCAAGAAATGATTTTAACCATATTATCACCCATAACACGAGTTAATAAAGCATCAACAGTTGATGATTGTGAAGAACCAACATAATCTGTAGATACTAATGGTTCTTCGGTATAGCATAATACGTGTCCATCAGCACCTTCTTTTAAAGCTGCGTTAACTTCTTCAACAGTAACATTCTTTTCAGTTTCAAAAACAACGTCAACCAATGAAACGTCAGGAGTAGGAACACGCATTGCAAAACCATCTAATTTTCCTTTTAATTCAGGAATAACTAAAGCAACAGCTTTTGCAGCACCTGTTTTTGTAGGAACAATATTTAAAAGCACCTGCACGAGCACGACGAGGATCTTTATGACCTGCGTCTAAAATTCTTTGGTCACCTGTATATGAGTGAACAGTTGTCATCAAACCTTTTACTATTCCGAATTTTTCTTTTATAACCTTAGCAACTGGAGCCAAGCAGTTTGTTGTGCAAGATGCCATTGAAATTACGTTGTGTTTTGAAGCATCATATTTATCTTCATTTACACCTAAAACAATTGTGATATCTTCATTTGTAGCCGGAGCTGAAATGATAACTTTCTTTGCACCTGCATCAATATGAGCATGAGCTTTTGTTGCATCTGTGAAGAAACCTGTTGATTCTACAACAATATCTACACCTAAATCTTTCCAAGGTAATTGTGATGGGTCTTTTTCACTAAAGAATTTAATTTTCTTTCCATTAACTACGATACCTTCTTCATAAGCTTCAACTTCGCCATCAAATTTACCCATAACTGAGTCATATTTGAACAAACGTGCTGCATCTGCAGGCTTTAAACCGGGGTCGTTTATTGCAACATAATCAACTTTGTTGAAAATACCTGTTTTTACAGCTGCACGTAAAGTGTTACGACCGATTCTTCCAAATCCGTTTATAGCTACTTTTGTCATTTTGTTATACTCCTCTCTTTTTATAACATAGTATACAAAATATTTATACATCAAATATTTATTTTGTTCAAGTAATAATTTAAAATATATTTTGTAATAAAATGTTAAGTTATAATGTTTTTTTTGACATTTTTTACACTTTTAAAATGTAAATTTACGTTACAAAACAATTTACATTTTGTTTTAATATGATAAAATCAAAAAATTATAATTAAATGTTTTTCTGTATTAATTATAAATGTATGAAATAACTATTTATGGATATCAAGTCTTTAAAGCAAACTAAATTTGGTGTTAATACTTCTTCAATTAGTGAAATTGAAGTAATTGCTCAAAAATACATAGCTCAGGGTAATGATTGTCTAAAACGCAATGACTTTGATAATGCAATTATAAAATTTAATATAGCAAAAAAACATGCTCAAAATCCACCTGAAGCATTTTTGGGATTAGGTCGTGCATACAAGTATAAGAAGGATTTTAGTAATGCAGAAACAAACTTCAAAATTTATCTCGAACAACAACCAGATGATGTCGAAATCATTGTTCAACTTGGTGAAATCTTTAAAGAAAAAGGTCAATATTACGAAGCATGTGACCAATTTGAAAAAGCTCTTAAAATAAATCCCAACAATGACTATGCCAGGCGTCAGCTTTTAGCAACTTCAAATGATATTTTGTTCATATATTCACCTCAAAGTGGGCTTTATGAAAATAAACGTTATTCTAAACAAAATATGCAAAAAAGCTCTAAATTTAGCATTAAAAGCTTTACCTCAAAACTATACAAATGATATGAAAGATGTTAAGGTGGGCTTTGATTACACTAGTGATTTAGGTGGACGAAGCAACATTGCACAGTATGAACATAAAAAAAGAAAAAATAACTGTCACTTCTGATTATATTTATGCTTCACCAAATTTAGTAGCTTCATATTTAATACACGAATTTGTGCACGCTAAAGACAATGATCCTTATACTTCTATTTGCGAAGAACAAGATGCATATCGTGCACAAGCGGAGTTTTGGGTACATAATGCCAATAATATTCAAGACCCTGAAATGGATTATGTTGCTTCATTATACAAACAATCAGCAAAAGCTTTAAATGATAGAGTTGAAGAAATATACACTCTTCGCGACCCAACTATAAATAAAACTTCACCTAATCACCCACCAAATCAATCTTTAAACGCACATTCTTTAAATTCAAGTCACACTTTAAAATATTCATCAATAATAGCTTGATTAAAAAACTTTTTCATAGTATATTTAACATATAAATGTAATGGCGGGTGTCGCCAAGTGGTTAAGGCCCCGGATTGTGGTTCCGGTATTCGTGGGTTCGAGCCCCATCATCCGCCCCATTTAAAATCATTGGCTCTATGGAGCCATTTTTGTTATTATTAAGTAATCCATTTTGGCATTTTTTCTCTTTTTCTTTAAAAATAATAGAGCAGTTAATGATATTTTATGTTTTGCATTTTCGACATTATTTATACAGATTAGACTATATTTAGTCGAATTTTCAATTTGTTCATGCAAAATTTTTGTTTATGTTTTTAAATTTCTAAATTAATGCCAATGTTTTCAGTAGCCATTTTTTAGTCTATAATAAGATTTTATAGTCTTGACAGTAAATTTTTCATACACTATAATTCAAATATATATACTATGGACTATTTAAAGGTGCATACTCTTTAGTATTAGGCAAACAATTTAAATTACAATTTGATTGATTTATAAGGAAATAGTTTTATATGAAAGTAAAATTTTTATCTTTATTGTGTTTAATATGTTTGATTATTGCTTGTTGTTTTAATAACATTTTAAATTTTTCAAATAGTATTTTAATAAAATTTAAATTTGGTCGTGAAAAAATTGATATAAATTATGTTATTGATGGTGATACTTTAAAATTTAAAAGATGGCAAAAAGATTGAGGCTTGTTGGAATTGATTGCTATGAAATATCAGATTATCCAAGAGCTTTTAGACAAATTGATGGCAAAAATGTTAAAGATATCCATGACGTTATTAAATTAGGGTTATGAAGCAAAAGGCTATCTTAAGCGTATTATTGATGAAAATAATGGTAATATTTATTTGAAAAAAATACCAAATCCTGACAAATATGGTCGAATTCTTGGCACTTTATATACTCAAAAGGTCAAAATATAAATAAAATGATGCTACAAGACGGGCTTTGCTTGCCTTATATTTATAAAGAAAAAAAATAAATTTATTTTCTAAAATCTAAAATATATAAACGGATTGTAGGTTGATACTGCTATTTCTGATGTAGATAATATTAAAAGCAGTATCAAAGCGACATTTATGCAAAACTTTGCCGGTTTATTATTTTCATAACGTTTTATTATTTTTGATACTAATGGGGTTGATAAAATTATTGCGAGGAGCAAAATAAACAGATTGTAATTGTTTAAAAATGAAAAAATATTTGTGGAGAAAGCTTTTGTATTGTTTAAGCTAAACATGTTCATTATGTATTTTATTGCATATGTTGCATTTTCCGCTCTAAAAATTACCCATAATAATACAAATGAAATTATGGTATAAAAATGTTTTAATATTCCTATTGTTATTTTTTCATTTTTTTGTTCTTCAGCTTTTGTTTTTATTTTTAGGATTTTTTCAGTTATGATTAACAAGCCGTTTAAAACTCCCCAAATTACAAAGTTCCAAGCTGCACCATGCCATATTCCTGTGAGCAAAAAACACAATTCCAAGGTTTCTTATAGTTTTTATTTCTCCTTTTCTATTTCCACCCAATGGAATATAGACATATTCTTTAAACCAAGTTGAAAGAGAAATATGCCATCTTCTCCAAAATTCCGTTATGGATTTTGAGATATAAGGGTAATTAAAGTTTTCTTTAAAACGAAATCCAAACATTAATCCAAGTCCAATTGCCATATCAGAATAACCTGAAAAATCAAAATAAAGTTGAAGGCTATAACTTATTGCACCAAGCCATGCCACACTACAGCCAAAACTTTCCGGAGATAGGATAAATATTTTATCTGCTATTGCTCCCATGGTGTTTGCTATTAGCATTTTTTTTGATAACCCCTACTATAAATCGTTTTGCACCTTCTGTAACTTTTCAAACGTTACAGCACGATTTTCAATTTGGTCATTAACATCGTGGTATTTTACAATTGAATCTGCTATGAGTTGAGGAAAAAGACAGATAAATAGTGCAAGCTTGTATATATCTTTTTGTGCTTTTGTTTCGCTGCGATAAACATCTACTATATAACTTATAGATTGGAATGTATAAAATGATATCCCTAGGGGCATTATTATTTGAAGCATGTCTATATGCGTATTTAAAATGTTATTGATTGTTTCAAAAATAAAATTAAAATATTTAAAATATATTAAAAAACTTAAGTTTATTATTATTGTTAAAATTAATGTTTGTTTCTTGTATTTTGGATATTTCTCCAAAAGTATGGCACCATAATAATTTATAATAATTGTAAGTATCATTATTGCAAGGTATTTTGGTTCACCCCAAGCATAAAAAATAAGACTTGCTATCAGTAAAATTGTATTATGAAATTCTTTTTTGCTTAAAAAATATATTAAACACAAAATTGGTAAAAACATGTATATAAATGTCATGGAACTAAAAAGCATGTATTATTGTCCTTTTTCATAATCTTTTCTATATAAATAATTTAGTCGGTTTAATCCGCTTTCTGAAAAAACAAAATATAAGTATATCCGGTTTATATTCTTTTATTTCTTTTTCAAATCGTTTCATATTAAAATTTTCATATTCATTTCCATTTGGAGTATATGCAAACAACTCTTCAACATTTTTAAAGGTGTAAGATAAAAACATAGTCAAGTTAAGCCCAAAGGAATCACCAACCAACATAACTTTCTGTTTGTTAGGAGCATTGTTGTAAGTAAAATTGTATTTAAATAAGGATGGAGTTTTATTTAAAACAGTTTCTTTTGCACTATAAGTTTTTAAATCTTTTTTTAATGAAGGTTTTTATATTTTGTATCAAAAACATTTTTATTGTCTAATCCAAGAGTTTTATATTGTGAATTATTTCCTTTTTATATTGTCAGTATAGCCAAAATTGTAATCACTTTCTTTTGTTGCGGTTATATTTGGGTATTTTTCTTTTATTTTATTAAGTAAAATGCTATACCCTATGAAACTTCCTTTGTTGTGTCCAATGGTGGTCTGCTTTCAAGTATAGTAATTCTTTGCCTTTGTAATTTTTGAATGAATCATAAGGATATACAAAGTTGATGTTTGCTTTGTCTTCAAGTGTTTTAAGAATTGATTTAGTAACTTGAGGGCTCATTTGTTGGTGGCAACTTATGGAATTCATTTCCTGATTATAAATAGCACACTTGTTTGGCGCTAGCATTATGTATAAATCTATTTTGATTGTCTTTTGCAAACCTTTTTAGTTTTTCCATACTGTAAATATATGTATCATCATCTTCGGTTATGTTATATTGTGTAAATTTTGAGGCCAGTACATCCAATTTGTTCGTTTGTTCCAACAAGCATATTCTGTACAATAAAGATGTGGTTCAAAAAGCTTGTTTTATTTTTTTATTTACGGTGATTACTTCTTTTCTTAAGTTAAAACGATCGTTGTACCATTCGTTATAATTTTCTCCAAATTTATAATTTATTTCACCATTTTCTTTTATAAAACCATTCAGTTTTGCCAATGTTCTATTTTCTTGGGTTGAAATATCTTCTTTTTTCAATGTGGCTCATTGGAATGAAAAAGTATTATAAAAAATGAAGTTAAAAATATTATGTCTAGTCTTGATATATTTTTTACTGTTTTAAAATCAGCTATATAATCTACAAGTTTATAGAAAAACAAAAATGAAACAACTGTTAAGATGACAAAAAGTTCAAATTCAAATTTAACTGATGGGTTAATCTTTAGTTTATTTTTATAGACTAATTCAATTTTGTTGTCTTTTGGGTAAAGAATAACTTGATCGTTTTTTGGTTTTATAGAAGCACCAATTGCATCAAAAGCTTCTTTTTCAGAGGGTATAAGGTTTATTTTCCCATCTTTTATATTTAAATTACTTATTTTTTATGGGTGTTTTGTTTTCTACATTATGAAAAATAAGTTTTTATTCTTTCAGGATATTTTGCGCGTGCAATTTCTATTCTAGCGTGTTGAAGATTTTTGATTTGAGTCGATTGTTATAAAACCGTTCTTTATTTTCTTAAACTCATCATTGTTTTTCTTATTGAGTTGAATTTCAACGTTATAATTTCCATTTCCCCAAATGTCAAAATCAATGGGAACTGATCTAAATTTAAGCCAAAATTTATTTGTTAAAATTAAACATATAAAAAGTTAGCAAAATGGCTATTACTTTTCGCTTTTTATTTTTCATTTCCCCCTCATTTTCAATCAATTACAAAAATTATAACAAAAATAAAAAATAAATTTGGTAAATTATTTATAAATATTAAAAAATATTAAAAAATACTTGATATAATATTTTGTTTTTATATTATATAATAACAAATATCGAAGTGAAAAAAGGAATATCAAAAATGAACCCTACAATTGAAAATTTAACCAAGAAATATACTCAGAAAGAACTTCCACAAATGAACCCCGGTGATACAGTTAAGGTGTTCGTACGTATCATTGAAGGTGGTAAAAGAAAGAACACAGGCTTTTGAAGGTATAATCATTAAAAAACGTGGCAGTGGTGTTAATTCGACTATTACAGTTCGTAAAATCTTTCAAGGTGTTGGAGTAGAAAGAGTATTTGCTATTTACTCTCCACGTATTGAAAAAATTAACGTTCTTCGTCGTGGTGATGTTCGTCGCGCTAAACTTTATTACCTACGCGATAGAATAGGTAAAGCTACTCGTATTAAAGAAAAAATCGAAAAAAGATAGATTGATTTGTCGTGAATAACATTAATTGGTTTCCGGGGCATATCGCTAAAGCTATCAATGAGCTTAAAGCTAAGTTAAATCTTGTTGATGTCGTTGTTGAATTAAAAGATGCTCGTGTACCGTTAAGTTCTTCATATTCAGAGTTAAACAAAATTATCGGCTCAAAACCGCGTTTAGTTGTTCTTAATAAAGCGGATTTGGCCGATATTTTTATGGTTAAAAAATTTGTTGAGTATTTTAAAAATAGTCTTGATACAAATGTTTTGACAACTTCTTCTCATAACCATTCAGATGTCAAAGCAATTGTTCAAGCTATTTTAAATTTGGCAAAACCTCAAATTGATAAACTTGTTACTCGTGGTCTTAACCCCAAGACCGGCAAGAGTTATGATTATTGGTATGCCAAACGTTGGAAAATCAAGCTTTATTAATAAACTTGTTAAAAAGGCTAAAACTAAAACCGGAGCTAAAGCCGGTGTCACTCGTCAACTAAGCTGGGTTAGAATTAATCCCAAACTTGATTTGCTTGATACCCCCGGGATTATACCGGTTAAGCTTACAAATCAACTTGATGCCGTTAAATTGGCTTCTGTGAATGGAGTTTCTGAAAATGCATATTCACATGAGTTTGTGGCTTCTGAACTTCTTAAAATCCTTTTTTACAAATATCCTAACGAACTTTTAAATTTTTATAAATTGCCTGATGATGTGACTGGGGTTGAACTTGAAATGATTGCAAAATCTCGTAATCTTCTTATGAAAAACGCAAATCCAAATATTGAACGCGCTGCTTTTATGGTGTTAAATGATTTTCGTAATGCTAAAATAGGTAAATTTACTTTGGATGATTTGCCAATTAATTAATTCCAAATATACAAAGGCGTGTTTTGTTTACATAATATTTTTATCCCAATTCACTAAAAGTGTATTCTATTTTTTTGTTTGGTATGGGTAAATATTTTTTAATAAAAAAGCCAAGGTGGTTGATTTTTTCCTGTCTGATAGGCTCAGTATGTCGTATTCTTTATCAAACATTTTTAACTGAATATATCGCTCTTTGTCAAATTTGTTCATCTTTATTCCTCAATTTATATTAACTCTAAACTTATTTAGTATAAACCGTTTTTTACTTAAATTTAAATTCGTAAAATTATTTAAGTAAAAACGGTTAAGAATTATGATTTAAATAAGGACGATAAATTTTAACTAGCCACTTCTTTATTTTCTTCTTTGTTTTCTTGTTGGTTATTGTAAATTATCGATGATATTAATGCCAAAGTTATAAATATTAGTCCCAACACCCCTGTCACAACCTCACTTATTGTAACTTTTGTAGAAATCATCATGATTAAAGCCAAAGTTCCAATAGCCCAGTGTGCACCGTGTTCTAAATATATATATTGTTTTAAAGTCTGCTTTTCAACCAACATTATTGTTAAGCTTCGAACAAACATAGCACCAATAGCCAAGCCTATCATTATAATTATTAAATCTTTACTTATTGCAAATGCTCCTAAAACACCATCCAGCGAAAAAGAAGCGTCAAGCAATTCCAAATATATAAAACTTATAAGACCTGCTTTGAAGGAAGTATTTATGGCACCTTCAAAACGTCCTTGTGTTTTCTTTTGCATAAATTCACTTAAGCCGTGAACTAAAATATATAGAACAAGTCCGCACAAGCCTGAAATTATAACAGGCAATCTGTGTGTTATAGGCTGAAAATGTTGCATTATATATATCATCAAGATACAAATGCAAGTTTCCAAGCCTTCTATTTGTCCAAAGTGGCTTAGTTTATCTTCAAGCGGTTTTATCCAGTGGATTTTTTGTTTTCATTAAACATATAATGCAAAAACAACATCATCAAAAACACACCGCCAAATGCCAATATTGACGAGTGGGTTTGGTGAAGATAATGTGTATACTTATCCACATCATACAATGCCATTTTGCTGTTTCTATAATTTTGATTTGGGCAAATGTTGATACAATTATTATTGGGAACAAAAGTCGCATCCCAAATACAGCTATCAATATGCCCCAAGTTATAAATCTGTGTTGCCACTTTGGGGTCATGTGTTCAAGTTTTACGGCATTCACAACAACATTATCAAAAGACAAACTCACTTCAAGCACACTTAATATGAAGACTATAAACAATGCCTTCAAGCCTGAACCACACAGCTGATGCTCGCTATAAAAATAAGCTGTAATCAGACCAATAATTGTTACAATTATTGAACCTTTAAAGTATTTTATCATTTTTATTTTTCTCTTTTTTACTAAACTACATTTCGTAACTTTTGAATATCGGCAAGTATAATGATAATGCAAGGAATAATACCATACTACCTATCATTATCAACATTATCGGTTCTATCATTTTAGTTATTGTATCAATAACTTTGTCAAGTTTTGCATCAATATATACAACATTTTGTTTTAGCATGTCGCCAAGTCGACCGGATTGTTCTCCTATTGCTAATAAAAATACCATCATCTTTGGAATTAAAGTAATGTTTTTTAAAGCAACACTCAATCTTTGACCTGTTTGTATTTTTCGAGAGGCTTTTTTCATTTCTCTATTTAATAAACTATTGGTAATTGTAATATTACCTAAATATAAACAGTCAATAACCGGAATACCTGCATCAAATGCAACTTGCATAACAGCAAAAAAGTTTGATAAATTGGCTGCTATTATTAAATCTTTTAATATTGGAATTTGTAATAATATTTCATCAATTTTATTTTTGTTGCTTCATGTTTTAATGCATAATACACGCCACCAACAATAGATACTATAGAAAGTGGGATTATAACCCCAATAGGCTTTTAGAAATTCACCCAATTGTAAACATATTTTTGTATAAATTGGAAGTTTATCGCCTAAGTTGTTAAACATATCTTTAAATGCAGGGAATACAAACATTAACATTATCATTAATGCTGCTATTGCCAAACAAATTACAAACACAGGGTATATCAAAGCACCAATTACACGACTTTTTATGGCTTCTTGTTTTTCAAGTAATTCAACCAAACGGGAAAGTGTTTTTCCATTTCCCCTGAATCTTCACCCGCTTTTGTCAAACCTATATAAACATGACCAAATACATCAGGGTATTTTTGCTATTGTTTCTGAATATGTTGAACCGGCTAATATTTGTGTTTTTTATGACGTTTGCAGCATCTTTCAATTTTTGAGAATCAGCTTCGTTTTCCAAAAACACAAGCGATTCAATCACAGGAACACCTGATTGCATCAATAGCTTAAATGTTGATGTGAAATTTATTTTATCATTTGTTGACAAAGAACGAATTTTTGGAACTATGTTGATTTTTTTGCTATCTGCATTCTTGCCGCCTGCTTTACTTTCCTCATATACATTTAGCGGAATAAAACCCAAATTCTTAATTTCTTGACGAGCCTCACGAGCATTTGTGGCTTTGATTTTTCCGTTAACAATTTTTTTTCGTTATTTTCTTCTTTAACTGCTTTATAATAAAATATTGCCATTATTCAAATCCTTAATCGTTTACAGGAATACCAATACACGTAAAAATTCACTTATGGTTGTTTCACCATTTATAATATGATTATAGCACGATTGATGTAAAGTAGACATTCCGGCTTTTATTGCTGCTTCTTCAATGTCTAACTCAATTGAATTGAGTGCTATCATTTTACGTATATCTTTTGTTATCCTTAATATTTCATATACACCCAAACGGCCGTCATATCCTTGATAATCACAGTGTTCACAACCTTTGGCTACATATATTGTTTTGTTCATAAACTCTTCATATTTACTGCTATCTGAAACTACAAGTTTTGCATCCTCAAGTGTCGGCTTGTATTTTTCACGACATTTCGGACATAAACGACGTACAAGACGTTGGGCTATGACACCTGTTAAAGTTGATGACACTAAGTAATCTTTTGCACCCATTTCTATCATACGGGTTATGGTTGCTGCTGCACTATTTGTGTGGATTGTACTTAATACTAAGTGTCCTGTCAAAGCTGCTGCAATAGACACATCTAGTGTTTCTACATCTCGTATTTCACCAACCATTATTATATCAGGGTCTTGACGCAAAATCGCTCTCATATTTGATGCAAATGTTATATCAGCTTTTTTGTTTATTTGACTTTGGTTTAATCGTTCAATTTTTATTTCTACCGGGTCTTCAATTGTTGTAATATTTACTTCTTCTTTGTTTAAATTCTTTAATATTGAATACAAAGTCGTTGTTTTACCGCTTCCTGTTGGATATGATGCCAATATTATCCCGTTTGGAGATGCGATTATTTTGTATAACTCATCCATATCATGTTCGCTTGCTCCAATTAGCGATATTTTTTTATCATCAGAAGAAATTGCTGCAGCCGGAACCAAAACACGAATTACCATTTTTTCTTTTCCATTTACAGGCAATGTATTTAAACGAAAGTCGTATGATATATTTTTTATATTTTAACGAAAATGTACCATCCTGTGGACGACGGTGTTCTGCTATATCCATTTTTGCCAACACTTTATATCGAGTTATTATTGCAGATTCTACACGAGGTGGCAATTTTAAAACTTCTTTCAATATACCGGATATACGAAATCTTACGGCATATCCTTGGAAACGTGGCTCAATGTGTATGTCGCTTGCTCCCATATCTATTGCATCGCATAAAATTTTCGTATTAAATTTCGCTACACTTCCACTTGAATCTCGGATTTCTCGCTCTATTAATTCTGAAAACGACTCATCTTCTCCAAAAGTCGCTTCTTCTTCCATTGTTTTTATTATTTCTAGTGTTTCTTGGTCGCTTTTATTAAAATATGTTTCTAGTAATTTATTAAATTCCAAACTTGTCATTAAACGTATTGTGATTTTTAAACCTGTTAAATACACAACTTCATTTAACGCTCGTTTATCATTTGGATTTAACATCCCAAGCACTAAATTTTTATCTTCTATTTGTATCGGCATTACTTTATGTAATCTTATAAAATCCTCCGGCAGTAAATTTATTACATCCCGTTTTATTTTTAAATTTTCTGTATTTATAAAAGATTTACCTGTTTGAAATGTTAAAAATTCGCGTAAGTCATCAACTGATACATAATTCTTTTGTACTAATACAGACCCTAAAGGAAGCTTTAACTGTTTTGCTATAACCAAACACTCGTTTAGTTGCTCTTTGGTTATTAACTCCGCTTCAACCAACAACTCACCCAACATCTTTTTGGTTGATTTTCGCCATATTGTTTTAGGTTGTTCAAAAACTTTCGAGCTTTTCACTTACATTGTAGATGTTTTTTTATACCAAGATATTAAGTCATTTAATATATTTGAAGATAGCGCTATAAATTTATAATTTTCGTTCTCACCCAGAACACTTTTTATAAATTGTTCACCTTCATTTGAAAAATGTTTATCATCTGTTGCAATATAATAATTATTATTTTTTTATACACATTGGAATGAAACCATACTTAATAAAATCAAGATAGTCAAATTTTGATACTAAATCAATGTCAATATTATCTTTTAGTTTTTCAATTAAGTCAGTTGTCATTTTATGTTTTGTTTCTTTTATTATTATAAATCTTCAGATTCAATTATTTCTTCTTCTGTATCTTTTATTATATGCGGTGTAATTGTAATAACGAGTTCTGATTTTTCGGTTTCTTTTTTAGAGTTGCGGAAGAAAAATCCTAACACCGGAATATCGCCCAATAAAGGTGTTTTACCAATTGATTGTTTTTCTGTTTCTTGAATTAATCCGCCTAACACAAGCGTTTCACCGTCTTTAATACGAACTCCTTTTAAATCTAAGTTACGACGTTGAAGAAGTGTTGCTGCAAGTTCTTGCTGTCCGAATTGATTTTGTTGGTAAACCGGTTCTTTTATTGTCGAATACATTGGTTTTATGTTTAATGACACATATCCATCAGGACTTATAAATGGTACCATTGCTATTTTCATACCGTTGTCGTTACCTATTTCATATTCCTTTTGTGTAGCGCCATACGAGCCCACTGTTCCCGTTTGCAAAACTTCTGATGTAACTTTCTTTACATAATCAGAAGATAGGTCTATTGTTGAGTTTTGACCGTTTGTTATTAATATTTTTGGAGTTGCCAAAACACGACCTTTGTTATTTTCTATTAAATAATTCAAACTTTGTGAAATTACAGGTGATGTTCCCCATTTATACACGGAGTCCAGCAAGCCAGGGATACCACTGTTGTTCATTTTTCCCGGTGTGCCACCCCAAAATATTGGTGTGTTTGTTCCTGTTTTTAAACCTGCACCACCAACAGAACCTGAAAACCATTTGCTATATACATTCCAAGTGTTGTTGAATTCTTTTGAACCAGCATCTGTTAATTCAATTATTGATAATTCAACAAATGCTTGAGCTTGTTTTTTGTCATTCTTCTTTATAAAATCACTTACCATTTCAATTTGTGCATCTGAACCACCTATCATATTGATTGTTCCCAATTGCGGTAAGTACATAATGGTTAATGATGTATCGCTAAATGATTTAAGCTCCTTTGAAGACGTGTCGCCTGAAACTTGACAAGCTACTACACCACCACCTACAACAACACCTGTTGTTGTCAAGGTTTGACCGGTCATTTGTCCTATTTGACCGCCTTGAGTTTGTTGAGTTGTCTGTGCCTGTTGGGTTTTGTATTCAACTGTATTTTGTGGACTATCGGCATCTGTAATTTGTTGAAAACCGCTAAAAGTTTTAGAATCTTCACCACTTTTTTGGGTTAAATCCAAAAACAAAGATTCACATATTAACTTACCCATTTCTTTTGGTGTTGTATGGTTCACCTTAAAGGTTGTTGTTTTTGGCTTTTTATCTAGCACTCTTACTACATTTAATGCCATTTTATAATCATTTTCTGAACCAAAAATCAACACTTCATTTTGACTCAGGTTGCTTACTGCTGTTTCAGAGTTCGATAAACCGGGTTTATTCAAGCCAAATATATTTGTATTTAAAAAAATCAGCAACTTTTACTGAGTTTGCATATTTTATTGGTATGATATTTATGTTTTGTTTTGATACTTTTAATGTTTTCGCTGCTTCATTTTTTCATAACAAGCAATGTGCCATTTTCAACAACGTATGACAGTTCTGCCATTTGCGATATCATATCCATCGCATTATTTAACGTTACTCCAACTAAGTCAAGTGTTATATTACCTTCAACTGAACTATGGAATACAACATTTAAGCCTGCTTTGTCTGCAAACATTCTTAACACCTGTTTCACATCTGAATCACGTAAGCTTACGGTTATAAGTTGGTTGCCATTTCTTAAATTTATTGAACCGTTTAAGTTTATTTTTTGCCGCTTTCATAATAATCTTTAGATGTTGAATTTAATCCACCGTTTATTTGACCATTTGCCGCATTTACAATTGAATGGGGTTGAGGTATGGCATATGATGCTATTATTGCAAAAAGTGCCAAAACTTTTATTAAATTACTATTACTGGCTTTGCCCATTTTTATTTCTCCTGATACTTATTCATTTATATTTATTATTTTGCCTTTTATATTTTTATAGCGTCCGCCAAATTGTTTCCCTAAGTTTGAATTTACGTTATAATTTATTCCTTCATCGGTTACTGTTTGACCAACACTTACTCGATATACGTTATTTCCTTTGTTTTAATATTACTTTATCGGGTGTTATACTCATTACATAAAATCCTGCTAAACGGTCACCTCGACGCACAAGTTGGTCTTGTCCATCATAATTTAATATCGCTTGCGGATTATCTCTGTCATATAAAATCCCTGATACTTTTGTTTCCATCATTGTTGACACTTCTACGGAATTGTCAATTTCACTTCCACTTGGCAATCCTATTATTTCATATGCTCCAAGTGAGTTATCATTGCCACCATTATCACCTACGCTCATTGTTGGTAAAAATGGATTAGCACATATTTTCACATTGTTTGAACTTGTTTCTTTTTGTTCTTCATCAAATACAACCATTTTGGCTCGTTTATCTTGATTTTTTTCATCAACTTGACCACTTGGATTGTTCAATGTCGAAAGTTCATTCAGCTCTTCTATTTGTTCTTTTTGGATATCTTCAGTTTTATTACCATTTATTTTTTTCTTTTACTTGAGGTAAGTTTAACACAACAAAAAAACACAACTATAGCCAAAATCGCCATTAATATTGGGGCAAAATTTCTTTTAGGTGGCAAAGCCTCCTCTTCTTGCACTTCGTTGTTGGACTCTTCTTCTTGATAATTTGGTGTACACCCTTCTTCTTGATTGCTTTCATAATCTTCTTGAAACTGCTCAGACTCCACAACGTCTTGTTCCTCGGGCATTTCAACAGGAACACTTCCTATTGCCGTTGGAGTATATGCATTTTCATTTTCGTTTTCGTTTTCAATTTCATCACTTATTTCGTTATTATTATATTCAAAGGATATTTCATTTTCAGGCGCCATTTCATTATTTGCATTGGTGTTTTCTGCCTGATAGGTTGATTGTTCGATTTCTTCATTTGGAACAACGCTATGTTCATTAGCCACTACATCATTTGATGTATCTTCATACACATTTGCAAAAGAACTTTCTTCCGTATTTGATACATTATAATTTATCTCGGGCGTATTTTCATACGGCAGTTGCTCATGGTATTCAATACCTGAGTCACTATTCGCTGTTTCATCAAACTGATATAAATTATCATCACTACTTATAGGTATTTGTGACTCACCCATATCTATTTTTATTTCTGCATCATTTATTTCAACAGCTAAATCCTTTAGTTCATTTAACGAACTATCTTCATTTGAACCATTATTATTGGTTATATTCCCATATATATCTTCATTATCTAAAGGTTTCAATATTCTTTACCTTCTCACTTAAACTCAACTAATTATATTTTAATTATTATTATACAATATTATTTCATATAAGCCAACTATTTATTTTTTCCACATTCCACATTCCACAACCATTGCCTTTTTGTTTTTTTAATAAACCTTCCTTGTTAAATTAGTATATGTCCAATCTTGACACTTCCTAAATTCATATTAAACTCCACAACCATTGCCTTTTTTGTTTTTTAATAAACCTTCCTTGTTAAATTAGTATATGTCCAATCTTGACACTTCCTAAATTCATATTAAGCTCTACAACCATTGCCTTTTTGTTTTTTTAATAAACCTTCCTTGTTAAATTAGTATATGTCCAATCTTGACACTTCCTAAATTCATATTAAACTCCACAACCATTGCCTTTTTGTTTTTTTAATAAACCTTCCTTGTTAAATTAGTATATGTCCAATCTTGACACTTCCTAAATTCATATTAAACTCCACAACCATTGCCTTTTTGTTTTTTTAATAAATCTTCCTTGTTAAATTAGTATATGCTTAATCTTGACACTTCCTAAATTCATATTAAACTCCACAACCATTGCCTTTTTGTTTTTTATATTATACACTTTTTTTATGGCTAATAAATTAAACATTGTTTCTCCTGTTAAATCACCGGACGATATCAAATTGCTTTTTGATAAAACTTCTTGTCGTGACTTTTATGTATATTATGACAGATTTTTTTGATGGTAATTTCATATATATATATGATTTTATTCAAATGGCACACAAATTAGACTCTCGAATTTTTGTAAATTTTAAACACGATATATCTGAAAATCTTCAAGATGAAGTCAAAAAATTTGTTGAATTCCTCAAAACAACTCAAATCGACGGCATTTTTTGTCAATAGCTATACCGTCTTACAAATTATTAAAGAAATTGAAAATAGCCAAAATAAAATTCCTTTCAAAATTATTATCGATTCTTATTTCGATATCCACAATCTTTTGGAATTGAATTCTTGAAATCCTTTCACAACATCGATGAAGTTATTATTACCGAAGAAATTTATTTGAAAAATATCCAAAAAATAAAACAATGCACAAATGTGCATTTGTCTGTCGATTCAGACAATTTGCCTTATTTCGCTTCACAAATTAAGGATTTGAACGCAATTTCAAATGTTGTAATTAAAGGTAAGTTTAAAACTAGTGAAGAGATTCTCAATGCTTGCATTTTGATTGAAAATATCTTAAACGACCCTGTTTCTTATCAAAACTATAAATTGCCTTTTTAAACACGTTAGAAAAAGTTACTACAAAACTAATCATTTTTCAGGCGAAATTATTTCTATTAATGGCAACGATTTTAACTTTAGTTCTCATATTCAAAAACATACTTGGAATGTCAAATCTTCAAGACTCAAAAAAAATGTTGACTATTCTTCTTTAAATTTGCCCAAAATTAATCTTAGACTTTCAAGTTTGGCACAAATAAAAAACCTTGAAATGTTTATCAAAAAAATAGGCTTCAATCCTGTCTATTCAATTGAATATGGCGAAATTATCAGCACTTATGACCTTGCTTCAAAAAGTTTCAACGATATTATGCATTCTGTCAAGCTTTTTTGTCTTAGATATAACATCAATTTGAATGTCAGCACCCCACGTATTTTGATTGAACGTGATTTTGAACGGGTTTTTGACTATGTTAAATCCTTGCTTATCTCACACCCTAAACCGGGAACTTGCATTGTCAACAATATCGGCTATTTTTGGGCATTTATTAATGACAATGATCTAAATTCTTTCCCTATTGAAATAGGTGATGGTATTAATATTATTAACAGCTCTTCTGCTGCTTGTCTTTCGCATTTGACAAAAAATATTAATTGTATTGACTTTTCTCAAATCGAAGATTTTGAAATCCTAAAAAATTATATTGCAAAACTTGATAAATCAATTGTCCGTAAAAAATATAAAATTGCTGGAAACATCAAAGTGCCGTCGCTTGGGCTTTGTCCTTTGAATAACGATTCTGCTATAATTTCTCGTCTATCTTGTCAAGCACCTTGCCATAATGGAAATTATGCTATTTTTGACCCGTCTTTAAACAAAATCTTCCCTTTTACTACCGACGGGTTTTGTCGTATGCATATGTATAAAGATGAAATCCTTGAAAACTATCATTTGGTTGAAAATCTCCAAAATATTGGTATCAATGAATTTGTTTTTGATTTGAACACCTTTAATGGCAACTATGTTTCAATATTCTTAACTAAATTTCTAAACTTTTTATATTCCAAGCAAAACTCTATTCAAGTTGCCCAACATTGTGGCACCTTGAAATGAACTTGCAGCAATTGATATTTGTGTTGTTGTGTCTGTAAAATATAAGTCAAGTTTGTTATACAAATCCTGATAATAAGCTTTTTTCTCTTCGCTTGTGTTGTTGTCCCCGATTCTTCTTAAAAGTTCGTCCTCAATATTCGTTCTATCAACACTCATATCATCATCATCTTGTGATAGCCCAAGTTCTGTCAAAATGAAATAATATTGTGGATAGGTTTGTATCCCTTGGCTTTTTACATTCTCTTCTTCCGCTGTCGGAATTTGACTTTTTTCGTTCGTTAAATATTTTTCCAAGGTCGCTTTGTCAACGTTTTTATTCCCTGTTGTTGACAAACCATACGCTTGAAGCATCTTTTTATGTACTCATATTCACTGTCGTAGCCTGTGGTGTAGGAACTTACAGATGATGAACTTATTGCATCAACCATCGTTTTACCTCTATTTTTGATATATCATTTATATATTACGGATATATTGGGTAAAAACTTTAATATTTTTTAAATTGTTACAAAACGTAATAATTTGTTTATTTTTTTTAATTATTTATATTACTTCAAGAAGAATTTCAGGAGGAGGCAATGGATGATCATCTATATCAAAATCAAGAATATCAAGTATGGGGATATTATCTAAATGAGCTAATATAAAATCAGGTTTCAATCTATTTGTTTTTTTAAAATCATTAATAACGCTTTCAATTTCTTTTTAATTTTTTCTTGTATCTCGCTATCATTATTTTGTTTTAGAATAGATAATAAGTTATTTATTTGTGTCATTTTAGTATCATCTTCGTAAAGTACATCTTTTGTTGTTTTAAATATAGTATTTAATTCATTATATATTTTGCTTAAGTGAGAACTATTTAATTTATTTAGGTTAAGCATTAATGTTTCGTTAGTTTTTTTATAGTTTTATTTATTGCAATTACATCTTCTGTAGTTAAATCTGTTTTTATATTGGTATTGTATAATTCCAAAATATTTTTAAATCTGTTTTTTTATTTCTTTCAGATTCCGTAATTTTGTTTTTTAAAAAATTACTTAAATGTTTTTTTAATTCAGGATATTTATTGAAGATTGTATTATAATAATCCAAATCCCAAGGGTTTATATTTCTATCATTTGTAAAATTTTCAATTTCTACAATTTTATCATTTTCATAACGAAATGCTACGTTCTTATGGTTATTATTACATGAATTTTTATCCGGTTTATATATAACAAAATCACCTTGTTGTAGATATTTTGGGGCATTATATGTATGTGTACACCCATGTTTTGCAACTATATGTTTGAAGAACTTGATATCTTTCTATATAGTATTTTTCATTTGGTTGTGTTTTTGGGAATACGTATTAAGGTTTCATTTCCTTCTTGTTTTTCTTTAATACCCCATTGTGCAAAGTGTTCTTGTTGATATTCAATAACTGCTTTTTTATATGTGTTTTCTAATGATGTAATTTTATTTTTATTGGGTAGGTTTGAAATTATTTTTTTATTAAATCATCATTAATTGTTACTGTAAAATAACTATAATCTCTATTTTGAAGTCCTTGAACAATAGTTTTTGCAAGTAGTAACTTGAATAATCTTACATCTTTTGTTAATAAATCATTTGAATTTGTCATGGTTGAATCAAAAGAAGGGTATAATTTTTTTATTTCATTTTTTATTTTTTCGTCATTTAATTTCATTATTGATTCTTTAGCTTTTTACATTGAAATTTATAGTCGTCTATTGACAAACACTTGTTGTTTGGATTGCCTTCTTCTTCAAAATTTGGAATTTTATTAAAAGTTTCATTTAGCAATTGAATGTATGTGTTAAAAAATCTTTTTTTAATTGTATGTAAATTTTGTAATTTATTTTTGGATAAAATATCTCTAAAAAATACTGTTTGGATGTGAAACTGATGGACAATAATATGTTTTTAAGGTTTCAGGCAAAATTTTAGCATCTTTTTTTCAATAGCTTCACTGCATTTTTCTAAAAAAAATGGTTCCTTAGATAACTTTTCCTGACGTGCTAAATTTAATGGAGAAATTCTTAATTGTTCTGAAAGAGTTATTTGTTTTGATTTTTTTTGAATATGTTTATTTAATTTTTCTAGAGCAAAAGATGCTTTTTTGTTCCAAATATGGTGGCGCAAAATGTCCATGAATTATGTTAAAACTCATTATTTATTTTCCTTTAATAGTCTATTAATATTGTAATATTATAAAATAAAAAAAGAAAAAATGACAAAACTTAACAGAACTTTACAAAATGTCTAATATAGGCAAATTTTTTTTATTACAAATTTTATCTTATTAAAAGGCAAATTATGCAACAGATAAATTTTAATAATCCACAATACAAATATTCATTTAAAAAACAAAAGTCAGATGAAGAAAAATATAAAACTAAGCAAAATTTTTTATCATCACTTTTGTCTTGTGCTTTGGTTATTACAGATTATTATATGGTTGCCAATATTCCACCAAAAGTTTCAAAATCAATTATAGATAAAATGGTAAATATTAATAAATCTTTGTCATGCTCACAAGTTAAAAGTTTTGAAGAAGCTTTTGATAAAGCATTTAAAAAGTCAAAATTAAATGAATTTGGGGTGTCTATTTTTTAAATGTAACGATTTTAAAAAAGATATGTATAATATAAAAGAACATATTAAAAAAAATATAACTTCCCAATGGCTTAATAAGTATTCTTTGGAAACATATTTTGATATTGTTTCAGAACATATGAAAAATAATAATTCTTGTTATACTTTTTTTGATAAAACTATTTATTCCTCAAAAAATACACGTCTTTCTTTATATTTCATGAAATGGGACATGCTTATAATCATAATAAAACAGTTTTTGCCAGAGGTTTGCAAAAAGTAAGGGAATTGCATCAAATTTTAATCCTGCCTTTAACTGTTATTTCACTTTGTTTGCCTATGTATAAAGAAGGTAATCAACCAAAAGAAAACAATTCTAAATTAAATACTTTTTTATTAAAAGCACAAAATTCTTTTGTTAAATTTTCTCCCTTTAATTTTATTTTCATCTTTTTGCCTATGCTTGTTGAGGAAGGTTTGGCAAGTCTGCAAGGGCAAAAATTTGCCAAAAAAAGTTCTTAATAAGAATATGTATAATAAAGTTAAACTTATAAATTTTCTTGGATTTTTAACTTATTTATTTTTTGCTTCTTTTTCTTCACTTGTTTTATGGAGTGCTTTAAAAATTAAAAATAGCTTTTTAAATAAGCAACTTAATAAAACTTAATATAAATGCGATATCTTTTTTGAATTAAATTATTCAAATCTGCATTAAAATTGTTTTTTAAGCAAATCTTTAAAATGCTTAATATCATTTAATTTTAGGACTTTAATTTTTTTACTACATTATTTAATTTAAGTATTTTTACTTACACAGTTTATCCGTTCTCAAAATGACTAAGTATAAAAACGGACTTTAAAAATTGTAGTAAGTATGTATACTTGAAATATAGCTTAAATAAAAGCTATATTCTTCGAAGGTAGATATAAGCCCTTTTGATGGTAATTTCATTTCTTCGAAAATTACTTAAAGGGATAATTGTCTTTAGTGTTATTTTTTTTAAGGAGAGTAAGTTTGGGATATTTGCATTGTTGTGGTGCGTTAAGAAAAACGCGCACCTATGAAATTGATGATAGATATAATAAATATAAAACTTGTCTTTTGGATGTTCTTGAAAAATGTCCTGTTTGTCAAAATTATGTTCTTCAATTGACAAGAGTCGATTTTATGAATAATATTACTTTTGTACGCAAACGTAACAGCAAAGCTGTCAAATTTTTTATAAAACTAAAACCTTTTATTATTCACGAGTTTGACAACTATAAAATTCCTCAAGGTAGCAAATTCTTTCTTTATTATAATGAATTTGGCTCCAAAAAAAGATGTTATAGCTCTTTGCATTCACTTAAAATTGGCAAATTTGATAATTTTGAAAATATTATTGAACGTAATTTAATTGATAAAATTCCAGATTTTGTTTATAGCAAATAATTTTTTATCAATCCGCTAAAAAATGGTATTATGTCAATTAAAAAGTAGGTTAAAAATAGTAAAAATAGTATTACTGCCATAAATTTTTGTATATCGTTAAATAGAAATACGAATGCATGACGTTTTTTAGATTTTCATTTAAAATTGCATGTTCCATTTGATTTGGAGCTATTGGCAATCTGTTTTCTATTTCTTCAAGCACATCTGCATATTTTATTTTTATCAAAAATGAGTAACTGTCTTGGTTTAAATACCACAAAATTGCTATTCCCATTCCTGCAAATGATAAAAATAAAGTAAATATTATTGCTATTGTTGGAAAAAATTGTTTAAATAGTACTAAAACTATGCACAAACCGCATATTACCAAAAATAATGACGGTTCGTTTGAAATGAACGATCTATAAATTTGTCTTTTGATTCTGTATATATTCGATATTGCTCGAGAATTATATTTGTGTCATTATCCATTTTTATTTATACTCCTAATTATTATTACTGACTATTTATATATAATTATATTTTTTTGCTATTGTCAAGTTTTTATTTAATTTGTATATAAATTTTTATGGAAAATATATATCTCTTTTAGCATGGTTTTTAAGATATAATGTCGCAAATTTAATTCTCTTACTTATAGTTAAGGATTATATTATTATGAAACTCTCAAATCGAGAAATTGAAATTTTGTCATATTTACCATACGGTCTTACGGATAAAGAAATTGCATCAAAACTTGGTATTTCAAATCGTACCGTTCAAACACATGTTAATCGGATTTTTATTAAACTTGGTGTCAGAAATCGTGTTAGTGCAGCTTGCTTTTTTATACGTAATTTTCAAGATAAAAATGTTTTTTAATATTCTTTTGTCTTTATTTTTTTTTATGAGGTATTTATGAAAAAAAAAACTAACTAATGTTCAAAAAAAATTTATTAAAATTTATATTGATACGCTTAATCCTGCAAAGTCCGCCATTGAAGCAGGTTATTGTGAAAAAAATGCTCCTTCTGTTGCTCAAATGCTTCTGGATAAAGAATATGTTATTGATGAAATCAATTCAATTTTGTCTTCTCAAACCAGAACTTTAAACATTTCAAAAGCTTATATTGTTAAAAAATTAGTTGACATTATTGAAAACTCTTTAAATGACTCAGCTTGTGAAACTGATTTTGATGAACATTTATCTCCTTCCAATCGTGGAAAAAATGGGATTAAGTCTAATAAAAAACAAAAAGATGTTGCTGTTGCTTTAAAAGCTCTTGAAAATTTGTGCAAACAGCTTGATTTTGCATCCGGTAATTCAAAATTTGAGAATAAAGATGACAATTATGATGATGACTCATCTTCTCCTCAAATTAATATTATCAATAATCTTGATGAAAACAAATTGTAATATTCTTTATATTCTCCTTTATACTTTTCTATATTCATTATTTGTTTATTATTCACCTTTCTTTTTTTAGGTTTGACACCGCATTTAGTATGGGGTGTCTTTTTTATTATTTTATTTTAGAAAATGAGGTATTTTTTATGAATTATTTAGAACTTGTTAATAAAATTTTAATCGAAATGAATTATCGAACTGTTATTAATTTTGATGAGCTTGTCAAACAAGATCATCTTAAAATTAAACAGATTTTATCTCGTGTGAACACCGAAATTTGCACGTCTTATGATTGGGATTTCTTGCTTAGAGAAAAAACTTTCTCAATCCCGGTTTCTACTTCAAAAATTGTTAATCCGATTTTTGGACGTATTGATTCACTTTCAATTGATGGTGTATTCTATCGTTTTCAACCAAATTATAAAAAACTCCTATACAATGAAACGCGAGGACATTCTTTTTTCTGTTTTTGACAACTATATTTTACTTCCTAAGTTTGATGAAGCTAAAACTGCACTTGTTACTTATTATACCGATAATTCAGTTGTGGATGCAAAAGGACAAGAGCAACCTGTTTTTTGAAAATGAAACAGATGTTTCTCTTTTGCCTTTGCCATATGCCGAAATGGCTCTTGTTTATGGAACTTGCATGAAGTTTAAGGGTAATCCTAACCATGTTAAGTTTAAATATTGGTTTTCTATGTTCAACGATGCACTTGCAAACTTGCGAGCAAAATCTGTTCGCTCATCTTATGATTTTCCGTTTATTACGTTCTAATTCTATTACTTTTTATTACAAATTTAAGGAGATTTTATTATGAAAAATAAAGATAATGTTGATAATATTATTCGTTCTTCTTCTCTATCATTTGATGAATTAATGATGCAAAAATTTGCACAAGAAGCCAAAACTGAAATTGAGGAACAAAAAATAAAAAAGATAACGAGCTTATTGAGGATTTTAAATTGCTCCCCAAAAATATATTTTTTCTAACAAAAGTGTTTATAAACTTTTTAATCGAATTAATAAAACTCAGTCTTTTATTAATGGGCTCCAGTTTGAAAGTTATGTAGCCAACAATCCTATTTTAAAGAAAAAATTGCTTGACCAAAAAGTTGATTGTTTTGCCAATGAACAATATTACATAAATTTCTATAATGCACGGATTTAATTTTTTTTTCATTTAACACTTCTATTTTTTATATACCCACATATATGTGCCTGTCTTATAGACAGGCTTTTTTTGTTTCAAGTATTTTTCCTGTTCATTGCATTAAGGTATAACTGATGGTTTGTTTAAGTTTTTTCGTCTGAGACAGCGGATTTGTTGATGGTTTTTCCTGCAACTTTCGCATGAAAGTTAGACAATATAAACAAAAAACCGGCTTCATCCCAACAAACATACTTTAAATACGGTTCGATTTTATTAGAAAAAATTAAGGAGGTTTTATTTATGAACCAAACACCAGATATAAACGGCGATAAGATTTTAATCAAAGGCTATATAAAAGCTGACGGAACAAAAGTTTCTTCTTATTGGCGCCGTTTACCGGGAAAAAGCTTTATTGACTATTTTTAACGGTGATAAAAGTCAAAGTCTCAACGGTTTTGTTGACAATGACCCATATTCACAAATGGACGATAAAGGTTTTTTAGAGAAACTCAAAGCGGCTATTGAAGAAATGCCCCAAAGCGAAGCTCGAGACAATCTTCTCAATGTTGTAAACAAATTTGACGGTTTTGGTGTTATGCAAGACGGTAAAACAAACGACAGTTCTCAAAGGCTTGCAGAACTAAAGCAAAAAATTACTGAAATAATAAGCTATTTGCCTGAAGGCAAGGTGAAAAATGCACTATTGGTAACCAATTCTGTTGCGCAAGGACTAATGAGTTGGGATGGTGTTTGGACACAATTGCCTGAAGATGCTGATGCTCAAACAAAAGAAATATTGAAACAGGAATTGGAATTTGTTGTGAAAAGTGTCTGCCAAATGGTTGAGGGTGATTTTCTTGAAGTCGATTGGGGACATTTGGTGCAAACACTTGGAATTAGCGAAGCACTAAACGCTGTTAATCCAATTTTGGGACAGGTTGTGACTATTGCAGCTGATGTCGTGCCAAAGGTAATCAACATAGTCAAGGCTTCTAAAGGTGAGGATAAGGATTTGCTTAAAATAATGACAAATGCGCTTGGACTTTTGCCCTCTGTTGGGTCTGTGTTTGGTCAAATCGGAGCAAAAGTCGGTGAGAAAATTTTGGAAAATCCTAAACTCAATGAACTTTATCGCGATTTAAAAAGTATTGACACTGTTTCCAAACGTTTTGATGCATATATTAAAAACGATATGCCTGAAGGTTCTATTAAAGAACTTGAACGAATCGGCGAATTGAGTGACGGGCTTCAAAACAAAGCCTATCAACTTGAAGGTTCCGTTGAAGCCTCAAATGAGTTGAAAAATTTACGTCAAAAACTGTTTCAGCCAACTCAAATGACAGGTGCTGCTGCACCTGTGACATTAAAAGGTGGAGTAGACAATTATGATGAGCTTTTTTCAACAACAAGACCTTATTCTTCTTAAAAATCTTTATCCTGATATTATGAGTCAAGTTGATGTTGGACAATTGCCTACGACTATTAATAATTACAATCCATTGGATGTTGTGAATGATTTGAAGAATGAAGCTTGGCAAAAATTTGAACAACTAGGTTCTTATGGATTAAAGGGTGCAAATAATTTTTTAAATAGAAAACGCCCTGAAACAAGACTTTTAATGGATTTATCCATTGATAAATTCAAAACAGCTAAAGATAATAGTCAATTTATTGTTCTTCAACCTGAAAACAATGCAAAAATTACGCAGCAATACAATTTGAATACACCAGGGCTTGCAATAGACCCCAAATGGTATGGTGTTGCATTTGCAAATGATAGTGATATGAGTAGAGAATTATCGACCTCGCCACAATTGCAAAAACAAGTTAGGTCATCATTTGATTCTAATCGAAATGTATTTAAAACCGATAAAATAGGAATAGAATTGAATCAGGACAGGAACTTGCATTATTCAATCGGTCATGGAACGATATTGAACCCGTATGTAGACAATCAAGGCTATTTTAACGGTGTTCTTTATGATATTTATGATTTTGACTTGATGAAAGATTATAGTAATCCTTATTTAGCTGGGGTAAATAATATAGCGTATAGCTTGCAAAAAACAAGCCAAATAGACAAATATTATGTATTAGTTCCAATAAGATATAAATGGTAATATGAAAAACAAGTTGAGGTATATTATTCTCAACTTGTTTTTTATTTTTATGATGTAATATCGATGTATGAAGAAAATTTGTAAAAATTTATTAGACACATTTTTAATAATATTTATCAATTTTTTTGTTGCAGACTTGAATATAATTTTTATTTGGCTACTTATAATGACGCTAGCTTATTTTGCATTTTTGTCGTATTTATTAAATATAGATTGGATTGATCTTCCTAATTATTATTTAGTACCTTTAATAATTATAGCTATATGTATTTTTATCATAAAATTTATAAGTTTACCATTATTGTATAGTTTTTTATCAAAAAATAGTCAAAGTAGACTGATTAAAAAATTTATATATGCTTTAAAAAAATAAAATAATTGTAAAATTTTTTATTTTATTTCTTTCAATAATTCCATGTTTAATATTTAATATGTTAACTAAACCTGATGATATTTTGTTTAGTTTTTTAGTTTTTTGTGTAATATTGGGTCTCTTCGGTAGCTATCTTTTTCTGTTTTTCTGGTGGCAGATTGAGAAATGGTGGAAGAGTGATTGTGATAAATGGTATGGTTCTAAGAGAATTAAAAATACACAATTATATTTAAAAATTAGTAAAATATTTAATAAAATTATATCTTCAATTTGCAAATTTCTAGAAAAGATTAAAAAGGTTTTAGATAAAAAGATATTTTGATTTTACGTCAAAAACTGTTTATGATTTTAATAAGAATGATCCAAAACAATTAGTTCGTATTGCATATGCTGCACAATATGGAAAAGTTATTGAAAATTTTTATAATCTAATAATTATCAAAATACCTAAGAACCAATGGGAAAAATACAACTAGTCATATGACTAGTTGTATTTTTTATTAATATGTTAATATCTAACTTATGAAAAAAATAAGTTTCAAAAAATTTTTAATTAACTATTTTAACATTATTTTAGTGAATTTTTTGTTTGCAGATAGTAATATTATAATACTATTAGTAGGAACTTTTTTTTCACTTGTATTCCCTTTTGTTGCAAATTTACATATATTTTTAGAAAAAATATTATTATGATTTTAATAACACATATGATGATATTATTTTTGCATATGTTTATAATTTTTTAATAATACTTATTATTTCGATATTGTTGTTAAAATTATTAGTTTTACCAATATTTTATAATATGTTAGAAACAAAAAGTAAAAATGTTAGCATTGTCAAATTTATTAAAAATTTAAAAACTAAATTCAGGCTGAAGTTTTTGATTTTATTGGTTTCAATAATTCCGTATTTAATATTTAATATGTTAATTAAGCCTAATGATATTTTGTTTAGTTTTTTAGTTCTTTGTGTAATATTGGGTCTTTTCGGCAGCTATCTTTTTCTGTTTTTCTGGTGGGAGATTGAAAAATGGTGGAAGAATGATTGTGATAAATGGTATAGTTCTAAAAGAATTAAAAATACACAATTATATTTAGAAATTAATAAAATATTTAATAAAATTCAAGATTTTAATTATCAAAATTTTAAAAAATGTCAAAAAATCGTTTTTGTTATTATAATTTCAATTTGTAAATTTCTAGAAAAAATTAAAAAGGTTTTAGATAAAAAGATATTTTGATTTTACGTCAAAAACTGTTTCAGCCAACTCAAATGACAGGTGCTGCTGCACCTGTGACATTAAAAAGGTGGGGTGGACAATTATGACGAGCTTTTTCAACAACAAGACCTTATTCTTCTTAAAAATCTTTATCCTGATATTATGAGTCAAGTTGATGTTGGACAATTGCCTACGACTATTAATAATTTTAACCCGATGGATGTTGTGAATGATTTTAAAGATGAGGCAATAAAAAATACTATCAAAAACTTTAATTATAATTTGCATAAATTTAATTATGATAAAAATATAAAACGTCCAGAAGCAAGACTCTTAATGGATTTATCCATCGATAAATTCAAAACAGTTAAAGACAATAGTCAATTTATTGTTCTTCAACCTGAAAACAATGCAAAAATTACGCAGCAATACAATTTGAATACACCAGGGCTTGCAATAGACCCCAAATGGTATGGTGTTGCATTTGCAAATGATAGTGATATGAGTAGAGAATTATCAACATCGCCACAATTGCAAAAACAAGTTAGGTCTAGTTTTGATTCTAATCGAAATGTATTTAAAACCGATAAAATAGGTATAGAGTTGAATCAGGACAGGAACTTGCATTATTCAATCGGTCATGGAACGATATTGAACCCGTATGTAGACAATCAAGGCTATTTTAACGGCGTTCTTTATGATATCTATGATTTTAATTGGACATGGGATGTAAGGAATTTAGATCTATTTAAGATAAATAATAGTGCATACTTTCTTCAATTGGTAAATGGTTTAGACAAATACTATATTCTTGTACCTATCAGATTTAAATTATAATTATAAGTTACAAGATGAGGCTGTTATGCTTCATCTTGTTTTGTATTATTTATTATGCTATTATTAGCAAAATGAAAGATGTTATTAAAAATATTTTGGACATAATTTTAGTAATTATTGTTAATATATTTATTGCTGATTTAAATTTTGCTCTGTTTTTATTTTTCTTTTTGATGTTTATATATGACATATTTTTAACTTCAAATTTTGGTATAAATTATAATGAAACAACAAAATATTATTTACCTTTATATATGCTAGGATGTCTTGGAGTTGTAACCAAATATTTTAGTTTACCTTTACTATATAATTTTATTGAAAAAAACAGTACTAATTGTATAATAAAAAAAATCGTTTATAAGTTAAAATATACTTTTTATTCAAAATTATTTATATTGTTTATAACAATATTGCCGTTTATAATATTTAATTATTTTAGTAGAAATTCGTTAAAAAAAGAAATATGGACTAACTTCTTCTTTTTCTGCATAGTTTTTTGGCCTTTTGGCAGCTATCTTTTTCTGTTTCTTTGGTGGGAAGTTGAAAAATGGTGGAAGAGAGAAAAAGATAAAGGAAATAAATATGTTTGTGCTGTTTGTGAGTGGTGCGTGAAATTTCGAAGCAATTTCAAAGCTTTGTTGAATAAAAAAGTGTTTTAATTCGATTCTAATGGTGTATTTACTGCTAAATTATTGATTATACTGATTTTGAATATCGAAATGGAAAATCTGTAACTAATATTCCAAATAATTGGGGTTATAATATGCAAGAAAAAGGAAATTATAAAAATTATTTTAATGTAATTGAAATTGAAAGGAAATTACGATGAATTTGTTTAATAATCAAGATATTCGTAATTTATTGTTAATAATATTTACTTATATAGCGATGGCATTTATACCTTTATTATTAACTATTGGTTTAATATTAATTTTTATAACAGAAGTAAATGGTGAATATCTTACTTCAGGACTTATTGTTGTATTATTTTTACCGTGTATAATTGCTTATACTTTTAAGTTACTAATTTTACCAATAATAAGTTTTATTATATATAAAAAAAGTACCAACCCTTATATAAAATATATGTTTCAAACTTTTAAAATACCATTTTTATTATTGGTTTGTGTAATAATTTTAGATAAATTTGTTTGCTTTAGCATGTCACGTTTAATTAATGCAAATGACTATATTTATGTTAAATATTGTGTTTATCTGCCACTTTTTTCCGTTATAAGCTTTTATTTACCTTTTTATATAGTTTCATTTTTTTGTGCATTAAGATATAAATTTTTAATAACAAAATAAATAGACAAAACCGATAAAATAGGTATAGAATTGAATCAGGACAGGAACTTGCATTATTCAATCGGTCATGGAACGATATTGAACCCGTATGTAGACAATCAAGGCTATTTTAACGGTGTTCTTTATGATATTTATGATTTTGATAAATTACCTTATGTTGAGTCTACTTTTATTAATTTTATAAAAGATAATGAAACTCAATTAATAAATAATTTTGCTTATTATTTGCAAGATAATAAGCAGATAGATAAATATTATATATTAGTTCCAATAAAATTTAAATTGTAACAATAAACAAGTCAAGCCGAATATTTATACAATTTGGCTTGACTTTTTATAAAAATTTAAATATTATGAAGAAATGAGATTTATAAAAGACACATTAAGTTTTATATTCCAAGTTTTGCTAATTATTTTTGTTAATTTGTTTTTTTGCGGATTTCATAGTATTATTTATAATATTAGTATTGTATATGTATGCCAATGAAGATAGTAACATTTGTCAATATTTAGATTTAGTGTATCCTATTTTAAAGTTCCCATCTTTGCCAATTTTATACAATATTTTATATAAAATTAGCAAAAATAAAATAATTTTAGGGTTTATACATTTATTGAAAACCAATATATTATTTAAAAATATTTATTTTATTTTTAACATTAATACCAGAATATTTATTTTTTATTTCCAACTCAAAGTCTACCAGTATTTTTGCATATGTATATATTTTTATTTATTTTGGTCTTTTCGGCAGCTATCTTTTTCTGTTTTTCTGGTGGGAGATTGAAAAATGGTGGAAGAATGATTGTGATAAATGGTATAGTTCTAAAAGAATTAAAAATACATAATTATATTTAGAAATTAATAAAATATTTAATAAAATTCAAGATTTTAATTATCAAAATTTTAAAAATGTCAAAAAATCGTTTTTGTTATTGTTACTCTGATTTGTAAATGGGGTAGCAAAGTCGGGTTGAAAATTAATAAAGTGTTAAAAACGAAAATAATTTAAAACTTATATTTTACAAATATTACCAATGAAAATCACTTTTAAACAAAAGTGATTTTTTGTTGTGTATGAAAGTAGTTAATTATTAAAAGAAACGAGGTAAATTATGCAAAATGTAAACACAGTTCAAAATGTCACTTGTTGACAATATGAAAAAGTTCAGGCGCTTGTAAACGCCGGGAAAATTGACACCAGTGTCGGAACAGCTTTATTAAATCAGATGCTTGTTGATTCATTAAAACAAAATTCGCAAAGTGGTGCCAATTTTCCACAAAATTTAAATCAAACTCAAAACCAAAACCAAATACCGCAACAAAATGCCCAAGCACTTCAAAATGCTCAAACGCAAGTTCAACAAAATCCTTTGGGGATTGTTGAATTGTTAAAACAGTTTGAAACAAATAATGCAGATTTCTTTAAAAAACCTTCACGTCAGTCGTTGAAAGAATATCTCCAAAATAATGTTGACGAAATGACTCCTTCTCAAATTGATGCTATTTCAAAACTTGTTACAACTCTTGAAACAGGTGCCGTTGATGATTATGTTAATCAAATGAACTATCAAAAACAACTTGAAAATGCTAATAAGGAGGCTATTTCTAAAATGAATACTAATGTTACAAATACATCCAATGTGTCAAATAATGCATTGAATAAAATTTTTACACGTGAAGATGTTAAAAATATGACTACTGATGAGTTTTTTAGCCAATGAAGAACAAATTATGGCTCAATTGCGTGAAGAAATGAAAAACAGAAAGAAATAATTTTCTGATTGGATGGTTATTATGGACAAATTTATTGATTTCTCTCCCTTTCTGATTGTCGTTTTTGTCTTTTTATTCAACATAAAATTTTTGTTACTCCTTGTATGCTTGAAAAAAACATCGCGAAATTCTTAATGAAGCTCAGTCTAAATTCGCTTCAATGCACACTGTACAAGCTTTAAAGGAACAAATGGATGATATTAAAGATAAAATCGACAAAATTTATGAGGTTCTTATAAAGCCTTAATTTCTTCTAATTATATAACGTGATGTGAAAAAATCTTACATCACGTTCTTTTTTTGAGTTTACTTTTAATTACTATAAGGATGTTATTTATGAATGATTTAAAAATAATAATTATGAATTATCAATTCATGAAAACCAAAAAGCTTGCTTCAAAAATTGTTTCTATTTTTGATAAATATGATGAAAATCGACAAAGACAGCTTTTGAACATTCGTGAATTGAAAAATGAAATTTATTTAAACAAAAATTTCCATAACTCCAATTGGAAAAATGATATTTCGCTTCCTGACATTTATGAACTTGCTCAAACTTTAAAATCCCATTTGATTGAAAATCTCTATTCAAACCCTGAAAGTATGTTTGATGTTGTTGGGATTAATCCGCAAGCACAAAGTCTTGCAAATTCTCATAAAGCAATGCTTGTTAATATGTTTGACAGAATGAATTTGAAAAATGAAATGGAGAAACTTGTTGACAGCATCGTTGAAGCAGGTGAAGCTACTTTATTTATCGGTTGGAATACTAAATATAAGAAAAAAGACGACCACAAACTCTTGAAGAACAGTTTTTAAACCCAACTTGTGATGGGTTTGTTGTTGAAGATGTTGTTGCTTACGATGAATCTTCTGTCAAATGCATTGACCCAGCTGATTTTGTTTTTGATATTTCAAATATGCAAAATTTTGGGTCTTGTGCTAAAATCTATCGGACTTATCTTAATGTTAATGAAATTATTGATAACAAAAGTAATAATATGCTATCGCCTGAAATAATCAATGAGCTTGAACAAATATCAAGTGTTAAATCGCTCAAAACTTTGGGTAATTTGTCTTCATTCAAAATTGTTGATGGTGGTTATTCAACGGTTTATAATTCCGATTTAATGAAAGCAAAAGCTCGTAAAGGCAATAAGCTTGAGGTTCTTGAGTTTTATGGTGATATTCAAAAACCTGACGGAACTATGCTTAAAAACTATTTAATTACTGTTGTTGCTCGAACAAAGGTTGTTCGGTTTGAGCCTAACCCTTTTGTTATCAACCCTTTTGTTCATGCATCAGTTATTGAAGACCCGGAAACTAAACGTGGTGTTTCTCCTTTGAAGGTCGCTATGATTTTATCTTCTATTTCCTCTGAAATATTAAATAAACAATTGGATGCTCTGTCTTTAACAATTAATCCGCCTTATTTGGCTCCAAAAGGGTGTTTTAAGGGCGAACAGGTTGTAACTCCGGGGAAAATTATTGAATATGATTCTGCTTTAATGCCACAGCAACCTTTACCGCTTGATTTTACACAAGCTGTCAAGGGCTGGGATTTTATTAAATTCTTTAAAGCTCAGATTGAATCTGCAACAGGAATTTTCAAGAATATGTCCGGGCAATTGGATAAAAATACTGACAAAACCGCTACTGAGTTTAGTTATTCTGTTTCTTCGCAGGCTATTCGGCTTAATATGATTATTGATTCTATTTCTCGTAAAATTATTATTCCTATGATTCAAGCCGTTGCTGAAATTACTTCAAATTTTAAGTTTGGTTCGGAAACTATTGTTTATAACGAAAATGGTGCAGTCAAATTTATTGATGTTGATGATTCTATCCGTTGTTCTTATGATTTTCTTTATCGGTATGGTGATAGAAAAGCTTCAATAGACAGAAAATCAAAATTTTCTCAGCTTTTCAATTTGATTTCTTCTTTTGCAAAAATTCCTGATTTTAACTCAAAAATCAATTGGGATAAGTGCTTTAAGTATGCTCTTGAACAGTTTGGGGTTGAAAATACCCAAGCGTTTGTTAATGAAAATGTTAAAGACAATTCAGCTTTGCAAGAAAATCAACCTCAAAATGATTTAAAGCAATAATTGTTAATGCAAAAAAACTTAAGGGCGTTTCTTTTTACGCCCTTTTGGTTTTATTATTTTATAAATAATAATTTAAAAAGCACATAAAACATTGTTATAGTGAATGTCGACAAATATAAAAGCATTATTGAAAATCCAATAATAAAAAAAATATTATATATTTTATTTTCCAAAATAAACTTATTTTTTATTTTTAAGTCGAATGTGTATTCTATTGTCCATACTATTATTGCAAATGCTATTAAAAGAATAGTTATAAAAATAGTTAATATTGTACAAAAAGCTATAACATTGCCTTCATTAACTCTAATAAGTTTTTTAATTAAACTTATAAAAAAATAAATTAAAAATAAACCTATATATGATAATAAGTTATTGCAAAATGATAATTTAGATTTATAAAAAAAACACGAAAGGAACTTACACATGTGCAAAATAATAAACTAAACAATGATATAATTCAACTTTCAGGATATATTTATAAAAACGTTAATAATAAAAAACTGAAAATTATTACACGAATTTTAAAAAGTTAAAATTGAAAGTGATATTTTAAAATATCTAAAGTTGTAACAATAATTGCTATTATTGTTAAGCAAAAAGGAAAGCTTGAAATCAAAAATAAAATATAAAATATAATAGACCATAGGCAGTTTGATTTATGAGGAATATTAATTTTTAAAGGTATTTTAAAGTATGGAAAAAATTTTTTAACAATAAACTTGCGTATTAATATTTCCAATAATAAAGCAATAGCAATAAAATCATGTAAAATAAATGAGACAATCATAATTATTGTATATGGATAAAAACGATATCCATCAAAATTTGTAGGTTCGTCGTTTGGTAAATATGGTGGTTCAAATTTTAAAGTTAAAATAAAAAAATATAACGAAAGATAAACCTACTATTATATAAATATAAGAAAAGAAATATTTTCTAAAATCAGGAATTTTCATAAAATATAGTATTATAAATGTTTAAAAAATTAAAGGAATTAAATAGGGATTAAGTATTTATATAAAAATGACATTATAATAAATATTATTAAAAAATAGTATATTGGTAAAGCTGAGAAGAGGATGCCTAGCCAGAATAAAATGTTATTAAATTTAGAATATTTTATTTCTTTAAAACTATTAAAAGGATTATCTTTTTTGGTAAAATATTCAAATATTGCAAAGATAATAAAAAACAGCAATAATAATACGCTAATACAATAGTAGAAACTAAATATTATATCTAAGAAATAATCATCTTCTTGTAAGATATTGTTCAATTTTAGAAATGTAAAATGTTCGGGCATTATTATAAAATAAAAAATTAAATTAAAAATAATATTTAAATACCCGATAAATGATAGTGCTTTAAAAGCAATAAAATTCCTTAAAATACTAGAATTCATAATTTATATTGTACAACAAAATTTGGTAGAAAAGGATTAGTTATGACTAATAATCAGAATTTAAATAAAAAATTTCATGCAGAAATAGATGCTAAGACCAAATACTATCAAAAAAATATGGATTTGAAATAAGTTCAGACCCAAAACATCCAACTTGGAATAACAAAGCAGATGCTTTTAAGCAAATAGGTCTTTAACAGGATAGATGATAAAAATATAAAATAGCATTGTAAATAATTGAATTAAAGGAATAAATGAGCAGAATATGCCTAACCAAAATATAGTAGAAGAAAATTTATTAAATGCAATTCTTTTAGGAATATATAAATTATAATTTGTTTTTTTTCGTATTAAAATTTCAATAATAAAAAAAGTAAAAGAAATAAAAAATAATAAAATATGAGGCAAAATAAAAACCTTCATAAATACCTGAAGTCAAATCCTCACCAAATTGTTTTATTATTTCTTTATTTACATCAGAAATATTTGTGCTGTAAATAAAAAAGTAATGGAAATAAAACAAAATAATAATATATCCAAATAAAGAGATTAAATTGGCTCCGAAAATATTTATATTTAAAATTTTCATATATGTATAATATCACAAAAGTATTGTAAGAAAGGAACAAATATGACATCAAATTAAAAAGCTAATAGTTTAATGAATAATTTTGAAAATAATATTTGAAATTAAAATTTTAATAGATAAACAAATAGGTATACTTGCAATAAGAAATGAAATATAGAAAAAAATAGACAATAAGCAATTTGATTTATGAGATAAATGAAAATTTAAAGGTATTTTTTAAGTAAGGGAAAAATTTCTCAACAACAAATTTACGCAACAAGATTTCTAATAATAATGCAATTGCAACAAAATCATGTAAGATTAGAGAAACAAGCATAATTATTGTATATGGATAAAAACGATATCCATCAAAATTTGTAGGTTCGTCGTTTGGTAAATATGGTGGTTCAAATTTTAAAGTTAAAATAAAAAATATAACGAAAGATAAACCTACTATTATATAAATATAAGAAAAGAAATATTTTCTAAAATCAGGAATTTTCATAAAAATATAATATTATAAATGTTTAAAAAATGAAAGGAACAAAAATGTATAATAAAAAGCATATTTAAAAGAATTAGAACAAAAATTAACAGCTCAAAAATTAAGAAATGAAATGGAGCAATTTTTGATAATGGCATCAAATAAGCAAAAAACAGAAAGAATTTAATGATGAAATGGTGCAAAAAAACTTGGCATTATCAAAAAAATATGGTTTTGAAACAAATCCAAGAAAAGGACATGAATTTTGGAATGTTGAAGCAGATGCATTTAAACATGCATTTGGAAGTGCATTAATGTATTTTAAATATGGTAATTTGGGAAGTACAATAGGTGGAATATTCCATGAAAATTCAACACCAAATAATCCATATAAAGAATGGAATATGGATTCTTGGAATAATGATAAAGGTCGAGAAATAGCACAAGAAATAAAAAAAAGAATACGGTAGAAATTTTTATAATATGCCACAACAAAAACGTGATGATATTATTGCTTCAAAAGTAATGGCCAAGATGAGAAAAGGTGAATTGATAACTAAACCAGAGGATTCAAGACAATATAATGGTTTTATAGAAAGTAAAGTTCAAGAAATAAAAACAAGAATAGAAAGCATTCAAACAGGTCAAGCAGCTCCGGTTAACAACATTTACACTCGCGAAATGATTGGCAAAATGACAGCAGACGAGTATTTGCAAAATGAGCCGATGATTATGGAACAGTTGAAGACACAAGGCGGCATTCCAAGCGAAAAACAATTGAACCAACAAAATGATCTTTCAGGATTCATAAATCAAATAAGCGGAAATTCAAATATATTTACTCGTGAAGATATAAAAAATATGTCTGCTGATGAATATCTGAAAAACGAAAAGGCTATAAATTACCAGCGGATTTTCGGTAGGGCGGAGTCGAGCGAATGCGAGCGAGCCCGAAACATGAAGCAATCCGCTGGAGTGAAGGTCTTAAAGACCGAAACGTAATGCAAGGATTGCGCTAAGCCGAATAATCCAAGACAATTGAAAACCATTGGCATACCAAGCCAAGTTCAAGCAAACCAAGCCGTTCAAAGCGGCGGAATGATTTATGTCCAACCTTATACAAGAGCAGATGACACCAGTGTCAAAGGATACTATCGAAGTGTAAGGTGAATATTACAACTCTAAGTAAATTACAATATTTTCTAAAGCTATTTTTATAAATAGCTTTTTTAGTTTGTGAAAAAATTACTTGTAAAAAGGAGGTGGTGGCCTATTAATTAGGGCTTAAACTGTTTTTTTTATAAAAAAGACCCGTAAATATGGAAACAGGGAGTGTAAACATATCTACGAGTCCGAGACGAATTACAAATGTAATATCTCTCATGTTTATTAAACCACATATTGATAAAAATGTGCTATTTTTTGTCGAAAACTTTTACAAAAATTAATAATTTGAAAGTTTTTGTATATATTTTCAACAATTATAGCATTTATGTATAGTTAAATTTAAGAAAGGAAAAATTTATTATGACATTTACTAACAATTATGATGCATTTGTACCTGAAATATGGGGTGGCAAGTTGAACGCAGGATTAGAAAAAAAATTGTGTTATGCTTCAATGCGTCAATCGCAATTGGGAAGGTGATATAGCTAGTCAAGGTGATACTGTTAAAATAATTACCCCTGGTGATGTTACTATAAGTTCTTTGGATTCAAGCGTAAGTTATAGTGAAATTGCACCAACAAGTGCAAGTTTGGTTATTGACCAAAAGAAAGTATTTGCTTTCAAAATTAATGATGTTGCTCTTGCTCAAGCAAATACCGACATTATGGAAGGTTATTTAAACAAGGCTAAACAAGCTATTGAAGTTGAACAGGATGTTTATCTTTTAGGGAAACACGTTGATGTAGCTTCAGGCAATACTCTTGGTGGTACTACTGCTATTTCTTTGACAGCTTCTAATATTTATTCACAATTTGTTCAACTGGCACAAATTTTGAAAAATTCTTCTGCAATAACTGATGGCAAAAACCTTGGGTTGTAATTAACCCTGACATTGAAGCACTTTTACTTCAATCATCTCAATTCACTTCTTCTTATCAAATTGCTGATGAAACTTTGCGTAACGGTTCAATAGGGCGCATTGCCGGTATGGATGTGTTGGTTACTCCTAATTTAACTGCAACTGACAGTAAAATCAATGTACTTGCCGGTACTAATGATGCAATAACTTATGCTTCGCAACTTGCAAAAATCGAAGTGCTTCGTGACCCTGATTCTTTCTCTGATTTAGTTCGAGGTTTGTATTTATATGGTGCTAAAACTGTTAATGCCGGTGCTTTGGCAAAAATGGTTTGCTCTATTTCTGCATCTTCATAGTTATTCCTTTTTAATTTATTGTGTGTTGAAACAAGCCAAAAATGGCTTGTTTTAACACTTTTCTTTTGTTTTTAAAATTTATGAAAGGTTTTTTATGATTTTAATTTCCAAATTTAAAAAGGTTTTATTGAAATTATTAATAATTTTGAAAAAAATTTAATTAATTTACAAAGCATAGATGCCATGATTGAGCATTTGGATTTGTTGTATAAAAATATTGTTATTAATAATGATGAAATTTTGAAACTTCCTAAATTTTCTAAAATGGCTTGTTTTAAACTTTTAAATGATATTAAAACATTAAAAAACTCAATTTATCGTCTTAGTATCTTAAAAAAATATAATTTTGAAAATGATGCTTATAAGGAGTTACTTAAAATTGCTCAATCAATTTTTATGCTAAAACAATATTATAGCTTGAATTACAAGTTTAAAAATGTTGATGTTTATTCTAAAATTATTGATTTAATGGAATATTTTAATGCACATATATTAAATGTTGGTATTGACTTTGCAATTCAAACATGAAATGGAAAAATACAAAAAATTCGTATGATAAATATTATCATGCAAAAAGCAAATTGTGAGGCTGCTGAACTAGGCAAAATTCAAACTTTATTTGCAATACTTTTAAGTGTTGCAAAAGAAATAAAAGATTATGCCAAAAAAGTTTTTATAGAACATCAAAATGCTAAAAAAAGTTTATGAGGATTGTTTAAATGATTTAAGGGCAGATTTATATGGGTTACAAAAAGCAAAAAGAGCATGGTTATTGTTCTGATAAAGTTAAAGATGTTGGGAAGATATTTAAAAAATAATTTTTGATAATCTTTTAAACAATGTCAAATATAACTTTTAAAATATAAGCAATTATTGCATAAATTGATAGTATAAAAATGTTTAATATAAATATAAAATAATCTTTTTTGGTTTTCAATTGTTTTACTTTTTTTAAAAGTGTCCAAAACAAAATAAAACATCCAAATGGAACTATAATTATTGCCAATATTATACTAAAACTAAAAAAGAAAAATTCAATATTGAACGCGGTATAAATATTTTTAATAAACTTAAGATGGTTTAAATCCAAGAACGTTATTGAAAATGGCAATATAGTAAAAATTATATTAGATATTGATGTGTATAAAATAATTTTATCAATTTTGCTCAACATTCTTTCATAATATCATGTTTTCTAAATTTTTGTCTGAAAAATAATAGCAATAATAAATTTATGATATAATTATGAAAATGAAATCATTTTTTATTTATTTTAGAAATTTTAAAAATATTAATATGTTCAACCTTAACTTTTTTATTTCTTGGAAATATTGTCTTAATTTCAACACAAAATCTTGATTGGCAAATAAAATTATATGAATATTTTTCAATTTTTATGATTTTTGCAACTTGGGCAATTTTTTTTGTAAAGAATAACAATATATGTAAATTTCTATATTTATGCTTATTTATATTGTTAAAATGCACAAAATATAATAAAATTAAAGTATGCAGACATTTTCTAAAATCTTTCAAATATTTATATTTATTTTAAAAATATTTTCTTCTTTAGTTTTAAGTTACACTACAATAATTCTTACATTATTTGGATATACCGAATCAAAAATTAATATAAATCCATATTTTATACTATTATTTTTGATTTTTGTTATTATTTTATTAATTGGGCTATTTGGCAAAAAGGCATTTTAAAAAAAATATTTATGTTGATAGTTCTGTTTGTTATTGCTATAAGTGCTACAATTTATTTAATGAATTATATGGGACTTGAAAGTGATTATTGTATTGAAGATGGGGATTGTGTGGAAGGAGATGAAATCAATACCCGACAAGGCACAATTATAATAAATAAAGAAAATTGCTTTAAATATGGTTGGGATTGGGATGAGAAAAGAAAAATGTGCAAAATCGCAAGATAAAGTTATAATAAAGATATAAAAAGGCTTTTTAGAAATAAATTAGAAATTCAAATATATATTGACAAATTTATGAAAATAGTAAATAATGTGAAAGTAGGGCAAGAGTTTTTAGCCCTAAGTAAATCTAAAAACTCTGCTTCGTACCCTACAATTGATTAATTTTTAGTGCTACTATAAATAGCGTTGCTACGAATAGTAGCATTATTATTTTGTCAATCATAGTATTTCGCCCTCCTTTCCGTTCAATTTCTTCGTAAATTGTGTGTAACGGAAGTAAGCATAAGTACTAAGCCCTACAGAAGTATATTATTATAAATTTTTGTGTTTGTCTACAAGTGTCTTATTGAAATCTAGTTAACATAATAACATTAACGTATAAATAGACATTTCTTAAAAAATAGATGTTGAAAAAAATATTTAAAAAATAAGTATTTTGAATAATATTTATTTTTATTTTTGTAATACAAAAAAGAGGGCAAAAAAACGATGCAACAAATTGAACCTTTATTGCATCAGGTTTACACTAGCCGAAACATTAACAATACATTTATTATACACATTTTTAGAAAAATTGCAATATTTTTTTAAATATTTTTGATAGTTCTTAATAAAAATTAATATATTATGGAGGTAATTTATGAAACAATTATTTACTGATTTTTCAGGTGGGATTAATGTGAGTTCTACCAAATTAAATTTAGGATTTGAAACTAAAAAGGTTTATGCCCAAAGTGCAACAAATGTTGAAATAATGTCAAATTATGGAATTAGACGCGTGAAAGGCAACAGCTTGTTGTTTTCGCTTAAAACGCAAGATGATGATAATTCTAATTATTCAATAAATTCTTTATTTTCGATTGACAATTATATTTTAATTTCAACTGATGATGGAGAATTGTACTCTTATAATTTTCAAAATTTGGCTTTAACCTTGCTTAAAAGTTCATTGACAGCAAACAAGAAATGCAACTTTGTAAAATATTTAAATGGAGTATTTATAACAAATGGTGTTGATAAGCCTATGTATTTCAAAAGTTCTGACAATTCTGTTGAAGTTTTGGAGTTGACCGGTGCTGATAATCAGACTATAATCGGTGAAGCTGTAGCTTCTTTTCGTTCACGTTTGTTTGTGGCTCAAGGTAGCAAGCTTTATTTCTCCTCTCTTGGAAATTATAAAGATTTTTCGACTTCGGGCGATGCAGGTTATATCGCTGACTTTCATATAGATACAGCAGAAATTGTCGCTTTGAAACCTTATCAGGAATATTTGGCTATATATAAAGAAGGGCAAACATATCTTTTGTCAGGGGCTTCACCAAGTGATTTTTCAATTATGCCTTTTTCAAATAAAGGTGCTTGTTCTTCAAATGCAACAACAACCGTTAATAATAAACAATATTTTTTCTCAAACGGACTTTTTGCTTTATCCCAAACAGGTGAATTGAATCAAATTGTAATGAGTTCTGAAATTACATTAAATATTAAACCACTTGTAAATGATATCAATTTTAATAAAAAGATTCAATAATTTTACTTCCTTATGAGTTGAAAAATCAGTTGTGGTGCTTTGTACCCTTGGAGAATAAAAGTTATATCAACAATGTTTTTGTTTTTGATTATACAAATAATGCTTGGGTTAAACGCGAAATTCCACAAAATATTACAGCTGCTTGCTTATATAATAATAGCATTTTAACAGGCGATAGTCTTGGAAATGTTTATTTGGAAGATAATGGAAATACCTTTAACGGTGAACCTATTAATTTCTTATATCAAACACCTTTCTTTGCGCTTGGAACAAATAGTGAACGCAAAACCATTGAAGAGTTTTATCTTATTATGGATGAAGATGTTGATAATAAATTTATATTTTCTTGCAATAAAGATTATGACGATTTGTTTGAGTCGGATATGGAAGAAGTGAAAGTTTTAAGTCTATTTTCACTTGTTTGGGATGACGATACTTCTCATTTTGCTGTTGAAGAAAATCCTCCTTCATCTGATTATCATGATTGCTGGTCTAAGATGTTTGAGCCTAAATATAAACTTGAAATATCAGAATCTTTGTATAGTGTGCAAATATGCATTCGAGGAAATGACATAACCCATGACTTTGCACTCGTTGGCCTGGATTTTAAAGAAATATTGGTTGATTGATTATGATTAACAAACCTTTTTTTATTAATATTTTGGATAGTTATTCATTTATTTTTATTTTGATTTTATAAAACTTCTAAAAAAATACAAACACCGATTGTTTGATGATGGTAATTCATTTAATGATATAAAGTCCTTATATAATTTTATTTTGTCTTTAAATGGATTTTTGTGGTTTATTATAGACCCTGTTAAGTTCAAATTGGCAGGGTTTATTTTTCTGGATGGTTGGTGGGCAAATGGCTATGGGGTTGATATTACTGCGTGTTTTAATAAATATTATTTTGGTCAATTTGTTCGAGAAACGGGCAAAATGTTTATTCCTTATGTATTTAAAACTTACGATATTAAAAAATTATCCGCCCAAGTTTACTCAACCAATATTGTTTCAAGTCGAATATTGTATGATTTAGGGTTTAAATATGAGGGGACATTGGAGAAACACACAGTTGTAAACAATAATCCGGTCGATATTCTGTTTTTCTCTATAGTTTCCTAATTTTTAGTTTTCAGTTTTGTGGAGATATTGATACTTATGAAATATAAATTATTGCCCAAACAGCGGGAGTTTATCGAAGTGCCGCACGATTATTCTCTTGATGTTGCGGTTTATCAAGGTGGTTTTGGATCCGGTAAAACATTTGCAGGCTCTTTGCTTGGCATTTTGCTTGCATTAAAATTTCCTAAAATAGTTGGGCTGGTTGGGGCTTTGACTTTTCCAATGGTAAGAGATACTACTCTTGAAACCTATTTTGAGCATTTAAACAACATGGGTTTTAAAGAGCGTAAACATTACACTTATTCCAAAAGTGAATGCAGGATAAGCTTTAAAAACGGCTCAAAAGTACTTTTTAGGCATTTTGAACAACCAAGCAAATTAAAATCTTTAAATTTAGGATTTGTGCAAATTGAAGAAATGTCAGAAGTTCCTGAAAGCACGTTTTTGATGCTTTTAGGGCGTTTACGGCAAAAAAATTCAACCAACTTGGCAAAATTTTAGATATAGGCTTTTTGGGCATACTAATCCCGAAGAGTGTAAAGGATACATTTATAAACATTTTGTTGAAGCCAAAAATCCTAATTATCGTTTGATTATTGCTCCTACATCTCAAAATATATATTTGCCGGATGGTTTTGTTGATGAGTTGAAAAGACTTTTATGACGAAGACTATTATCGTGCAAACGTTTTGGGGCAATGGGTTAATATAGATACAAATCTTGTTGTTAAAGATTTTGATAGTGAAAATATCTTTGAAGCAAACCATGATCCGCATTTACCGCTTCATATAACATGTGATTTTAATGTGGATCCAATGTGTTGGATATTTGCGCATAAGTCTGACGAAAACGTTTATTTTATTGATGAAATAGCGCTTGAAAATACCACAACATCAAAAGCTTGTGATGTTTTTTATGAAAAATTTAAAGGTCATAGAGGGCAAAATTATTATAAATGGTGATGCCTCTGGAGATAACCGAACTTGTACTTCGGAATATACAAATTATGTGATAATACGTAAAAAAGCTTGAAGCTTTTGGATTTAAAGATATTGAATTTAATATACGTGCGTTTAATCCACCTATAAAAAACAGAGTTCAAAGTTTTAATTCAAGAGTTAAATCATTTTCGGGTGAAAGGCATGTTTTTATAAGCAGAAAGTGCAAACAACTTCTTTATAATATCTATAATTTAAAGTATCGAGAAGGGACATCGCAAATAGAGGTGCCTATGCACCATCAAATAAAACAGGATAAAAAGTTGAAGTTTTTGACTCATCCATTTGATGCAGCTTCTTATTTAGTTGAATATTATTGGCCGATTACTTATTAATTTAGTGTAAATTATACGTTTATTTTAAAAAAGATTATCAAGATTGTATAGTTTACGGCAAAATTTGTAGAGTATTTATAAAATTCCTCCGGTTTTCTTAACAAAACTTAATACAAAGTTTTAAATTACATGTTTATTTGAATCTTGCAAATCCTTACACAGCGGATTAAGTGCGTTTTGTACACTTAATGGTTAAAGCCCTACCATTGTTGATTTTTGCCTAATTTGAAAAATGTTAAATCAAAGGGTTGACAAATTAATATTAATATTGCATAATAAAAATGTGGTTAATAAGTGTAAGAAAAACACTAGAACTTACGAGGTAAAGATTATGAACAACAATTTAATAACTAGTATAAATGTTTCAACACCAATCAGATTTACTTCTGATAATAATAAAGCTAAAACTGTTAATGCTGTTAAGCAAGAAAGCTTGATTGACAGATATGTTAACTCAGCTTATGAAGCTTCAAAAAGCAAGTATGGTTGATAACTCTTTATTTTCAGCTTTTGGCCAAAAGGTTAAAAAGTTGATGAGTTTGATTAATCCAAAAGAAATTAACAAAAAAGAAGTTATTAATGAAGCTCAAAATGTGGATAAGGAACTTTCTCAATATGTTCAATCTGGAGCTTATGATAAAGAAATTCAACATAAAGCAGTAGATTATGTTGCTTAATTTATAAACTTATTTTGACCATTATAATATAACTAGCAGAACAAACAACAAAGGTCATAACCGCCCGTTTTAAGGCGGTTTCTTTTTTTATTAAAAGTATTAAGAATATATACAAAAAATAGTTGACAAGTTTATTTTAAGTTGTAACATAAATATAAGCATCTTTTTGCTAGGTCTAGTGCATTTAAAATAGAAGGGGATAAAATTTATGAAACTGAATGGTATTTTGTTTGAGACAACTAATCAATCAATCACAAATAGCAAAAGGGCATAAAAGCATGCCAAGATATTCAAATTTGAAGTTGAAGCCAAATCTTCAAGCTGATGTTGTGATGTTTAAAGGAAAAGAAAATGTTTTGTCGCAAGAGCAAAAAAGCGTTAAACAATTTGAATATGCTAGAAAAATGTTTAAAAACAAATCAAAAAATAGAATTTGGCGGAAGAGAACAGGCTAAAAAAGTTATAAAACAGCATGTCATTGCTTCAGCATTTGGGGGTGGTTTTATAAAAAATCCAATTGGTTCTGCAGGTGCATTAGTACTTAATGAAGCAGTTATGGCTGTTAGAATAGGAAAAGAATATGGATTTAATAGTTTATCTGCAAAAACTATAACAAGTTTGGCAAGTGGGTCTTCAGGAGCAATGATTTCAAAAGAATTAGTACCTAAAACTACAGAATTGAATAAAAGTATACATTCAGCGTTAGCCGATTTAATACAAAAAAGTGTTTCAGATGTTTTTGGAGCAAGTATAGCACAAGTTGTTCCACTGGTTGGAAGAGTCGTTAATGCAGGTGTAGCAACGGCAACAACATTTACTTTTGGAGAAGCTTGTATGACAATGTTTGAAAGTTGGGTAAAAAATAAACCAAAAGATGGTTTAGGATGTGTATCATTTTTAATAACAAAAAAACTGACAACATAACAGACCAAGAAGCTCGAAAATTAGAAAAGAAATATAATGAACTTTTAGATAAGGGTATTTTACCTAGAAAAATAGGAGAGTCTGCTTGTCATATAAAACATTCTTCATATTGGAATTCTAAAGAATATTATGATGATGTAAAAGATTGGAATGAATTGTATGACAGTGGACAAATAGGTCACGGTTGGACACCCTCGCCACCTCCAATGTATTATACATCAAATGGAGCAAGCTGTGTTCCTGAAGGCGAGAATGTGAAAGATGATAGCCGTGTGGATCAATATGGCAATAGAGAATCTTATTATAAATCAGAATCTTATCATAGATATGTTGATGATTGGAATGAATTGTATGACAGCGGACAAATAGGACATGGGTTTACACCTCCACCACCACCTAATTATGGTCCTTACTAGAAGATTGCAATGTTGTTTATTTAAATTAAATTTATCAAATTAAGGGAAAATTAATGAAAATTAACAATTTATATAAAAATTGCAATATAAAAATAAATAATAAAAACAATAAACAAACTTTTAAAAACAATAATTCTTCTGAATATATTTATGCAAAACAATCAAAATTTGAAGCAATAAAAATACCTATGGCTGCTGCTATTTTATTTGGACAAACTTTGCTTGAAAATGATAATGTCGAATTAAAACGAAAATTCAACGATTTTAAAAAGAAAACTGGAGGAAAATTAAATTTTGCATTATTGTGTGTGGGCTGTTTGACTCTTGTTGCTTCTTGTGTTCATTCATATATTAATGAAAAAAATGAAGAAAAAGACATTATTTACAAGATTAAAAAAGGAAAAATGAAAAAGTCAAAATACACTAAAAAAATACTTGCTTAAAAAGCATTTTTTAATGCATGTACTTGTTCAACTTTAAATATTGCATTTTCTTTTTTTAATATAAAGAAAGTTGGTAATAAAACTTGTGAAAAAGTTTTAGGTTATGGTGTGGGGGCAGGTTTGTTGTGGATGGGGATAAGTCTTCTTGCCAACAAGTTCACTTTGGATAAGTTTAAAAAAGAACAGAAGCAAGAATTTTGAGAGAAGGTGCATTTATAGTTGAAGTGTCAATCGGTGAGCTTCTTTGCATAAATTGAGTCAGTTTGTAAAAAAGAACAGAAGCAAGAATTTTGAGAGAAAGTGCATTGATAGTTGAAGTGTCAGCCAATGAACTTTTTTGCATAAATTGAGTCAGTTTGTAAAAAAGAAAATAGACAAGAATTTTGAGAGAAAGTGCATTGATAGTTGAAGTGTCAGCCAATGAACTTTTTTTGCATAAATTGAGTCAGTTTGTAAAAAAGAAAATAGACAAGAATTTTGAGAGAAAGTGCATTGATAGTTGAAGTGTCAGCAAATGAGCTTCTTTGCATAAATTGAGTCAGTTTGTAAAAAAGAAAATAGACAAGAAGTTTGAGAGAAGGTGCATTGATAGTTGAAGTGTCAATCGGTGAGCTTCTTTGTTTAGCAACTTGTATAAAAATAAAAAGTTGTCTCTAAAATGTTCTGGTGCTATAATTCTTTTTATTAAATAGTTTTATAAAGTGAGATAAAATATGAAAAAACAATTGATATTTATTTATCCGCCGGCTTGTGGCAAGGGAACCCAAACAATTATGCTGTCTAAAAAATTGAATATTCCTCATGTTGACACCGGCAGTTTAATTCGTGAAGTTATCAAAAATCAAACTGAAGACGGCATTGTTGCCAAAAAAATACATAGATGAAGGTAAGCTTGTGCCACCTGAAATAGTCGCTAAAATTATTAAAAACAGGCTTCTTCAAGACGATTGCAAAGATGGTGTTATTCTTGATGGTTTTCCTAGAAGTCTTCAACAAGCCCAAACTTTGGATGAAATGAATAATACTATTTTTTAAAGATGACAATGTCAAAATGATGGCTATTTATTTTGAAGTTGACCAAAATGTGCTTATGGACAGAATTATTAACCGTCGCAGCTGTCCAAAATGCAAAAAAATATACAATTTAAAATTTGCACCTCCAAAAAATGATGGAGTTTGCGATGAAGATGGCGAAAAGTTGATGCAAAGAGCTGATGATACTTATGAAATTGCTTTAAAACGCTTCAAAACTTATGATGAAGAAACCAAACCACTTGTTGAATTTTTTGAAAAAAGAAATCAGCTTTATAAAATAGATGCTAATGGCAAAGTCGATAAAATCTTTGAAAAATTATTAAATGTCGTTGAGGAAAATTAAATGAGCATCAGTCGCAAATCTCGTGATGATATTAAGTATATGAAAATGGCAGGCAATATTGTTGCTTTATGTCATAAAAAAATGAAAGAAATCGTTGAACCGGGTATTCTTACAATTGAACTTGACAACGAATGCAACAAAATTATAAGGGAACATAAGGCTATTCCTACGTTTTTAGGGTATAATGGCTTTCCTTTTTCAATTTGTGTTTCGATAAATGATGAAGTTGTTCATGGTTTCCCTTCCAAAACCAGAAAACTTAATGATGGCGATGTTGTAAGTATTGATATTGGTGCGACTTATCACGGTTTTGTTGGTGATAGTGCGTGGACTTATCCTGTTGGTAATATTTCAAATGAGTGTAAAATGCTTCTTGAAACAACTGAAAAAGCACTATTTGCAGGAGTTTCTCAAATGAAAGAAGATAATACTCTTGATGATGTCGGGCGTGCAATCGAAAACGTAGCTAAAAGTAAAAATCTTGGTATTGTTAGAAATTATGGCGGACACGGTGTCGGTCGAAAAATGCATGAAGAGCCTTTTGTTTATAATTATTCTACAGGAAGTAACATTAAGCTTAAACACGGTATGACTATTGCGATTGAACCTATGTTGAATTTGGGATGTGATGATGTCTATACCCTCGATGACCAATGGACTGTTGTAACTTGCGATAAAAACCTTCCGCTCATTTTGAACATACTGTTTGTGTCACAAATGATGAACCCATATTGCTTACACAATATGATGAAACTTTATTATAACTTGTTTGAGCATTAGTTATGACGATTGTTGAAAAATGTCTGTATATTGTTGCAACGCCGATTGGTAATTTGAATGACATAACTTTTCGTGCAGTTGAGGTTTTGAAGTCTGCGGATATCATTTTGTGTGAAGATACTCGTAATTCCAGCCGTTTGCTTACACATTTTCAAATTGACAACAAAAAACTTATGAGTTATCACAAGTTTAATGAAAAAAGCCGTGTTGAAAATATCAAACGTTTGATTTTGGAGGAAAATAAAAAGTTGCACTCGTTTCAGATGCCGGTACTCCTTGCATTTCAGACCCGGGACGGATTTTAGTGAATACTCTTTCTCAAGAAAACATTAAAATTGTGCCTGTTCCGGGGGCTTGTGCTTTAGTTGCCTTTTTATCAGCCACCTATAAGCAAGACGAGCCTTTCGTTTTCCTTGGTTTTTGCCTCGTACTTTTGAAGCTCAAAAAAACTTTTGTTAAAAAATTCTTTTAACGATATCGTTTTCTATGAATCGGCAAATAGACTTTTAAAACCTTGGATAATATCGCCAAAATATTTGGCGAAGATGTTGTTGTTTCTGTTGGTCGAGAGTTAACTAAAATTTATGAACAAATTAAAACATGCAAAGTTATTGATTTGATTGATTTTTATAAAACAAATATTTTAAAAGGCGAAATTGTTGTTATAATTTATAAAAATAATGACAACAATTTCGCCTTAGATTTAGAATTATTAAATAAAATTGAACAATTGAAAAACAAAGGATTTTCCAAAAGGGATATTGTTACAATTCTTGTTACCTTATATGGGTTTAATAAAAATGAAGTTTATAATAAAATATAATTAATCATTATGATGATCAGCAAAACCGGCATCATACGTTGAAGTTGCATTTTCACGTTTTTGCAATTCTTTGTAGGCCTTGTCAGCTGTTTCGTTGACTTGTTTCATATATTCTTCATTATATTTTTTCATGGACTCTTTAAGTTTTATTTCTGCTCTTATAGCCTCTTGACTTACTCTATAACATGTAGGTATTTTAATATAATCTTCTAATTTCATTTTCTCATACTTATGTGGCAAACCAAAAGATGTTTTTTTACTATTATTATCTTTGTTATAGTTATTTCCTTGATTATTTAAAAATGAGTTTATTCTCACTAATATGTCTCCTCTCCAAATTTATATTATATTAATAAAAAAAAAAGACTACTGTCAATATAGTCTTTTTAGTTTATATAAATATTTTTTACAAAGTATCCATATATTTGTCTATTTCCCAACTTGACACATAAGTTCTAAAAGAATCCCATTCCTTGCGTTTGGCTTGACAAAATTCATTATAAATATGTTCACCTAAAGCTTCTTTAACAACTTTGCTTTTAGACATTTCGCAAAGTGCTTCTTCAAGGCTTCCTGGTAAAGTTGTAATTTGTTGTAATTCTCTTTCACGACTTGAAAGTTGATAAATGTTACTTTCAACTGGTGCTGGCGGTTCAATTTTGTTTTTACGCCATCGATACAAGCTTGAAGGATAACGGCAAACGCTAAATATGGATTGCAACTTGGGTCTGGTGAACGCAATTCAACACGTGTTGCATTGCCTCGTTTTGCAGGAACTCGAACTAAAGCACTTCTGTTAGCCAATGACCAAGCAACGTATACAGGTGCTTCATAGCCTGGGACAAGACGTTTATAGCTATTTACCGTTGGGTTGGTTATTGCTGTAAATCCTCGAACATCTTCAACAATCCACCAATTGCCCAAGTTGCTTCATTTGATAACTTATATAATGCATTTTCATCTAAAAATGCGTTTTTATTATCTTTGAATAATGAAATATTGCAGTGCATTCCTGAACCATTTATTCCGAATATTGGTTTTGGCATAAATGTCGCATGCAAGTCATATTCTTCTGCGACTGCTTTTACGGCTATTTTAAATGTTGATACATTATCTGCTGTTGTAAGAATATCTGCATATTTAAAATCTATTTCGTGTTGACCATCAGCTACTTCATGGTGTGATGCTTCAATGTCAAATCCCATTTGTTGTAATGTTGCAACAATATCTCCACGAACATTTTCACCTAAATCCGTAGATATCCAAATCATAATAGCCGGCTTTATCGTTTGGAATTGTTGTCACATTGCCGTCTTTATCTTTTTTGAATAAGAAAAATTCTGCTTCAGGATCCTATGTTCATTGAAAAGCCAAGTTCTTCGGCTTCTTTCATAAGTCGTTTTAAGTTACATCTTGGACATCCTTCAAAAGGTGTGCCATCTGCATTATGAATGTTGCATATTAGTCTTGCAGCTTTTGAATCTTCACGTGTTCTCAAGGTAATATTGTAAATGTATTGATGTCAGGATAAAAATACATATCGGATGTTTCTATGCTACGAAAACCTTTTATTGATGAACCATCTAACATCATTTCATTATTCAATATTTTATCGATGTGAATTGATGGAATTGATAAATTTTTAACATGACCGTTAATGTCAACGAATTGAAGCTTAATAAATTTGATATTCTCTTCTTTAATAATTTGCTTCACTTTGTTAATGTCATAATTTTCACCATCAAGCCGGCGGTAACTAAAATCACTCATAAATTTATACCTCAATTACTTTTTACATTCTTAATTTTACTATTGTTTTTTTATTTTCGTCAAGAAACTTTATAAAATTTTAATATCCGTTATTTAAATATTCTCTTTCACGAAATTTTACGCCTAAATCATTGGCTATTTGTCGGCATTTTTCAACGTCTATTTCGTAGTCCTTAAAATGTGTAACAATGGTGACGGTTGTATCGATTCCATTTTCTTTACATTTTTTACAAAATCCAACATCCCCTGATATGCGTTTTTTATTTTTGGCTTTGATATTTGATTATAAGTTTTTTTCATCTTGTGCGTTTAAACTTATCGATACACTATCTATGTATTGAGCTAGTTGAGGTACTATATCTGTTTTGTAGACTAAGTTACCATGACCATTGGTGTTTAGTCTTATTTTTTTATCTTTAAAATTTTCTTTTATAAATTTTGCACTTTTTATTAAAGCACTCAGTCTTAACGTTGGTTCGCCATAGCCACAGTAAACAATTTCATCTTTCAAGTTATCTTTCTTTGCAAGAAGTGCTTCTATTACATCGTCCCCAATGATATTGTCATGTTCAAGCCACATATCGTTTCCAACGACATCGTCTTTTATGTCACGGATACAAAATTCACACTCATTTGTGCAACTGTTTGTTAAATTTATGTATGTTTTTCCATATAATTCATAAACTATTGTGTCATTGTTATTCATGAATACTTGTACCCTTTATGTTTAATTCTATCATATTACTTAATATAACATAAAAATTTAGCTTTTATTAATTTCTTTTTTATTGTATTCCAATACCCCATTAAGAAAGCTTGGATTTGTATATATTACAGCAATATTTGTTTCTTTATTATAACTTATATAACAATTCGCACATTTTACATTCGTTTCATTTCCGATATTTGAATATGGATTTTGTTCGGTTTCATCACCAAGTTCATTATAATATATCGCATCTTCAAAACCTTTTGTTATCTTGTTTGAATATGTTGAAATTTGTTTTTTTGAACGAAAAATTGTAAAATTGTTTCTAAATATAATATCTTTATAACAAGATTCAATTATATTAACGGAATTTTCATTTTGTGGTTTATAAATAGTTTTGCATTCTTTAGCCACAAATGCACCGTCATTTGGAAGATATTGATTAAATTCATATCCCTTTATTATTTTTTTTGAGATATTTTGCGTTGTATCATTATATGTAAGATTAATTTCTTCCGCTTTTAGAACCTCGTGAGGATAAACTGAGCTAACTTCACAATTTTTATATTCTTTTACTTTTAATTCGTCTTTACGACCATTATAAAAATATGTGATTTTTTCTGAATGCAAAATCCCATTTTTATTTTCAATATTGTAATAAACTTGTTTTATTAAATTTGGTTCATTTTTATTTTGTTCTTCTGTTTTATAAAATTGAGTAAATAATGGTTTTGTTTTTTTATAGTTTTTATTATTTTACCCTTTATTATTTTTTTATTAAAAAATTCAACATTTTTATCTTTATTTATTGAAAAATTGGGAGATAAATTTTTATTATTATAAATTGGAGATTGTGAGTCTATTGACAAATTGTATAAATCCGTTGGTGAATTTGATAATAGTGAAGATAATGAAGATGAGCTTATTGGAGAGTTTGAAGTTGGTGAACACTTAACTAATCTTGGTGAATTTATGGGATGAATATTATTTTTTCTAAAGTAAACTTTTTGTATCATTTATTTTTTTTACCATATTTCGTAGTACGTATATTATTAGCTTATAATAAAAAAAAAATAGTTGTTAGCGGGATTTATTTTTTTATTTTTATGTTTAAATAATAATGATTATTATTACTAAAGGAGATAAATTATGATTAATGAAAAAATGGCAAAAGCTTTAAATGAACAAATAAACAAAGAATTTTATTCAAGTTATTTATACCTTCAAATGGCTGCTTATTTTGAAGAAATGGGATTAAAAGGTTTTGCAAACTGGATGAAAGTTCAAGCACAAGAAGAAAGCACACATGCACACAAATTCTATAACTATTTACTTGACCGTGGCGGAAAGGTCGTTTTGGAAACTATTCAAAAACCCGAGGATGATTTTAAATCGGTTATAGATGTGTTTGAAAGAGTTTTGAACCACGAAGTTTATGTTACTTCTTTAATTAATAGCCTTATGGATGTTGCTGAAGAGCTTAAAGATAGAGCTTCTATGTCTTTCTTAAAATGGTTTATTGACGAACAAGTTGAAGAAGAAGCTAATTGTGAAGATATAATTGCACAGCTTAAAATCGTTGATTGTTCAGGCGATGCTTTATTTATGATGGATAGAGAAATGGCTCAAAGAGTTTTTGTTGATAATACTCAAAACTAATTATATTTAATTTAAAAGGTGGGATTTTTAATCCCACCTTTTTATTATTCTGTTATTATATTAATATGAATATTTTATTAACAGGCTCGGGTGGATTTGTCGGGCAAAATTTAAAAAAGATCTTTATCTCAATTTTATAACATTCTATCACCACGTAGCATAGAGCTTGATGTTACCAATACTTCTCAAGTTATTAATTATTTTAATAATAATGATATAGACTTTATTATACATTGTGGCTCAATTGGTGGTGTTCGAGGAAAAGAAGATGATGTAAACACATTGAATGCCAATTTAAAAATGATTGATAATCTTATTTTGGCTAAGAAAAAAAGCAACTAAAATCATTACCTTTGGTTCAGGTGCCATGTATAATAAAGCAAGACATTTGAAAAAAGTCAAAGAAAATCAAATTGGCAAAAATATACCTAATGATTTATATGGTAAATCTAAAATGTTGATTGCTCAAAAAATACAAAATCGTTTGGATGTTTTGTGCTTAAATATTTTTGCTTGTTATGGATACAATGAAAAACCGTCAAGGTTTCCAAGTTATGCTATAAATCAAAACTTAAAAAAGATGATATTATTATTAATCAAAACGTTGTATTTGATTATCTTTTTATTGAAGATTTGAATAAAATTGTTGAACATTTTATTATGTTTGGTTGGGATAAACAAAATATTATTAATATTACACCAACAAAAAGTATAAGTTTGCTTGAAATTGCCAATATTATTAACAAAATAAGTGATTATAAATCCGATATTATTATTAAAAAATGAAATCTTAAATTTTGAATATACAGGTGATAATACACAGCTTTTTAAGTTACATTCCTGATTTTAAGTTTACAACTTATGAAGTTGGACTTTCAAAACTATTTAATTTTATTCAGACTAAAGCTCACTTGAATGTTTAAATAGTTAAAATATTTTTTATAGCGTTTTATATGACGGGCTGCGGATTCGTCGTTGGCTTTGCCTGATTGTGAGGAAAAATGCGTAAGCCGTGTGTAAAACAAAGCCAAAACGGCTCAGTTTTGGATTTGTTTGTAACAGTTAATGAGCGACGTAAGAGTTTTCGAAGAAAACTCCACAGGAGCGAAAACTGAACGGAGTGAAATAATTTTGTCAAAAATTATAAAACGGAGTTGCATAGTTCCGAACCCGACGTAATCCAAGACAGCGTGCGTTCGATTTTTGACTTCATCCACCAACGTGGATTGACTTTAGATTACTTATAGCGTTGAAGTTCAATTAATGCTTTTTGTTAAGCGTTTTTTGTTTTAGTTTTATATGACGGGCTGCGGATTCGTCGTTGGCTGTCTTGGATTTCTTTCTAGCTCACAGAGTCGTGCCTTATGTGCTTTGCACAAGCCGGCACGGTCTGTTCGCTCCCCGGACTACGCCCGTTCAGAAATCCGCTTGCCTGATTGTGAGGAAAATGCGTAAGCCGTGTGTAAAAACAAAGCCAAAACGGCTCAGTTTTGGATTTGTTTGTAACAGTTAATGAGCGACGTAAGAGTTTTCGAAGAAAACTCCACAGGAGCGAAAAACTGAACGGAGTGAAATAATTTTGTAAAAAATTATAAAACGGAGTTGCATAGTTCCGAACCCGACTTAATCCAAGACAGCGTGCGTTCGATTTTTGACTTTATTCCCCAACGTGGATTGACTTTTGATTGTTTATTAGCGTTGAAGTTCAATTAATGCTTTTTGTTAAACACTTTTATTTATTTTCCGCCTGAGACATGCCGTCTTCACTTTCGTGAAGCCGTCTAGTCACGGCGGATTTTAATACTTGAAGGGGAAGCAAAGCTTCCCCTTCAACCCCCAACACATTTAATGTACAGTTCCATAGGGTAGCCAGTTATATAAAAACCTGGTTTTGTCCCAACAAGCCTGAATTATATTATTAGCAAAATACGATTGACACGTACACAATTTTTTTTAAAAAATGAATTTATTGTGGTAAAATAACAATATGAATTTGCAAAATGATTTAGAAAACAAAACAATATTGCTTGGAGTAACAGGTGGAATTGCAGCTTATAAAACACCCAATTTAATTCGTCTTCTAAAGAAAAAAGGTGCAAATGTAATAGTTGTTGCAACATCGAATGCGTTGAATTTTGTTACTAAACTTACTTTGCAAACTGTTTCAAATAATAAAGTTTATGTTGATGAATTTGACACAAAAGATTTTGATATAGAACACATTGCTCTTTCAAAAAAAGCAGATTTGTTGCTCATTGCACCGTTAAGTGCCAATACGTTGGGTAAAATTGCCAATGGAATTGCAGACAATCTTTTAACATCTGTTGTTCTTGCTTTTGATAAACCTGTTGTCCTTTGTCCTGCGATGAATACAAATATGTGGCAAAATGCAATTGTGCAAGATAATTTAACAAAACTCAAAAATCATAATTTTAATATTCTTGAACCGGTTTCAGGCTTGCTTGCCTGTGGAGATAACGGAATTGGCAAAATGAAAGATGAATGTGATATTGTTGATAATGTTATTTCTATTTTAAATTATGAAAATAAGTTTTTAAAAGGAAAAAATATTTTGATAACAGCAGGTGGCACAAGCGAACCAATTGACTGTGTGAGGTTTATAACAAATAAAAGCTCCGGTAAAATGGGGCTTGCTCTTGCCAAACAAGCTTCATACCTTGGTGCTTCTGTTCATCTGATTAGCACTTTTGAAGTTTGCAACCCTCAACTTCAAGTTACTCAAGTTCATACTGCACTTCAAATGCAAAATGCTGTCTTGGAATTTTTTCCAAAAGCGGATATTATTATTATGGCTGCTGCTGTTAGTGATTTTAGATGTCAAAACCCAAGTGAACAAAAAATTAAAAAAAATAGTTCAGATTTGACTTTAAACCTTGTAAGAAATCCTGATATTTTAACTCAAATTTCAAATGAAAAACTTGAAAAACAAATTGTTGTTGGGTTTTTGCGCTGAAAGCCAAAATTTAATTGATAATGCAAAAGATAAAATAAAAGCCAAAATTGCGATTTTATTGTCGCAAACGATATTTCAAATAAAAATATAGGTTTTAATTCGGACAATAATGAAGTTTTTATTATTGATAAAAAATTAAATGTTCAAAAAATTGAATTTAATACAAAAGATAATATTGCTTATGAGATTTTAAAATATGTTAGTGAAAACAATTAGAGAAAAACTTGAAACTTTTGCGCCTTTAAATTTGGCTGAAAGTTGGGATAATTCGGGGTGGCAAGTTAAATTTGATGAAAATGTTGATGTTAATGAAATTCTTTTGACAGTTAGCGTTACCTCAGATGTTATTGATTTTGCTATAGAGAACGATTTTAAATTTATCGTTGCTCATCATCCGATTATTTTTCCAAGCATAAGAAAAATTGATGACAAGATTTTATTAAACGCTATAAAAAATAATATTCAAATTTATTCACTTCATACCAATTTAGATAAGGTGGCAACTTCAAAAACTCTTGCTGCTTTATTTGATTTCAATAATATTATTAGTATAAATGACTATGTTATTGTTGAAAAAGATGCAAATGTTGATATAAACGATTTAATATTTAAGATAAAACAAAAGCTTGGGATTAAAAATTTTATTTCTTATAATTTCAACCCCTCAAAAAAATTTTATAATAAAGTTGCTCTTTGTGCAGGAAGTGGTGGTGATTTTATTTCTGAACTTGATAGTAACATTGATTTATATATTACATCTGATATAAAATATCATCAAAGCTTGGAAAAACCCAATCTTACAATTTTTGATGTTGGTCATTTAAATAGTGAAAAGCCCGTGTTAAATTGTTTAAAAAAGTTATTTCAAGATGAAAATTTAAAAGTTACAATTTACAATGAATTATCAAATGCAAAAATTATTTAAGTATATTCTTATTTTTTCAATTTGCCTTTTTTTAATATTACACTTGGACAAAAGGCTGCTTATAGTTATGAAACGTGCATTATAACTTTTCCTTATGGTACTTGGGAAACTATTTTATATAAAAAAAACGAACAAAGAGTCTTTGGTGCAATTTATTTTAAACACTCAAAATAAATATAATTATAATGAAACCGTAATTTTTCACGGATATAAAAATAAAAGTTTGGATGCAAATAATTTGCTTATGTTTTTGTTTAATAAGGCTAAAAAATACAATCAGGATATCAAGTATGTTTCTTTGAAAAACTCAAAAGATAATTCTATGATTTATTGGTGTGGAAAAAATAAATATACAGAAAAACAACAATGTGAGATAGTCAGAACTGCAAAAAGCTATGAAGGCTTAGTCTCAATGCATTATATAACTTATGATTTCAACCGATTTAATCAGGTTTATGAATATTGGCTTGAAACAATTAATAATGTCAAAATTTATTATAGTTATTTTCGTTGGGATAGAATGATGAATAAAGCCACAACATTTGAATTGTAGTATAATAATTCTATGAAGATAAATAAGCTTGAACTTGTTAATTTTAGAAACTATAAAAATTTAAATCTTGATTTTGACTCAAACAAAATTCTTATTATTGGTAAAAACGCACAAGGAAAGACAAATATACTTGAAAGTATTTATTATATATCATCATTAAAATCACTTCGTGCAAAAACTGAAGCTGAGCTTATTTTATGGGGGCAAGATTTTGCTTCCATACGATTAAATTTCAACAAGTCAGATTTAGACTCAAAACTTGAGCTTATTTTAAATCCACCGAAGAAAAAAATATTAAAAGTTAATGAAGTAAAGAAAAATAAGTATTCGGATTTTATTTCGCAGTTAAAAACAGTCAATTTTCAAGTTGATGATTTGCTTCTTCTTCGTGGAACACCTGAAAATCGACGTGATTGGCTCGATTTAGCCATAAGTCAAATTTATAGTGCTTATTATGATAGATTAACCAAGTATAACAAAATACGCCAACAAAAAGTCAATTATCTTAAAAATTCCAAAATGCTCACTTTTGACCCGAGTTTATTTGAGGTTTATAATTCACAAATTGCAGTTGCAGGCAGTAATATTTTGTTTTTAAGATTAAAGTTTTTAAAAGAAATTATCAAGTTTGCACAAACTACACATAATAACATAGCATCTGATGAAAATTTGGCTATTGTTTATAATTCAACTGTTTTGGGGGATGTTTATATTGATGACAATTATGATTTGCCATCAATAAATGATATTGTTGACATTTACAATCAAAAACTTGAAGAAAGAAAAGAACTTGAATTGCTTCGACTTCAAGCATTGGTTGGATTCATCGTGATGATGTTTCATTTTTTATAAACGATATTGATTCTAAGAAATACGCTTCTCAAGGCCAACAGCGAACAATAGTACTTAGTTTAAAACTAGCTGAAGTCAATTTGATAAAAAACAAAACAGGTTATAATCCATTATTACTTTTGGATGATGTTTTGGCAGAATTGGATGACATTCGTCAAAGCTTTTTGCTTGAAACTATTAATCAAAATATCCAGACAATTATTACATCAGTTGATGCTCTTCAATTTGATAAAAAATATCTTGAAAATGTTCAGATATTTAATATAAATAATTTCGCTTAAGTATTTTTGCAGATGTATTATTCTTATAATTTGTTATAATAATAAAAAAACAGTTTAGGTTTTATATAACGGACTGCGGATTCGTCGTTGGCTTTGCCTGATTGTGAGGAACTGAACGGAGTGGAACAATTTTGTAAAAATTGTGAAACGAAGCCAAATTTTACCCTAAAGGGTACCCTCCTTTGTATGGCTCAACTACGTTTCGCCTACAAGAAGAGCTGTTGGTAGGGCGGAGTCGAGCGTTAGCGAGCGAACCCGTAACAAAACTAAAACAATGATTAGACTAAGAATTTAAAAACGGGCTGCAATATAAAAAAATCCGCTGGAGTGTAGCCTTGAAAAGGCGAAACGGAATGCAAGGATTGCGCTAAGCCAAATAATTTGGTATAAATGAATTTTGAAAATCAAAAAAGAACCCGACGTAATCCAAGACAGCGTGCGTTTAATTAAAGTTCAAACCCACCAACGTGGATGGACTTTAGTTTATCCAAAGCGTTGAAACTTGAACAGTGCTTTTATCTTCAAAATTACTGTTTTAGGTTTTATATAACGGACTGCGGATTCGTCGTTGGCTGTCTTGGATTTCTTTCTAGCTCACAGAGTCGTGCCTTATGTGCTTTGCACAAGCCGGCACGGTCTGTTCGCTCCCCGGGACTACGCCCGTTCAGCAGCTCCTCTTGTAGGCGAAGCCTGAAAGGCTGAGCCGTACAAGGGAGTATCCCTCTTCAGAGGAAAATCCGCTTGCCTGATTGTGAGGAGAAAAGCGTTGCATCCGTGCGGAGCTTTTAGAAGAGGAAGCGACCCAGCTTCCGAGTATAAAGCGAAGTAGTTAATAGGCGACGTAAGAGTTTTCGAAGAAAACTCCACAGGAGCGAAAATTGAACGGAGTGGAACAATTTTGTAAAAATTGTGAAACGAAGTTGCATAGTTCCGAACCCGACGTAATCCAAGACAGCGTGCGTTTAATCAAAGTTCAAACCCACCAACGTGAATGGACTTTAGTTTTCTTGTTGCGCTCAAGTCCAATAATTTTTTTTACTACAAGTTAATGAAAGGAAATTTTTATGAGTCAAAATGCTATACCATATACATTTATTCCAGGTACCAAAGCAAAGGCTACCGAAGTAAATGCTAATTTTACATTTTTAAAAGATAAAATCGATGAAATACAAACATCATTATCATCAACATCCGGAGAACTTAATACATTTATAACGGATACTCAAAGTGATATACAAGATTTACAAGATACAAAATGTGATAAAAACTAAAAGCATCAGGTTTTATAACAAACTGTATAATAGAAGCACCAAATGGTGTTTTGTCGTATTCAGGTAGTAACGTAACAGCATATAGCGGTTTGAAAGTTTTAATACCTGACGGTAAAAATGATGACGGCAGCTTTAAAAACCTTGAATACACTATTGAAAATAATGTAATTAAAGATTTTTCAAATACAACTATAAATGGTGCCTTATATATTGATAATTCAGGTGTTTTGTATGCTTATGCAAGTGAAGCCGAAGGTGCAACTGTTGATAGTAGTTTTAGTGGAGTTTTTTATAACACTTCAACAAACTTCATTCATCCGGTTGCTTCAGGTGTTGTGGATGAAACAAAAAAATTGTGTCGTATTGGTGAAATAAAAATAACATCCGGAACTGTAAATTATTTCCTAAGTTATCAACCATTAAAACTTTATCCTTATAACTTATGTAATTCAACACCAAGCACGATATCAAGTGCTTCAAAATATAAACCTATGGTTGTTGTTGAAAATTATTTTAATACTCATAGCGGATATCTTATTTTTAGCGATGGACTTAAAGTGCAATGGGGATTATCTTCTTATTTAGCTATAAATATAGAAGAGGATGTCTATTTTTTAAAACCATTTAAATATACTTGCTATAGAGTCTTTTTGCAACGTCTTACCGAAACTGCAAATTGGACACCTCAAGCAAAAATGTTTAGAACTAACTGTGTTAGAATTGCAAACAATGGTTCTGACGGAAAGCAATCAAACATTCAATGGCTTGCAATAGGATATTAGGAACAAGGAGGAAAATATGAGTTATTTTTTAAATTATCAAAATGATAAAGAACGTATGGATTTTATAGTAAACTATAACCATAATAACGGATATAGAATACATGAAATTATAGAAGAAAATAAAATATGGGCACTTCTACCAAATGAAATTTGGGATGAAACACAAAATACGCCTATTATTGACGTTACATATGAACAAAAATTGCTTAATGAGGCTAAAAAAAAATAAGCTTAATGAAAATATTAAAAAACGTGATGAACGTTTAAATGCAGGTGTTATGTATCAAAATATCCTTTTTGATTCTGACACCGACCAAAAAGTTAATCTTATGGCTATGGTTGATATGATGAATGAAAATGATACTATAATTTGGCTTGGAAAAGAAAATCATCCACTCAATTGCACAAAACAGGATTTACTTAACATTGGAAATTTGATTGTTCAGCTTACTTCTGCAATTTGGGGAAGTGAGGGTCTTAATCAATATTATATTAACGCTATAAACAACTGTTCAACAGTTGAGGCTGTCAACAATATTGTTATTGATTATGACAACATCCCTAATCCTTTGCTATTTTTAAATAGTGATTAAATTTAAATGGAGGAATAAAAAATGAATTTAAAAAATGCTATAATTAAATTATTAACACTAACGGCTCCTTCTATTATAAGACTAATACAAAGCAAGGTTGTTCCAAATTTGAAAACCAAGGCCTATGAACATCTTGATAGTTTTGTTGATGATAGAATTGAGGATTTATGTATTTTGGTTGAAAAAAGCTAAAAAAACTGAAGACAGTGTCAAGAAAAAAGCTCATTTGGAAGGCTTGTCGCTTGGCTGTCAAGCTTTAAATGTGATTGGAGTTAAGTTAATTGAAGCTTCAAAAACTATTTTAACTGAGGTAAATAAAATATAAATAATTATAATTATTATTTAAGGCGGCGGATTTTTAAAAAAAATCCGCCGCCTTTTTTTCTTTTTAATTTTAGATGTAAATTTATCCACGACTTGCAATAGTTCTGGCAGCAAGGACACCTGAAGCAGAAGCTTGGATTAACCCTCTTGTAACGCCTGCACCATCACCAATACAGAACATATTTTTCACACCTTGAGTTTCTAAAGTATTTGTCAATTTAACACGTGCGGAATAGAATTTAACTTCAATACCATATAGAAGTGTATAACGAGATGCAACGCCAGGTGCTATTTTATCTAAAGCGTATAACATTTCAATAATGCTTAATAATTGACGATATGGAAGTACAAGGCTTAAATCACCGGGTGTAGCGCAAGCAAGTGTTGGTGTAAGTGTGCTTGCTTTCATTCTTTCAGGAGTTGAACGTCTGCCGTCGAGAAGGTCGCCAAATCTTTGCACCAAAACACCACCTGATAGCATATTTGCCAATCGTGCTATATGTTGACCATAAGCTATAGGTTCTTTAAACGGTTCTGTAAACTTTTTGCTTACAAGCAATGCAAAGTTTGTATTTCGTGTTTTTTGTTTGCATAACTGTGTCCGTTTACTGTTGAAATGCCGTTATAATTTTCCATTACGACTTCACCGTGCGGGTTCATACAAAATGTACGAACTTCATCGCCAAAAGTTGGTGAATGATATACAAGTTTTGATTCATATAACTTATCAGTTATAGGTTCCATAACAGCAGCAGGAAGTTCAACACGGACACCTATATCAACAGCATTATTAACCATTCCTATTTTATTGCGAGCAAATTCTTTTGCCAACCAGTCAGCTCCTTCACGTCCCGGAGCAACTACAACATATTGAGCTTCTATTTTGTCACCGTTTGACAAAGTAAAACCTTTAATTTGTTCGTTTTCAACTATCAAATCACAAGCTTGTACATCTGTTAAAATGGTTACTTTTTCATCCAAAAAGTCTTGCATTGCTTTTAAAACATGCAAGCTACGTTCTGTTCCAAGATGTCGAACAGGAGAATGTACAAGTTTTAACTCAGCTAATGTAGCAGCTCTTTCAATATCTGCTGATAGGTTTTTGTCATTTCCATATACAACTTCAGTTGCTCCAAATTTTAAATATAAATCATCTGTATACTTAATCATTTCATCAACATGAGCACGATTCATATAATCAAGCAAATGACCGCCAACATCAGGTGTCAAAGTTAATTTACCATCGGAGAAAGCACCGCCGCCACCCCAACCGCAAAGCAAACCGCATTTTTTACATCTGGGACACTTTTCATAACCTTCTCGAAGTAAACATTTTCTTTTTTTATTTTTTGAACCTTTTTCAACAATAATTATTTTCCAATCAGGCTTTATTTTTTGAATTTCCAAAGCTGTAAATATCCCTGCCTGACCTGCACCTATAATTGCTAAATTGTACATTACGATACTCCACTTGTCATCTTTTACTTATACATGTTACATAAAAAATAAAAAAAAATACTTAAAATATTAAAAAAAACTTAACATGCTGTCATAAAAATGCTTTAGTTAATAGGTTCAATATTTGCAAGTTGTGGATTTAGAAGTTTTCTTCCGTGTTCATCAAACTGGATTGAAAATAGATACTTGTCATTACATTTCAATATTTTTTCAATGGTGCCGTTGCCATATTTTTTTGTTATGTATTCTGTCACCTTCTTTAAATTTTGTATCACAAGTATTTTCATTTTCTTCTAAATCATCAACACCAACAATTGGAATGTCATCATTTTGTGAATATGGGAGCTGTTCGGTAATATTATTTTCAATTTCGCTTGTAATTATATCTTCATTTTTATTTTCGTTTTCAAAAAATTGTATCCTCTTGGTTTTGAGCATCAATATTTTCATTTATTTGAACAGCTTCTTCATTTGTTTCGTCGGCATTGTTAATATCATCAGCCACTTCATTGTCATCAAGACCGATTTCATCGTGTTCTTCAGGAAGATTTTCTTCAACATCCAAAACATCAAGCAAATTTAGCATATTTGCATCAATGATGTCATTATCATTATCATCTTCGTTTTCGTTTTCATTTTCATTTTCATTTATACTAGTGTCGTTTAAAATATTATTGTCAACATCAAAATTAACGGTGTCATTTGAATGGATATTATCATTAACAACAAGCGATGGAGCTTCTTCTTTTCAACAGGCTCAATAAAGCTTGTATTTTCAACAATATTTTCATTTTCATTTGAAGCTTTTTGTTCAATCGGCTCTTTAAATACTTCTTCTTTAGACGGCTCTAATTCTTTTTCATTTGCTTCAATTTGTGCATTGTTGTTCATTGCTTCTTCGATTGTCATATTCATAAACGATTCTTTTCATCATTATCGTCGTTAATATTTTTTCATCGAAATTTTCCATGTCAAACTGATTTGTTTCAAGCGGTTTATAATTTTGATAGTTTTCATTTGAAAAATAAGTCAAAGAACCACGTTGCATAATTGTGTCAACATCGGCTTTGATTTGCTCATCAATCATTCTTTCACGTTCAAAATCAAATTTTTTCAACTTCAAAATAAAAGGAATATCATAAGTTGCTTCACCATTAATAATATATTCATTCAAACCAAGTTTGTGTATAAACGAACTATAGGTGGCAAAATCTTTTGAACGTTGTTGTTGCTTGAATAAAATCCCGTTTGAAGAAGATGTTTTTATATAAAAATTTTCTTTGTACAAATAGCTTGTACTCAAAATCGGTTTTATATGGCTATTTTGATAAATTTTTTCTAATGTTTTTTTGTTTGAGTTTATATCATCAAGTATTACAATAAAATAGCAATCAGTATTTATACTATCCACAATTGAATTTAAAACGAGTTTTTTCCAGTTGTCGTCAACATGATAAGTATTTATTATTGTAACATTATTTTCATCAATATATTTATTAATTATAGAAATTTGAGCTTCATATTGTGCAAAAAGGTTTTGGCGAGAGTATTTTATAAGTTTATTTCTAAACAGCCCCATTTCAGGAAGTTTTGTCTTGCAAAACTCATCTTCAATAACTTTTTCCAAAGTTTTAAACGGCAAAAATTTATTTTCTAAAGTTTTGACATAACTTTGAAGTTCAAGCAAAATACCTTCAACAACAATTCTATTTTCATAAGCACCCAAACCGATATCGTTTTGTATGATATAGTCAAAAGCATCTTCATTGAAGGGTATTTTTTAGTTCTTCGCCAAGTTTTATACTTTTGCACATTTATTTTTAAATCTGCTTTCAAAATCTACAACAACAACCTTTTCATTAAGCTCGTTTAAAGTTTCAATAATGTTGCTGTTTATTATTTGAGTTGAACGTTTATTATCACATTCAATGTAAAAATTGTTATTTAAAATATTTAAATCGGTTTTCAAATCAACCTTGGTGTTAAGAAGATTGCCCCAATTTATAACTTTTTCTTCTTTTCGTATGTGTTTTACAATATCAACAGGGTTTAAATATTTCAATTGTGAAGATTTTGACGGAACATAGCCGTTGTATGTCATGACACTATTGGTTTTGGGGTTATAATTCAAAACAAACTTTAAAACCGCAATATTGCAATCTTCATAGCGTGATGTTTCAATATTAATAATTTGAGCAAAAATGATTTCATTGGCATCTTGAACCACCAAAAAATCTGACAACATCAACTTTTTATCATTCAATGGTGAATATAATATTCTCGCTAAATCATTTTTTATATCTAATATTTCCATAAGTAGTTATCTTAGCTCAAATTACCTTACTATTTTCCATTTTTTTTAATTATACAAAAGCCATAATAAAAATACAAACTAATATAAACTTATGTTAATTTTTTTGCGATTTGTTTATATTTTCTTCCAAAGCACAAATGGCATCATAAACCACTTGATTGTATGGAACATTTATATTATATTTTTTCCTAAATCAATGATAGTTTTGGAAAATATTTCTACTTCTGTTTTGCTGCCATTTAAAATATCTTGCAACATAGAGGATTTTCCTTCCGGTATCATCAAATCCAAATATTTTAAAGCATCACTGATTAAATTTTGATAGTTTTTACCCCCATTGCTTTTGCAAAGCAAACTTACTTCTTCAAACAACTTTAACATAAGATGGTAATTTGCACCTTTTTGCTGGAAAATTTTGTAAGATGCTCCGGACAAGGCAGATGTTTGGTTTAACCCAATGTTCATCATATATTTGCAAAACCTTGCATAATTTATGTCTTTTGGAATTTCAAAAGTAATGTTATTTTCTTTAAAAAAGTTTTCAACATCTTCAACTTCTTTTTTAAACTTGTCGTTCAATGTTCCAAATATAATGTTGCCAACCCCCGTCAAAAGTTATCTTTCTGCCCAATCTTGTTGAAGTATGTCCAACAAAGTAGCTGTACAAAACTTTTGCATTGTTGTATTCTTCTAAAATCTCGTCTTCACTTGTAATTCCGTTCAACAGAGACATTATTATTGTATCTTTTGTTAAGAAATTTTTTATGTTTTCTATAACCCATTTTAATCCGCTATTTTTAACGGCTATAATTATTAAATCTGCTTTGAAGTTGTCTGCATTTTGTGGCAAAGTGTAATCAAAATCGTATTTTTTATCGTTAAAATCAAGCCCGTTTTGTTTGTACCTTTCTAACCTTGTTTCATCAACAAGAATTTTCAAATTACACTTTTTATTTTCTAAAAGTTTAACCGCATAAATACTTCCCTATTGCACCTATACCACATATTAAAACATTTTTTATTGTCATTAATTTTCTCCTTTAAAAAATTTTTTTCATCTTCTTTTTTTATAACAAGTCCGCATTTTGTGCAAGCTAGGTATTTTTTAGTGCTGTCAAGAGGCAAAAAAAGATGCTCACATTTGACATATTCTTTTTCTTCCAAGTCAACTGTTTTTTTCTTTTTTCTATTTGTTAAAAGCTTATAAACAAGTTCAATAATATACATAATTTTATAATAAACTTTTTACTGCCAAATTCAAATCCTCGGCTTTGAAAACAAAATTGCCGGAAACAAGAACATTTGCACCTGCTTGCTTTACAAGCTTTGCCGTTTTATCATTTATTCCACCATCAACTTGGATAAGCATGCTATTTGGTGCGTGTTTTTTTACAAATTCGATTTTATCTACACAAGACTCAATAAATTTTTGACCTGAAAACCCTGGTTCAACTGTCATAATCAAAACCATGTCAACTTTGTCAAAATATTTTTCAATAAGTTTTACATCGGTATTTGGTTTTATACTTATGCCGACTTTTTTGTTAAAACTTTTTATTTGATTAATAACATCAAGTGTTTTATCCTTTGTTGCTTCATAATGAAAATTTATTAAATCGCAAGATGCTTTTGCAAAGCTTTCAATAAATTTTTGAGGATTTTCTATCATCAAATGTGTATCAAAAAAAAGGTTTGATTTTTTCACGAATACATTTTATTAAAGGAACTCCAAATGTTATATTAGGAACAAAGTGGCCATCCATAACATCTAGGTGTATCCATTTTGCGGCGGATTTTTCAACTTTTTTAATTCATAATCTAAATTTGAAAAATCCGCCGATAATATAGATGGCGATATAATTATAGTTTCGTTATTCATATTTTTTATTCTTCTTTAATAAGTTTCAATTTTAAACAAGCTTCATAAGCAGCTTTTGACTGAGCTTCTTTTTTACTTTTTCCGACACCATGACCAAGTACTTTATTTTCATATTCAACCTGTGCCGTAAATTCGCAATTGTGAGCCTCGCCATTAATACTAATGATGCGATAAACAGGCAAATTTTTATTTATACTTTGGGTATATTCTTGAAGAATAGTTTTGGCATTATATTTTTCATAGTTGATGTCAATTTCAATAACGTCATCTTTATAAAGTTGAGTTAAAAAAGAATTAACGCATTCAATTGATGTTAATAAATATAACGCCCCTAAAACAGCCTCAAAAGCACAAGCGAGTGTTGAGTTTTTGTTTCTTCCCTGATTTTTTTCCTCATTAATACCTAAAAGTATATAATTATCAAGATTAATTCTTCGAGCTAATTTGGACAACATAGCATCACTTACAAGTGTTGCACGAATTTTTGACAATTCACCTTCTGAATAACTTGGATATAATTTATATAAATAATCACTTGCACACAACTTTAAAACAGCATCGCCTAAAAACTCAAGCCGTTCGTTGTATTCATTTTCGTCAAATTTTTCTTCACTTTCTTTAATATAAGAGCTGTGAGTTAATGCAGATTTGATAAGTGATATATCTTGAATTTGAGAAAAATTTATTAATTTTAAAAATTCATAAATTTTTTTCATCATCCTTTTTGTCATAATATTAATACTTTCCAACATTTATTTTTAATAATGAAATATTTTAAAAAGGTCTAATAAATAATGTTTATCAATAACTAAAAATTTAAAGTAATAATAAGCTATTGGAGCAGCAAAAATAAAGCTGTCGCATCTATCTAAGAAGCCGCCGTGTCCGGGAAGAGTGTTGCCTGAATCTTTAACACCGGCATCACGTTTAATGAGCGATTCAGATAAGTCACCCAATTGTGCAGCAGCTGAGATGATTAATGAAGCGACGAAACTGTGATACCAAGGTAAGTTTATAAACCAACCGATTATAATCCCAAAGATAATGGCAGTTAAGGTTCCGCCAATTGACCCTTCAATTGTTTTTTTAGGGCTTATAACAGGTGCAAGAGGTCGTTTGCCAAATTTGCTTCCAAAATAATAAGCTCCAATATCCGTAAAAATTACAACGAAAAAGGTGAGCATTAAAAATCCGAGTCCATCGTTAAAGACAACTCTCAGCAAACCCATCCCGTCAGAGTTAAGCTGGCGGATTAATATGAAATGTACGGGCATAAATGCACAATATATCGCACCCAACACAGTTGTTGCAACATTTGCAATATAAGGTTGTTTGCCTTTAAACAAAACAGAACAAAATGCCAAAATCGTTCCCAAAGTTATTATAAACAATATTGCATCGTATTTTTTAGAGCAATTAAAGCGATAAAGGCTGCTTCGTTAAACAAAATTATATTTAACGAAGGTAAAAAACCTTTATGCTTCAATATTTCAACATACTCTTTTGTTCCAAAGAAACAAACAAGTGACACAAGGATAAGCAAGGGAATGCCACCTGTAATCGCACAAAAAAGCACAAGCAACCCAAGCACTGTCCCTGTTACTACTCGTTTTTTATTTTTATTAAGTTTTTCAAGAATATTCTTCATAATTTTATACGGTAAGAACTTCTTTTTCTTTTTTCGCTAACAAGCGTTTCAATATTTTTAATAAACTTATCAGTAACTTTTTGGATTTTATCATTAGCATCGCTTACGCTATCTTCAGATAAATTTTCTTCTTTTTCAAGTTTTTTAACATCATCCATAGCATCACGACGAACATTGCGCACTGCGACTTTAGCATCTTCACCGATTTTTTTCACTTCTTTAACAGTTTCTTTTCTTTTTTCTTCAGTCAAAGGAGGGAATGTCATACGAATAATAACACCATCGTTGTTTGGTTGCACACCTAAATCAGCTTTAATTAAAGCTTTTTCAATTTCTTTTAAAATGGTTTTGTCATAAGGCGAAATAACCAAAGTACAACCGTCTTGAACGCTCACTTGAGATATTTGTCTTAATGGTGTTGGCACACCGTAATAATCAATATTTATACGGTCTAAAACAAGCGGATTAGCACGTCCTGTACGAATTGTTGTAAATTCACGTTTCATTTGTGCAATTGCTTTTTCCATTTTTTCATTAACACTTTTAAATAAATCATCAATTGTCATAAATTAATCTCCTACAAATGTACCTATTTTTTCACCTTTTAAAATTTTGCAAATGCTACCTTGTTCTTTAAAATCAAAAACCACCATTGGCACTTTATTTTGTTTGCATAAATCACAAGCAGCCGTGTCCATAACTTTAAGACCTTTCATAATTATGTCATCATAACTTATTGTATCATATTTTTTTTGCATTTTTATTAGTTTTAGGGTCATCAGAATAAACACCGTTCACACCATTTTTTTGCCATAAGCATAGCCTGAGCATCGATTTCAGAAGCTCTTAAGGCACTGGCTGTATCCGTAGTAAAGAAAGGATTGCCGGTACCGGCTGCAAAAATAACAACTCTATCTTTTTCTAAATGTCTTATTGCACGAAACCTCACATAAGGTTCAGCTATTTGGTTCATGGCAATTGCAGTCATAACACGTGTTGAAACGTCCATACTTCTAAGAGAGCTTTGAAGGGCTATTGCATTCATAACCGTTGCAAGCATGTCTTATATAATCGCCACTTGCACGGTCAAGACCTATTTTGGCACTGTTTTTTAAACCGCGAAAAATATTACCGCCACCGACAACAACTGCTATTTGAGCTCCCAAGTCGTGTGCACGTTTTATTTCGTTTGCAATCATCATGACAGGTTCGTGTGAAATCCCGAATTTCTCATCACCCATCAAAGCCTCTCCGCTAACTTTTAGTAAAATCCTACTATATTTTAACTTTTCTTCCATATTTATCCATTATAATATAAAATATCTCTTTGTTTTATTTTATCACAAAAAAAATAATAAAGTCAGAATATTTTGCCTTTTTTATAAATAGTTGATTTAGTATGTTTTTTTTTATATAATAATAATATGCTGATTAAAGAGACAAAAACACATGAGGTCACAACCGACGTTGTTATATTTACAATAAAAACGGCAGGCTTATGGTGCTTTTGGTTCGTCGTGCAAATGAACCGTTTAAAGGACGTTGGGCTATTCCCGGAGGATTTATCAGATTATCCGAAGACCTTGATGCTGCAGCATTGCGTATTTTGAAAGAAAAAACAAATGTTCAAAATATCTATCTTGAGCAACTTTATACATTTGGTGACCCGCTTCGTTATCCAAATTCTCGTGTAATCACCTGTGCTTATTTTGCTTTGATACGTTCTGATGATTTGGAGCTTTCGTTTGAAGACTCAACACAGATTACAGATGTTCAATGGCATAAAGTTACTCAACTTCCCTCACTTGCGTTTGACCACAAGGAAATTATTGAATATTCTTTAAAACGTATGCGTGAGCGACTTGAACTTTGTCCGATTGCCTTTCAACTTCTGCCCAAAAAATTTACATTAACAGAGCTTCAATATTCATACGAACTTATCATGGGTAAAAAACTTGACAAACGAAACTTTCGCAAAAAAGTTTTATCTTCCGGCATTGTCAAAGAACTGGATGAGTTTTCAAAATCAACTTCAAAACGTCCTGCCAGACTATATTCTTTTGACAACATAACTCTTAATTCAAAACGTGGACATTTCTTTAGTTAATAAAAATCTAAATCATGGATAAAGCTTCTTCAACAAGCTTCAGTTGTGATGAAATGCTTGCGTCGACAACTCCTGATGTCGTTTTCACAATTACTCCACCTTCTGCCACTTCATCGTCTTCAATTACATTCACTTTTGCTTCAAGATTATTTATTTTTATTATTTCACTAAGTTTGTCCTTAACTTGATTTAAATCGTGTTTAGACACAATAAGAGTTATTTTGTGTTCATCTTTTGAAACCTCACCTAAAACCTCGTTAATCATATTAATTATAACGTCTTTGTTTGTATCAAGTTCGGTTTTTATTATTTTTTTAGCAATCTCAAGCGAAATAGAAAGTATATCATCGGATAATTTATCATAAGCATCTTCTTTTGCCTGATAAAATGCATTTAAAGCTTCTTTAAATTGTGTAAGGTCGTTTTTGGCACTTTCAACTCCTTCATTATATCCGTCTTCAAACGCTTGTTTTTTAATTAAATTAGCTTCTTCATGAGGCTCGTGAAACAAGATTACGTTCGTCTATTCGACGATATCCACGTCTTCTGTCACCTCTGCGGCGTTCTTCTCGTTGCTCAAAGTCAATTTCATCAAGGTTTATTCCGCCAAATTCATCCTCATCCTTATCAACAGGTTCGTTTTTAACCGAATTAGATTTTAGCTTATGTTCGTCAGATGCTTTATTTGGTTGATTTAAATCAGAGATAGTCTTTTGGTCATTATTATTTATTTTTTTCCTTTTTTTCTTAATTATCATGCAAATTGTTCTCTCATATGCTTAGATATTATAGCACTGATTTGTGCGGGTAAGCTTGGTTTTTCATCGTTTAAAATATCAATCATAAACCTTTGGACACTTTCTCGTTCTTTATCTATAGCATCCATAAATTTATTTTTGTCAACATTTTTTATTATTCCGGCAAGAAGTTGAAATTCACGATTTGCAACATCTTCAGGTTTTGGCTTGACAGGTTTGCAAAACATTTTCTTGATTTCAGACAATTGTTTCATCAATTCTTCTTGCTTGAATGTTTTTTCCAAATCCGGCATTTCCAAATATTCATTCAAAATTTTATTGTCAGCTTCAGAAAACTTTTTGACAATCAAGTCGGTTTTATTTTTAGGAAGCCGCTTTAGAACAACCGCAAGGCTTGCAAGTTTAAGAAGTTTTTTATCTTCAATAACTTCACCATATTTTTTCTTCTTGCATTTGTTTAGCCATCTGGTCAATGTTTGATTGTTTTAAAGCATTTTCAGCAATATCCTCAAGAAGCATACCCCTATCTAAAAAGTCTTTTATGGTGGCTTCAAAAGTCTTTTTTAACATGGGCTTCGACAAGCATGATAATCTGGTCTTGATTTAATCCGCGAAGTATTGACTGTTTAGCTATTTCAAAAATAGTAAAAGCTATTTTTTGCAATATCGATTCACGATACTGTATGGGCAAATTGGCTCGTAATATATCAATTGATTTGTGAAAAGTCCATTCTCCGATAAATTGAACAATCATAAACGCTTGTTCGGCAGTAAAATTCAAAGACGGGTCATCGTTTAAGGCATTTCCTGCAAGAGTACAAAATTTATAGATGATGTCAATAATAAAATCACGTTGTTTATCTTTAATATCAGACGGGATAAGTTCAACAGCCTGATTTGACAGTTCTTTTGAAAATTCTTCGTATTGAAATCCCTCAATTGCCATTTATTTAACCTATCAAATATTTCTTCTTTACTTTTCTATCCAACTTTTAATATTATCTTCTAATTCATCATCATCAGTATCAAGCAAACCCGAAGTTATATCACTAAGCATTTCATCCATAGTTTGAGGTGCATTGGCCGCATTTGTTTGTTGTGATGTTGTTGTATTATTAGCTTGAACAACAACCATTTGTTGAGGGATTTGGGCAAGTGCTTTTTCTTGTTCTTCTTTAAGTTTCAGGTTTTCTTGCTCCAATTGAGCCTGTTTTGCTTTCAATTCTTTTGTTTCATTGCCAAACCCTTGCATCAAAGCTTCTTGTTGTTGAGTCCATTGTGATAACATTTTCATTTGTTCTTCTTGTTCTTTTGAAGATTTATTAGCAATTGTAGACAAAAGCCCCAAACCGCCAATCAAACCACCGCCAAGCAAAACAATGGCAATCCACCATGGGTTTCCGGATTCGTCAGGTGTTGGCAAACTTGTCGGTTTATCCTGTGCCAAATAAGGGTCGGCAGGGTCAGAAAAGGCAATCGTAACATTTTCAACTTTCACTTTTGGACTGGCTGCATCTGCGACTAATTGTTTAAACTCGTCAAGTGTTATTGTTGGCGGTATGCGACCTTCTTCAACCGTTACAGCTATTGATATTTCTTCCACAACGCCTGATTTTATATATTCGTTGGTTTGAGTTTTACTCACTCCATATTGTGTTTCTTTTGCAACGCGTGAATAGTTTCTGTTTTGGCTTGCATTCGAGCCTGTTTGTGGCAATCCGTTTGGCACGTATAAACTAACGGCATTGACACCTGAAGATGAGTCGCGCGATTGGTCACCAAGTCCTTCTTGAAATACTTGTTCACTTGTGGCTGCTTTTTTAACAGGGTCATAAGTAATACTTTGACGTTCAATCGGCACTTCTCGCAATGATGTTGAAACAGTTACAACATAATTCCCTTTGCCAAGCAGCCTGTCCAACTGTGCTTGAACTTTTGACTGCATATATTTATCATTTTCTTCAATTTTGGCAAGACGATTGTCATCAGCGCTTTCAATTGTGCTATAAACATTACCGTTTGTATCAGTTATTGAAATATTTTCATGCGTTAATCCTGCAACAGAACCCAAAAGCAAATTTGTAATTGCTTTCACTTTTGTTTTATCAAGTCTATCACCGCTTGGAATAGTCAATTGAACAGTTGCTGTTGTGGGCTTTTGCATTGAAGCAAACATTGATTGTTCAGGAATTGAAATAAATACACTTGCATTTTCAATTGGGGGATTTTGCGAATTAAACGCGATAATTCACCATTAACTGCACGAATTAATCGTATTCTTTTGTCTTCTTTTGTAGAGGTAAAATCACCTTTGTCAAAAATTTCCAACCCGACGTTTTGGTGCATTAATCCGCTTTTTACAATTGCAAGCAAAGCTCTATCACGTTCTGACATTTTGTATTCTGATAAAAATATTGTTGATTTAGACCCATCCATTCTTCTTTGAGCGTTTATGCCTTCACGTGCAAGTAAAGCTTGTATTTCAATAGCTTTGCCGAGATTGTCTGTTGCCAACAAATCAAGCGGTTCTTTTATGACAGCTTCTTTTTTATTTTTTCACCGCCTTCTCCATTTCCTCCATTATTACCGCCTGCAACCAGAACAATGACTAAAATCAACACAATAACAAGGACAACAACCCCTGCTATTATCCCAATCATTAAACCTTTATTTTTAGAAGTTCCTGAAAATTCATATACTATCTTTGCTTTTTTATCCTCAAGTCTTTGACTTATTTTTTCCCCCACTATTATTATACTATGTTTTTTTAAATATGGTGTTTATAGTTGAATTTGCATGATTTTTTTCATACGTTTGAAGTACTTTTTGTGGCGGCTGTTGTTGCAATAGTTATTCCCATGTCGGCTTTTGACAATGCTATCATCACATCGTGAATGTCATGTTCGCTTGAACCGCGCATTATACTATTTAACATCTCATCCGGAGCATTAAGCTCATTATTTATACCGTTTGCCATATCTGTTATGACATCTTTAAAGCTCACTTTTTCAGTTTCGTTTATCATATTAAACGAATTGCCGTTGCCGGAAATATTGCTTATGTGACCTGTTTCAATATTTTTTCCAAATGGGTTAACGCTATTTGTAAACATATTGCTTCTTATTTTCCTTTCAAATTTACTACAAGTAATTAGCCAAAATATTTTTTACATAATTTTGAGTTTCTTTAAAAGGCGGCACACCTTCATATTTATTAACATTTCCTGGACATGCATTATATGCTGCAAAGTGCAAGGATGATGTTGCCGTTGTACCGTTCAAGCATCGATTTTAAATATCTTGTACCACCTTCTACATTTTGAATTGGGTCGTAAGGATTAGTGACCCCCAAACCTTTTGCAGTTTGTGGCATAAGTTGCATTAATCCCATTGCCCCTGCTTGTGAAGTTGCATTGGGGTTGAAACCTGATTCTTGCTTTATCAAAGCTTTCACAAGTTTGGCATCAACATTATATTTTTTTTGCCACGTTTTCAATAATTGTCATTATTTTGTTTTTTGATGAATTGGTGTTTTGCTCTTGTGACTTACTAACACGATTTAATGTTGAAAGTTCGCCAAATTTCAAATTGTTTGTGTTTGATGTTCTGAATGCTTGTGGGGTGCTTGTTTTCAACACATCATAAAAGTTTGTACTTGAATTTTTTAATTCGGCTGTTTTATTATTTTCAAGTGCATTTGTATACGTTGTCAAAGCCATAGCTCGTTTTAATGCGGCTTCTCGTCCCGATGAGTCTATTAAGCTTTGAATACGTGGTGAAAACATCTATTTTGACCTTCCTAAGATTAATTTAATGATTTATTTTCCAATTTCAACAACTCTTTGAGCCATTGCTTTTGTTATGGAGATAATGGCTAAATTGGCTTCGTAGGCTCTTTGTGCCATCATTGCATCCGCCATGTCAACCATTGGGTTTACGTTTGATGAGCGAATGTAACCATTTTGGTCGGCATCAGGGTGCCCCGGTTGGTAAATTTTATCCCCCAACGTAGGATCTTCAACAATCCCACCAAATGACACTCCACCACTTAAAAAAGGTGGCTGTGAACTTGAACTGAACGTCTTATCCTTCAATGTGCCAAGCACATTTGTGAATGATATGTCATCCTTTGAGTTTATAAGCGGAATTTTTCTTACATAATTTGGAGTATCTATGTTCGCTATGTTTCGAGACATGGATATCCAATCGTTTACCATGCACGTCCAAACTTTGTGCACCAAGTTCAATTGAATCCCAAATACCCATATTTTTATCTCCTTTTTATCCTTATTTTAGATTACTTTCCTACGTTTATAACTGTTCTCATTTGTGATATTGTACTTGAAATATTTCTTACTGCCATCGCATATAAAAGTGAGTTTTTTGCATTTCCATTAGTTCATTTGCAGGATTTACTTTTTCGTTTGAAGTCTGTGTCAAAAACGGTGAAGCTCCAAGTGTATTTGAAAGCTTTGTTTCAATAGAGTTTGAAGCTCCGTTTAAATATTGTGAAAAGTCAATATCCTGTCTTACATAATTTGGCGTGTCTATGTTTGCCAAGTTTATACTCAAAGCTTTTTGTTTTTGAGAAATTAAATTAAGCATTGAGCCGACTTTGTCTATTCCATTAAAATTATTCATAATTCTTTACCTCTTTGTTGTTTTATTCAATTTTCAATGTACTTCTATATATCGTAATTTATACGACCTTAGACTTATTCTACTGTCTTAAATTGATTGATTTTGTATACATATCATCAACCACCTTTAAAAAGTCTAAAACTTGATAACATTGAAGCATTCATACGCATAATATCATATACACTTTCATAAATATCCACATTGGAACGTTCAATACAGCCTTGTTTTATTTTATTGTGTTCCTTTTGCAACATTGGCTCACCTGATTCTTCGGTAATATAATATTTGTTGTATTCTCCTTGAATAAGTCCTTCGCTGTTTGGAAAAGTCACAAGAGGAATTTTGCCGATAACTTCTTTAGGCTTGTCACCATAATATTCAACATAACAAGTGCCATCACCTTCAATACGAAATCTTTCATAGTTGACAGGCAATTTTATTCCGTCACCAACCAACCATCCGTCGTTTGTAATCAACTTGCCTTCTTTATCAAGCTTGAATGAAGCTTCACGAGTATATGCAACATCTCCGGTTGGAGAAGTGACAGGGATATATCCTTTGCCGTCTATCGCAACATCAAAATCACGTGTCGTTTGGATAATCGTTCCTTGTGAGTCATAGCGACGTGTAATCCCTTCAATAAACCCATCTTCTTTCATAATTTGGTCAAACGATACCGATTTATATCCGTTTGTATTGTAATTCGTAAGGTTTGTTGCAATTTGTACCAAGACGGTCAAATTGAACAACCGAGTTGTTCAACCCTCTTCTTATTATCGCTTGTAAATTATACCCGTGTGACATCTATTTGCCTTATGCCTTTCCTATTTCCGATATTACCTTTGATAAGTTATTACTTTGGATTATAAACATTTGTCTGTTTGCATCAAAATTTTTACTTATTGGAAAAATATTGATAAATTCTTCTTACAAGCTCACGTTTGAAAATTCTTTATATCCTTGTTTCAAATGTGGGTTCACAACAGCCACATTGTTGCTGGATACAACGGAAATTGTATCAACATATTCCATTTCGTTTGTTGTTTTGTTATACATTGAAATTTTGCCATTGTTGTCGATTTTTATATCTTTTATGTCTTCCGGCAAAAAGGTAATTTTATTGGACTGCCTGCAGTTGACAACACCTTGTCATTTGAAAGAGTGAGCAAATCTCCATTTTTGTTTATTTGAAACCTTCCATCACGACTCAGTTTAATCCCCTCATTAGTAAGGTGTTGAAAATATCCTTTCTCTGTTATAGCAACATCAAGCGGATTGTCACTGACTGCTATACGGCCGACTTCATCGTTTGTTGTCTGGGCAAGTCCTTTTTATACCCAAAAATTCAGTAAATGAAGAGATGACTGCTTCTTGTCTTTGATACCCGATTTTGTCAAAACCTGAAACATTGTCATTGTGCATATTAAATCGAGCTGTTGCAACATGCATGGCTCTTAAGCTTGAAACCATGCCATCTTCTATATTATTTACTTTTCCTTTTAATACCATAACTTGCCTCAAAATTTATTATTTCGTTTTCCATTTTTTGTTTTAGGTTTTATCTATCAGACTTGTACTCTCTATTATTTCTTATTTTTTCTCAATGAGGTTTAATTTTTGATTTATTTAATATATTTCTTTAAATTTAATGTCCTCCGGACGGGGCAACTTTATGTGGACAAAGTTGCACAAAACTCCTAACCCACTTGTCGCTCGTATTCTCATAACGCTCGACCTAAAGCCTGCGTAACTCGCACACGTTCGTGTGCTCAAACAAACTTGGCTTTGTCGCTGTCTTGCGTATGATAATTACTCGCTCCTGCGTATGGGTTGCATTTTTTTGTATTCATTTTTAATTTTTCGTTTTCCATTTTTATTCCATTTTTTGTTTTAGGTTTTATCTATCAGACTTGTACTCTCTATTATTTCTTATTTTTTCTCAATGAGGTTTAATTTTGATTTATTTAATATATATTTTTTCTTTTAATGCTATCGGCTTCTTTGTCAAAAAAATGTGCATAACTTTTTAAAATACATCATTCAATGTATTTTTTTACGTTTACTAAACATAAGGTATTAAAAAAACTAGTCTGAAAAATTGCCAAAAAATCTTCTTATTGCTCTTGCTATATTCAAAGAATAATTAGTTTCGCTTTTGTTTTGCGAAATGGTTGCTTTTGTATAGGCTGTATAGTCGTTATCCTTTGAAACAAACCCAAGTTTTATTTGTTTTATCTTCTCCAAAACCCCCATTTTTTAAAACGTCAACATCAAAATCGTCAAGACTTGAATCAACATTGCTTAAATTCAAAATACCGGCATCCTGTTTTAAAAGAATAGATACTTTGGGTGTTTTATAGTTGCTATAACTAATTGTTTTAGCTATTTCATAAACATCTGACAAAATTTCTTTTGGTTCTTCAGGGGCTTTTATTACCCGTAAAAATATCAATACATTTCAAATCATTTTTGTACCGTTTATCGTTTGCAAGATTACTTACAACATTTTTACGGTATTCTTTAATATCCATTGGATTGTCAAGAACGATATTGGGATGGTATGAATTTTTTACTTCCCAAGTTTTTTTCCACCACGACGAAAGTTTTTGTTTTAAATTAGTATTATGTAATAAAAAGCCGCCTCCAACTACAAGTATTGTGACAACCGCCCCAATTACTCCATAAACAAAGTTCGGGTTTTGTATTTTATTTTTATAATTTAATGTCATATTTTGTGGCACAACAATCGGTTGTGGCGGAGATTGTATTTGCACTATCGGGTATTGCTTGACATTTGGAGTCAAAACATTACTTTGAGAAGTGTTGTTGCCATTGTTCTTTTTTTTGTTTGCACTATTTTTACTTTGAAACTCAACACTGTTATACGGCTGAAATTCTACTTTTGGTACCATAGGATAAAAATCTATCATCGACATTATACTTATTTAATGCTTGTAAAAATATTTTTTGCTATTTTTTTTTCAAAAATATTAAAAATTGTAACAATTTAATTTTAATTTTTATTTTAAAATTAATATAAATAAACTAAAATTGAAAGTGAGATATTATGGATAGATTTTTTGGAATATTTGGTATTGTTTTCATTTTGTTATTGTCATTTTTAATGTCGAATAACAAAAAAGAATATCGATAAAAACAATAACAAGAGCGTTTTTACTCCAATTTTTGCTAGGTGTATTCATACTAAAAGTTCCTTTAGGGATAAGAATATTTGAAGCCATTGGCGGATTTATCCAAAAAATACTTGATTTTGCAAAGATAGGTTCGGATTTTGTTTTTGGACGATTGACAAGAAATCCCGAAAAACTAACAGAACTTTTTGGTCAAAACTCTCATATATTTGCCCTTCAACTTATGGGTGCAATGATTTTTATGATGGTTCTGGTAAATATCTTGTATTATTATGGCATAATGCAACGTGTTGTGGCGTTTTTAGGAAATTAATGAATAAGCTTTTGAATGTATCAGGAGCCGAAGCTTTATCAAACCTTGCAAGTTCTTTTGTCGGTCAAGTGGCTGCACAGTCACTGATAAAACCATACTTGCCAAATTTGACAAAATCAGAAATTTTGGCTTCAATGACAGGTTCTCTAGCTTGCATTTCAGGTGGAGTGATGGCTATTTATGTTGGCATGGGCATTCCGGCACAATATCTTCTTTGCAGCTTCAATAATGGCTGCACCCGGGGCTTTGGTTATATCTAAAATTGTATATCCTGAAGTTGACGTATCCCAAACAATGAATGACATAAAAATATCAAGACGAAAGAACACACGTTAATGTAATTGATTCAATAGCAATGGGGGCTCAAGAAGGTATGCGTGTTACAATCAATGTTGTTGCAGTTCTAATAGCGCTTGTGGCCTTAATTGCAATGATTGACTGGGTTCTGGTAAAATTTGGGATGTTTTTATATCACAACCTACATTTTAGCCAAATGTTTCTAGGATTTGATTTGACTAATCTTTCAATGAAAATGATAGTAGGCAAGGTTTTTGCAATTTTGCCTATCTTATGGGAGTGCCGTTTAACGAAGCAGCACAAGTCGGTGCATTATTGGGCGAAAAAATTTATTTTAAATGAAACCATAGCTTACATAGATCTTGTTTCAATAAAAAATATAATAAGCCAAAAGAGTTTTGTTATTGCATCTTTTGCCTTTGTGTGGTTTTTGCAAACTTAGGCTCAATTGCAATCCTTATAGGCGGTGTTGGTGAAATGGCTCCAAAACAAAGAAAAAACCTTTCAAGATTAGGTATAAAAGCACTTATATGCGGAACTTTTGCGTCCTATATTTCAGCTTGTATTGCAGGAATTTTATTATAATTAAAAAAGTACTTGAAATTTTTATTGTTTTAAGGGATAATAAAAACAAGTGGCAAGGTAGCTCAGTTGGTGAGAGCGCACGGCTCATACCCGTGAGGTCGAGAGTTCGAATCTCTCCCTTGCTAATAAGTTATCTTTTTTTGTATATATTTAATTCTCCTTTGACTGTTCGGTTGAAGGAGTTTTTTAATCTTATACCTATTTGCATAAATGAATATGGCTCTGTTATAATAGCGATATAATGAGAAAAGATGTAGGAAGTATTTTTAATAAGAAAGTTAAAAATGGCAGTAATTCAAAAAGTATATAAAGTATGAAACATATCCACTGGTAAAATGGGTCGGAGGAAAACGACAACTTATGGATGAACTTTTAAATAATATGCCAAAATCTTATAATCGATACTATGAGCCATTTGTTGGCGGTGGAGCCTTGTTTTTTTGAACTTCAGCCCGAGGATGGCTATATCTCTGATATGAATGAAGAACTTATAAATTTTTACAGTGTAGTTTGAGATAATGTTATTGAATTAATTTCAAGTTTAAAAAAACACGAAATTACAAAAAGAATATTTCTTAAAAATAAGAAACATGGATAGAACTGAAAACTATGAATTGGTTTCAAATGTTGAAAAAAGCAAGTCGTTTTATATATTTAAATCATTTTATGTTTTAACGGTATGTATAGGGTAAATTCTCAAGGTCAGTTTAATGTTCCATTTGGACATTATAAAAATCCAAGAATTTTAGACGAGTATAACTTGCTAAATTGCTCACGTCTTTTAAAAAAACGCAAATAAAATGTGGTGATTTTCACATATTTTGGCACTTGTAAAAAAGGCGATTTTGTATATTTAGATCCCCCTTATGTGCCATTAAGTAAAACGTCAAATTTTACTCTGTATACAAAAGATGGATTTAATATGGAAATGCAATTTAAACTTAGAGACCTTTGTAATGAACTAAATTCAAAAGGTGTAATGTTTATGCTTTCAAATTCGGATACAAAAGTTGTTAAAGAACTTTATACTAATTATGAAATAAAAAAGTATATGCTAAACGTCATATAAATGCTAATGCATATGGTAGAGGTAAAATTTCTGAGATTTTAGTGAGGAATTATTAATGAAATTCTTAAATTGTTACAAAGAGCTATTAGGATGTAGTTGTGAGGATGATGTTTTTCAATGCATGCTTGATAATTTAAAACCTTCTAACAATTTATGGTCATATTTTGTTAACTGGGAAAAAATTTATTCAAATGTTAAAAATATTGAAATAAATTTAAACTTACTTAACTACTTAATTGGTAAAGAAAATTTTGATGAGGAATTTAAAGCACTCATAAAAGAACAATCACAAGTTGTAAAAATTCTTCCTGCACTTGTTGTAAGTCGTGAAAAAAAATTTAATATTTTAATTGACTATGAACATAAGAAATTAGTTTATGAAGAATATGATTTTTTCAATTAAAATCCAACTGAAAATGATATAAATAAATATTTACATTTTGTTAAAGAATCAGGTCTACGTGATTTAATATGTAGCGGCAAAATTAAATTTCTAGTAGACTATATGATAGGAGTCGAAGCAGGGTTAGATAGTAATGGTCGTAAGTCAAGAAGCGGTGCATCAATGGGGCTTATTGTTGAATGTTTTATTAAAGACTTGTGTTTGAAAAAAGGATATAGATATATTTCAGAAGCAAATGCCCAAAAGATAAAAAAAGAATTCGGATATGAAATACCGGCTCATAAATATTCTTCAAAACGTTATAATTATGTAATAGATACAGGTAGTGAGCCGGTTTTAATGGAAGTAAACTATTATAACTGTGGTGGTTCAAAGTTATCAGAAACTGCAAAAGCATACCGTGAAGTTGAAACTTTTTTGGCAAAAAAATATAAATTCGTATGGATTACAGATGGGCAAGGCTGGCTTGAATCACATAATGCTCTAAGAGATACGCTTGCTCACAATGATTATCTTTTGACCCTTTCAATGCTTGAGAAAGGAATTTTAGAAAAAATTTATATAGATAGACTTTACAATTTATTTTTTTTTTGTTAGTATATTAATGCACTACTTTATAAGGAGGAGTGCCAGAGCGGTTTATCGGAGCGGTCTTGAAAACCGTCGTACGTGACGAGCGTACCGTGGGTTCGAATCCCACCTCCTCCTTTTTTATATTCTTTAGTTAATGTGGTTATGAATAAAGCTAATAAATTTGTTTTATATTTTAATGTGATTTTTGCTATTGTTATATTTTGTGCAATAGTACCATATATTTTGTTAAATAATCTTGAATTACCCGAAATAAAATTTGAAACCACTATTGGGTCTTTTATTTTAGCTCTTTTGGCAGCTAATGCTTTTAACTCAATAGGTGAACTTTTTGATGTCAATAAAAATTATGATAAAAATACTCAAGTTTACAGAAGTGCCGCTAAAACTATATGGACTATATTATTTATACTTTTAAGTGAATTTCTTATTTTACATTTAAAAATTTTAGGTTTATATATCCTTGGATTTTTTTTGTTTGGCCTATATATATTTAACAATTTTAAAAATTTATCATATAAAAAAGTAATTTAGTATAAATGATTTGGATACTGCTTATTGCAAATATTTTATTTTTTGATACTATGTTATTAGTATAAAAAGGGAATGTAAAATGCCAATAGTAGAATATGTAGCTTCATCAAAATTACCAAAAGTTAAATTAAATGAAATTAAAGCAAATGCAGAAATTCCGCTTCAAATAGAGTATCAAAGTTCAGAAGAATATAAAGATAGTCTATATCCTAGAAATTATATTCCATTATTACCTCAAATTTTAGAACCGGAACAAAAAAAATTAAAAAACTGCTCATGGTGTTGATATTATAAAAAAATCTTGTTGTAGATAATACTTCTTCGATTGATAAAGAAGTATTGATTAATCAATATGATACAAAATTGGATGAATATACTGAGAAAATTAACTATTTTGATATAGATGATAATAAAAAAATATTGTTAATTGAGCTTCTTATTCAAAATAATGATTTTGCAAAGTATACAAATACAGAGCCTCAATCAGCTAAACTTACGGAGCTTTTTGCTTATTGCTTAGATGATATAAAAAAAATGAACCTCAACGAAAAAAAGATGAATATAAGTTACAAAAATTATATTCATTGGAAATAAATAATTTTGATAATGCAAAATGTAGAAGTATTATTTTTGATGATAAATATGATTTATTGCCAATGGCTGTAATCAATCATATTGGAACTTTTTATAATGCAAACGAAGAAATTGATAATTTTCTATCTTTGGGTGATGTTATAAAGGATTTAAAAAAGATAACTCTTTTTCAAAAAGAATAGATAGTATTAATGGAAAATTTTTGTATGAATTCATTAATTTAATAAATAATACCCATAAAGACTCAGATTATAAAGATTTATCAAGAAAAGATTTAACTTTTGTAAAACATTTATGTCTCAAATAAATACAAACGCTAATAATGGTTCTTTATCTATTATAAATAATATGTTGAGTAAACTAAGACCAAAACTTTCAGTTGATGTTATTGATGAACCGGATTTTACAAAAAGAAATTGATAAAAAGCTTTCTATAATAAACAAACTTTATTATCAAATATATTCAGAAATTTCAAATGAACAAATTAAAGCATTGAAGAATATTCTAAGTATTGAAGATGGATTAAAAAATGTAAATATTGAGAATATAAATATATTAACAATAGAAAAGGATAAAACTTTAAATTATATTTTTAATGCAATTCCGGGTTTAAAGGATACAATTGGAAGAAAACAAGCAGGACACACTTATACATTAGATAAACATATAATTTCAGTAGCACAAAATGTTGTAAAAGATGACGAATATCAAAAACTTGATGATAACAATAAAAAATATTATTAATAGCAGCTTTAATGCATGATATTACTAAAAAAGAAGGTGGTGCGGATCCGCAACATCCAAAAACAGGGGCTGAGTTTGCATACCATGTTTTAAAAAAATGTTTTAAATGAAAAAGAATGTTTAACTTTATCAAATTTGATATACAATCATCATTTTAATGCTTTTTGTTGGAAAGGAAAGTTTTATTAATAACGTTGCTTATGAGTGTGCTATTGATAAAAACGAAAACTTTATGCAAATGTTAAGTATTTTAGGAAAGGCTGATCTTTATGGCAATCCCTTAATAAAGGACAAATATTTGCCAACTTTAAATCCAAATATTGAGCAATTAAGTTTAAGAACAAAACTTATAAAGCAAGCTTTGTCGAAAATGAAAAGTCAAATGGCATTGACTCCTTTTCCACAAAATATAAGTGTTGAAAATAAAATCAAAAAACAAAATGAAGAAGAATTATTAAAATGTAAAATATTAAGTTATTATATTGACCCTAAAACTAATGAAAGTATTCCTGTTATTGATTTGACAAAAATGCTTGAGGTTAAAGATAAGGATAAACAAAAGCAATATTTTGAAACTTTGGGTTTTGGAAAAGATACGACATGTGATAATTTAAACCTACTTGTGCATGCTATTGACGAACCAAGACATGTCAAAGGGCTTGAAAATTTATTCAATGCTTATAAATCAGATGCTATTTTTAAGTACATCAAATATAACCATGGAAGATCCACAAGTTTTTAATGATAGGTATTGTGGTGTTGTATTGGATAGTGATAACACAAATATATTAGAAATTTCAGATATAGATATATTTAGTGGTGGACAAAAAAACGTTCACAAATTGGAAATTTTTTAGATCATTCTATTAATCAAAGTGATTCTACTCTATTGGAAACAGTTAATAAAATAAAAGAAAAAGAATGCATTCTGAAATTTTAGTGGCGGATTTTTTCAATTAGTGCCATTTTTGTTAAAAAAGATAGGTATTCACAAGATAATATTCCTTTGCATTCACTTTTAAAACCTTTATTTGGTTTTGCTCAAAAATATAAACTTCCTGTAATCTTAATTCCTGAAGTACAATAAATAACCAATAATGATTTAAAATATATATTGTTTTATTCAATAATTTAATTGTAAAACATCCTGATTTATTTAATTTGTTTTATTATTAAGGTGTTTACAGCTGTCTTGTTTTTGAAATGAAATTTGATATTAAGTTTTGTAACAAAAAATATCAAAATTGAAATTAGATAAAGTTTATATACTTTATATATATGTAAGATAAAGGAAATAAACAAATGGCAGTTCAATCAACAACAGAAGATATGAATAAAAAATTAGCAGAAATATATAGTGAAAAATTGACTGTAAATTTAGAAGCAAAATCAACATTAAATCCTGATGATTTTGGAAATCAATGGATATAATAGCAGGAACAAATAAAGCGTTAATGAATTATCGTGTAGTTCCTCAATAAAATTTTCCCCATACCAAATCTAGTAATGCCTGAGAAAACAAAACTCAGGTTTTTTTTATGTTTAATATATAATTATTTATATGGAATTTGGAATTGAAATATTTATAATTGAAATAATAGGGATTATTGCTTTCACCATATCAGGAGTGATTGTTGCATTTAAAAAACGGTTTGATCTTCTTGGAGTAATTACACTTGGGACTATGACGGCAGTTGGTGGAGGTGCATTAAGAGATATTTTGTTAGGGATTTTACCGCCCTCTATGTTTAAAAACGGAATTTATGTGCTTATTGCTTTTATAACTGCTATTGTTGCATTTTATGTAGGGCTTTTAGCTATAAAAAACATAAAACGTAAGCGTGTTAGGTATTATAATCTTATAACTTTTTTGATGCGGTTGGCTTAGGTGTATTTGCAGTTGTTGGAACAAATACTGCTATTATTAACGGGTTCCAAGACAATGCTTTTCTTGCTATTTTTTGTAGGTGTAATAACAGGTGTTGGTGGTGGATTAATTCGAGATATTATAGCAAATACAACTCCATTTATTATGTATAAAGATTTATATGCTTCATCTGCTATAATTGGTTCGTCGTTTTATTATCTTCTTTACCAACTTCATTCAAACTATTTTTTATGTATTTTTATTTCAATTATAACAACTATTGCAGTAAGGTTATTGGCGGCAAAATATAATTTAGGCTTGCCCAAATTTGGTGTTTATAAAAATAAAAAGATTAAATTTTAACACGCTCTAAAAAAATCTTGCATTAGTTCCGCCTTCACCAATTTTAACTTTTATAGGACGCAGGCATTTTGGACAACGTCCGACATAAGCTGTTTTGTCTTTATTTTCATATATTCGACCATAAACATTGCAGCATTCAAAATATATTCCCAAAAACTTTCTTTTTCGTTTTCCATATAATTTTTAAAGGCTTTTAAGCTCTTCCTTTCTTATTTTTAGCCAATATTTAAATATAATAATATTTTATTTAGTATTTGTCCAACTTGGGGGGATGTTTTTAGCATTTTGAAGCATCATATATGAAGAATATAATTTTTGACGTTCTTCCGGGTCAAAGGTACTTTTTGCTCTTTCATTCATTTGGTTATAAAGTTCAACTTCAGCTTTATTTCCTTTTATATATGCATCCATTTCTTTTGATTTTTTAAAGGCATTAATATTTCCTTCGTAATTAAGTTTTGGTGCTTTAGATATAACGCTTAAAATAGCACCGCCCACAACAATCAAACCAAGAATAATAAGAGAAGTTCCAAAAACCATGACTTCACGTTCTTTTCCTTTTACATTTGGATTTTTTTATCAATTATTTTGTTTACAAATTTGTCAAAACGCTTACCAATCAGACCATCAGTGTCATCTTTTGCAAGATTATAAAAGATTTTGAGGATTGCACCTGCAGCCGATAAAAAAGCACCGGAAAACAAAACAACTTTTTCACCTTTTTTGAAATCGGATTTTCTGCATCTTTATGGTTTTTATTGGTGTTTGTAGTTTTATCGGTTTTTATGACAGAATTGTTGCCAAAATTAGGACTTATTCCTGTGTTTTTGACTGTGATTAAATTCATTTTATATCGTTTGTTTTTTTTTACTAACCTTTGTTATTCATAATCATAATGCCATGCCCGTTGTTTGCCATTTGAACGGTTGCATAATTCTTCACTTTATCATCAAAAGAAACGGAATCATCGTGGATTTGGTCATTCACACCTTCAAGAATTGAAGATTTTGCCTCTTGTGAACGTGAAAATACATCCATTTCTTTTTCTCTTGTAAATGCTTTTACTTTTATATTGTATAAAGCTGAAGGCAACATTATTCCCATGGTCAAAGCAGCAGCACCAAGTCCCAAAACAGTTGGCAATTTCCAATCCTTTTTTATTTTGTGCCATCAATGTTGCACCGGCTGCAAGACCACCAAGTGCTAAACTTGTGACACTTGTACTTAAAATCGCAAGATTTCGCTCTGTTTTTCTATCAATCGGGTTTTCATAATAAGTTTGATGTTTTGGGCTTGATTTACTGTTTTCAACAGTATTTGACTTAAAACTTAGATTTATTGGTTTTATTTTCATGATTTTCCTCCCGATTTGTTCCTTTAGTTATATAAAAACTCAAAAAATTTTTTTTGCCAGCAAATTTGTAACGATTTGTAACTCTTTTTCTTTTTTTATCTTTGGATTGGATAATTTCTCTTTTAAAACTTCATCGAAAATAGTCTTAAACACTTTCCCTTCCTTTATTCCAAGCTTTATTAAATCTTTGCCTGTTATACTCAATTTTATATCTTTTAGTTTATCCAAGTATTCTATTACATTATTATCATTTGTTTTGAGGTAATAAACAAGTATTGCTTCAACATTTTTATCGTTAAAAAGTTTGTAAATTTGATAGTTATCGCTTGTATCAATATTTGTTTCAAATATTTTTATTATATCACTAAAAGTTTTTTTCTCATAAGCCGTAAAATCAAACGGAAGTTTGTCATAGTCTTCATTTTTGATTATTATTCCAAGATATATCGAATAAATTTGTTTAATTTGTGTTTTATACTTATTAATAATTTTTTGAACTTTTATTGAATTAATATTTTTGTTTACATTGTTTGTAAAAAGTTTGTAAATGTTATTTTCGAGAAAATAATCAAGAATTTCACTTTTATTTAAATTAAATGTTTGGATAAATTCAGATTTTATTCGGTAATAACAAATATCGTAATTTGGTTTTTTCAAATAATCACACATAAGATTAAAAGTAGAAGTATCAGGTTTAAAGTCAAATCTAAACATAAATTTAAGCATTCTTAAAATTCTTGTGGGGTCATCAATAAAGCTTTTGTTGTGAAGTATCCTTAAAGTTTTGTTTTCTAAATCATCAAGACCTTTTTCGCTTGGGTCAATAATTTGAAGAAAATTGTCTTTGTTTAAACTCAAAACCAAAGTGTTTATTGTAAAATCTCGTCGTTTTGAGTCTTCAAGCAAACTCACTCCATAATTTACAATTTGAGGCAAGCAACCGGATTTTGGATAAACTTCACATCTTGTGGTTGCAACATCAAAGCACTATGCCGTTAACTACAATTTTGGCTGTTCTAAACTCTTTTTTAAGTTCCTGAATTTTGCAAATGCTCACTTCTTCAAGTTTTTTGCAAGAATTGTTGCGTCAAAATCACAAAGAATATCGACATCTATTATTTTTTTATTTAAAATTAAATCTCGAACAACACCACCAACAATATAGACATTGAACCCCATTTTGTTAGCATTGTCCGAGATTATTTTTAAGTTTTTTTGTATTTTACTTGATAAATTGTTTTTATAATTTTGACTTATATCCAAAATATTAAAAATCCTTAAACGCTTAATTTAATATATTTTGAAGATTTTACGCCATCAATTTGGTTTAATTTTTGAATTACGTCATCTTTAACTTCACAAGGAACGTTTAAAATCATAATAGATTCATTATTTTGTGATTTTGTATCGTTATTAACTTGCATGCTATTGATATTAATTCCTTTTTCTCCAATAATTTGAGCGACTTTTGCCACCATTGACGGTTTATTTTCGTGAGGTATTAAAAAGCATGTTGCTATCGGGCATAATGCTTGTTGAGAAGTTATTAATTTTTGTAATTCGGTAAATGTCTTTTGCAAGCATTGCGCCTCGAACAATTGTTTCATTTTCACTTGTAATAATTTTGACTGTAATTACACCACAAGATGGCACATTTTGGTTTGATTTAATAGTTGTAACCTTAATTCCTCGTTCTTTAGCTATTAAAGGAGCGTTAACGTAATTGACAGAACCTACACGATAATCAAATACACCTTTCAATACAGCTATTTCAATAGGTGTAGCATCGACTTGAGCAAGTTCACCCATAACGGTAATTTCAACACTTTGAATATTTCCGCTTGCAATTTGAGAAGCCATTTGTGAAATATTTTGAGCAAGCCCCATATAATCTTTGACAGGTTCAAGTTTTTCAGGTTTCATTTGAGGAAGGTTAACAGCACTTTTTGCTTCACCGCCAAGCAAGACTTCACGGATTTGTTTTGCAACATCAACCGCAACATTAATTTGAGCTTCACTTGTTGAAGCGCCCAAATGTGGAGTCAAAACACATTTGTCAACACATCCAAACAATGGTGAAGATTTTATATCAGGTTCATTTTCAAATACGTCAATAGCAGCACCACTAACTTGCCCTTCTTTTATAGCTTCACACAAAGCAGCTTCATCAATTATACCGCCACGAGCACAATTAATAATTTTTACACCTTTTTTCATACGATTTATGGTGTTTTTATTAATTAAAGAAATCGTTTCCTTTGTTTTTTGGGGTATGTATTGAAATATAATCACATTGTCCCCAAAATTCATCAAGAGTTGAACAATAGAAAGCACAAAGATTTTCAACAAGTTCTTTTGTTGTGTAAGGGTCATAAACAACAATATTCATTCCTAAAGCTTGAGCGACCTTTGCAACGTGTTGACCGATTTTACCAAACCCGATAACCCCAAGAGTTTTGCCAAAAACTTCAACACCTGTAAACTTTGAGCGTTCCCAAAGACCTTGTTTTATAGTTTCATAAGCTTGCGGAATGTTTCTTGATAAACTTAGCATCATTGCAACCGTGTGTTCTGCGGCTGCATGGGTGTTGCCATCCGGAGAATTTACAACAATAATCCCACATTTTGTAGCTGCTTCAAGGTCAATGTTGTCAACCCCAACACCTGCACGTCCGATGATTTTAAGGCTTTTGCCTGCTTCAATAATTTTTTAGTAACTTTTGTTTGACTTCTCACCATCAAAGCATCGTATTCCCCTATTTTTTGAACAAGTTCATCTTCGCTCATTGTTGGTAAAAATCACAAATGGCAGCATCACCTATTATATCTTTTGCGCTTTCGTTAATTTTATCAGTTATTAAAACTTTCATTGTTATTTTTCCCTTCGTTATTTTGTTAATATTTCAATTGCGGCTTTGACACCATTTCCAAGTTCAAATTTGTGCCCCAATTTATACAAAGTTGCTTCTAATGCACTAATTGAAGCAAGAACATCTCTATCACAAACAAAACCCAATGTTCCCATACGGAATATTTTGTCTTTTAAGTCATTTTGTCCATTTGCCACAACAATATCAAAATCGTTTTTTAAAGTTGAACGAATATCAGGCACACTAATTCCATTTGGAGGCAATATGGAAGTTATAGCACAACTTGCGATGCTTTCATCTTCAACAAACGGTTTTAAACCAATAGCTTTAATGGCAGCTCTTAAAGCACAACTATGTTTTTGTGTCTGGCTTGCATATTTTCAAGCCCTTCTTTCAATATCATCTCTAAAGCTGTGTTAAGAGCTACAAAAAGATTAACAGCAGGTGTATAAGGTGTAGAGTTTGCATTTACACTTTTTTTATAAGCATCCCAATTGAAATAAAACCCGCTTCTTTTGCATTGTTTATGCACTTCAAAAGCTTTTTCACTTGCAGATAAAAAAGCAAGCCCAGGTGGTATCATGAACCCTTTTTGAGAACCCGAAACAAGCACATCAACTCCCCATTCATCCATTTTCAAAGGCATTGCACATACGCTTGTAACTCCATCAACAACTGATAAAGCTCCATGGTCTTTTATTATTTGGCATAAAGTTTTTAGGTCGTTTGTCACACCTGTTGCGGTTTCATTGTGTGTTATTGTGACAAGCTTTATTTCTTTATTCACATCTTTATCAAGTCTTTCTTTTAAATCTTTTGGATTTATAGCTTGCCCATAAGGCATAGAAATAGTTTCAACGTCAGCTCCAAAAGCTTTGGCGATTTTTGCCCACCTTTCACCAAAATTCCCAATAACAAGGGAGAGAACTTTATCTCCTTCGTTGACAAGATTTGATATAGCTGCTTCCATTGCTCCTGTACCGCTTGAAGTGTAAACAAATACATCGTTTTTTGTTTCAAAAATGAGCTTTAAATTGGAATAGACTTTTTCCAATATTTTTGAAAACTCCGAACTTCTATGTCCAATTGGTTCTTTTGCCATATCTAAAAGTACACTTTGAGGAACTGGTGTTGGCTCTGGGATCATCAAAAAGTCTTATCTTGCATTTGTTTTTCTCCTTTGCGGTTTTAAATCTTCAGTCTTCTTAAATTTAACATATTTAAAGGATTTAAACAAGATTTTCTATGATTTTTGTTTTAGTTTTTATATGACGGGCTACCGCGTGTTCGATTTTAAATATCACTTACCAATGTGGATTGATTTTTGTTTGACTATAGTGTTAATGTATAACAAATATGAAAATGATTAAGTAACTTTAAAAAATCACCCTTTTTTACAACTTGTTAAAGTTTTTAAATAATGCTAAAATAAGTTTGCATTATTTTGATAAATTGATAAGGGTCAGATGTTATGAAGCTATCACAAAAAATACCTGTTTTAATTCTTGCAATAATTGGTATTGCGTTAACTATAAAACTTGGAATAATATATTGGGATGTGAATTTTAACGATTATGCATTGCCGAGTTTTTGTTCAATAAACGATTATGTGGATTGTGATGGTGTTGCCAAAACAACGCATTCACAAGCATTTGGAGTTCCATTATGGGCATGGGGACTTTTCTTTTACTTGTTTGTTATAATGTTGTGTTTTGTTGATAAGCTTAAAAATTATAAATATTTAAGGTTTTTAGAAGTTTTTAAAACTCCAAATGCATATATATATTCACTTGGGCTTTTGGCTTTTGTCATTTCAATGACTTTAGCTTTTGTTTCAATATACGAAATAAACAAAATATGCATACTTTGTTTTGCAACGTATTTTATAAACTTCCTTATTGCGCTTTTCGCTCGCACACGTGGCAGTCGTGTTTTTGGAGATATAAAAACAAGTGTTGTTGATTTCATTAATGCTGTTAAAATTAAAAAATATTTAATTGCATTTTTATCCGTTGTGTTTGTCGGAATAGCTTTTTTGGTTTTCACTTCAACAACTCTAATATTTGCACCAAATGTTAAAAAGATAAAATCAATTGAAGCATTTAAAAATATAAAAGGAAACCCATACGGAGTGGGCGGAAATGTTTTGGGTAACCCAAATGCAAAAGTTGTAATCCATGAATACACAGACTTTGAATGTCCACATTGCAGCATTTTAAACATTATGCTTCAACGCATTGTGTCAGAACTTGACAATGTTAAAGTAGTCCATCACAATTTTCCTTTGGACACTCATTGTAACTCAAAAATAGGTGTTTCAATCCATGAAAATTCTTGCTTCATTGCTAAATATGCACTTGCTGCTGAATTTCAGGGTAAGTATTGGAATTTAAACAACTATTTATTTGAATATAAACCGAACAACGAAAAGGATATTTTACATTTTGCTAAACAAGCCGGGCTTGATGTTGACAAGCTTAAAGAAGATGCTGCTTCTGAAAAGGTTGCAAAAAGGCTTGAAAAATCAATCGATGATGCTTACAACCTTAAAATAATTGGCACGCCAAGCATTATTATAAACTCAAAAGTTTATACAGGCATTATGCCATACTATGAACTTAAAGAATTATTAATTAAAAGTGGCGCTATAGAAAAAAAATAAAAATTATAATTACTCAAAAATTTGTAAATAAACTAATTTTTTCGGTTAATTAAGTTTAGGTTAAATTAGTATTTTTTCTTTTATCTTTAAATTTTTTTCATAATGTTAAAAGAATTTCTTTTTCATTTATCTGTTAATTATCATTTCAATTTACAATAAAATAAACAAACGGAGTGTATTATTTAGAGATATTAAATTTTTATTTAAAACTTTTTAAATTATTTACATTAAATTTTGACAATACACTTCTTATTTTCACAAATACAGATTATAATAATAGTATGGATATTATATAGATTTTTATGAAAAGAAATTTAGCAAACTTTATTTTAATATTATTTTTTAGCTTTCAATCTTTAGCCACGAATGCTGTTGTCGTGGTTGAAGAAACTGGCGAGTTTGAAAATCCTGTCATAATTGACTATAGCCTTGATGGTGAAATAAATCGAAAAGAAACTAAAATAGACAAAATGATAGAAGGAACACTTGAGTCAAGTCTTGTCAACGAAATAAAAGAAGAGATGAAGCCGGTGTTTTTAGAAGAAACAATTGATGCAATCAATGATATAAAACCATCATATCGGCAATACGAGGGGTCTGTCACAAAAATCGGAACAGAACCATACCATCAAAAAGTGCCTGCATTCAATGTTGATGGCAAATGGATAAAAACGTCGACTTGGGGTTTGGTTATCAAGGCAATTTGGCTTATGATTGGAGAATTGACAAACAATTTTCGTTTTATGATGCACCGGACACTTGGGTGTCAACTGTTATTAATTTTCAAGATAATAAATCATCTTTCACATTTTCAATGGACCCTGTGCCTGACTCAAGCGATGATAATTATTTTGTTGATGCTGTTTCAAACTGTTTTTTCGTCATAAAATAAATGAAAATCAAAGTTTGACACTTGGTAGAACTCGAAGTGGTGTAGGGTTCGAGGGAAAACTTTCAAAATTAAACCAACTTTTTATTGATAAGGCTCAAATAGGGGATATTTATGGTGATGTTCGTTCTTTTGGTGTGGTTAATGATGGAAGTTATAAGTACTTTGACTATCAAATCGGTGTGTTTAATTCAAATCGTGAGTTTCTTCACAGCTATGATGGAGTGGATTTTAATAGTTGGCTCACATTTAAACCACTTGTTGGCAAAGAAAATAAATACGGCAATTTAATTGTCGGAACAGGCGTTAACGCCGGGAAAAAGCAATCAAATTATGCTACTTATGGAACTTATATCGGATATTCCTACAAAAAATTCCTGGCCAATTTTGAATGTGCCTTTGCTGATAAATCCAATGGTGAAAATTTCCTAAATACCAATTCCTATGGACTTTACACAACTTTAGGTTATAACCTCACACCAAAACTACAATTTGTTACACGTTATGACTTTTTTGACCCAAACAGCAAAGCAAATAACAACTCTATTACCAAATATTCTGCAGGATTAAATTATTATTTCCATAAACAACATCTGAAATTCAGCCTAAACTATGTTTTTGAAAATCACGAAAGCGAAGAGGATATAAGCAAAATACTATTCTTGACTCAATTTGCACTATAAATATGAAAACTTAAAAGCCAAAATTATTACAACTTATTGTGAGAAATGCAATGAAAAACTATAGATTTGCCAAACTGTTTTAAAATTTACCCTTTTCAGCTATAATAAAATTATAAAGATAAAGGGTTAAATATGTGTATCAGAAAAAAAGCCGAAGAAAATGAATTGAAGCTTTTGAGCAAGTATGCTACAAAAAGCAGCGAAAGCCAAGGAAGAGATGTTGAAGAAGAGCCTTGTCCAATCCGTATGTGCTTTCAACGTGATAGAGACAGGATTTTACATTCAAAGGCATTTCGTCGTTTAAAGCACAAAACTCAAGTATTTTTTTCACCTCAAAACGACCACTATAGAACGCGTATGACCCACACTTTAGAAGTTTCTCAAATTGCAAGAACTCTTTCACGTGCTTTAAATTTGAATGAGGATTTAACAGAGGCGATAGCTTTGGGACACGATTTGGGGCATACACCTTTTGGACACAGCGGAGAACGTGTTTTAGGCGAAATTATGAAAGATTTAGGCGGCTTTAAGCATAACGAACAAAGTCTTCGTGTTGTGAAATACATTGAAAAAATTGAACTTGACAAAAGAAGTAAAAGATGGAATTTTGACTCATAGTTGGGGATTAAAACCAATCACTCTTGAAGGTATGGTTGTTCAACTTGCAGATAAAATTGCATATTTAAACCACGACATTGAAGATGCTATTGAATCAGGATTGATATGCGAAGAGGATATGCCTGAAGATTGTAAAAAATATTTTACAACAAAACGCAAAAACAGACTTGCCAAAATGATTAATGATGTTGTTGAAAATAGCATTGACAAAGAAAAAGTTGAAATGTCGCAACAATGTTGGTTCTATTTAAACAAGCTAAGAAATTTTATGTTCGAAAAAGTTTATCTTAATGAAGAAGCCAAAACAGAAGAAAATAAAGTCGAAGGCATAATCAGACGGCTTTTCGATTATTATTTTGACTATATTGATAAGACAATAGATGAAAAAGAAGATATAATAAAATTGGCGGTTTGTGATTATATTGCAGGTATGACAGATAGATATGCAGTGACAAAATTTGAAGATTTGTTTATTCCAAAATCCGCCCAAACAAAAAAATCTGATGAACAAATATTTAAACTAATCGGAATAAGTGGTATTTATGCAAAATAATGATTACGCTTCAGTTGTCGAACAAATAAAAGATAAGCTTGATATAGTAGATGTTGTGAGTGAAAGCGTGATATTAAAAAAATCAGGCAACAACTATTGGGGCTTATGTCCTTTTCACAATGAAAAAACGCCTTCATTTTCTGTCAACCCTCAAAAACAAATATACAAATGTTTTGGTTGTGGCGAAGGTGGAGATGTCTTTTCTTTTATTATGAAAACAACTGGGGCAAGCTTTAACGATGTCATAAAAGAATACGCGATGAAATTTGGCATTGAACTTCCCACAACTTTCAGCAAAACCTATGACAACCAAGACAAGAAAAAGAAATATACAAAGCTTTAAAAGAAGCCGGTGATTTTTATTGCGATGTGCTTTTGAATTCTAAAATGGGAATAAAAGCTTATGAGTATTTAAAGTCAAGGCAAATTACGGATGAAATAATAAAAAAATATAAACTGGGCTTTGCTTTAAATGAATACGAAGGAGTACAAAAAAAATTAAGCCACATAAAACACGAAATATTGAAAGATAGTGGCTTAATAATTGAACGCGAGCAGCATTCAAATTCAATAGACAGGTTTCGCAATCGTATAATGATACCAGTGTTTAATGAAATGGGAGAAATAGTTGCTTTTGGGGCAAGGGCAATAGAAGAAAAGCAATCACCGAAATATTTAAATTCACCGGATACTATTGTATACAATAAAAGCAAAATACTATATGGTTTGTATCATGCAAAAAGAAGCTATTAAAGAAGAAGACGGTGTTGTGATAATGGAAGGGTATTTTGATGTAATAAGTGCGCAAATGGCAGGAGTGAAAAACTGTGTTGCAAGTTGCGGAACTTCTTTGACACTTGACCATGTCAAGCTTATGTCAAAATATACTCCTTCAAAACGGATATATATGGCGTTTGACTTGGATAAAGCAGGAAAAATGGCGACAAAACGGAATGCAAATATAATAAAAGAAGCATTTGGACTTCTTGGTGAGATAAAGCAGTATGATGAAAGCTATACAACTTTAAATAATGATAAATATGTTTGTGAACTAAGAGTAATAAATTTGCCAAACGGAAAAGACCCTGATGAATTTATTCGTCAATATGGCTCAAGTGAGTACAAAAAACAAATGCAAAAAGCCCCTTTGTTTTTGGATTATCAAATCAATCTGATACTTTCACAAAAAAAAGATAATATGACCCCACAAGAAAAAACGACAATTGTAAAGCAATTAATAGAAGTTTTAAGTGAAATAAACAATGAAATTATACTAAGCGAATATATAAAAATGTCAGCTAAAACACTTGATATAAAAGAAGAAAGCTTATACAACGAGTTAAAGAAAAACAGTGTTTATGAAGAAATAAATTATGAAGAAATGCAAAGAAATGTAAAAAAAACACCAAATATTGAAAAAAAGCGCAAAAAAATTTACTTTCGGTTTTTATAATGGATGAGAACGTATTAACGTTGAATGAATTAAGTGTAATCATGAAGGATGTTAATTTTTCTGATGAAATCTTAAAACAGATTAAAAATACGATTGACAAATTAGCATGTACAGTAAATAATGTAAGTGAACTTCAAGAAAAATTATATATAGAATATGCACAAAACAATGAAGTCAAAAACATACTGAGTGATTTGGTCTATCTGTCAGAAAGCTTCAAAGAGTTATCTGAAAAGGATTTATTAGGAATAATATATGAAAATATAAATAAAATAAAAACATCCGAGACAAAACAGTTAATTGCAAACTTAAAAAAAGAATATGCATTAGCTGTTGACGATGAAACGAAACGTCAATGTCAATTGAGGATACAGGAACAGATAAAAATAATGAGAACTGGAGAAATTAACGTATGAGTAGAAAGAAGTCCGATAAATCAATAGTGTCAGTAGTTGATGAAGAAATGATGAATGATACAGAAGATTTATTTGATGGTGAAGACAGCCCGCTATCAACAGACAATATAGATACTATAATAGGAGCAGCAGCGAAATTGAATAATGTTGGTTCTATAGACGCTTCTTTTGATGTATCGTCAGCTTCAAATTCGCTAGAAGAAGATGATGAAGATGCGGAAGATGAAGACGAAGAAGCATCAGAATTGTCTTTGCCACGCGGTGTTTCAAGCGATGACCCTGTGCGTATGTATTTGCGTGAAATAGGGCGAATAAAACTATTAAACGCAGAAGAAGAAATCCAGCTTGCTCAAAAGATTTTAACAGGCGGAAAAGTTGGTGCTATAGCAAAACGTAAGCTTGTACAGGCAAATTTAAGGCTTGTTGTAAGTATCGCTAAAAAGTATGTGGGTCGAGGAATGTTGTTCTTGGATTTAATTCAAGAGGGGAATTTGGGCTTAATCCGTGCTGCTGAAAAGTTTGACCACGAACGCGGATATAAGTTCTCAACCTATGCAACTTGGTGGATACGTCAAGCAATCACTCGTGCAATAGCTGACCAAGCCAGAACAATAAGAATACCTGTTCACATGGTTGAAACAATAAACAAGTTGAAAAAAATCACTCGAAAACTTGCTCAGGATTTGTCTCGCAAACCAACAGAGGACGAACTTGCAATGGAAATGGGCATATCTGTTCCAAAATTGAGAGAAATCGTGAAAGTCGCTCAAGAACCTTTGTCTTTAGAAACACCAATCGGCAAAGAAGAAGATTCTCGTTTAGGTGATTTTATTGAAGATAAAGATGCAGATGCACCTGTTAAGACAGTTGCACATGAGTTGCTTCGTGAAGATTTGGCTGAGGTTTTAAGCGGTTTGTTCCCTCGTGAACGCGATGTGCTTCGTCTTCGCTTCGGTATGGACGACGGTCGTCAAAGAACATTGGAAGAAGTCGGACAGCTTTTTGGTGTCACTCGCGAACGTATTAGACAAATTGAAGCCAAAGCGCTTAGAAAATTAAGACATCCCAATCGCAGTAAACGATTAAAAGAATATATTGAAACTTAATTTTTTTGATTTATAATTAATTATGTAATAAAAAAATAAGCCTTAAAAAATGCTTAAATTGGTAAAAACAGGGAGAAACACGTTATTATCAAATTAAATTAGGAAAGGCATCAACACTAAATGAACATTAACAACAATAAACCTTATGATAGGGCTAATAATTACCCTCAAAAAAATAAAAAAGAAAAATTAAAAATAAATATGGCTGAAGTCGACATTGAAATGAAGGCTCAGAATATTTATAAAAATACAAAAAATTATAATTTAAAAACTAAAAATTTAATTGATTTTATAGGTAAAGGTAGGTAACACCTACCTTTTTGTTTATGAAAATAAGAGAGGGGAATTATGAAAGTATTTGGAATTAACAATTATCAACAAAACAGTGTTTATGGAGCGAATAAAACAAACAATGTGCAGAAAAATAATTTTTTAAATTTTTTGGGCACAAAACCTTTAAAAACTTTATCCCATGACACCGTTTCTTTTGGCATGAAAGGTTCAGGTAAAGTTAATGATATGCAAGATTTGGTTGCTTATGTCGGTCGAGATAATGCAATGAAAATATTAAATACTTTGAAAAAATGTAGATATTCAAAAGCTGATATCTTAAAATCTTGCCAAACAAAAATGATAGGATATGCTGGTGAAGTTTATTTAACAAATTTCAATTCTGTAGACAATGATGATAAGATTAGAGGTAATTGTCGTGAGCTTATGTTAAAGGCAGGTAAAGAAATAAAAAGAAAATTGTCCTGACTTAAACATTTATGGTATGGGTATTTTTAATGAAGAATACAAAATGACACATTGTGTTTTGGCTATTGCTAAAAAAGATACACTTGAAGATTCAGCAATCAAAAAATGAAGTTTTGATGAAGACAATGAAATTTTAGTTGTCGATCCTTCGTTTCGTACATATAAAATGGAAAAACATAATCCAAAAAATTTAATTGTTAACATAAATACAGAATTAGAAAATCAGAGAAATTATTATGGTGTTGAAAAGTTAAACCTTAATGAACGAATTGTACTAGGCAGTTATAAAGATATTGCGCAAGATTTAAATTTGCCACCTTTAAATAAAAAAATTTGGCGAGGAGGCAAAACCTCCACTTTTAGTAATTTATTTTAATGGAAAACAAGCAGCTTGCTCAATTGCAAGTATAGAACAAAAGAATGACAATAGCATAATTGAATTTGCAGTTAATAATCTGAAACCTTATATGAATAAATTTATGGCAAACTTGTAAAATATTTTTGTTATAAAATGTTTATATGGAAAAATTTATTGATTATCTAAACAGTTTAACAAGCGAAGATTATAAAAACAAAGTTAATTTGCATATTCATACCAATTGCTCCGATGGAAAAATGCTTCCATCGGAAGTGATTGAGTATGCTAAAAAACATAACTTTGAAACTATTTCAATATGTGATCACAACACAGTTAGTGCCTATGGTGATGAAACTGTCAAAAATTATAAAAATATTATACCGGGGGTTGAGTTTGATTCTTGGCATAAAGGTGTTCTAATTCATCTTTTAGGTTACAATGTTGATGTAGAAAATGAAAGTTTGCTTTCGTTGTGTGCCAAAAACAAAAAAGAAACAGAACTTGATGTTGTGCGGTTGTTTAAAGCGTTTCAAAGAAAACCAAAAAAATTATTGAGGCTATACATTCATCCGGAGGCATTGCTGTTTTTTCTATGGAGCTTGTTGTTGGGCTTTCAATATGGATAGTTTTGTCAAATCTCTTGTTGATATGGGGCTTGACGGGCTTGAAGTTTATTACCCGTATCGCCGCCATCGCGGAATAATCAAATTTCATAAAACAAAAACAATAGAAAAATTAAGTGAAAAACATAAACTTATAAAAACAGGTGGAACTGATGCTCATGGGTTCAGTTTGTTTTAATATTTTTTAGTTTTATTATAAAATATTTCTTTTTTGTCCTTGTTTTCAAGTCTTATTGCTTCTATTTCATATAATTTGGGGTCAACAGCATTGATGTTTGACTTAGTATCTTCATCTATATTTTGTTTTTCAAATTTAATATCATTATTTAAAATTACCTTTTTATTAAGAATTTGATTTATAGCTTCAAGTTGTTCATCTCGAAGCGCTTTTTGCGATTGTTTTGACATTTTTAAGATAGAATTTTGTATATTTGCATTGTTCGGCTCTGATTTATTTTTATTTTTTTAGTACAATAATTTCTATCCTTCGGTTTAAAAGCTTTGTTTTTAATCGAGTCATTTTTTGACAATTGGCCTTGTGTCTGCAAACCCAACAGCAGTAAATAAATCAGGAACAAATTTGAATTTATTTATCATATAACGAATGATGGTGCAAGCACGAGCGGATGAAAGTTCCCAGTTAGAAGGATAAACAGGATTATTTAAAATTGGTGCATTGTCAGTGTGTCCTTCTACACGTATCAAATGGAGCATGAATTTTTTGCCTATTAAAGCACTAATGTAATCAAGTTTTTTAATAGCTTCTTTAGATAAAGTTGCACTTGCAGGTTCAAAGACAATATTGTTATCATTTAAGGTTATAACAAGTCCGCGGTCGTCTATTTTTGTTGTAACATCATTTAACCCGTCGTCTTTAAGTTTTTTATTTCCTCTTGGATTTGTTCAAAGGATTGTTCTTCGTATTTTGGGCTTATATATTCCATAAAAAGTGAGTCAATTAAAGCATCATTGGCACCTGATGAGTCAATAACATTTTTTTCCGCTGTCCTGCAAAATTGATTTTTCACCTTGTAAAAAATGCATAGACTGAAATGCAGATTTAATCGCATCTTGCAATTTTGTAAATTCATTTACATCAGTTTGTGCAAGGGCATAAAGAACAACAAACGTTGCAAAAAAGTAATGTCATAAAATCAGCATATGACACTAACCAACGTTCAAGATTTTCATGTTCTTCATGTTTTTTCTTCTTTGCCATAATTTTTTATACTTTAGCTTCGTTACTTTCTTTTAAGTGACTATCCAACACGAAAGAATTTAATTTACGTTCAATCAAAGCCGGTGACTCGCCTGCTTGGATAGCCATAACTCCTTCAATAATAAGTTCTTTTAATACAAAAACTTTTTGATATTTAAATTTCAATCGAGTCGAAAACGGTATAAAAATCAAGTTAGCACTGCCGACACCATAAACAGTAGCAACAAAGGCAACGGCAATCCCGGCCCCAAGTTTTGACGGGTCTGAAAGGTTTTGCATAACTTGAATTAGCCCAAGAACTGCTCCAATGATACCGATTGTTGGAGAAAAAACCTCCCTGCTGATTCCCAAACTTTGGCGGCTCCATTTATTTTTGCTTCAAGTTGTGCAAGTTGATTTTCAAGCATACTTTGTACAAGTGTCGGGTCTGTTCCATCGGCAATAAGTTCCAAGCCAAAACGAAGAAGGCTGTCATTTACATTTTTGCATCTTTTTCCAACGAAATAACACCTTCTTTACGTGCTTTTTGTGCATATTGTATTATTTCATCGATTGTTTCGTCAAAATTCACTTTCGGTCCTGCAAAAATATCAGACACAACCAACATGGCATCTTTCATTGTTGGCACCGGAAAACTCATAATTACAGCTCCTGCAGTACCGCCAAATACAATGAATGCCGCGGTTATCTGTATCAATTGACCTATGTTTCCACCTTCCAGCGCCTGACCGATAAGTATACATACGATACCAAAAAAAACGCCTATTACTGCTCCTAAATCCATAATTTATACTTTTCTTTTTTCCATACTATTTTTCATATTTTATTTAACCATAAATATGAAAAAAATTACTCATTTAAAAAGCTGAAATTTAATATTTATAATTCTTTACGGCTCTTTGAATGTCACGATTTTGTGATTTTTTTGCCAAATCTTCACGCTTATCGTAAAGTTTTTTTCCTTTTGCAAGACCAAGTTCCACTTTTGCAAACCCGTTTTTTAAATATACAGAAAGTGGAATAAGTGCCAAGTTATCCTTTTTTATTCTGCCCATTATTTTTTAATATTTCCCGTTTGGTCAACAAAAGTTTTCTATCTCGATTTTCAGGATGATTGTATCTGTTTCCCTCAACATAATGGCTTATATGTGCGTTATAAAGCCAGCATTCGTTGTTCTTGTCTATCTTTGCAAAGCTGTCTTTCAAGTTTATTGCGTTTTTTCTCAAAGACTTTATCTCAGTGCCATACAAAACAATCCCTGCTTGATAGGTTTCAAGAATATTGTACTCGTGGTATGCAATTTTATTTTTTGATATTAACTTTTGACTCTTTTTATCCATTATGAAAATATCCTAAGTGTTTTTGGTTCATTTGTCAATTTGAAAATATTTGTGCATTATTAAAGAAGTTTTATCCAAATCCTTTTTATTCAAAGCAGGATAAACGCCAACCCAAAAAGTGTTGTTCATAATAAAATCTGTGTTAGGAAGAAGTTTATAATGTTGCTCATTTAAGTCTTTTGAGTTTATAATCTTTGAATTTCCAATTTTCAATTCTATTTCGTTTTCAACAAACATAGGTTGTCGCAGCATATTGCCTGCAAAAAGTTGACGTGTGCCAATGCCATTTTCTTCAAGATATTTTACAAGTTCTTGTTTTGAATATTTTGGATTTTCCTTAACTGACAATAAAAACCCAAACCAAGAAGATTGTGCGTTTTGAGATACTTTAGGCAAAATCAAATATTCTTGCAAATCCTCAAGTTTTTGAAGAAGATAGTTGGCATTTTCTTTTCTTTTTTCCAAAAACTGTGGTAATTTTTTCAACTGCGAAAGTCCGATAGAGGCCTGAAAGTCTGTAATTTTTAAGTTATACCCCAAATGTGAATAGGTATATTTGTGGTCATATCCAAAAGGCAAATTTCCAAGTTGCATATTAAATCTGTTTTTACAAGTATTGTCAACCCCGGGTTTACACCAACAATCACGACCCCAATCTCGATATGACATAATTATGCGGTATAATTGAGGGTTGTTGGTTATCAATGCTCCGCCTTCACCCATTGTAATATGGTGTGCAGGGTAAAAAGCTAAATGTTGCAATGTCCCCAAAAGTTCCTGTTTTTGTCCGTTATAAGTTGCACCTAAGGCATCACAGTTGTCTTCAATCAGCCACAAATTATATTTTTTTGCTATTTGTTGAATTTTTTCTAAATCAAATGGATTTCCCAGTGTGTGCGCAACAATAATCGCTTTTGTTTTTTCACTTATTGCTTCTTCAATTTTTCTTGCATCGATATTGTATGTTTCAAGTTCAACATCAACAAAGACAGGCACAAGCCCATTTTGAACAATCGGATTGACAGTTGTCGGGAAGCCTGCAGCCACTGTTATAACTTCATCGCCTTTTTTAAGTTGTCTCTCACCCAGTTTATGAGAAGTCAAACTTGAAACAGCAAGCAAATTTGCACTTGAACCAGAATTTGTAGTTAAAGCATATTTTGTTCCCATAAATTTTGCAAACTCTTTTTCAAATTCGTCATTAAATCTTCCACAAGTCAACCACATATCAAGAGAAGCCTCAATAAGGTTGGCTAAATCTTCTTCATCTAAAACCTTTCCGCTTGCAGGGATGTATTTTTTTTCTTCTTGAGAAAATTTATTCTTTTTTATTTCGTTAAAATATTCCTTTGCACTTTCAACTACTTTATTGCGCAAATTTTGTTCCATACTATATTTTCCTCATAATTTTTTATTTGGTTTAATGTAAAGTTTAGCATATCTTTATTATTTTGATAATAATTTTTATACCAATCGACTGTCAATTCAATTGCTTGATTTGCATTATACAAAGGTGTCCAATTGAGTTCTTTTTTGGCTTTTTCAATATTAAGCATAAGCAAAGTTGCTTCATCATAAGTTATCAGATTTGTTATAAATAACATTTCCTTTTTGGTAACACTTTATAACTTCATTTACGACATCGCTAACTTTTAAAATAGAATCTTCATTAGGTCCAAAGTTATAGCCTTGAGCATATTTGTTTTTTCTAGCCAAAGCAGTCTTCCAAGAAGTAAATAGCCTGAAAGTGGTTCAAGCACGTGTTGCCAAGGTCGAACGGCATTTGGATTTCTTATTTCAATAGGTTTACTGTCGTTTATAAATCGGATACAATCAGGGATAAGGCGTTCAAGTGCCCAATCACCACCACCAATCACATTTCCTGCCCGAGCTGTTGCCATATAATATCCGTTTTCCAAAAACGAGCGACGATAAGATGATGACATAATCTCAACACAACCTTTTGAAGAGGAATACATGTCATACCCACCCATTGGCTCATCTTCACAGTAGCCTTCATTTTTTTCTTTGTTTTCATAGCATTTATCCGTTGTTACATTGACAAACGAAACAACGCTTTTTGACATTCTTGAGGCTTCAAGAACGTTTAAAGTGCCTATGACGTTTGTTTTGTAGGTTAATTTAGGCTCAAAATAGGACAATCTGACAAGCGGTTGTGCTGCAAGGTGAAAAACAATCTCAGGTTTAAAAGAATTAAAAGTTTTTGTCAACTTTTCTTCATCAAGTATGTCGCCATAAACCGTTTCAACTTCCTTTTCGATTTTTAGCGCTTCAAACATTGAAGGGGTTGTATTTGGTTTTAATGCATATCCCAAAACATTTGCCCCCAGTGATTTTAGCCATAAAGCAAGCCAAGACCCTTTAAAACCGGTGTGTCCTGTTATTAATACTTTTTTCCCATTATAAAATTCTTTTTAACATCAAGAAAACCTTCCTGCCTTTTTTATATATTATATAACAAAAAAGAAGATTTTTTATAATTACAATAACTTAACAAAAGTATCGGGCGGCGAAAAATTTCATTTTTCGCCGCCCGATAAAAAATAATTATAAAATAACAATATTCTTTATTTATTCCAAACAGCCCAAGGTGCTTGGTCGTTTTGCCACATGGTTGTCAAATCTATTTTATCACGCAATGTGTCCATTGGTTTCCAAAAGCCTCTGTGTTTGTATGCATTAAGCTTGTTATCTCTTGCAAGTTTTTCAAGTGGTTTTCGTTCAAAAATAACATTATCGCTATTTTCATCAATATAATCAAAAACTTCATTTTCACAAACAAAAAAACCACCATTTATCCAACTTTCATCCCCCATAGGCTTTTCCATAAATGAGGTTATAACATTATCATCTTTAATAACCAAAGCTCCAAAACGTCCTTGAAGTTGAACGGCTGTCATTGTTATAGCTTTTTTGAAGTTTTATGACAGTTTATTAAGTCTTTTATATTGACATCGCTGACACCGTCACCGTAAGTCAAAAGGAACGGCTCTTTGCCAATATATTTTTGAGCTTTTTTGATGCGAGAACCGGTCATTGTATCTTGTCCTGTATAAAGATGGTTACTTTCCAAGGCTCATTTCTTGTTTTATGCACTTCAACTGTGTTATTTTTTCATATCAACCGTGACATCTGAGTAACGGTTATAATAATTGATAAAATAATCTTTAATAATGTGTGATTTATAGCCTGTTAAAATAATAAAATCGTTAAAACCATAAAATGAGTATATTTTCATAATATGCCACAATATTGGCTTTCCGCCTATTTCAACCATTGGTTTTGGCTTTAATTCAGTTTCTTCACTCAACCTTGTGCCAAGTCCACCTGCTAATATTACTACTTTCATATAAAAATATCTCCTAGTTCTTATTATATATTATATAACAAAAATAGGAGATATTTTTTATTTATGGTTTATAATTTTTATTTATGAACAACCGGAGAATCCGCAGTTTGGGCAAACAAAGCAGCCTTCTGCCATGTTTATTGTACTTCCGCATTCAGGGCATTTACGTTCGTCATTTTCTTCATTGTTTTCTTGAGAAGAAGTCACAAATTCCTCAACTTTGGGTGTATCTTTCTTCTCCAAATTCATAGGTTGAGTTAAACGAGAATTGTTACGATAAACAGTTATACCTTTAAGATTTTCATCATATGCAAGAATGTATGCATTTTCGATATCTTCAACGGTCGCATTTTCTTCAAAATTGACTGTTTTTGAAACGGCATTGTCTGTGTGAAGTTGGAATGCACTTTGCATTTTAACATGCCAATAAGGAGAAATGTCATGCGCTGTGACAAATATTTTCTTTGCTTCACTTGGGACATTATCGTTGTGCAAAATTGTACCGTCTTGCAAAATTTGTTTCATAAGGCTTTCAGAATAGAAACCGTGTTTTTTAGCATAATCACCAAATATATCATTTGCTTCAATCAACTCTGTTCCGTCCATGATGTTGCGCATAAATACAAGGCTGAACAAAGGTTCAACACCACCCGAGCAGTTTGCAATCATCGAGATTGTTCCTGTTGGTGCGATACAAGTTGTCGTTGCGTTTCTTATTCCATATTTTTTAATTTCTTCATCAAGATTTTTCCAATCGTTGTCATTTATTAAACCTTGAGATTTACCTTTATACTTGTTATATAAATAATTTTCATTGTCATAAACAGAGCCTTTGAAGTTTTCAAATCTGCCACGTTCTTTTGACAATTCAATTGATTTCACTTTTGAATGATAATCAATAAATTCCATAATCTGACCGGCAAGTTTAGTTCCTTCTTCAGAATTGTAGCCAATGCCAAGTTTCATAAGCAAATCAGCCCACCCCATGACGCCAAGACCAATTTTGCGGTTGTCTTGAACCATCTTTGAAATTTCAGGAAGCGGATAATTATTGACAGTAATAACGTTGTCCAAGAAATGAATAGCCAATCTTGTCACTTCTTTCAATTTGTCATAATCCACAACAAGTCCGTTGCTTGCTTCTTTAACCATAAGTCCTAAGTTTATGGAGCCTAAATTACAAGCTTCATACGGTAACAAAGGAACTTCACCGCAAGGGTTTGTGGATTCAATTTCGCCAATTTTTGGAGTAGGGTTATCTTTGTTAATTCTGTCAATGAAGACAATTCCCGGCTCACCTGTTTGCCAAACATGCTTAACAATCAAATCAAACACTTTTTTAGCGTTAAGTTTTGCAACAGATTTTTTTGTGTTTGGGTGAATTAAATCATAATCAGAATTTGCTTTGACAGCTTCCATAAATTTGTCAGTTAATGCAACCGAGATATTAAAGTTATTTAATTTAGTGATATCTGATTTACAATCGATAAAATCAAGTATATCAGGGTGGTCAACACGAAGTATCCCCATGTTGGCTCCACGTCTGGTACCGCCTTGTTTTACAGCTTCAGTTGCAGCGTTAAACACTTCCATAAACGAAACAGGATAGGATGAAACTCCCATGGTTGAACGAACTACGTCGTTTTTTGGTCTTAATCTGGAGAAAGAAAAACCTGTTCCGCCACCTGATTTGTGGATTAAAGCTGTATTTTTTATTGTTTCAAAAATACCTTCCAATGAATCTTCAACAAGGAAGCACAAAACACGCTGAAAGCTGCCCCAACTCTCGACCTGCGTTCATCAAAGTCGGACTGTTTGGCATGAAATAAAAATTTGTCATTGCCTCATAAAACTTTTTTGCAACTTCATCTTTTTCTTTTCACTTGAACCAAATTGCAAATCGCCTTCAGCTATTGCATTTGAAACTCTTGAAAATAAATCTTCGGGCGCTTCTGTTGCATTGCCTTCTTTATCTCTTTTTAAATATCTTTTTTCTAAAACTTTTTGCGCATTTGTTGATAATTTTAACTCATTTTTCATATCTGTAATCAATTTATTACTCCCCTCTATATATCTATTTCATGACTTACCTTTTTTATATTTTAACTTACATATAATTTTATAAAACAATTCATGACTTTTTTGTAACAATTTGAAACTTAAATTTTATGTAGTATATATTTTTTAACAAAACAAACTATATTCAGCCAAACCAGTGCTAACAAAAATTGAACACGTTGATAAAAATTAAGTCCTGCAAATACATCAAACGTATTTTTTAAGGAATTGTTGTAAATTAAACTATTATATTTAAATTCAGTTGCAATTGTTGAAAAGAAATTGGACTTTTGAGGTTTAAAATTATTAAGAACAAAATTTCTTGTTTTTTTATCTTTAATATATTGGCATGTGTTGATAAACCCGACAACCCAAAACATGTTTTGATAATATGGATGAGAATTGTTAAAACCGCGGGTATAATCTTGCACAACTCTGTTTGGAGTTATAATTTGGTGTTTGCATATATAAATTTCACCTTTTTTATTAACTGTCGAAATGCCCAAAATCAAGTGAGGAAACATGTTTGAAATGTTAAACATGACATTTTGCATAACATCGTTTGTAATATTTTCTGTTTTATAAATGCCTGAAGGCAAAAAAAGTAAGCTGACGCAAAATTGTTCCAAGGTTTTCCTTCTTTTCAATGTCATATCTTGAAGTCAAAATGATATCAGCATTGTTTTCCATCCCTTCAACAACTTCGTCAAAATGAGTGAAATCATAATTATCATCGTCACATAAAACCCAAACGTATTTTTTTGAACAAATTTCAAAAGCTTTTGCAATGTTGGCATTGCCACCAATGTTGCGGTTGTTAATTATGTGTTTTATGTTATTGTAACGTTTTGAATATTTGTCAATAAGCTCACTTGTTCCGTCATTTGACTTGTTATCTAAAACAGTTATATCCAAATTACACAAGGGAGAATTTGAAGCAAGAATTTGTTTTAGTGTACTTTCCAAATAGTCCTTGCGATTGTATGTTATAAGAATTATTTCTAAAATATCGTCTAAATTGAATGTCATCAAAAATCCTTTATACAATTTATGCTAAAGTTTTATTAACAATAGGCGCGATTTGTGAAATTTTGCTTAAAAAGATGTTCAAATTGAATTGGGTACAAGGATTGAGCGCCGTCACACAAAGCCCTGTCGGGATTGTTATGAACTTCGATAATTAAACCATCACACCCGCAGGCCACAGAAGCCATTGACATAGCTTCGACTTTATCGCGCAAGCCTGTAGCATGGGAAGGGTCAACAATGATTGGCAAATGCGATATTTTTTTGACAATCGGGATAGCTGACAAATCAAGCGTGTTGCGTGTCATTTTTTCAAAAGTTCTTATGCCGCGTTCACACAAAATGACATTTCTGTTTCCGCCTGACATAATATACTCTGCTGACATCAACCACTCTTCAATTGTAGAGCAAAGTCCGCGTTTTAAAACGACCGGACGGTTTATTTTTCCAAGTTCCTTAAGCAAAGTGAAGTTTTGCATGTTTCTTGCACCAACTTGAAAAACATCAACGTATTTTAAAAACATGTCAATATGCGAAGCATCCATGATTTCGCAAGTACAAGCCATTTTATACTTATCACAAACCGCACGCATGATTTTGAGTCCTTCTTCTCCCAAGCCTTGAAAAGCATAAGGAGAGGTTCTTGGTTTGAAAGCGCCGCCTCTTAAAATTTTAATCCCCATTTTAGACAACTGAGAAGCAACTTCATCCATTTGTTCCACTGTTTCAATGCTGCAAGGATACGCAATTAAACCAAGATTATTGCCACCAATTTTCACACCATTAACTTCAATAATTGTATCAAGCGTTTGAAATTGACGACTCACAAGTTTATAAGGAGAAGTGATTTTTATAACTTCGCTCACACCATCCAAAAGTTCAATGTTGCGAGGATCCAATTGTCCCTGTCCCACAACACCAATAACTGTGTGCAAGGCACCTTTAGATAAGTGAGTGTCAAAACCTCTGTCTTTTACATAATTAATAACATTATTTATTTGAGCTTCATCTACATTTTGGTTCATTACAACAAGCATTTTAATTTTTCCTTTATTTTATATTTATAATATTTTTATAACTTAAGTATAATAAAAAAATAAAAAAATAAAAATTTTTTCAAATAATAAGTGTCAAATTTACAATATAAAAAAATAGTTCTAAAGCCTTACTACGCTTGAAGTTTGGCCTTAAATCTTTACTACACTATAAAATAAAACTTACTAAGCATTTCTCTGGAAGTCTTGCTAGTAAAGGTTTTTTAAAAATGTAAATGAATATTAAAATTTAAAAAAAAATTAAAAAAAAGACTTGACATTTAAAATAATGTATCGTACTATATAGAAGTGGACAGAAAAGTGTAAGTTTCACACTAAAGAAGATTTAGTTTAAAATACATATATTTAAGTCGAAATATTAACAATTTAATCAAAAAGGAAATTAAACTCCTAAATATTAGCACAAATAAAGACCATTAAGATGCAGAAAACAACCACTCGAAAGAGTGGATTTTTTTTATTTATAGATATAAAAAATAAAAAGTGTTGATTTAACACTTTATCTTACATGTCTTTATCATTTCGTTATATATGTCTAAATATTTTTTGTGCTTTTTTTAAATCGTTCAATTTTTTGTATGTAAATGAAAGATTGTAATAGTATTCCGGGATTTTTTTTCTCATGACTTATTGCCGCAAGGTACGCTTTTTTTGCACCATTTAGATTACCTGATTTAAAATATGCATTGCCAAGATTGAAATAAGCATACGAAAAATCAGATTTATATTTTATAGCATTTTTATAACAAACAATAGCATTATTTATTTGGTTATTATCTGCATACAAATTTCCAAGGTTGTAGTATGCTTTATAGTACTTTTTATCAAGCTGTATTGCTTTTTGAAGAGAAAAAATCGCATCAAGCGGTCTTTCATAATCCGATAAAATATTAGCCATAATAAAATATGCAAACGGTGTTTTGTTTTTATCTTCTACATTATTTAACATGTGATAAGCAAGTTCATATTTGTTTTCGTTGTATAAAACACATGCCTGATTTATCAAATCATTTGCGATTTCATCTTGAGTTTCAATAAGCTTTAAATTTTGACCTATTTCGAGTGTTTTAAATCATCATAATTAAAAGAACCGTCAAGAACACTCCTTAACTTTATTGCACCAAAAGCTGATGAATAGTTAAAGCAAAAAAATATTAATAGTAACAACAAACTCTTTTTCATTTCAATAGCATTATATAATTATTTACGAAAAAATTCAAAAATTTATTATTTAATAACAATTAAATTATTTATAATTTTCATGTTGCAAGTTGGCAAAACGACATCATTTAAGCCATTTTGTATACTGATGATTTTTCCGGCTTCAAGTGTAACTTCTTCTCCTTTATAGATAAATTTATAATCTGTTTTTCTGTCGGAGCGTATTGTTATTTTATCCATTTTTATATGCTTTCATTACTTATTGTATAGTTTTATTATATAAGCAATTTTGTTGCAATGCAAATAAATTTAATATTTTTAATATTTGGGTACAAAAGTAGCAATTTTTATTTTTAGAGGTTTTAAAAAATTATGAGTGTGAATTTAGCAAATACTACAAGTGAATCATATAATACCCGTTTAGATAATATAGAACGGAAAAAAGCTTATTTGAAAAATAATCCGCTTTCTTATGAAGAGGAGAAAAAAATCTTCAAAGAGTTGATAATTTATTAAATGCACTTGATGTACTTGATGATTATTCAGCCAAAAAGCTTGATGATTCTAAAAGAACAGGATTTTTATTTTCTTCGATTGTTGATCAAGGGCTTGGATATTTTGGAACTATTTTAGGGGCAATCATTGGTGAGCTGCCAGTTGTTAAAAAACATATTTTAAAAAATAGCTTCTACAATTGATGTTAATACCAATAATATCTTAAAAAAAACTAAAATAAATGGAAAATTCAAGGCTCCAACAGGTGTAGATATCATAATAAATACTTTGCCCATAGTCATAGGGTCTATTTTTGGTTTTTTAATTTCAAATCCAATTGCAGGATTATTAAATAAGTTAAATGATAAACTGTATAAAAATGAATTTAACGATATTATGTTAAATGAACTAAATGACCCCAAATACTTTGCTTTGCTCAATGATGAACAACAACAAAAAGTTGAGTATTTGATGAGGACAAAAATATCAAGTCAAGATGTCAAAGATGAGTACAAACAACACCGTTTCAATGTTTTCAGTGATGCAAGAACGATTTTTAATTATGATGAAGACGAAAAAAAAGTTGATAATTTTAATTCAAATGCACAAAAAACTGCTCAAAATATAAATAATGCACAAGAGGACAAAGAACTTCTTCTTGATGCTATGGTAAAAATTGAAAATGATGCTTCAATATATTCGCAAAAAGTCGATAAAATAACAAATATATTATCACTTACTGCCGATATTGTAAGTATTGTTGGTATTACTAAATCCGGATTTGATTTAATTACTTCTAAAATGTCGAAAATGTCAATAAAAAATAAAATTGTTTCCTTTGTTTCAGCATTTTTACCTCTCTCATTTGCAATATTATTAAGTTATATAAGTAAATATATGGCAACAGAAAGTGAAAAATTAGGTCGATTTGTAGCAAAAGAAAATCTAAGACAAAATCCCGAAGCTTTATATTATGTAGAGAAAGAAAAATATGCAAATTATAAAGAACAAGCTAAGTCTCCTTTTAAATCAAAGGGCTTTTTCAAAGATTTAGTAGATATTTATAAAGATTATAAAGAATACACAAGATTTCATGCAAGATACAAAATTGAAAATCGTAAACGTCAAAAAGCAATGAGTCAAATTGATTTAGATAAAAATCAACTTGACAGAGCTAAAATGTTTCAAAAAAAATACATTTATGGTTTGTGACAATTTTTACAACAAAAAGTATAATGTAAAGTTGAAATCGGAAGAAAAGAAAAGTTTGTTAAACGAAATTGCTTCTTTGGGGATAAATATGATAGCAATGATTTTGGCACCTTTGTTCATTTCCCTCAATTGGAACAATGTAAAAAGTTTTGCAAAAGGTATAGAAAATTATCGAACAATGGATTTCAAGGATGTATTCAAAGGTATAAAAGCCTTTACACCGTCTTTGTTGGCGGTAATTTTGCCTTGTCATATTCTTTATAAATTAAAGAACAAGTCAAGTGACAATGCTCATCAATACAATCGTGACGTTAATTCTTATATTGGAGCTAACTTAGATAATCTTGAGTTGTTTTGGTAAAAATGTTTTGATTTTTATGTATTTTTTGTTTTTATTAATATAAAACAATTAAACATTTAACAAAAGTTTACAAAAGAAAGATGAAGAGTGGAATATTGTGCATTTCGAGATAAAGTTAGTAATAATTGGAATAAGTGCTAACAAAATAAAAACAAAATATGTTAAAACATGGGAAAAAGGCTGAATAAAATGGTTTTCGTTAAAAATTGGTGCTTGATTATAATTTTTTTTGAAATAGTATATTGTTATAAAGTAAAATAAAGAGGTTAAATGTGTCAAAAGACGTAATAGAATTTGAAGGAACAATATTGGAATCTTTGCCGAATGCAATGTTTCGTGTGATGTTGGAAAACGAGCATGAGATATTGGCACATATATCAGGCAAGATAAGAAAGAATTTTATAAGAATTTTGCCGGGGGATAAAGTGAAAGTTGAAATGACCCCTTATGATTTAACTCGCGGACGTATTACTTACAGATTAAAATAATTAAGATATAAAGATAAGAAAAAGGAAATGTGAGATGAAAGTTAGAGCCTCAGTGAAAAAAATATGTGACAAATGCAAAACTATTAAAAGAAAAGGTGTTTTGATGGTTATATGTGAAAACCCAAAACACAAACAAAGACAAGGATAAGTTTTAAAGTAAACATTTAAGTAAAGGAGAAATATAAATATGGCAAGACTTGCCGGGGTAGATTTACCTCGTAACAAAAGAATGGTGATAGCATTAACTTATATTTATGGCATTGGTAAAACAAGAAGTGCTAAAATATTAGATGCAGCAAATATATCATACGATTTAAAAACAGACGATTTGACTGATGACGATTTAAAGAAATTGCGTGATGAGTTGGCTCATTATTCAATTGAAGGTGATTTAAAGCGTGAAGAGTCTCAAAATATAAAACGTTTGTCAGAAATAAATTCGTATCGCGGATTGCGTCATCGTCGTAAACTTCCATGCCGTGGACAAAGAACAAAAACAAATGCACGCACTCGCCGTGGGAAGAAAACAGGACCTATTGCAGGTAAGAAAAAATAGAAAGACAAGCAAATAAAAATTAATTAAAGGAGTAATATAATAAAATGGCAAGACCAACAAAACAAAAGAAAAAGGAAAGAAAAAATGTGCTCACAGGTGTGGTGCATATTCAATCTACTTTCAATAATACAATTGTTACTTCAACTGATACACAAGGTAATGCGATTGCTTGGGCATCAGCGGGAGGATGTGGATTTAAAGGTGCTCGTAAAGGGACTCCTTTTGCAGCACAAAGTGCAGCTGAAATTGTTGCAAAAAAATCAATGGACCAAGGTATGAAAAAGGTTGAAGTTTATGTGAAAGGTCCGGGTTCTGGACGTGAAACTGCAATCCGTGCAATACAAGCTGCAGGGCTTGAAATAACTTTAATCAAAGATGTGACACCTATCCCTCACAACGGATGTCGTCCACCTAAACGCAGAAGAGTATAGTAATTTAATTTAAGAAAGATAAAAGGAGTCAAAAATTGGCGAGATATAAAAATGCCTACAAATAAATTATACCGTAACTATGGTGTTAAAGATTTATCAAACAGAAAATTAGTTTCATCGTTAAGACAAAGTGCTTCAGGTCAAAGCATGGTTCGATGAGAAAGAAACTTTCTGATTATGCTATTCACTTGAAAGAAAAGCAAAAAATTCGTTATACATATTTAGTAAGTGAAAAACAATTTGCAAAATATTACCACAAAGCTGCTTCAAAGAAAGGTGTTACAGGTACTATTTTGTTGCAATTGTTGGAATCAAGATTGGACAACGTTGTTTTTCGTGCAGGTTTTGCAATCACTCGTAAACAATCAAGACAAATGGTGAACCATGGTCACGTTTTGGTGAATGGAAAACGTGTTGATATCGCATCATATTTGGTTAAACCTGGTGATGTTATAACATTCAAGTCAAAAGTTCCGATTTTATGAAAAATACTTTAGAAGCAATTGATATGGCTATTGCTCCTGAGTGGATGACAATTGACCGTGAAGCACAAAAAATCGTATTTGAAAGAATACCTGAACGTGACCAATTGGATCCTGATTTTAAAGAGCATTTGGTAATTGAGTATTATTCTAAGTAGTTTTAAATTAGGAGAAGAATTAATGGATTTAAAGATAAAATGTATAAATACGACAACTGATTCAGATGGTTCTCAGTACGGCAAATTTGTCATTGAGCCATTAGAAAGAGGTTTTGGTATAACAATTGGTAACTCGCTTCGTCGTGTGTTGATTTCATCATTGGAAGGTGCAGCTGTGACTTCAATGAGGATTGAAGGTATCACTCACGAATACACATCAATTCCGGGAGTTGTCGAAGATGTAATTGACATTATGTTGAATATGAAAGGTTTGGTTTTCAAGTGTGAAACAAACGAAGCTCAACATATAAGACTTGACGTTGATAAACCGGGTTCTGTTTTGGGTGCGGATTTAAAATTACCTTCAGGTGTTAAAGTTGTTAATCCTGACTGGTTAATCTGTACAATTGCAGAAGGCGGTGAAATCCACGCTGATATTATCGTTGAAACAGGCAAAGGTTATATAACAAATGATGTATTAAAAAGATAATAAAGGTCAATTGCCTATTGATATGTTGCCGATTGATGCAACATTTATGCCGATTAAACGTGTAAGCTACAATGTTGAAGCTGCTCGTGTCGGAGATTCTATGGATTATGATAAGTTGACTTTGGAAATTTGGTCAAATGGTAGCATTGAAGTTACAACTGCGTTGTCGCAAGCAGCACAATTGTTGATTGAACAATTCAGTCAAATTGCTTCAATTACGGGACAACCAACATTATTTAGTGATGCATCATCTTCTTCTGATATTATTGATGAGCCTCAAGTTGAAGCAGCTCCTACAATCACAATTGAAGATTTGGAGTTATCAGTTCGTGCTTACAACTGCTTGAAACGTGCAAGCATAAACTCTTTGCCTGAATTGTTGCAAAAATCAGAACACGATTTGTTAAACATAAAGAATTTTGGTAAAAAATCATCAGATGAGGTTATTGAAAAGTTGCGTGAATGCGGGCTTGATTTAGCTCCAAATCCTGAAGGATTTGACTCATCATTAGTTGAGTAGTATAAATAGAAAAATATAGATAAAGGATAATAAAACAATGAGACACCAAACGAAAAAACACCAATTATCAAGAGCGCAAGACCAGCGTAAAGCATTGTTGCGTTCATTGGCAACTCAATTGTTTTTGCATGGCGAAATAAGAACAACAATGGCAAAGGCAAAAGCTTTAAAGTCATATGCTGACAAAGTTATCTCGTTAGCAAAAAAGGTGATTTAAATTCACGTCGTATTGCGTTGCGTTACATATATGATATTAAAACTGACCGATATATGGATGTTGAAACAAAAGCGGTTGTTGAAGAAAAAACTGAAGGTAAAAAGCTTATGGACGAAACTGTTCTAAGAAAGTTGTTTACTGAAATTTCAAGCAAATATGCAAATCGCAACGGTGGATATACACGCATTTATCGTATGCCAAACCGTCGCGGTGACAATTCTGAAATGGCATTAATCCAATTAAGTTAGTTGAAAAACGATGTCAACACGATATAAACTTAAAGTTGAGTATGTGGGGACAAACTATTTCGGCTCACAAAGACAGCCGGAAGTGGATACAATACAATCAAAGCTTGAAGAAGCACTTTGTACATTGACAAAACAAAACATAAAACTAATCTTATCAGGCAGGACTGATAGGGGTGTGCATGCCGTTTTACAGGTTGCACATTTTGATTGTGATAATAATATTGTTGATAGAGGTCGTTTTTTGCATTCTTTGAACGGCATATTGCCAAATGATATATGCGTAAAAGATATTGAAGAAGTTTCAAAAATTTTCACGCACAAAAAGTGCAAAAAAAGACACTATTGCTATACTATCGCTAATCGAAAAATAAGATGTGTTTTTGATAATCACGTTTTGCTTTATCAAAAACCTCTAGATGAAAACAGAATAAATCAAGCTTTAGGCTATTTGCTTGGGCGCCACGATTTTTCTGCATTCAAAGCTACAAACACCGAAAATCCTGCAAAAGTATGCAATATGTATGAGGCAAAATGTATAAGAGAAGGTGAACTTTTAAAAATACACTTTGTTGCAGACAGATTTTTTATACAAAATGGTAAGAACAATTGTTGGCACTTTGATTATGATTGAACAAAATTCTTTTGACCCGTCGAAAATGAAAAGAAATTCTTGACTCAAAATTAAGACAAAATGCCGGCAAAACAATAAGTCCCGACGGACTTACATTAGTTGAAGTTATATATTGATATGACTTTGATAAACTAAAAACAAAAAAGAAAAATATTAATGGAGGCAATATAATGAAAACTTATTCAGCAAAGCCTCTTGAGGTTGAAAAGAAAGTGGTATCTTATCGATGCAAACGGACAGACTTTGGGTCGTTTGGCTACTACAATCGCAAATATCTTAAGAGGAAAAAATAAACCACAATATACACCAAATGTTGACACCGGTGATTTTGTCGTGGTTATTAATGCTAAAGGTATTACTGTTACCGGTAAAAAAGAAACAGATAAAATTTATTATTCACATAGCGGATATCCTGGTGGTTTGAAATCTATTAGTTTTAAAGATTTAATGGAAAAAGACCCAAGAAAAGCTATTGAAAAAGCTGTAAAAGGTATGTTACCACATAATACTTTGGGTGCACAACAGTTTACTAAATTAAAAGTGTATGCTGATGATAAACATCCGCACGAAGCTCAAAAGCCGATTGTGTATAATGAAAGTGAGGTAAAATAATGCAAGATAACGAAATTATGGCAACAGGCAGACGTAAAACCTCAATAGCTGTTGTAAAATTGGTTCCGGGTAAAGGTCGTGTTTTTGTAAACGGTAAAACTTTTGACGGATATTTTGGTAACCTTCCTATTTTGGAAATGATGGTTTATCGCCCTTTGGCTTTAACTGATAATCAAGAAAAATATGATGTTAAAGTTAAAGTTGTTGGTGGTGGTGTTTCTTCTCAAGCTGGTGCTATAGCTCATGGTATTTCTCGTGCTTTGCTTAAAGCTAATGAAGAAAACAAAGCTCTTTTTTACGCTCTGAAGGACTTTTAACACGTGATGCGCGTGTTAAAGAACGTAAAAAATACGGACGTAAACGTGCTCGTAAGAGATTTCAATTCTCAAAACGTTAATATATTTAAAAAAACTATGTTTTTCAAAATTTCCGAATGTTTGCAAATGTTCGGAAATTTTTGTATAATATTTATTATATAAATTGAAAGTGGTATTTTAACAAATGAACTGTCCAAATTGTGATTCTTGTATGATAATGGTTGAACGTGATGGAATTGAACTCACTTGGTGTCCTTTCTGTCATGGCTTTTGGTTCAGTTTAATCGAATTGAAATTGTTTGCTAAAAAGTTTAATGTCAAAAAAAATGTGCTTGAATTTTTAAAATCTATAGACATAAAAACAAAAGAGAAAAAAAATATTGCCCTAAGTGTTTGAATGTTATGCACAAAGTTAATATTAATGGGATTGTTTTGGATAAATGTGTCAACAATTGTGGGCTTTGGTTTGATGCTGAAGAATTGTCAAAGTTCATTAATGCTCTATCTGATGATAAATTGTCACAAGATAGTACTATAAATTTTCTAGGTGAGTTTTTTAATGTAAAATAAAAGAAAGTGAGTTTTTATGACAAGTTATATTGTTATTATTGCTGTTATTGCTATTATTGGTGGAATTATTTACCTTTACAACAATCTTGTTGCAAAGAAAAATGCCGTTAAAAATGCTTGGTCGCAAATTGACGTTCAGCTTAAAAGAAGAGCAGATTTAATCCCCAATTTATTAGCTTCGGTTAAAGGATATATGGAGCATGAAAAAAATGTTTTAGAAAATGTTGTCAAAGCTAGAAACATGGCTTTAAGGTGTGACGAAAGTGATATAAACTCAAGAATAAAATGTGAAAATAAACTTGCAGGCTCTCTGTCTTCACTTTTGGCAGTTGTTGAAAGTTATCCTGAATTGAAAGCGAATGAAAACTTTTTGCAGTTAAATGAAGAATTATCTTCAACAGAAAACAAAATCGCTTTTGCTCGTCAGTTTTATAACGATTCAATTATGTTTTATAATAATGCACTTGAAATGTTTCCAAACAACATAATCGCTTCATTTTTTTGATTTTAAACACTATGATGAGTTTAAAATTGTTGATGAAAAAAGACAGAGAAGTACCAAAGGTTAGCTTTTAATCGTTATGTGGGAATTAATAAACAAAAATAAATCAAAAACTTTTCTGTTTGTTTTTTGATGGCATTGTGTTTTGGCTTGATGGCATATTGTCTTGCTGAAACGTTAAAGATTTATAATGTTCCTCCAATTTGGGTTTACATTGTTGTGTACGGTTACTATTTTGGGACACTGATTGTTGCTAGTCGTGATTCAAAAACGTATTTTTAAAGCTTTCAAATGCTCGCTTCGCACTTCGAGCATATTACCCAAAGTTGTTTAATATAGTTCAAGAAATGTCAATAGCTTCCGGCTTAAGTACAATGCCGGACATATATATTATAGATGAAGATTCGCCAAATGCTTTTGCTTGCGGTAAAGACCACAAAACAGCTTCAATAGTTGTTACAAAAGGTTTGCTTGCAAGGCTAAATCGTGATGAGTTGCAGGCTGTTGTGGCGCACGAAATTTCACACATTGTTAATCGCGACATCCTTTATCTTATGTACACTTCGTGTTTGCTTGGTTGTATGGTTTTTATTTCTGATTTTGTCATAAAATTTTTAAGAAGTTGTTCAAATAGACGTTCTTTTAATGGAGGAGCTATATATATAATTCCATTTGTTTTAATATCGCTTGTTTTGGTTGCCTTGTCAAAAATATTTTATTTTTGTCTTTCAAAAAACGAGAATACCTTGCAGATGCTTGTGCTGTTCAGTACACAAGAAACCCTATGGCACTTGCAAATGCATTAAAAAAAATAGATGCTGAACAATCCTATTTTGTAAACACCAATCCATTGACTTCGGCTATGTTTATAGTAAGTCCTCTTAATAACAAAGAAAAGACTCATCCGCCAATTGAAAAAAGAATACAAATTCTTCTTAGGTTAAGTTCTTGTAACATTGCAGCCTATAATAATTCATATCAAAAGGTGTTGGGCAAAAAATCAAGTATTGTGAGCAAGAAAATTATAGATAAACCAAGCTATAGTAAGGTTATACCAATTGTAGCAACGACTTTGGCAAATCAAACTGTCCAAGATGAAATTTCAAATCATCGTGAAGCTTATGATACTATGTTAAAAATGGAAAATTATATTTTTATCAAGTGTGATTGCGATACAAAATTGAAAGTTCCAAAAGAATTAAAAAGGGCAAAAAATTCCTTGTCCGCATTGTAAGAAAATGCACTTAATAAAATAATTTGTTAAGTTAGCATATTTTAATTATAATGTAATTATGGAGAATAAAACTTATATACCTTTATATCGCAAGTATCGCCCACAAACTTTTGCAGATGTTGTAGGTCAACAACATGTTGTAAATGCTTTATCAAATGCCATAAAATTGAACAAAATAGCACATGCTTTTCTTTTTTGTGGTTCATGAGGTACCGGAAAAACTTCAATGGCACGTATTCTTGCCAAATCCTTGAATTGCATTGAAGGCCTCTACATTGACACCTTGTGGCAAATGCCCAAGCTGTATCGACATTTTAAATTCAATCCCAAAAGATGTAATTGAAATAGATGCAGCAAGCAATCGTAATGTTGAAGATACTCAAAATATTTTAGAAAAAAATTCAATATGCTCCGGTCAATGGAAAATTTAAAATATATGTTATTGATGAAGTGCATATGTTGTCAAATCACGCTTTTAATGCACTTTTGAAAACTCTTGAAGAACCGCCCAAAAATGTCATCTTTATCCTTGCAACAACCGAAGCGCACAAGGTTTTAGAAACTATTATTTCACGTTGTCAACGATATGACTTTCGTAGAATACAAATTTCTGACATTGTGAAGCGTTTAAGAGAAATTTCTGATATTGAAAAAATAAATATAAATGATGATGCACTTCACATTATTGCTCAAAATTCAACAGGCGGAATGAGAGATGCTTTAAGCCTGCTTGACCAGTTATCCGTTTTAAATGGTAATTCTGACAAGCCGATTGATGCAAGTGTTGTGAATGAGCTTTTGGGTAAAATTTCAATTGAAGACCTTTATGATTTTACAAATGAGATTTTATCAAATAATGTTGAGAAGCTTATTGAAAACATTCATAAAATGTTTGATAAAGGCATGGAGCCTTTAAGAATTGTCAACAATTTAATTGAATATTTTCGCAATATTCTTATTATCAAAAATGGTAAAGACCTCGACCAGATGGCGACTTTGACGTTGATTGACAAGAAAAATATTGAAAAAATACAAACTCAAGCAGAAAATTTAAGTAATGAAAAAATTATTTATATTATTGAAAAATTGTCTTATTATTCTCGAGAAATAAAAAATGCGACAAATCGCTATTTGTGGCTTGAGTTGTGTATTATTGATGTTGTGTCAGTTGAATTTTCAAGCATTTCTGATTTAGTTGAAAAAAGTGAACAAGCTTGAAGCCTTTATTCAATCAGGTGATTTTAAAAACAATGTTTCTTCTGTTTCACAACCAGTTTTGAAATCATCTTTTGAAACGGTTAAACAAACAACCGGTGAAGTTAAACCAAAGCCACAAATAGAAGCACAAACGGTAAAAAAGAAGAATTCACTGATAAGTCAAATTTTCAAGAAGAAAAACAAGAAGTTGAAAAAACTGTTGTTCAAAACAGTTCTTCAACTGAAAATTATCATTGGCGAGATTTATTAAAACATATTGAGTCTATGCCAAGTCGAGCTTTTTATTCAAGTTTGGCTCATCCTATTTGTTTGTCAAAAGAAAAGGTTGTTATTTCTTTTAAGAAAGATATTTTTGTAAAACAAGCACGTGATAAAAGTAAAAGTCAGGCATTCTATGATGCTTGTAAAAAATATTTCATGGTTGATGATATAGAAATTGATGTGAAGCTTAAAAACGACATAGTTGATGAAAAAATACACTTAAGCGAAATTTCAGACAACAACGAAAAAAGCACCCTCTGCACACCCGGTTAAAGAAAAAGAAGAAAAAATAAGCCAAAGTGAACTTGATACGTTAAAGGATGAGCAAGAAAAAATCAATTTAGGCGGACAAAAAGCTGCTTCGTCAAATGTAGATTTATCCGACCAAGAAAAAATGGTAGTTGATTTATTTGATGGCAAAATAATTTCATAGGAAAATTTTGATTGAGTGTAATTTACACTTTTTCTGTTTGACTTTTTCACCGTCTATTTTATCCGAAACTTATTTCAAAAGTTGTTGAATTTGTAGTTGTGCATTTTTAATATTTTTGACTTGTAGCTTTATTTTATAAAAATCTGTTAAAAGTTTACAATTACGGTTACAAAATAGAGCCTAAAGCTCGCTTGGTTGCGCATAGTATTTATGTTTTGTTTAGGATGATACAAAATTTATAATTTTGCACAAAAATATAAATAAAAAATTTTTATCTAAAAATTTTAAACAATATTATTAAGAATTTATATGATAAATATATATAAATTTAAATAAAAAAACCGTGCGTTCTACCTATCGAGAGCTATTTGCATAAATAACAAACTAAAACATCTACTTTTCAAAAATCACACACCCACAAGTTTAGACCATTTTAGTGCTGCTTTATTTCTAACCTGACACGGTTCAATGGCTTGTGCCGTATGACATTCAAACTATCAACAACATAATAATCTATATAATTATGTGAATAGCTGTCTCACAGTAGTCTCTGCACCCCGCATTAACTTCGGGTCGAGGGATTGCAATTCCCCGTGGAGCACGGCTTAATTATTATTTTACATTAAATTGAGTTTTTTAGCAAATATTTTATTCAGACTCGTTAAATTCATTAATCAAATGTAAACTATTTTTTGCTTCTTCATGGTTTGGATTAATCCTTAAAACTTCGTTATATTTTTCTACTGCCAAGCTAATATTTCCGTTGATTTCATTAATAAGTCCCAAATTATACTTAACTTCGCAGTCGTTTGGATTTAATTTTTCAGCAATAGTTAAATGTTTAATAGCATTTTCAACATCTTTGAGTTTGGAATATAAAATGCCTAAAGTGGCTTGAGCTTGAGCGTTTTCAGGTTCCATGTTTATTGCATCAATATATGATTGTTTTGCATCATAAATATTTTCTATTTCAATTTGAAGATCGCCCAATGTCATATAATATTTTGCAACGTTAGGTGCAAGTTCAATGGCACGCCTAAATTGTTTTTGAGCATCGAAATAATTTTTTATTTTAAATCCGATAAGTCCTAAATTATAATATATTTCAGGATTTTTGTCATTGTATGTCAAAGCTTGAGAAAATTTTTCAAACGCTTCATTCAAATTGTCGTTGTCGATTAAATAACTAGCCCAACAACAATAACAATCACTAATAGTTTGTTTTATATATAAAATATCAGAAGGGTCAACTTCATCTATAAGCTCATTGTATAAATTTATTGCTGTTTGAAATTCATTTATGTTTAAATAAGCACAGGCAAGCGTTTGTTTTAATTGGACATCTTTGGGATTTAAGGCTAAAGCTTCTTTAACAATATCAAAACAGTTGTCAATTTTACCTGTATTGATATAAGTTTTTGCTTGAATGTTTTTAATATATGCCGTATCAACATTTTCAAGAGTCATACTTTCTTCACAAGCTTCTAAAACAGCATCGTAGTCCTTGATTTCAAAATATAAATTAATTAATTCTTTATATAAACTAAAATCATCAGGTGAAATCTCGATTTGTTTTTTTACAACTTCACAAGCTTTTTCATTCAAATGAAGATTAATATAAGCTATTTTGAGAAATTCAAGTCCTTGGTAATCATTTTCGTCAATATTTAAGATTTTCAATGCATATTCGCTCAAATCTTCCCAGTTTTTAATATCAACATATATGTTACAAATTGTATGCAAAACATTAAAAATTTCATCACGATTGTTTGAATACTGAATGTAATTTAAATACATTCTCAAAGCACTTTTCTTTTGTTTTGTGTAGTCGTACAAATATCCAAGAGAAAGAAGAGCATCTTCATTTTCATAGTTTATTGATAAAACTTTTTTAAAAGCAGCAATTGCTTTTTGCATATTGGCTTAGAGCCTGATACGAAAAACCAAGTATTAAATATGCTTCCTCGTTGCGTCTGTCACTTTTTATAACAAGATTTAAATGATGGATAGCTTCATTGTAATTTGAAAAAATTTCATAAAGAGATTTTGCAAGCAAAAAAACGAAGCCTATAATGATGTGGAACTTGTGAAAGATATTTTTTGCCATTTTAAATGCTGCATCATATTGTTTATTATCAATTAAATTTTTAACATGTTCGTATATTTCATCTTCTGAAACATTTAAATCAAAAGGTGAAACATTTTGTGCATTTTGCGTAAATATATTTTTTGACAATATTATTAAAATTATTATAAAGATAATTAAAATAATAAATAATAAACTATTCATATGATATAATACCTCATATTTAATTATACAATATTTTTTGTAACTATAAAAGGTTTTTTACAGGATTATGAAAAAAATAATCGGAATATCAATATTAATATCTTTAATAACCTTGCTTAGCAACAATATTTGCCTTTGCTTTGTCTGAATATGATGATTTCAACCAGGCTGATAATGCGTTTCAATATGATAGACCGGTTGACAATAATGCTTATGAAAAAATAATTAATGAATACAAAAAAAGAAAGAAAAAAAGAAAATAAATTAAAGAAAAAAAATAAATATATAGACTTGCCCGAAAACCAAGGTAACAGCGAAATGTCAATATTTATGGAAAAATTGAAGGAACCTTTGACTGTTTGTTTTTCTCAAAATGCTTATGTGAGTGAAACGGGTGATAAAATACCAATGGGATATTATAAACTTGAAGCACAAAAGGTTGATGAGAATAAAGATGTTTATTATATAAATTTATTTCAAGGTCGCAAACTTATAGCAAAAGTGCCGTCAAATGTCACAAAAGATGATTTTGGAATGGAAACGATAAATTTTGCAAAAAGTTATTCCAGATGATAGTCAACATTTGAAAATAATTTATGGAAGTTTAAAGGTAAATCTTGAAGCAAAGGTTGTTTTGGAGTAAAATGAGATAAAAAGTGTAGGTAAGTTAAATTATGGATTCAATGGCTAAGATTTTAATAGTAGATGACAACCCCAATTATTTAGGCGATGCTTTGCCAATGTATGGTTATGAAGTTGATATCGCTAAAAATGGCGTTGAGGCTTTGCATAAACTAACATCAAATGAATCCAATGTAAAGTTTGATTTAGTACTTTTAGATGTAATGATGCCCAAAATGGACGGTTGGCAAACTTTAAAATATATTCGTAATAATGATAAAATAAAAACTATTCCTATAATAATGATAACAGCCGTAAATGAAGAATCTAAACAAATTATGGGGTTAAAAACAGGAGCTGACGATTATATTACCAAACCGTTTATTTTACCCAATCTTCTTGCCCGCATTGATGCGGTTTTTACGTCGCAGCAGTTGGAATAAAAAAACATTAAATGAACAAAATATAAATATACCCATTGATGCAGATGTTGAACAATTGACAAAAAGAGAAAAAAGAAGTAATAAGTATGTTAGCACAAGGTGCAAGCAACAAAGAAATTGCAGATAAATTATTCGTTCGTGATGTTACAATAAAGACGCACCTAAACGCCATTTTTAAAAAATTAAAAATAACAAATCGTACACAAGCTGTTTTACTTGCGATACAATTGGGTATTATAGAAAAAGAAGATTGATATAAGGAGTTTTTAATGGGTAGACAATCAGAAAAAGAAAATTTAGTTAATTTAGTTATTAACGATCCCGAAAAGTTTAACGAAATTAAAGATGATGAAACGAATTTATCAGAATCCGATTTTTCAAATTTAACCTTGACTGACGTTGATTTTCAGGATGTAAATTTAGAAGGTGTTGATTTTCGTGAGGCAACTTTGACAAACGTTAACTTTCAAAATTGTGATTTGACTTCTTCAAATTTTTCTCATGCCACAATTGTTGAATGTGATTTTTCAAATGCAATTTTAAACGGAACAGATTTTAGTTATGGCACAATAGAATATTCTAATTTTCAAGATGCCGATTTTGCAGGCGCTGTTTTACTTGAGTCTGATTTTTCAAATTCAGATTTATCATCAAGTGAAAATTTGAATGCTTCTCGTTTTGATGAAACAACAATTTGGCCAGACAATGAAAATCTTCCTCACGATTTTGATTCTTCAATCAGTCGGGACTTAGCTTCTATGCAAGATGATGAAGATATTCAGGAAAGTATTTACTAAAATTTCACCACTATTTTTATGAATATTGACGAGTTGATAAAATTTTGTTTAATTAATCAAGATGCCGTTTATGATTATCCTTGGAGCGATAAAAAATATAAGAATATCCCGGTTCTTAGAAACAAGAAAAACAAAAAATGGTTTGCTTTGATTTTTGAATTAGATAATCAGCTTTGTGTCAATTTGAAATGCAAGCCTGAGGACTCTTGGATATTGCAGGATTTGTATAGTTTTATTACTCCGGCTTGGCATATGAATAAAAAGCATTGGATAAAAGTTGAGGTGAATAAAGCACCAAAAAGATTTGCTTAAAAATCTTGTAATTAATAGTTTTAACCTAATAAAATAAGCGAACAATATAAACTGTCCGCTTATTTTTTTTATTATGTATTTTTTTGATTATGCATTTATATCTTTAACAGACAAAGCTATACGATGTTCATCAGGAGTAAACTTTTTGATAACAACATCGATTACATCACCTGTTTTATACAAATCAAAAGGATTTGGGCTTTCGCCAAGCATTTCAGCAGAAGGCAATAAAGCTTCAACGCCGGGGAAAATGTTCACGAAAGCGCCAAAAGAAGTAACTTTGTTAACAGTTCCTTGTATTTTTGACCTTCAACAAATTTTTGTTTTACTTCTTCCCAAGGATTTTCAGTCATACGTTTTAAAGTAAGACTAATACGTTTTAATTCGTAATCTATTTTTAAGATTTTAACATCAATTTTTTCGCCAAGTTTTAAAACATCAGAAGGGTGATTAATCCGTTCCCAAGAAATTTCAGAGATTGGCAAAAGTCCATCAACACCGTTTATATCAATGAAAGCCCCGAAATCAGCAAGGCGAATAACTTCACCATTTATAACTTGGTCAACTTCAAGGTGTTCAAGCACTTCATTGACAGCAGCTTCTCTTTGTTCAACAACAGCCATTCTTTGAGATAATATAAGCTTATTACGTTTTGGGTCAGCTTCAAGCACTTTAGCTTCAAGTTCTGTACCAATAAGTCCGTCAAATGGAGCACCCATACGCAAGTGGCTTGAAGGGATAAAACCTTTTAAGTCCATAACATCGACGATAACGCCACCTTTAACGCTTGATAAAACTTTTGTACGAATTGTGTCATTATTTGCTTTAGCTTCAGTTAAAGCAGCCCAAACTTGAGCACATTCAACACGTTTTAATGATACCAAAATTTGGTCATCATCATTATCGCTTATTTTTAAGATATAAACATCGTGTTTTGAACCAATTTCAAGTAATGTAGACGGGTCTTTTTCTGTGTTGTTTGTTATTTCTCTATCAGGCAAAAACGCTTCTGTTTTAGCTCCGATATCAACAAGATATCCGTCATTTTCACGTTTTAAAATGCGACCTTCAACAACTTGAGCCACGTCAAGTGATTTTTCAAATTGTTTATTTAATAACATTTCAAATTCGTCATTAAGTTGATTTTTTTCCATTAATTTTGTCATTTTTTTATTTATCTCCTTTCAATATTTTTTTAATTCTAAAATAACATTTTCAATAATATTATCAGGTGTTGAAGCGCCTGCTGTAACACCAATATTTTTAGCATTGTCGATGATATCTTTATATAAGTATAGTTCATTTTGTGATTCAATATGGATTGTGTTTGTTATTTCTTTAAGTATTTCAGCCAAGTGAGTTGTATTTGCACTTTTTTTGCTTCCAACAACAATCATCAAATCCGATTCTTTGGCTATGTTTTTGGCTTCATTTTGGCGAGAGGTTGTTGAAGGACAAATTGTATTAAAAACGCGTAAATCTTTAACTATTGGGATTAAATAGTTGACCGTTTCTTTTAAAAGTTCAAGTTTTTGCGTAGTTTGAATAACAACCCCAACCTTTTTGTGTGTTTTTATTTTTGTTTCAAGTTCACTTAATTCACAAAGATTTGACACAACAAATATGTCTTCATTTTGTGAATACTTTTGTGCATTAGCTTTTATTGCAATAACTTCAGGATGGTCACTTTTACCAAGTATAATAAGCAAAAAACCATTTTGGACAAGTTCAATAGCTTTTTGTTGCACTTTTTTGACATCAGGGCAAGTCATATCAACAATTTGAGCATTTTTAGACATTAAAGTTTCGAAGACACTAGGTGTTGCACCATGACTTCTTATCACACAAATATCTGATATATCATCAAAATTATTATCGCTTATTGTCTTTATTCCAAGATTTTCAAGTTCTCTTATAACATTTTGGTTATGAATAAGTTCACCTAATACGCAAACATTCTTGGTTGGATTTTCAGATTTTAACTTTTTTGTAGTTTCGACCGCACGTTTAACACCATAACAAAAACCTGCTGTCTTAGCTAATTTTATATTTTTTGACAAATTATTTAAATTCCAATCGTTTGGTCTCATTTTAAAATTGCTTTTAAAATGGTAATATATTTATAACACAAACAAATATTTATAACAAGTAAATATAAAAATATAAAACAGTTGCAAGTATTTTTTGTTTTTGATATTATAAGAATGTAAAAGTTGACAAGTGAATATAATAAGTGCCACAAGCTCAGCTGGCCTGTTAAATCTTTTATCGAAGATAAAAGTTTAACGAAATTAAAATATAGCTCTATCAAGATGGGCGATAGAGTAAAAAATGACAAGTGAATATAATAAGTGCCACAAGCCCAGCTGGCCTGTTAAATCTTTTATCGAAGATAAAAGTTTAACGAAATTAAAATATAGCTCTATCAAGATGGGCGATAGAGTAAAAATGACAAGTGAATATAATAAGTGCCACAAGCCCAGCTGGCCTGTTAAATCTTTTATCGAAGATAAAAGTTTAACGAAATTAAAATATAGCTCTATCAAGATGGGCGATAGAGTAAAAAATGACAAGTGAATATAATAAGTGCCTGTAGCCCAGCTGGATAGAGCGTTTGGCTACGAACCAAAAGGTCGGGGGTTCGAATCCCTCCAGGCACGGTTATTATAAGCACTTTATAAAAAAAGGCGATGACGTTATGAATGATTTGCTTATTGACACAGTTTTTGAAGAAATGACAAATATTTCAAAGGAACCTATAAAAACACAATATGAATATTTAAACAACGAATTATCAAAATGTGATAAAGGTTCTATCATAACTTTTTCTGGAACTATGTGTGACAGATTATTTTTAAATTTAGTAAAACAATTTTCAATAGATAATAAAAACTGTTTATATTTTAAAGATGATTTTTATAAAAAAAGATTTTTTATGGAATTAAATACACTCCATTCCGAAAACAATGACTTTGAAAAATTAAAAAATGAAATAAAACTTGGAATATAACATTATCTGATAATAATATTAATGATTTAACAGAATTAAAAAGACTTTTGGCAACTCAAAAGCCTGACTATATTTTTATTGACAATTTCAAGAAGTTTTCATTAGGCAATTCTTCTGTAAATGATATTTTAGAACTTAAACAATTAATATATGAATATAGAGCAATATTATTTATAAATTTATATAATACTGATTTTGTGGATGATGTTGTTATCTCTATAACTGTAAAATATTTTTCAGATGTAATTATTGATATAAAACATATCGCAGATGATGTTTATTCGCTGTGGACAATAAAAAGCCTAAATATAGATTATGGCGTTTTTAGTTTGAAATACGATTATAAACATTTTGATCGCAGAAGGTTGGAGCGTATGATGTCTGTTTTGGTGGAACAATTTGGGGATAAAATTGAAGTTGTTGAAAATTTAACCGACAGAAAGAAACATTTTAGGCTTAAAAAGGTACAATTAATCCATTAATAAATTTTTCTTGTGATGATTTCGTTTGTTGGAACAATTAAAAGAATTGATTAATGATAATTCTAGGATAAAAAAGCGTTGAAGAATTGATATCTAAAATTAAATCAATTAATCCAAAATCATCAAATTCTCTTGAAACAGATATTCAATATTTATTAGAATCACAAGGATATGCAATAAGACAGTATTCTAAAGAAAATACTGAGCCAAAAACTTATGAAATAATATCACAAGCCATTTTAGAACAGAAAAAATTGCAATTTGATTATACAAATTCTAACGGATACAAATTTCAAGCTACTATCCACCCTTATGGTATTCAATATTGGGAAAAGAACTATCTAGTAGGTTTTGATGAGTATTCAAAAAAAAAAAAAAAGGTTTTTAAAGCAGGTTAAAAAAATATTTTTAACTATAATTATTATTTTTATTTTTTAAAAATACTTTTTTAAATTAAAAAAAAAAAATTTCTATTTTTTTATTTTAAAAATAAATTAAAAATTTTATAATTAAAAATAATTTAAAATTAAAATTTTTTAATTTTTTTTTTTACTTAATTTAAAAATTTTTTTTTTAATAAAATTTTATAAATATAATATCTTTTTAAATATTTTTTTTTCTCCCCATGTTTAAAAAAACTTAATTCTTTCATAAATTTTAAAACTTTTTTTCAAAACTTTCCACATTTTTTTAAAATAAAAAAAACCTTTTAATTTATCTATTTTTTTCCCTTAAAATATTTTTTAACCCTATTTTTTCAAATATTTTAAAAACCAAATTATATACTTTCCCTAAAATTTATACAAAAATATCACATTAATTTTACCCAAAAAGAAAAAAATAAAACAACCCAATTTTTTAAATAATAAATTATTCGTTAAATTATGTTTAAAATTTCCAAAAGAGTTTCTCAAAATTTTCTGCTTAAAATAATATAAAACACAAAAACACATTTCCCCCTCAAACACTTCCTTTTTGAGAAAAAGCAGTCTAACATACAGTAGTAAATTAAATAAGGATCCGTTATGGAAGACATTAATAATAACGATATTTGGATTGATGTTGAGACTTTAGCAAAATTAAAAAACATTACTCGAAGAAGAGCTGTTCGGCTTGCATTAAATCAGAATAAATATGAATACAAGATCGAAAATATCCGAGGCGGAAAAACATACAAGATTAAATTATCAACGCTTGAAGAGGAGCTTCAAACTTAAATATTTTCAGGAATATTATGACGATTATAAAACGTGTGATAACGAGGTTATTGAATTATCAAACCTAAACATAAAACAAGAAAAACTAATCTCAGAAAACCAAAGAAAAATAGCACTTGCAAAATATGATTTGATTTATGCGTGGCTTGATTTTAGGAAAGAATATAAAAGAGATAAAGTTTCAAAATCAACGGAAATATCCCCGATAAAGAATTCTTGCAATTATATAATACAGGGATGTTTCAGGAGGAGATTTTAAAATCTTAGGTAAATTCTCAATAGGCTCGCTTTACCGCTGGCGGGCATTATTGGACTACAACAAAGATTGGACAGCACTTGTAGGGCAATATAAATATTCAACCAGAAAAGAATACAGAACAACGTTAAACGAGGAACAGATTAAAATATTTATACAAATACTATTGTCCCCAAGTGCTTTTTCAATAGGCAAAGCAATTTCTTTAACCAAGCATATTCTAAAAGAACGCGGGCAAGAAATTTTGCCGAAAGATATTACATTCAGGCGGTACGCAGAATGGTTTCGGGACAATAATTTTGACAAATGGACTCTTGCACGTGACGGCGAAAAAGCATTAAAGGATAAAGTAAGTCCCTTTATAGTCAGAAACGCAGCACTTTTAAAAGCAGGACAAGTGCTTGTGGCGGATGGGCATACGCTCAACTTCCAAGTCATAAACCCGTTTACAGGCAAACCATGCCGAGCGACATTGCTTGGGTTCTTGGATTGGAAATCGGGCGGTCTTGTCGGGTACGATATTATGCTAGAAGAATGTACGCAAAATATTGCATCAGCTCTGCGTAACGCGATTTTAAAAATGGACCATATTCCTGAATATGTTTACCAAGATAACGGTAGAGCCTTCAAAAGCAAATTCTTTAACGGAGATAAGAAATTTGAAGAGCTTTGGTTTTACAGGAGTTTACAACAAACTCGGAATAAAACCGGTCTATGCCACTCCATATAACGCTCGAGCAAAAGTCATCGAGCGTTTCTTTTTTGATTTTCAGGAAAGTTTTGAAAAGCTTGGTTCCAAAGTTTATATCGGAACAAGCATCGAAAATAAGTTGGCATATTTGATGCGAAACGAAAAGTTGCATAAAAATATCCACGAAAAATACAGTTTTACTCCAACAATTGAACAGGCTCTTAAAATGATAGAAAAATGGCTTGAATTTAAGCATTCTCAGCCTTGTCCGAATGCAAAAGATAAAACAATTCAAGAGGTTTTAAACGAAATTGAAAAACAAAATATTGATGAAAACTCGCTTGATGATTTGATGATGGCACAAGAAATAAAGAGTATAGGAAGAAACGGAATCAGGTTCTTGAAGGCGGATTATTTTGACGAGGCACTCTATGGAATCAAAGAAAAAACGGTTATAAAGTACAGTTTGTTTGACCTTTAGTATATCAAAGTCTATTCAATGAAAGGCGAATTTATCTGCAAGGCAAACCGCATAACAGAAACCCACCCGCTTGCTTATCAAATGGGCGATATTAAAGACATTGAAGATTACAAACAGAAGATTGAAAAACAACAAAGGCTTCGCCGAAAAACGATTAAAGCAGTTCGGGAGCATTTTAACTTAGAGGATATGGATTATCTTGAAAAAGAATTGATGCAAAATATTCGATTACCTCAACCTGGGCCGATTAAAGAAATAACAGTTCAACCTGAATCAAAACCAAAGAAAGATTTTGAGCCAAAAGTTAAGACCTCAATTGTTGCAAGGCCAATATTTAAATCTTCTTACGAACGCTACGAATGGCATATGCAGAATGGCTGTGTTTGTCCTGAAGATAGAACGTGGCTTGCAAACTACATAAAATCAGATGAATACAAAGAAATATACGGAAAGGAGCAGTAATGAAAAAGGTCTTCGTAAAAACGAAAAACGTAAAACAATTAATCTCGATGATGAACCGTCTGAAAGAAAGAGAAGACGGAGTTCCAGGGATGGGACTTGTTTATGGTGAGCCGGGTCTTGGAAAAACTTACGCAATTACTTGGTGGGCAGCACAAAATGATGCAATACTAATCAGAAGTGCTAACCTTATGTCCGCGAGGTGGTTATTAGAGGAGATGGTTGAAGAATTAGGCGAGATTCCTTATAACAAATTCTCGGATATCTTCAATCAAGTTGTATCTCAATTAATCAAAACCCCAAGAACCATAATTGTAGATGAAACGGACTATTTGACTATTGATTCTCGGGCGGTTGAAACTTTAAGGGACATTCACGACAAAACGGATGTTCCTATTGTTTTAGTCGGGATGGGTACGGCAAATAAAAGGCTCCAAAGGCACAAGCATTTATATGACAGATTATTAGAAATTATAAAATTTGAGCCGTTCTCTAAACAAGATATAACTTCAATAATCGACCAATTATCAGAAGTTCAGTTTACGGATTGTGCCAAAAAACTTTTATATACTCGCACAAATCGTTTCAGGCAATTGGTAAAAACTATCAGTAAAGCGGAACAGGTCGCAAAATCAAACGGAATAAAAAGAAATTGACGAAATTACATTGAAGGAGGTGCTAAAAAATGACGATGCTGACGCAGAAGAAATTGAACTTACAAATGAAAATTCTTAAAATAGCAAAAGGGCTTAATAAATTCACTCTGCCTGACATTCTGCCAATGCTTGAAGAAAATGAAAAAACAATTCAAAAAGCACTAAACGATTTAGAATCTTTAAGCCAAATTAAAAAGATATCAAGTACAGAATATCTATACACAAATTTTAAAAAGTGTGTGAATAAACATGTCCCCACAACTCAAAGCAGTGATTCAGATATTTGGCTTACAATATCCGAAGTCGCTCGACTGCTGAATATTCAGGAAGAAACGATAAAAAGGAATTGTCTTAAAGGAAATTATGTCGTAAAACCTAACAAAGAGCCTGATTTAGAGGGGAAATACTTAATCAAACGCTCGTCACTTAAACTATATGATTTTTTAGAGGATTCCGAACGACGAGCGATGGATAAGGAAGTCAAAAAATTTTTCCATAATAAAGAGGAAGAACGCTTGTATGTTGTGGCTTCTGATAGAGGCAAAGAATTTATATACAGATATCTGAAACTTTTTAAACTTACAGAAGGTATGAATTGCAGAGAACTGCGTAGACTTTTTGGAAATAATTCCGTTAAAGAATCCAAAACTTAAAGTTTCGTATTCCGCATTTCATTCAAAACGAAAAAAGTACCAAACAGAAGGTATGATGGGAATATTCCCAAAATATTTCATGCCGGATAATAAAAGCGAAGAACCTGAAGTCCGCAGGAATTTGAACAGACTGCCTAGAGTCTATAATATTACGACAACTGAGCAAATCGAGATTATTTATAAATGTTTCTGCTTCGGAATACCGGCCTCACAAACCGCAAAAATCGCAAATTTGGGAAATACAACAACGGAAACTTTTTATCAATATATTCGGGCAAAAATTTTTGACAAACAATATCAGGAGTTGGTTGAACATTTTGATACTGATCCTCAAATCCCGCAAGTCAGGATTTTTATGAATGATGTTTCAATATGCTTGTATTGCTATAATGACAATGTTTTTATCGCTCAAAAACCACTAAAATCAAGGTTACCGCAGCGACGTCAGCAACCTGATGAAGTCAAAGAAACACGCAGATTATACAACATTCTTTATCGCAAAAAGTTTATGGCAAGTATGCGAAAATACCTCGACCACCACCTTGCGGTATTTTTATGGAAAGAACTCAACCCCAATTTTGAAGACCAATTGAATTTGATTTATGAGTCTGATACATATATAAAGTTTAAATAACAATTCCTATTTATGAAACAGAATTGCCAAATTATACATCTAATGGTCGTGAAACATACACAGAAAATGAATATAATGAAGATCTTGCACATGAAATTAATGCTGCGTTAATTCATAGAATCGGAGAAATTCCATTCGGGGGTGGAAGAGGCAATAAAATAGAAGTTTGTGATATTTTTACACAAAATAAGGAATTAATACATATAAAAAAATCTGGCTGTTCACCTTTATTAAGTCATTTATTTAATCAAGCTACAGTTTCGGGAGAAGCGTTGTTAGATCCTGAATTTAGAGCTAAATATAATAGCAGACTACAAGAAGAAGGTTTTGCTTCATATATAGATAATGACTTTAGATCAAACAATTACACAGTAGTTTTAGGAATTATTAGCAAAGGTAATGAACAAAGACCACAAATTCCATTCTTCAGCAAAGTGGCTATTCGATACGCAACAAAAACTTTGTCTAATTTAGGTTATAATGTAGCAATTAGAAATATTCATAGTGAAGAATCAAATTAAAATGAACATTTTGGATAAACTGGCAAAGTCAAAATTTAGGAGCAGATTTAAGCTTCGAGCAAAAGAGCTTGAATATATCAAGGATAAAGGACTTGATACGTTCATTCTCATGCCTGCGATTTTATTCGGGATAGAGTAGCTCCCTCTGAACCCGCAAACGATGGTAAACAAACTCCAATGCGAGGTCATCCTGTTTTTATTGCTCAACATGCAACCGCCACCTGTTGTCGCGGTTGTATCGAGAAATGGCACAAATTCCCTCAACACAGAGAACTAACCCAAACCGAACAAGAATATCTCATCTCTGTGATTATGGAATGGATAAATCGCCAAATTAATTCAAGCTCTGTTTTATAACCGTTCAAAATATGTTCAAATCCATGTTTGTGATACCCTAAAAAAAAAAAGGAATGGTCTATGGAAGATATTAAAGTAATTCGTGAAAAATTTAGAAAATATTTGTATAAGCTGGTAGCAGATAATTATTGATGAAATAAATCGTGGTAACATTTCAAAAATTTTCGGAGAATTAATTACTCTTATTGAAGAAGATAAAAGAGAAAATTTAACCGTAACATTGCCTTACTCAAAAGAACTATTCACAGTTCCTAAAAATTTGTACATACTTGGCACAATGAATACTTCTGATAGAAGTATTGCATCTATTGATATAGCTTTTGCGACGTCGTTTTAAATTTAAAGAATTGATGCCAAAATCTAATATGGTATCAGATTTTAAATGTAAATTTAAAGACTGTTTTGAGTTATTAAACAAAAGAATTTCTGTCTTATTGGATAGGGATCATCAAATTGGTCATAGTTATTTTATCAACGATAAACATCAAAATGACGGCATTAATGAACTTAAAAACATTTGGTTTGATAGTATTCTTCCTTTATTAAACGAATATTTTTATGGAGATTGGGAAAAACTTCAAGCCTTACTAGGGCAAGCAAAAAATGATAATACATCCTTTATTAAAAAGATTGAAAAAATATCGTTTGCAAATAGTTATTCTTGTGATGAAAGTGAGAACTATGACTTTACATCAGAATCTGAATGTGATTTTGAGTTTGCAATGAAAAACGCTTTTGGTAACAATTTTGAGGTTTAGTAATGTTAGAACCTATTGTTATCAAAGAATATGAAGAAATTGATGAATCAGATATAAAAGACTGCGATTTAGATAATTTACAATCATATTTAAAATGTAAAAATTTAGAACAAGTTCTAAAAGTAACAAGACATGGAATTATCGCAAAGTCTTGGGTTGGCGTAATCAAATATAAAAAACATCAATTTCAAATTTTACCGAAACTAATTTGTGATAATGGAAATACTGAAAATATTCTTAAAAATTTAATTTTTATGCTTTCATATACTAAAAAATTGGATATAAGAACAAGTGATACAGCCAAATTATCAAACTCAAAAAATCCATTCATAGAGATATTAATAAGAGAATATGCAAAGTCATTATTTGAATGTTTGAAACGAATTACACCTAAAAAATATGTTAGAGAAGAAGATAATTTAAATTATTTAAAAGGCAAAATTAAATTTACTGAAAATATTCGCTATAATTGCGTAAATCACTCAAAATTTTATTGCGAATATGATGAATTTTCAGAAAATAATATATTAAATCAGTTGTTTTTATTTGTATCTACCTGCTTATATAATATTTCAAATGATAGTTATAACAAGAAAGTTTTAAAATTTATAATGAACTATTATTCAGACATAAAATTAGTTCGTTTTGATGGATTTAAGGTTGAAAAAATCAAGTTATCTCGTAACCAAGAATTATTCAAAAAGCCTTTCAACTTAGCAAAAATGTTTATTGAAAAAACAAGTGTCGATTTATCAAAAAATAAGTTTGAAGATATAACTCTAATTTGGGATATGAATAAACTGTTTGAAGAATTTGTCTTTGAAATAATGAAGAAATTCAAAGATGAATTAGGATATAAACTTGTAGCACAAAAAGGACGAAGATTACTAAAAAATGATACAATCAAAAAAAGAAACACCTTTGTTGATATCGTGGTTGAAAAAGGCGATGGAGAAGAATTAGAAAGAATAGTTTTAGATACTAAATATAAAAAGTTTGTATCTTCTGATGATTTTTCTAATGCTGATGTATTTCAAGTTTCAACGTATTGCCTATTACATAATACAAACAAAGCAGTTCTTATATATCCAAGATGGAATAAAGAAGTTCCAAAAGTATCTAGTTTTAACTTAAATACTGATGAAAAAGATATAAAAATTGATTTTAAAACTATAGATTTATGTCATACGAATTTGAAACAACATTTAGATAAGATTATGAATGATATCAAAGAAATTTTAAAAGTTGCTTAATGTCGTTCAATATACCAATTACTATTTCAAATATGGTCAAAGTTCCAATGTAGTTCAAAATAAAAATTAAACTCCAAAGGATAGTCATCTTTGAAGTTCCTAGAATATTTGTTTAACTGTGTTTGGCGATAACTTTCAAATGCGTACTGAATCTCTTTTGCAAACTTTATCCTGAATTCTGAGTAAGGAATGTCCAACGTTTTTTTGTTAATTTATTTTTCAAAATCATCTTCAAACTCTCTGATATTATCAAGTTCAATGTTGTACAGCCTTTGCCTGTTTTATCGACACATGTGGCAAAATCAACAGTTTTATCAGTAAACTTGTTTTCCCATAAACAAATCAATAAACCAATTTCCTGTGTTTTTAAATTCAAAATCTTTGTTCCGTATAACATGTAGTCTTTTTTCAACCATAATATACTCCTTTCAAAGCTACACTATTTATCACTCTTTCAATGGGAAGACTTCCAAGCATATATCTAAAATCGTATCATTTGGACATAATAATTTTGAAAACGGTTTAAACGGATTTTAAACGTTATTTAAACTTCAACATTTTTTCATAAAAATGCATTCAATACATTTACATCATTTCGCAGATGCTTAATTACAAATGCGAGATTGTGATATTCTTCAATCTCAGGGCGATTTTCAATAAAATAATCAATAATAATAGTTGTACTGCATATATTTTTAGAGCGTTTGCATAACGGCTTAAATTCTTTTGTGGTAATATTTAATCAGACTTTTTCCGTACAACCGTATTTATCGTGTCGTATTCATCACTTAAAGTTAATATGAAGTATTGAGAGTTACTCCCGATAAAATTATAGATTTTCAAGAGAAAAATAAGAAAAAAAGTAAAAAAATAACTAAAACTTCTAAATATTCGGCAATAGAATTATTTGCTGGCGGAGGTGGACTTGCACTCGGGCTAGAACAAGCTGGGATTGAAACAATTTTACATGTCGATAATGATAAATATTGCTGTGATACTCTATCTAAAAAATAGACCAAATTGGAATGTGATCTGTTCAGATGTATCTAAAGTAGATTTTAAACCATACAAAGGCAAAATAAATATCGTTACGGGTGGCTTTCCTTGTCAAGCATTCAGTTATGCTGGTAAAAAATTAGGATTTGAAGATACTAGAGGAACATTATTTTATGAATTCGCACGCTGCGTGAAGGAAACTGAACCTATAATCTTTGTCGCAGAAAATGTTAGAGGCTTGATTTCTCATGACAATGGACGAACTCTTAAAACAATAATTGATATATTTGAAAGTTTAGGTTACAACATCCAAACAAAACTTTTAAATGCGGTAAATTACAATGTGCCTCAAAAAAGAGAACGGATTGTAATTGTTGGCACTAAAAAAGGTACAAATATAAAATTTGAATACCCGAAAGAATCTAAAAAGATTAAAACATTGCGTGATGCCTTAAAAAATGTACCAAAATCTGAAGGGCAGGCCTATAGTGCTGCTAAAAAAGCAGTATTTAAACTCGTCCCCCCTGGAGGTTGTTGGAGAGATTTACCATTAAATGTTCAAAAATCATATATGGGAAAAAGTTTTACTAGTGGTGGTGGTAGAACAGGAATGGCAAGAAGAATTTCTTGGGATGAACCTTGTTTGACATTAACATGTTCTCCGAGTCAAAAACAAACGGATCGATGCCATCCCGATGAAGTAAGACCTTTTACTGTTAGAGAATATGCTCGCATACAAACTTTTCCTGATGATTGGGAATTTTCCGGAGGCATTGGGCAAAAAATATAAACAAATAGGCAATGCCGTTCCAGTTGAATTAGCAAGGCAAATTGGAGTACAAATTACAAAGGCTATAGATACATATACAAAATAAAGCTATAATTGCTCAGATAGTTCATGAATTACTTCCTTTATCAAATCTGTGCTATCAACTTCATCTGCAACAGAGACAAAAGAGTCAATTAGTTCATTATAAAAACTCTCATCGCCAGTTAGTCTATGCCAAAATTCTTGACCAATTATAACAGGATATTCCTCATTGATTGTTTTATAAAATTGTGATAAATTATCAGGTTCACCATATAAAACTCCAACAATACAATCAATATTTGGATTAAAGTTTGGCAAATGATTCACTCTTGCTAGATTTTTTATAGCTTTAAAATCGTCCTTTATTGAAGTTATATCTGCATGATTTATTGTGTTTTGAATAAGATTTAATTTGGCAATACTTTTTTCTACCATCGAGTGCATCCACAAATTCAATATCAATACCTGAAGTCGTAGATGCAAGTCCTGAAAAGAACTTCACAACAAAAAGTCTGTATTTGTGCTCCAAAAGAAGTATTAATTGAAGTTCCTAAAATTCTAGGATATACAAGAGCTTTTGCAATACTTTCTTTTGAAGTATCGCCAAATGCAAAATTTGCTAAATAATTAATCAAAAAGGATTAATTATAAATTCTTTTTTCTTTTTCAACTTTTTTGTATTTTTAATATGATTTTCTACAATATTATCTTTGAAGAAAGCTTTAGCTTTAGATAAGATCTCTCGTTTCTCTTGTTCGTTCATCCCAATACCTCTTTTCATAAAAATTGTATCATAAACCTGCAATTCTATTCATTTTGTAACAAAGATTCCATCTTATCATAAATATAGTTTTCGTAGTTATCAAAACTATATTTGGTTAAATAGGCATCATTGACCTTATCACCTTCAAGCGATTCATAATAGTCTAGAACTTTTAAGGGGACTCCATAATCACTTACTTGTCGTCCTTTTGACTAATTGCATTATATTCAAGTTTTGTGAGTAATTTATCTATTCCTGTAACATCATCTATTTTGAAATATTGTCATTTGCATTAATATATTTATACATTAAATTAAAAACCCCAAGATATTTAACAACGTGGTATTTTAGAATATTGTATACAAAATTAGCGGTATCTCTCATTGCCGTATCTATATTTACTTTTTTATTTAATTTATTATCTACAGCACCTCTAAAACCATCTTTTAAATAAAAATATAACAAATAGCATAAAATAGAATATTCTTTGCCACTATAGGAACTTTTAGATTTATTTGATATAAGATGATATAATTCTGTTTCTGGTTTTACGATTTGAAGAATGGTATTTAAAATAACTTGAAAACCATCAAAATCAATATTCATATTACGTGTGTTTGTTTTTGATATGAGATTTAATATACATTTATTTTCATAACTATTTAAATTTTTTATTTTATCATATACAAAAATTTTATCATTCCGACTAACAGCTTTAAATTGTTGGAATAATTCATTTGGAAGTTTTCGTTCCCGTTGCTTTTTTATTATTGCATTTTTTTCTTGGATATTTTGTTCATTTAAGTATTTTTCTTGTGTACAAAAATAATCAATATCATCTTTAGGAGTATCTTTATCATAATTTTTGTGTTTAATAGATTCTTCCGGGGTATTTAAAGTATCTTCGAAGTCTTTTATAAAAGCAAAAACCCTTCCGCTATAATGTTCCAAAAAACGTCCAGCTCTTCCTGCAATATTTTTCGCATCGAATGGTTTTAAAGGTTTTGAACCTTTTTGAATTATGCATTACTACTAAATTTTTGGCAGTAGTATTTACACCTTCTGTAATTGTTGTAGTAGATAATAGAAATTTAATTTTGCCATCATTAAATAAATTTATGATTTCTTTTTGAATATATTTGGGGACAAGACCATGATGAAGGCCGATTCTATGTTCGAGTGCATTGCAGACTATCCAATCAGAATAAAATCTCCGTTTTATATGTTCAATAAAGTCGGTATATTCTAATGTATTGACATCTATATCTATGTTGTCCATTATATTTTTTGCGTAGTGCTCTGCTAAATACGGTTTACAACAATATATAATAGAATTTTCTTGATTATCATAAATGTTTGTAAGTAAATCTAATAACTGTTTATTTTTATCTTTGGGCTTTGAAAAATTTATAATACGATTTTCATTTATAGCTACAAAATCTGTATCTTTATCTACTAAAAAATGATTTTTATTGACAATCTCTATATTGTTAAAATTTATGGTATCTATTTTATTTTCATCTAAAAAGATTTTAAAAGAATTGTTCGTGGATGTATCGTATTCAATGTATGGATAAGCCAATAATACATCTTTTACGTTTTTAAGTATCTCGAATGAAGCTAATCTGTAAGCAACATCACGCTCATTTTCTTTTGTTGTGTCATCAATAATATAATCATTATCCAACTTATATATTTCATCAATAAAAACAAAATCAAAATCAATTTTATTTTTATCTGTGAATGATAAAAATCGTTCAGGAGTATATATGAATATATTTTTATCTTCTGTTTCATCTGTTTCACTTAAAGTATGAATTTTATAATTCGCTTTTATATATTTATAATTATTTTCAGTTAAAATTCGCTCTAAATTCTCAGATAATAAAGCAACTGTTGGAAATATTAAAACAATATTTTTATATTCCATTTTTTCTATAATGTCATAAACTAAATGTGTTTTACCGAAAGATGTGCTTGCGGATAAAAAAATAACGATTTTGTTTATTTTTTTAAATTTATCCAGTATTTCTTTTTGATATCTGTGGAGTTTATAACTTTCCGATAGGTGCAATGAACTTTCATTTAACAAAGAAGCCATTGTTGTCATATCGCAGGCATTGATAGTCGTATTCTGTCCAAATTTTTTATTTAAAATATCATAATAATGTGGAATACCAATAACATTTGAAATATATTTCATAAATTTTAATTCAGCTTGAGTTATTGATTGATTTTTTAGCTTGTCAAAATAATCACAGACAGCCTTTATTAATTCGGCATCCTCTATTTTATTATCTTGATATTCATTTATCTTTTTTATAACAATACTTGCTTCTTCTCTTCTATCCATTTAAGAACCTCTTTTTTTATTTCTTTAACTTCATGCACAGGAAGAAGTATAAAAATATTGAATACGGGATATCTAAACCGCATTTATAATCACTATAATTGCTTTTTATGTAATTCACGACCTTAGTAATGTTAGATTCATACGTTAATGTATTTGCACCATATACTAGTAGAATTGGATAAACTAATTTTAAATTATATTTTTTATTTGTTCAATAAGGTTTATGCCGTTGTATTTCCAATTTTCTAAAATTTGTTTTACACTTTCTGCATTTGGTTTTGCTGCTTCAATTTTATTATCAATAGAATAGAAAGTTTGCTCCAAGTACTCCACTGATAATGCTTTATCAATATTCTCCATAACACTTTTAATGGCACTATTATGACTTTCGTGAAATTTTACTTCGCCAAACCACAATTCTATTTGTCCACCATTGTTAAAAATATGATAGCTATCATAACCTTTTGTTTCAGAATTTTCTAAAGGATCAAAAAATCTGCCACGTGATATGAAGGAATCTTTTCCGTACAATGCTTTCAATATTGTACAAAGTAACACTTCACCAAAGAATCCGGCTTGAGCATTTGCATCATTGTCAATTTCATCTTTAATGTATTTTATTTTGTTAGATAATGCTGCAGAATGCATATTTTGTAATTTATTGTAATCATTCTTTGGGAATGTTTCATAAGAATATTCAATAATAGAATTATATATTATTTTAACCAAATCATCAGTATTTATACAGTTATAACAGTCGTCATTTTGCGTTGAAAAACATACTCTTTCAATTCCGTGCTCCTTACAAGGAAGAGAATATTGATAAATTATGGTTTTTTTCTATTAACTCTTTTAACTTATCCCTCATTCTTAATTCCCCAATTGGTATTTGACAATTTTAAAAAAGTTTAAAATTTAAGTAACAAAGTTATTCTATATTATATATGAAATTTCCATTATAACCTTAAAAGTAAACAAAAAATTAATATTTAAACTATTCTAAAGGTTTACAAAAAATCATGTAATTTTTATCAATTATATCTTGTTTGATGTCAATGTAGTATGAGGCTGAAAATTGTAAAACTATCGTCAAAAAGTATCAGTAATTTTGAGAATGAACTATCAGTAAGTTTTGGAATTTGTATCAGAGAATTTGAGAGTTTTTATCAGTAAGTTTTGAAATTCTTCCATCGAAACTTAAAAAGTTTGAGAATTCTCTCAAACTTCCGGGAGTACTTTTCTCAATCTCTCTGATAATCTACAATAATCTACAACAATATTCATGGTTACTATATACACAAACTCTTAAAACTGCTCAGGTTGGACACGAACCTATTAAGTCTTAAAACGCTTGCTATGTCACTATTCATCTTAACTCTGTTTTTAGACAAGTCAAGTCTATTTAATAATAATAGTGCGTGTTTTAGACATATTTCTGATCAATGGTTAAAAACGTACCGAATTTAAATGTTTGGTTTTTGAAATGAAATGGGAACTTTTATAAATTTCATAAAACCTTTTATATAAGCTTGAGTCATATTAAAACACCTTTGATCTAAAAATTTCAATACCGTTTGTCATAACCAATACTCTTAGTATCAATGAAGTTAATTTTATAATAACAATATTATTATGTGCATTACTATATGTAATAGTATAATTATTGTTATTTTGAACATCTACTTCTTCTAATTTAAATATCGAATCAAGTATTGCAGAATGAAGCCATTCAATTTTTTTCATATTTATTATCTTTAATAGCAATTTCTTCTTTTATTATAGAACCATATTTGCCTTGAATATGTGTTGTATCATTCTCTATTTGCCCGTATGTTGTTTTTTTACTAATAAATTTTTATCTTCTAAAATGAATGAATAATCACCTAACAATGAAGAAAAATCCTTCATATAAGCTTCTTCAAACTTTAATTTGCTGTTTGGTTTATTTATTAGAACAGCAACGGGAATATGCGTAATAACGTGAAGTTTTGTCCAATATATAGCCATCCACATATCCGCATTAAGTTGTTGTGAATAATTATACAATGCTCTTAATTGTTTTTTATTAAAAGAATATACTAAAGAAGTATCTTTTACAGATTTGACATCTATTAGAAGATTTTGTAATTTATCTTCTGGACTTTTATATATACATAAATAATCTGGCACTTGATATTTATAATTATTTTTAGATTCTTCAGGGAGCTGTTCTTGTTTAAGTCCATGAACTAATTCTATTTTAGACAAACAGCCAATTAAATAAAAATAAATGTCTTCAATTTTATAACCCTTAATAAACCTATCCAAGTTATTTATTATTTCAGGATTTTCAGTTGAATTTATTAACTGTGTTATTAATTCATCAGAAATATTAAAGTTTTCTTTAATGTTATACAGTGTTTGAGCTAATTTATGAGTTTTGATTACCATTTTTAATTCCTTATTATAATAGTGTATAGAACAAAATATGATTATAATAATATAAAAATGTATGTACAATTAGCCAATAGGCTAACATAAAAAAGTTAAATTACTGTTATAAATAAGTTATAATAATGTATCAGTTAATTTAAGAATGAATTATCTGTAAGTTTGAGAGTTTTTATCAGAGAATTTAAAAAATTTCCCAAAAACGTAAAAAGTTTGAGAAATTCTCTCAAACTTCCGGGGGTACTTTTCTCAATCTCTCTGATAATTTACAATAATGCTAAGGATTTATACAAATATGGTAACAATACAGAAAAGAAACAATTACTGAACTATGTACTTCAGAACTTAACCATTGATGGCGAAAACGTATACTATGACTATAAATCACCGTTTGATATATTTGCAAAAGGGCTTAATCGTAAAAAAAATACTCCTCAGGTTGGACTCGAACCAACAACCTACCGGTTAACAGCCGGTTGCTCCGCCATTGAGCTACTGAGGATTATTTTTATATTTTTATTATACATGAAAAATTTTAATTGTAAAGCGTTTTTTATTTTTCATTTTTGGTATCGATTATAACATTTTTATATTCTTTATCTCGAATAATCATGACACCATCATTTACTTTACGAAATGCATTATCTTTTTCTACATAATTTGTATTTTCAATTTGGGTACCATTTGTTTCCTCACGATAAGCTCCACCTTTGAAATTTGTTTCATTATTTCTTGTGCGAACTCCACCTAAATTATTACTATCATATAATATGACTTTAGGTTTCAAAGGTTGATATTCAGGGTATTCCACATTTGAAGATTTTATTTCTTCACAAAATCCTACCATGCTTGTTAAAAATAAAGTAAATATTATTAATAATGTTTTTTTCATTTTCTTATTCCTATTACATTTTTCGTCTAAATAATAATTTAACATAATTTTTTTTTGCGTTCAACTATTGTTTTATTTTAAAAAATATTATTTTTTACTTTATATGAAATATTGTTATAAATATTTTTCACGCTTGTTGGGGCAAAACTAGGTTTTTATATAACGGGCTACCGCGCGTTCAATACATTGACTTCATTCCTCAATGTGGATTGATCTTTGATTGTTTATTGGCATTGAAGTCCAATTATATCTTTTTCTTCATGTTTGTTTCGCCGTAATATATTAGTGCAAGGGGCTAAAGCCCCCTTGCAACCCTGTGGAACTGTACAATTGTTTATCTATTAAAGTAATAAGGGCAACCCATACGCAGATTGGAACAAGCAGTGCTTAATGAAACAGTGTCAAGCGGCCGTCTGTCTGAGTGCGAAGCACGAGTTAAGGCCGCTCGGGTTGAATTTAGCACAGCTGTGACAATCAAGGGGGTTGCGTTTTTGTGCAACTTTTGACACCAAAGTTGCCCCGTCCGAGGACTTAAAATATATAATTAACATTTTGGTATAAATACAAACAAAATAATTAAAAGTCTTAATTGAACTTCAACGCTATAACCAAACAAAAGTCAATCCGCGTTGGTGAATGCACACATCAGTTGTCACGCGGTAGCCCGTTATATTAAACCTAAATCACAAATCGTTTAATTAAAAGTCTTAATTGAACTTCAACGCTATAACCAAACAAAAGTCAATCCGCGTTGGTGAATGCACACATCAGTTGTCACGCGGTAGCCCGTTATATTAAACCTAAATCACAAATCGTTTAATTAAAAGTCTTAATTGAACTTCAACGCTATAACCAATCTAAAATCAATCCGCGTTGGTGGATGACATTTAAAGTTGAACGCGCGGTAGCCCGTTATATTAAGCAAAAAAATTATACTTGAAAAAATAACATCAATTGGACTTCAACGCTTTAACTAAGCTAAAGTCAATCCACATTGGTGAATGCACACATCAGTTGTCGCGCGATAGCCCGTTATATAAAAAGCTGATTTGGCAACAAGTTAACTATAAAGCTTAAACTAGCAGGGATTATACTTAGAATTATTAACATATAAGGAATTGTAATAATTTCTGATAAATAACCAACAAGCGGTAAAAATAACCCAATAACCCCAAAACTAAACCCTCCAACAAGCCCAGCGATAGTACTTTTATATTTTGGCATTGCTTTTTGTGCAAGTGTCATATTTATTGGTGTTGATAACATTATAAAAAATCCTAATACTAAAAAATGAAATAATTGAAACAATCGGACATTTTAAATATGTTAAAACAAATAATAACGTAAAAGGCAATGGCATTATTAACGACAAAATCATTGTTTTTTTTGTGCCCAGAATTTTTTCAACATTGCTTGATAGCATTGTACCAATTGAACCTATAGCTAAAAATAAAAATACAATAATACCTATTCTTGAAGGCGAATAATTGAGATTTTTCCATAAAAATGGCATTAATACAAGGAACGTAACCTGAATAAGTGCTTTTATTATTGAAAGTATAACTAAAAGCTTAGTTGTTTTACAAGTAAATATCTCAAACAAAACGTTATAAAATTTAGGTAGATTTTCGTTTGTTTGTTTATTTTTAATTTTAGGAACAAATATAAAAAGACTTATAGCATACAAAATACCCCAAAAAGCCATAAATGGTAGTGCTTTAAAAGAAATAAAATCAACAATAAAACTTGAAATAATCGATTCCAAGGCAAACCCAAAAAGTGCCACAGGTTAAATAAATACTCATTTTTTTTTGTAACATTTGAATCAATACAAAAATAGTTTGTCATACCGCTTGCCTGCGGGTGAAAGAAACTTACCCCCATACTACCAAATATAATACACAACGCAAGAATATACACATTTGGAGCAATTGTAGTCGACGATAGGAATATAGCTGCTAAAATTATTCCCCAAAATAAGAAAAATCGTTTTTAAATCTATCCGCCAAAAACCAAATAGCGGTTGTGTTATTGACGATGTAATTTGTGATATTGATATAATACACGAGGCAACTGCAAGTGAAATGCCTAAATGTGCTGCAATAAAAGGTAGTATGGGATTTAAGAACCCTGAATACATATCAATTAAAAAATGTCCGCCACTTATCCACTTAATCGCTTTTTTTTTTTTTATACGCATTTTCACAATCCTTTAATTACTTATTTTTACCGCCTGGGGCATCCGTCCTCATTTCATTCGGTCGTCTTTCCTACGGCGGTCATTAACTACTTCGCTTTATACTCGGAAGCTGGGTCGCTTACTCGTCTAAAGCTTCGCACGGCTTACGCTGTTTTACCGCCTGGGGCATCCGTCCTCATTTCATTCGGTCGTCTTTCCTACGGCGGTCATTAACTACTTCGCTTTATACTCGGAAGCTGGGTCGCTTCCTCGTCTAAAGCTTCGCACGGCTTACGCATTTTTACACGCATCTTCGCAATCCTTTAATTCAACTTTAGTTCTAACACTTTGACATTTTTTAATTATATCATAAAGCATAGTTTTAATTTTACTAACATTTTTACTAACATTTCTACTAACATTTTGTAAATTTTTGTAAAAGTTACAAATGTAAACTAGCAAATTATTTTTTACGGCTTTTATACAAGTGTATTGGTTATGTATTATAAAAAAAAGGAGAAAAAGAATGAAAGTGAATACAATTAATTTTGGAGTAACAAACAAACAAACAAACAAACATTGGAGTGCATAATTTGCAAAATCAAAATTTTGTCACTCCAAAAAGTTTTATTAACCGATATAACTTATCACAAGATGTTGTCTGCTTAAACAAAAGTAAAATAAATGCAATAAGCTTTGGTGGAATTGATGAATGGAAAAAATTGGCAACTAGAAATCCAGCAATTAAATCTTTAGCACAATTACAAGGTTTTGCAGTTGCAACTGGTGCTTTTGCTGGTTTTGTACCTAGTCGCCATATTTGTAGCGGCTTTACTATAGGAATGATTAATGCTATAAATGATAAATTTTGCGAAAATTATAATGATTATGGTGCTAAAGGAAATTTAAATAAAGCTATGTATGCTATTCCCTCAATTGTTGCAGGTATTGATTGTTTATGTGATAAGTTAAGCACTTCAAATTCTCAGGCACTTATGACAACAGCCGCAGTTACGGCTGCAACTGGCGGTAATGTATTAATAGGTGCTGTAGCAGGATTAGTTTCAAAACTTTCAGCCGAGGAAAGAAATAGAATTGCAACAAATGTTGGTATTGTTGAAGGTTATGGTGCAGGGGTAATTACATATTTAGAATATAGAAAAAGAAATGGTGGTGACAGCTCATCCGGTTCTGGAGGTTCAGGTGACTTGATGAAATTGCCTGAAGTTAAAAGATTAAATTCGCCTGAGGATGTTTTAAATTATTTTAGAAATTTAGATGAAAATACTTTTAATAAATTTATTGAACTGCATAATGCGATGAATAAATTTTATATACCAAGACATTTGGATATAGATGATACTTATCGGCTAACTGATGACAAATCAGGGATATTTGATAAAAAAATAGTTATTAAAGTATATGATAGAGTAAACGATAGAGTTCTTCTTGATAAAAAATATAAAAAAGATTTTGGAACAAGTGAATGGGTTGAAGATAAGCCAATATCACAAAATAGATATAGTGGAGGGTATTTATGCAATTAATAAAAAATATTAATTTAAATAATTATCCTTCAAAAATAAGTTTTAAAGACAAAGAAAATAATAATAATTATGATATTTTAAACAAAAAAGATAATTAATAATGAAATCTTTGAAATGCGTGAAAAAGCTAAACAAACAAATCACGGATATAATTATTTAGGCATTTTAAGTATGGCTCCTTTAGCTTTATTATGTCAAGGAGATAATTATAAAAAAATTGAATGGAAATATATGCTCTTTCCTGCAATGTTCCTTGCATTTTTAAATATAATTACAAGACCTTCTACATATAATAAAGAATACAAGGAAAAAATGACTAAAATGCATTAAAAAAGAAAAGTTGTCAACAGATATCCTTTCTTTGCTTGTTTTTCCTACAATAGAGCTAGTACGTCATACTGTGAATGGTACAATGAAAACAAAAGAAGCAAAAACAAGAGGAGCTTTGGGGATTGGTTTGTCTATTTTGACTGGATTTGCTTTAAATTTCTTAAAAAATAAAAATATTGAAGCTTGTGAAAAGGAAATAAAAAATTCATATAAACAAAATTAATTTGAACGATAATTTTAACAAAGTACAATTTAAACAAAACAAACAAACAAACATAGCTTCTAGAATGAAAACAGGCATGAAGCAACAACCAAGTTTTGGCATGAAAATGAACAACCAGCATACAACACAAAAAAATAAGGTTTCGTTTGGTGCGCCTGAATGGTGGAAAGATTTAAAAATAGCAATAGGATCTGCCGTTGGTGGGTTAACTACTGGAGTTACTGAGCTTGGTAAAGCTGTGTTTGACGAACCTTCAACACCACGCGAACTTAAAGCAAGATTTATAGGTGATTCTTTAATGGCAACACAAGCTGGTACGTCAGCAGCAATAAGTGTTGCAGGATCAATCACAGCAAGTTTTGTAGAACCTGCAATACTCATACAAAATGAAAATGATATTGTTGATGCTATCACTGATGTATATAGCATATATTCAAAAAATGAAAAAAATAAAATAAAAAAAGAAGTTGGAGTAGACATATTGGCAGGTAAAGGTGCACTTGCTGGTGGTGGAGCTATTACAGCTTTAAAAGAAATAGGTGATAAAGCAGCTGAAGAAGGTGCAAGTTATATTATAAAAGAAACTGCATCAAATATTCCTGTTATAGGTAGTGTTGTTAGAACAGGTGTATCGGGAGTTACGGCAAAAGTTCTTGTTGAAAAAACAATAAAAGCTTGCAAAAAAGCAAGACCACGTCATTAATAATTGGGAGAACATAATAAATGAAAATTAATAATAATTCATTTCTATACAATTCTAAAATTTTAAAAGAACAAAACCAAAAAACAAATTTTAATTCAAATGAACAAAATGGCAATTTTGTTATGATTAAAACACCTGTATCACCAATTATAAATTTTCTTATCGCCTCAAATATCTCTTTTCCAATCTTACAAAAAAATAAAAATAATTCTAAAATTTGGGAGACATTTGGTATTTTTTTACTAGGCTTGACATCTACAATTTATGCACCTCATAAACATTCTGTTGAAATTAAAAATAATAAAAGCAAAGATAAATCAGTAAAAGAATATCTAATAAGCAAACAAATACGAGAAGCAGTAAGCTTAAGTGCCGGTTCTTTACTTTTAGCAGACAACATCAATAATAAAAATTATGATAAAAAAACAAAGCCTTGGCTAATAGGTTTAAGCATAACTGCTTGGGGAGCAAGCATTATAAATAACTTAACAGCTTATTATAATTATAAAAAGGAAAATAATAGTAGTACTTAAAAATCAATTCTATGAGTTTCAAAAATTATTTAGGCATTTTAAGTATTCCTAAAGTGCATTTTTTCATTTTGTGTTATTTATGAAATTGTATCAATAAGCTATAATATAAAAAACTCAACCTTGGAAAAGTTGAGTTTTTTGTTTAATATTTATAACATTAATTTTTAGAAATTCAACCCCGCCTTCACGAGCTGCTTCAGCAAGAGCCGCAACACGACCATGATATAAAAAACCCACCACGGTCAAATACAACATCTTTAATGTTTTTCGCCAAAGCTCTTTTAGCAATAGCTTCACCAACAACTTTAGCAGCTTCAACATTTCCACCGTGTTTTAGTTGTTGTTTAAGTTCTTTGTCATTTGATGAAGCAGAAACCAAAGTAACGTGGTTCACATCATCAATAACCTGACAAGAAATATGTTTCAAAGAACGATAAACAGCCAAACGTGGACATTCAGGAGTTCCTGAAATTTTCACTCTGATACGTGAATGACGTTTACGTGCTTGTTCTTTACGATTAACTTGTTTTATCATAATTTATAGTACCTTTCAATTTTATTAACTCAAGCCTAATTTTGCATAATGACAAATAGACTTATACTAGCTTAAAATTTATTTTTTACCTGCTTTACCAGCCTTACGACGGATGTATTCACCTTCATAACGAACACCTTTACCTTTATAAACTTCAGGTGGACGTTTTGAACGGATATCAGCCGCAACATCGCCTACTAACTGCTTGTTAGTACCTTTAACAGCAATTTTAGTGTTAGCTTCAACTTCTATTTTAATACCTTGAGGCGGTTCAACAACAACCGGATGCGAATATCCCAATTGTAAGTTCAAAGAAGTGCCTTGCATATTAGCACGGTAGCCGACACCTTGTATTTCAAGACGTTTAACAAACCCTTCTTTCACACCGTGAACTGCGTTATTTATCAAAGTTCTTGACAAACCGTGCAAAGAACGACTTTTACGTTCATCATTCGCACGTTTTACAATAATTTTATTATCTTCTTTTTCCAAAGTAATTTCAGGACAAACAACAACTTCCTCTACCCCTAAAGGTCCTTTTTGCCGTAATTTTTTGTCCGTCAATTTTTACTTCAACACCATCAGGTATTAAAATAGGTAATTTACCAATACGTGACATTTTATTATTTCTCCAATCTCATTATTTATATTACTTAATTACCAAACGTAGCATAAAACTTCGCCGCCTAAATTAGCTTTGCGAGCTTTTCTATCAGTCAATAAGCCATTGCTTGTTGAAACAACAACAACACCTAAACCACCCATTACTTTTGGTAAATCTTTACATTTTGAATAAATACGCAAACCGGGTTTTGAAACGCGTTTCAAGTTTTTAATAACAGGTTTGTTTTGCATATCATATTTTAACTCAACTGTTAGTATTTTATGATTTTTATCATTGACTGTTTCGTTAAAGTCAACAATAAAACCTTCTTCTTTTTAATAGTTTAGCTAACTCAACTTTCAATTTGGAACTTGGCATTGCAACATCAACATGATGAACAATATTTGCATTCCTAATACGAGTAAGCATATCAGCTATTGGATCTGTTGTCATTTTTAAATTCCTTTACAATTTTTTGTCTACTTACTAAAACGGTAATTTAGCAGTATAGATAAAAACCAAAGGCATAATTATATTCCTGATTTTTATAAATACAAACTTTTTATAGTTTTAAATTACCAACTTGATTTTGTTACCCCCGGCAACAAACCACGGTGAGCCATTTCACGTAAATGAATACGGCACAAACCGAAATCACGGTGATATCCATGTGGACGTCCGCAAATTGAGCAACGATTGTGCAAACGAACTTTTGGATATTTTCCTTTTGCAGCTAACGCTTCTCTTTTTAATTCTTTATCTATCATTGCTTTTTAGCCATTTATATTATTCTCCTTACTTTTTAAACGGCACACCTAATTCAGTTAATAAAGCACGTGCTTCGTCATCTGTATTTGCAGTAGTTACAATCGAAATGTCCATACCTTGAACGGCATCTATTTCATTTTTGACGAGTCCAATGATGCTTCCTTCTTGACCAATCCGCCTTGAATTCCTGCCATCGGGTTCGGCTTTTGTGCTTTCGTAACCATATTTACACCTTCAACAACTACTCTGTTTTCTGATGTAACTACTTTCTTTACGTTTCCTGTCTTGCCTTTGTCTTTGCCGGAAACAACTACTACTTTGTCGCCGGTTCTGACGTGAATATTGTGTTCTTCAACTTGTTTTTTTCTTCTCATTTTGTTGCCTTCCTAAATAACTTCCGGCGCAAGAGAAATGATTTTCATGAAATTCTTTTCTCTGAGCCTCACGAGCAACCGGTCCGAAAACACGAGTTCCTCTGGGGTTACCGTCCTTGTTGATGATAACTGCAGCGTTTTCGTCAAATCTAATGACTGATCCGTCTGCACGTTTGATATCATGCTTAGTTCTTACAACAACTGCTCTAACTACGTCTGACTTTTTAACTGTCATGTTAGGAGTTGCATCTTTAACTGCAGCAATGATTACATCGCCAACATAAGCGAATTTCTTATTTGAACTGCCCAATACTCTGATGCAAAGAAGTTCCTTTGCACCTGTATTGTCCGCAACTTGTAATCTTGTTTCCTGTTGTATCATTTTACTTATCCTTTATTTAGCAAAAATTGCCTATTTCGCTTTTTTCTACAACTTCAGCAACTGTCCAACGTTTGTCTGCTGAAATCGGTTTTGTCTCAACGATTCTAACTATATCGCCTTCTTTGCATGTATTTTCTGCATCGTGAGCTTTGTAATGTTTTGTCGTTTCGATGATTTTCTTATATTTCGGGTGTTGGTTGTATTCTGCAACTTTTACTACAACTGTTTTGTCGCATTTGTTGCTAACAACTGTACCTTGTTTTTCCTTTTTAGGCATTTTATAGACCTCTTCTGTTTTTTCTGAACTATTCCGCTTTTTCTCTGATTACGGTTTTGATTTGAGCGATTTCGTTCTTTATCTTACCGATTTGAGCGGGATTTTCGAGTTTATTCAACGATTTTTGAACTCTTAAGTCGAGTAATTGCTTTTTGCAATCAACTACTGCTGCTTTAAGTTCATCAACCGTTTTTTCGCGCATTTCTTCTAATTTCATTGTTCGCTACCTTATTTTTCCACTACCTTAACTTTAATAGGAAGTTTTTGAGCAGCCAACTCAAGTGCGTGAACTGCAACTTCTCTTGAAGAATAATCAATTTCAAAGAGAATTCTTCCGGGCTTAACTACTGCTACCCAATATTCCGGGTTACCTTTACCTTTACCCATACGAGTTTCAGCAGGTTTCGCCGTAATCGGTTTGTCAGGGAAAATCTTAATCCAGACGTTTCCGCCTCTTTTGATTTCTCTTGTCATAGCACGTCTTGCCGCTTCTATTTGTCTGCTTGTAATCCATGCCGGTTCGCATGCTTGCAGACCGTATTGACCGAATTCAAGTTCCGTTCCTCTTGTTTCAGAACCTGTCATTCTGCCTTTCATTCTTTTACGATATTTCGTTTTCTTGGGCATTAACATAGTTGTTTTTCGCTCCTGATTTTCTTTTTACTATTCGCTAACTTCTTCAGTTTGCGGTGCTGCTTTCTTTCTTCTTCTGCCAATAGGTCTGTCTTCGCCATTGCGTGAACCTGTTGACTTTTTAGTTTTGATGTTTGCGTCTGCTTTTTCGCCGGGCATTAAGTCACCTTTGAAAACCCAAACTTTAACACCGATTTTGCCCATCATCGTATCTGCTTCTGCAAATCCGTAATCGACATCTGCTCTGAGTGTTTGAAGCGGAATTCTTCCTTCTTTTGCCCATTCACTTCTTGCAATTTCTGCACCACCCAAACGTCCTGATACCATAACTTTGATACCTTGTACGCCTGATCTCATCGTTCTTTGCATTACTTGTTTCATTGCTCTTCTGAATGCAATACGTTTTTCGAGTTGGAGTGCTACGTTTTCTGCTGCTAATTGTGCATCTGCATCAATTCTTGCAACTTCAACGACATCAATTGTTACAGGTTTTCCGATGAGTGCTGAAACTGATGTTCTGAGTTCATCGATACCTTGACCGCCTCTGCCGACTACTACACCGGGTTTAGTTTGTCGCTACTGTAACTACTACATTTGTTGCTTTTCTTGCGATAAGAATTTTTGCAACGCCTGCTGTATATAATTTCTTCTTAATAAATTTTCTGATTTTTGCATCTTCGACTAAAAATTCCGGATAATCACCTTTTTTAGCGTACCAAGTGCTTGACCAAGGTTGGATAACGCCTACTCTAAATCCGGTTGGGTGTGTCTTTTGTCCCATCGTGTTATCTCCTACTTATTATCCGATACTTTTACTGTCAAGTGTGAAGAACGTCTTAAGCGTTTGTAAATTCTTCCTTGCGCTCTCGGCTTTCCTCTCTTGAGTGTCGTACTTTCGTCAGCGTAAATTTCAGATATTTTTAATTGATCTGCTGTAACACCTGACTTCTCATTTGCGTTTGCAACTGCTGCCGTCAAATTCTTTTCGACCATTCTTGCCGCAAAGTAGGGCATGAATTTCAAGATTTTAACTGCTTCTGTTACAGATTTGCCTCTTACTACGTTAATTACTCTACGTAATTTACGTGCGGGCATTCCGATATTTCTTTGTATTGATTTAGGCTTCCATGATTAACCCCTCTTTGCCGTCTTATCTGAACCGGCGTGACCTCTGAATAATCTGGTCGGAGCAAATTCACCGAGTCTGTGTCCTACCATTTGTTCTGTCACATATACGGGAACGTGTGTCTTACCGTTGTGTACGGCAATTGTGTGTCCCAACATTTCCGGAATTATCATTGATGCTCTGGACCATGTCTTTACAACTTTCTTTTCACCGGCAGCATTCATTTTTTCGATTTTTGATTGAAGCGCAGGTTGAACAAAAGGTCCTTTTTTAAGTGAACGAGCCATTTATATTCTCCTTATCCGCGTTTTCTTTCTCTGACAATCAACTTGCCAGAAGCCTTCTTCTTGTTTCTCGTCTTGATGCCGAGTGCCGGTTTACCCCAAGGTGTCTTAGGATTTCCGCCGGGACCTGTTTTACCTTCACCACCACCGTGAGGGTGATCACAGGGGTTCATTGTAACACCTCTGACTGTGGGTCTTACACCCAAGTAACGAGTACGGCCTGCTTTACCGATTTTCATATTCTTGAATTCAGCATTTCCAAGAACACCGACTGTTGCCAAGCATTCTTTTCTGACCATTCTCATTTCTGAACTTGCCATCTTCAAAGTTACGTAATTGCCTTCTTTTGCCATTAATTGAGCAGCACCACCTGCTGTTCTGACCATCTTTCCGCCTTTTCCGGGTTCAAGTTCTACACAGTGAACCATTGTACCTAACGGAATCATTTCCAAAGGAAGTGCGTTTCCTGTCAAGATGTCTGCGTCTTTTCCTGATACGATTGTGTCACCTACGTTCAATCCGTGCGGTGTCAAAATGTATCTCTTTTCACCGTCTGCATATACAACGAGTGAAATTCTTACGTTTCTGTTCGGATCGTATTCGATAGTCTTAACAACTGCCGGAATACCGAACTTTTCACGTTTAAAATCTATTACACGGTATGCTCTTTTATGTCCGCCACCTTTATGACGGCATGTAATTCTACCTGTATTGTTTCTGCCTGCAGTCTTTCTGAGGTCTTTCAATAATGATTTTTCAGGTTTGTTTGTTGTTATTTCAGCAAAATCACTTTTGGTCATACCTCTTTGACCCGGAGATGTAGGATTTATTTTTCTAATTGCCATTTTTTACTATGCCCCCGTTAATTCTTCCAAAGGTTCGCCTTCAATCGTTACGATTGCTTTCTTTCCGGATTGCGTTCTTCCTACTGAGTATCCTACTCTCTTTGCGTGTGAGGGTTGGTATACCGTAGTTACCTTTGTTACCTTTCTGCCCGGATATGCAGGCTTCAACGGCTTGTGCGATTTCTACTTTTGTCGCTGTCGGCAATACTTCAAACGTATATTTGTTGAGTGTTGTCGCTGCCATTGATTTTTCTGTAATTATAGGACGTTTAATTACGTCGTATAATTTTTCCTTGTTTTGTTTTAAGTTGCTCATTATTTCGATAACCTCTCAGTTATTTCATTGACTGCAGCCTTCAGTCAAGATAACCGAGTCTGCTTCCAATAAGTCTTTTACGTTTAAATTTGCAGGAAGAATAACTTTCACTGAAGGAAGGTTTCTTGCTGCCAATTCCAAATGTGCATTTTCTGCTGCTTTTGTATCTGCTACTACAAGCACTTTGCCTGCAACGTTCAATGCCTTCAATGCTTGAGTCATCAATTTTGTTTTCGGTTCTGTGATTTGTGAGAAATCTTTTACCAAAACTGTGTTTTCTACTCTTGCTGAAAGTGCCGATCTCAATGCAAGTCTTCTTGCTTTTTGAGGCATTTGGAAATCGTAATCTCTCGGCTTAGGGTCCAAAGATTACACCACCACCTTCAAACAACGGGCTTCTTGTTGAACCTGCTCTGGCTCTACCTGTTCCCTTTTGTTTCCAAGGTTTCTTTCCGCCGCCTGATACTTCAGGCTCTTGTTTTTGCACATGCTGAACCTTGACGACCATTGTTGAGTTGTCTTCTTACTGCCATGTGCATTACGTGAATATTAGGTTCAACACCGAATACCTTTTCATCTAAAGATATTTGTCCGACCTGTTTTCCGTCTGTACTTAATATTGAAACTTCTTTTGTCATGATTTTCATTCCTTATAGTTAAGAGTTAGTTCCATTTAACTCTCGAGGGTACTACGGTAACTAATTTACCTTCCGGACCCGGTACCGAACCTTTTACCAACAACAAGTTGTTTTCGTTATCTACTTTTACAACTGTCAATTTGGTAATCGTAACTCTTTCATTACCCATGTTTCCAGCCATTCTCTTACCTTTAATGACTCTACCAGGGGTAGTGCCTGCACCGATTGAACCGGGTTCTCTGTGATTCTTTGAACCATGTCCCATCGGTCCTCTTGAAAAGTTCCATCTTTTTACCGTACCTTGGAAACCTTTACCTACAGACTTTCCTGTTACGTCAACTTTCGCTACGTTTTCTAATACGGATAAATCAATTTTTTGTCCAACTTCGTATGCTTCAGGATTATCTACTCTGAATTCTTGAAGGTGTCTGAAGTTTTCAAGTTTGTTTTTTGCAAAGTGACCAATTTCTGCCTTCGTCAAGTGTTTTTCCTTTGCAGGAACTACACCTGTTTGAATTGCATTATAGCCATCTGTATCTACTGTTTTTACTTGTGTTACTGTTAAAGGTTCTACCTTGATAACAGTTACGGGAATTGCAAGACCGTTTTCGTCAAAAACTTGGGTCATTCCCAATTTTTTTCCAATTACTCCGAGTGTCATATTATACCTTTCTTTTGTGAGCGCTGCGTTACCTTTTGACTCGCAGATCACATTCAATATCGGGGGAGTTCCCTTTTAATTGTATGTGATTAAGTTATCTACTATAACTTAACTTCGATGTCCACACCTGCGGGCAAATCCATTCTGCTGAGTTCGTCTGTCGTTTGTGCCGTAGGTTCGTATATATCGATGATTCTCTTGTGAGTTCTCATTTCGAAGTGTTCTCTTGATTTCTTATCAACGTGAGGACTTCTCAAAACGCAATATACACGTCTTTTGGTCGGCAACGGAATAGGACCTGCCACTTTTGCGTCAGTTCTTTTTGCCGTTTCAACGATTTTTGCGGCGGAAACGTCTATAAAACTTATGGTCATATGCTTTCAAGCAAACTCTTATTCTTTGTCTATGATGTTCCTCCGCCACCACCATTGCCACAAGTGGATATTCCTCTGCCACCACTACCACCACAAGTGGATGATGTTCCTCCGCCACCACCATTGCCACCAGTGGATATTCCTCTGCCACCACTACCACCACAAGTGGATGATGTTCCTCCGCCACCGCCATTGCCGGTGAATATTATTCCACCACCACCGCCACCAGTGGATGATGCATTTGTAACGGAATATGAAAATATCAAAAAAGTATCTAACCCTGATACAAAAAAAAGTAGGTTAGAACAATTTTTCACTCCAAATGACGATAGAGACCTTATATTTAAGCAGGTGGACTTGATATTCAATTTGCTTGATAACTTTAAAAACAATAGCACTCAAAACGATAGCACTCAAAACAATAGCACTCAAAACACAATAACTATTGCATTAGAAGCTTTTTTGAAAAATCCCAGTAATGACAAAGATGTTTTTAAAGTTCAATACGATTTAGCTGAACAAGCTTTGAAAAATCAAACACTTAATAAAAATGATGAAATATTGAAAAATTTATTTTCTCCAAGTGATGATAAGATTACAAGAGAAACACAATATAGCGTTCTAAAAAACAAGTTAGATTCCTTAAAGTCATTTACTGAAAATAGTTTACCAATACCGGACTACATCAAAGACTCGCTCAAAGTTGCATTAGATGTTTTTTTGCAAACTCCTAGCAAAGACAATGATACTTTCAAGGCTCAATGTGATTTAGCACAAACTGCTGTTACAAAAGGTATATTGAAAGCAGAAGATAAAGATATTATAACCAAATTTTTACAAACTCCTAGTGATAACTATGATACTTTCAAGGCTCAATGCAATTTAGCAAAAGCTATAAAAGCAGATGATGAAATATTTGAAAATTTATTTTCTCCAAGTGATAATGAATGTATTAGATTTTATCAGTATTGCGTCATATCTACTATGTTAAAGAGTACAATAAACACTGACTCTGACGATTCTCAAATAGCTTTTGCCAAAGCTGCTTTGCTAAATTTTTTGGCAAAAGATGCTAGCAAGAATGATGACCTTCTTATATGGCAATACAACCTTACACAAACTGCTGTTGAACAAGATATATTAAAGGCAGAAGATAAAGAGATTATAACCAAGTTATTGAAAAAGCCTAGCGATGACAAGGATGCTTTCAAGGCTCAATACGATTTAGCTGAACAAGCTTTGAAAAATCAAACACTTAATAAAAATGATGAAATATTGAAAAATTTATTTTCTCCAAGTGATGATAAGATTACAAGAGAAACACAATATAGCGTTCTAAAAAACAAGTTAGATTCCTTAAAGTTATTTGCTAGAGTACTGGACATCAACAAAAACTCGCTCAAAGTTGCATTAGATGTTTTTTTGCAAACTCCTAGTAAAGACAATGATACTTTCAAGCTTCAATGCAATTTAGCAGCAGATGCTGTTGAAAAAGGTATATTAAATACAGAAGAACCGACTGATAAAGAGATTATAACCAAATTTTTACAAACTCCTAGCAAATGCACTAGTCGTTTCAGGGCTCAATGCAATTTAGCAGCAGCTATAAAAGCAGATGATGAAATATTTGAAAAATTTTTTTTCTCCAAGTAGGAATTATATGATTATACTTACTCAGAAAAGCTTTATGCGTGATATGTTAAAGAATAAAATAAACGCTGACTCTGACGATTCCCAAAAAGCTTTTGCCAAAGCTGCTTTGCTAAAATTTTTGGCGAAAGATGATAACCTGAATGATATTTTTTTATACAGCTTACACAAATTGCTGTTGAAAAGGTATATTAAAAGCAGAAGATAAAAAGATTATAACCAAATTTTTACAAACTCTTAGTAATAACAAGGATGCTTTCAAGGCTCAATACGATTTAGCAAAAGCTGCTATTAAAAATGGAATTATGGAGCCTAAAGAACTTAAAGAAGTTTTAGATAAAGTTAAAAATTTAATCTTAGACCAGAAAATAGCTGTTGCAAAAAACTTGTCATCTTTAACAAATGACCAACTAAAAAGTATTAATGAAGCTATGTTATTGCGAGATTCTGAAAATGAAAATAAACAATTTAAACTTGAATATTTCATTGATTTAAAAATAAGTCGTGGATTATACAACGATAATTGGGAGGGCTTGGCAAATGTTATAAAGGATAATGCTAAAATATTAACACCTGAAGATAATAGGGATATTTATGATGACGGTGTTTATAACTTAACCGTTATTGCATTAAAGCAAATGCCTTTGGATAAACGCAATGGATTTTTAAGCTCTATTTATAAATGTACACTCAATAGTAATCTAAAAAGAACTTTTAACGAATGACAACAAATGTGATAACGAAATGCTTTTAACAATTCGCCCTGTTTTAAAACAATATGCAAATAAAGCTGTAAGTCTTGATTTTAGCAACTTATCACACGATTATCGCATACCAAGAACAACAGACAGGTGTGAAATTTTTAAAGAAGGTGATCAAAATTATCTTGGTTATCAAGGAACAAATCAACGAATTAAAACTGATTTAAGCCATAAACAAATTGAATATCTTTTGGTGAACAAAGACCAAACGGTAAGCAAGCAATTGGAAACTGTTGGCTTATATCAAAACTTAAAGAGTTTAATTACGACCCGGAATTAAAATTATTTATAATGAGCCGATTTTCAATGGATAAAAATGGTGACATTTCAATTACGTTAAAAAATAACAACAAAGTAACATTTCCAAAAGATATTGTTGAAAAAGCAACTACAACAGTAAATGAAGAACATATTTCACCGGCTATGGCTTGTTTATCTCTTCTTGCGGCATTAAACAGAACACGAAAAAATACAAAAGCAGATATTTCAGCAGATACATACGGTATTTTTAATCAAAATATTACAGCAAACGAAGCTTATTTAAAACAGCAATTTAAAAAAGAAAATACCTATGCATTAAGCTTATCATCATCTAACGAGTCATTAAAACCATTGACAGATTCTCAAGATCCGATTTCTTATGCGTTAAGAAAATATAATAAAGGTGGCTGGACATATAATGATTTATTAAGTCTATTTTTTGATGAAGCACAAAATCCTGATTCAAATAAAGAAAACTTTATAATAAAAAGCACTTTATACACATATAGCCATGCTTGGAGCCATTATTATAACACCCTTGCAGCAAACCCACAAAATAGCAACACTTTGTTTATTAAAAAAGGAGAGGTTTTATCAACTTACCCATCAGACGCTTCTCAAAAAGATGTATTTGGTATAGATAAACACTACTATGTTCCAAAAATCGATATAAAAAAGCAAGAGTTTTATTCTTAGTTTATTATCACCACATAGCATTTGGCATCATCGACGATACACCCAAATGGGTGTGTTGTCGTGTTGCAACGTTTCAACATCTTTTGCCAAGAAATCTGCCATGCCTATTGCAAATATAGGAATACCAACATCTTTTGAAACGTTTTTCAAAATTTCATAACCGTTCATAACATCATCTTTAGTCGTTTCATCCCCAAAATGAGTGTTTGATATAAGTCCGTCAAAACACTTATAAGGTCTATCTCCACAGCCTTTTGCAATATCCAAATATTCTTTAATACTTTCTTCATCTTTTGTCTCAAATTTTGAAGTGTTGACAACAAGATAATTACGAACATCCGTTTCATCCTCAATTCCTTGCAAAATATCAAGTATATCAAGTCCGGATGCTCCATACCCTACATCAATAATTATGTCAGTCTGATTATTTTTGAGCACCATCACTTGTTCTTGTGTAACATAACTTGCAGCTTCACCAAGTCCAAATCTGTCAGTTTGTGCAACCACCTTTATTCCGTCTTCCTCAAGTTTCGGCACCAAAGGACGTAAACAATAAGCCGGCTCAACCGTGTCCAAATCAACAAGAGTTATCGGCTTGCCCATTTTTATATACTGATATGCACGATTGATTGCTGTTTCTGATTTACCTGAAGCGTAGGCACCTGAATATATTTCAACTATTCTTTTATTTTCCATTGTTTTATCTTAGAGCTTTAACTCTCTCCATTTTGCTATTTTAATTCCAGTTTATCAAAAAATTTATATTTTTACATCCCTCCATATATAAAAAATGAAACAAGTTTTAAAACTTGTTTCATTATCCCATTTTCAACTTTTCTCAATTTTATTATTTTTTTAAACCAAATCTTTAAGTAACGCCTTTGAATATTTTATTAAATTTTCCACCAAACCAAATCTTAAGTAACGCCTTTGAATATTTTATTAAATTTTCTACCAAACCAAATCTTAAGTAACGCCTTTGAAAGTCTATTAAATTTTCCACCAAACCAAATCTTAATGTAATGCCTAAATTATTCTGCCAACAACGCTTCTAAAATATCTGCATTTTTAACAGCCAAAGCATTGTTACGAATTTTTTGTTTTCCCATATAAGTTCTTAGTGCTTCACGAATTAATTCGCTACGGCTACGATTTTCGCTGTCTGCCATTTTGTCTATCTTATTTAAAAAATCTTCGGGCATTGATATTAAAACTCTTGCCATTTTGTATTTCCTCCGTTTGTTTTTATGTACTACTTATGTATATATTAAAACAATCGTATATAATTAATTGCCTTTTTCTTTTTAATATTTTTCAAAAAAAACATACAAAAAAGCTGTATTGCAACAATAGCAATGCTTTTCAATATTAAGAAATGTTAAGCTTTCTGTATATCAAGTTTACAAAACTTAAAAAACATATCTATCCACAAGTTTAACACTTTCCCAACTTGCTCCATTTTCAGATAATTCTTCAGGATGCAAGCCAAAAAGGGTTATGAGGTTTTTGATTCAACATCAAAAACGTTGTTATTAAGGCGTTCAATGACTTTTGTGATTGCATCTTCACGCTTCATACACATAGAGTATAAATGTTTACATCTATCAAAATTTCTTTTTTTTGCTTTGCCCATATAAAAATGGTAAAAAAAATTTTTAATTTGTAAATAATTTGTGTATGATTATTAAGATAAATTTTGACAAAGAATATATATATATTTAAAATAATGGTTGAAAGGATTTTATAGCTATGTCAAAAACTATTAATTTTCCTCTTTTTATGGAAAATGAAATAATTAATGAAGATGATATTTATCCCAAAATAGCATTTCGATTAGATGATGTTTATTTAAATTATTATAAAAAAAATGGATCTTGTTGACATTAGAGTTGGAGAAAAATCTTAAGAAAAGGTATTATTCTAAAAGATGTCTATTCTATAAAACTTGGAGAACTTGACTTTAGTATCTTGCAATTTGCAAAATTGCAAATGCAAAGCATAGAAAATATTAAAAATTTATTAAATAAAATTTACAATACGCAAATAGATTTAAACACAAACATTTATATTATAACTTATAAAAACATCGCTTAATTATTGGCATAAAGCGATTTTTGTAAATTTTTTGTAACATCTGCACAAAAAAAGGTAAATTTTTTTCTTGACGGAACTTTAAGCAAATGTAATTATAAAAGTAAGCAATATATCCGTACATTAAAATCGGAGGAATGATGTTTAATCCTAAAAATTTAAAAATAGTTAAAACAGTTACAAAACTTAAACGACCACATATTAACTGGATTATGTTTTCAAAAATAAGAGATTATAAAATTAAATCAAGTTATGTGGATTTAATATGTAATAACGCTAACAATGAAGATGTCATCGCAAGTGAAAGTGCTTTGCGAAATATGGTTGAAGAAACTTTAATGCGTGAATTTTCTTCTGATGTTAAAAACATGAAATCTTACGATTTTCTTGTAAATGCTATTATTGAGAATATAAAAAGTAAGATGCATAATTGAACTTCAACGCTTTCATTAAGTAAGTTTATATAAAAAACAAGCATGTATGATTGGATTTTCCACCTTCCATTAAATACAATTGATTGGACTTTAGTGTTTTTATTGAACTTAAATTTATCTTCTAATTAGCCACTTTGGCTAATGTAATAGTTTATATTATTGTAAACAATGATATAGGTAAGACCTATATGGAGATAAAAGAATGAAATATTTAATAAAAAAAACCGGATACTTTCTTTAGCACAATTAACGACGAAATTGAACATGTTTTACACAAAAGTTTTGACAACATGTTTCCTGAATATTTGTTTAACGTTGACACTCAAGGGATGACAATGCCTGTTGATATTCAGGAATTTGATAACGAATATAAAATAAAAGCTGAACTTCCAGGGATAAAAAAGAAGATATCGACTTAGACGTAACAAAATCCAGCTTAAAAATCCATGCTCAAAAAAAGTGAAGAAAAAGAAGAAAACAATAAGAAATACCACAAATCTGAATTTCGCTATGGAATGTACAATAGAACTATTCATTTCCCTCAAGAGATAAATGTTGATAGTGTAAAGGCTAAACTTGAACATGGCATTTTGACATTAAATCTTCCAAAAATGCAGGAAGAAAAAAAGATGACTCAAAAAAAATAAATATTGAATAATTGTTCTTTTAAGACATCGGGTGATGAATTATTTACCCGATGTCTATATTTTTTGAAAGGTGGGCAAAATTGATTTATATTATGGCAATAAAACTTGAGAATAGAAATGATAACGCAACATTGGTGCAAAATGTTTTAACACGGTACGGCTGTTTTATAAAAAACAAGGCTTGGAATACCTTATCATAACGAGGCCGGAAGTTGCTCAAACAGTGGCCTTATTATACTTGAAATTATTAATCAAGATGTCATTTTTGATTTAAAAGACGAACTTTTGCAAATTGGAAATATTTCATTAAATATAATGGAAATATAGTATTTAATCGGATGGTAAAATAAGCTAAAATATATAGAAATCATTCCACATTGGTGGAAGAGTAGAAAGGAGGGGCACTGTCTTGGATTACGTCGGGTTCGGAACTATGCAACTTCGTTTCATAATTTTTTCACAAAATTATTTCACTCCGTTCAGTTTTTGCTCCTGTGGAGTTTTCTTCGAAAACTCTTACGTCGCCTATTAACTGCTACAAACAAATCCAAAACTGAGCCGTTTTGGCTTTGTTTTACGCACGGCTCACGCCTATCCTCACAATCAGGCGAAGCCAACAACGAATCCGCAGCCCGTTATATAAAAAGGAAAAAATGGTAAATAAAAAATTAAAAGTTAATAAAATTAAATTAAATATAATGTCCTCCGGACGGGGCAACTTTTGGTGGCAAAGTTGCACAAAACCTAACCCGACTTGTCGTTCACATTTTCACTAAACTCAACTCAAGCCTGCGTAACTCACATTGGGCAAAGCCCAATGTTCAAACAAACTTGGCTTTGACGATGTTTCGTTAAGTGATAATTGTTCACGACTGCGTATGGGTTGCACAAATTTAAGTTTATTATGATAAACGGTATTAGGAAGTACCAATTGGACTTCAATGCAAAATCAAAACAAAAGTCATTCCACGTTGGTGAAAAAATAGAAAGGATGAAAGGTAATAGCCCGTTATACAAAACTAAAACAAAAACATTTAGTAAAAAGCGTTAATTGGACTTCAATGCAAAATCAAAACAAAAGTCATTCCACATTGGCGAAAAAATAGAAAGGATGAAGGGCACAAACCCGTTAGATAAAAAAATGGAAAAAGAAAAATATGATACAAAATTTGATGTAATTGTTGTAGGTGCGGGACTTTCGGGTGTTAGTGCTGCAATTACCTTAGCTAAAGCCAATAAAAAAGTATTGCTCATTGAGCGTGGTGATTATGCAGGTTCAAAAACATGTATGGTGGCATTATGTATTCCCATGCGTTAAATGAAATATTCCCAAATTTTTTAAACGAAGCACCAATTGAAAGGATAACAAAAAACATAATTACTTTATGATGACAGAAAAAGAAGCCGTTGGAGTTTCATATTCGGATAAATTGTCAAAAGATGATGAAAATATATGTTTTACAGCACTTAGAAGTAAATTTGACAAATGGTGTGTCGAGGAAGCACAAAAAGCCGGTGTTATTTATGCACCGCGTACTTTAGTTAAAAATGCTATTATTAAAAATAATTTTGTAGTTGGTGTTAAAACAGAAATTGAAGAAATTTATGGTTCAATTGTCATTATAGCTGACGGAGCAAACAGCCTTCTTGCAAAGGAAATAGGGTTAAGAAAAGATATAGACCCCAAAGATGTTGCCCTTGCCGTTAAAGAAGTTTATCAGCTTGATAAAAACACAATTAACGAGAGGTTTAATCTTCTTAATGACAAAGATGGAGCGATGATTGAATGTTTAGGTTATCCCTTTAACGAAATTTTAGGATTAAGTTTTGTTTATACAAATTCTGACTCAGTGTCAGTTGGGATTGGGATTACTTTGGATGAGTTAGCAAAAAACTCATTAAGACCTTATGACTATTTAGACCAATTTAAAAATCATCCTGAAATTGCCCCTTTAATTAAAGGCGGTGAGATGGTAGAATACTGTGCACATTTGATACCTGAGGGCGGATATAAAAAAATCCCAAAACTTTATACAAATGGGGCAATGGTTGTCGGCGATGCTGCCATGTTTATTAATAACGTTAATTTTGAGGGTACAAATTTGGCTCTTGTTTCCGGTCAACTTGCTGCTAAAGCCGCTATTGTTGCTCTTGATTGCAATGATGTAAGCAAAAACACATTGAAACTTTACGAAAATTATATTAAAGAAAGTTTTATATATAAAGATTTAAAAAGTTACAAAAACATTATGGAAGAAGTAAAAAAAGAAAAAAAGCCTTTTTGGATTTTTACCCAAAGCAAGCAACGCTTTTTTTCAAAAACTTTGTTGAAGCAAGTGGAGTTGAAAAAGAAAAGTTTATTTGAATTTTATTTGTCAATTTTTCAAATCACGGTCTTTTATTGAATTATTTAAAGATTTATTTACATTAATAAAGATGTTTTTTGGAGTGTTTATAAAATGAGCGATAATAACCAATTACCAATTGAAACAAGACTTTACAAAGTCAAGTCATTAAGTTGTGATAAAAGTCATTTGATTTTAGATGATAAAATATGTTTAAATTGCGCCAATCGCGTTTGTTTAAGCATTTGTCCGGCAAATGTATACAAGCTTCAAAACGAGTCAGAGAAAGTTATTATGGTAAATTATGAAAACTGTTTAGAATGTGGTGCTTGCAAAATTTGCTGTAAACATATAAAATGGAGTTATCCCGAAGTTAGATATGGGATAAGCTATAAATTTGGCTAAAGGTTAGAGGTTAGACCTCTATAATGAACATTGAGTCGACCGACCTCAAAGTAAAATCAAAACAAAAGTCATTCCACGTTGGTGGGTGAGTGCAAAAATCGAGGGGCACAAGCCCGTTATACAAAACCTAATACAAACTGCTTGAATAAAAATGTATCAATTGGACTTCGATGCAAAATCAAACCAAAAGTCATTCCACGTTGGTGGATGAGTGCAAAAAATCGAGGGGCGCAAGCCCGTTATACAAAAACCTAATACAAATTGCTTGAAGAAAAATGTATCAATTGGACTTCGATGCAAAATCAAACCAAAAGTCATTCCACGTTGGTGGATGAGTGCAAAAATTGAGGGGCGATAGCCCGTTAGATAAAAAAGGAGTGGTAAAAAAATATGAAACAGAATTATGGTGAAGCAGCTCGCAGATGGTATGATAAAGATCCTATATTAAGTAAATCCATGTATACCTTGGAGCACTCCTCTGATGAAACTCAAATTAAAATCGCTCTAAATTTGATAAAGATTATTATTGAGCATAATATATCTAATTCAAAATATAAAGATATAGGCGATATACTAACAGCGGTGGAGGATGGGAAAATCCCTCGTGGTATTGACCGCTGGTATGATATTGATATAACAGTACGCACAGCTATAAACATGTCTTGAAAATTGCCAAGTTGAGACACAAAAAACAAGTAGCGCGTGAAATGGCAGCTTTGGTTGTCAATAAAATCAAAGAAGATGACACAAAATATGAGAATATTGATGATTTAATCTCTGATTTAGTTAAAAATATTGATGATGAAGAAGAAATTGACTAGATTACAAGTCTAACTTTTCTGCAGATTTTAAAATAAAATCACAAAGTTCTCTAACGGCACCGCGTCCGCCGTTTTTATTTGAAACAAATATTGCAACGTTTTTAACCTCATCAACAGCATCATTTGGGCAAGAAGGCAAGCCAACTTTTTTTAAAACACACAAATCAGGTAAATCATCGCCCATGTATGCAATTTCATCAAACGATACATTAAATTCGTTGCATAAATCATTTAGTGCAACTTCTTTATTCTTTTGTCCCATAAATAGTTTTGTAATCCCGAGCATTTTAGCACGACATTCAACGGTTCCGTTGTCTCTGGCTGTAATTATAGCTGTATTAAACCCCGTGTCGATTGAGCATGACAATTCCCTGACCGTCTTTTTGCGTTAAATGTTTTATATTCAACACCATTTTCGTCAAACGTTAAAGAGCCGTCAGTCATTACACCATCTACATCAAACGCTACAAGTTTTATTTTTTTTGCTTTCAATTTTAATTCTAAGTTGTTATTCATAATATCCTTTCCAATAAGTCTTTTGTTGTAATTATTTTTATCTATATTAAAATCTAGGCAATTTTCGCTTTAAGTAAGTCATGAATATGAACAATGCCAAGCGGCTCATTATTTTCATTAATACACACAAGTGAAGTTATTGAATATTTTTCCATTAAAGTAAGAGCCTTGGCAGCAAGGTCGTTTTCAAAGACGGTTTTTGGAGTCTTTGTCATGACATCTTGAACTTTTAAATCTTTGACAGGAATATTTTTTAACAATGTGCGTCGAATATCCCCGTCGGTTAAAATTCCTTCAAGTTTATTATTTTCGTTTTTAACAACAGTCAAACCAAGCTTTTTATCGGATATATATTTAACAGCATCCAAAAAAGGCATATTTTTCTCAACAACAGGCATTTCACTTGCCTCAATCATTAAATCCTTAACTTTGTAAATATGTCCGCGCCCTAAAGCACCTGACGGATGATATATCAAAAAATCATCTTCGGTAAAGCCTTTTAGTTTTAATAGACAAACAGCCAAAGCATCACCCATTGCAAGTGTAACAGTTGTACTTGCGGTTGGGGCTTTGTTTAATGGGCAAGCCTCACGCTTAACACTTATATCCAAAACAACATCAGCACTTTTCGCAAGTGTTGAATCTTTCTTGCCGGTCATTGCTATAAGTTTGCAGTTAAAACGTTTTATTATAGGCAAAACATTTAATAATTCTATTGTCTCGCCACTATTTGAAATTGCAATAACAACGTCATTTGGAGTAATTATACCGGAATCACCATGGTTGCTTTCAGCAGGATGCAAAAATATGAAACAGTACCTGTTGATGAAAGTGTGGCTGCAATTTTTCGACCTATTAAGCCTGATTTTCCCATGCCTGTAACGATTACAGTGCCTTTACAATTCAACATTAATTTACACGCTTCTTCAAACTCATCACCCAAATGTTCTTTGAGTTTTAATATAGAACTTGCTTCAATATCAAAAACTTCACTTGCAAGTGATAAAATGTCATTTTTGTCTTTTATAAGCATAAATTTCTCCATAATTCCTTTAATACAATAGTACACTCAAAAAAATAAAATTTAAACCATCTGGATGAGTTTCGTTACAAAATTTCAATTTCTGCAAAAATATTCGTAATTATAAGTATGAGTTTTGAAAGTTTTTATACGAGAATTAAAATATGTCATTAAAAATTACCAATTTTTATGTCGATACTAATGAAGTAATTGATTTTATCGAAACATACATAGCCAATCAAAAATTAACAACTTATGAAATTGATATTTCATCACTCAATTTGTTTGATGCTATTAAAATATCCGTTTTAATATCAACAAAATATTATGACACAGAAAAAACAATAAATTTAAGTGGATAGTGAACGACAAGCTTGCTTATAACACAATTTCAAAACTAAAACTTTCAAACATGTTGTTATGCTTAAAAGGCAAAAATATTTTAAATCCACAAACATTTTCTTCTGAAATTAAAGCTTGTGTTTAAGCGTTGTAAACTTTTGTAAATGTTGTTTTTGTAAGATAGTAAGTTATTCTTTTTCTTGATATAATAACTTAACAAAAACTAATAGAGGTCTTATGAAAATAACATCAATAGAATATAATTCAAAAGTTGTTAGTTTTAAGGGGCGCGAAGACACAAACAATATTGACAAAAAAACTGATAGGTCTTTTATTACAAGAAAACTTGATGAATTAAAATCCAGACGAGCAATTTGGGGAACAATGCCTAAGTCTGACGGCTCTTTGTTTTCAGACATTCAAATGCAGCTTGAACTTTCGCGCAGAAAAGAAACTGAAGCCCAAACATTGGAAATTGCTTTAGAAGAAATAAATGCTTTGTCCGATTACTTTGATCTTGATCCTGAGCAAATTAAGATAAATCAGTCAAAAGATAATAGGATAATCCTTGATTATGTGCATCGAATCAAAAGCATGGAACAAATGGATTACGGTTTTGAACGCATTTATGGTTATGAAAAAGAAAAAAGAATACTTAAGAAGGGAATTTGGAATAAAAAAAATGGCACTTGCAAAAACTTCTATTGGAGAAAAAGTTGATGTTCCAAATGCTATTCTTTTTTATGGCGTGACCGGTATTGGAAAAAGCACATTTGCTCTTGCACTTGCAGAGCAAATGATGGCAAATATTATTAACATCCAATGTGATAGTTTTGATGATGAAAATGAGCAAATGGCAAAAATATTGCAAGCTGCTAATAAATCGAAAGAGGTTTATGAAACTAGTGGAGAAGAAAAGCAACGTTCGTTTTTAATTATTGATGAAGCAAATGAACTTGTAGAAAATAACAAATTTGCTCAATTTTTAAAGGATTGTTCAAAAAAATATAAATGTACAGTTTTTATGACAACAAATCACCCATTTGATATTCCTTCAAATGTGCTCGATTCAATCCCATTGACTGTTGGGCTTGAACCACCGGATGAACAAAATTTAAGAATTTTTGTTGAAAAATTTATAACACGAGCAAAGATAAAAGGGAAATGCAAAAGAAATAGCTGATGAATTATTACTTTTACAAAGACAAAATGGTATAAAATTTTCAAATACAAATTTAGACCAATTATTAAAACAAGTAATAAAAAATAGAAAAAAGGTGTCACAATCTGACATCAAAGAAGCTTTTAACACTTTAAAAATACGTACAAAGTTACTCAAGACTTGTTAAATAGTTTTTATCGCGACAAAGCAAAATTGTTAACATTAAAAAGAGGAGGAATATAATTTTATGAAAGTAAATAGTATAGGAGTCAATACAGGTTATTTTAACCAAAAACAAAATAATAAAGCCAAACAAAACACTATTCAAAGTCAAAGTCAAATGTCATTTTCGGGAAGATATGAGGAAAATCCGTTGTATCGTCGAGCAGTCAAAAGGCTTATTCCATTTGCATACAATTCAGAAAAGTTAAAAATGAAAATCTGGGGACACACTTGGAAAGGGCTTGGATATTTGTGGGATAAAACTTTCAATCAAGACGAAATTCAGGATGTTCAAAAAGATATTAATAAAGCTATCAAAGAAAAAATAATTATTTGGATAGGAAAAATAAGTTATTAGAAAAAAAGGGGGCCTGTGAAATTGAAAAACTTGAAGCTAAGCATAGAATTCGTGAAGATTTTTTAGATAAATTGTCAGTTGAAAAAAAGGATATGAAATTACAGCCAAAGAACTCAATGGAGTATTGATAACAGGAAAATCCAAAGAGACACGTGACGAAATGGTCAATTGGATAATTCGAGAATCAGGGGTTTATAATGAAAAAGTTATATTTGATAAAAACAAACCACTTGAAAGCTATAAAACAAATTTCTGAAAAAGCACGTAATGCAGAAGCTGTTTTTCCTGTAAAAAATATTCGTACAATTGTTTATGTTGAAAATTTAGACGATTTCCTTGCAGATCAAAGTTCGGAAAATCGAAAAAAATTGCCAAATGGAATAGATTTGCAGAACATGTTTCTGAACAATACCACACAACAATTCTTTTTCAATCAGACAAACCTGAGAAACTTGAAGCGGCTTCTGTTGCTCCACACAGAGTAGGTCTGGAAGTAAACTTGAATTCAGAATATACAGAAGCGGATAAAAAAGAAGAAGAAAAAATGTAATAAAAAACTTGCTTCTTTTGAAAAATATGCTTCTGAAGGACGCAGTTAGGATTATATAGCTTTAAATGAAGATGTTAAAGATGAGTATAAATATGCTGACTCAGATGATGAAAGTATAAAAGCAGATACGACATCATATGTTGATTATGATGAAGATATGAGTGAAATTTTATGCGGATGGCATGATGGAAATTAATTTATAAATTAAATAGGAGAAATTTTATGAAGATTTACAACTTGAGCACAAATCAAAGCAACAAATATTTAAATAATAAATTAAGGTTCAGGCAACAAAATACAATAACGAACAGTAAAGTTATGTTTGGGAATAACTATGATGAAGAAAAAACAAAAACGAAAACAGTTAATAATAGGTGGTTCCATCCTTTTTAACGGCCGCAGCTATAGCTGCGGCCGTTTAATTTAGTAAAGGCAAAAAAAACAACAAAAGCAACAGCTTCTGGTACTTCAGATAATTTGCCACAATCTAATTCTGCACAAATTGAAAAAGCTAAAACAGATGTAAAAGCACAATTAGCTGAACTTGATAAAATCTTAATAGAATATAATAAACAAGCCGATAGCTTAAGAAAAAAAACGAGATAGTGAAGCATTGACTCTTAAGTCTGAACATATTCAAGAATTATTAGAAGATTATTCAGGCACTAATCCTGAACAGGCTATAATAAATAAACAAAATGATACAAAGATACTTCTTGACTATATGCATCGAATTGACAATATGAAACAAATGAATTACGGTTTTGAGCGCATTTATGGTTATGAAAAAGAAAAAAGAATACTTAAGAAGAGAATTTGGAATAAAAAAATGGCACTTGCAAAAACTTCCATTGGAGAAAAGTTGATGTTCCAAATGCTATTCTTTTTTTTATGGTGTGACAGGCACAGGTAAAAGCACTTTTGCTCTTGCACTTGCAGAACAAATGGGAGCAAATATTATTAAAATATGAGCCTGGTAGTTTTGATGATAAAAAATGAGGCAATGACAAAAATATTGAAAGCTGCAAAAAAATCTAAAGAAATTTATGATAAAAGTGGAGCTGAAAAGCAACGTTCATTTATAATTATTGACGAAGTAAACGGACTTAATTTAAACGAAAAATTCGCTGAATTTTTAAAAGACTGCTCAGAAAAATACAAATGCACAGTTTTATGACAACAAATCACCCATTTAACATTCCTTCAAATGTGCTTGATGCAATTCCATTGACTGTCGGGCTTGAACTACCTGATGAAGAAAATATAAGAAGTTTTGTTAAAATTTTTCTTGAAAGGGCAAAGGTTGAAGGAGATGTAAATGAAATAACAAATACATTTTTATCTCTACAAAAGGAAAATTTTATAAGATTTGCAAATACACACTTAGAAGAAATTTTAAAAAGATATTATACGTCAAAATAAAAAAATAACCAAAAAACAAATTGAATACGAGTTTAAGACATCGGCCAGAAGATTTTTATTGCCGTCTGATTTAATAAAATTTTACAAGGAAAAATTGCAATTTATGCAATTAAATAAAAGAGCTAGTGTAAAAAATGCTAATTTTAATGTTAAAATTTAATTCATTTTGATATTTTTAAACCTCAAAACTTTTTCTCGGCTTTTGCAAGTTTGATAAAGTCCTTTGCGGTGTTTGAAGGGATGGCAAAGCCAATGCCAATGTTTGATTTGTTGTTGTCAGGGTTATAGATACTTTGTGAAATTCCGATGACTTCTCCGTTTGCGTTCAACAAAGGGCCGCCTGAGGATCCCGGGTTTATTGCGGCATCGGTTTGGATTTTGTTTCGCTTGTAGTCTATTCGAGAAACAATGCCTGTTGTAAGTGTGCCGGAAAACCCAAACGGGTTGCCGATTGCCAAAATTTGCTGCCCCACTTTCACACTTGAAGAATCACCCAGTTTCACACAAGGCAAGCTCTTTTTTGGTGTGATTTTAAGCAAAGCCAAATCCTTTTCAAGTCCTTTTGTGAATAAAACAGTTGCTTTATACTCCTCACCATTTGAGGTTTCAACGACTATATTTTTAGCACCGTCAATAACATGTGAACTTGTTAAAATAATTCCTGATTCATCAATAACACAACCTGTTCCTGACGATATCCCGTTTGACACATCTGCATCTATATAAACAATAGAAGGGGTTTATCTTTTCATAAACTTTCATGTTTATGTCCTCATACCCCAAATGCATTTTCAACCCGTAAAACGGTGCACTTGTCGCTGTTTGTGCATTATATAAAAATGTAATTGCCAATGTTAAAGAAAATATCAAAGCTTTTTTAATCATACTAAAATTTCCATTTTTCACTTTATACACTTGCAATTTACCACACAGCAATATTGAACATCACAACACAGTATATATTCTTATGCGGTATATTAATTTCTTTTTAAATTTAACTTAAAATTATAGATAGTAAAAAATATTGATTTTAATAAATTATTTGTGATAAAATTAAAACTAAAGAGGGTATAAAATATATGGCAAAACATGATAATAGCAGCATAAAGTGTTCATTTTGCGGGAAATATCAAGACCAAGTGAAAAAAACTTATTGCGGGTTCCTGATGTTTATATTTGTGATGAATGCGTTGATTTATGCAATGAAATTTTGGACGAAGAATTTTTTGACGGAAAAAGAAACAACAAAAGAAACAAAAAGAAGGCAATAACGAAGAATTTAAAATACCAAAACCGCACGAAATCAAAGCATATCTTGACGAGAATATAGTAGGACAAGATGATGCCAAGAAAGTTTTATCAGTTGCTGTTTACAACCATTATAAACGTGTTGAGCACAATTCGCTAATTGATGCAAAAGAAGAAGTTGAAATACAAAAAGCAACATACTTCTTGTTGGCTTACAACAGGTTCAGGTAAGACACTTTTGGCTCAAACGCTTGCTAAAATGTTGGATGTTCCTTTTGCAGTTGCAGATGCCACAACATTAACTGAAGCAGGATATGTTGGTGATGATGTTGAAAACATCCTTCTTCGTTTATACCAAAGTGCTGATTATGACGTAGAACGCACTCAAAAAGGTATCATATATATTGACGAAATAGACAAAATTGCCCGTAAATCTGAAAACCCAAGCATTACACGAGATGTGTCAGGTGAAGGTGTTCAACAGGCATTGCTTAAAATGATAGAAGGTACAACAGCCAATGTACCACCCCAAGGCGGACGTAAACACCCTCATCAAGATTTTATACAAATCGATACAAGCAACATCCTTTTCATAGTCGGTGGCGCTTTTGTCGGACTCGATAAAATAGTTGAACGTCGTGCAAATGACGGCACATCTATTGGTTTTGGTGCCAATGCAATAAAAACACAAGCCGAAAAAGAACTTGAAGCTTCTCGTATGCTTAAAAAATTGCAACCTGAAGATTTGTTAAAATTTGGTTTAATCCCGGAATTTATTGGTCGTGTTCCCGTGTTTGCCGTGCTTGACCCGCTTGAGGAAAAAACTTTGAAAATGATTTTGACAGAGCCTAAAAATGCTGTTATTAAACAATATCAATGCTTGCTCAAAATGGATGGCGTTGATTTAAAATTCGATAGTGATGCTATTGATTTGATTGCAAAAGAAGCTTTGAAACGCAAAACAGGTGCACGTGCTTTGAAGTCTATTGTCGAAGAAATTATGCTTGATATTATGTATAATGTGCCAACTCAAGACATCAAAGAATACATTGTGACAGCCGATTTAGTTAAGGCTAAAACGTCAAAATTGGCTCCACTTGTTAAATTGCCAACAAATAATAAAATTAATGAGGATATAGCCTAAAATTATGGAAAAAAATATCAAATTCACCAAAATGCACGGACTTGGCAAACGATTTTGTTGTTTTAGATGAAGCAGAGTATAACAAAGTTAAAGATGACATTGTAAACTTTGTTAAGAAAATTTGTACGCCTCATTTTGGTGTTGGAGCCGACGGCTTGATTGCGGTTAATACAAATGTCGATAAAACCGTGGCTGATATTGGGTGGCATTTTTACAACAACGACGGCACAATGGCTCAAATGTGTGGCAATGGAATGAGATGTTTTGCAAAGTATGTTGTTGACAATAAACTACTTGGCGATAAAAAATCGTTTCGAGTTCTTACAAAAGCAGGTGTCATTGTTCCAAAAGTTTTAGAAAATGGAAAAGTCGAAGTTAATATGGGAAATCCGGTACTTGAACCAAGCAAAATCCCATTTCTGGCTGACTCAAATTTAAATGTTGAAGTTGAAATATGGGCAAAGAAGTTTGTTCTGAACGCTGTTAGCATGGGTAACCTCATTGTGTAGTTTTCTTGCCTGAAAATTCAAATGACGACCCTAAAACTCTTGCAACTGACTATGGTCGGATATTGAAAAACATGAGGTTATTCCCAGAAAAAACCAATGTTGAATTTATTAAAGTTCTTTCGCGAAACGAAATAACTTTGAATGTCTGGGAGCGAGGCTGTGGTATCACTCTTGCTTGTGGCACAGGTGCTTGTGCTAGTGTCGTTGCCGGAATTCTTCTTGGAAAACTGGACAACAATGTGCTTGTTCATCTGCCTGGCGGCGATTTGAATATCAACTGGCAAGGCTCAAAAGACAACACAAACTTTCCTGTTATCATGACAGGTAATGCTTCATATTCTTTCACAGGTGTTTTTATAAATTAAAATACAGTGTCTGTCTCCAATACCTATTCACAAAGTTGTTCTAAAAACATACAACTAATTTTATTAAAAGTGCAATTAATGTTAAGCCCCTAAAAGCTACTTTTTTGCATAACTTAACTTTATTACTAGAACTAAATTATAACTAGCTTAAATGGGCAATATTAATTTTTATTTGTTGTATGTAATATTTTTTATATGAAAATAAAAAATTATATTTTAACACTTTTTATACTTTTTTATCTACTATTTGTTATGCACAGTCTTACAAGGTTTTTAATCCCAATAATTATACACAAAACAACAGTATAGGTAGTGCAAAAGAATTAATATTATTTATTGTTGATTTCTCAAATAGTATGAATGAAACAATACAAGGTACAACGAAAATTGAACTTGCATTAAAAAAGCATTTCAAGTATTTTATCACGTCTGCCAAACGATATTCATATGGGACTTCGAGTTTATGGGCATAAAAACAGTTTTAACCCTATAACAAGCTGTACGGCTTCTGAATTGTTGGTTAGCCCTAATCAAAACACTCAACAAAGTATTATCTCAAGTTTATATTCCACAAAAGCTACAGGTTGGACACCTATTACATATTCATTAAAACAGGCAGTAAATAATGATTTTATAAATTATCCTAAAAGTAAAAAACGTATTATTCTTTTAACTGATGGCGGTGAAAACTGTGATGAAAAACCCTTGTGAATACGCTATGAAGCTTATTCAAACACGTGATGATGTTTTTATTGATGTTATTGCTTTTGATTTGAACGATAAAAAAGCCAACGATGAACTTCGCTGCACAGCCCTAGTTACAAAAGGAAAATTTTATAAAGCCAATACACATGCTCAACTTCTGAATAGTCTTGAAAAATCTTTTAGAGTAAAAAAAGAAGTTTCAGCAACAATTGTACCCAAATAAAAGATAATCCAAGCATTCTTTATACGTTGGTATTTCGATAATATCGTTTTCTAACCCCAGATTTTTAGCAGTTGCATTAATACAACTTGTGTTTTCTTTTACGGCAATAACTTTTACATTATTATTTAAAGCATTCAAAACAAGTTTAGAACCTAATGCATCATAAGGCAAGATTAAAGCTTTTACATCTTTTACATTTATTGAGTTTTTATCTTTAGTTAAAACAGGTTTGTAAGCATATTGAAGTCCAAAAATAAAACAGGGCAGGTAAGTTAAAGTAACATATTCAGCTGCTGATTTTGGGTTTATTATACGTTTTTCTATTTCAACATTTGAAAAAAGCAGGTGCATGGATAGTCATTATTTGAAGTTCTTTTGACATAAAATGTGATATAATAGCCTCTACACCACCCACAATATCGACGCCTTGACCTTGGATATAATCACTATCATCATCAAGTTCATCGTCATTAAAATTGCAAATAACGCAAATTTCAGTTGCACCAAAAGATTTAAGTTTTAATCCTGCTTCGATTAATGTTTTTGAGTTTAAAATATCGCCAAACGAACCGCCACTTTCATCTTTATAAAACCTAACTCCTACTTCTTCATCAGTAATTACATACGGCAAAATATCATAATCATAAACCGTTTTTATAGCATTTATTGTATTTATATGAATATTTAAAATATCCTTATTTATAGATCTATCGAAAATAACACCTATTTTATGATTGTTTATTTTTTTTAAATTTATATTGTTCGCAAAAAATTCACCTAAAAAATATCCTTCACAATAAATCATATTGTTTGTGATGCCTGAAAACAAAGCAGCATTAACAACATTTGGATTAACAATAACATTAAAATGTTTAGCAAATTTTCTTGCATAACTTGAAGCATCACCAGCAAACCCACCAATTTTTGCACCGATACCGGTTGGCACTATAAAACTTACTGTGTTTTTTTTTTATTATTTTTTGCATAATTTCATTATAATATAAAGCATTGTAAATCAAAATTTTAAATCTTGGCAAATAAAAAATAGCAAAAATTTATTGTTACAAAAAACAAAAAATCTTTATAAAAGCTATAGAAATCGTATAGCAAAACATATTGCAATAAAAAGCCGCACGAAAAGGGAATTGTCTTTTCGTGCGGCTTTTTCAAAATAAGGCTAATTTAATCTTTCAAAAAGCTATCATAGTTACGAGCAAGCAAGTGTGTTTTTATTTGATTAATAAAATCTAAAGCAACACCAACCATGATGATTAAAGAAGTGGCACCAATTCCTTGCAAAGTAGTTATATTGGTAATATAACTTGCAACCGATGGGATTAAAGCAATTATACCAAGTCCCATTGCTCCAATGAATGTTGTGCGTGACAATATTTTATCCAACGCTTCAGCGGTAGGTCTTCCAGGTTTAATCCCCGGAATTGAAGAACCGTATTTTTTAAGATTAGTAGCGATTTCTTTTGGTTGCATATTTGGCATAATTGAAGCATAGAAAAACGTCAACGCTACAATTAGCACAAAATATATAATATAATATGATATTCCCTGCGGACTAAAGAACAATGTCAACTTAGTAACAATTGTTTTCAATGTTTGCGATTGAACATGAATGCTGTTTGCAAGGCTTAAAACAGTTGAAGGAAACAACAAAATAGCAACTGCAAAGATAATTGGCATAACACCACCCGGGTTTAATTTAAAAGGTATAAAGGTGCTAATACCGCCATAAATTTTGTTGCCCACTTGGCGTTTAGGGTTTACAATAATAACTTTACGAATAGCTTCTTGCATAATAACGATAAAAATCATAGTTGCAAAGAATATCGCAAGCAAAACGACGAGCCCCAATTGCATTTTAGGGTCATAAGCCACCAATTGTGAAGTTCGACTTGCATAAACTGGAATTCCGGCAAGAATACCACAAAAGATGAGTAAAGAACCGCCATTGCCAATTCCTTTTTCTGTTATAAGCTCAGCCAACCACATAACAAAAACAGCACCTGCAGTCAAAATAAGCATTGAGCCAAAAAGAACATGCCTTTGTTGACACCCGAAGTATTGCCGCACTTGCTTGGCTTGTTAAGAAAGCAAGGAACACAAAAGACTGAAAAGCCGCAATGACAACCGTAAACACACGAGTATATTGAGATATTTTACGTCTTCCTGCTTCGCCTTCTTCTTTTTGAAGTTGTTCTAAGCTAGGGATAATTACAGCCAACAACTGCATGATAATTGAAGCTGTAATAAAAGGTCCTATTCCCAGTGCTATTATTGAAACATTGCCCAAAGCACCGCCTGAGAACAAATCCAAAAGCCTATTATATTATTGCCTGATGCTATATTTGCAAACACTTCGTTATTTATCCCGAACAACGGAATTTGTGCACAAAACCTAAACACAGCAACCATTGCAAAGGTAAAAATAAGTTTAGCCTTCAAGCCCGATGCTTGAAACATCGATACAATATCCTCCATAGTCGGAGGTTTCATTTTGCCCATTTGCATAGTATTATATTAACTCCGCCTTACCGTTTGCTTTTTCTATTTTTTCTTTAGCACTTTTTGTAAAATGTGCTGCTTTAACAGTTACTGCTTTATTTAATTCACCATTACCCAAAACTCGCAACACTTCACAATTAGGGCGAACTTTTTTCAAAGCGATTAAAACTTCCAAAGTTATTTCACTTTCGTTGATGTTGTTTAAATCACCAACATTAATTTCGCCGGAAACAAGTGCGTTAAAATTTGTGAACCCTTTAAGCTTAGGGAACTGGCGGTATGATGGCATTTGTCCGCCTTCAAATCCTCTTTTTTGGCTTCTGCCCGAACGTTGTCCTTCACCATTATGACCGCGAGTTGATGTTTTACCGTGTCCTGATGAACGACCACGACCAACACGTTTTATTTTATGTGTTGAACCTTCTTGAGGTCTCAAATCTTCTATTTTTATTGTATCTTCTGATGTCATTTTATTTTTTACCTTTCTAACAAATTAAAATTATAATTCAGTTACTTCCAACAAGTGTGATATTTTATTAATCATACCCATAATTGTTGGATTTTTGTAGTGTTCAACTGTCTGATTAGTTTTTTTCAAGCCTAAAGCACGTGCTACACGCACTTGAGCTTCTGTTGAACCAATAAGGCTCTTTTTCAAAGTCACTTTAACTTTGCCTGTTTGTTGTTCGTTTGTCATAGCATTTTCTCCTTTCAATTAGCTCAACATTTCCATTACGCTTAAACCACGAGTTTTTGCAGCATCGCTAAATAATCTTAAAGATTTTAAAGCATCTAATGTTGCATTAGCTGCGTTTAGAGGTGATTTTGAGCCTAATGATTTACTTAGAATATTTTCAATACCTGCCAATTCCAACACAGCACGAACAGCACCGCCTGCTATAACTCCGGTACCTTCTGAAGCAGGACGCAACATTACAGAACCTGCACCACTTCTGCCTGTTATTGGGTGAGGGATTGTTGTTTTATATATTGGAACGCTTATCAAATTTTTGCGTCCGTCTGCAACTGCTTTTTGAATAGCAATGATAACTTCGCTTGCTTTGGCACAACCAACACCAACTTGTCCTTTTTGGTTGCCCACAATAACTATTGCACGGAAACTTAATTTTTTACCACCCTTTACAACTTTTGTTACACGGCGAATTTGTATAACACGCTCTTGCCATTCGCTTTGAGGTGCTTCTTCTTTATCATCGTTGCGACGACGATTGCGCCCTTTATTTTCACGATTTTTACGTGATTTGCCTTTTGATTCAGCTTCTAATGCTATTTCTTCCACATCTGAACTAATTGTTACTTCTTCTTTTTGAACCTTTTCGTTTGTTTCAACTTCGTTAGATTCAACTTCCATAATTTCTTTGTTGTCTTCCACGATTTAAAAACCTTCCTTTTTAAATTACTCTATTTTAACTCGGCAAATACATAAACTACAACTACCCGTTTGGATAAAACGGATATTAAAATGTATTTGTTGATGTTGGGATTTTTTCTGACATGTTTTATTATAATACAATAAATTTTATTTGGCAATAAGGTGTCCTGGTTCATCACATGCTATGTTTAAAAAGCACTGCTTGGTCTTCAACGCTATAAACAATCAAAAGCCAATCCACGTTGGTGAGTGAACTCAAAAATTGAACACGCGGTAGCCCGTCATATAAAAACTAAAATAAAAAATGTTCGATTATTTATCTAGTAATAACAATAAATGCAACCCATATGCAGGCACGAACAATTATCACTTAGTGAAACATTGTCAGGCAGCCGTCTGTCTGAGCACGAAGTGCGAGTTAAGGCTGCTTAGGTTGAACTTAGTGAGAATGTGAGTGACAAATCGGGTTGCGGTTTTGGTTACTTTTTTCCACAAAAAAGTAACCCCGTCCGGAGGACTTAAAATATATAGTTAACATTTTTACAAGAATACAAACAAAATAATTAAAAGCACTGCTTAGACTTCAACGCTATAAACAATCAAAAGCCAATCCACGTTGGTGAGTGAACTCAAAAATTGAACACGCGGTAGCCCGTCATATAAAACCCCTTGCGACCCTGTGGAATGTTTGCTTATTTGTTTGGTTCCGTTTCCCACATTTTTAGTTGTGAATGTCCAAGGGGGTACAGGGGGACGGCTTCGCCGTCCCCCTGTATAATATAATATCCGCCGTAGGATAGATGCCCGAATAAAATGAGGGCAGATTCCACAGGCGGAAAAAATCAAAAAATATTTAGCAAAAAGCACTGCTTAGACTTCAACGCTATAAACAATCAAAAGCCAATCCACGTTGGTGAGTGAACTCAAAAATTGAACACGCGGTAGCCCGTCATGTAAAATAATATCTGTTTGAACTGGGGCAAAATTATGGTATAATAATTTTATGAAAAATTTGTTTAAAGATGCATGGAAAATATTAAGGCTACATTCTTTATTAACAGTGCCTTTCATTTTATATCTGTATTTTATGTCACTTATTATGACAAGAAGCCAAAACGTACCCTCATCAACAATATTCTTTGTTTTTGTTATTGTAGCGTTTTTGCTCACATCGTGCTTTTGCTCAGGATGGTTTTATATGGCAAAAAATGCCCTCAAAAACTTTAAAGATATTGAAGCAAATGGACAAAACCCCGAAGTTGATTATGCATTTTCTAATTTAAAACTGTTTTATTCAGGGGTCGGAGAATATTTTATCCCCACAACTTTTGCTCTAGTATTTTATTTTGGTATTTTAGCGCTTTTCATGTTGGGAATTTACGCTATAGGATATCACGTTATTGGCGAATTTCCAGTTAGTTACAGTCAACTTAAATTTATTTCTATAAATCCGATTGAAACAAATAGTATAGTAAATGCATTAAATCAAAGTCAAATGGCAAAACTGTCAGCTTGGAGCTTTCTTTTTATGTCTGCTTACTTGTTTTTCTCGTTTTCAACTATGTTTTATTTTCCTTCATTATTTATGTCAACAAAAAATTGTATTAAAGCTTTTTATAAAAAGTTTTATATTTACATATCGCAATATAAAAACAACAATAACATTGTTTTTGTTTTACATGATATCAAAAACTATACTTTCTATTTTAAACACTCTTTTTTGCATCAAACTTTCTGCTTTCAACAGTTTGTTTGTTAATCATTGTGTACTTTGCAGCTTATTGGATATTAATTGTATATTATACCTATGAACAAAAAAGAAAATTATAGTTATCACGGACCGACAGCATCAGGTAAAAGTGCGCTTGGATTCCATTTGGCTAAAAATTGAATACTCAAATTATATCGGCTGACTCACGGCTTATTTATCGTGATTTTGAAATAGCAGCCGCCAAGCCGCATAAAGACATGATTAATGAAGTTATTCATCATCTTGTCAATTTTGTTGACCCTAATTATCAATATACAGCAGGTGATTTTGTTTTTCATGCTCGTAATCTTATCGAAAATATCCACAATAAAGGTAAAATACCTATTTTTGTTGGCGGAACTTACTTATATTATAAAGTACTTCTCGATGATTACGATTTACCCAAATGCAATATAAACTATGAATACCGAGATTATTTAAAAACAAAATCAGACCTCCAACTTTATGATATGTTGCTTCAATACGACTTTAATGCAGCACAAAAATTCACGTCAATAACCGCGTCAAAGTTGTTCGTGCCTTGGAACTTATTCATAAGTTTGGAATGAAACTTGAAGATATCCTAAAAGAACATCAAGATGATAACGACAAGTGTCAGCACGACATATTATGGTTCGGACTTAAAACAAATGACCGTGAATTTTTATATAAACGTATTAATCAACGTGTCGATAATATGATGGATATCGGACTTCTCAACGAAACAATTCAAAACTATAAAAAATATAAAGATCTACCAAGTTTTATTAACACCATTGGATATTGTGAACTTATTGATTATATTAATAAAAAAACAACACTTGATGAAGCAGTTGATAAAATTAAACAACACACAAGAAACTATGCCAAAAGACAATTGAGCTTTATGAATACCAATCAAAATATTAAATGGTTTAATATTGACGAAACGGATTTTGAAAGTATGTTCAAATCTGTATACTCTAAAATTCTTGATTAACTTAAACAAAAATAATATTTTATTTATATCATACAAATAGTTTAGAACTTAAATTTTAATTTATGGTATACTAAAGTTTAAGTTAAATTATTTATAGTGAGATAAATGGGTATATTGAAGTAAAGTTATGAAGAAGATAATATCATTATTATTAACCTTAATATTTGTATTTGGTTTATTTATTTTGGATAAGCCTGTTGAAGCGGCAAAAAGAGAATTCAAAAAAAGCTGCCAAGGGTATGACATCTGATGAATTAGAAAAAATAAACCAAACAATTGACCATTTGACGAAAAAAGTTTATGCAAAAGCTTTATTTTCACCACAAGAAAATGAAGAAATGATAGGAATAAAAATAAAACTTGACAATGAACTGTTAGTATCCCAAGAGCCATCTTTATCGCAATTATATTATAAAGTTGGGAATTTATACAGGTTGCGTGGCTTGAAAAATGTTGCTATTGAATGTTACCAAGTCATTTTAGAGAATTTTGTTGATACACCTTTTGCAATAAAATCACAACATGAGCTTGAAAACATGGGAGTAAAAATTAAGTTACCGGCTCAAGATATAGCGGGCGAAGAAGAGGAAGAAGAATAAAATATGATAGATTATAAAATAAAAAAGAAAAAAGCTTTTCATTAGCAGAAGTTATGATAGCTTTGGTTATCGTTGCGATTTTAATGGCAGCATCTGCACCTTTGGTCAATCGACGTGCAAGCATTGACAACAATTTTAGCTGTTATTGGAATAATGCGACAAATGGCATATATTTTAATGAAAAAGGAACAGGTCAAGTTGGGATAGGCACAGAACCTTCCAATAATATACAGGTGTTGCACCTTGCTTCAAACAATGCAAATGCTCCACAAATAGCGTTTTATGATAATTTAACAGATTTAAATAATGTTTTGGGGCTTTATAATAATAACATTCAAATAGGTGCCGACGGCAATATTGATGGGACAAACAATGTTGTTATAGGTCATGCCTCAGGCGATTACAAAGCGGACGGAAGCAAGCTTATTATCGGAGCTAGAGATGCTTCCTATATACCTATATTTTATGGAGTTTTTAACCAAACTCTAGCATCACAATTGTTGAAAGTGAATGGTCAATTGCAAGTTGGCACAACTTCTGTTGCTTTGGACAGCACAAAACCTGATTATTCACTAATTGTTGACGAACAAGGAATATATTCGGAGGAAATATACTATCCTATGGTGATTTTAAAACAGTTGATGCAAGCAACAACACTGTAGCTGAAATTGGACATCACGGAGTCTGGTTGAACAATTTAGGCATTAAGATAACATCAAGTAACGGTGGTAACTTTGGTATATCCAACACCGGAAACATAACCGGAAATTCTCTTGCAATTGGCTCTGCCGGTATAAATTCAAATGGAGATATAACCGGAAATTCTCTTGCAATTGGCTCTGCTAGTATAAATTCAGATGGAAGTATAGGTGGACAGACACTGGTTATTACAAACAAGATAAATGCAGAACATATCTATATTGGTAGTCAAATAGATTTTGTTGACTCAGCAGGATTTTTGGGAAGTAATTTTAGAACGCTCATAGATAGAATGATAGCTCTTTCCATATCCGACAAACAACTAAAAAAAAATATAAGAGATACAGCGCTTGGACTTGATACCGTTCGTAAAATAAATATCAAAGAATATAAGTTTAAAGATGAAAAAAATATGGTGAAGGGGTTCGTTATGGTGTAATTGCACAAGATATACAAAAAATATTACCAAATGTTGTTAAAAAGAATAATGACGGTTTTTTATCAATTCGCCCCAATGACATTTTCTTTGTTGCTATAAATGCTATCAAAGAACTTGATAAAGAATTGCAGTCCCTTAAAAACCAAAATAATGAACTTAAAAACCAAGTAGAACTTCTAAAAAACAAAACCAAAACCTTGAAAAACGACTCTCAAAAATTGAAAAGCAATTAAAATTAGATAAAAATTAGTTATAATAAAAATAGGGTAAGCGGTTTGGTACCAACTCTTTAAAAGCCCTAAGATATTAATTTAATTAGCGTTAGTAATATAAATAAAATTATTATTAACGCTTTTTCGCTAATAGCGATTAACATTCCGACATCAAATCAGATTATTCGGCTTAACGACATTGTAATCCGTATGTGTCTTTCAGACCATCACTTTAGCGGATTTTTTTATATTGCAACCCGTTTTTTAAATTCTTAGTCTAATCATTGTTTTAGTTTTGTTACGGATTTGCTCGCATTGGCTCGACTTTGCCCTTTCAACAACTCTTATTGTTGGCGAAATACAAGTTTAGTATAAATGTCAATATTGTAAATTTTAAAAAAAAGAATTTGCAATAAATTAAAATATACATTAAAATAGTATTATACAAGTCGGGAGTTTATAAGATGAAAAAAATTGTTTTTATATTCTTTATAATGTTTTTAGGAATAAATGCTTCACAAGCATCTATGACATCTAGTGATATGACATCAACTACAGTTTTAAAGAATCTTAGATATTCAGATGAAACAATACGGTTAATACAGTTAAAGGCTACTAATTTATTTGCTGAACCAATTGAACCTGAAAATGAAAAAGAATTATATTAAATTCTACAAATATTTAAATCCCGGAAATGATGGTTTAGAATTTGGTTTACGCGATATTAAATTTTATAGCAATTGGCGTGATACATACTAAATAAGTTTATTTAAATTGTTTATTTGAGGCAAATATTGACTTAAATTTGCCTCATTTATTATGCTTGTTGCTTTATTCAAAAGCGATTTTGCCTTTTCGGTATTATTCAAATCAATCAATATGGAAGCAGCCATAATGTAGTTTTCGACTTGGTTTTTGGAGTTATTTGTCGATTTATCATACTCTATTGTTGAAACTTTTAAATCTTTTTAAAGCTTGGAGATTTTCGTTAAAATTTTTATAAGTTTTAGCCGATTTTGCAAATATTTTGCCAATAGTTTTGCTGTCATTGGTTTCCTTTGCTATATCTTTTGCCGTTTCAATAAAATCAAAAGCAACATCCTTATTATAAATGGAAGCGTATATTTCACTAATATCAGATAATGCAAAGCTTTGAAGCTTTGTGTTTTCACTTTCACCACCATAGGAACATGCTGCCATATAGTGATTTAAAGAGCTATCAAGCAAAGATGAGTTGTCATATATTTTCCCCAAAGCCAAATGTGACAACGCTTTTATGTTGTTATTGTCGTTTGATGTGCTTATTGCATTGGCATAGTATTCAATCGCTGTATTTGTGTTGTCAGTCTTATCATATACTTTTGCTACTTCATAATAAATTATGGGTTCAATTTGGCTATCTTTTTATTTGATGCGCGTAATTTAATGCATCTTCATAAAAATTTAAAGCACTTTGATAATCCTTTGCATTGCCAAGTATTTTAGCTTGTGTAAATAAACTTTTTAGTTTTTCGTCATTCGGGATATAATTTTTTGAGTTTTATTCGGACCGGAAGTATAAGCAGTTTTGTCAGTTTGTTTTTCTTCTTGAAGTTTTGGCAAAGTAACTGTTTTGGTTTCTTGAATACTTTGTTCAACAACTTTTTGGGATTGTTTTTCTTCTGTAACAACTTTTTTATCTAAGCTGATTATGTTGTTATTATAGTTTTGGTTTGACTCAAGAGTGCTTATTTCTTTTGTTGCTTCTTCTTCACTTTGATGAGAAATTATTTCATTTTGTTGTATTTTAGAAGGTGTGTTTGGATATAAAATATCTAAGTTTTCAGATATTTTTTCATCAACTTTTGAACCTTTCGGGAATTTTAGTTTAAAAGTTTCATTGATATCATTTGGGTTATTTTTATAATCAATATCTTGCAAGAAAAGAGCATTTAGCCAGCCCTCAACGACGTGTGAGTCCTTGTTTAATGTTTTGGATATGTATTCATCCAAAAAGCTTCGAAGCTTCTTTTAAATTGGATTGTATAACGTTTTTTTGAGGATTTTCGGAATTTGACTCATAATCGACTTTTTGCCAAAAACTTATTAACTTCATTTACAACTTCATTCGGTGCATTTATTGCAATTTGAGTTTTTCTAAAGTCAGATACTATTTGATGTATGTTTATAACTTTTTTCTGTTTTGAATATTTTGAAAATTGTTAGAATTGCCGTGTTGATACGCATTTAGATTAAAATTTTGCCCACGACCATAATTAATTGTATTTTGATGATATCTTTGTTGAAGTTCGTCTTGCGTAAGCGAGGCATTACCATTTGAAAGGTTACCGTTTTGATTTTGGTTTTCCTCTTCCTTGCTTTGAACCTTATTTTTGTTATTGTCGGTCTTATAGTTATAATGTATGTTTATTGGGTATATGCCGTTATACAAAACTTTTTTCCTCAAAAAATTTAATTCCCGAATTTCATTATTACATAAACTATTTATGTTGACGGATATTATAACTTATTGTTTAAACATATGAGAAAAAAATCATCTTAATGTATGATTATTGTATCAATACATTAAAGTATTAATGGCAAATTTATAATTTTCAACTTTTTTATATTTTAACTATTTGAACCGAGAAATGCTTGGATTGATTGGACGTATAGCGCAACCAAAACCTTTTAAGCACTCTGCTTTTACGTTATCATTGTATTGTGTTACTATATTTCCACCATCATCCTTACATGCGCAATATTGCGAAAATTTTTCACCTGTATACTTCATAGCTTCACAAAAAATTAAGCGGTTCTTTGTTAAGACGTTCAATTTTTTTCGTATAAAGATCACGTGTAATGACATTAAATTTCAGAGGACTATTTTTATCATTTGCAAGGATACCAACAGGTATTATTTTAGAGCCAAAATGTTCAAAAGCAAAGACATCTTTTCCATAAGTGCCATATTTAAAAGCATTGTCAATGGCAACATAAATAAAATGATTGGGGTATGTCAAACTTGAGTCACCGTTAATTTTTACCGTTTTTTCCTCTGTTCCCTCATTTGCATTTGTTAAATTTGTACCACTATTATAAAAGACTTTACTATTAAAATTGTTTTTAAAATAGTTATTCCATTTATTATAAAAATTTGCAATTTGGTCTTGTGAGGCATAATCATTGCCTATCTTTACAGGCATTTGAACGCAAGGGATTTTTGATTGACATATAGCTTCCCAGCAGCCAATGCTTTTATGTCCACCAATTGAGTCTCCTTTGTTATTGAATGCAAAAACACAACATTTGTTATTTCCATAATTTGTATACAAGTTAAAAAATGTTTTGCATCTATCTGAATTATATAAATTTGTTGGAATTTTTGTTTGAATAGTTTTCCAAGAATAACCGCATGATTTTACACCTTTTTGAGCTTTGAATATTCCAACATTACTTGAACTTGCACTTCCAAATTTTACATTGCCTATCTTCCCTTGACCATATACAGATTTGGCTGACATATATGGATTATATATAAATAATTTTTTATAGGTATCAGCTGAACTACTTGAGCCTGTTGGCTCTGCATCGCATATCGCATCTTGATATACATTTGCACTATAATTGTAAACATCTTTTTCAAGATAGCTATTGTCAATAAGACTTTTAGTTGTTATAAAATAAAAACTTACATTGTTTGAAGAAACAAAAGCTTGGCCTATTATTTGTTGTTTTAAATCAAATTCACCGGCTTCACTTTCGTCATCTTTTGGAAGGTAACTTGTTTTTTTTGAACAAGAATAATATTTATTTCCTGTTTTTGCAATTTCGATTATAAGATTTTGATAGTTTTTTGAATAAGGCGAAATATCTCTAACATAGTCAGATTTTGTTGGACTATATGTTTCATTAACTCCTCCATTTGAATTAACCTTATATTTATATGTTCTTGTGCAAGTAAAAGTATTTAAAATATTAGGTTTAACATCTTTTTTCACCATAAACTCGGAAGTTCCTTGCACACAATCAACGGCATTAGAAGAGTTAATGTTTGAAACAAAAGCATCACAATAATTTATAGCATTGGTTTCAAGCAAAATATCCTGGATTCTTCCATTTTTATTTTTTAGATAGTGTTTTGTCTGTAGCTTTTCCGGCATATTGCAACTCATTATAAATATTAAATAAATAAACTTTAACTTTATTTTCCATGTTTTTGTTTATAACTTTAACAACGCAAGTCCATAAAAATGCTATAAGCATCATTACTATGATAATTTCGGCTAAAGTGAAAGCTTTTGATTTTTTTATTCATGTTGTATTAAACCTTTAACTATTTTCTTTAAAAATAATATCATAAAAAAAGCAAGTAGAATTATAATTCCACTTACTTTTTTGTAACAATTATATAAACGAAAAATTTCTAAGCTGCTGCTTTAGCGTTTTCGACAATAATTTGAAAAGCTTCAGGTTCGTTAACAGCCATTTCAGCAAGCATTTTACGGTTAACTTGTATATTTGCTTTTTTAAGTAAATTCATAAATTTAGAGTAGCTTAAATCATACAAACGAACTGCAGCATTAATACGAACAATCCATAAGCGACGCATGTTGCGTTTCAAAACGCGACGGTCACGGTATTGATATTTTAATGCTTTCATAACAGCACAATTTGCGACTTTAAATATACGAGAACGAGCGCCTTTAAAGCCTTTAGCTAATTTTAATATTTTTTTATGTCTTTTTCTTAAAACATTACCACGTTTTACTCTCATTTTATATTATCCTCCTTGATTTCTTATCTTGAATACTTTTTGTATGGTAACTCTTTTGATACCAACTCTAAATGTGTTGAAGAAATTTCAACCATTGAGGACAATCTATTTTTTGCGAGCAGGGGCTTTTGTGTGCAAGCAAGTGTTTTTTACCGGCTTTGCGTCTTGTAATTTTTCCGCCTGCTGTAACTTTGTATCGTTTTGCAGCAGCACGGTGCGTTTTCATTTTGCTTTTCATTTTTGATTTTCTCCTTTTTTATTTTGCTTGAGCCACGTTACTTTATCTTGTAAATTAGGCAAAAGAGTTTCATGTATCTTAAATATTACATTAAACATTTTAATTTTGCAACTTTTTTCTCACAGTTATCAAACTTTACATTTATACATATTTTCAGCATAATTAGAACAAATAGGGTAAACCCTATGGCAAACTTTCCTCAATTGCGCGAAACGAACAAATTTAGGATTAAACGTTGCAATGAAAGGAGGTCGGATTTTCGGTAGGGCGGAGTCGAGCGTATGCGAGCGAGCCCGTAACATGAAGCAATCCGCTGAAGTGAAGGTCTGAAAGACCAAAACGGAATGCAAGGATTGCGTTAAGCCGAATAATCCGATTTGATGTCGGAAATGATTATCGTAATTAGCATAAAAGCGCTAATAATAATTTTATTTATATTACTAACGCTAATTAAATTAACATCTTAGGGTTTTTAAAGAGCGGGTACCAAACCGCTCACCCTATTTTTATTATATCATTTTTTTATTTTTTCAATATATATTTAATCTTTACACTTATACATATTTTCAGTATAATTAGAACAAATAGGGTAAACCCCTATGGCAAACTTTCCTCAATTGCGCGAAACGAACAAATTTAGAATTAAACGTTGCAATGAAAGGAGGTGATGTCGGAAATGATTATCGTAATTAGCATAAAAGCGCTAATATTGATTTTATTAATTATATTAGCGCTACGATAAATCTATTAGGGTTTTTAAAGAGCGGGTACCAAACCGCTCACCCTATTTTTATTATATCATTTTTTTATTTTTTCAATATATATTTAATGGGATTAGCATAGGAAATTCCACTAACCCTTGATAATTGTTAATTTTCTTTAACAATTATCATCTTCATCCTTATAATAATATACTTTTCAAGTGCTTTTACAAAATCAGATAAAGAATCATCTCTATTTTCAGCTATTTCTTTACTGAAATCTTTAACTTCTTCATTAAAATGTTCTGCATATTTTTTTCTTAAAGTCATCATTTGAAGAACTAGTATTACGTAATGTAAAAAATTCCTCAATAATATTTTTTAAAAGTTTTTTACTTCTTTTTTATTAGTTGGTTCATACTTATCATCAATAATAGATAAAGAACCTTCTGGTAATCTATCTAAAATAAAATATTTTGCAGTTGCAGCAACAAAAACTCTTTTTGTTTTATTGTTTCTGTATTGTAAATTAGTCCGTAAAGAGAAAACACGTCATGATAAAATTCTTCGCACTTATCTAATTCTGCAATAGCATTCACTAAAGTTTGACCGCATATTCTATGCAACCCTCGCTTTATCTCGATTATATTGTGTATATTCTGCATTTCTGATTTCCTTCCAGGTAATGTTGGTTCCTTGCATGTTTTGCAGGAGCCAAAGACAAGCATCTCCTGTTTCCATCTTTCTTGTATTATACCTAAAAACAACTTCATTTGCATAATTTTGTAAATGTTTTAAAGAAACATGAATATGTGTTTTCTTCATTCGCTCAAATGTAGCCCAAAGACTTTCTACTGTGTTAGTAAAAATATTTTTATTTTCTTTGTTTACATAATTCCCTTTACTATGTACTACAACACCTTGATTATAAATAGGTGGTAACTTTTGGTAGCTGGGGTTATCATCACTATATAATATTGAACCAGGTTTAACATATCTGAGTACTCCGGCATTTAATGTATCGTCAAACATATTTGGAATTACTCTAATTACGGTGTTTCCATCACGCTGAACAAAACCTTGTAATAATTTTTTATTTTTATAAGGTACTTCTTTTACAGCTAATTTTTTACCGTAGTGCATATTTTTCAAAGCACCGCCTTCATAATATTCATCTACTTCTACAGTTCCATTTAGTTCTTGATGATTTTCAAATCCCATAGCATTATCAATTTTCTTAATCATCATTTCTGCTGTTACTTTTGAAAGACCGTAATCTCTCATAAGCGTTGGAGTAGCAAGTCCTCGTTTGTCTGAGCATTCTCTGAAAATAACTTCAAACCAGATAGGTAAAGGTACTTTTGTATTTTGAAGAAATGTTCCGGTAAGTATATTAAACTCAGTACCATTTTCTTTGCATTTGTACCAACCATCTTTACATTTGTAGACTTTGTAAGTTGGATACTTAGGATGTACCGGTACACCTTCCCAGATATATTTTTCTAGGAATTCTTTGCAGTCTTCATTTGTTTTGAATTTTGCTCTTATTTCTTTTAGATTTTTAAAATTTTGGCATAGTGCATCTTTTATATTCATATTTATATAAAGTCTGCAATTTCCCGAAATTGCCCGTCGGCGGGATTTTTCAGGATTTTTTCTATTTTCTTTTCAAAGAAGCACTTAAGTTGAGCTTTAAAATATCGCTCAAATCAGCAATTTTATAGAATATTCAGTTTTTACCTCTTGCTGTTTTTTTCACTTTGCTTCTTCCATATCTTTAAACCCATAAAAAGAAGCAATAGAAAAACCCATCGCAATGATGGGCTTTAATTAAAAACTTTAATTAAATTTATGTTACCCATCGTTCAAGCATTAGCACCTTGCATTTTATGTAGGTTGCTGTGTGGTCATCGGGCTTGTCCCTCGCACAACTCTTTATGAGCTTATTATTATTATTAAATTGTAACTTTGCTTTATACTTCTATTGTAAATTATGATGCCGAAATCGTCAACTTCGCAGATATATCTGGATTTCAGACGTAGTTTTTACTTATTATTCATAAGTCTATTTGTAAATTTCAGAGCATTATAATAATTTTTTAATTCTTTATCGTTTTTAGCACTATTCAACAATTTTAAAGATTTTTTGGTATATAGGGTTGTGGTCTGTCATTTTATCTTTATCTGAAATGGAATCCATATCTTGGAGGTTAAAATTTAATATTTCAGAAAGTTTCTTTAGTGTTTTATAAGTAGGAAGATGAACACCGGTTTCTATTTTTGACAAATGTTTTCCGTCAATATCTGCAAGTTCCGCAAGTTTTTTCTTGCGTGTAACACATACTCTTACGTAATTCTTTAATTTTCTTTCCAAGTTTGTTTTCTGTGTTCATGACAACATTCCTTTCAATAATTTTCCTTTAAACGCACATAGACTGATACCGCATAGTCAACTAATATATTTATGTAAATTTTTCGTTGTATTAACCGAATTTTAAATTTTTGTGTTACTATAATTTTGTAAGCTATAAATGAGTACTTAAAGTGTGAAAGGGGTTAGATAATATGGCTGATGAAGAAACAAAATTATGTCCATACTGCGGAGAAGAAATTCTTGCAGTAGCAAAAAAGTGTAAACATTGCGGAGAATTCTTAAAAGAAGAAAATGAACCTGAAGATTTATCGGAAACAAAACAATGTCCGTTTTGTGGTGAAGAAATACAGTATAGTGCTATAAAATGTAAACACTGTGGAGAATTTTTATCAGAAAACAATAATTCATCAAAAGATAAAATTAGCAAAGCCGATGTAAATGAAAAATGGAAAGAACGTTTTAGGGCAGTAGATTTCTTTGTTTTAGATGGCAGATGGTGGAAGTATAATCCTAATTTTTGGAAAAGTTCTATGGGTGAAAGATGGAAGATGACAATGAAATTATATGGCGACTTTGGTAGTTTTATTGCATCGCTTTTATTTGGAGGTTTTTATTATCTTTTCAAAGGAATGTGGTTAAAGTTTATAGTTTATTCAATTCCTACAATTTTGAGCGGAGGAATTTTATGGATACTATATCCGTGCTTAGCCCCTTATGATTATTACAGATATAAAGTATTAGGCGAGCAATGGTAGAGGTAACATTATGACAAATGATAACAATGAAACAAAAAGATGCCCATATTGTGGAGAAGAAATCAAGGCTGCGGCAATTAAATGTAAACATTGCGGAGAATATTTAGAGTACGAAGAAGCAAAAAATGATAAAAAACAAGGTAGTAATATTTTCAAAAAAGTTGGCATTGGATGTTTGTCAGTAATTGCATTTTTTATGATATTAGGGTTTATTGCTTCTTTTGATGAGAATGAAAATACTACAAGTACAAGTTTAGAAGAAAAAATCATACGAAACAGCAGAAGAAGGTATTAGTGGAAATGCAACATTTTTTGGCTTTGGAATGTGCAATAATGGAAAAGTTGGAGATATTCTTGCGAGAAAGTATGCAGAAGCTATTATTAATTCACGTCCAGAACATGCTAATGTACTTAGTTTGTACACATTAAAAACGACATACCCAAATTTAAAATTTAGCCTAAGCAATCCAAGAAAATATGATAATGTTTATTACAATGGAGAAGGACGGCAAGAATGTACTTGTGATGTCGAATTTAACAATATAGACCCAAACTTAGCAGTAAGATGGTCGTTGGATTCTGATTATAAATTACCATATAAAGATGCTATATGTTCTATAGGATATAAAAGTAGAAGAAATGGACGGCAAATACAGAGTAACTCTTAACAGTTTAGCTAATGACCACATATCTTGTCAGTCTATAGCTGGTTTTGAATAAAAATTATTATGAGTAAATAGTGTTCCATTCAAAAAGTTTATAAGGAGATTTTTATGAAAAAAACAATATTAGCAATTTCTATTATATGTGCTTTGGCACTAACAACCACTGGATGTACCGCTGTATCTAACACTAAAGATATTTCTACAAACACAATATCTGAAGCACAATATAAAAGCATAAAAAAGATAGATAAATTATCTACGGATAGCAAGTTATCTGCAAAAACCATCTTAAATCAAATGAATACAGCAACATCCGAATTAAAAGAGTATTTGGAAGGTAATAATTCCAAAGCAGAAAAAGATAAATTATACGCTGTATACCTTAATAATATGTATATGTACAATGATGTTCTTAAAACAAACCTCGAATTGGATACTTTACATACATACCCGCAACGAGAACGTTTATCATTCAAAGCGGAAGGTTTAAACTTTACCTATGATAATTTGCAACTATACTTAGATGAAAGTAGTTTTGACCACGGTCTTATAATTATGCAGTATATGGGTGAAGGTGCATTTTGGTCCGAATTTGATATGTATTATCAAGCTCAAGCATTTGCTAAATATTTAGGTAAAGCATGGAATGATTATTTATCAATAAGAAGTAGAGAAGCACTATATCTGAAAGATGTTGCTTTTTAGCATGCATAATCCCGGAGATTATACAACAGTTAATATGTATGGAGCTTGGGATTTGGATAAAATCTTGGAGTGATTTTCTTGTTAATAATCCTAGTTTTTACGATGAATGAAAGGATTAAAAAGAATTTAAAAATGTATGTAAGATATTATATAAATCCTTTGCAGAATGAAATTGATGATTCAACTGCTTTGAGCAAGGCTAGACAAATAGAATTTGAAGAATTGCTTGAAATTATTGATAAAAATTCTGATGCTTATAAAACCTTAAATAATGCTTATACTATGTTGAAATCAAATGACTTTAAGACAAATGATAATTACAGAAAATTTTATGATAAACTTTACTAAAATTAATTTTGTATTGTTTTTATGTTATTCTTTCATATGGTGAAAGCGAGGTGAGTTCAATGTATAATGTAGCAAAAGTTAATGATTTGATAGAAAAATGGAAAGAATTAAAATGTCCTGAAAGAGTTTATATTAGGTGCATTCATAGCAAAACATCTAATGTAGATAAACAATATGGTTGCAAGGAATTATTGCCTAATCGTACTTGGAGAGATACCGGCATATCTGTATCTGATATGGAATGTAAAGATTCTGGGGTGTTAATATTAACCACTAGCCAAGGAACTCATATAATTGATATTGATACAATATTTAATGTTGAATTTGAATAATTAAATCTTAAATTTACTTTTCATTGATATATAACAACAGCCATCTTGTTGTATATCAATTTCGCAATCAAATTCTAATTCTTTATCAAATTTTTGTTTAAATAATTCTTTAATTAAATTAATTTCTTTGAACATGATATCGTAATTGTTCATTTCATCTCTCCATTAAATTAAAATTTTACATTTATTACAAAATATAAAAAGCAGTAAGTAAATTTACTGCTTTTAAGATAAATTATTGAAATTATTAATTTCAGTTAATAATGTTATGTACTTCTGCAAACTTAGCACTCATAGTAGGATTATCCTTCGTTAACCTTTTTATAGACAAATCCTCTGCTTTATTATTCGCTAACCGCAAATTATTTTCAGAAGATAATAATGCTTCTTTAGTTTTCTGCAAATGGTCAATAGTCTTGTCAATTTCATCAATAGCAGTTTTAAATTTACGACTGGCTAACTCATAATTCTTAGAAAATTTATCTTTAAAATCAAACAACGCAGCTTCAAAATTACTTACATCAATATTCTGAGATTTAATAACTGCAAGTTCTTTTCTGTATTCAGCACTATTCAAAGCTGTATTCCTTAAAATTGTAATAATAGGTATAAAGAACTGAGGGCGAATTACATACGTTTTTTCGTAAATGTGCGACATATCTACAATGCCATTATTATACAATTCATTCTCTGACTCCAACATTGAAACCAATATTGCATATTCACAATTTTTTTCACTTCTATCTTTATCCAACTCCTTCAAGAAATCTGTATTTTTCTTTTTAGTACCATTGGTATCAGCTTCATTTTTCATCTCAAACATAATAGAAATTATTTCATTTCCAGAACTATCATAATCTCGGTAAATGTAATCACCTTTACTGCCAGATTTTGCATCATTATCCTTACCAAATTCAGCAGTTTTAAATCCGGTAGCACGTAATTGTTCAAATGCTATTTCACAATGCTGCTCTAAACTTTCACCTAACATTTTTGTAGATAATTTTGCTTTGAAATCTTTGTAACGTAAAATTTCTTCATCTTTAAACCGTAATTCAGCTTCATATTTTTCTTTCAAAGTTTTTTCTTTAAGCTGATATTCTTTCAAAGCTAATTCACTTTCTTGAGTTAATTCCATAATAAATTTTTTCATGAGAAGCTATAGTCTTGCTTGCATCAGCCATAACATTAGCAATTTCTAAATCTTTGTCTTTATTAAAATTAGCTAATTTATTTTGGAGTTCACCAACTTCCTTATCTTTTTCTGCAATGAAGCTGTTAAGTTTTGCATAAAAGGATGCTTCATTTGTTTCAATTTTTGCTTGTAATTTAACTATCTCCCGCATCTTTATCTGCTAATTCTTCATCAAAGACTTTTTGTAATTCCAACCTTGATAATTGTAAAAGATGTTCAATATCTTTATCACATTTAGCTTCAATATTTTTTACTTCTTTAGCAAATTCTTTATCACGAATTTGCTTTACTATTTTGTTGTAATAATTTTCATCAATGGAGAATTCTTCTCCGCAATTAGGACATTTAATTTCGTTCATGATTTTTTCCTTTCAAATTTTAAATTGTTAACTTTTTAGGTACCTAAATTAACCAAAATTTGTCAGGAGAAAAACTTGCTAGTAAGCGAAATATACTAAAAATAGGTTCAAACACAATGCTACATTTGATTTGAACCTATTTAGTGGAATTTGCTATGCCAATCCCTATTTAATCTTTACACTTATACATATTTTCAGTATAATTAGAACAAATAGGGCAAACCCTATGGCAAACTTTCCTCAATTGCGCGAAACGAACAAGTTTAGGATTAAACGTTGCAATGAAAGGAGGTGATGTCGGAAATGTTAATCGCTATTAGCGAAAAAGCGCTATTTTTAATCTTACTGATTATAATAGCACTTTTAACAAAACATTAGGGTTTTTTTAAAGAGCGGATTCCTAAACCGCTCACCCTATTTTTATTATATCATTTTAATTTATTTTTTCAATATATATTTAATCTTTACACTTATACATATTTTCAGTATAATTAGAACAAATAGGGCAAACCCCTATGGCAAACTTTCCTCAATTGCGCGAAACGAACAAGTTTAGGATTAAACGTTGCAATGAAAGGAGGTGATGTCGGAAATGTTAATCGCTATTAGCGAAAAAGCGCTAATATTAATTTTATTAATTATACTAGCGCTTAAACTTAACAATTAGGGTTTTTAAAGAGCGGATCCTAAACCGCTCACCCTATTCTTATTATATCATTTTAATTTATTTTTTCAATATATATTTCCTGATTAACATCCATCACAATACACTTTTGATGGTTTATCTTTTCTATTTTTTCTTTAAACTCAAATGCATTAGCCCTTATAGGGGTAAATGTATTATAGTGCATTGGAATTATATTTTTAGCATTTAACATTTTAGAAGCAATAACCGCATCATCAATACCCATAGTATAAAACCCACCAATAGGACACAAAACTGTTTCAGGATTATAAACGTCACCATACAATTTTAAATCCGAATGCAAACTTGTGTCGCCCAAATGAAATATTTTATTTCCATTTATATTAAAAAGTATTGAACTTGCACACCCGCCATAAGTCCCATCAGGACAAGATGATGAATGTTGAGCGTTTAAAACAACGCTGAACCAAATTCAAATTTTATTTCACCACCTAAATTCATACCAACACACATTGCACCCATTTTTGAACAATAATTTGCAAGCTCAAAAATACAATATATTGGGGCTTTTGTACTTTTTGATATTTCAATTGCACAAACCCAAATGGTCACCATGGGCATGTGTTACAAAAATATGTGTTATCAAATGATTTTTATAATCAAAATCTGCAAGCGGATTATTCTTTATAAACGGGTCAATAAGCACACCATATTTATTGTTTATATTTATATAAAATCCACTATGTGACAAATACTTAATAAAAAATAATAAATCCTCCTTATTTTAAATATAATTTTTTTATTTTTACCACTAATAGAAAAATATTTCAATATTTCTTTCACCAACCTGGAATAACTTTCACGTTGCTTGGGGCGGAAACTAGGCTTTTTATATAACGGGCTATCGCCCTTTATCCTTTCTTATTAATTCACCAACATGGATTGACTTTTAATTACTTTTTGCGTTGAAGTTCATTTATATCTTTTTTTCTTCATGTTTTTGTTTTAGTTTTATATAACAGGCTGCGGATTCGTCGTTGGCTTCGCCTGATTGTGAGGAGAAAAGCGTAAGCCGTGCGGAGCTTTAGACGAGGAAGCGACCCAGCTTCCGAGTATAAAGCGAAGTAGTTAATGACCGCCGTAGGAAAGATGCTCGAATAAAATGAGGGCAGATGCCCCAGGCGGTAAAAAATGCGTAAGCCGTGCGGAGCTTTAGACGAGGGAAGCGACCCAGCTTCCGAGTATAAAGCGAAGTAGTTAATAGGCGACGTAAGAGTTTTCGAAGAAAACTCCACAGGAGCGAAAACTGAACGGAGTGAAATAATTTTGTGAAAAATTATGAAACGAAGTTGCATAGTTCCGAACCCGACGTAATCCAAGACAGCGCCCCTCAATTTTTTGCACTTATCCCCCAACATGGATTGACTTTTGTTTTGATTTTGCATTGAAGTCCAATTGGTACTTCCTAATACCGTTTATCATAATAAACTTAAATTTGTGCAACCCCATACGCAGTCGTGAACAATTATCACTTAACGAAACATCGTCAAAGCCAAGTTTGTTTGAACATTGGGCTTTGCCCAATGTGAGTTACGCAGGCTCGAGTTGAGTTTAGTGAAATGTGAACGACAAGTCGGAGTTACGGTTTTGTGCAACTTTTGCCACCAAAGTTGCCCCGTCCGAGGACATTATATTTAATTTAATTTTATTAACCTTTAATTTTTATTTTCCATTTTTCCTTTTTTGTATAACGGGCTTGTGCCCCTCGATTTTTGTACTCATTCACCAACATGGATTGACTTTTAATTACTTTTTGCGTTGAAGTTCATTTATATCTTTTTTCTTCATGTTTTTTGTTTTAGTTTTATATAACAGGCTGCGGATTCGTCGTTGGCTGTCTTGGATTTCTTTCTAGCTCACAGAACCGTGCCTTTATGTGTTGATGCACACACGGCGCACTAGTCAAAATTTGGCTTTCCTACGGCGGATAATATATTTATACAGGGGACGGCTTTGCCGTCCCCTGTACCCCCTTGGACATTCACAACTAAAAATGTAGGAAACGGAATCAAACAAATAAGCAAACATTCCACAGGGTTGCAAGGGGCTAAAGCCCCCTTGCAACCCTATAAAAACTGTTCAATTTTGTTTTATTTATTTTAAATTTAAAGTTTTTGAATAATCAGGTATCTCAAACAACGTATCGCCACTATCTTTGTTGGCAAATTCTAAATAGCGATTTAAAGAACTTTCTTTTGCTTCTTTATAATCTTTTTCACTTATTATTCTTTTATAAACATTGTTTAGCTCGCCTGAATAATTGCCTAAAAACCTTGCATATTGGATGATGTTGTCCTTATCATCACCTGAACCGTAAGCTTTTGTTTTTGCATCAGTTCTGATGGGCGGATTTCGATAAATTTATCCGTAAATTCTAAATACGTTCCATCACCTACAAATTTTATATCCTTTAAGTTTGAAAAATCAAGCTTTGAACCAAGCGAATTAAAGATTGTTATAACATCATTTATTGTTATTTTTTGTCAATTTTTGCCAAAGCCAAAGTCAAGTAAAATAAATCGTTCGACGTTCTTTTTTGCTTCGCCGGCTTTTTTAGCTTCTTTTTAATTTATTTATATCAGGCTCTGATTCATTATAATATGAAATATCCTCACGAACGTCATACTTTGCTATAATTTTATTTGTGTCAAACAAATGAAGCAAAGCTTGTGATAAAGTTAAACCTTTGCTGTTAAGCTTTGACACAAGCGCACTTGCAACAATAATAGCTTCTGTTGCAGATTTTTTCTCCATAGCTATCGCTATTCGTCCTGCTTTTGAAGTTATTAAATCGTTTGACCCAATAATCATACCGCCGGATTCTTCACCACCAAATATCAAACGAGGATTAACCCCAAGATTAATTTCTTTTCCAAAAAACATCCGTTACAACAACAGGTTTTTGAGGGTTTTCACTTATTTGCTTTTCAACCTTTTTTCATAACGTTAGCAATTTCTTTAAACCCAACCGGCACATTGACAACCTTTATTTTATTCTTATGCGCCCACTCATCCCAACTCATAGCAGATGCTGTTGTTTTTATTATAAAGCGAGGATGTTCTTCAAGCTTTCCTGATTTTTTCAATTGGCTGTACCAAAAATCCATTATGAGCAAAAACGATTGATTAGCGGTCAAAACAGTCAACACACGACCATTATCAAGTTTTACACAGTCTATACCGGCTTCTTTAATCGTTTCTATATTTTGCTCATCCTCAATTTGACAACAAGTCAACCTATCATGGTCAGGGTCTGTTATTAAAACCGCTGTACCTATTGGATAGTTCTTTAACTTTTCTTTATAATTTAATGTTTCTATAACCGGAAAATATTGCTCACCATTTGTTTTTTTGATAATACAGTAGCATCAACCGAATAATCATAAAACGCTTTGTTACCTTTTGGGTCGTGGTCATATTTGCCAATACCGTGGAAAAAATGGGTCTTCTTCTATATTAAACCAGTCAAAACTGCCATCAATTTCAAGTTTTGCCAACAATTTTGACAAAGTGCGGTAAAGCACTTCCACCTACATTTTCAATCACTGTTTTTAACTTTGCATTCTTTATAAGCTCAATATTTTCATCATTTGCAACACCTGATTTTAAATATTCATAATATAAATCAATGCCGTCATTAAGCTTCGCCATTATGTTTTCGTCAATGTATTCGCTGTCATTTGCCGAAATTTTAATATCATAACTTCCGTTTTTATCGGCATATTCAAAAATCTGTTTTATCTTATTTACAAACTCCAACGACTCCTCAGGCAAATATTGACTTCCTTTGGGAGTTCAAATCTTTTGTAGCGTTTTTCACACTTATACCGTGGCTTGATGTAATATACTCTCCACCCAACAAATCAAGCTTAAATGCCAAAAAAGAAGCCAACCATATCGGTATTGTTTTTCTATCTTTTGCAATTAGCGTTCTTATTTCTCGTGCTGCTTGAATTCTCGCAATAAGTTCTTGCATCTTTGAACTATTATAGCGAACTTCACGACCTACTATTTTATAAATATCTTTGTCAGAATATTTTTCCTTTGCAACCAAAGCCTTTGCAATCGTTGCCAACATAATCCCTATCATATTTATTGGAAATCGTGTATCTTCCGGATATAATATGTTTTGTGAGCCACGTATGCCTGCAGTTGAAACTTTTGCTTCTTTTTCGTAATTTATCAACCACTCATTTAAATTTAAACCTAAAGGATTTTTATTTTCGTCATAAGGATACAAATATTCCCTTTTTAATTTAAATACAAACTCATTTTATTATCAATATCAACCAATTGTCGTTTTTTGATGTATTCAGGTGTCGAACTTTCAACCTGCATATATAACTCATTTTCTAATTCTTTTATTTTATTATCCATTTTTATTTCCTTATTTTTATCTAGTGTTTTAAACCATTATAACTATAACATAAACATATCTAATATTGTAAACAAATCTTCTTTATAGGTGCTATTGTTTATACTTTCAAGCGCTTTTTCGGCTTTTTTAACATATTTTTCAATAAGTTTTTTGCTTTTATTAATATATTTTTCATTTTTAATATATTAATATATTCTTCTTCAGATTTATTAAACAAATCAGGATAATCATAACTTGCAAAAATAGCATTCGAGTTATAGATACCATTTTTTATATCATTTAATTTTGGTTTTACATAATTTTCATCAAATATATTGTTTAAATCATCCTTAATTTGAAAAGCAATCCCAAAATATCTTGCAAATTTCACAATTTTTATAGCTTTTTTTATAGTCTTTTATATATAAACAACAAAAAAGCGTAACAAGCAGCTTCATACAATAGCGAGGTCTTTCTAATACATTTTTGTATATATTTTTCCATTGTAATAATTTTATATCTGTCTTGGTATTGTTCTATTTCGCCAATACACATATGGTTTATAGCACGATTAAAATTCTTTTCAATCCGAGCACAATTCAAGCTTAACATCTCATTCACAGCCAAAGTCAGCATATAATCCCCAAGAAGGCAGGCAAACTTGTTGTCATATTTTTTATTAAATGTTAAAATTCCACGTCTTATATCGCAATCATCCACCACATCATCATAAACAATGAGGCATTGTGGATTAACTCTGTAATTATACCAATTTTAATTATATTTTTGTCAATTTTAGTGTCATATAATAGACAAATCAAATATAATATTAAGCTCCTTATATTTTTTGACCCTTTTAAAAACAACACAATTTCATCGTAAAGCCTTATGTCAAGCTTATACAGCTTATCTTTTATTATAGATAAGGATTTATCTTGATACGATTTATATTTTTCTTTTATTTTTTCATATTTGCTATTCAACAAACGTTGCACCATTATTTTCAATATCAAATGTAAACACTTGTGACTTAATATTTAAATCACTCCAAATTTGTTTAACATTTTCGTGGACTTCGCCGACAATATCGTTATTAGAAATAACGGCAATTGAAGGTCCCGCACCTGACAAAACGGTGCCATAGACATCGTTATTGTTTTTAAACTTGTCGCGGATTTTATCGAGTCCAACAACAAGTTTTTCGCGGTATGGTTCGTGGAGTTTGTCTTTTAGGGCTTTTTTCAGAAGTTCACTATCTTCATTTTCACAAGCTTTCAAAAGCAAGCCCAAATGGCTTAAGTTATAAGTTACGTCTTTTAATTTGTAGTTTTCAGGCAACACCGACCTTGAAATATTTGTTGCAAGTTCAAAATCAGGCACGCAAATATTTATTTTCCAATCTTTTGACCAATTTAATTTTTGATAAATAATATTTCCGTCGTCTTCATCAGCACTTAGACAAAAACCGCCGGCATAAGCAGGAACAATGTTGTCCAAATGTCCTTCGACTTCACGTGCAATGGTTAAAATAGCCGCTTCGTCTGCAGGTTCGCCAAGAAGTCTGTTCGCAGCCATTACTCCGCCTATGATTACAGAAGCACTGCTTCCCAAACCTCTTGTCAAGGGGATGTTTGTGTCTATTGTTATTTTCAATTCACTTGGTGTCATACCTATTGAATTATACAAAAGTTCAATAGATTTATAAACTATGTTATTTTCATCAGTTGGTATAAACAAAACACCATCATCATTATTTTTATTTACTATTTGAATATTTACACCCGGAGCCGGGCATAACTGTTTCTTCAACTGTTATTTCATTATATAAGGGTAACGCCATCCCAAGACAGTCAAACCCCGACCAAAATTGGCTGTTGTTGCCGGTACTTTTACTTTTACTTTCATTTTTTTATAACGGGCACTTGCCCTTTATCCTTTCTTATTTCACATTTTCTGTTTTAGTTTTTATAATGAGAGGGAATTGTCCCCATTTTTTTATTAAGTAATAAAAAACAAAACTAAACTTTTGTCTATTAAAGTTTATTCTTGTTTATTAAGTTGTGGTTTATGTCCGCAGCTTTTATGCTCATCACAAAATCCTAAGCGTTCACATTTGGGCACAAGATATGGTTTTAACCAAGGTTCAACTTCAAGTAAACATTTTACCATTTGATTTGTCATTTCACGTATTTCATACTGTGCTCTTGTGCATAGTCTTAAATTACACAGGTGTATAAGTTCTCTTAAATTTAAACTGGCCACCATTGATGTGCTTGTTGCATTTGGTAATATTGAACGTGCATCTTCCGCTTTTATACCTAATTCTATCATTTCACGATAAAACTTAGAAGTTTGTTCCATATAATTGTTGAATTTTTTTAGCAACTCTTCATTTTTTTCGATAGTTTTAGGAACTATATATTTAAACTGCCCTTTTTCTTCTACATATCGTTGTGATTTTTGTGAAAAAAGACATATGTCGATGACGAACAAATTGATGTGAACAAGCTCTTGATATACCGGAAATCGCAAATGAAACTTGAATATGTTCAATTGTTGAATAATGACCGGACGATATCACTTTTGTAATTAAATTAAGCATTTTATCTTTATCATTTTCAATTTCATTATATATCTCCATCGGTGACTTGCTACTATAACAAGTACGACAAGCAGTATATACTGTTTTTTAACATATTTTCGGGTCTTGATATGAGTTTTACTTTAATTTTATCTATATATTCACTATTCACGACAAATTACCATTCTATTTTGATATTCTAAATATATGATATCAAAAAAATGTAAAAAACAAAAGGCAGATGTTTGGCAAGGTTTTTATGTTTTAACGCAGCGTCAACCTTTGGACTTCATCGCAAATGTTGTGCTAAATTTATATAAAAAACAAAAGGCAGATGTTTGGCAAGGTTTTTATGTTTTAACGCAGTGTCAACCTTTGGACTTCATCGCAAATGTTGTGCTAAATTTATATAAAAAACAAAAGGCAGATGTTTGGCAAGGTTTTTATGTTTTAACGCAGTGTCAACCTTTGGACTTCATCGCAAATGTTGTGCTAAATTTATATAAAAAAAAAAGGCAGATGTTTGGCAAGGTTTTTATGTTTTAACGCAGCGTCAACCTTTGGACTTCATCGCAAATGTTGTGCTAAATTTATATAAAAACAAAAGGCAGAAATTAGTAAATACAAGGGGCATTTCGTTGCCCTTGTATAATATCTCGTTGGCGAAATAAACATTATATTTACACCTATAAATTTTTAATACGTTCTTCAGGTTCGGTGATTGATGTAATACGTAAGCCAAAATTATCTTCAATAACAACAACTTCACCGTGGGCAACAAGTTTTCCGTTAGCATACAATTCAACCGGCTCACCAGCCACTTTGTCAAGTTCGATAATTGAGCCACGAGTAAGTTCAAGCACTTTTTTTATAGGCAATTCACAACGTCCTAACTCAACGGCAAGCTGCAACTTTATATCAAGCAGAAGGTCCAAATTTTTGTTAGGCTCTCCGTATGTTTGCTCATTGCTATCAAATGACGAAAACTTAACAGGCTGAATTGTAACAGGCTCATCATCTTCCAAAGTTTCACTTGTCAAAATCTCATTGTCATTTATTTCTTCTTGTTCATTTGCCTTAATTTCTTGACCTGACAAACTTTCGCTCAAATCTTCTTCCTGTGTATCATTTTGGATATTATCATCAATATTTTCTATTTCATTTTCGTCAAACATAAATATTTGCCTCTCAATATTTGTTTTATTATATCATATACTTTTATAAATACGCTTTAAGAATGTCAACAACTTCGTTGTACCGTTCATTTATTTTAACACAAACTTTGTCTTTTAAGGTTCCGGGGCAGGCAAAGAATTTTTTTTCACCATTAATTTTAACGATTAAATCATCTGTCACTTTGTTATCAAGCCTGATAACATCACCCACTTTCAAATCAAAAATCTTGTGCTGTGATATCAGTTGTGCCAAACAAAACAGAAATATCAATATTTGAAGTATTAAGTTTTTCAATCATTTTCTGTCTTTCTTCAGTTGTGGCAACAATACCTTTTGTGTGAAAAAATCCGCTGTGTTGAAAGATGACCTAAAATATTTTCCAAAACAGGATAAGGATAACACAAACTCATAAGTCCAAAATATTTTGAAGCTATTTGTATTTCAAACGTAATCAAAGCAACGATTTCCCCCGGTGATGCTACTTGCACGTTTTGATAATTAGTAGCCAAAGCATCAACCGTTCCTTTAACAGGCACAACGTGTGCCCAAGAAGTCTCAAGCGTATTCACAGTTCTTTTAATAAACTGTTTTGCAAGTGATTCTTCAATATCAGTCATTTCATGACTCATATCCTCACAAACCCCAACCCCACCGAGCATTCTGTCAACAATGCTTGACAATATTTCAAAATTTATCCCCAACAAAACTTGGTTTGGCAAAGGAGTCAATTCAAGCAAACCGATTGCAATGGATTCAGGCATTGAATGGGTAAACTCGTCGTATGTCAATTGGTCAACGGACACAACATCAATTTCAATGGGCAAACTTAAATATGCTGTTAAATTCATTTCAAGCTGACGTGCAAATTCTCTGTGAATATCCTGCAAACCACGCAAATGCTCTTTTGAAAACTTATCAGGTCGACGAAAATTGTATAACTTATAGCCCTTTTTATACTCCTCACTTATATCAACATCACTATCAGAACTCTTGTACAAGAATTCTTCTTTTTTTATCATTATTATAACTATGTTTTGTTTTATTTTTATTCATTATATTTTAACTTAATTATTGTATTATAAATTGACAAAAACTTACGCGTATGACTTCCCGTTCTCCACCCATAATAGCATCAACACTTTGAGCGATTTGTTCTTTAACTACTTCTTTACCTGCAACTGATGAAAGTTCATCAGTTGTTTTATTTGACAAAGTAATAATTATGGCATCACGTATAGCTGCTTTATACTGGTCAAGACTTTTTTCGATGGCTGCATTTGGGTCAGCAGCTGCACTAGACCCCCATGCCCACCATGACCGCCTGCTTTTTGAGGTTCTTTTTCATTTGCTGCTTCTTCCTCTGTTTTTGTTAATTCAATTGAAACTTCTGCTTTTAAATAATGTCTTTGAGAAGTATCTGCCAAGTTTACGGTAAATTCACCCAAATTATATACATAGCCTTTTTGTACGGCATCTTCATCTTCAACAACAACCTCCTCTTCAGTTGGTGCCAATTTTGATGTTAGAAGATTGTTTTGTATATAGTAATTTGCAAATATAAAAACCAAGCACACAACCATTGTAGTAATTACATTTATCAACACTATTTGCATGTTGCTTGTTTGTTTTGGACTTTCAATCGGTTTGTCTATTTTTGGTTTTATATCCCTTGGCTGATTAGGTTTTGTCATTATTCTTTAACCTCTTTTTTTATTTTATTATCTAATATAATTATATCAACTCTTCTATTTTTTTCACGACCTTTATTTGTTGTATTATCATATATTGGTGCATATTCTCCATAACCCACTGCTGATAGTCGTTTGGGAGAGAGTTTATAATTTTCAGTTAAATATTTTATTAAATTTATAGCCCTTGCACTTGATAGTTCCCAATTTGTTGCATATATTGAGTTTTTTATAGGGATTGAATCAGTATGCCCTTCAATTATAACGGGATTGTCTACTGTAGTCAAAAAATTTGCTATATCTGAAATAGTATCAAGCGAATTTGGTTTTATTTCAGCACTTGCACTATCAAAAAGCAATGTATCTTTCAATCGTAATGTTATCCCTTTCCACTTTGAATGATTTCTATTTTATTATCATTTCCCAAGTTGTTTTTAACAAGTTCAAACAAAGAGTCATTTTTTGATGTTTCATTTATAACATTGTCTTTGTTTTCATTTTCGTTAATTGCTGTTTTATTTATAGTTTTTTCCTGTTTAAACTCTTTTTTTATAGAGTCTTTAAAGTCTTTTATTTTAATATTGTCATTGTTACTTAAAGCAAACAAAAAAACGAATAATGCAAGCAACACCGTAGTAAAATCGGCATAAGACACCACCCATCTATTTATGTAATCTTTTGAATTTTCAAAATATTTTTTTACATTATTTTTTTTCATCTTATTACGATTAACCAATTTATCTTGCTATATTTATTTTAACATATATATTAAATTTTTACCTTTTGTGAATAAAAATTTTCACGTTGGGGAATTGCGTTCAAAATTTGAATAAATCCCCCAACGTGGATTGACTTTGGTTAATTATGGCATTGAAGTTCAAGCAATGCTTTTGTGAAATATTTTTTGTTTTTTCCGCCTGGGGCAGCGGATTCGCAGTTGGCTTTGCCTGATTGTGAGGAACTGAACGGAGTGGAACAATTTTGTAAAAATTGTGAAACGGAGTTGCATAGTTCCGAACGCTGCGTAATCAAGACATGCTGTCTTCACTTTCGTGAAGCCATCCAGCCACGGCGGATAATATATTTATACAGGGGGGGACGGCGAAGCCGTCCCCTGTACCCCTTTGGACATTCACAACTAAAAACGTGGAAAAACGGAGCCAAACAAATAAACAAACATTCCACGGGTTGCAAAAAATATGAAAACAAAAAGGCTAGAAATGAAAGCAATAAATGCAACCCATACGCAGGCGCGAACAATTATCACTTAATGAAACAATGTCAGGCAGCCGTCTGTTTGAGCACGTAGTGCGAGTTAAGGCTGCTTAAGTTGAGTTTAGTGAGAATGTGAGTGACAAATCGGGTTGCGGTTTTGGTTACTTTTGGCTCCAAAAGTAACCCCGTCCGAGGACTTAAAAAAAAAAAACTTCTAGTTTCGCCCCAACAAGCGTTTTTATATAACAGGCTACCGCGTGTTCAATTTTTGATTTTATCCACCAATGTGGATTAACTTTTGGTTAATTATAACGTTGAAGTTCAAGCAATGCTTTTTGTGAAATATTTTTTGTTTTTTCCGCCTGGAGCAGCGGATTCGCAGTTGGCTTTGCCTGATTGTGAGGAACTGAACGGAGTGGAACAATTTTGTAAAAATTGTGAAACGGAGTTGCATAGTTCCGAACGCTGCGTAATCCAAGGCATGCTGTCTTCACTTTCGTGAAGCCATCCAGCCACGGCGGATAATATATTTATACAGGGGGGACGGCGAAGCCGTCCCCTGTACCCCTGGACATTCACAACTAAAAACGTGGAAAAACGGAGCCAAACAAATAAACAAACATTCTACAGGGTTGCAAGGGGCTAAAGCCCCTTGCAATAATCTATTATGGCGAAACAAACATGAAAAAAAGATATAATTGAACTTCAATGCTATAAGCAAACAAAAATCAATCCACGTTGGAAAACAAAGTCAAAATTTGAACGCACGAAGTCCGTCATATAAAACTAAAACAAAAACATGAAGAAAAAAGATATAATTGGACTTCAATGCTATAAATAAACAAAAAGTCAAACCGCGTTGGTGAATAAGCTCAAAATTTGAACGCGCGATAGCCTGTCATATAAAACTAAAACAAAAAACATGAAGAAAAAAGATATAATTGGACTTCAATGCTATAAATAAACAAAAGTCAAACCGCGTTGGTGGATAAGTTCAAAATTTGAACGCACGAAGTCCGTCATATAAAAATTTTTTTGGTAAAATAAAATCAAATTAAAAAAAATTAAGTTAAAATTATGAATAATGAAAACTTAAATAATTTATCTGACAAACAAAACCAAATTTTGGTAAGTGTTGTTATGCCTGTTTTTAATCACCCTGAAAATAGGCTTATAGAAGCTATTAAAAGTATACTTAATCAGAGTTATCAAAATATTCAATTTATTATTGTTGATGGTTGTAAAAGTAATAAAATTATGAAATCATTCAAAAATTTAATAATCCCAAAATTTCATATTACAAAACTTGCGGATATACAAATTGTTTAAATGTGGGGCTTCAACACGCTAAAGGCAAATATATTGCAAGAGCAGATTCTGATGACATATCCTACCCAAATCGGATAGAACAACAGGTCAATTTCCTTGAAAAAAATAAAGAGATTGACGTTTGTTCCGGTCAAACTGATGTTTTTGGAGATGTGCCAAAAGTCGTTACAAAATTTGAAAATAATGTAACTTTCCAAACATTAATTGCAGGTTTTCATTTTAATCACCCTTTTGTTATGTTTAGAAAAGAGTTAAATTTAAAATATCCGCCTTACAAACCTGCAGAGGACTGGATTTTGTTTTTAGAAGTTATAACAAATGGACATAAAATAGTAAACTTACCCCAGATTTTGGGTGCCTATAGAATGAATACAAGCTCTATTATGCAAACTTTTCCTAAATATACTGAATTTCTTATTTCTAAAATTCAAATATATTTCTTAGGATTATATTATAATGTCAAATTGAGTTTTGCAAATGAGATTTTGTCAAAAAAACACTTTAACTATAAAGAAGTTTTAGAATTTGTAAATTTTACAAAAGAAATTATGAGTCATATTAAAACTGACAAGAAAAAACTTAGGAAAGCCTTTTGTTTATATTTCAAATACCTTCTCAATAAAAGCAACAATAAATTTTTCTTATACACAATTTTATTATTTAATATGAATGCACATCGTTATTTAAGATATTATAAATTTATATTGAACAAACACACCATTAATAACAAATTACAGGTTGTTTTTGTTAAATTAACTTTTAATTTTTTCCATTTTTAAAATAAAGTTTAAAACAATGATGTTTTTCGTGTAGTTAAATAAGGCAAAAGTTTTTCCTCAATAATTGAGCTATGTTCTTCCATATATATTGAAACTACACCATGCAGAACCATTTGTTTAGCCATAATCTTATCACGCAATTTTAACTTTAAATTTCCGGCAATTGGCAAAAACAAAAGATTGGCAAACCCGACACCATATAAAGTGGCAACAAAAGCAATGGCAATGCCGGAAGCAAGCATATTCAAGTCCTCTACATTTGACATAACCTGTATTAAACCCATTACAGCTCCAACAATTCCAAAAGTAGGAGCATAACCACCCATTGCCTCAAAAACACGAGAATGGATTAGTTCTCGCTCCTCTTCATAATCTATTTCCGATGATAATATTTCAAAAAACGATTGTGGATTGTTTAAATCAAGTATCAATTGAACCGCTCGACGTAAAAACGGATTTTGTATTTCATCTTTTATTTTATTTAATTCAAAAACACCATTTCTTCTTGAATAATCGGATAAATATAAAATTTCACTCATTATTGCATTTGTATCAGGTACAGATGTGTTTTTAAATACATCAATTGCTGACTTTATAGCATCAAAAACAAGTTTTGACCGAAAGTTTATTATTGTTGCACAGATTGTTCCTCCAATTACTATTAAAAAATGCATCAAATTGAAACAAAATAGCAATTGAGCCTGTTTCCATATATTGCACTATAAATACTATTAATAATGCAAAAATAATCGATATTAAGGCACTTTTAAACACAACATCCCCTCTTATTCCACTTATAGTAGTGTATAAAGTATTTTTATATTATCTATTATTACATTAAATTTTATTTAAGTCTATAGAATATATTAAAAAAAGGTTATTTAAATTGGTTTAAACATTTTAAATAACTATTAAAGTATGAAAATACTACCTTTTAAAGCTTCTTGATGTAAACCCGATTGAAGATTATATTGAATTTGAATTAAATGATAATGTTTTATCTCTACATAAACTTGAAAGTTAATTTTTTTAAATTTTAAAAATATCTTGTCTATAAAATTTATCGGTGTTAAAATTAACTATTAGGGATAATAAAGGGTGCACAATAAAGTGGAAGTAGTAAAAAAATCGATGACATTAAAGCAAGTGAAGAAAAATCTGGTGAATTAAGTTTTGAAAATGAGTTTATAAAACCTATATTCAAAGATATGTTTAAATATTCGCCTTATAAACTTGTGGCTCTTATATTGAACATAATAACAGTACCAATATACACAATGTTTCTTTCTCCAAGTGATTATGGGCTATATTCAATATCAATAGCGACTTTAAGTTTTATTTGTATCATATTTTCAGATTGGATAGGTCTATCAGCTTTACGTTTTTTTGAAGAACAGCAAATAAAAACACAATGTGGCTCAATATTTTGGAACTCTAGTAACTTTATTAAGCGTTAATCTTCTAATGATGTTTAGTTGTAGTTATATATTCAGGCATAAAATATGCGATTTTTTCCATATTCCACCAAGATTTTTGCTTATAATAACAATACTTATCATCCCTTGTTGCCGTTAGAGCATTGCTTCTTCAAGTCTTGCGAGCTCAAATAAAACCGGGGTCATATAGCTCCTCAATGATTTTAAACCAAATTTTCACAATGATTTTTGCAGTATTATTTATAAAGTATTTTGCATTGGCTCCTGAGGGTATAATTTTTGCAATGACAGTTGTTATAACATTTATCGATTTAATGTTAATACATCAAACAAATATTCTTAAAACAATAAGTTTTAAAGGTTTAAAAAAAAAACATGGTTTAAACTGTGTCAATATGGTATGCCTCTTGCAGTCGGGCAATTAAGCTTGTGGATTATGACTCAAAGCAACAAATTTATTCTTCAGCATTACAAAGGTTCCTTTGCAAACGGTATTGTGGGTGTTTCATATAACCTTACATATTCAATAATCTTGTCGTTATTTTCAATATTTATCATGGCTGCAATGCCACGTATTATTCAAATGTATGAAAAAAAACAGGATGTTGTAAGGACTATATCAATAATTTCAGGTCATCTAATCGCAATGACAATGCCTTTTGTTATTGTATTTTCTTTATATCCTTTGGATTTTGTTCATTTGCTTGCAAACAGTAAATTTTCACAAGCTTATATCATAATTCCTGCTATGTCCTTATCCGTCATGTTTATGTTGCTTGCAGAATTTACAACTATTCAATATCATCTTGTAAACAAAACTTATATTGATACAATTCTTAAATTGGCAGCAGGTGGCTTTGGTATTGTTTTAAATATTTTGCTTATTCCAAAATTTGGAATTATAGCCGTTGGATATACAGCATTAACTGTTAATGTTTGTTATTTCTTCTTAAGTTTATTTGTTGTAGTTGACAAATTGAAATGGAAATTCCCAAAAGTTGAGTTTGCAATGTTTATATTATCTTCAATCCCTCTATTTATTGCCTATTTTGTCTTATCTAAATTGAATGCACATTTTACAATAAGCATGCTTATTTTGCTTTTTGTGTATTATTTTACTTACTATATGTTGAACAAAAAAGATTTGCACAAATAAATTAAGATAATGTATTTTGTTTGTTGTAAAATAGAAATTGTGAATATTTTTAAACGAGGTTGAGATAAAAAAGTGCCTGAATATGTAAAAAAAAACAATACGTGATATAGTAGATTTTCCGAAAAAAGGAATAATATTTCGTGATATAACAACAGCTGTCAAAGATAAAGAAGCATTAAGACGTATAGTTGATTTTTTAACAGAAAAATTTAAAGACAAAGATATAGATTATGTTGCAGCTGTAGAGTCTCGTGGGTTTATTTTTTTGGTTCGGCACTTGCATACAACTTGAATGCAGGGTTTATACTTGTGAGAAAGCCCGGTAAATTACCAGCCAAAACAATATCTGAAGAATATTCTCTTGAGTATGGAACCGATAAAATAGAAATTCATGAAGATGCTATTGAAAAAGGTAAAAATGTCCTTGTTATTGATGATTTGCTCGCTACAGGCGGAACTGTTAATGCTTGTTGCAAACTAATTAAAAAAACTGGAGCAAATATTGTTGGCTGTGCTTTTGTTATTGAATTAAGCGATTTAAAAGGGCGCGAAAAACTTCCAAAAGATATTGATGTTATTTCAATGATAAAATACTAAAAATATAAGTAATAATAAAAATTTAAATACTTCTAATTTCCAAAATGACTCTTTATTGGATGTAGTTTTTGGTTAATGTTATAATTAAAGTATGGGTGATGAAGATAAACAGTTTGAAGCGAGTGAACAAAAATTAAGGAAGGCTCGTGAGTAAGGACAGGTTGTAAAATCAAAAGATTTTTCAACAGCATTATTTTTGCTTGTGATGTGCACAGCCATTTCTAAACTCTCACCTTTCATTTGGGGGTGAAGTAACAAAGCTTTTTGTGCTCGTTTATGAGCAAATACCTAATCAACACCTTGATACAATTGGTTTGCCTTATTTATTTTTTATAACTGTTTTGCCGACGGTTTTAATTATATATCCTATTTTATTTATGGCTTGGTGTTTGGCAATATTGGGCGATTTAATACAAGTTGGGCCGCTGGTGACAATGGCACCTTTGTCTCCCAAATTAGATAAATTAAACCCAACAAAATATTTTAAAAATATAATGTCAATAAAAACACTTTTTGAACTTTTTAAAAATATTTTAAAAGTAACTTTGCTTGGTTTAATCGGCTTTGTTGTTTATAAATCTCATCTGCCTGCGATATTATCACTTGCCTCTATTGATAATAATTTTGCAGTTATGATAGAGTGGGGAAGCTTGATGATGGACTTTATCACAAAAGCTATGGTAGCTTTTTTCATAATTGCAGCTGCAGATTATGGGGTAACCAAATGGAAATTTTTAAAAGACCAAAAGATGTCGTTTAAAGAGGTAAAAGATGAATATAAAAACTCAGAAGGTGACCCGCATGTAAAAAGTGCTTTACGCCAACGTCGTCAACAAATGTTGCAACAAGGGGCAATGGATTCAGTCAAAGATTGTGATTTTGTTGTCACAAACCCCACCCATATTGCTTGTGCTTTAAAATATGACCCTGATAAAATGCCTTCCCCTATGCTTATGGCAAAGGGAAGTGAGCTTATAGCAAAAAGAATAATTGAGATTGCAAATGAATACAATGTCCCAATTGTCGAAAACCCTCCTGTGGCACGCGCATTGTTTCGTATGGTCGAAATTAATCAGGTTATACCACCTGAATTGTATAAAGCTGTCGCTGAAATACTTTTATTTGTTTATAACTTGCATAAAGATAAAAATTTAGGTAATATTATAAATAAGAAGATTGATAAAGAAATTAATAAAAATTGAGTTTATAGATAAATATGCAATTTGATTCCAAAAATTATATTGATATTGTTGAAAAAGTTGCTCGTGTTGAGTATCGTCGGATACCAAACCATATGGTAGATTGCGAAGAACTTATGAGTATTGGAATTATTGCACTTCAAACTTTGTTTAAAGATAAAACCGAAGAACAAATGGAAAAATATAACAACGCCTATATTGCAACAGCTGTAAGATGGGCTATTCGGAACGAATTGCGTAATCGTTACAAATGGTATTCTTTAAAACACACAAAAAAAGATGGTGACATTGATAGTTCGGATGAGGATGTAAGTGATAACAATAATGATAATTTAAACAGTGATGGTATAAATGTATCACCCGGTAAGGTGCGTGAAGCTGTTTATGAAACTATTTTGTCAATAGATAGTATTGCAGCAGCTTCTTCTGATAATGACTCGCCTTTTGATTTTGTAAAAGATAAAGGTGCAATGCCTGATGAATTGGCGGAATTATCTGAGTTATCAAGGCTTATTCGTGAAGCTATTTCAATATTGCCTCAAAAAGAAAGAACCGTTGTTGAATATCGCTTCTACCGTAGTATGCAAGTTAAAGAAATAGCAAAGTCCATGGGATTGTCATCTTCAAGAATTACAAGAATTGTTCAATTTTCTTTAAACCATATACGTGAATATTTGCAAAGACGTGATTTAACTGAATATTAATATTTGCTTTTACTTTTTCTGTCATTATACTTTTTTTCATTAGTTGTTTTCTTTTTAAGTCTTCTTTCTAAATATTTTTACTTTATATTTTTATTTTGTAAAATATACTTGACCAAAAGATATATATATATTACTTTAGATTTAGTTAATTATAAATTTATAAGTATTACTAATCCCAAGAGGCACAAAAAAAGATGATAATCAATGAAGAAAAACATAAACAATTTGTATCACAAATTGATGATGCATACGCATTATGTGTTGTTTTAAAGAATTATACAAACAAATATAAAGATGAATCAGAAGTCATTTATAATGTAGATTATATATTAAAACACATGGAAAAACGATAGGCAACTGTATCGTTTTGTTAAATAATAATGATTTTACATAAACAACAAGAAATTACTCGACTCTTCTTTACAAATGTTACCCTTCAAGCTCTTTTAGTGCTTTATAAAGGTCAATTTCTTTTTGAGTTAAATTTTTAGGTATGTTGATTTGCATTTTCAAATTTAAATTACCATAACCACCTGATTTTTGTGGTAAACCGAGTTCCTTTAATCTTAAAGTTTTTCCAGAATTTGTTTTCGGAGGGATTTTTATCGCAACTTTTCCATGCAAAGTTTCAACATCAATACTTGCACCCAAAACTGCTTGACTAGGGGTAATTTCAACGATTTTAGTTATATCAGAACCAGATATTTGATAGATTGGGTCTTTAAATTTAATACTCAAATACAAGTCACCTCGTTGATTTGTAGCTTCGTCCAGACGTCCTTCACCTTTTATTCTTATTTTTTGACCTTCTTTTTATTCCCACAGGTATTTTAACATTAAGTTTTCGTTTATTATTAACAATACCTGTTCCACCACAATGATAACAAGAAGACCCACCACCATTACAATGAGAGCATTTTTCAACTGTTGAAACCGTAACAGGTATCGCTTTTTTACTCATTAAATCTGCTGCTGTTATACTGATAACTTCAGTTTGGTCAAGATTAACTTTCTTTTGGTTTGTTTTTGTTTGTTTTCTTGATTGTTGTTGTGAATATATGTCATCATAAAAACCGGATGAAGTAGAAGCGTTTCCCCTTGTTTGAAATGCCATATCACCAAAAATTGTCTTAAAGAAATCGGAAAAACCGCCAAATGAACCAAAATCACCTTGAGTATAGGTATAAGAACCTCCTTGATTGCCACCCATATTTTGATAAAATTGCTCAAAACCGCCTTGTCCACCTGAAGAACCATAGCCCATATTTTGCCAATTTGACCCTAAATTGTCATATCTGTCTCTGTTTTTCTTTATCAGACAAAACTTCATACGCTTCATTTATTTCTTTAAACTTATCAGATGCTGCTTGAGTTTTATCAACATCAGGATGATATTTTTTAGCTAGTTTACGATATGCTGATTTTATTTGTGCTTGTGTTGCATTTTTTTCAACACCCAATATTTTATAATAATCTTTATAATCCATATATATATTTACCCTTTTTTCTTTATAATAATACAAAAAGGATTAATTTTTAAAAAATTAATCCTTTCTTAATTTTTATATTAAGCGACAATACTTGTAAAAAAAATGCAACTTCGTTATAATGGTGAAAAAGGGGAAATGTGTCAATATATGTATAGTAAAGCTGATATTATCAAAAAACTTTCAAGTGAAGGGCAATTTATCGACAATTTTATTTTGGATGCTTTTATTAAAAATTGGCATATTGACCCTATCTATGAAGATGAAAGTGGTATAGAATTTTTGATGATGCTTCTTATGCAAACATTAAAAGCCTTATGACTCAAAGAGATAAACTTAATAAAAATCAAAGTGTTTGTAAAAAATAATAATATATTAGAAAAGAAGAAAAAGAAAAAGAAAAACAAAAGAAGAAAGAAAAGAAGAAGAAAGAAAAGAAGAAGAAGAAGAAGAAAAAAAGTCGTTCAAACTTCACTTGAAAAAATAGATAATAATCAAGTTAAAAACAAAGAAAACGCTTTGAAACTTAATAAGTACGAAATTGAAATTAAAAGTATTGACAATTTAACAAATAATATTGCTTGTAAAATTACCAAAGAATTTGAAAAGTTTTTAAAAGAATCAGATTTTATTGATTCACTTTTACAATCATCCGAATGCAAAAACGATAATAAATATTTAGCTCAAAAAAATTCGCAAACTTGTAAAAGAAAATATTACATTAAAAGAAAAAATAAAAGAATTAGAAACTTCAAAAACTCAATATATTAAAGTTTTTGGAAATTTTTACATAAAGAAATAAATTATTTAGTGATTAATTATTTGCCATATAATCATCAAAATACTTAGGATTTAAGCTTAACCATTTATAGGCTTCTCCGTCTTTTGGGTTGAATTATATTCATAATACGAATCATCAAGTATTGAAGCCACAAAAGTGCCACCGTAACGTCCACGCAGAAATTGCACTATACCTTTTTTGTTTAAATTGTTTAAAGCTTTGCGAATTGTGTTTGTCGACACTTCATAATGTTGTGAAAGTTCATGTATTGAAGGCAACTTGTCTCCAAGTGAATATTGATTTTGTATCATCTTCAAAATATTTGTTTCTATTTTTTGGTAGTAGTAAAACTGGGCATTTTGACTTGATGCAAAGATTTTGTCTTCAAATTTTGAAACACTGTTTTTATCTTCCATATTTTCATTATAGGTTACAATTGTTCCATATTTGCCACGTTTTGCACAGATTATATTTTGCTTTTCAAGAATGTGGCATACGTCATTGATTGTTTTATGCTTGCATTAAAAATTTGTGCAAGTTCATTGTTTGAAGGCAATTTATCACCTGTTTTAAAGTTTGATTTAATGTAATCTTTAAGTTCAAGTGCCAATTTATCAACAAGCGTAATTGATTGTTTTGCGTCAAATTGCTGTGGTTTATAAACATTTAATATTCCATAGTGAATACTTACATTGTTTTTATCTGTTTTAATTCCTTATTTTCAACCATAAAAGCAAGTGCAAGTCTTAATGTGTTTGATGAAATCTTCAAGTTTTCAAGTACGAACTCCAAATCAGGCAATATTTCATCCTTTTTAAGATTTTGCTCAAGAATATATTGTCGGATGAAATCCACTGTCAAATCTCGTTTTGAAGTAAGTTTCTTAAAAACGGCTTCTTTTGATGTTTTAATGATTGTGCCAATTTTTTGTTTCGACTCAACATAGCCTAAATCTTCAATATAACGAATTGCACTTTGTATAGTTCCAACACTTACGCTTAAGTGTTTAGCCAATATTTGTTTTGAGGGTAAAAGCAAATTTTCTTTTTTTTCGTTTGTTTTTAAAATAGACCCAATCCAGTTTATAAACCATTTTTTGATAATGTTATCTTTAGACTCAAATGTATTTTTAAAATCAGGTATTTTTTTGGGATATTTGATATTTCTATTTTTTTAAATATGCTTGTTTTAGTTTCTAAAGTTTTTGTTTATTCATGACACTGATACCTCTTGTGTTTTTTTATAAACTTTGGTTGGGGTAAAACCAAGTATGATTTTTGTTTTCTTTCAAACATTCAATTTTCTTTTTAATTATTCTATTATAATAAAAAAACAAATGCAATATCAATCTTTGAAAAGAATTGTAAAGATTTCTCAATAAAATTGTCGTGGAGTAGCAAAAATTTTTATTTACGAATATTCTATATGTAGATATATTTTTTTATTGGGATGAATTATGAGCATTAGCATATTAAAACAAAATATTACACAGTCGGCAACGCCAACTTTAAAAAGTTCAAACAAAGAAGGCACAAAAGAAAAAAACATGGTGAAGACGACATATTTTTAAAAGCACCGTTGAGACCATTTGCATATTCAAACGAAGTCGGTGCAGCAGTTGAACCGTTAATTGGACACAGCGCCGCCTTGATGAGCTATTTTCCCGCCATGCTTTATATAGGTGCTGACTGTTATGACAAATATTTGCGCGGTGACAATGATGATTATCAAAACCCTCAACCGAGAGACTTACCAAAGAGATCATTTTTCAAGGGTTTGCAAGTGTTTTAATGCCAACTTTGTGTATCCATGCAGGACAAAACCTTGCGTGCAGTGCCAATAAACTTTTTGGCGACAAACTTGATGCACGTGCAAAAAACGAAGTTAGCGTTTTTCTAAAAGAACAAGCTTTAAAATTTGAATTGACAAAAGATAAAGAGACTGCCTTTAATACTTTGTACAAAAAATATGTCTGATAAGATTAAAACCTATCAGCAATCAAAACAAACTTCCGGTGGAACATTAAAAAAATATTGGAAAAAATTTACAAGTTTATTTAATGAAGCATTAAGCGACAAAATGGAATTCAAGCATTGTGGCAATATTGACACTAATAGCAATTCATATACAAACTTAAAATCTTATGCAAAAAAACAGTTTGACAATATGTATGACATAATGAAATCACTTAACGGTTGTGACACAGGCTCAGTCAAAGGTATTATGGACAGTATGGAGAAAAACGGTAAAAAAATAAGCAAATATAAAGCAACAAAACTTTTAACAAAATACAGAAATATGCAAAAGACCCGTCAATTGGAACTGAACGAGCCAAAGAACTTGCCATTGCAGATATGGCACGTGATGATATAAATATGAAATCGTTAAAAGGCGGCTCGGTTGCTTCTTGTTGTTGTTGCTGGTTTTACTACTTTATTTGCTGTGGCTCCTTTGCTTGATAAGTTCGGAGAAGAAGTGCTTGTCAAAAAAAATCGTGGCTCCTATAATGGAATATGGCAAACGATTTAAAGAAGCGTTTAAAGCTACAAATGAAACTTATAAATCTGAAAAAATTCAAACTAATACAAAAAGCACTCAAAATGAACAACCTCAAGAAGTTCAATTAGCTTAAATATCATTTATAAATATTATAGATTTTTTGACTTATAATTTGAGCAACAGTGAGCAAAGGGTCAATAGTAGGGGAATATGGTGGTGCATAGGGCAAATCAAGATGAAGCAAATCATGCACGCGAAAATCTGACATAATACAAACAACAACCGTTCCCATGCGTTTGTGAACATCCCCGGTCCAATTGCTTGTGCACCAAGTATCTTTTGAGAGTAATAATCTGCCACAAGTTTTAAAGTTATTTCCTTTGCATCAGGCATATAACCTGCTTTGTCTTTCTTTGTCACCATCGCCGAAACAGGTGTAAAACCGTTTTCTTTGTGCCTCAAATTCATTCAACCCGCATGAAGCAATAGTCAAGTTATGGAATTTTGTCACAACAGATGACAAAACTCCGTAAAAAGCTTCTTTCATTTCGTTTATATTTAAAGCAACAATTCGTCCTTCTTTGTTTGCTGTTGAAGCAAGCGGTATCCAGTCAGGCTTGTGTGAAATGATATTATAATTTGCAACAACATCACCACAAGCATAAACATCTTTTAAGTTTGTCTGCATATATGTGTCAACTTTTATAGTATCACTAACAGATAAAATTCCGCCTGCTTCTTTGAATATTTCACTGTTTGGAACAATTCCCGAAGCTATAACTACAAAATCCGTTTCAATTACTTCACCGGTGTTAAGTTTTACTGCAATTACATTTTGATTATCATCGCTTATAAATTCAACTGCATATTTATTTGTATGAATTTTAATGCTATTTTCAAAGTTTCCCAAAATATAACGCTCGACAAGTTGAGCCATTTCAGTGTCAAGTTTTCTTAACATGTGAGATGAACATTCCACAATTTCAGTATTAATATCATTTTTAGTAAATGCCCACAAAAGTTCAATACTAATATTTCCGCCACCAACAATCACAGCTTTTTGGGAAATACGCATTTTTTCACGTATTTTTACTCCATCATTTAAAGTTTTTAAAGTGAATATGTTATTTAATTCAGAATTAATTATGGGGGAATAAATGGTCTTGCACCGGTTGCAATGACAAGCTCATCGTATGGAATAAGAATTTTATCATTAGTTTGCAAATTTAAAATTTCAACAGTTTTTTCATCAGGGTTTATTTTTGTGCATTTAGAACTTAAATGTACATTTACCCCTTTGTTCTTTAAATTCATCAACAGTTCTTATAATAAGACTATCAATGTCACTAATAAGACCTTCAACATAAAAAGGCAAACCGCAAGCGCTATATGAAACAATTTCTTCTTGTGTGTACAAATCTATTTCAATATTTTTATTTAAGCGGCTTAATTTTGCTGCAGCTTTTGGATCTGCAGCTCCACCACCAATAATTACAACTTTTTTCATATAAAAATTATTGAACTTTTTTTAAAAATTTAATCCCACAAAGGATTAATGTTAAATATCTGAAATTTTTAGTTACTTATCAATGACAAAGCAAGATAAGCATTGCTTGATTGTTGAGACAACAATGCTGCTGTCACTTGTTGAAGAATTTGATTTTGTGTCAACTTGGCAGTTTCAGAGGCAACATCGGTTGATGAAATTATATCAACTGTTTTTTCGTAAGCTGAAATTTTATTTGTAAGGTTATCACTTGCAGAAGAGAGCATGCTGTTATAAGCGCCTAAAGCTGATATATTTCCGGTGTTGGCTTTGATGTCAGCTTCAAGTTTTGTTATAGAGCTGCTAACTTCAGCATCAGTAATTTGGGTTGTTCCAATTGTCAAGCTTGCTCCCAAAGCGCTTTTGTCGATTGTTATTGATGATGAATCACCCAAATCCACAGTTATATCTTGTGAAGTAGTGGGATATAATTCTTTATCATTAAATTCAGCAGATGATTTTAATTGATTTGCACTTTGAATGGCAGCATTGGCTGTTGCCAATATAGAAGCTTTCGCATTTTCATCAGTTGTTGAAGAATAATTTTTTAATGCACTTAAAGCACTTTGAAGCGAAGAATTTATAGATGTCAAAGTGTCTTCACGATAGGACAATTCTGATTGCGCAAGTTGAATATTTTTTAACCCCTGTTTCACTGGAGGAGATTTGGCTGTTAAATTTCTGAATCATTATATAGCCTGCAGGGTCATCAGAGGGTTTGTTTATTTTTTTACCTGTTGTAAGTCTTTGAGTACTTGCTTCTATTTCTTTTGTAATTCTATTTAAATGGTTTGATAATATTTTTGCACCAACATCTGTATTAAAAGTTAAAGCCATAATTTTTTACCCATTCACATATTTCTATTATATACATATTATATATAACGGATATATGAGATAGAAACTTTATATATTTTAGATATATTGTTACAAAAATTTACAAATAGCTTTAAAATTTTGGATATGCTTGATTTTGTTTTTTTTTATTGATAATATAAGTTTATAATCCAAGAATAAAAGGAAAAATGCATGTCAATTAATTTAAAAAACAAAGAAGAAATCATTAAAAAATATGGTAAAAACGAAAAGATTCAGGTTCAGCACGCGTTCAAGTTGCTTTATTAACACAAAAAATCCTTGAACTTACTGAACATTTAAAAATCAACAAAAAGATTTTCAAGGTCGTCGCGGACTTTTTGAAAATGGTTGGTAAACGTAAACAATTTTTATCATATATTAAAAATAAAGACCTTGAACAATATCGTCAATTGATATCTGATTTAAAAATCCGTGGTTAGATGAAAAAATATATATTAGTTACAGGTGCCTCTTCAGGTATCGGTCGTCAAACAGTTGTTGAGTTAGCAAAAATTCAAGCTATATTATTTTTGCTACAATACGTAAGCGTGAAGACAAGGCTTTAATTGAACGTGTTTCAAAAAATGTCAAGGGTGTCTATTTAGATATCACTAATAAAGCAAGCGTATTAAAAGCACTTAAATTTATAACATCAAAAACGAAAGTTCTTGATGTTATTGTTAATTCTGCAGGAATTGCAACAGCTGGTCCGCTTGAATTGCTCAATATTAACGATATTAAAAAATCAATTTGAAGTGAATACCTTTGACCTTTGTTTTTATTCCAAACTTTTTTACCAATTTTGAATAAAAATGGAAAAATAATTAACATTAATTCCATGGCGCAAACAGGAATTTTTCCTTTCATCGCCCCGTATTGTGCTTCAAAACGCGCTTTGTCTATATTCTTAAATGCTTTAAATATTGAATTAAAAAACGATAAAAAGATTAAAATTGTTGAAATTAACCCTGGTGTCGTTCAAACTCCAATTTGGCATAAATCTGTTAATGCATGCTTTGAAAACCTCAAAAAAACAAACAACAAAGCTCTTTTAAATTCCTACCATAATGAACTTAACGTTTTAAAAAATAATGCTCAAAAAAATGAAACTAAAGGGTTATTTGCTATTGATATAGCTAATTTAATTGTCAAAATAATAAAAAATGAGAAGCCAAAATCAAAATATAATATTGGTTTGGATTCTCATTTTGCGTTTCTTATTTCAAAACTTCTTCCAAGTGAATTTTTGAATAGGTTAATTAAATTTAGGTTAAAATCTTTAAAATAAAAGACTATTTCAACTTGAACGAATTTTTCAAACTATTTGCATTATTTTTTATGTTGTTTATATTTTGTTGGCGTTGTTGTTGTCTTTTTTGAGCGGCTTTTTTTGCTCTTCGATTTTCTTTTGTCTTTCTTTTTTTGCTTTTTCAAGTGCTTTTTGTTGCTCTTCGATTTTCTTTTGTCTTTCTTTTTTTGCTTTTTCAAGTGCTTTCTGTTGCTCTTCGATTTTCTTTTGTCTTTCTTTTTTCGCTTTTTCAAGTGCTTTTTGTCGCTCTTCGATTTTCTTTTGTCTTTCTTTTTTTGCTTTTTCAAGTGCTTTTTGTCGCTCTTCTTGTTTCTTTGTTATTTGAGTTTCTTTTTGTTCCATTTTCTTTGCATAATCACTTAATACAGAAGAAGGTGTTTTGATTGTTTTGGTGTTTGATGTTGAGGCATAAACCATTGAAACATTTGAAAAAACTATGACAAATGCAAACAAAAATAAAGATGACAAAACTCTTTTCATGATAATCAATCTCCTTAATTACTTGTTACTTAACTATTATACACGAATTTAAAAAAATAAATTGTTTGTTAACAAAAAAATGATAAAATATATTTTATAGCATCTGATTTATAATCTGTTCCAAAACTTAATAGTTAATTTAGATAAAAATTTAAGAAAGGAACATTTTATTATGGGAAAATTTTCAAAATCAAAAAGTCCCCAAATTGTTGGCGGAAATATTTCAATAAACGGACAGTCAAAAGCCAACACAAGTTATCAAAACGGACAGCTTGTGACAAACTACAACATGTCGCCCCTTGAAGAACAAACTTTAAATTATACTCAATCTCAAATTCTCAACAATTTGGAAAATATAAATGTATTTTCTCCAAAAACAATGGATAACATTTATAAAGAACTTAATGCTTATAAACTTCAAGGCATTAATGATATTAATCAAACCTACACTCCAATGATTCAAGAACTTCAAGAAAATGTTGCTTCACGTTTCGGTAACCTTGACAATTCTGTGTTTATGGACAACTTAAAAGGAATTGAGTCAAAAAGAGCAGAAGCTATAAGTGACTTGGCAACAAACCTTCAAAGCAAGCAATCAAGTTTAATTAATAACGAATTGAGCAACCGCTATAATTTTCTTAATTATCTAAGCAACTTACAAAATAACATTAATAATAATATACAAAATACAATAAGTGCAAGTCGAAACAGTTCACAAGTTTATAACAATACCACAAGTTCTTCTAACAATTTTGATGAATATGCAAAACTTTTAATAAAAGCTGCAGGTAGTTTTGTCCCGGGCGTATCAACCGTTACTTCATTTTTATAATAATATATATTAATACAAAAGTAAAAAAGAGTGGATATTTTATTATCTGCTCTTTTTTTCCATGTTTTGTTTTTTCTATAATGTTTGTATTAAAAAAATATTTATGTTATTTTAAATAAATAGTGTATGGCTATTAGAAAATGAATATATTCAAACCAATTTATAAATATAAAAAAATTTTTTTACTCTATTTAATTTATTGGTATGTCTGCTTTTGACTGTTGGTTGTACGTCATTTGAAGAGTATAAAACATTTAAAAATGAGAAAATGCCAAATCCTTGGACTGACTGCAAAGATGACCTGTCTTGTGCGAAAAAATTGCAAAATTTAGTTTTCCGCTTGTTTTGTCAAACTACAGTGTAAGAGCTACAAAAGATATGATTGAAGTTACATATCCTATTGATGAATACAGAAACGTGGTTGTGAGAAAGACTACTGAAGAACTATATAAAAAAATAGATATAAGTGGAGACTATAACAAATATCCAATAGAAGAAACATTGACACTTGAAAATGGTGTACAGTTTAGAGTAAGAAGAGATGATAAACTTATTTATGTCGCCTATTTTGGAGCTTCTTCCGGGTATTATTCAATCAATTGTTTAAAAGGAATAACAAAAAAAGAATTGTTCCAAGTTTATACAGTTATCGCAGAAGCAGAAACACCAAAAATGCCATAAAAATAAATTTGGTTAAGTATAAACATTATTTTATTCTTACATATTTCACTTTATCGGTATTAATTCTATTAAATATTATAATAAAAAAGACTCAATATTTTTTTCATTTATAACTATACTTCGGCTTTTATATAGCCAACTCAATTTATATGTTCGTTTTTTTTAATTATACGAAAGGATAAATTTTATATTACCAGATTTATATAATTATTTAAAATTATTTTAATTTTAATAATAAATATAATTTCAGGTTCAAATTTATTTCTTACAAATAGTTCACATTTGAAAAAAATGATTTTTATTGAGATATAGAATTTATTACATAATAAATAGAAGCTGAAATAAACATGCAAGCAGGAATTGTCAAGACCCAAGCTGTAACAATATTACCTACAATTCTCCATTTAATACTATTTGCATGTAAAGTTGAACCGACCCCCATAATGGCAGTTGATATGACATGGGTTGTTGAAAGGGGTATACCAAAATGAGAAGCGGTTAAAATAATTGTAGCGGCTGATGTTTCAGCTGCAAACCCATGGATTGGTTTCAATCTTATAATTTTATGTCCCATAGTTTTAATTATTTTCCACCCACCATTCATTGTTCCTGCAGCCATTGTTATAGCGCAAATAATGATTACATACAAAGGTATATGAAAATCTCCATCCGGAGCTTTATGTAACAATCCACCCGATAAAAGTGCAAGTGTAATAATCCCCATTGTTTTTTGTGCATCGTTTGACCCGTGGCTTATAGCCATTAATCCTGATGAAACAAGTTGAAGTTTACGAAATTTTTTGTTCACAATTTGTGGATTGGCTCGATAGAATATCCATATTAAGCCCAACATGAACAAAAATCCTGCAGCAAAACCGATTAAAGGTGAAGTGAACATTGGGATAATGACTTTTTCCATTAAAGTTGCAACATGGACTACGCTTACACCTGCTTTGACAATAGCTGCCCCCAATAAGCCGCCTATCAATGAATGAGAAGAGCTGGAAGGAAGCCCCAAAAACCAAGTAAATAGGTTCCAGATTACTGCTGCCAACAAGGCACAAAATATTACGGACAAAGTAATCATTTCTCCATCCACAATCCCGTTGCCTATTGTTTTTGCAACGTGTGTACCTGTCAATGCACCTATAAATTCTAAAATTGCAGCAAAAAATACTGCCTGTTTGGGTGAAAGAACTTTTGTTGAAACAACCGTAGCTATTGCATTTGCACAATCGTGAAACCCATTTATATATTCAAACACTAACGCTACTATTATAACTGCTATTAATACAAACAAAGTTATTGTCATAATTTCTCCTTTATAATCCCTTTAACTTTGTTTCAAAACCACATTTAATATGGTGTCTGATACGTAGAAACAAGCATCAAGTGCGTTTTCAATTTCTTTATACATATCACGAAGTTTTATTACACTTAAAGCATCATATTTGCCCGAAAATAAATCATCAATAGCTCTTAAATGGATTTCATCACCTTGTGATTCAAGTTTTTTCATTTCGATATTTGTTTTTGTTATATCTTCAACATCGCTTACTTTTTAAATTTTTTCAAAATTACACCCAAAGCTTCAGTAGCCTTAACTAAAGTTTCGGCTTGTTCAACCATCTCATTTGTATACGATGTAATTCGATATACTTCAAGATTTAAACAAGCCTTAATTATTTTTTTATTTATTTTATGAAGTTGGACTGTAATGTATTGTATGTCTTCACGTTCAATTGGTGTAATAAAACTTTTATTTAACTGTTTTAGAGTAAGTTTAAATGAAATTCCGCCTTTTTTCTTGTATTTCATAAGCTTTTCTTTGCTTTCAGGAGTTAAACCTGTTTTTAAAACCTCATTATATAAAATAGCTGTTTGGTTACATATTTGAGCACTTTCCTGAAATTGATTAAAAAACATTACATCTTCAGGTGGCACCAGATACGACATCAAATTAAATTTTGTCATATTTGCATTCACTCCTATTTAGATTTTACACAAACATAATATATTAAATATTATGAGATTAAAAGTAAAGTTTTATAAAGCAGATAAATTAAAGCAGAAGTAATTTCACTACTTAATGATAGTTAATGTAAGTGGCGTTTCGCGCCCCTTGCACTCCATGAACTGTTGATTTTTTTTCGTAATAGTAATAAATGCAACCCATACGCAGTCACAAACAATTATCACTGTCTTGATTTCTTTCTAGTTCACAGAACCTTGCCTTATATGTTAAAGATATAGTATTTGTTTCCTTAAAAAATCATCTGATGAAAATTCCCAATCCCCAAAAAAAGCAGAAGACAAAGCAAAAAACATAAAAAATGAGAACCTCAAATATTTGTTTCAAAGTTCTCATTTCTCACACTTCCAATACCTTAATTATTATAAATAATTTTAACATAAGTTATTTAAGATTTCAATTTTTAGGTTGAAGTATTTAAAAAAGTTGTTATTATAATATAGAAATATAAATAATACAATGGAAAATAGAGGATAAATATATAATATGAGCGGTGAAGGACATTTAACGGCAACATTGGGACAGATGACAGTAAACGTCGATACTTTGGTAACAATGTACATTGCAATGTTTTTCTACTTCTTATAGCATTTATTGCGAGTCGCAAGCTTACTATTATTCCAAATAAAATTCAAATGGTGGCTGAAGGTATAGTAACATTTTTTACCGGAATAACCGAATCCATGATGGGAAGTAAGTTGGAAAGTAAAAAGCATGTTCCGCTTTTAGCGACTTTATTTTTATTTATAGTAACAGCAAATTTGATGGGTCAATTACCTTGGCGACTTTTGCACTTAAAAACAGGTGAATTAGCTTCTCCAACAAATGATATAAATATGACAGCAGCTATGGCAATTATTGTTCTTATTTATTATTTATTTTGTGGGATACGCAAAAAAGGTTTGCGTTATTTTCTACATAGCTTCAACCCGATTGATATTGTTATAGCGATTGTCGAGTTATTGGAAATAGTAATAAGACCGTTTACTTTGGCATTACGACTTTTTGCAAACATTTTGGCAGGCGAATTACTTGTAGTCGCTTTTGTCGGAATATTTGCTTATTTCTTGCCATTACCTATAATGTTTTTTGAGGTATTTGTAGGTTTTGTGCAAGCATTGGTATTTATGATGCTTTCAACAGCTTATGTTGCTTTGGCTGTTGAAGACGAGGGACATTAAAGGATGCAGGGCGATAGCCCATTATATAAAACCTAAAACAAAGTATTTGAAGGAAAATGAAATAATTGAACTTCAATGCAAAAATTAAACAAAAGTCATTCCACATTGGTGGTAGAATAAGAAGGATGTAGGGCGATAGCCCGTTATATAAAAAAGGAAAAAATGGAAAATAAAAAATTAAAGGTTAATAAAACTAAATTAAATATAATGTCCTCCGGACGGGGCAACTTTGGTGGCAAAAGTTGCACAAAACCGGCACCCGACTTGTCGTTCACATTTTCACTAAACTCAACTCGAGCCTGCGTAACTCACATTGGGCAAAGCCCAATGTTCAAACAAACTTGGCTTTGACGATGTTTCGTTAAGTGATAATTGTTCACGACTGCGTATGGGTTGCACAAATTTAAGTTTATTATGATAAACGATATTAGGAAGTACCAATTGGACTTCAATGCAAAATCAAAACAAAAGTCATTCCACGTTGGTGGTAGAATAAGAAGGATGTAGGGCGATAGCCCGTTATATAAAACCCAAAACAAAGTATTTGAAGGAAAATGAAATAATTGAACTTCAATGCAAAAATTAAACAAAAGTCATTCCACATTGGTGGTAGAATAAGAAGGGATGTAGGGCGATAGCCCGTTATATAAAAACCCAAAACAAAGTATTTGAAGGAAAATGAAATAATTGAACTTCAATGCAAAAATTAAACAAAAGTCATTCCACGTTGGTGGTAGAATAAGAAGGATGTAGGGCGATAGCCCGTTATATAAAAAAGGAAAAAATGGAAAATAAAAAATTAAAGGTTAATAAAACTAAATTAAATATAATGTCCTCCGGACGGGGCAACTTTTGGTGGCAAAGTTGCACAAAAACTCAGTCCCCGACTTGTCGTTCACATTTTCACTAAACTCAACTCGAGCCTGCGTAACTCACATTGGGCAAAGCCCAATGTTCAAACAAACTTGGCTTTGACGATGTTTCGTTAAGTGATAATTGTTCACGACTGCGTATGGGTTGCACAAATTTAAGTTTATTATGATAAACGATATTAGGAAGTACCAATTGGACTTCAATGCAAAATCAAAACAAAAGTCATTCCACGTTGGTGGTAGAATAAGAAGGATGTAGGGCGATAGCCCGTTATATAAAACCTAAAACAAAGTATTTGAAGGAAAATGAAATAATTGGACTTCAATGCAAAATCAAAACAAAAGTCATTCCACGTTGGTGGTAGAATAAGAAGGATGTAGGGCGATAGCCCGTTATATAAAACCTAAAACAAAGTATTTGAAGGAAAATGAAATAATTGGACTTCAATGCAAAAATTAAACAAAAGTCATTCCACGTTGGTGGTAGAATAAGAAGGATGTAGGGCGATAGCCCGTTATATAAAAAAGGAGAAAAATATGGTAACAGAAATGTTAAACGAAGTACAGGGATTAAGCAACTTAGGTGCAGGTATTGCAATCGGTTTTGGTGCAATAGGTGCAGGTGTTGGTATTGGTGTGGCAACAAAGGGTCTGCTTGAAGCAATAGCTCGTCAACCTGAAATAGCCGGTAAGGCTGTGGGGTTCTTCCTTCTTGGTGCTGCTTTATCTGAAGCTTGTGCTATTTATGGCTTATTTATTGCTATGAAACTTTGCGGTATGATAGGATAATAGTAAAGTTCTTTTATGCTTGAAAGCAGTTTAATTTTAACTGCTTTCACATAAATAGAATGAAAGGTTAAAGGGTATAAAATGGAATTTAACGGAACTTTTTTAATAGCAACAATTAGCTTTATAATATTTACTTTGCTTATGAATAAAATATTATACAAGCCAATTAATGATATTATTGAAAAACGTAATATGCTCCTTGATGATAATAAAACAAAAGTTAATACCCACAACCAAAACGAAAAAGAATGCATTAATCAACATAATATTAACATACAAAAGGCAAATCAAAACGCTAATGATATTATTTTAAATGGCAAAGATAAATTGAAAAACCAAAAAGATGTTGAAATAAAAAATAAAAAAAATGAAATAGCTAATAAATTAACTAATGCAAAAAATGACTTAGAAAACCAAAAAAATGATATATATAAAAATGTGCGAGAGGATGTTAAATCATTATCCAATTATATTGCAACAAAAATCCTTGGAGAAAATATTGACAATATATCATTTGATGAAAATAAAGTTGATGAGGTAATGAGAAATGTTTGATTTTTCATATACAAATATAATACATTCAAACGTAATAAACTTCCTAATTATGATAGGCTTTATTGCTTTAATTATAAGAAGACTTGATGTAAAAAAGTATTATTGATAATAATCATAAAAAAATAGTTGAAAAAATTAACAAATCTAACGATGATGTTAAAGTTGCTTTAACAAAATATGAAAAAAGCAAAAAAAGTTTGGAGAATGTACATATCGAAACAGATATGATAGTTAAAAATGCTCAAAAAACTTTGGAGAACATTGAAGAAAAAGCTCAAGATGAATTAGAAGAAATAAAAGACCATTTGGAAAAAACGTTAATAAAGGATATTGACCGTGAAGTACAAAATACATATAACGATGTAACAAGTTCAATATCAAAAGCATCAATAGCATTAAGTTATGAAAATATAAAACAAACTCTAAGTCAAAATCCACAATTACATCAAAAATATATTGATGAATGCATAAATAGTATAGACGGGTTATCATTATGATGAAAAACATGAGTTATAAAAATGAAACAATAGCAAAACGATATTCACGTGCATTAATTGAAAGTGCAGGAAATGATATTGATGTTATACGTAATGATTTGAGCTTAATAAATGAAACAATAAAATCATCTTCAGATTTAAAGAATGTGCTTATAAATCCAACATTTAATGAAGAAAAAGTTGAAGAAATTATTAGTGAAATTTTTGCATCTAAAATATCAGAAAAAACACTAAATTTTCTAAGAATGTTAATTCAAGCACGTCGGATGGATATATTTGAAGATATAGCACATTGGTATTGCGAGTTCGATGATGAGATTAAAAATAAACTTAAAGTTAGCGTAACATCAGCTATAGTTTTAAACGATGAAACAAAAGAACGTTTAAAGTATAAATTGGAAAACAAATTTAAAAAGACAATACTATTAAATTATACCGTTGATAAATCAATCATTGGTGGTTTAATTATAAAAACTAATGATAAAATAATTGATGGTAGTATAAAAAGCAGATATGAACGATTAAAGAATAATTTGATGTAATATAACAAGGAAGGGTTATATAAAACAGAAAATCAATGGTTTAGTAGTATAATTAGAGATTGAAGAAGTGTCAAGATTGGACTTGATATAATATAACAAGGAAGGGTTATATAAAACAAAAAAATCAATGGTTTAGTAGTATAATTAGAGATTGAAGAAGTGTCAAGATTGGACTTGATGTAATATAACAAGGAAGGGTTATATAAAACAGAAAATCAATGATTTAGTAGTATAATTAGAGATTGAAGAAGTGTCAAGATTGGACTTGATGTAATATAACAAGGAAGGGTTATATAAAACAGAAAATCAATGGTTTAGTAGTATAATTAGAGATTGAAGAAGTATCAAGATTGGACTTGATGTAATATAACAAGGAAGGGTTATATAAACCAAATAAAAATTAAATAGATACAAACATTCCAAACTCTTTTTTCCGCCTGAGGGATCCGCCCTCATTTCAATCGGGCGTCTTTCCTACGGCGGATTTTATAACAGCAGGGGAGGCAAAGCCTCCCTGCAACCCCCAAAAAAGTAAACAAACAATAGCAAAATTAAACAAGGAAGGGTTATATAAAACAGAAAATCAATGGTTTAGTAGTATAATTAGAGATTGAAGAAGTGTCAAGATTGGACTTGATGTAATATAACAAGGAAGGATTATATAAAAAATGGTAACAATAAATCCAAGCGAAATCACAAATATAATACGTTCAAAAATAGAGAATTATGAAAGTCGAGTTGAAATAAACACACAAGGTCAGGTGCTTGAATCAGGCGATGGCATAGCAAGAATATATGGTTTGAAAGATGCCATGCAAAAGTGAACTTGTCGAGTTTGAAGATGAAAATAAAACTTTGGGTCTTGTGTTAAACCTAGAAGAAGATAATGTTGGTGTTGTAATCTTGGGTGATTATAAAGAAATAAAAGAAGGCACTAAAGTAAAAACGACAGGACGAATTGCATCAGTACCGGTTGGTACAGGCCTGATAGGAAGGATAATTGACCCAACAGGGGTTGCACTTGACGGTAAAGGCAATATCGAATATACAAAAACTCGAGCCATTGAACGTGTTGCACCGGGGATTGTAACAAGAAAATCAGTACATAGAGCCACTTCAAACAGGCTTGACTGCAATTGATGCATTAACACCAATTGGAAAAGGACAACGTGAGTTGATTATTGGAGATAGACAAACAGGCAAAACAGCTATCGCTATTGACACAATCATCAACCAAAAGGTCGTGATGTAATATGTATTTATGTTGCAATCGGTCAAAAGAACTCAACAGTTGCTCAACTAGCCAAAACGTTGAATGAACACGATGCTATGGATTATACAATAATAGTGAACGCTTCTGCGAACTCACCGGCTCCAATGCAATATATAGCACCATTTGCGGGTGTTGCAATTGGCGAAGAGTTTATGGAAGAGGGAAAATCAGTTTTAATAATATATGATGATTTGACAAAGCACGCTCAAGCATATCGTGCAATGAGCTTGTTGTTGAAACGCCCACCGGGACGTGAAGCTTACCCTGGTGATGTCTTTTATTTACATTCAAGATTGCTTGAGCGTGCTTGTAAGCTGAATGATGAATTAGGTGGTGGAAGTATAACTGCTTTGCCTATTATTGAAACTCAAGCCGGCGACGTCTCTGCTTATATCCCCACTAATGTTATTTCTATAACTGACGGACAAATATTCCTGGAAAGCAATTTATTTAATTCAGGTGTACGTCCTGCAATAAATGCAGGGATTTCTGTTTCTCGTGTAGGTGGTGCTGCACAAACAAAAGGTATTAAACAAGTTGCAGGACAACTTCGTTTAGATTTGGCACAATACCACGAACTTGAAGCGTTTGCACAGTTTGCAAGTGATTTGGATAAAGCTACTCGAGACCAACTTCTTCGAGGTGAAAAATTAACTGAAGTTTTGAAACAACCACAGTATTCACCATTGAGTGTCGCAAAACAAATATCTATCCTTTTTGCCGCTAACAATGGGTTTTTAGATGATATAAAAAATACTAAAATCCCTGAGTTTAAAAAATGTTGGTTTGATTATTTTGAATCCAATATGCCTCAACTTAATGATAAACTAAATTCCGGTGAAAAAATGAATGACGAAGATATTGAAACATTAAAGAAAAAACATAAGTTCATTTAAGTCGGGTTTTTGTGGCGAATAAATAATATAGGTTAAAATAAATATGTCAAATTTAAAAGATATAAAAGACAGAATAACAAGTATTCAAAACACACAAAAAATAACAAAAGCAATGAAAATGGTGGCAGCTGCAAAAGTAAAAAAGCTGAAAACCGAGTGAAAGCCGCAAGACCTTTTGCCAAAGAAGTTGCGTTTGTTTTTAGCAGGCTTTACGCTCTGTAAGCAAATATTCAATGAGTGGGTTAAAGGTGAAACGAGCTTTGGATAATTATGCTGAGTTGTTGAAACCAAGAGAGCTTAAAACTGCAGGAATGCTTATTGTCACTTCTTCAAAAGGATTAGCCGGAGCTTATAATGCAAATGTTATTCGCTTTACTTTGAAGCGTATTGAAGAATATAATAAACAAAATATTAAAGTCAAATTGTTTATCGTTGGACAAAAAGGTTATCAAGGGTTGCGTCGCAAGTGTGAAAGCTTAAATTGTGAAATTGAAAAAAAATATCTAAACATTCCGCAAAATCCTACATCAGGTCAGGCAATTGTTATAGCTGAAGATATGACAAGTTGTTTTGTTGATAACAAAATAGACAACATTGAAATCATAACAACACGTTTTCAAAATATGATGTCATATAAAGTTGTTGACTGGACTATCTTGCCAATGAACTTAGACGAAATGAAAGAAAACAATGAATCCGATGAACAAAAACCAAACAAAGCAACACAAATAGATGCTTTGATGACATTTGAGCCAAATGAACACGTTATTTTGCAAAAAGTTGTTCCGATGTTTATTACAAATATGATATACCATGCTTTGCTTGAAGCAACAGCATCTGAATTGGCTTCTCGTATGACAGCTATGTCATCAGCTTGCAAAAATGCAGAGGACATGATATATAAACTAAGTGTTGACTATAACAAAGCACGTCAAGGTGCCATTACTCAAGAAATAAACGAAGTTGTAAGTGGTGCAAATGCTATTTAAAAAAACAAGGAGAGGTGTCCGAGTGGCTTAAGGTGCAGACCTGGAACGTCTGTGTGGGGGTCAAACTTCACCGAGGGTTCAAATCCCTCTCTCTCCGAATTTTTATGTTCCAGAGTAAACTCATATTAAATTTTTTTATAACGGACTACCGCATGTTCAATTTTTAACTTAATCCATGTTGGTGAAACAGGACATTTTATTGCTATAGTTTGCTTTATATGTTACTATATTTGAGAGGAGTTAAACTATGAATAAGTTTTGTCATTTTTTGGTTTTATTATTAATACTTTACGTCTTTTGATTAATCAAGAAGCTTATGCATATATAAACCCGGGCTCCGGAAGTTATATTGTGCAAACTGTCATCGGATGGTTTTTTAAGCGTTGGGTATTTCTTTAAAAAATTAATTCTTCCAAATAAAAAAAATAAATATTTTAAAAATTAATTACTATAGTTTTGCCAAAGGTATCTGTTTTTTTACTACCTAAATATGGGAAAAGCACAAAAAGTAAGGACATTTAAGGTTGTTGAATAAGACAAAAACCGCACTTGGTTTTGCTCTAACCAATAAGAAAGGATAAATATGCATAAAATAATGCATTATACTTCATACAAAGACCCATCAGGATTTGTATTTATGCATAATAATGATATTTATAGACAAGTAAATCATCTATATAAAAAACATTATGATAAATTATTAAACTCAAATTTATATACCACATTGGTTAATCAAGGATTACTTGTTTCTCATGTTGAGTGTCAAGAATTTAATTCTGATAGTATAACTAAAGATAAGTATAAAATCATTAAACCTGAAAAATTGGAATATATCACATATCCTTATGAATGGTGTTTTTCACAGTTAAAAGATGCTGCATTGTGTACTCTTACAATACAAAAATTGCCCTTGAACATTCAATGACTTTAAAGGATGCAAATGCATATAATATTCAATTTAGAAACGGTAAGCCTATTTTTATTGACACTCTTTCATTTGAAGAATATGAAAAAGGCAGCCCTTGGATTGCATATTTTCAGTTTTGTAAACATTTCTTAGCTCCTTTGGCTCTTATGGCTTATAAAGATATATCTTTAAATCAATTATTAAAAACTAACATTGATGGCATACCTCTTGACTTGTGTTGCAAGCTTTTACCTTTTAAAGCAAAGCTCAATAGCGGTATTTTTATGCATCTTGTTTTGCATAATAAATTTAATAAACAAAATGAAACTAATTCAAACATTAATATAAAAAATCAAAAAATATCAAAAATTCAACTGGAAGCACTCATTGACTCTCTATATTCAACTATTAGTGCTTTAAAGTTCCCAAAAATTAAAACAGAATGGGGAAAATATTATACAAATACAAACTACACACAAACATCCCAAAAACAAAAGTTTGAAATAGTCGAAAATTATATTAATCAAATAGTTGATAGTAATAAAAATATCAGCAAAGGTTGTGATTTTGGAGCAAATGATGGCACTTTTTCAAGATTATTGTCTAAAAATAATATTTCAACAATAGCTTTGGATATAGATGCTCAAGCAGTGGAAAAAAATTATCTACAAATGAAAGAAAACCGAGAACCAAGAATATTGCCCTTAATACAGGATTTGCTCAACCCATCACCTGCAATCGGTTTTATGAACAAAGAACGAGATGACATAAATGCTCGTTTTAAATGTGATATTGGCATGGCTTTAGCTTTAATTCATCATCTTGCAATATCAAACAATCTACCTTTTGAAAACATTGCTGAATTTTTCTCTAATTTATGTCATTATCTTATCATCGAATTTGTACCAAAACTGATTCAAAAGTTAAAATATTGCTGGCAACTAGAGAAGATATATTTGAAAATTATAGTGAAACAAATTTTGAGTTACAATTTTCTAAATATTTTAATATCGAACAAAAACAACATCTATATCAATCAGATAGAATATTATATTTGTTAAAAAGGAAATGATTATGTCGTTTATTGCTTTTTACCCGTTACTTTTAGTTTTAATTTATATTACATCTATTTATGCACAAAACCTTACTGAAATTAGTGAGAAAGATTACTTTAAAACATTATTTTTTATGGAATTATTCTTTACAGCTTCTCTGGCATTTATTTTCCTTCTAACTTCAAATATACATTTAAGTGCTTTAATAACGACTTTTTTATTTTTGTTATGACAAATATTAATACAATCTTTGTTGCATTATATTCAAAATATCAACGAAGCCTAATGAAAAATAAAATAACTTATCTTGCACTCACTTTTTCTATAACTGTTACTATTTCTTTATTATTAGCTTTCATCTTGCGAAAAGTTGATTTGTCATTCATTTCAAAAATTGGATTTTATACCCTAGCCTTTTTAAACTTGATCATTATTCAAGATACAATAAAACGTCACAAAACATTTAACACTCATTTAAAAACCGATGATATTAAAAATAAAAAAATATTATTATAAATAATGACGATACACCCGACATTTATCATATTATTCTAGATGCACACAGTGGTTTTAGTCGTAAAGATTTATGTGATTTAGAATTTAAAGAAAATTTAATAAATTTGGGATTTAATATTTATGAAAACTTTTATAGTAATTATATGACAACAAATTTATCTGTAAGTTCATTTTTAAATTATGATTATGTTCACAATTTAATAAAAGAAAAAACGAATATTATTTTACCTGAAATGATATTACCTTTTTATAAAAACAATCGTGTTTTTGAATTTTTTATGCAAAATGGTTATGATGTTAAAACTGTTATAAAAAGTAAATATTTTAATTTTTTATTTAAAAATACTTCAAATTTTACTACCGGAAATCAGTTTTTTGAATTATTATTCTATTGTTTTATAAAGTATAGTAATAATTTTACCAGTCAGATAAAAAATACTTTAGAACATTATTCAAAATTACCATTAAACATAAATAAGAAAAACTTTCACTATATACATTTGCTTGCTCCACATCCCCCATACTATTGTAATGAAAAAGGTAACTTGAATAGTGAAAATAACTTTACCAATCCTGCATATTATTTACCTTATCAAAAATATATAAATAAATTAACAATAAATAATTTAAAACAAATTATGAAAAAGATGAAAAAAATTCAATTATAATACTTCATAGCGATCATGGGTTTGTGCGAACAAAAGAATTTGCCCATAACATCTTACTTGCTATTTATACACCGGATAAACAAAAGTTGGAATATAATCAAGATGAAACATCTTTAGTCAATTTATACCGATTAATATTTAATAAATACTTTAATAAAAATTTACCTTTATTAAAAAAGTGAATTTTATATTAACAATAACACTGATTTTATTGTAAGTAAATATGAAAAATACATAAAAGAGGAACAATGCTAAATACACAAATTAATTATCATATAGAAAAATATGAAAAGCAATTTATAAAACTGAAGAAGAAATACAAGAATAAAAAAATAATTTTATATGGCGCAAGTTTATATTTTCAAGCAATACAAAAGCATTATGACTTATCAGAGTTGAATATAATAGCGATAGCAGATAAAAAATTTTCAAATCCGAATGTTGATACAGATGTTGGGTTTAAAAAATTTCTCCACTTGAAATTGCAAATTTAAAACCGGATATAGTGCTTTTAACGGTCTATGATGATTTTGATATTGAAAAATACATACAAGAGGAGTTATTTAAACAAACAAAAAAATTTAAATATAAAAATTTTTTTGAAAAAAGTTTAAAAGATAAAATCCAAATAGCAATGGAAAATATTATTTAGTTATCTTAATAAGCATTTTTAAGATATAATATTAAATAATAAGGAGAAATGTCCGAGTGGTTTAAGGTGACGACCTCGAAAGTCGTTGTGGGGCTCAAACTCCACCGTGGGTTCAAATCCCACTTTCTCCGAATTTTGAAAGCCTAAGATATAAAAGAAAATTTTTAATTGTGCTTGTTCACCACATCATTATATCACATTTTGTTTTACATTTGTACATATTTTCGATATAATTATTTTATAGCACATTCAAAATTTAATAATAGATTTATAAGGTAGGGTTTAGTTTCTACAAACACAAAAACTCCTCTTCTTACATCTTATTTGTTAAATAAAAAATGAAGAAAGGAGGGATGGTGTATGATTAATGATTTATTATTTTTTATCTTGTTAATATTTTTAACAAAGAAAAATAGTATAGAGTTGATTATCATATTACTGATAATCAAAACTCTAAAAAATTAACAATTGTAGAAACTAAATGTTAAATCGGCTCTCAACCGAATTTAACGCCCTACCTTTTTATTATAACTTATCTTTAATCTAATTACAACTGTTTGTCCTAGTTCAATACATACTTTGACTTCAACCGTTTAATATTTTTTATATTATCAAAAAATATAACCACTTGCCTATTGTAGTTTATTATATCTTAATAAATAATTTTTATATGGATAGAATTTGGTATCAAAATCTTGTAAAACCAAGTTTCACTCCAAATGGTGGGATATTTGCACCTGTTTGGAGTGTTTTATATTTTCTCATATTTTTGTCGCTTATATTTTTTATACTTACAAAAAGCAAGGCAAATTGTCAGGATATATTTTCTTCTCGTTTCAAATTTTATTGAATTTTTTGTGGTATTATGTTTTTTTTATAAGACACAATATTTTATTGAGTTTTTTGTAATAATGTTGCTTTTAATATTTATAGTGTTAAATATTATATCTTTTTATAAAGTATCAAAACGAGCAGCTTTATTGCTTATTCCATATTTATTGTGGGTTTGTTTTTGCAAGTGTTTTGAATTTTGGAATAATGAAATTAAATTAAACTAAAACTTAAAGTCTCGTTGTCCGGCTTCGATTTTAACCAAATCTTCAACCACAGTATCCTTAACTTTTTGGCTTTCATTAAAAGATTGAAGTTCCTTTTGTATAAGTTTCAAGCCGAGTTTTTTTAGTTTCATCACTAGCATAGTCTTCCAAATATTCTTTCAAGGTTAAAATGGCATTAGGGTGGCAGAAGTTGTGAATATGCTGACTTTTGCAAACTTCCATAAATTTTTCGCCTGTTCTTCCGGAACGGTAACAAGCCGTACAGAAACTTGGCAAATAACCAAGTTCCATAAGCCATTTGATAACGTCATCTAAAGGACGTCTATCGCTTACATCAAATTGAGCGGAGTCTTCATCTTCGGGCATTGGGTTAAAATATCCGCCAACAGAGGTTTTTGAACCGCCTGATATTTGTGAAACTCCAAGTTCAAGAAGCCTTTTTCGACATTGTTCGCTTTCACGTGTTGAAATGATTAAGCCAACATAAGGTGTGGCAATGCGAATGCAAGCAACGATTTTAGCAAACGTGTCATCATTTATCCCATTATCAAAAACATTGGGGTCTATATCATCAGCTTTTTTAATCCGCGGAACAGAAATAGCATGAGGTCCAACGCCATAAGTTGCTTCAAGGTGTTCAGCATGCATAAGCAACCCTGCAAACTCATAACGATATAACTCAAGCCCAAACAAAACACCCAAGCTCACATCGTCAATTCCGGCTTGCATTGCCCTATCCATTGCTTCTGTGTGGTATGCATAGTTGTGCTTTGGAACCCGTTGGGTGTAATTTTTCATAGCTTTCTTTATGATATGTTTCTTGGAATAAAATATATGTGCCAATACCTGCTTCGTGGAGTTTTTTATAATTTTCAACGCTTGTTGCCGCTATATTGACATTCACACGTCGAATTTCTCCATGTTTATTTTTAACTGAATATATTGTTTTTATCGAGTCAAGAATGTATTCAATCGGGTTATTTTGTGGGTCTTCACCTGCTTCAATGGCTATTCGTTTGTGCCCCATATCCTGCAGTGCCATAACTTCGTTTCGGATTTCCTCTTGGGTCAATTTCTTTCTTGGTATATGTTTATTTTTCAAGTGATAAGGACAATAAACACAACCGTTTACACAATAGTTTGAAAGATATAAAGGTGCAAAAAGAACTATTCTATTTCCGTAAAAATCCTTTTTTATTTGTCTTGCCAACTCAAATATTTCTTCATTTTTCTTTTCATCTTCACAATCCAACAACAATAACGCTTCTCTATGTGATAAACCTTTTTTTTGCCTTGCTTTTTCAAGAATTTTGTCGATAAGCTCTATATTATTTTTGTTTTCTTCTGCATATTTTAATGTTTCAAGTATTTCTTGATGGTCTATAAACTCACTGGCTTTTGTTGATTTTGGATTGTACATAACTTAACCTCTTCTTTTTTAAATATTTGTTATTTCTGATTATATAAAAAAATTATACCACTTCAATTGATAGATAAAAGTCGTTTACATTCCTTAACCAAAAACATTTTTTTCATCCTTAACCGGATGATTTATTTTAACAAAATCCCACGGCAAAACATCATCATAATTTGGATTAGAAGTAATAAAGTCATTAAAGGATTTGCCTGTTTTTTCTTCAAGACACTCTTTAAAACAGGATTTAAAAGCACCTAAATTTCCACCTTTTTTATAAACTTGTATAAAATAGTCATCAAAAGAGTTGTCGGCTTTTGAAATAAGCGTTTGCACATCATCCCATTTAACACTTGAACACCTTGCTTTCACCCCGAGTTTATGAAATTCTCGCTTTATATATTCGTATTTTTTCTCCAACGATTTGGTTTCTTCCCTTTGGCAAAACTCAAAAGGTGTGTGGGCTTTTGGCACAAAAGTTGAAAAAACTAAAGGTGACATCAAAAGTTTTGTCAAGATTTTTATTTTCTTTGCAAGATTAACAAGTTCATAAATATCATCCCAAGTTTCAGTCGGCAGTCCAATCATAGTATAGAATTTCATGCCTTTTAAGCCATTTTCAATTGCTATTTTAACACCATTTAATATTTCATCTTCATTTAAATTTTTGTTAATAACTCTTCTTAACCTGTTTGACCCTGCTTCAATAGCGACTGTAACGTGTTTTTTGACCAAGTTTGACAAGTGTTTGGACTATTTTAGGGTTCAAACTGTCAAGCTTTAACGACGAAACAGACAATTCCAAATTCTCAATTTCGTTTGATTTTTGATAAATATAATCACATATTTCATTAAATTTTGGATGTGCTGCAATCAAAGCTCCCAAAAAATGCTATTTTATTTGTATATTTTAAGCCTAAATCAATAGTTTCAACAATCTGATTATAATCTATATAACGTACAGGCAAATTTAAATAAGAAGCAAGGCAAAATCCGCAACGATTGCCACAACCACGAATTAACTCGATAATAAAAGTATTGGCAAAAAAACTACCTTCACTTAGTATGCCGCTATAAACGCACTTATCAAGTTTTGAAGTCACTTTATTAACTTTTTCTGACACATTTGGCACATAAACACCTTCAAATGTTGAAAGTTTTGCAAAGCTTCTTTTTAGTTAAATCTTTGTTTTCTTTTAAAAACTCAACAATTTTGACGTTCATATCTTCCCCATCGCCAATAAGCATAAAGTCAAAAAAACTTTTCAAAAGCACAAGGATTGGCACTTACAACAAAGCCGCCTGCAAAAATAAGTGGAGAGTTTTCATCCCGCTCAGAGGCTTTAAACGGAAGTTTATATTTTTCCATTATTTTAAAAATACACAGAAAATCAAGCTCAAATGACACCGAAAAAGCAATTAAGTCTATTTCATTAATATTTTTTAGATTTGTTTTACTGTCTGTAAAAACTCGTTCTATATAAACATCATCAAACGTTTCATCAATGGATTGAAAAATTGACACAAACCCAAGCGATGACATTCCAAAACTGTATATTTGAGGAAACGCAAGCCAAATATTATAATTTGTGTTGTTTTTTATTTTTTTATTATATAGAAATATTTCTTTTTTTCTTTATTATTTGGTGATGTTGTTAAATTATCACAATCCATATTTTCTCCACTTCACAAAATGTGTCTTATACTCGCTCATTAATAGGTTTAATGTATAATTCATCAATCAAGGTGCAAACGACAGCCGCCATGGCAGGAGCCAATATCACGCCCCAAAAGCCTAAAAACTTTGCAGCAATTAATAATGCCATAACGATGATTACGGGATTTATATCCAAGAATTTGCTGTAGACAATTGGTCTGGCCCAAGCGTTTTGCAACCATTGTGCAGCAAAAAACACAACAACTATCAAAACTGCAGTTATTGGTCCGCTTTGAAAATTCATAAGCAAAGCTATGACACCTGCTATTATAGGACCTATTATAGGGATTATATCAAATATTGCAGTCATAAGCCCAAGCACAAACCAGCTTTTTACTCCAATAAGCAACAAACCAATAGATGTAAACAATCCTGCCGCAAACATGACAGAAAGTTGTGCTATTATATATCCACCAATTTGTGTTGACAAATTGTGAGTTATTTTATCTGCTTTACCTTTATTTTCATTTGGAAAAAACATCAAAAACCGTTTTTTTACATAAACTTTTTTCACTAACCCAATAATATGTAGTTAAAGCAACGGCAATTATAACCGTAATCCATTGAGAAAGTGCTGCTGTAAAATCCTTAAAACCACCAAGCATATTTTTTACTTGTTGCAGAAACATTGTTTATTAAAGCATCAACATCAATGAACGATTTTAAACTTATTGCACCAATTTTTGAGGTTTCAACAAAGTGGCTCACCTGTTTTAATGTGTCAGGCAAATCCATCAAAAATCCATACATTTCTTTTATTGCTATAATCAATGCAGGTGTTAAAATGAGTAGCATTATTATTACTGCTATTGTCAAAACAAGCCCTGTTGCAACGTTTCTTGGCATTTTCTTCTCAAGTTTATCAACTATCGGATTAAAAAGAACAAGCAAGAACATACGATGCAAATAGTATTAACATTATATCAACTATTTTATACATTAAATACGCTATTATTATAACCAGCAAAACCAATAGTATATTTTTTATTGAAAAACGTTCACTTGACACTTTTTTTATTTTATACCCCCATTTTCCTGAATATAGTGATTATACTTTATTTTTGCTTTTATTTCAAGCAACATCTATCTTTACTTATAACTATAATCAATAGGGGCATAAAATAAATTTAATTTTACTTTTTAAAAGTTATGATATTAATTATTTTATCCAAAATAATTAATATTTTTTTTATTTTGATTGTTATATTCAAACGTTCTACTAAAAGGATTATTTATTTCTAAATTATAATCTAGTTCTTGCATATTTAAAAGATTTGGTCTTTCTGACAACATATCTGTTCTTTTATTATATGTTGGGTTTATTGTATCAAAACTATAATCGTTTAATCTTGGATTTATTTCTAAATTATAATCTAGTTCTTGCATATTTAAAAGATTTGGTCTGTTTGACAACATATCTGTTCTTTTATTATATGTTGGGTTTTGTTTATCAAAACTATAATCGTTTAATATTGAATTCATTTGAGGATAATAGTTTGATTTTTGTATATTTGAAATATTTGGTCTTTCTGATAACATATCTGTTCTTTCATTATATGTTGGGTTTTGTTTATCAAAACTATAATCGTTTAATCTTGAATTCATTTGAGGATAATAGTTCGATTTTTGTATATTTGAAATATTTGGTCTTTCTGATAACATATCTGTTCTTTTCATTATATGTTGGGTTTTGTTTATCAAAACTATAATCGTTTAATCTTGAATTCATTTGAGGATAATAGTTCGATTTTTGTATATTTGAAATATTTGGTCTTTCTGATAACATATCTGTTCTTTTATTATATTTTGGATTTTCTTCAGGATAAATAATTATATATTGATCTCTTTTTTATATGCTGAGCTTCTAATGGGAGCAAATCTTTTTCTTGGCGATTTTTATTTATTATTTTCAATAAATTACCCATTGTTTTTATATATTGATTTCCTTGAAATTGAAATAATTTATCATCATCACCAATTTGAATTAAACTTGGAAAATCTTTACATGCTAAACTAGACTTATTTAAAATTAATATTGACTTAACGTTAGTCAACTTAGGACAACCTACTTTTAAAATATCCTCACCTAATGTCCATGGTGCCCACAGCCCGTTAACTTCCCTCAAGCTAGGTAAAGATTCAATTTGAGTTTGATTAATATGTAAAAAAACCGGCAGTTTCAAGCTTATCCATTTGTTTTAAAGTTCTTGGCCAAAAAACTCTCTTTTAACTTCAGTTAGACTAGGCAAGGATGTAATTTTGGTGTTATAAATATTTATAATTTTAGCCGTTTGAAGATTATTTAAATATTTCAATGTTCTTGGTGCCCATAATTCTCTAACATTTTTTAAATTAGGCAAAGATGTTATTTTAGTGTTACTAAGTTTTAATATTCTAGCTGTTTCAAGTTCATCTAAACTTTTTACTAAACTTGAAGGAGGAAGTTTCATTAATTATCTCCGAATTTTGATAATATTCCTCTTCTAGTTTTTGAGTTGGAGTTTGATTTGTTCTGGTAAAAGAATCTTGTGGCATTGCATAGCTTAAATTCCACGGTAAATAAGGTTGTGTAACTGCATTCATTTTTGCATAAATTTTAGGTGTTGTATTTGATTTTAAAGGTGTTAATGTTCTATTCATTTTTTATTTTTCCTATACTTCTACGAATATAGGATAGTAAAAATAAAAAATGTTGTCAATATGGCATTATAATATTAGTATAAAAATTTGAAATATTATGACACACACATAACAATAATTTTTCTTATATTAGCACTTTTTTCAAAATCAACAAATAAAATTCTTGCCATTTCATCTATGTACAATTTTTTGTCAATTATAGGTAAAATAAGCATGTTGTTATTACCGGACAGAAGAAGTTTTTGAAAGTTTTCATCTGTCATTTTTTGTTTAAATTTTTTTATTTCAATGTTTTTTATTGCAACATCATTTGAGTTGTTATAAATATATATTATACCATTATTAGAAGTTCGGCTTAAAAGATACGACTCAATTTTGTCAGTTATATCAATAACTTCCCCAAATCCTTTTGATGAAATTGTGAAAGAAAATTCAAATGTTGTCATAAAAAATAATTCCTTTTTTATTTTTTTTATAAGTTAAATTATAATATAATAACATGAAATATAAAAAGATGAACGGATTGTTAAAAATATTAGTCAAGATGTGCCTTTAATTCCTTTTTTACATATAAAAAAGGAAAAATAAAAAAAATCAATTGGCATAATTAGAAAAGCAGTAAAAATAGCACAAAATGCAGGTTTACTGTGTGTTTACGGAGAAAATGTTAACAATCAGGAAATAAATACAATTTTTTTTCATAATTGCAAAAAAAAAACTATAATAATAAGAAGAAATTTGACTATAAAAACTAGTATCAACATATATAATGAAAGAAAATGCGTATTTTACAATACAAAAATCCCCAATAACTTTAATAAAATTGATTTTTAATGTAAAATAGTTTATATATTTTATTTTGAGGAGAAAATTAAGTGGAAAGAAACATAACATCATTAAAACTTGCTTCGGTAGTTGCTCGTGTTTTGGATGATAACTTAGCCAAAGATATTGTAATTTTAGATATTTCAAATATTTCGGTTTTGGGCGATTATTTCGTAATAGCATCAGCAGATAATCAAAATCAAGTGCGAGCATTAACAAACTATGTTCGTGAAAATATCAAAAAAAATTTGAATGTTAACGTTTCAAAAGATGAATCCGACAAAAAAAACAGATGGAATCTTCTTGATTATGGTGATGTCATTGTCCATATTCTCCATAATGAAGAACGTGAGTTGTATGCTCTTGAAAAATTTTGGAACCATGCTTTAAAAATAGAACGTGAAGTCTGGCTTGAAAATTCAAAAGAATTTGCTAAATTTGATAACAACTAATCAATATTTAACCTTAAAAAGTTAATAATAACATGTATTTAACAAAATATAGTAAGTGGTTTTATAAATATGTTTTAAAAAAACATAAGTATTAATTACTTACATTTTTGAATATTCATCATAATTTGCTTTAATGTCGTCGTATAAATTTTGAATAGCTTGTGCAATGACATTTTGAAGTTCTTTTATGCCTTCATTTGTAATATCTTTATCAACATAAATAGGTTCACCAAATTTTACAACAGGTTTGCAAAATCCCAAAGGGAATCTGAACTCATCCCAAGTATTGAATTTAAGAAAGTTTTTTTGCGGAGAATAATAAGCAACAAGGGACAATAGGAACGTTTGTTGTTTTGGCTATTGAAATTATCCCCTTATGCACAATGCCTTTTGGCCTCTTGGCCATCAACCGTAATAGCCCCTATTTCACCATTTTGAAGACACTCTATCATCCCCATGGTAGCTTGGATAGCTTTTTGACTTTTTGAACCACGTATTACTTTAAGCCCCATTGTTTGGGTCGCGTGGGCTATTATATCACCATCTCGCGAGTTTGATATCATTACATTAACCTTCTCACGATTTGGAACTGCATATAGGCAACACTGATGTGCATGCCACAGAGCAATAATATAATTGTCTAAATGTGGTGCATTCACAGGTCTAAAGTCAATTGTGTGTGAAGATATCTTAAATAGTATTGCTACTAACTTTTTTATTACATTTAAACCTATTAAATTTTTTATTTTTTGACTATTCATACTTTAAATTTTACCATAAAATATTAAAATATAAAGAAAAAAAAACTGATATATTTATATATCAGTGTAAGTATCTGTTGTATTTTTCAGATTAGGATATAAATTATAAATCAATAAAAGAAAAGCCATTGGGCAATTTTTCCTTTAGCTTTTTAAATACGTACTCGGGTTCAATGCACAAAGCCTCACAAACCGTCAAAATAGAAATTAGTTTAGGCTCTCTTTTACCATTTTCTATCCTGCTTAAAAAAGATTTATATAGATCATATTCATAGGCAAGTGTTTGAAGAGACTTTTTTTGCAAAAAGCCTCTCTTCACGAATTATTTCACCAAAAATTTTTAAGACCTTTTTTACATCATTTTGACTTATTGTTTGCATATTAAAATAATACAATATTGCACAACAAAATAAGTTCCCTAAAGAACAATCGTTAAAAATATAAATTTACGCAGTAAATTAATTATTTTGTGATTTTTTAATAATATTTGAAGTTGATTTACCCAAAACCAAATCAACAAATTTAATATCAATTCCCAAAGTCAAAAGCGGTTTGGCTTCCGGCAAAGTTTCAAGAGTATAATCGGCACCTTTAACATAAACATCAGGTTTAATACTTTTTAGAAGTTCAATCGGTGAAATTTCGTCAAAGATTACTACATAATCAACGCAATTTAAAGCCGCCAAAACTTGAGCTCTATCGCTTTGAGGATTTATAGGTCTTGTTTCGCCTTTTAACATCTTAACCGATACATCTGAATTCAAACCAACAACCAAAACATCGCCACATTTTTTAGCCTCTTTCAAATATTTAACATGTCCAACATGCAAAATGTCAAAACAACCATTTGTAGCAGCTATTTTAACATTATTTTCTTTTAAATCGTTAATTACCTCAATTAAAACATTTTTAGTTAATATTTGTCCCATAAAAAACCTTTCTCACTCATTTCGTTCGGTAAGTTTATCTAAAATTTGTGAATTTATTTCACCTCCAATTAAAATAAGAAGCGAAGTATAATATAACCAAACCATAAGCATAGCAAAAGCACCGATTGTACCATAAACCCAGTTATATGTATTCAAATTGCCAACATACAAAGAAAAAAGCCAAGAACCAAGCAACCAAAAAGTGCAAAAGAATAACGTTCCAAACAAAGAACTTACCTGACGCGCTTTTGTCATTTCTTTTATATCAGGTAAAAATAGTAATTCATATACGCAACAACAAACAAAGCCAAAAACGAAACAGGCCATCTAAAAATAAGTATCATGTTGACTACGTTTAAAGGCAAATGGATAAAACTTAAAATCATTTCAAGGATTATCTTACCAAAAATTATTAAATTAATACTTAAAAACAAAACAAGCCCGTTTGCAAAAACAATTAAAACAGATAAAAGTCTTGTGACAAGCAGGTTTCTTGTTTCAATAATGCCATAGGCACGGTTTAGACCTTTTATTATCACAAAAATAGCATTTGAAGCCAGAAACAAAGTGATACAAAAGCCAAAAATAGCAACAAGCTTTCCTTGAGAAAAAATCATAATTTCATTCATAACGGAATTAATAAGGTTTGAAATTTGAGGTGGAGCAATAATATCCAAGAAAATGAAAATCTTGTTGATAAATGCTTTTTTTTCCCATCCAACCAAAAAATGACATCAAAACAAGAAGAAAAGGAAAAATCCCCAAAACAAACATAAAAGCCATTTCAGCAGCCATTCCCGGAAAATCGTCATCAATAATACGAGTTATAATATTTTTTGAGTATTTCTTAATCATTTTTCATTGCTTTACTAAGTTCGCCCAAAACCAAATCCATAGCTATATTAAGAGGTTTTTGTATAGTAAGTCCGGCAGCAAATTTATGCCCACCACCACCAAATTTAGCAGCAAAATTTGAAACATCAAACGTTTTACTTCGCAAAGAAACTTTAGTTGTTTGGTTTAAATTTTCTTTAAATAACAATGCAACCTCACAAGTTTCAATCTGTCTTAATGTTTCAACAATTCTGTCTGTGTGTTCATTTTTAGCATTATACTTTTTCATATCATTCAAGGTTATTGGAGTATAAGCTATTTTGTCAGACAACAAAAACTTTGCATTTAAAATAGCATTGGCTGTCAACAAAAGTGCTTTCTTTTCTTTTGTCATAAAACATTTTTGACACAATTCACTATGACTTACGCCATAATTTAAAAGTTTTGCAGCTTTTTCAAGAACTTTTTGCGATGTGTTATCATAGCGAAAACCACCTGTATCAGTCAATATTCCAACATAAATAAAAGTCGCAATTTCTTTTGTTAATTCTATTTTTAAGTCATTTAGAATATCTAAAACAACCTCTGAAGCCGATGATGAATGAGGATTTACTATATTTATATCCCCATAATTATTGTTTGATTTATGATGGTCGATATTTATTTTGACTTTACTTTTTTTGTATAAAACAAACCCCTTTACCCATACGTTCACAAGTTGCAACATCAGTCGCTATTGCCAAATCAAAAATCTTGTTTTCATAGTGTGGGTCATCCGTACGTTTATAACAGTCTAAACAGGGTAAAAATTCATAAACTTTTGGAATTTTATCTGAAATAAATATAGTTACATTTTTTTTTATAATGTTCTTGTATAACTTTGAAAATAGCAAGAGAGGAACCCAATGCATCACCATCAGGTGATATATGGGTAAATATAGCTATATCATTTGCTGATTTTATTGACTCATCAAATCTTTGTATTTGTTCCAAATAAAAATTCATATGAATTAATTTTATCATAAATATTGCAAAAGACAACAAAACGTCGATATCAATTAAAAAAAATGTTTATTTTAAGTACTGATAAATACATACTTAAAATAAACAAAGTATGAAATAATTAAAATCCCCTCTAATTAACGGAATAATTAACTATAATTATATTTTATAATAATAAACAATATTTTGTCAACAAAAATAATACCATTAATGTGCATATAATATCCTATATTTATTATCAACTAGTCAATTTAATATATAACTGAATAGATTTATTAGAATTGGTATACCTTATGAAAAAGTCATTAACATCAAACGGCAACGGTTGGGAAATTCATATTCCAAAACCTATATTAAAACTTTTAAATATAAACCCTGTTGACACAAAAGTTTTATTTGAAATAAAAAACAAAGTTTTACACGTAACCCGTATACAATCCATAGATGATAGTGAAAAATATAAAAAATGCTTTAATAAAAAAATTTACAAGAAGAGGTGGCGGTTATTCTTTATTTATGTCACAAACTATTTTGGAGTTAATTGATATTAATCCCGAAACAGACAAAGCCGAACTTGAAGTTGATGATAAAATTTTAAAAATAAAAAAAGCTTAATATTATTTAATCTATTATTGTAAAATGAACTTTTTAATATATTCTAAAATAAGTAACTTTGATAAATTTTTGGGGAATATGCGGGATATGTTAAATAATGAAATAAATACTTCTAACAATTTAGAATTAAATATCAGCAATGACGAACTTGATATCGACTTAAGTGACGTCAATTCCGCTAATTCAATAATTGCTCATATTTGTTCAAAACTTGAACTAAATGAAAATAAGTTTAAGAGAATTAATTTGATTTTGTCAAATATTGATTTAAATGTAAATCAACTTGAAAGTATAAAATTAATTATCGAAACTAATGATTGTATATTAAACAAAATAAACACATTATCCATAAAGACAAAAGAAGCTATTGATAATATAGGTATTATAGTTGATAAGAGTAAGTCAGAAGAATTATCGCAATCACCAATACCTGATGAGTATAATGAAGAAGCATTGGAAGCTTCAGCAATAAAAAAACTTGAAGAAATATTAAACGACACTTCAGACAATGAACAACCATTTGGTCGTCAAATCGTAACAAAAGATGACATGGAAATATTAAACATGCAAACAAAGTATGTCAAACAAACCTTAAGGTCCGGACAATCTTTAAGTTTTGACGGCAATGTGTTTGTTTTGGGTGATTGCCACGCAGGAAGCGAAGTGCAAGCAAGTGGTGACATTACTGTTTGGGGAAAACTTTTGGGTGTTTGTCATGCCGGTAAAAATGGCAATAAAAAAGCACGCATTCGAGCTTTAAATCTAAATCCCATACAAATTCGTATAGCTAATTTATACACAAGAAAACCGGATGGTGTAAATATAGACCTAAAAGAAAAACGCAATATAGTATGTGTTGAAGAAGCGATGATTATTGACGATGAAATTCGAGTTGTCGAGATGAGTTAGATTTTTCTCCTTAGTTGACAATAACTAAAAGAAGGTAAAAAATGAAAAAATTGAAGTTAAAATCAATAAATTAACAACTCTAAAGAGTTAAAATGGTGCCTTTGCACTCTTGCATATACTTTTATGGTGAAACAAAAAATTTTAGGATAAAATAATAACTCCGGTTTAACACAAAACAAATAGGGAACAAATACAAATAAAAAAGAAGGAATAATAATAAATGTCAGGACGAGTAATAGTAATAACATCAGGAAAAGGCGGTGTTGGAAAGACAACAAGCAGTGCTAATATAGGAACAGCTCTTGCAAAAACAGGAGCAAAGGTTGCACTTATTGATACAGATATCGGTTTGCGTAATTTGGACTTACTTTTGGGGCTTGAAAACCGCATAGTTTATACACTTGTAGATGTAGTGGAAGAAAGATGTAAATTAAAACAAGCACTTGTGAAGGATAAAAAATGTCCTAATTTGTGTTTATTGGCTGCAGCTCAAACACGTGATAAAACTTCAGTTAGTGAAGACCAGTTAAAAGAAATATGCGAAAAACTTCAAGAAGAGTTTGATTTTGTGTTGGTAGATTGCCCTGCAGGTATTGAACAAGGGTTTCAAAATGCAGTGGCAGGTGCAAGCGAAGCGATTGTAGTCACTACTCCTGAAATGAGTGCGGTGCGTGATGCTGACCGCATTATTGGACTTTTGGAAGCAAAAGAAGAAATAAAATCTTATAAACTTCTTATTAACAGAGTTCGCCCAAATATGATAAAAACAAAAGAAATGATGAGCGTTGAAGATGTTTCTGAAATATTATCTTGCGGAATTATCGGTATAATTCCCGAAGATACAGGCATTATTACTTCAACAAACAAGGGTGAGCCTATTGTCAACGAAGCCAAAGCCAAAGCAGGCATTGCTTATAACAATGTGGCAAGAAGAATTTTAGGTGAAGATGTGCCATTTTTAGATTTGGAAGAAAAAGGTTTTTTAAGCAAATTAAAACACTTTTTTGTTTCAAGTAATAAATAATTGATAGAAAGGATGAGGGGCACAAGCCCGTTATGTAAAAAAAATGAAAGATATATTAACAGATATTTATAATAGAATGGTAAATTTCTTCCAAAATGAAAACGAAGAAGAAAATGCAAAAGATGTAGCGTATAACAGATTAAAACTTGTTTTAACGCAAGATAGAATGAAACTTGACTCAATATCTGCAGAAAAACTTAAATGCGACTTGATAAAAGTTTTGTCAAAATATATGGACGTAAAAGAAGAAACTTATGATATAAGTTTTTCAGGTGAAGAAAATGAACTTGCTTTTATGTTTAATATTGGCATTACTCGCACTAAATCTTTTGAAGAAATAGAAAAAGAAGAAAAAGGAAAATACAGAAGCACAAAAAGAAGAAGTTATCGAAGATGAAATTGATGAAATTGATGAAATAAGTGAAGATAATAACGATAAAACAGATAATGAAGAAAATAAATCTGCCAAAGATTTAGACGAAGACAATTTTGATGGTATATTAATAGCTACAAAAGATAAAGACGGCAATAAAATAATAAAAACAACAAAAACAACAACAAAAGAAGAAACAGTATAAAGAATGGTGGAGACGGTGTCACAAAAATAGAAATTTTTACTTCAACAATTTATTTATTCATTATCTGATTTTGTCTTTATTTCACGCATTTGTGAATATAGAAAATATACATAAACCATCTAGTCTTTTTTAGATATTTTGCCGAAAGAATTTGTTTTAGCAATTTCTTTTTCATTAGCTTTAACTCTTCTTGCAAGTTTTTTGATATCTTCTTCCGGTGGTAATTCTTCTGGTTTTATTCCGCTTTTACCTAATAATTCTCTTACTTCTTTATTGTTTTTAATATGTTCATTTGTGATAGAATTTTCACCATATAAATCATTTTTCTTTACATTAAAATTAGTTATTTCAGTAGCTAAATCTTTTGCTTTAATTGTAATTGTAGGTAAAAAATCTGCCAATGGTCTATTATCAGGTATGCCTAATTTTCTTTTCATTTCTGAAGTATTTTTTCCACCAAATAAAGCACAATCACCTTTACTTCTGATTCTTCCAAAACCATTATTATCAACACCTTTTTCATATATTAATTCGGATAATTCTGTTTCGGTTGCAGTAAGTTTTTCTCTTGCCTCTAATCTTTCGGCTAATAAAATACGTTCTTCAAGAATTTCTTGTTTTCTTGTTTGTATTGCAAAATAACTTTGTGCAAATGCAATTTCTTCTTTTTTGGGTCACCATTTTGGGCAATTAAATAACAAGCATATCTTGTAAGCAATATGTCTGAGATACCTTTTTCAGCTCCTGAGCCTATTTGAACCATTTTGTTGACGTCAACAAAATGGTCGTTTATATCTTGTTTGGCGGTTTTACAGGAATCTTTAGCTTTATTGATTACATTTTCAAAATTTCGCCATTCCTTATAGTTTAATAAACTTTGTAATTCCCTTGCTGACCAACATTCCACACCTTGATAATCAAATGCAGCTTCTTCAAATGTTTTTCTCAATTTAACAATTAATTCTTTTTTCATACTTTTACCTTTTTAAAGGATTATAGCATAAAAGTTGTATTTGTGTATTTTAACAAGAAAGGAATCAATTATGACAAAGAAAATCGGACTCATTATCAAAATGCCAACTGAACAAGCATCACCCGAAGAAATTGAGGAAAGATAATCGAAATTCTACAATACTCTTGCTCGTTGGGCTTTCGAAACCTATTGTAGATAAAATATTATGGAGAATGTCTTAAAGGGAGTCAAACTCATAAAACAGAATAATGGCAAGGATTTTGACAAATAATACAAGTTTTGTTATTCATTTATACAATAATAAAGCCTGTAAAGTATTAATTTTACAGGCTTTTATTAACTTTGATTTTAAGTCATAAACTGGAGACGGTGGGAGTCGAACCCACGTCCAAAACGGTAACACTTAAACCTCTACGAGTGTGTAAAGTTTAGAGTTCAAGTTATAATGTCAAACTTTCAAACTTAGGATAACTTAAAGTAAATTATAAGCTGTTTACAAGCTTAAAGGAAAAAACTTAAGCTGAATGCCCTTTAAACAAACAACCGCAACTTGCATAATTTACCCCAACTATCGGCAAGCTGGACAAATTGAGGTGGCTGAACTGCTATTTTGATTAAGCAGCTTTACGTGCGCGAGCACGTGAAAAATCAGCAACTACAACATTATCTGTAGCGTTTATTTTAATTTGCTCGTTTTTACGAAGAACAGCGCTTCGACTCGCAATTTAAATGCAACAATCGCCCTGTCAAATCCAAAAGCGTCCCCATATTCAATTTTAAATGTACAATTTATATTTATATTTTAACATATTTATTTATTTTTTTAAACATTAAAAAAGTTTCTAAAACATTATTTTTATTATTAATTAGTTGTTCTTTTTTTTATATTATGCTAAAATAAACGTAAAAAATATATAAAAAGGGCTTGTAGCGCAGCTGGTAGCGCAGTTGACTCTTAATCAATTGGTCGAGGGTTCGAATCCCTCCAAGCCCACCATTTAAAATCAAGAGCCGAAAGGCTCTTTTTTATTATAGTTTTAGTTATATTCTGCAGATAATATTAATAGAGGTTTTATTAAAATTTTTGCATAATATCTACAGCATAAAATTTAGTAAAATACATCTTTAAATTTTAATTCAAAAACTGAATAACTTGTAATTTATTTTTTATTTATATATAATATAATTATGCTCATTGAGGAATTTGCACAATATTTAAAAACGAATAAATCAAAAGATTGTAAACCTAGTATAGTTGCATTAACTCAATGGTTACGACTCAAATTAGAGTCGCCTTGTGTAAATAATATTGACAAAATTTTACATAGGAGATATACATTGCAACCAACAATCTTGGTTGCTTTTTTTTATTGCAAAAAGTGAATCAGGTAGAGTTCTTTTAAACGCTTTATACAATTTTTGTGAATATTATGATAATTATAAAAACGCAAAGCAATGATAAACATGTAGAAAATTATATGGAAAATTGTAGAAAACTCCGATAAAAATGTAGAAAACTATGTATAAAACCTGTTCAAAACTTTAAGGCAAATGTAGAAAACTCACAAAATTTTTTAAAATAAAAAAGTTTTCTACATTTTTTAATTTTTTTCTACATACTTTCTACATAGTTTTCTACATGTTAAAAGAAGCGAAAAGTATTGTAAATAAAGGGTTTAAAAAAGTTTTCTACAGTTTCTACATACACTACTACTACTATTATTATTTATATATAATAAAATAATAATTAATAATAAAAAAATAACATCCAAAACACAAAAATTTATTTATGTTAAAATTAAGATAAGAATTAGATTTGAGAAAATTGAAAATATTTTTGAAAGGGATATAAAAAAACATGAAATTTTCAATAGAAAAAGGGTATTTACTAAACCGTTTAAAAAGTCGTTGAAAAAATAGCATCAATGCGTGGGATAAATCCAATATTATCAAATATATTAATAGAAGCGTGTGAAGATAATAAAATAAAACTAACCTCAACAGATATGGATATGTCAGTTGAAACAACACAGGTTGCAAGTGTTGAAGTTGCAGGTGCAACAACAATGGGGGCAAAAAAGCTTATAGAAATAGTGAATAAATTGCCGGACAAACCAATACTTTTTTGAGCTTGACTCATCAACACAAATTATGCAAATTAGCTGCGGAAGTACAAAGTTTGAAGTGATAAGTATGGAATCTGGAGATTTTCCAAAAGTCTTTCGTGATATTTATCAGGTAAATGAATTTGATATAGAAACAGAGCCGTTAATAAAAGGGATAGAGCATACGGTATTTGCTTGTGCATCTCCGGAAAGCAGAAATGTGATAAGCGGTGTAATTACAAAAGTTAGAAAAGACAACATAGAAATGGCTGCGACAGATGGAAACCGACTAACAAGGCTTATTCAGCCAATAGCTGAGAAAGATATTGAAGAAGACATAACTATTATTATCCCTTCAAAAGCTTTCAACGAATTTGCACGTATTTGCCAAATAACCGAGGATAAAAAAGTAAAAGTAATAATATCGAAGGTAAAAAGTTTTATTCAAAACCGAAAATTTTGTACTTGAGAGTCAATTATTAGAAGGCGATTTTCCGCCCTATAGCCAGCTTATCCCGAAGAGTTTTCCTAAGAATGCTATAGTTAATAGGGAAGAATTTTTAAACGCCTTAGATCGCGTCTCAACTATGGTGAGTGACAGAACAAGTATCATCGAGTTTAGTTTTATACATAATAAGCTAAAAATGCTTGCACAAACTCCTGAAGAAGGGAAATCTAATGATGAAATTGAAATAAAATATCAAGATGATGACCTTGATATTGCCTTTAATTACAAGTATATTATAGAATCAATAAAGAATATGGATAGTGAAAATATACAGATAGGTTTGAATGGAAGCTTGTCTGCGACAATGTTCACTCCTATTAATGATGATGATTATGTTTGTTTGATTATGCCTGTTCAGCTAAAAGAAGATGCTAAAAAAGAATAAAAAGAAATGAAAGGAAAGGTTTGACACAAACCGATTATATAAAATATGAAAGAAATGTTAGATAAAATACTTGATATAGAAAAAAATATAATGAACTTGGTGAGATATTGTCAAAACCTGAGACAATAGCGGATTATAACAAATTTCGTGATTTATCAAAACAGCGAAAATCAATGGAAGAAACAGTTAATCTTTATAACCGATTTAAAGAAGCTGATGAAGCAATAAAAGATGCAAATGAACTTCTAAAAGGTGAAACTGATGAAACCATGAGAGATTTTTTTGAAATCAGAAATAGAAACAAACGAAAAGAAAATTCAAGAGTATGAAGAAAAGATGAAAGTTCTTTTTGCTTCCGCGTGACCCAATGGATGACAAGGATATTATGTTGGAAATTCGCGGTTCAGCCGGTGGTGATGAGGCAAACATTTTTGCCGGTGATTTGTTGAGAATGTATTTAAAATATGCAGACAAAATGGGTTGGCAAACACAAATACTTTCAAAAAACAGAATGTGAAGCCGGTGGGTTTTCAGAAGTTGTAGTTTCAATACGTGGTAACGCTGTTTATTCACGTTTAAAATATGAATCAGGAGTTCACCGTGTGCAAAGGGTACCTCAAACGGAATCACAAGGACGTGTGCATACATCTACAGCTACTGTTGCTGTTATGCCTGAAGTTGATGATGTTGAAGTGGAAATAAACCCAAATGATTTGGAAATATCAACCTGTCGTTCAGGTGGTGCAGGCGGACAAAATGTAAACAAGGTTGAAACAGCCGTTCGTGTAGTTCACAAGCCTACAAATTTAATGGTATTTTGTACAGAAGAAAGATCGCAACTTCAAAATAAAGAGCGTGCTATTCAAATATTAAAAGCTAAGCTTTATGATATGGAAGTTCAAAAACAAATGCAGGAAATTACTGACCTTCGACGCTCACAAGTTGGTACAGGTGACCGCTCTGAACGTATCAGAACTTACAACTTCCCTCAAGGACGTTTGACTGACCATCGTATAGGACAAAATTTAAATGTTTGGACCGCTATTGATGGCGATTTGGATGACTTGCTTGAGTTGCTTATTCAACACGACCAAAAACTCAAACTTGAAAAATTATCTCAAATTGAAGCTTAAAGATTACCTTTCATTAAGTCCGATAGTTTTATATCTTTTTTATTTTTAGCTATTTTGGGCTCAGTTATTTTATAGCTTTTTTTTGACTTGAAACTTGAAAGACCAATGTGAGTTTTTGTTTCTTCTTTGAGCATTAATATTTCCATAAAAAAGTTTTTTATTGCTTCCATTTATGTATTAGTTCCCTTTTTTATTATCTCTTTAATAATACTTATTATTTATCATAAATAAAATATTTTATCACCTTTTAAAACTATTTTAACTTTTAATTATACCCGTTTGTGGTAATATTTAAAAGTATGATAAACGATGATAATATTATACTTTCTGATAATGAAATTAATATTGCTATAAAGTTAGCTTCAAAAACTTTTTCATATAATGAAGTTATTGAAAAGTTAAAATCCAATGATGATAAATATAAAGCTATTTATATTTTAAACTTAAACGATTTAAAAACTAAAGAAGATGCAAATTTATTATGGCAACATTTGACCTGTTATCCAAATGATATTAGAGAAGCGTGTGCTTTTAAACTGGATGAGTTTTTATGCGAAAATAATAAAAATAAAGCTGCATTTTCAATTTTGACAGAAAATGAAAATGCTACAAACATTATTCTTAAGTCAATAACTGACATAAATCCATCAATTTGTCGTTTTGTTATTGGAACATTAGATAAATTTAAATTTCAAGAATTATTGCAAACTAATATAATAAAAAAAAGCTTTGAAATTTTAGAGAATGAAAATTTAAACGAAACAAAAAAAGGTTATAAAATAAATAAACAAATGTTTGCTTTATACTGGAATTTAGAAGCTCTTAGTCATTTAGACCTTAAGTTAAATAATGATTTAAAAAGAACTTTTAATAAAATGTGCTAATATGAATGAATTTTATACAATTCGTGAAAAAATTTCAAAAATCATTTATATTAACTCAAAATTTAATAATGATAATGATATTTTAAATCTAAAAAAGAAACTTAAGTTGGATTCTTGCTTTTATGTTTCAAGGTTTTTTAATATATAAATTTTTTTAAATTAGTCTTCATCAATATAATTAACAATCCGTGTTATTTTTTTATCAAGGCGTAAAATTACATCTTCAATTCCGTTAACTTTGGCATTAAGCTTGTGAACATTGTCCATATCGTTTTTCATTTGTTCAAAAAGTTGTTCTTTTTCTTCTAATTTTCTTGATATTTCGTTATTCTTTTCTTCATTTTCTTTTAATTTTTCAAGAATTTCATTGAATTTATCGCTATAATCACCATTATTATTAAGATTATTCTCAATGGTTTCAATTTTTTCATTGATGCTGTTGTTTGTTTCTTCGTATGAATTTTGAAGTTCTTCAATAACTTCATTAACCCTATCAAGTTTTGAGATAAGATTATTATTAAACGAATTTTCAACATCAGCGATTTGTTCGCTTAAATTATTTATTTTAAAGTTATTATCGTTAATATTGTTTTCAATATTTTCAAATATTTCATCAAAGCTGCCTATTTTATCTTCGACATTAACATTTATTTCTTCATAAGAATTAAGTTTTAACGTCATATCATTTATGGAGTTTTCAATATTTGAAACAACATTTTCAATGCTATTAAGCCTATCTTCAACCGATACACGAACAAGGTTTAAATCTTCGTTTTTAACCGTTGTTTTAACGTTTTCTTGTATATTTTTAAATACTACATCAACTTCATCAATCCAAGTTCCAAGGTATATAAAAGCTTCGTTTAGATTGTTAATATTGTTTAATGTTAGGTTTTGTTTGTTTATTATATTTGAAAAATCCTGTCCTAATTTTGTAAGATTGTTGATTTGAGCAATTATTTGTGATGTAAGATTTTTGAATTTTTCAACATTATTATTATAAGCATTTTGTGCTTCATCGGCTAAGATTATAAGTTTATTTGTTCGTTTCGAAATGCTTGAAATGTCATCATTTGTTGACTCAACAACCGAGGACAAGTTTGATATTTCGTCTTTAATGAAAGACGTATTTTCGTTTTTGAATGACTCTACTATTTCTGTTACATTGGATAATTCATTTTTTATTGTAGTTTTGTTTTCGTCTAAATTTTGGTTTAATGATGTTGTTAAATCATTCAACATCATATTGAGTTTTATAATATCATTTTCAAGGTCGATAAAAGTATAATTGTATGTGTCATTGTTGTCATCCAATTCATTAGATGATTTTGAAAATATTTCGTTAATGCGACTTACGTTTTCTTTAAGTATATCAATGTTTTGTATTGTTGATGTAATTGGTGTTAATTTTTCATCAAGTTTTATAAATGTTTGGTTTAGTTTGTCATTTATATCATTTTTATTTTCAACAATAAAATTTTGTATTGTTTCTTGTTCTTCTTCAAAATTAAAGTTTGCAAAAAATCCGGCAACGGATTCAATAATTGTATCTTTGACTTCTTTTATTTCGTTTTGGATTGTACTTGAAGATGTTGAGGAAGAATACTCGACAAGTTGTGATAATTTTGTCAAATTTGTTTTTATTTCTTCACGAAAAGCGACATCTTGTTCATTTTTGCTTTCATCATTAATTTTATCATCTAAATTTGATATATTATCTTTTATATTGTTTATAGCAGTCAATATTTCATTAACGTTATAGCTTTGGTTTTCATCAACAAGGGATGTTTTTTCGTCAATAATTTGTGAAAGTTCTTCTTTTAAACTATCAAGTTCATATTTTACATCAATTGAATTTTGGTTTTGCTCTATAGTATTAATATTTAAATCAAGTGAATTTAGATGATTTATAATTTCGTCAATACTTACAAATAAGTTTTTTACGTCATTTTCATCAGTTTCATTATATGTGTGTGTAATTATACTAATTTTACTGTTTAGAGTATTTAACGCTTCAAAAATATCATTTTGGGTTTGATTGTTATAAATATCTTCATTAATTTCAATAGCTTTTATTAGATTTTGTATATCATTGCTAAGCCTATCGCATGTTTGACTTTCGTATGTGTCAACTATATCCTTTATTTCAAGCAAATTATTGTTGAGATTGCTTAAAGAGTCGCAAATTTCTTGGTTTTTGTTTTCGCTTTGAACAAAGCTTTTCACCTCTTGTAAGTTTTGGTTAAGGTTGCTTAAAGAATCGCAAATTTCTTGGTTTTTGTTTTCGCTTTGAACAAAACTTTTCACCTCTTGTAAGTTTTGGTTAAGGTTGCTTAAAGAATCGCAAATTTCTTGGTTTTTGTTTTCGCTTTGGACAAAGCTTTTCACCTCTTGCAAGTTCTGGTTAAGGTTGCTTAAAGAGTCACTAATTTGTTTGTTGTTATTTTCGCTTTGGACAAAGCTTTTCACCTCTTGTAAGTTTTGGTTAAGATTGCTTAAAGAATCACTAATTTGTTTGTTGTTATTTTCGCTTTGGACAAAGCTTTTCACCTCTTGCAATTTTTGACTAAGGTTTTTATTAAGAAAATTTAAAGACTCAATTATATTGCCATTACTGCCATTTGCCTCGGTAACATTACAAATTTCTTCTATATTTTCTTTATTTAAAATATTTTCTGTATTTTGTGCTTTTAAAGTTTGGATTTGTGAATTTATTTCATTTATATAAGAATTAATTGACTCTAATTGTTGATTTAAAGGTTTTAATGCTTCATTAATATTAATATTTATTTTAGGTTCAATAGGTGCTTGTGGTCTGTTTGAAACAGCTTTTAAAGTTTCAATAATATTATTTAATTTTTCAATAACTTCACTTTGGTTGTCATTAGTTTCACTATTTGAATTAATATTTTTTATTGAAGGCAGTTTAATAAGAATTTCACGCAAGGATTGAATTTCATTTATAACGTTTAAAGTGTTTATAGTTATATTATCTTCAATGGCTTGAGTTTCTTCAATAAAGGAAATATTTTCAAAAAAACCTGCAACTGCAGAAATTATACCGACTTCAACTTTAGAAACGGCATTTATTATTTTTTCTGTATCTGACGAGTTATAGTTATCGTCATTTAGAAACTCATTTAAATTATCATTATCCTCATTATTTTCAAACATATTTATAAACAATTAATATACATGAATACTTATATAAATTATTTTACCAGATAAATAAATATATGAAACAATGTAAATTAATTGTTACGAAAATTTAACAACAAAAAAGGTTCCAAAATAAAATATTTTTGAAACCTAAAAGATAAAATTAAAAAAACTGACACTCTCATTCTTTTATTTAATAGCGATAAGATGGCTTTTTTTGCAATTTATAATTTTGATTGTTCACTGCTTTTGCTTCTGCTATAGCCATTGACCGCCTTTTTTTCGCACCTCTTAATATGAATTCTACACCTTGTGATATGTTGTTTAACATTTTTGTTTTTGATGACTTATACATTAATTTTCCCTAATTGTCTATTTATTTATATTTTTAATTACGACATGTTTTTTTCAAAAACTTTAGAATATTTATTAAATTATTACAATTTCTTAATATTTTATAAAAGTATAATAGCCTATGTGGAAAAACAATCTAAACAATAGGGGAATTTGAATACCATTTTAAATGTCTATAATAATTCTATAAATACATATTCCACTCTCACTCGTAAACTATTTTACTTCAGGTTGACACTAAAAAGTCAACCTTTTTTTGTGTTATACTTAACAATGAAAAAGGATAAAACAATATGACATTTTTACAAACACATATAAGCGAAATAATAAGAATAATATTTTATATTATTATAGTTTCATTAGGTTTAAATTTTATAAGCAAACTTACAAAACATTTAACTCACGCATTGAAACTCAAAGACACAAATAGTCTTCTTTTGCGATTTATGCCACTTTTGGATAATATAATAAAAGTTGTTTTTTTGTTTTTTATAGTGATAATATTTTTGAAACGTTATGGAATTGAAGCGACATCTTTGCTTGCAGGGATAGGAATTGGGGGGTTGGCAATTGGTTTTGCTGCAAAAGAAACTATAGCAAACCTTTTCGGTTCAGTTGCTTTAATTTTGGATAATGCTTATAAAGTTGGTGATTATATTTATATAAGTCAGGATATAATGGGTAAAAATGTTGAAGGAACTGTTGTTGATATAAATTTACGTTCAACAAAACTTAGAACAATGGATAATTCACTTATTATTATCCCAAACAACGTGACAGCCAACCAAGTTGTCTCAAACATTTCAAGAAGAAACAAACGACTTATTCGTGAAATAATAACTTTAACATATAAGGCAAATAAAGAAACAATAATAGAGGTTATAAACATTATTTATGATATTTTAAAATCAAATGAGAATATTGATAAATCAGATATAAATGTTGTACTTGAAAGTTTAAGTGATTATTCTGTAAATTTGCTTGTGTTGGCGTATTCAAACAAAACTTTGTATAGTGAGTATATAAAAGTAAAAAGTGACTTATTGTTGAATATTTATAACAAATTTAATGAAAATAATATAGAATTTGCATACCCGACTCAAACGATTGAGATTGAAAATAAAGGATGAAAAATGGCTATGAAAAAGGTAATAAAAATAGGTGATGTAAAAATCGGTGGCGGAAATAAAATAGCTGTCCAATCAATGTGTACGACAAATACTTGTGATGTTAACGCTACTTTAAACCAAATTTTTAAATTAAGCGAAGCCGGTTGTGAAATAATACGTTTAGCTGTTTTAAATAAAGATGCGGCAAGCGCTTTGAAAGATATAAAGAAAAAATCACCAATACCAATTGTTGCGGATATTCATTTTGACTATAGGCTTGCTTTAACCGCTATTGATATGGGTGTTGATGCTTTGAGATTGAACCCTGGGAATATTGGAAAAGAAGAGAATGTTAAAAAAGTTGTCGAATGTGCAAAAAAACACAACATTCCAATCCGTATCGGGATAAATGGGGGGTCATTGGATAAAAAATATGCAAACCGTGACGATTTAACGCTTGCAGAAAAAATGGTTGAGTCGGCAATGGAACACATAAAGATATTAGAAGATAACGATTTTGACCAAATAAAAGTGTCTTTAAAATCTTCTGATGTTAAAACAACAATTGAAGCATACAGGCTTATTGACAAAAAAGTAGATTACCCGCTACACTTGGGCTTGACAGAAGCAGGTACTTTAAAAACGGTCTAATAAAATCATCTCTTGCATTTTCACCGCTTTTGCTTGACGGTATAGGTGATACAATACGTGTTTCGCTAAGTGAAAACCCTATTGAAGAAGTCTATGCAGGGTTTAATATACTACGAGCTTTAAAACTTCGTGATGAAGGTATAAATTTTATCTCTTGCCCTACTTGTGGCAGGTGTAAAATAAACTTGATTGACCTTGCTCACAAAGTGGAGGAAAGATTTAAAAATATAAAAACTCCTTTGACAATTGCGGTTATGGGATGTGCCGTCAATGGCTCGGGAGAAGCCAGACATGCTGATTTTGGAATTGCAGGCGGTATTGGTGAAGGTTATATTTTTAAAAAAGGCGAGATAATTAAAAAAGTAAAAGAAGAAGATTTATTAAACGAGTTTGAAGCAATACTTACTAATTATCTTGTTGGTTTGAAGTAGTGTGAAAATTAGTTATTCCACGGCACGTTATATAAAACTAAAACAAAGTATTTGGAGGAAAATAAAATAATTGGACTTCAACGCTATAATTAAGCAAAAGCCAACCCACGTTGGTGAATGACTGCATCAGTTGTCACGCGTTAGCCCGTCATATAAAACTAAAACAAAAATGCTTAACAAAAAGCATTATTGGACTTCAACGCTATAATTAAGTAAAAGTCAATCCACGTTGGTGAATGACTGCATCAGTTGTCACGCGTTAGCCCGTTATATAAAACCCCTTGCAACCCGTGAAATGTTCACTCATTTGTTTGGCTCTGTTTTCCACATTTTTAGTTGTGAATATCCAAGGGGTGCAGGGGGACGGCTTTGCCGTCCCCCTGCATTAAATAATATCCGCCGTGGTTAGCCAAATTTTGACTAGTGCGCCGTGTGTGCGTCAGCACACCCAGCACGTAAGTTCGCAGCAATCCGCTGGAGTGTAGCCTTGAAAAGGCGAAACGGAATGCAGGATTGCAAGTTGTCAATAATTTGGAACGATGAAGTGAAGACAGCATGTCTTGGATTACGCAGCGTTCGGAACTATGCAACTCCGTTTCACAATTTTTACAAAATTGTTCCACTCCGTTCAGTTTTCGCTCCTGTGGAGTTTTCGAAGAAAACTCTTTTATCTTGGATTACGCAGCGTTCGAACTATGCAACTCCGTTTCACAATTTTTACAAAATTGTTCCACTCCGTTCAGTTTTCGCTCCTGTGGAGTTTTCGAAGAAAACTCTTTTATCTTGGATTACGCAGCGTTCGGAACTATGCAACTCCGTTTCATAATTTTTTTACAAAATTATTTCACTCCGTTCAGTTCCTCACAATCAGGCAAGGCCAACTGCGAATCCGCCGTCGCCTATTAACTGCTACAAACAAATCCAAAACTGAGCCGTTTTGGCTTTGTTTTACGCACGGCTTACGCTTTTTACCGCCTGGGGCATCCGCCCTCATTTCATTCGGTCGTCTTTCCTACGGCGGTCATTAACTACTTCGCTTTATACTCGGAAGCTGGGTCGCTTCCTCGTCTAAAGCTCCGCACGGATGCAACGCTTTTCTCCTCACAATCAGGCAAGCGGATTTCTGAACGGGCGTAGTCCGGGGAGCGAACAGACCGTGCCGGCTTGTGCAAGGCACATAAGGCACGGCTCTGTGAGCTAGAAAGAAATCCAAGACGGCCAACGACGAATCCGCAGCCCGTCATATAAAACTAAAACAAAGTATTTGGAGGAAAATAAAATAATTGGACTTCAACGCAAAAAGTAAACAAAAATCAATCCACAATGGTGAATGAAATCAATTTATTTTATTTCACTTCAAATTCTTTGTTTAGTCGCAACAACAATCAGGAGATATAATAATATCTTCACAGAGTCGCATATAAATGACTTTACCTTTTTTTGCCTTATAATGCATTCCCGGTGTAAAAAGTCCAAGCAAAAGCCCGGCGCCACCGCCAATAGCCATGCCCAACCAAGTGCCTGTCCAAGCGTTGCCTGCACAAGCCCCAATCCAAGCACCGTTACCGGCTCCTAATCCAAAACCGCCAACTGTATATGCTGCCGCTTTTCCAAAATTTGTCCAACCACTTTTTTTCAAAACACCACCATTTTCATATGGTTTAGCGCATATATCAAACTGGCGCCCATTTGGGAAGATAAGCTTTTTTAAAGTAATATAAACTTTTGCATTACGATTACCCCATTTGGGTTGTTGTATACAGCTTATTTCACCTAAAACAAGTGATTTGGCAGGAATTAAGCATTTTGCATTATTCGTTGTTATATCACAAGGGATGTAAAACTCGACTACATTTAAATCCTTGTATTTCTTAGTCGTAAAATGGTCGTTAAAGGCAATAGGGATAAGGTTATTCTTAACAATAACTCGTGTGCCGTCATCTGTTACTTTTATTAAATCCATTGGCGATGACGTTTTTCCATTGTTTATATGTTCAAATTTAAACTCAACAGGGTCATAACCGTTAGAATCCCCATCATTATCATATTCATTTGCCAAAACAGCAATCGGATTTAGCGTAAAACATAATATAACTAATAAAATAATACTTAATATTTTTTTCTTTATCATACTAAAATGCCTTTTAATTATTTATTTTATTTATACCATAATTCATTGATAATTAAAATAGTATAATTGTTTTATGAAACATAAATATATATTCTTGCCAAAAAATAAAAAAAAAGTTAGAATGTAAAAAAGTAGAAAAATTAACTATTGCATTTTAAATAAATTAAACTAAAATGACTGTTATAAATCTGCTTAAAGTTACAAAATAAAAGGAGAAACACCCGATGTACGAAGATGAAAAACTAATCTGTGAAGATTGCGGTTGTGAATTTGTATTTACAGCCGGTGAAAAAATTTTATGCTCAAAAAGGATTAGTTAACACCCCAAAACGTTGCAGTGAATGTCGTAAACAACGTCGCCGCAGCAAAAGTCGTCACAAAAAAATGTATGAAGTTCAATGTAGTGATTGTGGCATTACGACAAAAGTACCTTTTAAGCCTGTTGAAGGTAAAGAAGTATTTTGTAAAGATTGTTATCAAAAACATAAAGCAGAATCTGAAAATCTTGCTTCAGCTTAATTAATAAGCAACAAACTAATTTTACATATAATTAAATAATGGACGTGTTTTTATTAAATACGTCCTTTTTTTACATTAAAAACAATTTGTTGTATAATTTTAGATGAATACAAAAGGGTAGAAAATAAAAAAGAAAGAAAGAAGAAAAAATGGTTGAAAGTAAAAAAATACAACTTACCATAGGTGGAAAAGTTGTTGAAGTAGAAACAGGGAAATATGCAAGAAGTGCAAGCTCTTCTGTAACAATACGTTGTGGTGATACAATGTTATTTGTGCATGCAACAGTTGCAAAAGAACCACGTGTAGGTATTGATTTTTTCCCGTTGCTTATTGATTATGAAGAACGTATGTCAGCTATTGGACGAATTCCCGGTGGATTTACCAAAAATGAAGGACGTCCGAGTGAAAAAGCTATATTAATATCAAGATTGATAGACAGACCAATTCGTCCTTTATTTCCTAAAGGATATAGAAATGATGTTCAAATCGTGGCTCAACTTATGAGTTATGACCAAGAAAACCAAGCAGATACTCTTGCAATGTTGGGTGCTTCATTTGCATTGATGTTGACAGAAGCTCCGTTTGAAGGTCCCTATCGGTGCCGTTCGTGTAGCTTGTATTAATGGTGAATATATTGCAAACCCGACTCACCAACAATCAAAAGAATCTGATTTGGATATAGTTGTTGCAGGTACTGAAAACAGTGTTATTATGGTTGAAGCCGGTTGCAATTTTGTGACCGAAGATGACATTATGCACGCAGTTGAGTTTGCTCAAGTTGAGATAAAAAACAAGTTCAAGCACAAATTGAATTTGCTAAAATGTGTGGGGTTGAAAAACCTGAATTTGTAAATCCTTATGACACAAGTCGTTTGGCTTCAATAATAAAAGAAACAGCTTATGATATGATTTATGATGCTTATCATAATTTTGACCGTGAGTACCGTCAAAATAAGCTTGAAGAAGCTAAAACGCTTGTTAAGGAAAAAGTTGCAGCCTTAGGCGAAGAAGATGAAATAAATAAAATGATAAATGAATCGGGCATTGATTTTATAGCTGAAGAGTTTAAATATTTGGAAAAGAAAATAATGCGTCGAATGATTATCGATGAGGGAGTTCGTGCAGACGGACGTAAAATAACAGAAGTCAGACCGATTTGGTGTGAAGTTGGGGTAATTCCTCGTGCTCATGGTTCAGCCGTATTCACTCGTGGGCAAACTCAAGTTCTTTCTGTTGCAACACTTGCAGGACCTTCAATGGCACTTGAATTGGATGGTGTTGACCCATTGACTAAAAAGACGTATATGCACAAGTACATTTTCCCTGGGTTTTCAGTAGGTGAAGTAAAGGCATTGAGAAGCCCGGGACGTCGTGAAATAGGTCATGGAAACTTGGCTGAACGTGCAAATGTTCCTGCTTTGCCTGATATGGACAAATTTGGTTACACAATCCGTGTTACATCTGATGTTTTGGAATCAAACGGTTCAACTTCTATGGCTTCAACTTGTGGCAGCTCAATGGCTTTAATGAATGCGGGTGTTCCTGTTAAATGTATGATTGGCGGAGTTGCTATGGGATTAATCAAAGAAGATGATGCAACTGTTGTACTGACTGATATTCAAGGTATTGAAGACTTTTTGGGCGATATGGACTTTAAGGTTACAGGTAATGACGAAGCCATTACTGCTTTACAGATGGATATGAAGGTGAAAGGCATAAGCAATGAAACTTTGCGTCAAGCTTTAAACCAGGCTAAAGAAGGTCGTTTGCACATTCTTGGCAAAATGCGTGAAGTAATAACTGAACCTGCTAAAGAGATGTCACCGTTTGCACCTCGCATTTATTCAATGAACATTGATGTTGATGATATTGGTGTTGTTATTGGTCCGGGAGGCAAAAATATTAAAAATATTATTGAATGTAGCGGTGCTGAAATTGATATACAAGATGACGGACATGTTACAATTACAAGCAATGATGCCGAGGGTGCTAATATAGCAATGCGTATGATTGAAGATGCGACTTTTAAACCGGTTGAGGGTATGGTTCGCCGTGGAAAAGTTGTAAGAATTATACCAATCGGAGCTTTTGTTGAGCTTGCCCCCGGAAAAGACGGTATGGTGCATATTTCTCAAGTTGCAAATGAACGTATTGAAACCGTTGAAAGCAAATTGTCTATTGGCGATGAAGTTATTGTCAAAGTTATTAAAATCGATGACAAAGGTCGTGTCAATTTGACAATCAAAGGTGTTTCAGAAGAAGAAAAGCAAAGATTTAACTAAGAAAATTGAAAAAGCAAGGAAGAGTCAAGTTTGGACTTCTTTTGCTTTTTTTTATTCCACACTTTCAGTTATGAATGTCAAAGAGGGTTGCAGTGTGGGGACGGCGAAGCCGTCCCCATCATGTATATAAAAAAATCCGCCGTAGGACAGATGCCCGAATAAAATGAGGGCAGATTCTTGGATTACGTCGGGTTGTTATTTGTTCAAAATTAGTTATACCAAATTATTTGGCTTAGCGCAATCCTTGCATTCCGTTTCGCCTTTTCAAGGCTCCACTCCAGCGGATTTTTTTTATATTGCAGCCCGTTTTTTAAATTCTTAGTCTAATCATTGTTTTAGTTTTGTTACGGGCTCGCTCGCTAACGCTCGACTCCGCCCTACCAACAGCTCCTCTTGTAGGCGAGATGGCAATCGAGCCGTACAAGGGAGGGTGCCCTTTAGGGTAGAATCCGCTGCCCCAGGCGGAAAAAACAAAAAATGTTTAACAAAAGTATTAATTGAACTTCAACGCTATAATCAAACAAAAGTCAATTCACATTGGTGGATAAAGTCAAATTGTTGGACGCACAAAGTCCGTTATTTAAAAAGTTGTCAATAATTTGGAACGATGAAGTGAAGACAAGCATGTATTAGAATAGGTCTTAGTTTTTAGTCGAATTTCTAAATTCGACAGATTTATTAATTATGCTTTTAAAAAACTTAATAAATATAAAATAGGTATTGAATAATATTTATTTGCTATTATAATAAAAGTATGAGTAATGTAATGTATAAAATCAATAAAAGTTGGCGTAGCTTGGCATAATTATTGTGCAGGCTGTAGTAACATTTGTTATATTTTAATATAAATTAAACCTGCACTTTATGTACAGGTTTTTTAGTTTTAACAAAAAAGGAAAAAATATGACAAATAATTTATTGAATACATTACCATTACCATTAAAACTTGCTGGGAAATTTATTGCACACAACGAAAGTGCATCGGGCTTATCAACATCAAGATTTATTCAGGACACAACTACACAACTTATTCCCAAAGCAGCATTTTCAAGAAGCAAGGCTGATTTATTTGAAAATACATTTTTGGAAACAGCAGAGAGTGCCGTTGTTTATTTTTTACCACAAATATTGGGAGAGAAAATATTTCGCAAACTTTTTTCAAAAAAGTTAACCTCTGAACAAAAAAAATTAGTAGCTCAAAGTTATGAAAAATTAAAAAAGATTTCGACTAAAAATAAAATCATACCAATAAAAGCAGCTATTGCACTTACATCACTCATTATACCAATTCTTGTTTTTACGTTAAATTATTTCAAAGAATTTGCTTACAATTAAAGCATTCAAGCAAAGTGATTTTGTAAATATTGCATCACTTGACAAAAAAGAAGAAGATAAAAATAAAATTAACAAAGTAAAAAATAGTGCATATAAAAACTTAATTCGTGCTTTTATTGCATCGATTTTAAGTATTTTGAGTGCTATTTTGCTTGCTAAAAAGGAAGTAAGTCAAAGACAATAATGAATATTTCTGAATTTATACTTTCACCTGGTGATAAAATTTCAAAAATAATAAAAATATAAAAATTTTATAAATAAATATTTTTGTATTGATTATACAAGTGAAAACGGAAAGTTGAATTTGAGCAAAGGACAGTTGACATCTTGTGTATTAATAGGGGATTAGGATATTTTGGTGCTGCTTATGACCGTGGGAAAGAAAATTTTATAGAAACACTTTTCGTTACCCGATTGTCGGATTGTATGTTATATCGGGAAGTGAACTTTTTGAAAATGGATTTAAGCGTATATTGAAAAAAAACGGCAAATGCAAAGAAACACTTAAAAATGATTTAGAAGTCGTAAAATTTACAGAACTTAATAAATTAGCTAAAAAATCTTGCAGACAAAAATAATACAGATATAAAAATGAATATAAGAAACTTATCAAGCAAAAATCGTTAATAACATTAATTCCATTTATGTTTAGTATTGGTGTTATGGGATTTTTTGTTTGTGCAATAACCAACCTTTCAACAAGACTAAGGTATAAAAAAGAAAAAATCTAAGCAACTTGTGACATAAGTCTATAGATAAAGCAGTGTCAGCCATTGGACTTCTTTGTTTTTTTTTGTGCTAGGTTTATATAAAAGAAGAAAAGCAAAGATTTAGCTAAGAAAGTCGTAAAAGCAAGGAAGAGTCAAGTTTGGACTTCTTTGTTTTTTTTGTGCTAGGTTTATATAAAAGAAGAAAAAGCAAAGATTTAGCTAAGAAAGTCGAAAAAAGCAAGGAAGAGTCAAGTTTGGACTTCTTTGTTTTTTTTTGTGCTAGGTTTATATAAAAAAAGAAAAATCTAAGCAACTTGTGGGATAAGTTTATAGATAAGGCAGTGTCAGCCATTGGACTTCTTTGCTTTTTTGTGCTAGGTTTATATAAAAGAAGAAAAGCAAAGATTTAGCTAAGAAAGTCGAAAAAACAAGGAAGAGTCAAGTTTGGACTTCTTTGTTTTTTTTTGTGCTAGGTTTATATAAAAAAAGAAAAAATCAAGCAACTTGTGACATAAGTCTATAGATAAAGCAGTGTCAGCCATTGGACTTCTTTGTTTTTTTTTGTGCTAGGTTTATATAAAAAGCGATTTAATATAAACCAAAAAAAGTGTTGCATAATTTTTTTGCTGATGTTATAATTAAACATGTAAGTGAATTCCTTGGGGGATTAGCTCAGCTGGTAGAGCACCTGCCTTGCACGCAGGGGGTCAGGAGTTCGAATCTCCTATCCTCCAGTTTAATAGACGAGACAGTCCTTTGGCGAAAATGTCAAAGGGTTTTTCGTACTCATAGCTTACGTTTCGGCCGTCTATCAAAAAGTTCGAGAAGATATATTTTAGTATTTTTGTTTTTTCTGCGTCGTCGAGCTCAATGTAGTGTGTGTAAAGGTTTTCGAGAAGTTCTACCAGATTTGCGCCTTGTGCCATGTAATTCACGTTTGCTTTTGAATGCGCTTCAATTTCTCGTAAAATTTTGGCATGCTCCAACGTCCACTCGTTATTTTTCTCAACCCAAAATCTTCTGATATCTTACCATCTAATTTATCAACATATATTTTTGATAATCGGCTACGAAGCACCTCCGCCCTATTTGTAAGCCTTAATATTTCAGACTTATTATATTCTTCTTCATCTTTATGACTCTCTTTTAAAGCTTCCACAATAGCTTTCTTATGCTGGGGCGTTATTTGAATTCTTTTAATCGACTCCTCAAAATACTTATCAAGTTGCTCTTGTTTTATGCTTATACCTTTATTTGGACAGTTTTTGGTTTTATCAGCACAATGATAATAAATATATTTGCCTTTTTTTATTTCGCCAACAATAGCCGAGCCACATTTTGCACATGTAAAAAGACCTGAATAAATAAATTGATGTTTTCTGCGTGTTTCAGGCTTGCCGTCTTTTTAAAAGCAAGTTGCACTTTTTCAAATAAACCCATGCTGATTAAAGGCTCATGCCGACCTTTGTATAATACATTTTTGTACAAAAAATTTCCCGTATAAAAAAGGGTTTTAAGTATTTTTGACAATTGACTTTTTATGAATTTTGGGGCTTATTTCGCTATATACAAACCCCTCATTAAACATTTTTTGACATAAATCATCCAAAGATATATTGCCTTCGGAGTATAAATTAAAAGCTCTTAGAACGTATCCTGATGTTTTAGGGTCGATTAAAATTTGTTTTTTAGGTCGGTAATACCCATAAGGTGGTTTGCTGGGATAATCTCCTTGTTCGCAGGCTTGTTTCTGCCCTTTCATTATTTCCTCGGATAGATTATCGATATAATTTTTGGCCATTAATACCTTAAAGCCATGCACTAATTTTTCATGTGAGCGGGAATTTTCGCTTATAATCCCACCTTCTTTGACTAAATGGATTTCTAGGTTTTTAAATTCATCAAGCAAAACGTAGTCTTTAAAATTGCGGTAGAGTCTATCCGTTTTTTCTACAAGTATTGCGTTTACAGTTCTATTCTTTTTAAAAAATTAATCATTTCGTTAAAATTTGTGCGGCCGGCTTTTTTTGCGGTTTCACTATCTATAAATTCTTTGACTACTGCAAAACCATTTTTTAGCTGCATATTCATTTAAAAATTTTAATTGTGCCGGGATGGAATACCCTTCTTCCTCTTGTCGTTTGGAGGAGACTCTTGCATAAATAACTACTTTTTTCATAAGAAAATTTTAACATAAATCTTTTATTTGTGATATTTTAGATTTACTCCTACTTAATATATATAAAACCCGATTAAATTTTTTTTGAATTTTTAGCGCATCATCTTTGTTTAATGGCTCATCATAAAATGTTTGAAAAGCTTTTAAGGTATTTTCATAAGATACATTTTTATTTTTAACAAATGCACAATTACAAACCTCTAATTTCCTTTATAATCGTTTGTCTTCCGTATTCACCAATTAACAGAGCGTCGCAGGTTTCTAAAGTGGGGTTTAGTTCCGGGAAAAGTCTTTGAGCATGGCCTTTTAAAACGTTTTTCTTTTGCTTATATTCAAGCCCTCTACTTTTTAAAATTAAGTGCACTTTGCCATTTTAAAGGGGTAACTTTTTGGTAAGGGATGCCCAATCCTGTTAACAAACCAATCCAAAACCATAATTTTACCAAAACTGAACGCTTGCACTTTTCCGTCTTTTGGCATTGCGTGTACGTCTTCAATAAACGCGGTTAGTTTGTATCCTAAAAATTCTTTATGCTCCAAAATTATGTTTTTTATATCATGCTCTGTGTATTTACTGAAACCAAAAACTTTTCTAAAATCACCATTTAAAGAAGCAAAGGAGATTGCGCCATGTTTGCCAGGGTCTATTCCTATTACTAATTTCTCAATCATCCTCTCAATTCCCCAATAATTCTCTTAACTTTTTGCCTGATTGAACGTTTTGTTCATTTCTTCAAACAGCATTTTACGTAAAATTTGATTTTCTTTTTGCAGGCTTTTATTTTGCTTTTTCAGCTCATCTATTTGACCAAGCATTAAAACTTCGTTTGATATTTGCATTTTACTCCTTTATTTTCTTCTAAACTTTTCCGTATTTCCTTAAGCAAATATATTGCACCACAGGGAACTGCCGGATTGTTTTTTAAATAACCCAAACAACCTTCTATGTTTCTTTCTGCAAATTCGATAATATCTTCATATTTTTCCAGCTCTGCAATTACATTTTGGCAAATTCTGCAACGGTTACGCATTTTTTTATACCTCAATTCCTGTAATCTCTTCAAACATATCCTTATCAAACTCTTCAAGTGATTTGATATACTCAATGGCTTCTTTGGGCATACTTCTCCAAGCTTCTTTTTTGCTTATCTCTTCTGCGTTTGGTATTGGGGTCAATTTCCAATCAGAACTGGATTTAAGGTATAAACTTTTTAAATTGTTAAATGTTGGTGTCCAGCCGTTAAGCTTTTTATGAAATATTTGCCAAACTTCATTAAACTTTTCTTTTGTTACATTTTTACCAAAAATTGTGTATGTTTGTGGTTTGTTTGCTAAAAATAAAGCATTTGAAACTCCATAAGAGTTTAATATTCCATAAGACAAGTTAACACCATTAGACCAGTTAACGCCATAAGAATAGTTAACACCATAAGACCTGTTAACACCACAAGACCCGTTAACACCACAAGACCCGTTGACACCATAAGACCTGTTAACACCATCAGACCTGTTAACACCACAAGACCCGTTGACACCACAAGACCCGTTGACACCATCAGACAAATTGACACCATTAGACTGGTTAACGCCATAAGACTCGTCAACACCATTAGACCTGCTAACCCCATAAGAATAGTTAACACCATCAGAACAGTTAACCCCATTAGACTGGTTAACACCATCAGACTCGTTAACACCATTAGACAAATTGACACCATCAGACAAATTGACACCATCAGACAAATTGACACCATTAGACTGGTTAACACCATAAGACTCGTTGACAGCAGTATTTAAATCAGTTTGAACATACTCCCCAATTTTGTCAAGTGGTATTTCTTCTAATATTTTTATCTTGTTTGTTACGCATTTTTTATCGTCTGTTTTGACTTCTCCTAAGGCTTCAACTTTGGCAATTTTGTTCCAAGTTACACAATCGTAAAATTCAAAGCAATCCATTAAATTTTTACAAAAGTGAAAACCTTCTTTACACAAGGATATTTCACCTTCGTGTGTATAAGTTTTGCCAATTTCATACTTGAAACCTCGACAAGTCCAATCGTGGTTAAAAAACTTTATAGCCTGTTATTTTTTCTTTTTTTGGTTTTGTCATTTCTTTTTCCTTTTCTGTTAAAAAAGCGGGGCGGTATACGCTTAATGGGTATTAGAATATTAAGGAGATGCCCCGCAATCTGCTATTGTCAAAATCGTTAATGCTTCTTGCTAGTGTATATGTGGGATTAGTGTCATTTGTTTAGTTAAATATCTTTTTAATTACTATATTCTTAATAATATTTTGATTTACAAACTAACGTTGTTGTATCATTTTCTATACCTCTCGCCGATCCAACCCTCAGCAACAATTGGACATGTAGTCGCCCATTTCGGAGTAGTACATAAAAGTCTTTCAAACTCTTTAACGTCCCCGGTTCCTTTTTTACAAGATGCTACAACTTCATCATCATGTACAGTCATTCTGATTTTATATCCGTGTTTTTCAAGATTAAGATGCCCCAAGCCATTAAATCTCTAGCTGTTGCCTGTACAATGTTTTCCACAATAGCACCGCCGTATGTGTGTTGACGTTCCCATTTGCGTGTTACGGAATTTTCAGCCATAAAAGTCAGCTGTTCTTTAACCTCCCCCATTTTGTTTCTATAGGTTTAACAATCGGCTCATAGTAAGCAATACACCGTGTTGACGGGAGTCGGCAATATAGAAATTTGCCCTGAACTTTCCACATAACAGGACCTTCTTTAATAATACGCCCTGCTTCTCTTACTGCTTTTATAGCTGCTTTTTCTTGGGTATACCAAAAGGCTACTACTTCCGGATACGTCGCACGGTATGTTTTTACAACTAAGTCAGCGGTTTCTCTTGAAATATCTAAACCTGTTTGCGCCTTTACTTGTGCTTTAAACCTATCCGGCCCCATCTGGTACCCACAACCTAAAACACCGGTTTTACCTAATTGTCGTTCATCTTTATCCTTTTGGTAATTTTGCGTTTGTATATTTCGGAAGCGAGTTCACAATAAATATCTGCCCCCTCTCTAAAAGGCTTTTAGTCCTTTTTCTGCCCCAGCAAGCCATAAAACTACACGGGCCTCAATTGCAGAAAAGTCCGCGGCGATTAAGTCTTCCCCGTCCTCTGCTTTGATAAAGCCTCTAAGTGCCGTACTTATCGCGTCCACGACATTAGGATATATAAACTCAAATGTATCATAATCAAGAGTTTTTAAGTCTTCGATAACTTTGTCGCTATCATAGGACTTATCGCCTCGAGGGAAGTTTTGTACTTGTATCCCCTTACCGCTCCAACGTCCGGTAGAGGCTCCGTGGTACATGAGAATATCGCGTATATTTCCGTCGGGACATATACACAATTTCATTGTTTCCAGTTTAGATGTTGACGATTTACCCGCTTGTTGACGAATTTCTAATATTCTACGTATTTTAGAATCTGTACAGACTTTTAAATATTCCGTAATGTTCGTAGCGTTTAAGTTTGGTAGTTCCGTTTCGTCCACAAAGTCCCTGATGTATCGAGTGAGTTTTGCTACTTCCGTTGCTTTGGAAACGGCACCGCTAGTTAAATCAAGCAATTCGTTATTAAGTTTATCTTTAAATATCGTTACGAATTTTATTGCTTTATCTAACGCCGCTCTATCAATATTTACGCCCCTAGCGTTAATAATCTGATCTAGTTTCCAAACTTCACGCTCTAGCGGAATAAGAGGCGGTAATGCGTTATCAATAGCGGACTCAACTACCACATCTTGTTTACAATAATCGTATAAAATTTCGTAGTCCTCGTTTTTATCATTCCAAATAGTTTTATCTTTAGCACTGATTTTTTTGGTTTAGACATTTTCATCATTATTCTTTTACCGGCTTCATCTTTTTTCTGGGTAAGATGTAAAGCTATAGCACATTTTCCCAACGCTCTAGGTAATGCGTGAGCAGCTGCTTTACTTGCTGTACATTCCCAACGGTTGAAACCCTTTAGTTCAGGGAAGCGATAAGACTTTGCCAGTATGTTATTCCACATGCAATATTCAAACATTGAATTGTGAGCAAAAAATCTAACATTTTTATCTTTTGCAAGTTCGATAATTTTTTCTATACAAACGATATCCGCTCTGTGGTCGGGGTATACACAACTCATAACATAGTTATCAAACCAACAGTTGAACAAATCCTTTGTTATAGTAGCAAATTGGGTTTGTCCATTCGGATATTCTATTTGGTAGCATAAACAAAGCACTGTGGTTGAGGGGTCAAGGCTATAACGCCAAGGCCCACATCCACAACACTGAGTTCACTTCGCGTTTCAAAGTCTAAGTGAACTTTTATCATTAAATTATTTCCCCCATGATATCCGCTTCATCCTCAACGGTTTCACCAACGAATGCCGCAAAATCATTTTCAGCGGTCGCCCTTGATGATAACGGCTCACCGTCCTTTACTTTCATAAGGTTTTGAAGCCCAAAAGATACACCTTTACCACCACCTTTATCATAAGCGTATGCGGTTAAAGTAGCTCTCATATAGCAACCGCTGTATACCTCATTTGGATCCATTATTGGTTGAACTTGCGAATTTACAACCCCAGGCGGTGCAATAGTAGTTTTTGCGTTTGCAACATATTTGTCTTTTGTCTTCCGGATACTTGCTTGTATCATTGTTGTTTCCGTCTTTAAGCGGTAATTTTAGCCCTCTTGGTGGGTTACTGCCCCATTTATCCGTGATAGCCTCTTTAATAATAGCTTTCAATTCTGATAAATCCGCGTCTTTATCAAATATCATTTTGATTGAATATTCATCTTTTCCGCTTTGTTCATTTTTTCTTGGTGTAAAACATACACAAAACTTGCCCTAAAAACAGGCGTAACAATTTTTCTTCCATTTGCCATGGTCTTTTCTCCTTTTTGTGTTTTTCTGTTCGACAATTAGCTATTTTATAGTCCTAAATCTTCAATATTTTGAAAATTTTGAAAATCCGCAATAGCTGACGGTGCTTGCTTTTCTCTTTGGTCTTCTTCTTTTACAAGAATGTTTTTGCCTTCCGGCCTAAACCAATAACTCGCTAAAATCTCTTTAGAACCTTTTATCATCTTTTCGATTTGAGAAGGGGTTTTTAATGTTTTATTAAATAAACTGTTATAATCAACACCCAATTCCAATTCGAGCATCGAGGCAATATTCTCATCTTTATCGTTCCATTTTCTATGTGTTTTAGTAGATTTTACAAGTTTATAGCCTTCTATAGATTTACCGCTTTCAAGTAATTTTTCTGCATAATTTCTAACTTCTTTAATATAATTTTCTAATAATTGGGCGTTATCCAAAAATAATTTAAGTTCCCCTTGCTTAATTCATTGGGGCTTTTACTTTATTTTCACTAACGGGCTTTTGAAAATCTATTTTCGCAAGTTCGTAGGACTTATCTCGCATAGAAGGGCATATAAGTTTTGCATTACAAAAACGACACCATTTCCCCGCAAATGTTAAAGCTTTCGGGTTTCTTGTTTCAGCAATACGTTTTTTAGTTCTTCACCAAACTTAGCCACATATTCAGGTGTTGTTACCCAACGTCTTATAGAGCCGATCGGATGCTCTGCTCTTGGCTGAATAATCACCAGTTCAATAGTCTTGAAGTCCATCAGTTTATCCCCTGCAGCTCCTATAGCATAATAAAGCATTTGTTTATTTTCCACTGCTTCAATCGGGATGCCTGCCCCATATTTAAAATCGTAAACAATAAGCGTTTCACCCGGCACTAATATTGAAGCATCGTTAGTTCCTCTTGCTTCCTTTATCAATGTTTGTGAGCTGAAAGTCTTGCTCAATATTTACCCATGGTATATATATCCCTTGAAAATCCTTATGCCTTTGTCGGATGAATTATATATTTTACTGTCTATTTGAAATTTTTTATAAATAGTACAGCCTATGCGTTTGGCATCTTCAATGATAGTTTTTACATACAAATTTACAGCGTTCGCCATTTCTTCGGTTACTTCAAAAATAAAGTCGTCGACTTCAAGCTTTTCCCCAATCCTATTGAGCGCATCCCATTTTGCTTTAAAATGTATTTTATTTGTAAGAACATGTTCGCATAAACTATGCGCCGCGGTGCCTTCTGCCGCGTATTTTGAAGAGTCCGCCGGTGGGAGTTTTGCTATTAAAGCATTACTCCCCGGACAATTCCACCAACGTTCACATGAAGATGCACCAACTTTACTATGTGTTATCGGTGGCACTATTCATCCCTCCCTGTGTTATTAAGCTCTTTAATAATAATTTCAAATTTTTCTTCCGGTATTTCATTCACTTTTTGACATCCATGTTGTGTAAGGATTTCTTTTGCTTTACTTATAGAAATGTTTCTATCTTGGCTATATCTGGCTATAAATTGACTAAAAGCGGTTCTTACATCATCTTGGGTATAGACTCTGGTTGGTTCCGGTACATTTTCAACTTCTGCCATAAAATCATCAACATCAGTTGTAATCGGTTCGGCTTCAACAATCGGCTCGATAACTTCTGATTGTGGTTCATTTTTTTAGTTGCCGATTTTTTTGTTGTTTTCTTTTGGGCTCTTCTTTTGCTTGCTCAACAGAAGGGCTATATTCTGATTTTGTACGATTAGCCATACAAATCATAGCCTCTTGGACTTTAACCAATTTCTCCAACGAATTTGCGATTTTTTCTAAGTTTTCTTCGATTGTCATGCTTTTTCTCCCTTTTTTTTTTCATGTCCGACAATATATTCTCATTTTTTGAGATTAATTTCTCTATAACTTGTTTTTTCTTGATAACTGCTTGTAGCATGTTATCTTCAAGTGTATTGGGTATGATTAAATAGTGGGCAACTACGGGGTTTATTTGTCCTATACGTCTTATTCTGTCGCGGGCTTGTTCAATATTCCCCGGCACCCAATCAATTTCAGCAAAAAACAATATGGCTTGCGGCTTTTGTAAACCATCCAGCCCAAAAACCTGCCGCTGTATACTGTCCTACAAAAATACGACTATTAGCATCTTTTATAAATAAATCGACTTCCATTTGCTTTAATTTAGGTGTAAGCCCACCGGCAACAACTCTTACACCATAGCCTTTTAATTCTTTCCTAATTCTATTTATAACCTCTCTATGATATGCAAATATCACCAGTTTTTGTTGTGTTAAAAGTAAATTCCGTACATATTCTATCACTTGTGGAAGTTTTGCAAGCCCTAAAAGCCTTCTAGTTGTTGCCTGCACTCCTAATTCGCAATTTTCGCTATATCCATTAATATTTTCATAAAGCTCCTGTTCCTTATTTATCACACCTTCAATTTCCGAGGTTAATTCTAAAGGTATTGTTTTTTCTATTAAAGGTGGGAGTTCCGTTAGTACCTCATCTTTTGTACGTCTTAGCATAAACGGTTTAATTTTTTCCGCAAGTTCTTCTATATTCGATGCCCCTTTGTCATTCAAGACACCATAACTATTATAATAAGCACCGCAATACCTTTGCGCATATGCCTCATAACTTAAATATGGTTCTATGCAATGTAGGCAATATTTTTAGCATAATATAAAAAATCTTTTGGGCGGTTTCTAACCGGTGTACCTGTTAGTGGATAAACTCTTTTGGCACTTCTGATAATCCCATATTTTGAGTCGTAGACAGCTCTTGTTCTTTTTGCATCTTTGTTTGACAATGTATGTGCTTCATCCAGTATAACTACGTCATAATCCAAATCACGTAATTGTTTACGGATTTCTTTATAAATAATCAAATCATAGTTACATATAATAATATCAGCGCTTTTATCTATTTTATCTGCAACATGTAAAACGACCTGACATTTTAATTTTTCGTTAATCCAACGTTTAAGTTCTCTTTCCCAGTTTATTTTCAATGTAGCAAGTGTAAGTATTAAGGCTCTTTTGCATTTTAGTTCTTTGATTACCGTTGCAGCTTGTACCGTTTTTCCAAGCCCCATGTCATCAGCTAATAATGCCGTACTCCTATTTATCATAAATTTTACACCTGTTTTTTGAAAATCTTTTAACTGTTTCATCTGTTTTCCTGTTTTTTATCAATATTAATTAGTCTAGGCCTAAAAGCTTGTAATTCTTTAGCATAGTTTGGAAGTCTAAAAGCGTTTGTAGTCCGCCCTTGCTTTTTATGATAAAATTTTCCCTTTTCCCATCCCAATTCTTTAACCATAATATGAGAGACTCTACTTAATTCTTTGTTAGTTGTTCGACTTAACGTAATCCCGATGCACTCGTCAAGTATTTCCCTGCTTGTAACCACGGTTCTTGCGACTCCCAATTCAATATCCGGTTTTGATAACCAATCCTTTATAGGTTCTAACCAGGGTCTTGTTGTCTTCGTTTTTCTGTTTCTTCATGAGCTATTTTTGCGATACTATCATCTAAATACAATTTTTCACCTCTAAAATATCTGTCGCAAGATTCGGCCAACAACTGATTTCTTACGACTTTTAAGCCTTCAATATCTATTTTTCTACAAGTTACCGGCCAAAAACGTCTATTACCTGTAGTATCCTTTAAATACCCAACACCATCTTCCGGATTAATAGTGCCTATAAAAAATACTTTGCCTTGGGTAATCTTCCGCGTTTCTTCTATATGCCAATCTTACACGGTCGGTGGTTTTTGAAAGAAAGGATTTTAACCTGTCGGTATCTACTTTTCTACTGCACACCATTTCTGACACTTCTATAATCCAATTCCCTCTCATAGCATCTATAGTATCTTTGTCACTATCAGTTATAGAAACATCTCCGTACCATTCTCCGCCCAAAATACTTATAAGTGTACTTTTACCTATGCCCTGTTCACCTTCCAAAACGAGCATTGTATCAAATTTTATGCCGGGATTAAAAACACGAGTACTGCGCCAATAAGAACTTTTGCACCGACGGCTCTTGTATATGGGCTATCGTTAACACCTGCAAAATCTATAAGCCATGTGTCCAAACGCGGTTTACAATCCCAAGTGAGCGATTTTAGATATTCTCTTACGGGGTGATACCGAAACTTTTCTGCAGCAATTATAGCCGCTTCTTGACATAAAGGTGTTGAAACATTAAAAAATCTGTTTTTACTTAACCAATACTTAAGATTAATAACATCAGAATCAGTCCACGCGCTTATTTTTTTACCATTATGCCAAGGTGCAGGCTTAACAAAGGTTACATCATTTGTAAATTCATTATATTTTAGAATTCCTAAAAATGGGTAATCCTTGCATAGCAAATAATTAACAACATTTCTAAGTGTGGGTTTGATAGCATTATTTTTGTCAATATCCCATATAAGTTTTTCAGCATTTTCACCTATATTGTCCTCATCAGAATTGTTAAACTCAGCGAAATCGTTTTCAGCTGTTCTTTTACCAACGTTATCAACATTGTAAGTATACGCATTATGGACTTTTTTCTTAAGATCTTCAAGTTCCCACTCCGGCTGGCAACGGGTGTTCCAATACTCAGACATAAGTTCAAAAGTTTTCATTTCTGATAATGCGAAATCTCTTCCTCGACAAGCAGTTTTAAAAGTTGTAATGTCACCGCCTTCACCTTCAATAGCTGCCGGGGCGGTTTGTAAATATGTTATATACCTTCTTATATTTTGTTCTTCATCAGAAAAAACTATTTGCTTTTTAGTAAGCTCAATTTCTTGCCTTTTAATAGCATTGAGTAAAGCTTCCGGTGCTTTAATAGGCTTAAAGGCATTTGATACTACTTTATATACTTTCCCCCGTTTCCGGGTGAATACTGCCTGCGCCTACAACTTGTTGACCAACGCTTTTAAATTCAATCCCCGGGTATTCTTTTAAAGCATTTTTAATAGGGATATTAGCAGGTTTTTTTAAATATATATGTAAACCATTGCCACCGGTTTTTACAACAAAAGTATTTTCAGATGAAAAATTAAAATCTCTAAATAGGTTTTTAAGGGGTTTTCACCATCGGGAAATCTACGCGGATCCACATCAATAACCAAGTCATCACTGCGTAAAACCACACCGTAATTTCCATTAAAATCACACGCTTGTGCTAGAGGATCATATTCTGTTTTTACCCAATCCTTTATAGTCGGTGTTTTGCCGTTTAACGGTATTAAAGTATAACGGTTATCAATGTACCCTTCTATCAAACTATTTCTATTTAGTGTCACCATTTGGCCACTCCACATATTTATTCGCTATTGCTAATGCGTCCACCTTTTGTGGATCGAAATACCAATTGCCGTCAATCCATTTTATGGCCGGTATCTTTCCTGTTCTTGCATAATGACTCCATGCAGAACATGTTCCACCTTTTAGTTTGGCCATTTCAGAAGACAAATAGTGGGTAACGCCGTTTATAATTCGCGCCATTCTCTCTACCTCCGAAAAGTTAAATTCTATTTTTGTGTTCGACAAAATAGGCTTAAAAACCTATATAAACTATTATCCACGCACATAAAGTTTTGTCAAGTACTAAAATTAAGATTTACAAAAATCAATATGGTATGTATTGGGTATACTCGTATGTGTATGTTTCACCGATATGCGGATAGTGTATTATCCCATAACGTGTTTGTGGTATATATAAAGGCCTGCTCATTCTTATTGCATCACTAACAGCATTTTGTAAAAGCAAGTAGTAAAAACCTGTGTCGGTACCAATACTATCTGTCAGTGTTTTATTAAATTCTTCTGCACTTGCAACGCTCGGCGCCAATACCCCTTGGGCTTTTACTGCATTTTTAGCATCCCAAAGAACAATTTTACGCCATGTCTTTTTTATAGGGTTATTGGTAGGTTGTGCCATTAAACTTTCCGCTTTTTCTAAATGCTTTTGGCACCAGTTTTCACTCCAATCGTTAGCACTGTGTATCTTCCCATCCGCAAAGACCTGTTGCGATAACAATAAAATTAAAATAGCAAGTAAACATCTTTTCATATATACATATTATCCCCATATCTTATAATTTTTGCAAGGGGTTTTGTTAAAAATGTTAAACAAGATCTGTTAAATTTATACCGATTAAAATGTGTGCAATAACATCAACAGTCCAACCATTTCCTAACATTCTATAACGTTGCGTGTTACTTACGCCCTCTGTGTACCCCTCTGGTACAGTTTGCAAACGTTCACATTCAAGCGGAGTTAATTTTCTAACAATATAATCACCGTCTGGTAAATCTATTTTATATAAACCAGTCTTAGCCCCTTGCCCCCGTTCGCACTAAGGGATACTCTTTTACCACGAACAGAATAAACACGATTACCCTGTGATCTACTATTGCCGACATTCCCTATACGGTCAGGTGTATCAAATAGCAAATTGTTATATTCCCAATGAGTTAGCCGTCATTGTTGGGGCTTTGTCTGTGTGGATTCCGCCCTTATTTTTTGCCTCTTGGTAATTGAAACATTACCATAGCGTCTTTATCTACTGATGTAAGACTATGGGCTTTACCGTCATGTTTTATTTCTGGACGTGATACTCGAGGAACGCCCTCTGTTTTCTTACGTGGCCATGTTCTAATGGCACATGGTATCGGCTCCGCTATCATTTGTCTTTGTTTTCTTAAAAAGTCGTGCGGGAAACACGCGCCGTTATAACTAGCCGTAAGTGTGTATGCTTTATGACTCCACGCGTTATAACTAGCCGTAAGTGTGTATGCTTTATGACTCCACGCGTTACCACTTTCTATTACATCTCGTAGAAAAATTTTCTTGTCGTTCGGTTGTGTTACCCAAATATTAGTCCAATAATACCTTTTTACGTTGTTGAGCTGACATTAGTGCGGAATTTATCATAATAGGCTCAACGCCTAATATTTCGCTTATCTTATCCCTGTCGCAATCTCTCATACTTGCTACATTTTCAAGTAAAAAGTATTTTGGTTTAGCCTTTTCAAGAATTTTTTACATAAGTCCAAAACAGTCCGCTACGTTCGCCCTCTAACCCTTTTCTATCTTGTTTTGCTATACTCAAATCTTGGCATGGACTTCCGCCGATAAGTAGATCTATGGAATCCCATGAAAAACCGTCTATAAACTCCCACATGTCGTAGTTGTTTACGTCCCCTAGCTCAATAGCATTAGGGTAATTCTTGTTTCAATTTTTTCTGGCGTATTTGTCAATTTCGCTACAAAAATACTTATCGTAAGTTATCCCCGCTCTTTCAAGAGCAATAGCACCGCCAACGCATACCGTCAAAGAGACTTAGTACATTTCTTATTCGCATTTATCCACCTCCTGTGCTCGAAGTAAAAAATGCAATCTAGCTAAAGCGTTCCATGCAACGTGGCCCGCGTGTAATAATTTGCTTTCACTATCAACTCCGGGACCGTCTATTTCTGCCATTAAATGCCTTACCATGGCATTACTGTATCTATCAAAACCGTTCTCTACCCATTTCCAATTGCCTTTTGAGTATTTATCGGCCCCAAAAAGCCCATACTTTTGCTACATATTGCAACGGGATTGAAAAATCTTGTATCATTTCCGCAACTCTTGGCTTGCCACCGTCTAGTTTAATGCCTGTCGGGGTTTTATAGTCCTGTCGTTGTGCCCCATAATCCTTTTGTGCCATATTGGTTCCTCCATTACTTTTATATACCCAGTAAATTTTTTATAGTAATATGAAACATCCGTAACAGTTTTAAAAAACTGTTACGGATGCCCTCGTCTGATATTGTTAAAAAATATAAATTCTAAACAATACCCTCTTCTATGCATATACGCAAATTTAAACATTCTTCTTGTACCTGCTTTAACTCGTTATTCACATTTTCGAGTCCTATAACTAAATAACAAATAAATATCAATAGAATAAAAATTACAACGTTTTTCATATTTTCCCTCTCTTTTCTCGTTTTTTGTGTTCGACAATTTATACTAAGCGTTATATATTGCGCTTTCAACTTGTGCAATCTATTAGCCCGTACTCATCCATTAAAAACTCTTTTAATGACCACGTGTCATAAAAAGATTTAATTAAATCACCACAATTTTTTAATAAATAATATTTACCTTGTGCGGTATCGTACTCAATTTCAAAGTCATAAATAGTATACATGGTTTCCTTCTCCTTATAATATAATAATTTTATTTTTTAAGTCACTATCTTTAATATCCCCATTCGATATTACAACCAAATCCGAAGGTAGAATACCCTGTTTCTTTTGTACAGGCATAATAATACCCACTTGTTTTTGGTTGAATAAAACAGCAATGGTACCCAATGGGGTACTGTTATAAAATGCTATATCGGCTTTTAATTGTTTTGCAATATTTTCAAATAGATTTATATAAGTGATATCAACAAAAATAAAATGTTTTTGAACTGTATTAAAGAATATATTACATGTTGTTTTGCATATATCAAGTTTTAAATCTGTTTTTATTAATTTATTGTCATCCTTGATTAGTGATTTTGATTGATACACAATTTTATCTAAGTCGGACACTTGAATATCTTTATTTATCCCATGTAAACTAGTATATTTAAAACTTTCATTGGTTTTCAACCTATCGTTAAGTAGTTCAGAATTAGTTGTCAATAAATATCTATTTATTATCATAGATTTATCCGTCAACCATTTTTGATTAATAAAATAATCTGCTCCTTTATTAAGTTTATACACGTATTGTTTAGCCATTGTTTCATTCTCCTATTTACATTTTATAAACCGAACACCCCGAGGGGTGTTTCGTCTTAATTTTCAAAGACTCATCAGCGGTTTTATTGTTCTGTTTCGTCTATTAAATCAACTCTTTTAACGTCGCATTCTATTAAAAATTCAAAATCATTTTGTAATGCTTTTGTAATGTCTTCCGCGTCTGTTTTGCTTTCGTCAATGTCAATATACATTTTATTTCAAGTCTTTTCATGTTATGCCTCCATTCTTGCTTTTCTTTCAAGTTCGTAACGCTCGCGGGACTTTGTAACGCCCTTTTCATATTGCTTTTTAAATTCTTTTAAAAATTCAGCGTCAGAAAATTCTATAATCATTTTCCCATTTTTAAATAATTGAATTTTGCACCCGTGAAAAATAAAGGTCCCGGCATCAACATTATCAATTTTATTTTTTGTCGCACGATCAAAGGTTCACCCGTTTTAAGAACTTGTAAAGCCTCTAAAATTCTAATATTACGATATGAGCTGCTACGCAATTCAATATATCTGTTTTTTATAAATTCCCATTCTTTGCCGCGTTGCTCACCCCATGCGTTATATCGTGTTATTGATTCAAAAAATCTTGCACGCCTACACGCTTTATTATTCTTGCTAATTCTTCCGGCTCTTGAAGTGTCTTTTTTTCTTTTAAATTATAGTTTAATTCTCTTGAAGTCATAATACTATTTAAAAGGTTAAACGCTCTATTTTTAACATTTTCGGGGCTTTCAATTCTTATATCAAGATAAAAAATATCGTCCCATTTTTTGGTTCCGTATTCATACGGGTTATAGATTTCTTATAATTTGTTAACGAGTTTTAAAGACTCTTTGTATTTGCTCATGATGTCGTTTATTTCTTTTTCAAACATTTTTTAAAATCCTTTCCGGCCCCGTAAGGGTGGGAGCTATGCCCCGTTTACGCTATTGTTTGATATTTTTCTTGCCATAGATTTAATGTTTTTGTTGATAATCTTTTGAAGTCTTTTCATTGGGATTTGTTTAACTTCTGGAATTGCTGCGGGTTCGTCGCTTTCGCTTGTTCTAGTTTGTTCAGAATTAAAAACGCTATAACCTTTATAATAAACTTTTGTTTTTTGTGGCTCGTCGCTTTCGTCGTCTTCTTTTTTGCTTGCTGAAAATAGCTAAAGTTAAATAAGTTGATTTTTCGCCCTTTTTAACTGAATTTTTAGCGGTTTTGTATTGAGCAAAAGTTGACCATAAGCAGGAAGTATAACCGCTTTCAAGTCTTTTTTTATTTCAAAATTCCAAACGTTCCAGCCGCTAAAATTATGTTTAGTTAGTGGGTTACGGTGGTTTGCAGGCTTTAAACCGTTTTCCCAATATAAAGCAAACAGGGCACCTTCCGGGAACGTGTATTTTTAGCCTCTTGCAATAATTCTTTTTTTACGTTCCAACTCTTCCGGAGTTTCCGCTATATCAGTATTAATATAATCAGAAAAAAATGTGTTTCTGTCTTTTATAGCAGTTTTAACGGCTTTTTCGAGTTGATTGTGAATTTCTTTTAAAATTTCGTTGCCTTTTTCTCCGTAAATGTCCGGGTGGTACTTCTTAACAAGTTGTTTGTAAGTTGCTTTTAATTCTGTTTCGTTTTTGCAATTCGTAAAATAGTTTACCATTTTTGTTTCCTCACTTTCCTTTTTTACTTTTTTTTGTAATAACTAATATTTAAAACATTTTCTTTTTTACCAAGGTTAATCAATCCGGTTCGGAGAAAATCCGATGCATTGACCGTTGTTTGTCCGGTCGTTGTCGTGATTTTTATCGAGTACCGGTTTACTTGCTTTATTAACTCTTTTAAATTAGTTTTTTGCATTCCTAATAACCTTTATGTTTAAATAATAAACGATAATGTTTAAAATGTCAAGCGTATCATTAATGATAATGTTACAAATCTTAATATTAGCATTGACTTTTTAAACTTTATCATTTACTATAAATATAAAGGTGATTAAGTTATCACCTAGAAAGTGAGGACAAATGAAACCTATTACACAACCCGAAAGAGCAAAGGCTATTGAAAATCAACTAAGAGGGGTTATCGCGGCTTCTGGATTAAGTGCAACGCAGTTAGCAGAACTGATAACAAAAAAATGTGGTCGCCCTGAAAGTGCGCAAAGCTTTTCACAAAAACTTAAACGCGGCTCAATTAAGTATGCGGAAGTGTTAGAAATAGCTGAGTTATTAAACTATAAAATTATATGGGATAAAATAGTTAACTGAATTAATGTGTGAGTAAAAAGCTTGCGCAAGTGTGTGTGAATATTTTCCCACTTACACAAGCTTTTTTACAAATTCATTATATGTATGTTCTTACTTTTATTAAATTTTCAATGTACAAACAGCACTATCATAATTTTTGCACTTTATACATACAACATGTTTTATTATTCATTAACGTTCATTAACGTTCATTAACGTTGATTTTTTAATATAAGCATGCTATTATGTAATTAATCACGAAAAGCGCAAAAAATGGGCTTGTTCCATTTTTTCTCGTTTTTTTGTGTTCGACAATTTTTGTACGTGGGGTTTTACTCTGCGTACTTTTTTTGTTATTAATAAAAAACTATATAATAAAAAAGCACAAAGTTATACTATAAACGGATTATAACCGATTATAAAATAACTTTGTGCTTTAAATTTATTTAACCTGTTTATTTCACACTAGCCGGATTATAACCGATTACACCAAGCATAAAACAAACACACAATTTGTATTTTATTATATTTATTTTTATTTATAACATAATTTATAATACAAAAACATTTGTTTATTGTCAATACTTTTATAAATTCTGATAAACGCATATAAACTTATATAAACTTATATAAAGTAAAGGACCTTGGGGGTGATGGCCTTTGTGTTTTTGTAATTTTAAACCTTGTTAAAAAATGGTAGTTATGTTTTAACATTCTTACCCTTCTCATCCCGCATACTGTGTAAAGACATATGTCTTGATATTAATCAAATCTCACCCCAAAATCGGGTGAGAAATAGCCCAATGGGTAAGAAAAAGGGTAAGACCTGAAACCCAATAATAATAACTATTTATATATATATATTACCTATCTTACATTATATTATATATAATAATATATTATTATATAGTATATTATATATAGAGAGATAAATATATTTTTTTATTTTTTATTTTTTATATATCAGGGGTAAGATGGTAAGAAACTATAATAAATGCTTAATATTATTGGTTTTTAGGTCTTACACCCACTTAAAATTACTTGGGGTAATGAGGTAAGAAAATTTTTTAAGGCTTGAAAGTGATGTTTTCTTTATGCGATTATTTTTTTATTGTTGCTTTTTTAATCGTTGAAGGTTGAAAATAATTTTTCACACGTTTTTATGTTTTTAACTTTTTTGCCTTGATTATGTTTATCTTTTTAAAAAATAGTTTTGCTTTCAAATGTGTATTGTTAGTATATACATACTTGATAGTATTAGCCGCTTGTTAAAAAATTGCGCGCTTCAAAATCCGTTTTAACAGGTTTAAAATGGTTTGTTATATGTTTTTAACCCCAATTCTTTGTATTACATAATTTTTATTATCGGTATAATTCTTAATGATAGAAAATATTTACTAAAATGCCATAAAACAGCGCTTTTTATTTAGAACAATTGTTATATATCTAAAAACATATAAACGGTGTAAATCTTTGTGTAACAAGGTTTTTAGTTATTTTTCCCATTATGTAAAAATGGGATGCAAAAACGTGAACAGTTTATTAAAGAAAAAATGCCGAAATGCTAAGGGGCCCCTTGTTTTTTACCCCTATAGCGACCCCGTGGCCTCGTGGCCGTTTATCAGGTGGGGGCCCCTCTGTTTTTTATAACCATGTTATTTTTAGAACAAAAGTAGGTTGGGGACTTAATAAAAAAACACCACCAAAAAAATTTAAACTTTAATATCACGCTAATGAACGTAACTCAAAGAAACTTAAAAAAATATTGATAAGTTTTTTAAAAAGTTTAATAATGAAAATAAAAGTATAATTTTGTCGAACACAAAAAATTAGGAGATCTCAAAAATGACAAGTACGAAAAATAATGGTGTAAAATACACTTTTGCCGGACAATATTACACAGGCAACAAAGAACAATCAGAGCAAGTGAAAGACTATGAATTACAAGTAGTTTTTCCACAAGTGTATCCAAACGCCCTATCAATTTTTAAAACCAGCCTTATCAAACAATGCGATAGTATTTATCACATGATGAAAAAGAAGTATCCAAACTTTAAAACTGTCAGAACTTATGCTGTTACTAATATTGAAGACTTAAGCGGTAAAGAAATAAACACCCGTAGCATTGCTACTATGAATACAAAACAACTTGTTAAGTACATAGAAAATAATGAGTTGGGGATTGATGCACAAGTTTATGAGGGGAATATTACAGGGCTTCGCAATGTAGTTATCCTAGCAAAAGAAGAGCCTGAAAAATTTAAGGAAGTATACGCGGCTGATGTTCAGCAATACGAGTTTAATAAACAAATTAATGAGTTAAACAATGTTCAAAGTACAGATAAAACGGGTAAACCCTTGGACGATACATCAAAAAATAACGGAAAAGAAAAAGACATTGACGATTTATTAAGTGAGGCCAATCAAGTTGGGGAATAATGTACCTATACAAGCAACGTCCATAAAATGGGTGAATGGTGTACCGGAGCCCTTTGTTAAAAGTATCAATCCGACTTCGATAAAAACACTTGCTACAACAGCGTTGTCAATGCCGTATCAAGGTGAATATAGTTCTGAGCTTGATACGTTCATCATGGAACCAAGATTCGAAGGCATGACTAATGCAGAGGTTATGTGGATAAGGACAGCAGAAAAAGCCGCTGCCGGCGATTTAGCCGCTACAAATCTCATATTGGATAGGGTTTTAGGAAAACCAAAACAAAGCGTTGAAAGCATGTCAATGACCATGACATACCCGGAATTTTTAGAACACCTAGCAAAACAAGAGGGTGATAAGTAATGGCCGAGTTAAGTCAAACAGCTATAAGGTTAAATGAGAGATTAACAAAGGACTTTCCTTTTTTTGCTAAAAATTGCTTGAAAGTTTTAAACAAAGCCGGTCAATTAGTACCATTTGAGCTAAACGAGGCTCAAAAAGCGTGTGCACACCCATGCGGAAGATATGTTGCGTAGAATCGGTAGAGTTCGTTTACTTGTTCCTAAAAGCAAGACAGGGCGGTGTTAGTACATATACCTCGGGTAGATTTTACCATAAAAACAACCGTACGCCTAACCGTATGACCTTTTATTCTTTCACATCAAGCAAAAACAACGGATAAGCTATTTGATATGGCGGACAGATACCATGAAAATTGTCCAGAGGCGGTACGTCCTAAAGTTCTAGTGGATAACTCCAGACAATTGGTGTTTGAAAATGGTAGTGAGTATGCCGTAGGTACCGCGGGCAGTGGTGATGTAGGGCGTGGTTTTACAATCCATCAATTGCATTTATCAGAGGCAGCATTTTTTGAGAATACTGACGATTTAGACACGGGTATCTTACAGGCGGTATCTGATGAACCCGGAACAGAAATTATTGTCGAGTCAACCGGTAATGGAATAGGCAATTGGTTTTACAGGGCTTGTATGGATGCGTTAAAAGGTATAGGTGATTATGAGCTTGAATTTATCCCTTGGTTTGTTATGCCGGAATATAGAAGAGAATTACCGGAGAATTTTGTTATTACGCCAGATGAACAGGACTACAAAGAACTCTATAACCTAGACGACCAACAGATTTATTGGCGTAGAAAAAAGATTGAAACATTAAAAAGTGAATGGAAGTTTAAACAGGAATATCCTGCAAATATTGACGAATGTTTTCAAACTTCCGGCGATCCATTAATCAATACTGAAAAGGCTATGGCAGCGCGTAAGTGCAAAATGGCTATGAACCCACAAGCACCATTGATTATGGGTATAGATCCTAAAGGTAGTGGTAAAGATGATGCGGGTATAGTTTTCAGACGTGGTGATGTTATCCCTGGTTATAAATTGTATTTAGGGGAAATGGATCCTATGCGATTTGCGGGAATTTGCCAAAATCTTATCGACACAATGAAAGTTGATAAGGCGTTTATTGATAACGGCTATGGCTATGCTATTGCACGTCGTATGTGGGAGAACGGTTATAGGGATATTGTACAAACGGTAGATTTTTCAGAGGGGGCTTTAGAACCGGATAGATTTTTAAATAAACGTGCGGAAATGGCAGTCTCATATAAGGAGTGGTTTGAGGATGGTAATGTATCTATTCCTGACACAGACGAGTTTTATGCTGATACGGTATGTATCCCCCATGAAGTAGAGACATCAAACGGAAAAATAAAACTCGTTCCAAAGGATGATATAAGAAAAGCTATAGGACGTTCTCCTACATTGTTTGATGCGGCGATATTAACATTTGCGTATCCTGTACGCAAAGCCAATGTATACTAAAGAAAGATTTAAAAAATCAAATATAGCGCATAAAGGCCAATTAAAAACGATAAACAAAACGAGAAATAGTAGAATGAAAGGTAAAGAGGAGGTTTCAGTATGGCACCCTTAATTCCAATATTTGTAGCGATAGGGTCGGCAGTCGGGGCATCGGCGGGCACGGCAGCTGTTGTAGGTGGGGCTGTTACAGCGTTGGCAGTCGGTGGTGTCGCGGCAGGCACGGCAGCAGTAGCACACTCAATGGGAAAAGCTTCCGGGGCTAAAAAGCAGCAAATTCAATGATGGCACAACAACAACCACAACAAGATTTAAGCGAGAAGGCTAGTCTGGACAAAGCCGGTGAAACAGGCACGGGAGCTACGCGTTCACAAGCTTTGTATACAAACAGTTCCTCCGGCATTCTTGGTAATGCCTCAATTGGTCGTAGACAACTACTTGCAACATAGGGGTTATTATGGCAGGATCACGAATTAATAATATTTTTCAAAGGTTTAAAGTTTTAAAAATAATAAACAAAGTCTTACGTCTTTGTTTTCTTTGATAAGTGAATACGTTTATAATAGAAAGTATGACAGATATGGTGTACCAAATTCCGGAATATTTGCTGATGGGGATATTTATGATAACACCGCACAACGAGCAAATGGTATTATGGCTAATGTTATGGTTAATAATATTTGGCCTAATGGTATAGAACATTTTCTTTGGGAAGAACTTGGGACACACCCGATACGGAAGAAGTTAAAAATTATTTTTCTTATGTAAATCAACAAATGTATTCTGTTATGGATAATACAAAAGCCGGGTTGCAAACCGCCCTGGATGAATACATGTTAGATCAAGGGTCATTTGCTACAAGCGGTATTTATGTAAAAGAAAAGAAGATGATAGAGCGGTTCCCGTAAGATATGAAGCTTGGAGCATAAAGGGGCGATATATTGATGAAAGCCCTGATGGGAATATAGATACTATTTTTTCAGAAATATCCATGTCTGTAAGAAACGCGGTAAAGGTTTACGGATATGAAAACTTATCGGCCAAAGCCCGAAAAGATTTTGACAATGGTGATATTGAAAATAATATAAAGATCTTGCACGTTATTGAGCCACGTTTGGAAAGAGACAAAAGCAAAAAGGGTGTAAAAGATATGCCTATAGCCTCTATTCATATTGAGATAGAAACACGTAAGATTTTAAAAGAAAGCGGGATGGAAGAAATGCCAGTATTTATGGGGCGATTTTCTAAAGTTCCCGGGGAAATTTACGGACGGTCACCTGCTATGGTTGCAATGGCTGACATCCTTGAGATTAACGCAGTACGCGAGGCTATATCCATTGCTACTGAAAAACAGCTTGACCCACCATTGGCTTTGTATGATGATGGGGCGTTGGGTGCCGGAACAATAGATACAAGTGCTGGAGCATTAAACGTTTTTTCTGTTACGGGAAGACTCAATGTAGGGAAACCTATAGAACCACTTTATACAGTAGGAGAATTACAAAGTTCTTACACCCATATTGATACATTAAAGGAAACAATTAATAATCATTTTTACTTAGATAGACTTTTAGATTTTAACAATGAAACTCGTATGACATTAGGTGAAGCGCAATTAAGAAATGCATTACGCGGACAATCTTTAGGTGCTTTTTATGCCAGACAAGAAAATGAAGTTATTACACCAATGATTGAACGGACTTTTAATATTCTTTTAAAACGTGGTCGCTTAGGTGTATTATCTGGAAGCCAAGAGGAAATTGAGCAGCTTAAGCGCGGTGCTCAACCTGTTTACATACCGGAAGCCCTTGCCCAAAGAATGATAAACGGTGAGGATTTTTATGAAATAACATATCTATCACCTGCAAAAAGGACAATGCAATCAGAGGAACTTAGAGGCATAATTGAAACGGCTAACTTTGCGGTACAAGTTGCTCCTGCAAGTCCGGAAATTATCGACAATATCGACTTTGATAAGTTGATAGCTCGTGTTGCGAAATTGAGCGGAGCACCTATGGAACTTATTAAGGATAGCGATACTGTTAAGAAAATTAGAGATGCAAGAGCTAAACAACAAGAAGAGATAGCTAAAATGGAACAAGCAAGACAACAAAGCGAAATAGGGCGCAACGTTGCTCAAATGAATGCTATGCAAAAACAGGAGGTGGCATAATGACAGAGGGAAAAACGACAAGTAAGCAAAGTGCGGAGGAAATTGCGAAAAAGTTAAGAGCCGAGTTAAGGGCAAATTTTGACGCAGTAGCGAAAAACCCCGGAGGGCAAGAAAGTCCTACGTTGGATTATGGACTATAGCGGGTATGGAAAAACAAGTATGATAATGAACCCGACAACATGTGAGATTAATACTGTGGGTGTGGTTTATAATGAAGCACGTAAGGACGTATACTATGCTATACGACGTTTATTAAGCCCTGATTTTGTAAACGAAATTGAGAAAATGGAGGAATAAAGACAATGAAAAAATTTAGACTTAACGGAATTGATCCATGTTATTTAGTGGGCGACGGGCAAGGCGATCTACAGGGCGGAGCTGGTGGAACTGGGGACAGTACAGGCGGACAGAGTAATTTACAAGGTGGTAATGCTGATTTTAATTTTGAAGAATTTAAGTCAACTTACGGTAAGAACTATGCTGATAAAGGCTTTATGCAAGAATTGACAACACCAGAAAAGATGTTTGAAAAAATTGATAACATGGAGTCCTTAATTGGAAAAAATCATTTGTACCGGGTGAGGGTGCAACTGAACAGGACTGGAACGATTATAGGGATAGAGTTGGGATTAAATCTACAGACGATTATGTTCTTGATAATTCAGATTTACCAGATAACGTTAAAAACTTGCATAATGATGAAATACAGGGTAAAGTTAAGCAGATGTTTTACGATGCTGGTCTAACCCCACAACAGGCAAAAATTATTAATTCTCGATATGACCAAATTATGACAGAGGCTCATAAAGACGTAATGGAACAATACGCGGCTCAACAAAAACAGGCCCAATTGTCTGATGAGGAATTTGATAATTTAGCGAAAGAAACTTGGGGACAAGAACGTGACAACGTTATTAATGTTGCAAAGTCTTTAATACAGGAATTTACACCACCAAACCTTAAAGAGGCCATGACTACAATGGATAATAAGAGTCTAACTATTATGGCAAGTGTACTTAAAGGTGTTTCAGATAAATACATTTCGCAAGATGATTTAGATGTGCTTAAAGGTAACAATACTAATAATCCTGAATCATTAAGAGAAGAGGCACAAAAAGAACTAGCAAAACTATCACAAATGAGCCAATTTGATAAAGGCTATGCAGCACAACAACAAAAAGTAAATGACCTTTATGGGGCATTATCAAAAAATAAAAAATAAATTTTTATCTCTATTTACGCTTATAAAGCCTAATCAATGAAACTTTGAATAATTTTACAAATACTTGACGTACTTGAAAAAAAGTTAAATAATTAGGTTGTAAGGGTAGCCTGTTTTAAGGGCCCCATGATAATACTAAAGTATTCGGTTTAATAAGCCGTATAATTTATAGGTTTCGTCCGTTAATGGGTAGCGTTGCCGATTGTCGAACACAAATTATAATGAGGAAATTAAAAAATGAGTAGAGTAGATGAAGCGTTAATAACGCAATTTACCGATATCTGTCATCAGCAATCGCAACAGATTAAGGCTGATTAAGACCGTATGTTAATGTTATTCCAATTAAAGGGGATGTAGCAACTTATGACGGCGTTGGTACTGTTGAAGCTAGAGAAATTTTAGGTCGAATTCAACCGGTCCAATTTACAGATGTTGAACATTATAGACGTAAAATCAGTCGCCGAAGATTTGAAGTTACCATCCCTGTTGATAGTTCGGATGTAAGAGGTATGCTTACTGACCCACACTCAAAATATGCGCAAGCAATCGTAATGGGTGTTGAGAGACGTTTTGACCGTTTATGTTTAGAGGCTGCCTTTGCCGATGTTTGGGTAGGTCGTGAGTTTGATAAGAAACTTACTGCCGCAGAAGACGGTGTTTTAACAGTGGATGCGACCTCGGGTTTAACTTATGAAAAATTACTCGAAATTAAGCAAAACTTTATAGATGCTGATGTTGGTAATGACATGCCAGAAAAATTTTTCTTGGGCATTGCAGGTGATGAACACACAGACATGATGAATGAAACTAAGTTAATTAGCGGTGATTATTCAAGACAGTATGTAATTGATAAAGGTGAAATTCAAAATGCGCTAGGTTTTGATATTATCAAGTATGCAGGTAAGGCTAAAAAGCCAATGCTTAAAGTGGATAGTTCCGGTAATAGAGAATGTATCGCCGCCTCTACGAGAGGGATTGTGGTTGGTGTAAGCCTATCGCCTAAGATGTCGGTTGATAATAGACCGGATTACTATGAAACAGACCAGATTCAAATGATTGTTGAAATGGGTGCTGTTCGTACAGAGGGCTGTTTGGTACAAAAGGTCAAAACTACTGCGGCTGTTTAAGTCGCTTTAGTTTTAAATAAAGGCATAGGAGATATTAAAAAATGACTGATATTTATGATAATTACGCAAATGAGGAGTTATCGGCAGGTAAGGCTACGGAAGCCGTAAATGTTAGCGGTAATAAAGTTGTTCACATAAGCTTCAAACAATAGCAATAGACCCGTCACATGGAGCAGGTGCGGTATATAGACTTTTTAGAATCGGTGCAAATATGATACCGTTGGATATTAAAGTTCTTTGTAGTGCTGTTACAGGAGCTGCTGATTGTGATATAGGTTTATATGAAGAGGGAGTTAAGGGGAAGGCATTAGATGCGGATATTCTGGCTGATGGTTTAACCCTTGCAACTGCCACAGGTATTACATCACCCCTCAACGGTTTGAAGTCTTTATCTCTTGATAATGTAGGCAAACGAATATATGAGTTAGCGGGGCATTCAAGAAACAAAAAAGATACAGGATATGATGTTTGCCTTACTGCAAATAGTGCTGCAACAACGGCCGGAAAGGCTGTTGTAATAGCAACATTTGTTCAAGGATAATCGCGTTAAAACTTAAAGAAGTATAGATAATATATGAAATGGGCGTGTAATCCACGCCCTATTTGTAAATAGGTAGGTATATGTCAAAAACACCGGTGGACATCTGTAATAAAGCGTTAGACTTGTTAGGACAAGTCGCTGATATAGGAAATATTGAAACACCGACGACAGATAATGAAAAGATTTGTGCAAGGTGGTATGGTGATACACTCGGTTTTTTTACTACGTAGGTATATGTGGAATTTTGCTGTTTGGTGTACGGAGTTACCAAAGGACTTAGTCGTTAAATATTATGAGTATTCTGATGCCTTTAAATTACCATCCGATTTCGTGCGACTTGTTTCTATTAATGGTAATAGGGCACTTAACATTATAGATTATAAACTGGCTGGCGGTTATATTTTTCTTAACGGTTATGGGGATTCGATTAGTTTTGAGTATATAAGACTTATTAGAGATGTAACGGCTTATGATGATGGGTTTAAACAATTATTAACTTTATATCTTGCTGCAAACATGGCTTTTAGATTTACTAACAAGCAGACTGTTGTAGAACGATTATACAAGTTAATAGAAATTGAAGAAGCTAAAATTATTTCTATTGACGGACAAGAGCAACCGCCTATACGTATTCAATACTCAAAATACAGAAGAGCAAGACAAGGGTTCTCTATAAATAGGGACTTTATGACACGTCCGGTGAAATTTGTATCGGAGGATGAAGATGCCTCTAGTTAATGATACAAAAAGAAATTTTGCAGGTGGTGAACTTAGTGTTTCAGTTGCTGCTAGAGGTGACATCAAGGTTTATTCTAATGGTTGTGAACGTATAGAAAATTTTCTGCCGGAAACAGTCAGACCAATTAAATATCGTACAGGTACTAAATTTTGTAATCCTACCAGACGTAATGCCGTAGCTAGATTTATACCATTTCAGTTTTCCGACAAACAAGCGTATCTAATTGAAGTTACCCCGGTTGGTTTAGATTTTATAAAGATAATGGTGTTATTGTTGAAGAAGTAAAAAGACAAGACAATTACAAGTATAACCGCAGCCAATCCTGCGGTAGTTACATTAGCAGGGCATGGCTTAGCAAATGGTAATGAAGTTTTTATAAATGGTGTTATCGGAACAATGAAAAGCCTTAATGGAAAGTCTTTTGTGGTTAAGAACGTAACAAGCAATACTTTTGCTTTGTATAACGACGAGGAAAGCCCAATTGACACTACCGGGCTTGGATATTCTTCCGGCGGTACCGTTTCAAAGATCGTAGAAGTTGAAAACCCTTATACAGATATAGAGGGTAAGACTGATGAGGGGGTATTAGAGTACCTCAATGAAATACAATATACACAAAATACAGATACCATGATTATGGTACATCAAAAGTACCCACCAAGAAAGTTAACGCGAAGTTCGCACACGTCGTGGACTTTTAAAACGTATGAACGTACAAGCGATTACATATGACTGACCCCGGCAAGTATCCCGGCGCCGTTGCGTTTGATGGGAACGGTAGACTGATATTCGGCGGTTTTGAAGAAGAACCCGACCTGCTTTTAATGAGCCGTGGTTCGGACTCAAAAACCGGTAATACCCGATATGATGACTTTACGACAGGGACCTTTAGCTAATGATGCGATAAAAATGTATCTCGCACCGGCTAACGGTAAGGTTATTGTTGTTAAGTGGCTTGCTGTAAATAATAGGTATTTTCTCGTTGGAACAGAAAGCGGACTAATCCGTATTACAAGTTCAGACGGATATGACAGCGCTTTTAGTGCTGAAACATTACCTATTGCCAGGCCTATCGATTCTTACGGCTGTGCAAAAGCAAAACCCATACCTAAAGGAAATTTACTATTCTATTTACAAAAAGGCTCTTTAATATTTAGATGTCTTGAGTATGATTTGGTATACGACTCTTATAAGTCGGTTGATAAAAATCTAATCGCGGATAGAATTACATCCGGCGGTTGCTTAGAGATGGCCTTTCAATCCGGTATACTCGATATTATTTGGATACCCAAGAAAAACGGTACACTTATTGGTTTGACGTATCATGAAACCGAAGATGTAGCAACATGGCATAGAACAATTATAGGTGGGAAAAAAGTAAAAGTTTTAAGCGTTGGCATTATGCCCAGGGTGGATAAATTCGACCAAACGTGGTTAATTGTAGAGCGGTTAATAAACGGTAAGATAAAACGATATGTAGAATTTTCTGCGGATTTTGAAGAATTTTTATCGAAAGAGGATTTTTATACAGATTGCGAAAACGAAGCGAAAGACCTAGAGCACTATAATAATGATATGTTTGAACGTCAAAAATTAGAGTGCCATTTAGATTGTAGTATGATGTATGACGGTGCGGATATCGGGGCAAATGCTAATACTACATTAACTATAATCGAACACGAGGACGAAGAGCTTTTAACAGTAACATCCGATAAAGATATTTTTACATCAAATGACTTGAACAGACAAATTTGGCGTATTCACGAAAAAGGATACGGCAGCGGTAGAATGGCAATAGTTGAATTAATAGACTCAAAAATGTCAAATGTAAATTATTTAAAGATTTTGATACGGATACACTCACACCTGGGCTTTGGGCTTTAACAACTGACCACATTAGTGGTCTTGAACACTTAGAGGGTGAAACAGTAAGCGTTGTAACAGACGGTGCGGTTCATACCGATTGCGTTGTTCATAATGGTGAAATATCTTTAACCGCCCAAGCGGATGTTATACATGTAGGTTATAAATATCGAGGGCTGATAAAAACTACAAATTTGAATATTGGCGGTACCTCCGGCAGTGCACAAAAAACAAAGCCCGTAACGTGTATAAAGTTATTTTTGAGTTTTTAAATTCATTAGGTGTTAAGTTTGGTACAAACTTGTATAGACTTACAAAATTGGACTTTAGGGATGTAAATAGTAGGCTCAATAGACCAAGTCCGTTATTTAGTGGCCAAAAGAAAAAGTTTTCGATGATAAAACGGCATGGAGAAAACACTGTTACATTGTTCAGGACTCACCTTTGCCGTGTACTATCCAAGCAATAGATGTATATATGGAGGTGGTTGATGATTAAGGTTATCCCCTTTAAAGCAGAACATGTAGAATGTATGGATGTAAGGGATTATGAGAATAAAACTGTTTGTTCTATGCCCCAGTTCTCAGCTGCTGTAAAGCAATGGGAAGATAGCAAAATGCAGCTACAATAATAAATGATGGCAGAATACTTGCGGTTATGGGGTTTATGGTTTTGTGGCAAGGCGTTTGTGAGGTTTATATATTACCGTCTAAATATATTTCAAAATATCCGCACGCATTTGCCAGATGCTTAAAAAAAGTCCTTTCATCTGGTGCTTTTAATACCTTTCATAGAATACAACTTAGAGCATTAAAAGATGATTTACACAGTCGTTTTAATAAGTTTTTAGGTTTTGAAAAAGAAGGTACGTTCAAAAAATATGATTCCGAGGGTAATGATTTTGTGATGTGGGCTATAACTAAGGAGGGGGTATAAATGGCAACCGGTGCATTAGTAGCTTTTACAGCATTATCAGCGGGTATGTCTATATATCAAGGGGTACAACAAAATTCGGCTCATACCGAACAGGCTATAAACTTGATGAAACAAGCCCAAATCGCGCAACAAGAAAATGCATACGTGGTAAGACAAAAACAAAGAGAAATAGACAAAGCTGCGGCACGTCAAGTTATGGCTATGTCTAAAAACGGTTTAAATACAAATGCCGGGTCACCCCTTGAAGTTTTATACGAAACATACACACTTGGTCAACAAGAAGTTGATGCATTGAAAAGACAAGGACAAGCGCAAGTATGGAAATATACAACTGACGCCAATTCATCTTTTAATAGTGGGCGTTCTGCGTTATTAGGCGGTATGGCCGGCGCGATTTCTAAGATATCATCCACAGGTATGGCTACATATACAAAAAACAATAGTGGAAAAAATAGTGCAGAATCAGCAAACTCTGAATGGGTGATGACGGGGTGGATTCCGAGTATTTCAGGTGGATACGCAGGTAATTTACCAAAATTATAAGGAAAATAAGATATGGCAAAAGTTAATCCGTATGTGCAAGATAAATTAGCAAGTTCTTTAGGAATTATGCCAAACATTGACACATCAAATGTGGAGCTAGCACAAAGTTTGGGTAAAAATGTAGATCAATTACAAAGTCAAATGCTTAATATTTATGTTGCAAAGAAGCAAGAAGCCCAAAAAAATAAAGCCAAGTTGGAAGATATAAATCACACATTAAGTGCTTATGAGAAATCAATGGCTGTTGAGTCTGATTTATGGGGCATGATTGATAAGACAAAAGAAGAGTATATCAATGATCCGGAAAGCGGAATGGAAGTTATAAGGCTATCCGGGCAGGCGACTATCAGACAAGCAATTGAAAGTGAAGATAACCTTGCTGTTAAAGAAAAAATGGTTGGTGTTCTTACAAATAGTTTTCGTGGAAAAATGAATGAGGTCAACTCGTGGAAACTTGCACAAGACACAGCCAATGCAAGCAATAAAATACAAAATATTTTTAACCAGATGTATACCGTTGCTTCAAGCTCCAGTGATTGGAATCGCGTACAAGAACTAATTGATGTTATGGACAGTACAGAGAAGAACTGGGATAGAAATGGTAAAGACGAAAATACAGAGGTGTTTAAAAATTATGTCAATTTTGTTTATGGTAAAAAGGCCTGAAGAATTAGGTAAAGCTAAAAGAAGTATGGCTTCTGCTTATATTCTTGGAATGATAGATAGGGGTGAGTGTAACCAAGCTAAAGCGGTTCTTGATACAGGGGCTCTCGATATGTATATGGATCCGAAACAAAACATAAATTCCACAATATGGCAAACGGCGTAATTAAGGCCAAAGAAAAACAAGAAAGAATGGATAATATGTTTCGAATTTTTGACATTAAACAAAATGCTGTAATTAAGGCTGCAAGTGGGGGAGTACACAGTTACACAATCTATAGCGGATAATGAGAAAATAAAAGCCTTGGGTGGTACACCTACAACATCTATAACTAATGCAGGTGTTAAAAGTGAAAAAATCCGTACAAAACAAGAATATAGCCAAAAAAATAGACAAGCTTTAGAAACCTTAAATAAAGGCTTCGAAAGCCTTTTAAAAAAAGGTAAGGTAGACCCAGAAGCGGAATTAAAAGATATCCTTGCTTTTCAAAATAAAGTTGAGTCATGTAAACAGTATCTAACTCCACAACAGTATCAAGGCTATATGAGTAAATTATCGGAGCCCAGAATTAAAAAATTAAGAAAAATGGGCAAAAACATATTTGGCATGCCACAAGGTGAAATAGCAGGCAATGACCCTACACACCGGTCATATTTAGCTATATACAATTTTGCTCATAAAGCGTACGCCGGAAAAGAAAATCAACAAAACGCAATAACAAACATGCTATTGGATTTTTCAAAATATGCCCAACAATATGAAAATAAAACAGGTAAACAATTAACCCAACAACAAGCGGCTAACCTATGTAATAAAGTTATTGCAGACCAAAGGCGGAAAAACTAACCCCCATCTTAATAACATCCCAAAAGAAGGTAGGGTAATGATGGATAAGTACGGGCATAAAGTAAGGGGTTTATGCGGATGGAAGACACGAAATTATTAAGTAATTATAGGTGCTAAATGGAAAATAACGATATTAAATTAGAAGAGATAAACATATGGCCGATTTAGTGGAGTCAAACGAGTCATTACCACCATTACCGGAAACGGCTCCGGAATACAACGATGATGTTATATATAACGCATCCTCTGAAAATAGAATACAAGAATACGGCGTGGATAATAACGGTGATGTGCAGAATTATGATGACACCATTGATTGGGGAAGCCTACAGCCTGTTGATGAAAGTGGTTTTTCAAATGCACAGACCCCAGATTTTGATAGTTTGCAACCGTATGATGTAGGTGTAAACCCCAACAGTATATGGGATGAACTGGGTGTAAAAAGATATGGGAACACTTACTGAATACCGCGGACAGTTAGCCCGTCAAGTAGCAAGTGGAAAATTATCTCTTGAAGAAGCACAAGTTATGGTACAAAGAAGACATGGTGATATTCTGAATAAATACGGAATGACAGAAGTACCGGAATTTTCTTTTGCTAAATTTAAGCAAAACCCCTTAAGGACTTGTTTTGGTGAAGTCGCAGCAATGTTACCGTTTTATTGGGGTGGTACTAAAAAGGTCTTGCGACATCCGTTGCGACCATACCAGGTACGATAGCGAAAAATGCGGCTGTGGGGGTTATGACTGGTACTGTTGAGCCAGGTATTGGAAATGCTATCGGGGGTACTGTCGGATTAATTAAAGGTGTAGTCGAGGGCGTATCTTCCGGTATGCTTGTTGGAACATTCTTAGAGTCAATGGAAACAGAGGGTGGAAACCTTTATATGGACTTACGCGAAAAAGGTATATCGCATGATGTTGCATATGGTATGGGCATTGCAGGGGGAATAACAAATGCGCTATTAGAAACTGCAAGTTTTGGCATTGTTACAGCACCTATAAAAGGAACGGCCAAAAAGTTGTGGCAAAAATGTTATGGAACCAGATAGAACATAATCCTATTGCGAAAAAAGGTATTGAAGGGGTTATTAAAAATGCGTTACTGAATATTGTAAACGTCTTGGAACAGAGGTTACAACTGAAATGCTACAAGATGTTACGGGGAATGTTATGACTCTTCTTGCTGCGCAAGCTGATAGTGTTGATGAGGCTAAGCCTACAATAGAAGATTGGGGGATATTATAAAACAAACAGAGCCAAAAACAGCCGCTGCTATGCTCATTATGGGCGTTATTGGTACACCGTTTGATATTATGAACGCCAAAGTCGGTGGGGTTAAAAACAATGGTAACTTTGAAGCCGGAAGTAAAGCGGAAGTTGAAACAAATTTAAAAGACTCTTTTGAGGGTAAAGAGGTGATTACCGGAGAAAATTTTACACTCGAGGGGCATGTAGAATATAACGAAATTGAGATATCCGAGTTGGAAGCAGAATATAATGAAAGCCAAAATAAAATTGATGAGCTTTCAAAAGATGTTACACGTCTTGAAAAAAGAAAAATAGAACCGCAGAGGAAAGTGAGCAACTTGCTAATACTAAGGCCGAATTGAAATACGAACAAGACTATCAAGGCCTAATATCAGAAGAAATGGAGCGTACTGTAAATAGGCAAACACAACAAGAAACAACCAAAACTCGTAAGCAAGAACTAACTGAAAAAGGAAAAAAGAAAAATTAACATCCGAAGAATTGCAAGAGCTTAACGATATTTGGATTGAGGAGGAAAAAATAAAAGGCGAAAAAGAAATCAACGGAAACATGCAAAAAGCCCGTGAACGCGAGTTAAATAAAAACATTAGAGATTTGGATAGAAAGATAGAAAAAGTCCAAAAGAAAGAGGATAGCGCACGAGAAAATCGCAACGAGATAGAAACAAAACAAGACGAAAACAATAGAAAAATTTCCGAGCTTGAAAAAGAAAATGATGAAATTCAAAAGGCATTGAAGAAAACGGATATTGAGGAAGATGTTGCAGAAATGAAAACAACACTTTTAAAAAATCGTGAGCTTATTTCTGAACTAAAAGAAATAATAAGGCTCTTGAAAAACAACGTCTGAAACTCAATGCCGAAATTGAAAACGTTATTGCAGAGGGTGAAAGGCTAGGAAATGAAAGAATGCCGTTAAATGAGGAACGTTCACAATTAAGCGAGGCCTTATTAATGAAAACGGTAAAGTGGATATTACAGCCGGTGGATACAAAAACGCTCAATTAAGTGCACTAGCTAAAAGACTTAAAGCTATGCAGCAAGGTATTAAGAGGGGTGTAAGAATGGCACGCCGAGAAATTAGGGATGTGCAAAATTCCGCTATTCAAATGATAAAAAATTCTAATATGAGCGATAAAGATAAATCTAATTTTTTAACAACCATTAGAGATCTGAATAGTAATGAAAAATTTGCTAAAGCATTGCCTAAGCTTATAAATAAGATTTCTGAACTTGAAGAACGCCACAATAAAAAAGAACTGATAAATTACATAAATAAAATGCTCAAAAAAGCTAAACCTAAAAAGGGTGGTAAAACCCCACAAGGCAAGTTCAATGCAGACATACAAAAAATATTGGACGATATTAGCGCAGCTGCAAAACTAAGCGAAACAGAGGCATATAGCGAAATTGAAAAAGATTTTTGATAGCGCCGGGGGATAATCCGTTAACAGACGAACAAACGGCCAAGGTAAGAACTTTGTATGACTTTGGGGGGTATGAACGGTAAAAAAATCTAGCGAGCTTTTTACGCAATGCTAGGGCTATTCGTATGCTTATTGAAGAGGGTAAAATCGCGGGGCAATTTAGAGAGCAAGTGAAAAAAGAGCATAAAAAAAAGATTTTGGCGGAGGCTAAGGAGTCAATTATTGGAACTGTTGAGTCTACTGGAAACAGAGAGAAAAAATTTAGCAAATGAGATTAAACAAGTGTTCAGGCGTTTTAACGTTATTTCAGAGGGCTGGGACGGTTTAATGCAAATTGCAAGTTTACATGATAAGGAAAGAAAACTTGCAAAACTTTTAGATGTATTTCCGTCAAAAATGGCACGTATTAAAGGTGAAATGGAAAGTTTTAATAAATTCGCTAAAATGGCTATGGAAGCTCTTAATTGTAAGAATACTAAGCAATTTAATGCTAGAGTAAAAAAGACTCTATAATTCATGATGTAGGGGCGTATACCGATGCTAACGGGAATAAAGTAACATTACAGGCTAGTAAGGCTGAAATGCGAAAACTTTATATGGAAATGCAAGATCCTAGACTAAGAGGTCAACTAAAAAATAATAACGGCTATACTTTCAGAGAAGATATGCAAACCACCTCGGATGTAAAAAGTGGTAACGAGTTGGATATCTTATTTAACAAAAACGATAAAAACCGTAATACGGACTTTGGTATTCTCGATAAATCGACGGAGGAATTGATTGAGGAAAATTTAGAGCCGGAAGACTTTGCACTTATAGATGCAGAGTTTAAATTCTACAAAGAATATCATGGTAGATTGAATCCTTTTTATAGAGAAAAATTCGGGATAGATATGCCATTTAATGAGTTTTATTCGCCTATTACAAGAGAACTTGACGGTAGTAGTAAAATGGAAGATTGGCTGAACAGAGAGTCATACCAAAAAAGTATTATACCGGGAAATTTTAAAAACCGTATTAATTCCGATAAAAAATAATCCTTAAAAATGATATCGCGGTTATGCAAGAACATATCGCAAATAGCGAACATTTTATGGCTATGGATAGGTTTGTTATGGATGCTAACACTATTTTTGGTAACGCAGAAATTAGAGAAATTATTAGAGATAAATACGGCAAAAATTTCTTAGCCATTCTTGATAAGCATCTTAAAGATATAGTGAATGATGGCGTGCAATCCACCCACCCTGAAATGGGTATGATAGCTAAGTTTCGCAAACATGTTTACAGGAGCTTCATTAGGCCGTGCAAAAATTTTATTTACGCAACTTACGGCTATCGGGGTGTTTTCTGATGCTATCCCGGCTAAAGATTTTGCCGTTGGTGTAGCGGATTTTTAAGACACCCGAAGGAATGCACAAAAATTTTAAGCGAGTCGTATTTGTTTAAAGATAGACAAAATTCTATCAATATGGAAATTAAGGACATTGTACGTTCGCAAGAATATCAATTGATTACAAGGTACAAGGATTTTAGAAACTCTTTGTATTTCTTTACTCAAATAGGTGACAAGTGGAGTATTGTGGCCGGTGGTTGGGCGGTTTATCGTGAGGCGTTAAACCGTACAGGCGATAAAGCAAAAAGCCATGGAGGCCTTTGAGCGTGCCGTGGATACCTACCAACAATCGGGGCATATCGACCAGTTAAGTTCATGGCAACGTGGCGGGCCATTTCAAAAAGCTCTTACTATGTTTATGTCCGACCAGATGAAACAATTACGTATGGAAGTACATAGCTGTAAGGGATGCGATACTTTTCAAAGACACGGAGCATATCGGCAAAGCGGCTAAGACTGTTGCTATTATGCACTTTATTTTACCTACGCTTGTACAATTTGTAGCCAACGGTTTTGCATGGGATGACGAAGATCAAATAAAAGCTGCTATTTTAGGATCGTTCACTTCTATTGCCGTTGTCGGTCAAATACTTTCTGCGGGTGTCGCCCTTGCCATGAAAGCGTATGGGGCGGTAACGGATAATGAGAACCTAAAAGACATAGATATTTTTGAAAGTTTGGATATAAACATCTTTGGCCAGTAAACAAATTAAAGGATGCAATCAGTAAATTAATCGATAAACGATATAAGGATGATATAACAGATGAAGATCTAACGGAGTTTTGGGCTAAAGTCTTCAAAAATACTATTGGCCCATATAGTGGTTTGCCTCTAAAATTCGGTTTTGATGTTTGGGATAAAACGCCAGAATATTACGAGGATGGGCGTGTATTAGATTTGATTAAGTTATGGAGCGGTGTAAGTCCTTACACTATTGAAGAAAAAGGCAGAAAAGAAGAATAAGGAGGAGTGATGTCTGTATATAATAGTGAAAACAAAGTTATAAAATCTTGTGGTGAACTTACCCATTTTGAGTTTAGTTTTAAGATTTTTAAAGAGGAAGATTTAACCGTGTCATTAATCAATCCGACAACACAAGCACTTACAAATTTAAAACTAAACGAGGATTATACGGTATCTATAAGTCGTGTAAATGACGGGGGTTCCATTGAACTTATGGAAAAACACAATGGATATAATATATACATATATAGAGAAATCGAAATTATACAACCACATGAAATCCCTACCGAGGGGTATTTCCCAGAACTAACAATTGAAAATGCTTTAGATAGAAGTTGCATGATAGACCAGCAATTACATGAAGTTGTTAATAGATGCGTAAAATTGCCTGGATTTTCGGACATAACGGAAATAGAGATTGAACCACCTATAAACGGAAAAACGTTAGTATGGGGGGTTAATAATGGGAAAGCTACAATAAAAAATTCAAATTATAGCCCCGATAGTATAGCGGAAACTGTAGAAAACGCTGCCAAGCAAGCATTACAAAAAGCTAATGAAGCGCAAGAAGCCGCCACCACGGCTACAGAACAGGCAGCAATAGCTGTAGAAAGCGCACAATCTGCAGTAAATAGAGTCACCACATCACTAGACAACTTGACAGACAGCGGAAAAGCAAAATTTGATAGCAAGTGGGCTTCTAACACAACTCAAATTTTTTCAAACGCGAATTTAAGCAGTTCAACATATTCGGAGTATACACTTGATTTTTTACCGGATAATGGTGAGTATGAGTTAATGTGTAATTATAATATAACCCCTGGGGTAAGCAATGGATATGTGCGACTTTATTTAGCCGATGAAAGTGAGACATTTGTTTGGCTAAACGGTTTAAACTCAAATACTAATTATAATACACAGCTTCAAGGTTCCTCAATTGTTGTAATTAAAAATAAGAAAATAAAAGCAAAAAAAGCAGCTGGCGGAAATGGCAATGAAAGATTTTCTTTGACTGTTATAGCCTATCGCAAACTCGGAGTGGGATTTGCCACAACAAATGAAAGCGAGGTAACACAAGATGAATAATTGTTTAAATTGTAAATGGGATTATCAAGATGTTTGTGTTTGTGATAAATCCCCATACTGTACGGATTTTGTCAATGAATATATGATTTGTAATAAATTTGAGGAGAAAAAAGAACATGCACTATATCTACGTAGAAAACAACAAAATCAATGGTTGCGGACAATGCCAATGCACAAACGCTTTGAATGTTGAAGTTACCAAAGAAATTTATGACGATTTTGTCGAAAATCCCGACAAATATCTCAACCAAAACGGTGAAATTGTTTTAAACCCCAATTATGAAGCTCAACAGCTCATTCAAGCAAAACAAAACAAACAACAAGAAAACCTGAACCTAGCCAATGAAGCGGTTTTAAAAGGTTATGTGAGATACAAAGGTTGCCAATTTGAAACAAACACGGACAACCAAAGCAACATGACCGCAACCGCCAATTTAATGCAGGCACAAGGGATTGAAGTTACACAATGGTTAAGTAAAGACAATATCCCGATTGAGTTGACTTTAGAGGATTTTCTAAATATCGGCGGTTTGATTTTGAACTACAAAACAAATTTGTGGACAAGCATTTATGCAGGCTTTGAAGCTCAAATTGAAGCAGCGCAAACCATTGAGGATGTTGAGAATATTGTAATAAATTACGGAAATCAGGAGGGATAAAAATGTACATAGCAGAAGTAACAGCAACAAACCAATGGCAAAAACTTGAAGACCTAATCAAACAAAAGGTTTCAAGCTTTGCTTTTGAAAACGGTAAAGAGTATACAATACAAAACCAGTCGAACATTATCAACTTAATAGAACTTGATACAGCCCCAACAGAGCAAAACGGTTTTTATTCAGGTGCAAGCAAGGAGCCAATTGTTTACGCAAAAACATCAGGTGATTTGTATGTTCGTGCTTTATCAAAAAGCTTGCTTGTTATAGCTGATAATTCATAAGGAGAATAAAAAATGCTAAAATTTACAAACAGTATAAAAATAGGCGGTGGAAGCGGAGGAAATTCGCAAACAGACAGCCAAACCCCGATTGTCGAAATGACATCAACCACCGCAACGCTTGAAACAGGAAAGTTTTACAAATGGGGCGAGGTTGCAAGCTTAAACATCTCGTTTGCAACACCACAAAGCGGAAAACTGCCCATTTATGCTTTTAAATTTACATCAGGTGAAACAGCCGCAACGCTAACAATAAACGGCACCGTCACTTGGATTACAGGCGGAACAACGCTTGAAGCCAACAAAACATACGAGATAAACATTTGCGACGGTTTGGGGGTGATGGCTTGTGTCTAATTCGTTACTTTTAAGACGGCGATTGTTGCTTGGGAACAAAAAAATTGAATTGTTGCCTTGTGTTGAAAGCACACATAGCACCTATACCTACATCAACACAGGGATTAAGGCAAGTGATAAGCTCAAAGTTGAACTGGATTTTAAACCAACTGTAACCCCCACAGAGACTAACCATTTGGGTCTATTTGGTTCAAGAGCTAACGACTCTATCTCCAAAGAGTTTGTTCTCGCTTACCGAATGGGTGGCCAATTTAGAGTCGACAGAAACGCAAAACAACAGTTTCTTTTCGGGCAAATTGACACAAATCGTCATAAATTTGTTATGGATAATACAAAAGTTTATTTTGATGACTCTTTGTTAAAAACGTTTAATGACAACGCTTTTACGGGATATGATATGTATTTGGGAACATTTAATACATATAATGGAAGCTTGAATAAATCACTTGGTTGTCGATATTATTCTTTTAAAATGTGGGAAAAATTCTTTATTAGTAAGGGATTTTAGACCAGCTAAAAATAATGATGTATACGGTTTTTATGACCTTGTTAAAAAGAAATTTTATTCCTCACTTGTTGAGCCTTTTAAACCCTGTTCTAATTGGGCGGAAGAGTTGGGCTATGTGTCAAACGGGCTTGTTTTTCAGATTGATGGTATTTTTAACACTAAAAACGGAAACGACAAAACGTCAAATGTTTGGGAAGATTTAGTCGGGGGATAATTTTGTGCCAATCGGCTCAAACACTTGGGGGTTAAACTGTTTAAATTGTTCGTCAAATATGACTTCAAACAAGGTTATTCCGGATTTGGGCGAAAATTGCACAATGGAGATAGTTTACGAGTATGAAGGAACAACTTTTCACCAATGCGGTTTAGACAATCAGAAACCAAGGTTTAAAGGCCGTCCTAATACCCAAAAACCTTGGTGGCATCACCACAGCTCTCAAAGAATTTATTATACAGCACAACTAGTTTACAACACCTTTTATTCAGCTGCCACAACACGTTTGGGTAATGAAACTAAAGCATATCTTAACGGTGAACTCAATTCATCCGCGACATTGAATTTAACAGAAAATAGCGGTAATTCTTTACTTTATATAGGCTCGGGTTCTGAAATAATGAAGGGAAAAGTTTACGCAATACGCTTGTACAACAGGGCTTTGACGGATGAAGAACTTTTGCAAAATTACAACATAGATAATGAAAGATTTGGAGGATAAAAATGGACTGGGCAAAATTTATTGATGAAAACAAAATAGAATATGCAAATAAAAAAACGCTTGGTGTTAATAAATAAGCAGATATTCAATCCAAAAGAAGCTGACTTTATTTCAAATGGTTTTTATCCCGTTGTTGAAGTTTCACCACCAAAAGATGAGTTAGCAGAAAATCAATACTGGTGTGCAAAATATACTTTTAATAACAACAAAATTATTCAAAATTGGGAGGTAAAAGAAGATGTTTAAATTTTTACTTAAAAAATACGAAAAGCAAATCTACGAGCTTGCAGACCGTGCGGTTAAAGAAGCAGAAATATTTTTGGGAAGTGGCAAAGGCAAAGAAAAAAAGCAAATGGCTGTTGATTTTGTTTTGCGTTTTTACCACTTCCACCGTATTTAGTCTTTTTAAGACCATTAATCGACAAAGCGTTGAATGGCTTGATTGACAAGGCTATTGAGCATTGTGTCGACAAGATGAATGAAACAATTGACAGATTAAAAGAGGTGTGAAATGGAAGAACATTGCGCTAAATTTGTTGAATTTGCCCCGATTTTGATTGTTGTTTTGATGTTTATTTGGCAGCATAAAATCTTTGTGACACCTGATGAGTTGGAGAAAAAGCACCGGGAAATCCTTGACGATATTGAGGAAAAATACAGAAATAAATATGTTGAAATCAACGCATACAAAGAGTTTCAAAACCGTGTTTACTCGGAGCTTGAGAAGGTGAATTGCGGCATTGAGGAGTTAAAAGAGTTTATAATGAAAGGTTAATAAATGAACAAAATAATAATTCACTGGACAGGTGGCACTTGGTTCCCAAACGCAACGGACAAGGAGCATTACCACTTTTTGATAGATAAAAACGGCAAGGTGATAAACGGCAAATTCAAAGTCGAGGACAACGAAAATTGCAACGATGGCAAATATGCGGTTCATTGTGGCGGTGGGAACACAGGTGCAATTGGTGTTTCAATGTGTGGGATGTATGTGCCTAAAGGTGTAAATATTAAAGATACAAAATTTCCGCTTACAAAAACTCAATGTGAAGCGTGTTTCAAGCTTGTCGCACAATTGTGCAAAAAACACTTAATAAATTTGAACAACGTTTTAACGCATTATGAATTTGGACAAGCTCACCCAAAAACATCATCAAACGGCAAAATCGACATAACTTTTCTGCCCCCATACCCTAAAATAAAGCAAAATCAAATTGGTAGTTTCATTCGCAACAAGGTGAAATGGTATATTGAAAAAATTTAGTTTTTCCTCTTCCTTTTTCTCACACTCGCATATGCTTAGCACCCCTTTTTTTTAACTTAAAAAGGGGATTTTTTTGTATTATGCAACTGTTTTATACGGTTTTGAAAAAATCAGTTTTAATTAAAAAAGTTCTAAGATTGTCTATTAAACCCCACCATTTAAAAAAAAGAGACCTTAACGGTCTCTTGTTTTGTTTAACTTCAAAAATTCGATTATTTTTAAGAGAAGACAATAATGTGAGTTTTGTTGCGAATATGTTATTTAACTTGTACACTGATTTTATACGAATTAGACTATTAATTTAAAAAATTTGGCTTTATAAGTGAGTTTTAGAGGTCGAAAAATCATTTAATCCTTCAACATAGTACGTTAAATGTCCCATTTTATATTTAGGCTTCAGCAATATTTTTCTATGGTTTTAATAATAGATTATGCCTGTGTTTTAGTGTTTATTTATCTTTGTACGATTGGTTTGATATTTGTATATTAAAGAACAATTTAGACATTTACTGATAAAATGTGAATTATGTTATTCAAAATACATTCCGGATAATTTACAACTTTTTAATTCATTAATTTACCCTGAAGATGCCAGTAACCATATATAGGAACGTCGTTTTCATCACACATAGGTTCAATATATTCTGCAAAATACATATTCTCAATTAAAATAGTAGAATTACGTTGTACTAATAATTCATTTTCATGGTGATAATTTTTATATCCATTTGAAAGCAAAGGATCATAATTCCTATCTTGAGGTATATTAACTGATTCAAGATAAGCAGCTTGTGTTCCGGCAGGTACTTTTATTTCCCATTTTATTGCTTCTTTAAAACCATTATTAAGAGAGGTCGAAAGAAACCTTTTTTGTACAGCTTCTAAAACATAATCCGATAATACATCATTAATATTATAATCAAAATCGTATGGATTTGTTAAAGTAAATTTTTTAATAATTCTCCTAAACTTTTATTTATTTCATCATTATCAATAAAATTATATGTTAGTAACTCTTCAACTAAACCATTAATAGAACTAAGTTTTATAGATTCTAAAAACCCAAAATCTTCACCACGATAAACGGTCATATCTTCCGGAATAATTTGTTTACTTATGAATTGCGTTAAATTATTAATATGTTCTTCTTCTTCTATTGTGCTATCTTCTTTTTTATAAGAAAAATCTTTTTTGCTTGTAAGTATATCATTAATGTCTCTACTACTTAGCTTATATTCACAAATACTTTTCATTTCTTGAAGATTAGCTCTATTTACAAATGTGTTAACAATAGCTCCCCATTGTGAACCATTAATTTTATCAAAGTTGTCTTGTAAATCATTAAATAAATTTAACGCCTTAAAAAACATGATAAAATCTTGAAAAGTTTTATCATCTGTTGTAAAAATACCAATATATTTTCCATTACATATATTTAAAACTTTTGTCATAAGTTTAATATCATCATCTGTTAACTTTTGCTTTAGCAATGCAATTAATTCAGGTGCTTTTTCTTCATAATTATTAATAATTAATTGTTCTGTTTCATTAATATATTCAAGACTATTTCCATAATTATTATTTACAACAATTGCACGAACTTCTTCTTCTGAAACAGATTGTGATTGAAACAACAAGTTTTGTGTTTTTAGACTTTCAAATTTTTCCGCCAAAGAATTAAGTAAATATTCTTTATCAGTTTTATCATCAATATTATATAAGGCATTATCTATATCGTGTAATTCTTCGAGAGTTTCTGCATTTTTAATACTTGAATATAAAACATCGCTTATAATCATATTTATACTATCAACATCTACAAGTTTATTATTATATTGCTTGTTCTTAATTTCATTTAATATAAGATTTAAAAATTTCTTACGTTTTAAAGTAATTGGTTTTAAATAACACATATTTTCACTATCTAGTAAGTTACATATTGTGCTATCATTAATATTAACGACTCTTTGAAGTGAATAAGCTAAATCATTATAAGTCATACCTGAGTAGGCTTCTGCTTGATTCTTCGTTATATTTTGGATTGATTAAGGTTTGTATTGCATGTGGAAAACAAGTAAACTTTAAAGGACTTAATCCGTTAATTGCTTGAGCGCGAAAATTAAAACATCCACCAAAATCAATTCGATAAGTACAATTTGAAGATACTTGAGCATTATTTGATATTACAGCATCCCAATTTGCAAGCAAAACATCCATTCCAAAACCATCATATAATTCTTTTTTTTTGCTCAATATTTTGCATATCTATGTGTTCTAAATTAGGAATGAATTGACTTAAAACACTTTCTTTACCATCAAGATATGCAAGCTTCATAACTGCTGAGGGTATTTTTGCTTCTGCATATAATTTTGAAGCAACAACCTCAGCTTTCGATTGTTCACCACATTGTTTTACCCATAATAATTTATGTTTTTGGTCATTATAAAGCCAAAAACCACCATTTGAACCTATGGATTCTTCTTCTGGAGAATTTTCTAACCTACAATAAGCTACTTTTTTCACCATATTCGTCAAAAGTATATGTTTTGTCTGTTTTTATTAATTTTGATACTTTATTTTTAATAGCATTTATATCATATTGACTAAGATTAGGTTGTATTAAATTTGGAATGTAACATAATTGTGCTAATTTATTAAAATCTTGAATAGGATCATCACTAAAATCAATATTTGCTAGCGCAGTGTAAGATTCATACATAATTTGTGGATAAAACTCATCTATAGTGTTTAATCTATTATCATTTTGAAATTCTTCATTTTGCATATCTGTATCCGTAATGGGTGGTAACTCAATAGACTCTGTCCTTTCTATTTGACCATAATTTTGAAATTCTTCATATTTCATATCTACATCCATAACGGGTGGTAACTCAATAGACTCTGTTCTTTCTATTTGACCATAATTTTGAAATTCTTCATTTTGCATATCTGTATCCGTAATGGGTGGTAACTCAATAGACTCTGTCCTTTCTATTTGACCATAATTTTGAAATTCTTCATATTTCATATCTACATCCATAACGGGTGGTAACTCAATAGACTCTGTCCTTTCTATTTGACCGTCATTTTCAATTTCTTTATTGCCCTCAAATAGAATTTCCTGAGAGTTATATTCTAACGTTACATGATTAGAATTCAAAAATGAATTTTCCGTAAGATCTTTTGAACAGGCTTTGTTCCATATTTTGATAACTTTAAATCAGGCTTATTTTTTATAGAACTTTTTTCTTTCTTTTCCTTTGCTTCTTTTTGAAATACATCTTTTTTTAATGGAGATTTTATTTTTAAACCACTATGTACTAAAACTTGTTTAGCTACATTTTTAGTTGATGTTGCTATTAGATTAGCAATATTGCCAGATATTGAGCTTTGCATATTTTTAATTTCCTTTGTAGTACTATATTATTAATATTATATAATTATAATAAATAAAAACATTTTATAAATTGCTATAAATATAATAATTTGTAACATTATTTAATATAAAATAATATATTAAAAATAAAAAAGACCTTCAAAACCAATCATAATATTCATATTGACCAAAGCCATAATAAATTGGGAAACAAACTAAAAAACTTTTTATCTTGTTTAAAATTTGAAATTAAACAAAACAAAAAAAGAGACCTTAACGGTCTCTTTAATAAATGGTAGCCACCCTGGACTCGAACCAGGGACCTCACCCTTATCAGGGGTGCACTCTAACCACCTGAGCTAGTAGCCCATTTATATATTTTATAATTACATAAAACAAAATAAAAATCAAGTATTTTTATCTAATGGTTTATACTTTTCAATTTTTTAATTAATTTATATTTTAAGTAACCCAAAAATCCGTTATGAAAAAGCTGTACAAATTTCTGTTTCTTCAATTTATTTTAGTATAATACTACAATTTTCTAGCACAAACTCATTTGCGGAAAAACGTTTTGTGCAATTTCACGGTCGTCAAAATGTATTGTTTTGTCTTTTAAAAATTTGATAAGTTTCATGACCTTTGCCTGCAATAACAATAATGTCAGTTGTTTTTGCTATTTTAGGAATAAATTCAATGGCTTGTTTTCTGTCTGTTTCAACGAAAATACGTTTATTGTCCATAGTTTTTATACCTGTTAGAATATCTGAAATGATGACATCGGGGTTTTTCACTTCGAGGGTTATCAGATGTAATAACAACCAAATCGGCAAGTTCATCTGCTATTTTACCCATTTTAGGACGTTTTGTTGCATCACGGTCACCGCCACAGCCAAACAGACATATTAACCTTTGTGTTTCAGCTTTTTTAACGCATTTGCAGCTTTTAAAACATTTTCCAATCCGTCAGGTGTGTGAGCATAGTCAACAATAACAAGCGGATTGGTGTTCACTATTTCAAACCTGCCACGAACAGGTGTAACTTTTTCAATACGTTCTTTTATAGTTTTTAAATCTACACCTAAGCCGATTGCACCTGATATTGCACATAAAGAATTATAAACATTAAATAAACCTGAAAGTTTTATTTTAAGGTCAGTTTCATTGTTTTCACCATTTTTCAAAAGACTTTTGTCTACTTTTAATTTGTATTCGGTATAGTCATCATGAAATTCAATATCATAGGCTTTGACTCTGGCATCTTCACTATTTACACCATAAGTAATAATGTTTACACCTTCTTGAATTACATCAATAAAGTCCTTTGCATACTTGTCATCTGCATTAATAACGGCACATTTTCCTTTTTTTAAGTTTTTAAACAATTTTGCTTTTGCTTCAAAATAGTTATGCATTGTAATATGATAGTCAAGATGGTCCTGAGTTAAGTTTGTAAACATTGCAAGTTCAATATCTATTCCACCAATACGGTTTTGTTCAATAGAATGAGAAGAAGCCTCAAACACGCAATATTTTGAGCCATATAAGCGTACTTGATTTAAAATACTTTGAAGTTCATTAGCTTGTGGTGTTGTGTTGTGTGTGGGATGATAACAATCCTCAAGATTTGTCTTATATCCTAAAGTGCCAATTAAACCACATTTTTTCACCATTTTGTTCCAATATATGCTCCAAAATGTGACTCACTGTAGTTTTGCCGTTTGTTCCTGTAACCGCAAGAACTTTTACATGGTGTGAAGGATAATCATAAAAAACATTTGACACCTCAATCAGTGCTTTTTGAGTGTCTTTTACAATAATTTGAACAGAGTTTATATTCTCCAAAAAATGGTCACAAATTATCGCATTCGCACCGTTTTTATAAGCATCATAAGCAAAATTATGTCCGTCTGTGTTATTACCACGTATGCATACGAATATGTCGCTTGGTCTAACCTTGTTTGAGTCAATTGTCACACCGTTAATTATTATGTCTTCATTTGGGTTTTTTAATTTCTGTATAATTTATTTTTTCTAAAATGTTTTTTAGTTCCATAATTATTTATCCTTAATTTGTTTTATTAACATTACTAATATTTTTATCAGGGGGAATATTCATAATTCTAGCGGTTTGAAGAGCTATTTCACGGAATATCGGAGCAGCAACTGTTGAGCCCCAAATAGCTTCGCCTTTTGGAGAGTCGACAACAACGTAAATCAAAATTTTTGGATTATCTGCAGGCAAAAAGCCAATAACAGAGGTATAAAGCTGATTTGAATAGCCTTTTTGTTTTTCCAAAGGTTTACGAGAAGTACCTGTCTTTGCTGCAACCGTATACTGTGGCAAATTCAAAGGTCCCTTTTGAATGGTTTATACTTTTGTCAAAATCCGTTTCAAAGCGCGTGCCGTTTCAGGTTTTACCATTTCTTTGTATTTAACTTTTTCCTCGAGTTCCTCATCTTTATATTTTATAACGTGAGGAGTAACAGCAATTCCGTCATTAGCAATGGCGGAAACAGCATGCACCATTTGAATAGGAGTGACAGAAGCTCCATAACCGTAACCCATTGAAGCGTGCATTGATGCATCCCAATTAGTATATTTTGGCAAAAGTCCAACAGATTCACCGGGGAGGTCAATGCCTGTTTTTGACCCAAAACCAAAACGTCTTAACTGGTTATAATACTGTTGTTTGGGTATCATTTGAGCTATTTTCACACTGCCCACGTTGCTTGAATGTTCAAAATAATATACAAGATTAATCATTCCGGGGTTTGGATTTCTATAGTAATCATAGTTTTTTATCTCCCAAGAACCTATTTTAACTCTGCCTGTATCGTGAATAAGTGAGTTTTCGTTTAAAATTCCGAGTTCAATGGCTGTTGCAACCGTTAGAATTTTAAATGTTGACCCCGGAGGAAAAAATATCAGTCAAACTCCAATTTTAAGCGACAATGCACTTGCTTGCTTATAATTATTCGGGTTATAAGTTGGATTTACTGCATAAGCAAGGATTTCTCCGTTTTTGGGGTTCATGACCATTGCAAATCCTCTGGCGGCCTGTTTTTCTCTTACTGCTTTATTTAATTCGGTTTCGCAGACATGTTGAATGGCGGTATCAATCGTCAATGTAACGTTTTCACCGGAAGCAGGAGTGGTTGTGGCAAGCGGGTCTGTATTTAAGTTGTAAATTATGTTGCCATTTGGTGTTTTTTCAAACTCCACACGTTTATCTGCCTTTTCAAGCTTATCACGACAAGTGTATTCAATGCCGGATGAAACATCGGCTTCTGCATTATAATACCCCCAGAACATGAGAAAGCATTTGCCCTTGCGGATATGTTCTATCGTTTTGCTGTTCAACTGATATCTCTCGCAAACCTAACTTTCGTATACGAGTCGCTGTTTTTTATCTAAATCTTTCTTTAACAGTATGACCGGTTGGTTTTTTTTAACATACTTGTTAATTTTGAATATGACATATTAAGAACAGGCGAAAGTTTTGTCGCAAGTTCGCTTATTGTATGGTCATAATCCCTTGTTATTGCATATACTTTATATGTTGTCATATCAGATGCAAGTTTTATACCGTTGCGGTCTAAGATTTGACCTCGCATAACCAAACTTAACGCACTTCTTTGACGCTTTGCTTTTTGCTCTGTATGATTTTGTATCAAAAATTTGGCGGTAAAAAGATATCCACCAAGTGCTAAAAAAGAAAAAACACAATTATTTGTGTTGCCATAAGTTTTTATTAAATTTATTATACTTCGCTTTTGTATCTAAATCGTTTCGCATTTTTATTTTAAGTTTTTATAACCTTTCTTTTAAACATGCTAACATTAATCGTCTTTCATGTCTATTTTGTTAACTTTTTTTATAGTTATTAACTCTTATTTTAAGTTTTGTGGTTTAGAACAATATAATTTTATTGAAATTATATATAAATATAAATAAGTATACGAATATAGAGAAAAGTATAAAGAAAATATATACAAACACAAAGACAATAGAACTTGACATAAAAAAAAATTATGAAATAATGATAATTGTTATCAGTTTGAGTAGAAAAAATGAAATATTCAAAACAGCGAGAAATAATATATGAAAAATTGAAAGCTAACCCAATACATCCGACTGCCGAGGAAGTGTATTTGCAGCTAAAAACCCAATCATCCAAATATATCACTTGCAACTGTTTATCGAAATTTAAATAAATTGGCTGAAAATAATATTATAAAAAAAATTCAAGGACTTGATGCAAGCGATAGATTTGACCATAATACACATGAGCATTACCATTTTATTTGTGAAAAATGTCGACGAGTGTATGATGTAAATTTGGAACTTTTAAGCTATATTAATGATAAAGTAAAAGACCACAATGTTAAAAGCTTTGACCTTTTATTAAAAGGGATATGCTGTAATTGTAAAGAAAAATAAAATTAAAGGAGATATAAAATTATGAAAAAATTTCAATGTGACGTGTGCATGTATATTTATGATGAAGCAACTGAAGGTTTAAAATTTGATGAATTACCTGAAGATTATGTTTGCCCGCTTTGTGGTGTTGGTAAAGACCATTTTGAAGAAATTGATGAATAATTTTAAGTTTTGTAGTTTGTAAAAGAGAGTTTGGGAATTATGCAAAAAATAATAGACAATGTATACTATATAGGTTCTTATGACAAAGAACGTAAAATATTTGATGAACTTATGCCACTATCAGAGGGTACAACTTATAACAGTTATGTTGTTAAAGGTGATGAAAAAACAGCTATTGTTGAAACTGTTTATTTTAAAAAGTCCGACGAATATTTAAAAGGCTGATTGACAATAATATAAATGTCGATTATATAATTGCAAACCATGGTGAACAAGACCACACAGGTGCTATTGGTAAAGTTTTAGAAAAATTCCCAAATGCAATTGTTGTAACCAATAAAAAAGTTGCAGACAATATTATTTCAATGCTTAATATTCCAAGTGAAAAAATAAAACTTGTTGATGATGGTGAAGAATTGTCTTTGGGCAATAAAACGCTAAGATTTAAATTTGCTCCCTTTGTGCATTGGCCGGATACAATGTTTACCTATCTTGTTGAAGACAACATTTTATTTACTTGTGATTTTTTAGGTGCACATAACACAACATGTGATAATATTTTTGCTGATTATTCAGATAATTTGATAAATTGCGCTAAAAAATATTATGCTGAAATAATGATGCCATTTAGAAAATTTGCAGCTCAATATACCGACTACGTTCTTGAATTAAACCCCAAAATGGTGCTTCCAAGTCATAGATCGGTTTATGACAATCCAAAATTTATTTTAGATTTGTACAAAAAATGGACGAGCGATGAAACAGAAAAAACTTGTTGTTATTTCTTATGTTTCAATGTATGGTAGTACAAAATTAATGGTAGATTATTTAAAAGAAAAAATTGAAAAAGAAGGTTTTAAAGTAAAAGAATATGATATGGTGAATGTTGACACTTGTGCATTTGCATCTGATTTAGTAGATGCTTGTTCTGTTATTTTTGCTTCACCTATGGTGCTTGCAGCACCTCATCCTTTTGCTTTGATTGGTGCTTTATTAGTTAATACTCTTCGTCCTAAAATAAAATCCTATGGTGTAATTGGCTCCTATGGTTGGGGTGGTGTTTTGGCCGGTACCTATGATAAACTTATATCAACAATAAAACCTAATAAACTTGGTGAGGTTCTTGTTAAAGGTTTACCTAAAGACGTTGATTATAAAAAAACTTGATGATATGGCTATACAAATAGTTGAAAGTTGCAACAACTAACTATCTATTAATTTTATAACAATCCATGTTGAATATTTATATCATTTATGTTAAAATTAATATAAAGAGGTTTTATCATGGAATATATTTTTAAATTAATTGAACTAATTAACCCTGCACAACTTGTTGCTATTGGGATAATGTTATGGTTCTTTTATAATAGATTAGATAGTAAAATAGAAAAAAATACTCAAAGAATTGATGAAGTTGAGCAAAAGCTTAATCATAAAATTGAAAGTGTATATAGAGAATTAAGCGAAAAAATAGATACAAAAATTGAACAGCTTGAACAAAAATTGACTCAAAAAATTGATAATGTTTATAAAGAGTTAAATGAAAAAATAGACACAAAAAATTGAACAGCTTGAACAAAAATTGACTCAAAAAATAAATGAAGTTGAACAAAAGCTTAATCAAAGGATTGATAGTGTTGAGCAAAAGTTGACTCAAAAAAATAGATGAAGTTGAACAAAAGCTTAATCAAAGGATTGATAGTGTTGAGCAAAAGTTGACTCAAAGAATTGATGAAGTTGAACAAAAGCTTAATCAAAGGCTTGATAGTGTTGAACAAAAATTGACTCAAAGAATAGATGAAGTTGAACAAAAGCTTAATCAAAGGATTGATAGTGTTGAACAAAAATTGACTCAAAGAATTGATAATGTTTATGCTTTAATCATAAACTTATTTCAAATAAAACGAATTGATGACATTTCAAACAACCAAGATAAAGCCGCTTAATTATTAATTAATACTTTATTATCTAAAAGAATATTTTCAAAATAATCCCCCAGAATAGTGTTAAGCTTAACATTATACAAATTATTTATTTCTCGTATAAAATAACAAGGGCTAGTTACATTGATTTCTATTACTTTTCCCTCAATCATATCAAGCCCAGCCATAACAATACCGGTGTTATTAAGTTTTTTAGCAATATTTGAAGCAGTTTCATATTCTTCTTTTGTTAATTTAACAGGTTTTATATGAGCATCATTGTGGGTTGAAAATTTAAAATCGTTGCTATTTGGCACTTTATTAACTGCATACTCCAAAACTCTATCGCCAAGTGTCAAAACACGTTTATCACCCATTAATGAACTTTCAACATATTTTTGAACCATACATAATGTAGTTTCATTGTTAGTTACACTGTTTATTATTGAATTAATATTGATATCGTTTTGGCATAAGCAATAAACACCTTGCCCAAAACAGTTGTTTAACGGTTTAATAATACATTTTTTATGTTCTTCTACAAATTTTAATATTTCATTTTTTGAGGCAGTAACAATGTTTATTGGCATGCAATCAGGAAAATAATTAACGTGCAATTTTTCATTAAATTCTCGTATTGCATGCGGGTCATTAATGATTTTAACATTATTTCTATTAACAAAGTCAAAAATGTAAGTTGCCATTAAGTAATTCACATCAAAAGGTGGGTCGGGACGATAAAAGATACAATCAACATCTTTGTTTAAATCAATATTTAATATTTCTTTTTCATAAACAAGGTCGTTTTTTCTAGTTTCTGTGTCTTGTATTTTAGTTTTGTATGAAAGAGCAAAAGGCTTATTATCTCTAATCATAAGTTTGTCAATTGTTGTAATGTAGACATTATGATTACGCTTCAACAACTCTTGTATAATCCAAAAATTAGTAACTAAATCGTTGAATTCAAAATACTTTAATTCGATTTTATCAATAACAATAATAAAGTTTGCCATATTATTTGCCTCTTCTAAAAAAATTAAACACTTAACTAATCAACATTTTGATATTACCACAATTAAATAAAACATGATATAATTCATTAGCATAATATTAATGGATGTAAGTTTTATGAAAAAGTATTTAATATTAATAATAAGTTATTTTTTAATGTCGTTTAATGTAAGCTGTTGGGCATTTATGGAAGAAAAAAATAATTGTTTTTCCAAATAAAGATATAACAACAGGTGATGTATATAAACAACTTGATGTAAAAGTTGCAAGCGAATATTTGTTTGATTCAGGAATATTTGTTGAAGAAGGTTCAATAATTCGTGGGATAATAATGGATATAAAGCAACAAAAACGTGGTAAAAGAGATGCCTATATTGTGTTTAAACCTGAATATTATACAATACCGAGTGAAAAAAAATACAAAAGTTTAGTTGGTAAAAAAATATTCGCCAAAAGTGAAGAATATAAAGGTGACATAAAAAATCGGAAATAGTGAGTGATGTAAGTCTTGCACTAGCCGGATTAAAAATACCGTACATAAGTGAAGCTGTCGGGTTCGTGAAAGGTTTTGCAAAGCCAAACGATGAAAATTCTCGTATTGTTTCTGGTGTGAAAAGTGCGTATGATGCTTCTTTTTTATCCTATATTAAAGAAGGTGATAAACTTGAAATAAAAAAAGATACACCTATTATTTTAAGATTTTATCGAGATAATTCAAAAACATCGGATAAATATTTTTTTGAAATATTATGAACTTTTAAAAATAAATAAAAGATATGTCTGTGGTTTAATAGAAAGGTGGGAGAAAAACTGTGGATAAAACTTATGTACATTATACCGTAATGAAAAAAGAGCTTGTTGAAAGCTTAAATTGTCAAAACCAAGATAAAATATATGTAGACGGAACACTTGGTGGCGGTGGGCATAGTGAAGAAATACTAAAACATCTAAACGGTAAAAGGCTTTTTTATTTTCTTTTGATATTGACATTGATGCAATAAACCATTCAAAAAAAAGACTTGAAGGGTATAAAAATATTAAAATAATAAACGATAGTTATACAAATATTATAGAACACCTTGAAAAAGAAGGTATAAACGAAATTGACGGTGGTGTGATATTTGATTTTGGAGCATCATATCACCAACTCACAAGTGAAGACAGAGGGTTTAGTTTTAAGTATGATTCCAAACTTGACATGCGATTTAATCAAAATAGTGATTTAACAGCATACGAAATTGTAAACAAATATAAAGAAGATGAGCTTGTTTATATTTTTTCAAATTATAGTGAAGAACGTTATTCTAAAAGGATTGCACGTGCAATTATTGAAACAAGGAAGAATAAAAAAAATTGAAACGACCTTTGATTTAAACGAAATAATCAAAAAAGCGATACCAATAACAAATGGTCGTATCCATTATGCAACAAGAGTTTATCAGGCATTACGGATTGAAGTAAACAATGAGTTAAAAAATATAAAGCAAATTTTATATAAAATCGTGCCATTTTTAAAGGTCGGTGGTATAATTAGTGTGTTAAGTTTTCATTCTTTAGAAGACAAAATTGTAAAAACGGCTTTTAAAGAAATGTCAAAACAATGTCGTTGCGAGTTAAACAAACCTATATGTACTTGTGGGGGTGCCATTATTAAAAGTAATAACAAAAAAACCACAATTACCTGATGAAGAGGAAATAAAAATAAATCCACCATCTCGCAGTGTCAAAATGCGAACAGCGGTAAGAATATAATGTACATTGAAACTAAGCAGGGAAGCTATGGCATGCTCAAACGAGCTTAAGCGACTCTAAGTGTTGTAAGGGCTAAGCAGTATAATTAACGTTAATTGATTGAACTTCAACGTTAAAATATAGCCAAAAGTCAATCCACGTTGGGGATTGGGTACAAAAAATTGAGGGGCGCAAGCCCGTTATATAAAACCTAAAATAAAGAACTTGAAGCAAATAATATTGATTGAACTTCAACGTTAAAATATAACAAAAATCAATCCACGTTGGGGATTGGGTACAAAAAATTGAGGGGCGCAAGCCCGTTATATAAAACCTAAAATAAAGAACTTGAAGCAAATAACATTGATTGAACTTCAACGTTAAAATTCAACAAAAGTCAATCCACATTGGGGATTGGGTACAAAAAATTGAGGGGCGTAAGCCCGTTATATAAAACCTAAAATAAAGAACTTGAAGCAAATAACATTGATTGAACTTCAACGTTAAAATTCAACAAAAGTCAATCCACGTTGGGGATTGGGTACAAAAATTGAGGGGCGTAAGCCCGTTATATAAAAAATCATATAGGTGAATGAGTGGATAATTTTTCATTTGGGGTATAAAGATATTGGTTGCTATTCGACAAACTGAACATATAAAACGAAACTATCGGTTGGCAAATGACAACAAGGTTATCAGCGGATACTTTAATAAGTACGTCGTATACAAGGAAACGGTTATTGCAAAAGTGAATTCAACTTTATCATTTATCTTATTTTTACTTGTTTTATTGACTGTTGGTAGTTATTACTTTACGTCTCTATCTGAAGTTAAATTAAACGAATTGAGAAAAGAAGTAATTGCAATAAATGATGAAAATATTGAACTACAAAATAAACTTGATTATTTAAGCTCATTTTATAATGTTGATAGAACTATTAAAAATGCTAAGCTACTTGACACTGCAAAACGTGTTATGGAAGTTGATGTCAATAACGACGAAAATCAGTATCAATTCAAGAAACGTAAATTAAAAAAACAAAAAAAGAATTTAACCCTACATTTGGATTTAATAAAAAGCAAAAAGAGACTAATAATAAATATATGATAGGGTATTAAGTTAAATAACTAAGCATAAAAAATATTAAAACAATAAATAAAAAGGCATATATATTGGTTTATATGCCTTTTTTAATAAGAAAGAGAGCAGAATGAGAGTTAAATTAATTATGTGTTTTCAATTAATTCGATATTCTCATTGTCAATGTTTTCGTCTGCCGAGATATTTTGAGAAGCTTCCATTGCAAGGGCAGTCTTTTTTTGATTAGCTTTAATACCGGCATAAACACCACCGCCAATTGCAGCAGCAGTTGCGACACCGGCACCGATACCTACGCCCCATTTGCCTGCGGAGCTAAGGTTTTTCCACCAATTTTTAATTGTCTCAATAACATTGTTACCGGATTTGTTGCCTCCATTTATTTTTTTTCAGCTTACTGCAATTTTCGGTCATATCCTTGGTATAAAGAGCTTTAAGGGTATTTTGTTTATTTTTTAATCCGTCTTTATATATTTCTTCAGTTGAGCCTTTACCTGAAGCAACTTTATGCAATAAACTATTTCCTTTCATAGTTGTATCTAAATTCATATTATAGACAGATATTTTTCTTTTAGTTTCTTTAGTTCCACAAATTTGTCTAATAGAAGCTAAAGAAAGTTCATTTGTAATAATCTTATCTATTGCGGTACGTACGAGTTTTTTCTGTCCTGCTTCAAACCTTTTTTCAACAAGCGTGCTTTGCTCTTCATTAAGAGTTTTTACATCATATGTATTTTTAAAATCATTTTCTTCTTTATCGTGTAGTTTCTTTTCTTCTTTTTGTATATCCTGAATCAACAAATTCTAAAGAACCACGTAATATTTCACGAATTTCTTGTTTTTCTTTTGCTTTGGCAGCTTCATCTAAGTTGGATGTATTTGATTGATATTCTTTATCAAATTTTTTCCAAAATCATATCTCTACCTAACATAATATTACTCAAATTTTCATTTTTAAACTGAGCATTATATTTAAAACCGTTATCCTTTGAACCTTCAATAATATTTTTATCATCTATTTTTAATTCTTTACATTTTGCATCTAAGAATTCGATGGCTTTATTCATAGTAACATCATATTCTTTAAGTTGTTCAGGTGTTGCAAGGTTATAGTTATGAACAGTTCTATAAGATGTTTGTTGAATTTGGTCTTTAAATTCCGGATTATTAAATAAAGCTGCATCCAATTCAGGGTCAAAGTTTTTCTGTTTAAGACCTTGAATATTTGTTACTACAGGACAAGCACCATATTTCATAGATTCAAGGTCAGTCAGTTCACAAGGTGCAAATCTTGATGGGAACAAAGCTATATCGCCGATAATAGACAATGGGTTTGCTGGGGCGAATGAATCTAAATAAACAAATCTACCGGCAAATTTTCTGTTAGCTTCTTCTATTTGTTTTTTAACAATAGGTGTTTCGTCTGAATCTTTTTACAAATTCAGCACCAACAATTAAGACAGCTTTATCATCACGTTCAGCTTCTTTCATCCAACTTGAAATGACATTATCAATACCTTTTTGTAAATCACCACGACCCCAAGAAACTGTAACATGAAGGTCTTTCATTTTTTGAATTATATCATTATCTTTTACCAACTCATCAAAAGATTTATTTTTAAATGTATCTTCCGGTAATCCTGTAATTTTGGACAAATCCAAACCGCCATGCATTATTGAAGGTTTGTTTATTATACCTGTAACTAGCCTGTCTCGTGCATTATTTGCATATTCATCGGGATTTCCAAAGTCAGCAAAACGTTTAAATAAGTTTAGCCTATTTCTGGCTTGGGTTGTTTTAAATTTATCATAATCTTCATCTGAAGCCATTTTCTTGACATTTTCGTCAAAAACTTCAAATTTGCGAGCAGTAAGTTCATATCCTTCAGGTGTTTTTGTTTCAACCTCTTCAGGAGTGATAGTTTGTACACTTTTTTCATCTTTGCCTTCTTCTTTTGCTTTGGCTTTTGCTTTGTCTGTTAATCTTTGAGCAACTTCTTTTGCTGTATAATATTCATCTTTGCCGTCATTTACATATTTATATACATTATATGCATAGCCTTCTTGATTAACTCTTTTTGTCGGGTCTAATTTACCTTCATTATCCAAGCCATTCAAATTACCTATAAATTTTTCACCTAAAGCTGCAAAACTTTGTTGAAGATGAGGAATTGCATTTTTTTCATTTTAAAGCTATCAGCATAAACTTCAGCAACAGTATACATTTGAGAAATACTACCATTATTTGTATAGCTCATAGCAACTGAAAGTGCATTGGGGAACCCTTTATCGTCTGATAATTTTTTTTGCATTCTCTTCACCAAAAACTTGTTTTTTTCCAGAAGTTTTCCTCATTTTTATCAGTTTGTTCTTTTACATCAAGTTCTTTTGCATCTTTGTATTCTTGGCTATTTTTAATTTTATCAACCTGTTCTTTTGTCATACCAAGATTAACAGCCATTTTTTTTCAAAGAAGTTCGCCCAATATATCCTTCACCTGCATTGTGTACAACATAATTTATATTCATAGTTTTGAAATATTCGTTATTGTTTTCGTGTTCTTGGCTTACATAGTGTGGAATATAGGCTGTTTGTGCATCGTTACACAAAATAGCATAAGGGTCAAATGCTTGTTTACCGGTTATTTTTGTTGGATTATCTTTATCATCAAATTTATAATATTCTTTTATTTGTGGTAATAATTTAACTGTTGCCTTACAAAAAACAGCGTAATCATCTGCTTCAAATACATCAGGTATATTTTCTCCACCATCAGATGAATAACCTCCAATATTAGTTTCGTAGGCTTCTCGCATTCTTGCAGTTGGAAGAGTGTTGACCATATAATGATTTGTTCCTTCAACTCGATACAAACCTATATCATATTCTTTATCACCCATTTCGATTTTATCTAAAGCGACTTCTTCAAGAAGTTGATATTTATTATCTTTTATAATATTGTCAACAGAAGTTTCCGACAGTTTTACATTCGTAAAATAAAATCTATCACCGATATCATTGCCTTTAGCATCTTTTGTTCCTTGCGGGAATTTATTAACTTTTACATCACCATTCCACTTACTTGTTTTAACGCCATTTTTTTCTTCTAATTGTCTGCGTCCATTGTAATATGGCATAATCATAACCTTTTGGTTATCTTTGCCTTCATCAAACATATTTTTATAATCATCAACAACCGTTGCAACACCGCCTTTTGCCGCATAAGGTCTCATTTCAGCAGTTATAACTATTTGTTGGTTTTATTATTTCCACCAAACGATATAACAGCGTATGGAGTTTTTGATGCTTTTGACATTTTTCCACTAAAATACACATTTCGCAAAGGAACTGACATTTTTTATCAGTTATACCAACACTTCCACTCGTTTCCCAGCTTTGTTTTGGTAATTCCATTTGTGTTTGAGCATTGTTACCAAATCCTTTTTGTTTTGTTATTTGTTGTTTGTTGTTTGTGTTTAATGTGTAATTTAGTTTTTCTACTTTCATAATCTCTTTTCTCCCATTTGTGATGCTATTAATCTATTAATACAAAACCCCTAAAAATAAAATATGCTAGTTAGTTGCTATTTTTTTAATATTTTTTACAAATCTTTACACAATATTCTTAGATGATAATTCAGCTTTCATTTTATCCAAAGCTGTCTGGATTATTCTTGATATACGGGATTGTGATATTTGAAATTCCGCACTTATATCTTTTAGTTTTTTCTCTTCATAAAATCTGCTTTCGATTAATTCTTTTTCACGTGGTGTTAGTGTTGACATTGATTCTCTTATTGCATGTTGCCATTTCACGAAATATTACTGACTCTTCGGGATTACGTTCTTTATCTACTATTGGTACTGTCGCATCATTTTCTTGCATTTCGTCAATAGATAAAATTGTTTTATATACAGCTTCACGTAATACAAGTTCTCCTTTTTCGTCCTCTTGGCTTAGTAATTTACTATGTTCAGTTTTATCAAGTCTTAAACTATACCATTTCCATCGTCGTCGAATTTCATTTCGTATTGCCCATTTTATTGCTGTTGCTATGTATGAATTGTTTAGAATTTCTATATTGCTTGTACTATTTAAATGGTCGACTACCTGTATGCCTATATTCACAAGTTCACCATATTCAATCAAATAATTACACGAAATGTTACGATATTCGACCTTTGAAATTGTTTCAATAATCCCCAAATAGTCCTTTATATTAAACTTCTTTTTTTCCTTCACGTGCATTGAATCCATTTTAGACCATATAATATATTTTATTATTTTATACTACGATAAATTGTATTATTTTTCAATACATTTTTTTTAGTTTTTCCTTTTTTAAAAAATTTCGTTTTTTTTGCTTAATGGCTTTATTTACCTCAATTTTTGGATTTGATATTTTTTTCAAATCATCTTTATTAAATACACGTTCTTGTAAAGAAACTTTATATTTATCTTTAAAATGTGCATAATCAAATAAAACAATGCCGTTTGAATTTAACTTTCTTGCTTCATGTTATTAAACGCAACAAATCATCACAACTTCCATCCATAAATGGAATAAATAAACCTGTATAAACTTTTTGTACCGGGTGATGTATTTATTTTTTATGTCCTGAATTTGACTTTGAGCCACAACCTTATCACATGTCAAAATTAGTGGTGTAAATCCGTCAACATAACCCTTTAGTGACCAAGTTCTCCAATCTTGCATTTTTTGTGCCATCTTTTTGTTACGGTCAGGAAAAATGACTGCCGTTAATAATATATTATTTTTTTTGCATATTTTTGACACATTGCCAACAAACTCTGTTATTTTATTTTGGCGATAATTTGACCAATTGTCCCAATTTTCATCTTTATATTTTATATCAATAGGGTCAATGTTATACATTTTTTTAAATTCATATCGTGCATACTGTGTATATCCCCAATTTGACCTTTCATAGCTTGCCATATTGACATTTGCACTTTGCGGATAGCGAATATAATCAAGATTTATACCGTCGGGTTTATACTTTGTTATTATCTCGTTTATTAATTCAACTAAAAACACCTGAACATCGGGATGAGCAGGGTCCAAAAAATATCCGTTATGTTCTGATATTGAATAAACAGGTTCATCTGATGTATAAAGAGCTTTTGTTGTGTTTGCCCATCCTGGTTTCACACGCAATATATGACAAGGGCTGCTTTTTGGGTTTTTATTCCCAACATAAAAACTTTCAAACCATATATGAATTTTCATATTACGTTTATGTGCCTCATTTATAAACGCTTTTAATGGGTCAAAACCTGAAAACTGTTCATATTGTGGAATAAAACCATATTTTTGAAGAATATCGCTTTTTATAAATCGTTTTGCCGTGTAAGTATGTTTCCAAAAAACATTATCGATGCCTGCATCTTTTATTTTATCCAAAGTTTTTACAACTTCATCATTATTTGTTTGAGTTGGACGTATCCATATACCTTTTAGCTCATTGTTTCGGTATGGTAACGCGTTTTCCAAAGCTTTACTTGCATTATCCATTGCTTCATTTGCTATTTTTTGAACGTCATCGGGTCTTTTTTTTGCCTTCTCAAGGTTGTTATACGCTTTATTCATATAATTGCGAGATGTTGTATAATTATACCCGTTTTCGTTTTTTAAATAGTAGTTTATTATTGATTGGGTTTCAGATAGTTTTTCTTGTGCATTAAATATAAAGCTATCAGGTGTAATAAATGTATAGAGTATGTTTTTTTCATTGTCTATTATTACATACGAACCTACTGTTATATTTTCATTTATCCATTTTTTTGCTCTTCCATGACCGCTTAAAACAAAGCCGTTTGGAGGAATATATGAATCGGCTCCATTTATTTGTGTAACTATGCCGTCAACAACTATCGCTTCTGTTCCAAACTCATTTGTGCCTGTTGTTTTAAATTGATAATTTGGTGTGTAAACTATAAGCTGGTTCGCACCACGCTGACCCGGAAGATAACTGTTTATCAAATCCATTTTGGGATCTATCAAACTTATTTTTGTTGTTGATTCTTTATAAATTATGGGATGAAGTTGATAAAATTTGGAAACTAAGTCATTAACTTCATTTGCACATGATTTATTTATTATTAAATTTAAAATAAATAGTAAAACGAATATATTAAATATTATTTTATGACTTTTTTCATTCTTTCATTTTACATCAATTAAAAAAAAATTAAATCACTTATTAATTTTCTTTTTTCTCAATTTTAAAATCAAATGTTGAGAATAAAACAGCTAATTAAATAAAATTATAAATATATAACATTAAAAACTTGATTTTGTAACATTTTCAAATTAGTCCGGTATGATTTATATACTACTTTAATATTTCGAAAATTGTTAAAACTTTGGCAAATTTATATCCGTTTTAAACGTTTTTCAAGTTTTTTATACCAAGGAAGTTTTTGTTTAAACAAAAAGTCATAGCCATTTAGATGTCCTGCTTGAATTTGAGCTACTTGTTCATTTAATGCAACCTCAAAGTCCGATGCCAACTTGTGAGTGAACCACTTTCTGTCTTTTATTTCATTTATATCTTTTATAACATAAGGTTCTTTAACTTCAACAAGAACTTCAGGTTTGTCTTCACGAAGAAAAGTATAATGCACACACATTGGAATAAGGTTGACTCCGCCTGCTTTTTCCACAACCTTTTGTGCTATGTAGGTAAGACCTGTTTGAAACTCAATTGGACGAAAATTTGGCGGTTTATTATTCCTTGAGGAAAAATCCACAAAGATTTATTTTTATCTTGACTTAACTCCAAACTTGCATATTTCAATGCTTTCATGGCACTTTGTGCTGATTTTTTATTAACGGAAATGCTCCAACTTTTGCCAAAATGGGAAAACGATTGAGTTCTTCTATCATCATTATAAGTTTTGTTTTTAAAACACGGTTACACATATTATAACCAACTATACCATCCCACCAATTTGTATGTGGAGCGTAGATAATATTTGCAAAGTTATTGTCGCGTTTATAATAGTTATCTAAATTCTTTATCTTTAAAGCAAAAACCTATTTTCAATCATGTTGTAAAAAGAATAAATCAGCAATCAAACCCCCCAAAATTTGTAATGATGAGCGCGACGAAATTTTTCATCCATATTTCTCAATTTGGTTGGTGGTATATCCTGATATAAATCACAATCATATCCCATATTATGAATTTTTCTCCAAAGTCCTTTTTCTTCTTAAAATTATAGCATAAAAATTTTTATTTATGAAAGAGTTATTCTGGTTTATAATATATTGGACTAAGAAAAATTTCTTTTAATTTAAAAGCATTAGTTGTACTTCAATGCTATAATCAATCAAAAATCAATCCACGTTGGTGAATATACACAAATTGTTGAGCACGAATAAGCTTTTAATAAATATATTTGAACTATGAAAGTGTTATTGTCCCTATTAATGTCTTTTCTATTTTCTTATTCTTATTTAAATATATTTTTTTATTTTATGCTCATTGTATTCTTCATATTCTTTTTCGCTATCAATGAAATATACTTCATTAAGAGTTATTTTTTAGAGGTTTCATTTGCCTTAATTGGCTGATTTTTTGAGTTTAATAATTTAAAAGTTGTTGTTTTTTTTATTTCATCATTTGTTTCATAAGAAAGTGTAACCATTAAATTATTGTAATTCAAATTGGTATTATTTCTTATTTCGAAATCTATCAACGCAATTTTTAATGGATATATTCTATATGTTTTTGATTTAAGTATATTTATTGTAAAATCATCATCTTGAATATATTTTGTATTCAAATTAAAATCCAAACGATTTAATTTAAGTTTATATAACTCCATTTCGACAAGTATCATTTCGATAATATGCATCCATTTGCAAATTTTCAAGTAATCTTTTGTACAAATCAAAATTTATTATTGAATAATCAGATTTATAAACTTTTTCAAAATATTCCAAAGCCTTTTTGGGATCTTGTTCAAAATATAACAACCCAAGTTTATAATCTATAATATTTGAGTCATTTATTTGTGCCAATTCATTTAATAAATCAAACGCTTCTTCTGTTTTTCCACTTATAACATACTCATCGACAAGCATTAAACCAATTTTATAATACATCTTGTTTATCAATTTGGGTATGCTTTTTTATATCAGGATAATATTTTCTTATCTTATTATATATTTTATAACTTTTATAATATTCTTCATTATGATAATAAGCATTCATAAGTTCAATATAAAATTTGATTTTGTTGTTGATTAAACTTGAAGTGTTTTTAAAATTGAAGATTTTCAATTAAGGTTGTTGCTTCATCATATTTTTTTTGAATAAGGTAACATTGCGCAAGTTCAAAATAAAGAAAACTTTTTGTTCTTTTCTTTTCTATTGCTTCTTTATACTCGTTTTCAGCCAAAACATAATAATTAAGTCGCATATAAATTCGAGCTAATTCAACATTAATTTTATAATCTTCTTTTTTTCTTTTTTTTAACTTTTGTAGTTTATAAGCTTCCATATTTAAATAATCAGAACTATTCAGATACGATTGTGATAAACTTGGGTCAAATTGGACAAAAAAATCGTGAAACAACAGAGGAATAAATGCAACGACATTTAAAACAACAATAGTTATAAAAAAGTTTTAATATAGCTTTTTATTTTTCTATTATTCATCAAGTTCACTCACAACTATATTATCAACATTTAAACAGCTATTCAGTTTAGTATAAACATTTTTAACGGAATTTGGAGAGTAAGTATTAATTTTCAGAACTATTTTAACATTATCATTTAAATCTCGTTCATCCCGTTTATGAGAAATTTCGTATATTTCAGGTATAGATTTTAAAACAACACCTTCGATATTTTTCACATCCTCACTTTTGGCAATAATTTGAGCTTTAATTTTAGTAGCTGTTTTGGCACTTTTAGGAAAAAATTTAAACTCCATAAAACGAATGACAACAAGTGTGAACAAAGCCAAAAGAGAACACAAAGCTCCAAGCAAATAAAATCCGGCACCACAAGCCATGCCAACGCTTGCAGCCAGCCACAAGGTTGCGGCAGTTGTAATTCCATAAATATTATTTCCCATTCTCAAAACAGTTCCGCCACCAATAAATCCGATACCGGTAACAACTTGTGCTGCAATACGAGCTGGGTCTGCATTGTATCTGTCTGTGTCAACGGGAAATCCATGAATTGACAGTATAGTAAAACACAAAGCTCCCAAACTTACAAGTATATGTGTTCTTAAGCCTGCAAATTTGTTTGTAACTTCTCTTTCTACACCGATTAATGCTCCAAAAAGCATTGAAAATAATATTTTTACTATAAAATCAACACCAATTTCCAAACTTTTTTCCTCGTTTTATTTTTATTTTTTACTATTATACCATAATTATTGTTTTGACTTCATGCGGGTCAAAATTTATTATTTTATTCTTAATGTGTTTATAATTAAGGACGAGTTCTTGTTTTTCACTGCTTGAATTATACAATCTTACATTTATTTCATTTTTCTTAGACTTTATATTTAAAAGTTGGATATTATCATTTGAAAGATTAAATAATTCTTGAGATTTTAAATTTGAGAAACAACACAAAGTCGGGTTATAATACTCATTAGCATATTTATACATATTATTTGGATTTTCATCAAAACAAATACCAAATTCTGTTTTTATTATCTTATTAAGCATAAAACTTTCAAAAGCATTCAAAGGCGAGTATACACTTGTTCCTCGGCTTGGATTTTTTGGATTTGATATAACACCGGTTGACCTTAAAACATCCAGAAACAAACCTTCTTTGTTCAATTCGGCACTATGTATTCCTTTTGTAATAATACCAATATTGTTATAATGTAAAAACCTGTTAAAAGGTATTGTGTTTGTTTTTCAACTCAATTCCTTTTGGTGCAGGGATTTTGTCATATATATTATAGTTTAAATCAACTTTTCGTTTTACTATTCCAAGCAAATCTTCACAATATAGTTCATTTTGAATAACATCTACCAAACTTATGCCCATTTGTAATTTATGATTTTTGATTTATTAACAAAATCCGTTTCAATTTTAAAATTTTTGAACCGTTTTCCAAAGTAAAATAAACATTTATTTTTGTGTTATAAAAACTTTTGTTCGGCCTTTCTCGTTTGTATTTTTAGGAATTTTTATGTTAAATACTGTCTTCAATTTGCAAAATAAGTCTTTTTCTTTTATTATTTTATAATTTTTCATTTCTCCAAAAACAAATTTATCATTTTTAAAAGGTCCAAAGTTATAACTATCGCCAATATCTGCCAAATCTTTTTATTATGAAAGCATTTTTTATATAATTTGTTTTTTTGTTTATCAAAAATATTAACTTTATTATTTTCATCAATTTCTATTTTTATGAATTCATTTTCTAAGCTGTTTTTTGTGCAACATAAATTATTTTGGTGTGAAAGTTCATCTTGCAAAATTGAAGTTATAGAAAACGGTTTAATGTCTTTAACCGAGACTAAATAAGTATAAATGGTTTTATAATCTTCTGTTAGAGGGACATCGTTTGGATTATAGAGTTTATTTAAAGCAAAACCTTTTTCTTTTTTTTCAATATACAAATTTTTATCTTTTTATCCGTTTTAAGTCTCACAAGACCTGAAAAACTATATCTTCCAAAATTAAAGACAGTAATTTTGTGTTCATCAGGTTTTATTTCTTCAAGTTTTGTTCTTTCACGGTTAATGATACTTTTTGCAATTGTTTGAGCTTTTTGTACCTTAGCTTTATTTGTTCGTTGACATTGTCAATATTGCAACCATAAAGGCTGTCGTGTGCATGGTTTTTTATTGTTTCATAAGTTGCATATTCAAATTCTTGTTCATAATTATTATTTGTTATGTTTAACATATTTAAAAAAGCAACAAACGGTTCAGCGATGCAAGAAAGCAAATGTTGTGTTTTTTTGAGTTTTCTTTTTTTATATCGTTTCTGGTTGACAAAACACCATCTAAAATAAAAGTTGATTGATTGTTGCGAAATTCTTTGTTGCTATATTTTTTTTAGTTTTTCTGCATCAATACTTTTAAATATGTCGAATAAATTTTTTTGTGTTTTAATTTTATATTCTTTTATATGTTTATTAAGTTCGTTCAATTGAGCATTTATATTGGTTAGAATATTCAAATGGTCACCACCAAGTGGCAAAACGATTGGGAAGTCATTGTGATTGTCATTAATTTTTTTATTTCATTCTCAACAAGTTTGGCTTTTTCACTATTTTCAATGTCCAACAACAGCTGGTTTTGAAAATATCCCCGCTTTAAATTGTGGGTAATTACCCCATCCCAATTGAAAAAAGAGTCAATATTCGGCTCAATTCCTCTCCATAAAATGGCATAGTTTATATTAAAATATTTGGCAATGAAAGGTAAAAAGGCGCTGTGGCCAAATGAATCGGCAATATAAAAAATAAAATCATAACAACCAAATTCCAAGGATTTTTTTATTCCATATTCTATATTTCGTAAATAAAACTCACAAGAAACCAAAAAACTGTCAGATGAAACAAAATATGGTCTGAATAAAAATTTTTTTTTTTTTTATAAAATTAATTATTTCTTCTTTTTTTCTTTTCTTATTTTAAGATAATCCAAAAGAGCGGCGACTTGCCCATCAAACCAAAACCAATCAAGGCTTTTAGTTTTTAAAGCTAAAAGAACATTATCAAGAACTTCAACCAAACGCAAACGATATCGCTCAAATTCCATATACCATTCTCTATCCCAGTGTGTGTGGATATATGCATTTACTTCTTTTGCTTTTTCATTATAAACCTCTATGGCTTCAACATATTTAATTATATCACATCTCTTATAAATATATTTATAGGTCATATTTCCAAATAGATAAAACAAGTAGGATAAATTTTTTAGCAATCTTCTCAAAGTTATTTTGGTATATATTATAACAATAAAACCTGAGAATGAATGCCACGTGCTTAAATAAAACATTTACGTTTGTTGGGACGAAACCGCAGTCCGTCGTATAAATAGCCCAAATGTATATGAACTAAAACATTGTCTTAATCAAGCGAGAAAATATCTTCTAAATCTTGGTAAGTAAGAGATTTGCCGATATTTCTATCGATTGAAATAACAGAATCCACAAGATTACGTTTAGTTTGTTTAAGCTTTTGTATTTTTTCTTCAACCGTACCTTTTGTAATAAGTCGGTATACAAAGACTTTTTTAGTTTGTCCTATACGATATGCACGGTCTGTAGCTTGGTCTTCAACAACAGGGGTTCCACCAAGGATCATAATGGATTACATAATCAGCACCTGTCAAATTTAAGCCTGTTCCGCCGGCTTTAAGCGAAACAAGGAAAATAGGGATATCGTCATTGTTGTTGAAACGCTCAACTGCAGCCTGACGATCTTTTGTCGCACCGGTTAAGTATTCAAACTTAATATTTTTTGAAACCAGCCACTCTTTAATAATATCAAGCATATCAACAAACTGGCTAAATAAAAGCACACGATGTTTTTCTTGAATAATTTCGTATAACATTTCTTTTAACTGTTCAAATTTGCCTGACTCGTTTATGCCTTTTTTATTTTCTTTATCATAAAGCCATGGGTGACAACATATTTGTCTTAAGCGTAACAATGCAGAGAATATTGACATACGGCTTTTTTCAAGCCCATTTTGCTCAATAGACTTAAATAATTCTTCTTTTGTTGAGTCCATAACTTCCAAATAAAAGTCTTTTTGTTCTGGTGTAAGTTCACAATATGCAACGTTTTCGACTTTATCAGGAAGATCTTGAGCCACATCCCGTTTCATACGACGAAGGATAAATGGGAATATTTGTGATTTTAACCGTTTTTCAACAACCTTATCTTCCTTTTCAACAATCGGATTAACGTATCTGTGGTTAAATTCTGACTTATCAAACAAAAATCCGGGCATAAGAAAATCGAACACACTCCACAGCTCTTCCAGCCTGTTTTCAATTGGTGTACCTGATAATGCCAGTTTGTGTGTACAATTCAACATCTTAACTGATTTTGAAGTAATTGATTCAGGATTTTTTATATTTTGAGATTCATCAAGTATAACGTATCTGAATTTATAATCTTTTAAATCTTCAATATCGCGACGTAGCAAGGCATAACTTGTTATAACAATATCATAGTCTTTAATTCTTTCAAAATTGCTTTTTCTGTCTGTACCAGATAGTTTTAACACCGATAAGTCTGGTGTAAACTTTTCAATTTCACTTTCCCAATTAAAAACAACCGAAGTTGGACAAATAACAAGATTTGGCTGTTTTTTGTGTTTATCTTTTGCTTTTTGTAACAAAGTCAAAGCTTGAATAGTTTTACCCAAACCCATGTCATCAGCAAGAATACCATTTAAACCATATTCATACAAAAACCAAAGCCAACTAAAGCCTTTTTTCTGATAATCTCTCAAGCTTGCATTTAGTTTCTTAGGAACACGAACATTCGCAGAAACAGAAAATGTTGATATTTGCTTCCAAAACTTTTCAAACTTTTCACTCATTTCAAGCACAACTTCAAGGTTTTTCATTTCAGATAATATACCTGCTCGATATGTTTTTACTATATATTTATTTTTGTCATTTTTATAAACGTCGAAAGTATTAAAAGTTCTTAAAAGCGACCACAAGTTTGATGACGGCACTTCAACAAATCCAAGGTTCTTAAATCTTACATATTTATTGTTTTCACTCATCAAATCATGGACTTCATCAAGCGACATAACTTCATTTCCAACTCGACCGGATAATTCTACTTCAAAACTATCCGGTGTGTCTGTTGAAAAATCAATATTTGCAACAATTTCAAGTTTTTGTTTGGCAATATTAAAAAATTGCATATCATCTTTTTTCAACAAAAAACCCAACCCCTCAGGAGCATGTCCCATATAATAGTTATAAAAATCAATAGCACTTTCTTTATCCATACCTAAGTTGTTAGTCTGCATAGGTGCAAATTTGCAAGCAAGCAACATACGATAAGCTTCTTCTTCATGCTTAATATTCCGTTTTACCCAATAAAGCAAGTCTTCTTTTGGTTTCTTGATTGTAACGTAGGGTGTTTGGTTTGTATGTTTTGAATACGGAACAATTACGCCATCATAATCAAATTCCAACGATGCTTTTAATGAACCATCATAATCAAGCCCTAATGTAACAACATTATTTGGAATTTTATCCTCTAAAGTAAGTTTTTTATCATTTCTGATAAATTAACAGGCATTATTTCTTTTATTTTTGGTAGCTCTTCATATAAAAACTTTGCACCTTCATCATCTTTTATATCTGTAAAGCTTGATTTTATAAGTTTTTGAGGAATTGAATTTATTGTAATATTTATTGGGAATATAATATTTTTATAACGTCCCCACTTTAATTGGCGGGAAAAATATCTAACTTCTTCAAAAGGCAAAATGTCATCTTTATCAGGTCTTTGCCAGTTAAGAGAAAGCAAAACATTTCCAACCATTGAAAAATTGACATCCAAGGATAAATTCCACACACCATCAGTTTTAAATTTCAATATGTCTTTTGTTCGTCCGTCAAGCACTTCTTCAGCTTTTGACATAAGCTGAAAAAAAGGTTCAAATTTATTTATCTGAATGTCATACCACCCTGCACGCTTATCAAGTCGGGAGAATTTAAGAAGATTTTGAAATATCATAACCTCAATTGTTTGTTGATTGGTTAATTTAAAATTCGGATTTTCTTTTTTGACATTTAACTATTTCTTTTAATACACCTTCTAAATCTCGAATAACTTTACCTGTATTGCGTGATATAACAAGTAATGAAAAAAAAACTTTGACGTCTTTGAGGGTTAAAATGAAAAATATAATCACCCATTGGCTCTTCAAGAGGTGTCGTATATTCATCACTATAATCCGGCTCATATTTATACTGTTTTATTGCATAATTATCATACGCTTTTTTCATCAATAGCTTTTAAAGCAAGTGCTATTGAATGTTTGCACCACGGTTCTTTTAAAGGACAGGAACAATTCGGGATTACTTTATCCTTTTTAAAACTTAAACTTGTTTCATAACAGTCCTTAAAATTGCCTTTTATCTTAGCTTTATAAACATTATTCTGCTGAATTACATCATATATATAATTATCACCATTTGTTTTATAGGCTTCATACCCTCGACGAAAACTTCCTGGTGTTGAATTATCTTTTACATATTTATAATTAAAGTTACAAACTGCCATATCTTATTTATATTTACTTAATCATTGTTCTGTGGAACTTAAAAAGCTTTTTTATTTGCCTAAGCTTGTTCCAAACTTTCTTCCATGTTTTTTTTGTCATCATGTTTCTACAATTTTAATTATACATAAAACAAAAAAAATAGCAAATGTTTTATAAAAAACTAATCCGTTAAAATCGGTAAATAACTTTCTAATTTTGCAAGGACTTTTTCTATGTTTGGGATTGCTTCTTTGAAAAAATCGTCTATTTGTTCAATAATAAGCTTTTGTGTTTTTTATATCAAGCTCTTGTTTTTCTAAGAACTTAAAAAATCATTTAATTTTTGAGTATTTTTGATACAGGTGAGCAAAACTATTTTATATCTCGAGCTTAAATTTACATAAATATTATCAATAACACTTAAAACTTTTTTTAAATTCTTTGCAGCATTTGAAGTTAAAATTTTTGCACGTTTTATTTCTTTTTTGTAATTTTCATATATTGGCTTTGTTTCAATAAGTTTACTTTGGACATTTTTCAAAATATCTATTTCACACTTTATTTTTTGATAAAAATCTTCCTGATTAACATCCGGCTTCAAATCAACTTCATTTATAATTTCATCTAAAGAAAAGTTATTGTTAAAACTTTTTAAAATATCTTCAAGCAGGACATTTTTAAATCCTTTTATCTCTGCACCGCCATTTGAAGCATTGTATAGTTTTAGTGTCTTATCTTTGCCATATCTATATGCAAAATCTTGAAAATATTCAATAAAAATACCAAATCCAAAATCACTTGGTAAATCTTTTCCATCTTGACCTTTAACTGTTATTATACGTCGGTTTAATTCATTTAATTTGTAATTTATATAGCTGTTTTTTTGTCATCGGAAATATCTTTATATTTGAACAAATCATTTTTAATTTTTCAAAATCATTAATATAAACAGAATATTTTTTAATATTCTCGTCATATTTACACTTGAATTCACAATAAGGAGAATTATCAGCATACAATTTTCCATTTGTATAAGCTAAATCCTGTCCTATTAAAATAATTGGGTTGCATCCTGCAATTTTTGCACAGAATAAAGCATTATATGCAACAAGTACCTTTTGTTTCATATTTAATTTCTTTTTTTCTTGAAATCAATTGTTCAAACCACAAATTAGCAGGATTTTCAGAAGAGAAAGTAATAAAATGATTTTTGAATTTCAAATCATAAAAATGTCTATTGGTATAAGCTTCACTTATAAAATTAATATTTTCAATATCTTCACCTAACACTTGCTCCGAACAATCGTTCATTTCTATAATATTAACAAAATCCGGATATATTCCATTTCGTTTTAATGCTTTATAAGCTGTCCCAACAGCAAAAATACAAACCTTGTCCCGATATTTTTTAATAATATCAATATTTTTACTCAAAGAAGGTCCCACCTGAAACTATTATTGCCGGTTTATCTGCCAGTTTATTTTGTAATATTGCAAATTCCGGCAATTGTATTTTTTTATCCAAATTTTCAATAAGTTCACTAAAAAACTTTATTGAAGAATTTGCCATAAAGTTTAAATTAAATTTTAATATTTTATATGTGGTTTGTGCTTGGTTTTACAAAATCCAACATTTCATTTGTAAAAAGTTGTTTATATGACTCTAAATACGCAACTTTCAAATTGCTTTGTGATGAACATAAATTCAACATATGATTACGGAACATATTTATATTAGTTGTAATACGAACATTATTTGCATTTAAGGTATTTTGAAAATCAACTGTTTCTAAAACTGTTCTCAATATTTGAATATTAGGTTCATAAACTATTATAGAAAAATCATTACTATATTTTGTATAAATTTCATCCAACAAATAACCAAAGCCAAGTCCAAAGATAATAAATGTATTTAAATTGTTTTCATTTACATTTAAAGATTTAATAACCTTTTTTGTTTCATCAATTGCGCCTTCCATACTATGAAGAGGATAATTCTTATATAGCAAATTAGGTTCATTTTTATTTGTGTAATTTAAACTTAATGTACCATCATTTGAAGGAAGAGATATAAGTTCTTGATACAAATCGATATCATAGGCTTTTATTGAGTTTAAATTTTTTTGAAAAAGTGTATTGTTTTCCATTGTATTATCTTTCGTAAACTAAAATACATTTTTACATATAGTTTAACAGTGAAGGCATTTGTATGCTTGAAGCCGCTTGCATTGAGGCTTGAAGTGCATATTGTTGTGAAATAAGATTTGATATTGCAGAAACAAGGTCAACTTCGGTCAAGTTAGATTTTTGTTCGGAAAGAGTTACTTCATTTGTTTCAAAGCTTGATGTTTGCACATCAAGCATTTGTGCTTGCGTTCCTAAGAAAGTGCGAGCTTTTGTAGACTCATTTGAATATGTTTCAAACTGGTCAATCAATTTACGAATTTCTTCTGTATTTGGCGGGTCTTCTTCTAGGAAGGCAACAAATTTGCCCAATGTTCCCAAAGCACCATCACCTGAATTTGCATTCGCATCATAACTTCCGAATATGGGTTCCGAGTCCACATTCACAGTAACCTCGATTGTGTCAGAGATTTTTACTTCACGCTTGTAATCGCCGGTATTTGTACCTTGATATGTTATATTGCCGTCATCATCCGTTGAATAGGTTAGCGTTTGGGTGTTTTGACCTGAAAAAATATAGTTTCCGTTATATTTCGTATTGGCAAAGTTTTTAACGGTTTCCAATATCTCACTTGCTTCATTTTTTATTGCAATTAAACTTTCCTCACTATTTATCTCATTTGATGCAAGGATAGCCAAGTCTTTTCCGCGAAGTAATTTGTCTGTCAATTCCGATAAAACACCTTCTGTTGTTTCTATTTCACCTTTTGCTGATGATATATTCCGACGATATGTAACAATGTCGTTCAATTGACGGCTCAAACTCAAAATTTTTCCGGTGTTTAATGCATCATCAGAGGGTTTTGAAACAGATTCTCCACTCATCAATTGGTTTTGCAACTCAAGAAATTTATTTTGTGATAGCGTAAGACGATTTATCGTGTTATTATTTTGGCCTATATTTGTAACTCTTGTTAGCATATTAAAAATTATTCCTTTTTGTTTATTTTCCTAAATTAACCAATGTCATCATAAGTTCCGATGTAATATTAAAAATCCTTGAAGCTGCCTGATATCCTGTTTGGTATTTAACTAAATCCATTAGCTCTTCATCCAAATTTACACCTATTTTATTTTGACGTTCATTTTCAACAACAGTCTTTGTGCTTTGAGTTACTTCATAATCTGATTTAATATTTGCTGTTTTAGTTCCAATGTTTGAAACAATTGAAGTCAAGAATTTATCCACGCTTGTATTATTCAAATCAGCATTATTAGTGTCACGAGCTTCTATCATAAGTTTTATATTGTCACTGTTGCCGACTTCAAATTCGTCATAATTAGTTATATCAACACGCGCAGCAGCTATTTCATTTGGATTGGATAAAATTACATCATTAATTTTAATATTTGAAGCATCAATCGGGTTACCATCGCTTGACACAAATAAATCTTCCGTTGCTTGAGCTAGTTTTAACTCACCCGTTGCAGCATCAACTTCTATTTTCATGGCTTGCATATTGCCATTTGTATATTTTTGAATAGAATTTAAATCATTTGCAAAGCCTGAAGCAAGTTGGTTTAATTGAGATATTACATTTGCATAAGAAAGAGTATTTGGCTCACTTGACCCCATCTTAAGATATGCACCAATTTGTCCGCCGTCAATTTTATCATTCACATTTGCAAATTTCACATTTCCTTGGTCATCAAGAATATTTATAACGGCTGGTGTGGCATCATCACCAACTGTTGCTTCCAATGTGCATTCAAGTTTTGCACCTTTAACCAAACGCATATCGCCAATATAAAGATTAACTGTGCCATTGGTATTTTCGGTTACGGTTGTTGGTATTTTACTTGAAATTTCATCAAGCAATCGACTTCTTTCATCACGCAAAGAGGCTGAGCCGTTGCCTTTTGCTTCTGCGATGATTATTTTATAGTTTAAATCAGCCAAAGATTGCAACTTTTCATTGACTTCATCCACTGCAACACCTGTCATTGAAGAAGCCAAGCTTCCGGGGTCATTAACATCGCCTACAATTTCGGCTCTTTTTTCACTTAGACTTGAGTGTAAGCTGTTAAACATTTTACCCACATTTTGAGCCTGAGTTGCAAAGTTTGTGCGATAAACGCTATTCGAAGGGTCAGAAGCAAGACTTTGCGCTGCATCATAAAATTTTTTCCAACGCATTTTTTATTCCACCATCTTTATACTCGTTCATTATAGTTTCAATATTGCTTGCATATTCGTATGAGGTTTCGTTGAGCTTATATTGTGAATTTTCGGTACGAAAATTTCTATCCATATATATATCACGGTATGAAGATATTTTGGCGATTGTTACACCATTGCCAATATAGTTGCTTTTGCCTGCTGAATTTGCTATTGCACTATAACCTTTAAGGTTTTCTAATTCAGCACGCTGTTTTGAATACCCTTGGGTATTCATGTTTGCTATGTTGTTTGATACAACATTTATGGCTGCTTGGTTTACGTTTAAAGCTCCAAGTCCTATATTCATACTTGCCGATAATGACATTTTTTATTTCCTTTTTTATTATTTTATATGACGGGCTACCGCGTGATAATTGATGTGGACATCCACCAATGTGGATTGATTTTTGATTGATTATGGCGTTGAAGTTCAATTAATGCTTTTTGTGAAACATTTTTTGTTTTAGGTTTTTATATGACAGGCTACCGCGTGATAATTGATGTGGACATCCACCAATGTGGATTGATTTTTGATTGATTATAGCGTTGAAGTTCAATTAATGCTTTTTGTGAAACATTTTTTGTTTTAGGTTTTTATATAACGGGCTGCGGATTCGTCGTTGGCTGTCTTGGATTTCTTTCTAGCTCACAGAATCTCGTCTATCGCCCTTTGGACTTGTCGGCTCCGTGGCGCATCCACAACTAAAAATGTGGAAAAAAACGGAGCCAAGCAATTGAATGAAGATTTTATAGGGTTGCAAGGGGCTTTAGCCCCTTGCATAAACTCATTCTGGCGAAACAAATGATTGTTGCAAAACTCTTAAATCATGCCTAGTTTCGCCCCCAACCAGCGTGCTTTTTATATGACGGGCTGCGGATTCGTCGTTGACCGTCTTGGATTTCTTTCTCGCTCACAGAACCTCGTCTATTGCCCTTTTGGACTTGTCGGCTCCGTGGCACATCCACAATTAAAAATGTGGAAGAAAACGGAGCCAAGCAATTGAATGAAGATTTTATAGGGTTGCAAGGGGCTAAAGCCCCTTGCATAAACTCATTCTGGCGAAACAAATGATTATTGCAAAAATCTTAAATCATGCCTAGTTTCGCCCCAACCAGCGTGCTTTTTATATAACGGGCTACCGCGCGTTCAACGATTTTGCTTCTTCCCCCCAACGTGGATTGGCTTTTGGTTCATTCCCCCTATCCTTCATATAAGTATTAAATTTTCAAAATTCTTCATCTGTTCGCCAATGCGAAAGACTTATTTTTTACCCTTCTTCAATTATTGATGATAATTCAATACCGCTATTCTCTATTTTCTTACCGGTATTATTATATTCACAGGTATTTATAAATGCATTGTTTGTTATTATTTTTATTGTGCTATCTATAATTTCACTTGTTTTGACAAGCAATGCACGGTTTATTTTATCAAGTTCTTTTATTTCACCTACAAGATTATTTATTATTTTTTGCATATTTATAAAATTTTGTGCATCATAATTATTTTTTGTTGCATAGTTTACTACCTCACTTAAACCACTATTTTCATTTAACCCCAAGTCAATACACAAACTTTTTCTTTTACTTTCATAATTATTGATTTCGTTTGCTCTTGTCCTAATTTCATTATCTACTTTTTCAAGCAAAGTTAAATCCTCCGCAATAAGGATATTGCGTTTATCATTATACAAATCTTTAATATTTTTATAAACATCTATTTGTTTTTGAATTATATCATTTATTTCATTTAATTTTTCTATCATAGATATCACTTTCGTTTCTTCTTACGCGATATAATCAGCAATAACGCTTCTTCCATATACAAGACCATATTTAATATCATCATCAGTTAAAGTTTCATTCATTTGTGTAGCATAGTTTTTGACTTCTTGTGTATTAATTTTCGAAACCATATTTTTGTCATCAAAAGTATTTTCAACTTTTTGTTAAGATTTATATCATCATCATTGTTTTTTTTCTCTGTATTTATATTTTGAAATGCATTTTTTGCATTTAAATACTGTAAGAGGTTTACACCTTGATTATTTTGAACCGATTGAATACCCATATTTTTTATCCCCTTTAATTTTAAATAATTTCCCCATTTTTATCATCTTGCACAAATTTTTCCATTTGTTGATAGATTTGTTTTGCAAATCCAAAACTTGTCCTGTCATTTGAAGCCATCTCACGTCCAAGTTCCATATGGAAGTAAGATTTAAAATTCTTTAAATAGTCGCCACCGCCTAGCCCAAAAGAACCTTCGTCGCGTTCGACAGTTTTATCCATAACTTCTAACATTTTTGAAATGAATAAACTTTCAAATTCTTGGCTGACTTTTTTCAGTTGCTCTTTTTGTGATTTGAGTTTTGATATTTCATCAACCGCAGCATTTTCCATGCTCACGGAATGATTTGTTAGTGATATTTGTGTAGTAATATTGGTCATATTTTTTCCTTTTTTATTTTTTTGTTTTAGTTTTATATAACGGGCGACCGCGCGTTCAACGATTTTGCTTCTTTCCCCCAACGTGGATTGATTTTTGATTGATTATGGCGTTGAAGTTCAATTAACGCTTTTAATTATTTTGTTTGTATTCATACAAAAACGTTAATTATATATTTTAAGTCCTCCGGACGGGGTTACTTTTTGTGGAAAAAAGTAACCAAAACCGCAACCCGATTTGTCACTCACATTCTCACTAAGTTCAACCTAAGCAGCCTTAACTCGCACTTCGTGCTCAAACAGACGGCTGCCTGACAATGTTTCACTAAGTGATAATTGTTCGTGCCTGCATATGGGTTGCATTTATTGCTATTACTAGATAAATAATCGAACAATTTTTTTGTTCTAGTTTTTATATGACAGGTTGCGGATTCGTCGTTGGCTGTCTTGGATTTCTTTCTCACTCACAGAACCTCGTCTGTCGCCATTTGAGCTTGTCGACTCCGTGGCGCATCCACAACTAAAAATGTGGAAAAAAACGGAGCCAAGCAATTGAATGAAGATTTTATAGCGTTGCAAGGGGGCTTTAGCCCCTTGCATAAACTCATTCTGGCGAAACAAATGATTGTTGCAAAAATCTTAAATCATGCCTAGTTTCGCCCCAACCAGCGTGTTTTTATATAACGGGCGACCGCGCGTTCAACGATTTTGCTTCTTTCCCCCCAACGTGGATTGACTTTTTGGTTGATTATAGCGTTGAAGTTCAATTAACGCTTTTACGAAACATCATTTTTCCGCCTGTGGAATCTGCCCTCATTTCATAGTTCCAAATTATTGACAACTTGCAATCCTTGCATTCCGTTTCGCCTTTTCAAGGCTACACTTCAGCGGATTGCTGCGAACTTACGTGCTGGGTGTGCTGACGCACACACGGCGCACTAGTCAAAATTTGGCTTTCCTACGGCGGATATTATTACTTGCAGGGGGAAGTTCAACACATTTAATGTACAATTCACAGGGTTGCCATGGTTTTTATATAACAGGCTGCGGATTCGTCGTTGGCTGTCTTGGATTTCTTTCTCACTCACAGAACCTCGTCTGTCGCCATTTGGGCTTGTCGGCTCCGGCTTTTTACCGCCTGTAGAAAGAAACATTCTATTTAATTTTCAAATTTTCTACATCCGCCGGTGCGGACTGATTGTTTATTTTTATATTATCTCAATATCCGCTTTTAATGAGCCTGCTTCTTTCAAAGCTTGAAGTATAGATATTAAGTCTATTGGTTTTACTCCAATTGCATTTAGTGCTTTAACAAGGTCATTTAACGTTGAATTTGCTTTTATCTCAACCAAATTTCCGCCTTGTTCATCGATATCTATTTCGGAATTTGAAACACCGACTGCACTTCCACCCATGGTAAAAGGGTTTGGCTGAATTGCTTCGTTTAAAGTTGATATAGATACTGTTATTCCGCCGTGTGCAATGGCTGCCGGCATCAATTTTACCTCATTGCCGATAACAATTGTGCCTGTACGTTCGTTCACCACTACCTTGGCGCGTTCAGTCGACGGATTAACGCGTAAGTTTTCAATAATAGACAAAAACCTACTCGATTATTTTGGAATTTTGGTGGAACCGTAATCTTTATACTGCTTCCATCAACGGCACGAGCAGGGGCAATAAGCTCACTTACTGTTTGTGCGATACGAGCAGTTAGTGTGTAGTCTGTTTTATTTAATGTCAAAGTTACGCTTGTGTCGTCGCCAATTTGTGTGCAAATTTCACGTTCAACAATCCCACCATTTGGCACACGACCTGTTGTTGTAATTGATGTGCGTTTGCTTGTACCGTTTGCTTGTGCTGATGTGCCACCTACTGAAACAGATTCCTGACCCGTTGCTATAACTTCACCATTTGGTGCACGAAGTTGGGTCATCACAAGAACACCACCTTCCAAGCTTTTTGCATCTGCCATTGTTGAAACCGTCAAGTCTATTTTATCACCGTTTTTTGCAAAAGGACCAACTGTCGCTGTAACCATTACTGCTGCGGATGAACCTTTTGGATATAGTTTGATTGTTCAATCACCGTGCCTAAGTTTTGCAACATTAACTGGTTTGTTATTTGGGTCGAACGTGAATTGTCACCTGTTCCTTGAAGCCCAACAACAACACCATAACCCACCAACTGATTGTCACGGACACCTTGAACATGTGCAACATCTTTTTATACGAACAGTTGCACTTTCAACATATAAACCTGCTTGGTTTGTTACTAGTATGCTGAATGCTATTAATGATATGATTATTAGTTTTTTCATCTTTTTCCCTTTTTTATATACTTCCTTGCTTTAAGCCTTGAAGCTATAAATTAAATAACTAGAACAAATAACGTATTGCACGGTTTATAATACCCTCGTTGCCACCACGAGAAGTTGAGCCCTGTGATGACATTGCAAACTGTAAGTTTGCAACATTTTTGAACTCACAACACCTGCATTGCTTATCCAACGTGGGTCAACTATTCCACTTACAAGCAAATCCATACGCTCATTTGCACTCATTATTGTTTTTTACCCTGGACAACAAGGTTACCGTTTGGCATTACCTGCACAACCTGAACGGCTACATTATTTTTGAAATTCAATGCCCTTGCTGTTGTTGTGTTGCTTGACACATCGTTTGAACCGCCATAATTATTTATACTATTGTTTAAAATTTTCCCCCGGCAAAAGTCGATTTATTAAATTTGTAAAATTGTCAACGGTTGTTGAATCACGAGATGATGAAAACTGCAAACTATCCGAAGATGTTACACTTTCATCCAAAGCGATTGTAAGCAAATCTCCCAATGACCTTGCTCGAACTGAACCATACAACGATTTTGGCTCAGAATACCCACCTGTTTGACTCGCCTGCATATAATACAAAGACTCACTTTTTCGCCATTATTCCAAAATTCATTACTAAAAATGTTAGAATTATTGCTGATATGATGTTTTGATTTCTTTTTTATTCTTTTCATTAGACTATATCTCAATTTGTACCCTATTTTTACTTACCACTTTCCCCGTATAAATTTTATTGTATACTATATTTTTTACATTGACCAAATCGCCTATGTTTCCATTTGTTAAAGCAATTGCATCAACAGATATAAAAAAGTCCGTTTGAGTTTTTGAAAACTACTTCTATTTTATCATTTTTGAAACATCAGGCTTATACTTTACAAAACGTTTATCAATAATCTCATCTTTGCGAAACATTTTGTTGGCTATTATATCACCGCTCAAACTTTTTTTATCAAGCACATTATCCTGAAATTTGCTCACATTAACGCGCTTAATGTATACATTATTATAGCTTATGGGGCTTTCTTTTGTTATTGTATCGTTTGCACAAAGGACATATTTATATGCCTTAATCTCAAGCGGTACCCCAAAAAGTTTTAACAGGCATTCCGTTTTTTAGTATTCTAACCTGTCTGAATTCCCTTTGATTTAGCCCGTTGTTGCCTTTTGACACAACTACTTTGAATGTGCCATTTTTACTATATAGTGACAGGATTGGCATATTTAACACGCCAACGGTGACATCTTCATATCCCTTTGCATTTAATTCTCTTACAACACTTGATACCACTTGTTTTTCAATATCATCAACGGTCAATGTGTTTGCAAATGAGGTATTTAAAGATAAAGCAAAACTTAACATCATTAAAAATGTTATATTTAGTGTATTTAACTTTTTTATAAACCCTTTCCCCATAAATTTTATCCTTAATATTTAAATTAAATTAAATTAAATTAAATTTAGACAATTTGATTTGTTTGTTGAAGGATGTCGCTTGAAGCTGTAATGACCTTGGAATTTGACTCAAAAGCACGTTCAGCTTTAATCAAATTGATAAGTTCTTCAACAATTTGCACATTTGAGCCTTCCAAATAAGTTTGTTGCAAAGAGCCTAGTCCATCTTCTCCGGGAGTTCCTGCAATTGGAGTTCCTGAAGCAGGTGTTTCAACAAAAGGTTATGGCCGATTGACAAAAGCCCTGACGGGTTTTGAAACTTTACAAGTTGTATTTGTCCGACAATTGTTTGTTCATTTTCGTTACCTTGTTTTACGCAAACATTGCCGTCTGGTGTTATTGTTATTTCGTTATAGTTTTGAGGGATTGTTATTTGCGGTTGAATAAGAAGCCCGTCTGCTGTGCAGAATTGCCCTTGGGCATCTATTTTGAATGAACCGTCACGAGTGTATGCGATTGTGCCATCAGTTCTTACTATTTGGAAAAATCCCTCACCTTCAATAGCAACATCCGTTTGATTGCCGGTGCTTTGAATAACTCCAGGGGTGAATACTCTTGTTGTAGCTGCCGTTTTACCCCCAAACCTATTTCAACACCAACCGGTTGATATGTTCCCTGTGTAAGCATTGCTCCGGGAGTTTTTTGAGCAGTTGAAAGCAAATCTTGAAACTCAGCACGAACTTTTTGAAACCTGTTGTGTTGACGTTTGCAACGTTATTGGCAACAATGTCCAAGTTGTTTTGTTGTGCTATCATACCTGTTGCTGCTGTTGTTAGTGATCTTAGCATATTTTATTATTTTACCTTTCGTTTTTATATTATTGTTTTTTTATTTTTCGTTGGTTGTGACGAAACTAGGTTTTATATAACGGGCTACCGCGCGTTCGATTTTAGATTTCATTCCCCAACGTGGGTTGACTTTACTAATTTTATTAATCAAGTTCAATTGAAACTTTTTTCTTCACGTTTTTTGTTTTAGTTTTATATAACGGGCTATCGCGTGTTTAATACATTGACTTTGTTTCCCAACGTGGATTAGCTTTTGGTTGATTATGGCGTTGAAGTCCAATTAACGCTTTTTGCTCAACATTTTTTGCGCTTTTTCCGCCGGAGGCAGCGGATTCGTCGTTGGCTTCGCCTGATTGTGAGGAACTGAACGGAGTGGAACAATTTTGTAAAAATTGTGAAACGAAGTTGCATAGTTCCGAACCCGACGTAATCCAAGACATGCTGTCTTCACTTCATCGTTCCAAATTATTGACAACTTGTAATCCTTGCATTCCGTTTCGCCTTTTCAAGGCTACACTCCAGCGGATTTGCGTACGGATGGAGCGAAGCGAATCCGGATAGCGAACAGACCGTGCCGGCTTGTGCAGCGCACATAGGCACGGCTCTGTGAGCTTGGAGCAAATCCAAGACAGCGGATTGCTGCGAACTTACGTGCTGGGTGTGCTGACGCACACACGGCGCACTAGTCAAAATTTGGCTAGCCACGGCGGTGTTTTATTTATGCAGGGGGAAGCTCAACACATTTAATATACAATTCCACAGGGTTGCCAGGGGCTTTAGCCCCTGGCATATAATAACTCTGGCGAAACAAAATGTTTTGGCGCAAAACATAAAACAAGCCTAGTTTCGCCGCAACAAGCGTATTTTTTATATAACTAGCTATCGCATGTTCAACAATTTGTTTTTATCCCCCAATGTGGATTGGCTTTTGGTTGATTTTCCCCTGTCCGTCATATAAGTATTCAATTTTCAATTTTTACCTCATCCGCCAATGCGGATTTTTTCTCTGAAACTTAATTCACAGTCTTACAAATTAACCCTTGCCAAGTTTATAACACGGCTTAAATTGTCAGATTCTGTTTTCATAAATTTGGATAAACTTTCATAATTTCGTGAAACATTTATCATATTAACCATTTCACGAATAATATTACTGTTGGAAGCTTCAATTGCCCCTTGTTGAATTGTGAATTTTTCCGATTTTAACTCGGGATTTACACCAATATCACTTGGCACATAACGTGAATGACCAACGGATTTTAAATCTTCTTTATTTTGAAAATCCACAATCGCAAGCTTTTGAAGTTGTAATCTTGTATTATCCATATTCAATTCAATTTGCCCGTCTTCACCAACGATAATATCACCGCGCGTGCGCAAATTGCCTTGTTTCAAGTCTATTTTTATAGGCTTATTCAAAACATCCAAAACATAATTACCTTCCTCATCAACAAGCATGTCTTTATTGTTGATATTAAAAGAACCATTACGAGTATATGTAATTTTGCCGTCAGGACTCATAGTTTTAAAAAAGCCGTCGCCTTCAATAGCTATATCAAGCGGATTGCCTGTTCTATTCAAAGCACCTTGTGAAAACTCGTTTGTAAGCGTGTTTACCTTTGACCCCATTGAAATATACCCCAAATGTTTATGTTCAGCGTATTTTGGATTTTCTGTCAAATTAACTTTTTCAACAGCGCTGTCATATATATTTTTAAATGTCAACCCTGCACGCTTAAACCCCTGACGTGTTTACGTTTGCTATGTTATTTGCAATGGTGTCGTTAAAGTCAATTAATGCATTCATACCCTTTGAGGCTATTTCCATGCCTTTTTGATATCATAATTCACCTCCCGATTGAATTCTTTGATACATTGACATTATGTTTTTTACATAGTTTTGTGTTTCATTATATGGCGGTATTCCGTTATATTTTTTAACAGCATTTGACCTGCATTGTATGCTGCAAGTGCCAATTTCATATCTCCACCAAACCTATCCATCAAACCTTTTAGATATTTAACACCACCTTCAATATTATCGCGTGCATTATAGGGGTCATTTACATTTAGTGCCTTTGCTGTTCCAGGCATAAGCTGCATCAAACCCATTGCACCACATTTTGACGTTGCCTTTTCGTTAAATCCTGATTCTTGCTTAACTACTGCTTTTACAAAATCACTATCAAGACCATATTTTTGCGAATATTCATCAATGAGTTTATTGATTTTAACTCTATCGGTTATATTGTCTAAACGACTATTGTTTGTTACACCTTGATATCTGTTAAGGTTTATATAACTTTCGTCGCTTTGTATATTATCGTCTTGTGCTTCTTGGATTAGCTCTTTTGCATTTAATATTTGTTGAAAATCCTGTTTATCCTCAACTTCTCGCACATTTGGTACATTAAAAGCATTGTTTTCGCCTGATATATTATTAAAAGCACTCGACAACATGTCAAATTGGCGTTCTATATATTGCACTCTATTTAATATTGTATCCAAGCCATTTATACTCAAAACTTTTTACCTGCTTCCCTCACTTTAATTTATATTATAAAAAATACAACATTTGTATGATTTTAAACATCCACCCAATGGATGAATTTGTTATAGTTTATATTATTCTTGAGGTTTATTAGCTTCATTTATATCACTTTCTAAATCAAATGAAAGGTTATTTATTGTTTTCATATAGTTATAGATTTCGTCGAGTAGTTTTTTGGGGTTATTTTTATAAAGTTTTTTAAAAGGTATAAATTATTTCTTCAAAAATAATTGACAAACAAATATTGCTTTAATAACATTAAACCGCTATAATCAAATTATGGATAAAAGAACAGAAGTAAAAATAAATAATTTGATTGCTTTAAGACAGCTTGTGACAAATGTTGCAGTAGTCGTTGTGGGGGGAACTTTAGGCCTTTTATTTATTCCAAATTCTTTGCTTAAATATAGTTTAATTTTTATTGGTGTGTTTTATAGTTGTTTATTTATTACCAATTTGAGCAGTATTTTACGTGAATTGGATAACTTGGTTTATTCATACGATAAAGAGGAGAAATGAATAATGTTTGATGCAATTTTAGCCATTATTATCGGAGCCATAGGTTCATCTATTGGAATTCTTTTCATAAAATATTCCAACATGGATTTGAAAACAATGAAAAAGAAAGGATAAGATTAACTTAAGATTATGTTTTTGCGCTGATGTGATACTTTTTAACACATCTTCAAAACTATCTATCGGTTCAAATTTATAGCCACAGCCATTAGCCAATTTTGCTCCAAATGCGAAAATTTCCTCTTGTGGATATCTACGACAAATAAAATCACGAGCTTTATGATTTTTACACAAATTCGTCACTTCATCTAAAAGCTTACATTTAAAAACCAGACCTGTGTCATCTTTATCTATAATTTCAAAATCTAAATACTTTCCTTTTTGGTTTAGATTATAAAACTCTTTTTCATCTTTAAGAACTTTTCTGTTGTGTTTTATATAGATATTTTGACAGCATTGACCGCATTTTAAACAAGAACCTGTTCTTATGTATTTTTTTCTAAGTATGTATTTATAATAAAATTTCTTTAATTTTTGTTTCATTTTTTTAGTTTTATTTTTATCTTAACTGTTCTTTTTGTCAGACGAATTGTAAACTTCTCTTTATACTCGGAAGCTGGGTCGCTTCCTCGTCTAAAAGCTTCGCACTTTTGCACCTGCTGAGTCGCAGCTGCTCAAGTGCTTCGCTTTGGCTTACGCGGTTTTTGCTCCTGTGGAGTTTTCTTCGAAAACTCTTACGTCGCTCATTCATAGGCTTCGCACTTTTGCACCTGCTGAGTCGCAGCTGCTCAAGTGCTTCGCTTTGGCTTACGCGGTTTTTTGCTCCTGTGGAGTTTTCTTCGAAAACTCTTACGTCGCTCATTCATAGGCTTCGCACTTTTGCACCTGCTGAGTCGCAGCTGCTCAAGTGCTTCGCTTTGGCTTACGCGGTTTTAATGACCGCCTTTTGCTAAAATTATTTTGTATTTGAATTTTGAGCGTTTACATAATCGCTTGATGTGCGTTTTGATATTTTACATATTTTATTACATAGTTTTTCTGCTTCGTCAAACTCCCTTTTTTCATAATACATATCAATAGATTTAAATGCATTTTTTATATAATATTTTTCAACATTTAAAAAATGATTTAAATCTTTTTATTTTTGAGAAATCCCTTTATCGTTTCTTTTTGTTAAAACATAATAGTTCACATATTCACAAAGGGCAAGTTCATAATTGGCATTGAGTTCATATTCCTCTGCCAATGTTAAATGACTTTGAACTTCGTCACCATCTGATGCAAACTTAGTTTTAAAAATAAGCATACGGTTCATTACGTTTGAATAATCCAACTTTGAATCATTGGAGTTTATAAATAAATCATAATATGCATACGCATAGTCATATTTTTCCAGTTTATCATAACACAAGGCCATTTTGTGTATAAAACTTTTATTTGTTCCACTTAACACATAAGCGTTTTGATAATAAAATAAAGCTTTTTCATAGTTTTTATCAGCAAAAAACATATTGGCTAAATTTAATAAAACATTTTTGGTAGGGTAATGTTTTATAGCTTTTCCATAAAATTTACAAGCACGATTAAAATCATTTAATGCAAAAGCTTTTTGACCTTCTTCAATATACCTTTTTGACAGTTCAACTCCTTGACTTAGCTTTTCTTTTGACTTCTTTATACTCAATTGCTTCAACATCTTCATCATATTTTATATATCGTTCATACGCTTTAAATGCCTGATAGTTTAAGTCCAATTTTGAATATGCAACCGCAAGATTTAAATTGGCATAGGGATAATCCATTTGATTGAGCAAAGTAACAAGATAATAGTTTACGGCATGAGCATAATTTTCATCCCTAAATTCTAAATTTCCAAGCAAAAAATATGCTCCCCTGATAGACCGGCAATTTCTTTAATGCTTTATCCAACGACTCACGCGCTTTATTTATCTCATTTAGTTTTATATAATAACTTGCAATTAACGAATGTATATATGACGTTTCATTTGTTGTGGTTAATTCGTTTTTTAAAATATCTATTGCACTATTATAATCCTTATTCCAAGCTGCTTTAAGTGCTTTATCTATATTTGACTCTTCTTCTTGAGCCTCAACAATAACATTTTCATCCATTTTTAACTAAAGAGATCATTATTAAACTTTTCATTATTTATTATTTTATCAATAACACTATCAATATTTGAGCTATCAAAATTTAAGCCTTTTGCATTTTCAATTAAAGTATTTTCATTTGAGAAAAAAGACTTGTGAATTTTTTTATATCGTTTTCTTTTTCAAAAATATTATATGCAACATTTGAAATGCTGCTTTCATCAACTATTTCACTATTTTTCCTGTCTGCATCGTTTGATACTTTTGAACCATCATTATTTATTTTGTTTTTGGATGATATATTATTACTTCCATAAGCTAAATTTAATTTTAATTTTAGCAAATTACTATTAGCATTATTATTAACACCATTGTACATAAAATATTTTTGATTCCTATTTCCCCAACTTTATAACAAACATAATATAACATTATCTATATTATTTCCATAATGTAAACAATGTAGTTTATTAAAAAAGTTATACTTTTAGTAAAGATTTGTAAACAAAAAGTATAAAATTTTATAAAATTTGTAAAGTTTTTAAAATAATAGCCGATAATATAGTAGTATAAGAAATGAGAAGTTTTTTAACCGGTGGATTAATTATGAATAAAAAAGAAAATAATGAAAATGGTGCTTCACTTTTTGCGCGCAGTGCAAACTTGATTGACCTTGACCCAATGGAAGAAATTTTTGCACTCAATATGGGCGATTTTTTGATTGAACATTTAATATCAGATGAACTTGTTGGCAAAATGGCTAAACAACACAATAAAAATGCTGCAGTTGAAAATCTGAAAACTCAATTAAATGAACTTATTTCAATTTATTCAATTAATAATACACTTAACATTTTAGGCTTAAACCAAAAGATGACTATCTGATTTATAACTCAATAGCTTCAAGTTTGACTCAAATGCTTGATGTCAAAGTTTGTCATATACTTTTAACAAATAAACTTATACCAAACTTTGACAACAAACAAAACGACCTTATACTTTGTGGTACCTCAAATGAAAAGTTATCCGACGATATAACAAAAAAAGACTTAGGTTTAAAACTTGAAAATAATCAAATTGTCAAAGAAGTATTCGAAAAAAAATGAAGCAGTTTTGGCAAAATATGGTGATTATGACTTTGAATTTGATAAAGAATACACTGAAGAAGATTTAAAGTATACCGCCATAATTCCAATGCACAATAATCTTGGGCACTTAGGCATTATAATTCTTCACAACAATGAAGCTATAGCAAATCATTACATAAAATTGGCAACGGTTTTGTCAACGCTTTTTGCAACATCACTTTATCTTCAAAAACTTATAAATGAAACAAGGTTGATGATAAAAGACCCGAATTCAAACGAAATGGATTTAAAATATATGCGTTCCGAGTTGACTTCAATGATTTGTGATTTGGGAATTGCGCAACAAAATTTTGTTGAAGCACTTGCTAATTCCGTCAACGAAAAAAGTGAATACAAAAACCAACCACGCTCAAAATGTTGCAGCTTTATCAAAAGAAATATGCAAACAACTTGAACTAAACGAGAAAACAACTGACCTTATATATTATGCAGGCTTGCTTCAAAACATAGGAAAGATTATCTTACCACAGACTATTTTTTCAAAATCCGGCAAACTGACAAAAGAAGAATGGCAAAAATTGAATGACCATACTAATTTTGGCGTAAATTTGCTTATGAACATCAATTTTCTTTCTGAAATTATACCTTATATTCACTACAACCGAGAAAGATATGATGGTGTTGATTCACAATATGGATTAAAGGGCAATAGCATCCCATTGGGCTCTCGTATTATTGCAGTTGCCGATGCTTATTGTGCTTTGACTTCTGATAGACCCCATAGAGAAAAAATTGTCAAATGAAGAAGCTTTAGAAATTATAAAAAGTGAAGCATCTTCTAAATGGGATCCTATTATTGTCGATACTTTGTTTAAAATTAAAGCTAATCAATAAATTATGAAAAAACTTTTAACTTGTTTATTTACAATAATCTTAACTTTAATTGTTTGTTCGAACACTTGTTTTGCACAAACGAAAAAGCCATACAAGCCCAGAAACTTGTCTCAACAAATTGAAGTTAATGCAAAGGATAATTTTATTATCCACGGTACTTTTATTACTATAAATCCAAACCGCCCGTCAAACGACCTTTGGTCATTTTGTTACATTCACTGGGGGGCAATCAAAATGATTTCAAACCGTTGACAAATCTGCTTGTAAGTTCAAAATATAACGTTCTTACAATTGATATGCGAGGTCATGGATTGAGTGTTAAAAATATAAATGACCTCACAAGAACTTGGCAATATTTCCCTAAATCCACTTTTTTTAAAATATCCAAAAGATGTTGCTGATTATTATAAAACTATTTATACAAAATATAATAAGTATATAGATGAAAATCGAATAGTTTTTGTTGGCGGAGATATTGGTGCTAATACTGCTATTTTAACTGCCTGTGAACTAAAAATACAACCTAAAGCCTTTATTCTTTTATCCCCTACTCTTAATTTTAAAGGACTTTATATACCTATAAAACTTACTTCCTTAAAATCTGACATAATGGCAGTTTCAAGCTTGAATGACAAAATGTCAATGAACGGAATAAAAGATGTAAACAAATACGCTCAAAACGAATACTTGATAAAACTTTATCCGAAAGGTTCAAACGGAGTTTCGCTTATGTATTCAAATCCCGGCTTAAGAAATGATATTTTGAATTTTATCAAATCACATATTAACTGAATTATAAGTTTCAAGTCGTTCTTCAATAGAAAGTATAATATTATCTATATTTAATTTTTGAGCTATTTTTAACGCTTTTTTGTATAAATCGCAAATGTTTTTAATAATGATGCTTTTATTATTTTCATCATCTTTTAACATATTTTCGTAAATTGTAGCATAGGCAAGTGTTATTTTTAAATTAAGATATTTTAAATCTTCAATTGCCGCTATTTTTAATGCTTTTTCCAGATACATTTTTGCATTTGTGTAATTTTCTGTTTGGATATAAATTTTAGCAATAAGTATTTTATATAAAATAACAAAAATATTGTTGTTTATTTTAGGATTTTTAGCGATATTTAAAGCTTTTTTGGCTATTTCAAGCGATTTTTCATATTCATTATTTTTTAAACTCAATTGAGCTATTAAATACCAACAAAACAAAGCCCCTATTGCTATTTTATCGTTTACAAAACTTTTAATTGTTGAGTTAAAATATCATAAGCTTTTTTGTCATTATTTTGTTTGCTTTGTGTCAAACCAAGTATAGATTTTAACATATTCTTTGAAAAATCGTCATTTGTATTATTGGCAAACATAGTATATGAAAGCAGATTTTTGTTTATATATTCAAAATCATCAATCAATATTCGATTTATAATTAGAACAAGATTGACAATTGACAATATTTTGGGGTCTAGTTTTTTTTCATAGGCGGTTTTGGCTATTTCATTCAATATTTTATCTGAATTTATAATTTCACCTGAAAATGAAAGATAAAAAAGCTTCTGCAACTTTTAATCTTGCTTCAAAATTGTTATCTTTAATATTATTTAGCTTTATTGTTTCTTTTAAATCGTCATACTTATCCAAAAATCTATTATTTCCACAAATGGCAAGTGAGTCTATAAGTTTCAAATTTGCATTAAGCCAAGTGTTAAAAATAATGCTTTTAGGGATTTTTGGGTTTAATCCGTTTTTAAAAGTGCTTCTTCAAGATAGGGCAATATTTCATTTTCAACAAGATTTACAATTTGGCTATAATTACCAATATTAAATAAAGCAGTTAATTGTTTGGATTTTATTATTGCTTTTTCAAGGTTATATGTGTTTTCATCAAGACAACTTAAAACCAAATCAATTGTTTCAATAAGTCCTAAATAATTTTGGGAACATTTGCAAGCTTCAACGAAGTAAGAACACAAATCGACAACTTTTAACTTATTATTTTGTTTTTTTGCAATATCAATATTTTTTGAAAGCAATTTTATTGCTTCATTTGGTGATTTTTCATAAAGTAGTTTGCCAAGTTGTATTTCGCTTTCATTCAAATAAGTTGCCTTGCCTTCAAAGTTTAAATTCTTGACATGTCTCAAGCATTGTTTTTGTGAAATTACATACAAATTGACATCACCTAAATATGCACTTAGTTGCTTATTCCATTCCCAATGTTTAAATCCTGTTTCATCCGAAATATTTTGGGCAATAAGCGGACGTAATGTTGTATTTGATAAAATATATTTGTTTAAAACTTTAAAAATAATTGAATTATATAACTTGTATTTTTTATCTTGTTTAATATATTCATAAATAATCTGCCAGATTGTTGAATTTTTAAACATATAGTTTATACTATCAATTTGTTTAATAAAACCTTTGCTTTTTAGAAAATTAATTATTGTGTTAAAATTTTTGTCATTTGTTTTAACGCATTCATATAGTATTTTTATATTGAAAAAATTGCCAAATAATGCTGCAATGCAAAGTGTTTTAAGTGATATTTTTGAAACTTCGTTTAAATTATTAAGACGAAGTTTTAATAATTCAATAATATTTTGCGGAAAAACAAAATTATCAATATCATCGTTTAGTTTACAAATGTTATTTTGATAAGAAAACATATTCATATCTTTTAAATACAAAATAACTTCTTCGATGTAGGCTTTTGAGCCAAAGGATAGTTCGTAAATCCGGTGTTTTATATGATTAGGCATAACATCTTTACCGCCACCTAATAAAACGTCAATAATTTTGTATGTTTCAAGTTCGTTGACGGTGTTTAGAGTCAAATTTTTATAATTGTTTTCATTTAGATGTTTGCAATATAAAAAGGCTTCAATATTTTTATGATTTTTATAAGTTACAATCACTTTGTTGTTTAAATTGTTGACAAAATAACTTTCATTAATAAATTCATTTAACAGTTCATAAGATGAGGCATCGACCAAGTCAAAATCGTCAACGAGAATAAGTGTTTGCTGGCTTGATGTTATTGTTGTTAATATTTTTTTAAATATTTTATTTATTTTTTCTTTATTGGTTAAAATATTTTCAAATTCTGAAATTTGGCTTGGGTACAAAATATTAATAAAACTATCGATTTCATCTTGGTTTAAATCGCAAAAGACATCTTTAAAGAACTCAACATGTCTTTTCTTAAACTCATTTAGGTCTTTAATAAAAGAAGGGAAATTGAAATAATTTAAAATAAGTTTAACCAAAAGTCCATAAGGGGCAATTTGAGTGAATGAGTCCAAATGAGCATAAAGGATGTTAAATTTTTGAACAGATTTTGATAAATGGTTGCAACAAGTGAACTTTTGCCACCGCCTTCATTTGAACTTATGCCTATAACTTTAATATTTTCGTCATTTAAATAGTTATAAATTTTTTGTTTTATGGTTAATTTTGGTTTTTGCAGGCTATTTGGCAATCTTGTTCCGCATTTACGGCAAGTTTTTTGTATTGAAAAGTTTGCACAATTGCACTTTGGACAAAAAACAATAAGTTCTGCCCTACAGTTTTGACAAAAACGATTATTAATACGATTTAAAGTCGCACATTTTGGGCATGGATATTTAAGCAATACGTCACAATTAGGACATTTTTCACTATTATCGTCTACATTAGTTTTACATTTTGGACATATCATAGATTATTTTTATACCGGTAAATAATTATATAAATTATTATAGCAAAAAAAATGTAAATTTTTTTATTATTTATTAAAGTTTTTCAAAAATAAGTCGTAAATTATAATGATAATGAAAGGAAAATTTATGTTCAACAAAAAATTTGTATAATCTTATCTTTGTTATTAGTTTGCATTTATTTTAATTTACAAATTCAAGCAATGGCAAATCAACATTCACCACATCCAAATTTGCCAACTCAAGTTTTATATGACAAAAATATAACAACAAAATAGATAAAAACGGCTCAGAAATAAAAGATTCAAAGAATATAACAATAAAAAACCGACGTGAAGCATTAAGGTTTAAAATCACTGACTCTATTGAATGGTATTCGTCATCAGAACATATAATTAAACTTTTAGATATTTCAACAAAAGGTTTAGGGGTGTTAACAAACGATAAATTAGAAATAGGTGAAATTGTTAATTTTAGGATATTATATGAAGGTCTTGACATAAATGTTGATGGGAAAGTGGTACGTTATAATGATGAAACTAAAGTTTGCGGGCTACAATTTATAAATATGGACCCTGTTACTGCTAATTGTTTTTTGTATATTAATCTGGTTAAACAAGGTCGAAATTAAATATTTTTATTTATGCTATAATCAAATAGTTAAATATATGATATACGGAATTTCATAACCTATGAATGAAGATAAGTTAAGTTTCAAATACAAAATTCTCACCTGCAGTGCTAATGACCCAAAAGAGCTTGAAAATATGTTAAATGACATGAGCGACAAAGGTTGGGATATTTTTAATATAAACGAGTATGAACGTGATGACGGGTTTGAATATAATGTCATTTTTATGAAGGAAAAATCTGCTTTTGAATATGAAGAAGCTATAAGTAAAGTCTATGATGATGATAAAAACGATGATATATATGATTCTTTGGGATTGAAGACACAACTTGACCGTATTATGATAACAGAAGTTTCGCCATATCAAAACTGTGTTGAAATCCAAAGTAAAATTAAAGATATACGTGATAAAATTTCAGCCGTCAAAACTCAAATTGATGAAGTTAACGAATATCGAAGAAATGAACTAAACCAAGAAATTTCACATTATTTAAAATACTTAGAAGAACTTAAACAAAAACTAAAAGATGTCGTTTCACCTGATTATCTTGCTAATAAAATAGGTGAAGAAAAATAGTTATATCTCTTGCAAGCGAACTTTTAAAACTTATTGACCCGGATTTTGAAGCACCTTTACTTTCAAGTATTGTCAACACTCATAACAATTTTGTTGAAAATTTGGGATATATTATTCCAAAAGTTAAATTTGAAATTGACGACAATTTGCCACCAAACGCTTATTGCATTAAAATACGCAATGTAAATGTATTTCAAGGCACTGCTTATTGCAATCATTTGATGTTTTATCGTGATGAATTGAATATTGTTAAATATCCTGAAAATACAATAAAAAGAATGCTGTCCTTTAACTTCAAAAAAAATAGTTTGGATTGATGAAGCAAAAAGCAAAAGATTTTTGGAAAGAAGGTAAAACTCCACAAAATGTTATAGCTTCAAATTTGTACAAAATATGCCAAAAAAATATTCGTACTATTTTTGATTACAACGATGTAAATCGTTATTTGGAAAAAAGTTGCTCTTAATAATTTTTTTCTTGGTTGAGAATATTATTCCGGATGTTCTTCAAGTGGCTGAATTAAAAGAAGTTTTATCTTCTCTTATTGAAGAAAATATAAGTATTAAAGATATTGTTTATATTTTTGAAAAAATAAATGATGTCATTGCCTTTAGTGACAAAAATGAACTTTTGAAAAAACTTCGCATCGCATTAAAAGCCCAAATTTCAAGTTATTATGCAAATCAAGAAAATATTATATATGGTTATAAACTTAACGATAAACTTGTAAAATATCTTGAAACCATTTTTAATAAAAATTTAAAAGAAAATAGTTTTAATAAGCAAAAGCTAAAACAAGTTGCAACTAAAATAAAAAAAATATTGTTGCGAAATGAGATAGATAGAGTTGTGATTTTTACAAATGCAAACATACGTGAAATATTTTATAATATTTTAAAACTTTATATTGATAACACTATTGTTTTAGCTTATGAAGAAATTGATGACAACTTTAATGTTTGTATAATAGATGAAATATAAAAAACTTAAGAAAGAGTATAAGTTTGTGATTTATAGTGAAATATCAGAATACTTAGAATATTTATCTATTGAACGTGGACTTTCTCAAAAATACAATTAAAGCTTATGAAGTTGATTTGAAAGAATTTTGTGATTTTTTGTTAAAAAATTATAAAATTGAAGAAAACCTGAATGTAAAACGACAGCTTATAAGTCTTTTTATAAAATATTTGCGTGATAAAAATCTTAAACCATCATCAATATTTCGAAAACTTGCATCAATAAAGGGCTATTTTTTATATTTAACTACTAACGGAAAGATAAGCGAAAACCCAACTTTAAGCATTGATATGCCAAAATTGAGGCGAAAACTGCCCAATGTTTTAAGTTTTAATGAAATTGAAAAAATGCTAAAATCCAAAATGACAACAATGGATAAAGCGATATTTGAGCTTTTATATAGTTCAGGACTTCGAGTTTCGGAATTAACAAACCTAAAAACGACAGATATTGATTATTATTCTTCAATTTTGAAATGTTTGGGCAAAGGGTCAAAAGAAAGAATTGTTCCTATAAACAAAAAGGCAATCACTTGTATAAAAAAATATTTAAAAGAGCGTGAGTTCATTGTCAAAAAATATAAACTTTCAACAAAACGTCTTTTTTTTTATTGCCTTGTGGCAAGGCAATAACCAGACAGTATGTTTATGAGTTTATTCATAATCTTGGTAAAAACATAGTGCATAAAGACATTTCACCACACACAATCCGTCATAGTTTTGCAACACATCTTCTTGAAAATGGGGCTGATTTGCGTGTTGTGCAAGAGCTTTAGGACATTCAAGCATAGCAACAACCCAACTTTATACACACATATCAACAAAACACCTTAAAGATGTTTATTTTAGCATAAATAATATATAATTTCATTAAAAAGCGTTGAATATTTTCAATACATTTGACACTTTTGTTTTATTTTTATATTATATAATTAAAATATATAAAATTCTAAATAAGGGCGTTTAATTATTATGAACCAAAATTACAATAAACGTTGGTATGATTGTGAACCGACATTGAGTTTGGCTATTAGTCTTTTTGAAAACTCAACTCCCGAAGCAAAGGAAGTGTGTTCTAATTTTATCATTAAAGAAGCTACTGAAAAAGGTGTTACAATTAATAATAATTTTCGAGAAATGTTTGAGTTTCACCTTCGTCGTTGGTATGACAAGGACAATCTTACATCAGAAGCCATGGAATATTTAAGACTTGCAAATATTGATATTAAAAAAGAAATTGCATTAAACACAATAAAACTTCTTCAAAAGTTGGACTGTGAAGAATAGTCTTTTATATTGCCAAGTTGGCTAGTTGTTTTTTATAAAAATAGATATTAAGTGTAATTAAATTACAAGAAAATAAGTTAACAATAATAATACGACTACAAAAAATAGGAATTAAAAATAGTGAGAATAATTGTATTATTATTGATGTTTATATTTATGTTAATGGGCACACTAAGCGTGTTTGCATCGTGCGTGACCGGTTATGCTTGTTCATTAAAAGATTTAAACAAACAAAAAAGAAGTAAATGAAAACTTAAAAAATAAAAATTTTCCATACCCTCAAACTTCATTATCATCCAATTTGACTAAATGGGACAAGTCAAAGCAAGATAATAATGAAACGAGTGAGAATATTGATAATTTATTTACATACACCAGACTTTTAAAAGATCTTAAAGTTGTGCAAATTGATTACTAAACTCTGTCTCTCTTTCAAAATTAAAAGCAGTATTAAGCAATAAGCTTTCAGAAAGTGCTTTCGAGGACAACTGAAGTCCAATTGGAAGTCCGTTTGAATCAAAACCGCAAGGTATTGAAAGAGCAGGAATTCCGGCAAGATTTGCACCAATTGTAGCGATATCTGTTAAATACATGCTTAAAGGATCATTTGCTTTTTCACCCAACTTAAAAGCAGTTGTAGGAGAAGTAGTTGAAAGAAGCACATCGACTTTTTCAAACGCACGGTTAAAATCATCAGCAATAAGTCTTCTAACCTGTTGAGCTTTTTTATAGTATGCATCATAATATCCTGAACTTAAAGCGTATGTTCCAAGCATAATACGTCTTTTAACTTCATCGCCAAACCCTTCGGCACGAGTTTTTGTGTACATTTCAAGTAAATTTTCGCAATTTTTAGCACGATAACCATATTTTACACCGTCAAATCGTGCAAGGTTTGAACTTGCTTCAGCTGTTGCCAAAATATAATAAACACCGATTGAATGTTTAAGCAAAGGCAAAGATATTTCAACAATTTCTGCACCAAGTTTTTTATAAACCTCAATGCTATTTTGGATGGCTTTTTGAACATCACTTGAAAGTCCTTCACCAACAAGTTCTTTAACTACACCTATTTTACGTCCTTTTATATCATTTTCAATACCTTCAAGATAATCAGAATTTTCGACATTCAAAGAAGTTGAATCACAAGGGTCGCACCCTTGAATGACATTTAAAGTTGCAGCAAGATCTTTGACGCTTCTTCCAAAAGGATGGATTTGGTCTAAAGATGATGCAAATGCAATAAGCCCATAGCGTGAAACTTTACCATAGGTAGGCTTCATACCACATACACCGCAAAAACTGGCCGGAAGACGAATAGAGCCACCTGTATCTGAACCTAATGCAAGATATGAAGTTAAAGATGCAACCGAAGCCGCCGAACCACCTGATGAGCCACCGGGTACATAATCTGTATTCCAAGGATTGTGCACTTTTTTAAAAGCACTGTTTTCGTTTGAAGAACCCATTGCAAATTCGTCTAAGTTTGTTTTACCAACTATTGGGATAAAGTTTTGTTTAAGTTTTTTTGTTACCGTTGCATCGTATGGTGATACAAAATTTTCAAGTATTTTTGATGAAGCGGTTGTTTTTGAACCGATTAAATTTATATTATCTTTTAAAGCCAAAGGCACACCTGCAAGTGGAGGCAATTTTTCATTGTTTTCAATCTTTTTATCAACTTCATTTGCAACACTATAAGCATAATCACGAGTAAGGGAGTTAAACGCTCCTATTTTATTTTCAACTTCATCAATACGTTTATATGTTGCATTTAAAACCTCAACAGCTTTAACTTCTTTATTTCTAATCTTTTTACCGATTTCAAGTGCCGTTTTCTTTAAAATATCATCCATTTTTCACTTCACCTTCTTTAAACTAAAACTTTTTTCAAGCTTATTTTTATTTTACAACAAAAACAACTTATTCATCAAGAGTTATTGTCTTCTTTGTGATGTTTCAATAAGAATGAAAGTAAGCTTGTTAAACGGGTTCAGGGAATGCCTTTTGTAGATCAGAAATAGATTCTAAATAAGGATATTTATTATTTTGTGCAATACGTAAGATAGAGGTTACAAGGGATTTGAATGTTTCGTTGGTTTTAAGCTGTCATCCTCCTCGCTAGATTTTAATAAGGCATTAGCAATGGGATCTACGTTAGTCCAAGAAATAACGTCAGCTTTAAATGCTAGATTTTTATCAATTATTAATCCTTGTTTTATAGCGGCGGTCAAGCATGCAATTGCACCATCGGTAGCATTTTGAATAGTACTATTTTCCCTTGAACAAACTTTGTTTACAAGAGAGAGAATATTCTTGTTAATGTCAAAAGAATTTTTGTTTATTATAACTTGTTTTAGAAGATAGCCAATATTATTTCTTGTTTTTCTGAATTGATAAAATTATCATGAGTATTTACAAATTCTAATAAACTACTTATAAAATCTGCATTAATTGTTGTATAACTAAACGCTCTTTGCTGCATAGCCATGTTTAAAATATTAGCAAGTGGCCATGTGGTGTTCATTTTATTACCATTTTCAAATAATTTGGCTATATACCCTTGAATTTTTGTTACATTTTCACTAAACACTCCTTTCCACATAGCCGTGTTTAAAACTTTAGCAAGTTGCTCTGCGTTCGTTTCATTACCATTTTTAAATAATTTGGCTATATACCCTTGAATTTGTTTTTTATCGTTGTCACTATTTTCACTAAACACTCCTTTCAACATAGCCGTGTCTAAAACATCAGCAAGTTGCCATGTGGCGTTCGTTTTATCAACATTTTCAAATAATGTGTCTATATACCCTTGAATTTGTTTTTTATCGTTGTCACTATTTTCACTAAACACTCCTTTCCGCATAGCCGTGTCTAAAACATCAGCAAGTTGCCATGTTGGCGTTCATTTCATTACCATTTTTAAATAATGTGTCTATATACCCTTGAATTTGTTTTTTATCGTTGTCACTATTTTCACTAAACACTCCTTTCCACATAGCCATGTTTAAAATATTAGCAAGTTGCCCTACGTTCGTGCTATCAATAAATTTAGGCTCTGTGAATAAATTATTAATGTCCTTTGCTATTGCGGTTTTATCATCATAACTATAATCTTCTAATTTGTCATATAATTCTGTTATTTTTTCTCCAAATTCTGATTTTTCCTGATCTGTTACTGGTTCCACAGGTTTTTCTTCTTCCACTGGTTCTTCCGCAGGTGTTTCTTCCTTTTCTACTTTTTCTTCTTTCTTTTCTTCTACAAGTTTTGATGCTTCAATTATCTCATCCAAAACATTAACATTTTCTATTTCTTTATTTTTATCAAAACCTTTTATAGTGGCATCTTGTGCCAAATTCTTTCGCAACTGTTCCAAAATAGTCACAGCTGCTATTTTTCTATCATTTGATGAATTTTTAACTTTTCCATGAATTGCACCTACAACCTCAGTAAATTGACGTGCGCTAACTTTGTTTGGTTCTTTCAACAAATCTGCAATTTTAATACCATCTTGAATTGTGCTATCAGACAGCCCCAATGTTTTTAATGCTGTTTCAAAATTATTTGGTTTAGTTTGTGAAGATCCGTTTGAAGCGACATTTTTGCCTTGCTAAACCAACCTTTGTTATAACCGACAACTCCTAAAATCCCAACACCAACAGTGACAAAGCCACCAATAATAACCTTTTTCCACTTTTGCCAAAAACTTTCTTTTTCTTTGGAACGCTTGAATTATAATAATCATAATCGTCTGAACTTGCCCCAAAGCGCAAACCACAACTTTGGTTTGCGTTCATTGTGTTTGGTGTGCTGTTTGTATATATACTGCTTGAACCGAATGGATTTACGTTCATTTATTATTATTCCTTCTATATATAATAAAACCCAAAAACTTTTATTTTTGTCATAGGGGGGGTAAATCGTTACAAAAATTTACAGTTTAAATATGATATAATTGAAAAAAACATTTCATTTCTGAGGTGGAGGATAAATAAATTGAATAATGCAAAAAAAATACTTATAGCTGATGATGATGATGAAATACGTGAACTTTTAGAATTTGACCTTTCTTCAAGCGGTTATTTTGTAAAAGCAGTAACTAATGGAATTGAAGCTTATAATGAAACAATACTTTCACATTATGACCTTATCATTTTGGATGTTATGATGCCAAAAATGAATGGGTTTGATGCTTGTTTAAAAATAAAAGAAAAAAATCCAAATATACCTGTATTATTGCTTACAGCAAAAGGTACAATTGAAGACAAAACAAAAGGGTTTAACTCCATGGCTGACGATTATCTGGTTAAACCATTTGATATTCAAGAAGTCCTTTTAAGAGTAAGAGCATTATTGCGCAGACATACAAATGATTTAAACAATACAAGCAATGCTCCTTCAACCTTAAACCAAAATAATAATGGAATATTAAAATCCGACGATATTCAAATATTTGAAGATTCGCTTGAAGTCAAGATAAAAGATAAAATTATAAAACTTACTCCAACTGAGTTTGAGATATTATATTGTCTTATGCAACATAAAAAACCAAGCTGTAAGCCTTGCAACTTTATTGCAAGAAGTTTGGGGATATGATAGTGATGAAGACGTACGTATGGTGCGAGTTCATGTTGGCACTTTACGTCAAAAAATAGAACCTGACCCCAAAAAACCTACTTATGTGAATACCGTAACAAACGTAGGCTATAGGCTTATTACAAAAACAAATTAATATCTTTAAAAGGAAAATTTAATGAAATTCTTTAAATTTAAACGACTTAAAATAGTTGAGCAGATGATTTTAGTTATTCTTATTTCTGTTCTTATTCCGCTTATTACCGCTTTTTTTATAGTTAATAACGTAAATCAGCATGCAATTCGTAATGAGCTTCAATATTCTGCTTCTATGATTAACGATATAATCGTTCAAAATATTAACGCATACTTAGGCTCCGACAAAATGCCCTAAAAGACATTGCTTATGCTCTAAAATTTATCCCTCAAACTCACAAAAAAAAATACCTGTTTGACATTTCAAAAACATCATCTGATTTTAAGGATTTAAAAATAATTTATTCAAAAATATCAAAAAAATATTTATTATGATGATAAATCAAACAAACTTATTATTTGTGAAAAGTTAAACAACCATAATTACTACTTAGTTGCAACTATTGACGTTAATATATTCAAAAACAAAGTATTTAGCACAATTAAAGACAATATGCGTCAAATATATATTATTGACTCAACATCAAACCAGCTTATTGCTTCTCATAATTTTTCACAAAATGAATACCAAAATGCAATAAAGTCTTTGCCTAAAAAAATAGTTGATAATAAACCGCAACTTTTCGGAAAAGTTAAAAATGAACCCAAAGTATATTATAAAATGACAAATCCCGACTTCCTTGTCATAACCAATACGACAGAAAAAAAAGCTGACAACACAATATACAAATCGCGTGTAACTATAATTTTAACCATTCTTTTTGCAGGACTTTCAGTGATTGGAATTATAGGTTTATATACATATTATCTTTATATTAATATCCGCCAGCTTTTCAAAGGCATTATGGCATTATCAAAAGGTAATTACAAGCGGAAAATACGACTTTTGACTAATTTTTTGACACCCTATGAAATTGTATTTTTGGCTTTTGAGTTTAACAAAATGGTTTATGAGGTAAATATTGCCTACCGTAAACTTAAACAAAACAACCGTGAACTTGAACATTTAAACGAATTTAGAAGTAATCTTCTTGACACTGTAAGCCATGAACTTCGCACACCTTTAACATCAATTATGGGTTACACTTCAAGACTTTTACGAAATGACATTGAAATTGACGATGCAACAAAAATTAAATCCCTTAAAGTAATTAAACGGCAATCAGAACGTTTAAGTCGCATGGTTGAAGATTTACTTATTATTCCTGATATTGAACGAAAAGGTTTAAATATAGAACTTGCAAAAATTGACCTAAATCGTGCTATTGATATTTCTTTGCAATTGATTAAGGATTTTAAAAATCATAATTTTATATTAAAAACACAAGAAAACATATCTGTTTTAGCTAATGAAGACCGACTTGAACAGGTTATAATAAACCTTCTTGAAAATGCTTCAAAATATGCTTATGATGAATCGGATATTAAAATTAAAACCTACCAAGATGAAAATTATGGAGTTGTTGAAATAACAAACCAAGCTGACTATATTGATAATGAAATGTTAAAAAGGCTTAAACAAAAGTTTACCCGACTTGATGACAAAACCACAAGAACAACTCGGGGCACGGGACTTGGTTTGTTTATTGTTGAAGGACTTGTTGATGCGATGGGAGGAAAATTTATCATTGAATCCAAAAAAGACAACTCCTTTACTGTCATCGTCAAGCTTAAAAAGTAAGTTCTTTATTGACATTTAACGATAATTTTTAAATTTTCCTATTGTGTAAAAAGTTTTGTTTTGTTCTTTTGATGGTAATCTAATTTGCTCAAGTATCATTAAATTCAAAAAGTTCTTCATCTGAATTTTCGCTTGACAATACCCAAAAACGCATAAAAGACCTATATTCCGATTTAAAAAACGATTTTGATGATTTTAAACATGATATAATAAATTAAAACCATGTATAAAACTTTATTACAAATGAATATGCAAAAAGCAATAAAACTTGCTAAGACAAGCGGCGTTGATTTGCCTGTTGGATGTGTTATTTTAGATTCAAATGATAACATTATTGCTCAATCTATAAATGAAGTTGAAAACAATAACAATGTTCTTTGTCATAGTTGAAATACTTGCAATAAATAAAGCTATTAAAAAACTAAACACAAAATATTTAAATGGATGTAAAATGTATGTTACGCTTGAACCATGCTCTATGTGTGCTTGGAGCATAATTCTTTCAAGAATTGATACAGTTTATTTTGGCGCTTATGATATAAACTATGGTGCATTACTTTCGAAATACGATTTAAGAAAATCTGTCAATTCAAAACTTAAAGTCTTTGGCGGAATTTGTGAAGATGAGTGTATATTGTTAATTAAAGATTATTTTAAAAATTTGAGGGGTTTAACTATGAATCTTAAAGAAATTATGGATAATAATTGTATAAAATATGAAACACTTGACTTTATACCACATGACCCTATTTTATTTCCACACAAATTTAATAAAAAGAAGATATTGAAATCGCAGGATTTATTGCCTCATCTTTTGCATACGGGAAACGTTCACTTTTTATTGCAAAACTTAACGAACTTTTTGAAATTATGAATAATGAACCATATAAATTTATCAAAAATTTTAAAAACAAAAAAATTGACTTAAATGGTATAAATTATAGGTTTGCAAAAGAAAATGACATAAAAATATGTTATACGTGCTTTCAACAATATATAATGATGAAAACTCTTCTTTAAGTGATCTTTTTATGAATATTATAACAATTGTAAAAACAATCATCCAAAACTTGGCAAAATACACAATATGTTTTATAATATATCTCAATATTTTTATAAAAATTGTCCAACAGAGCCCCAAGCAGGTTTTAAGCATCTTTTGCCAGATGCATCAAATATGGGAAGTTGCAAGCGGTTAAACATGTTTTTAAGGTGGATGGTAAGAAAAAGTGATGTCGATTTTGGATTATGGAAATTTATCGATAAAAGTGAACTTCTTATTCCGCTTGATGTGCATGTTGGCAATATTTCACGTCAATATAACCTTTTAAAACGTAAAAATAATGATTATAAAAGTGTCATCGAGTTAACACAAAATTTGAAACAATTTGACCCTTATGACCCCATAAAATACGATTTTGCTTTATTTTCACTTGAGTTTTTATATAACGGGCTTCGCGCGTTCAAAATTTGATTTCATCCACCAACGTGGATTGATTTTAGTTTGATTATAGCGTTGAAGTTCAATTATAGCTTTATACTAAACATTTTTTTGTTTTAGGGTTTATATAACGGGCTTCGCGCGTTCAAAATTTAATTTCATCCACCAACGTGGATTGATTTTAGTTTGATTATAGCGTTGAAGTTCAATTATAGCTTTATACTAAACATTTTTTGTTTTAGGTTTATATAACGGGCTTCGCGCGTTCAAAATTTGATTTCATCCATCAACGTGGATTGATTTTAGTTTGATTATAGCGTTGAAGTTCAATTATAGCTTTATACTAAACATTTTTTGTTTTAGGTTTATATAACGGGCTTCGCGCGTTCAAAATTTGATTTCATCCACCAACGTGGATTGATTTTAGTTTGATTATAGCGTTGAAGTTCAATTATAGCTTTATACTAAACATTTTTTGTTTTAGGTTTATATAACGGGCTACCGCATGTTTAATTTTCGGTTTCATTCACTAACGTAGGTTGACTTTACTAATTTAATTAATTCAAGTTCAATTAAAACTTTTTTCTTCATGTTTGTTTCGCCAGAATAGATTAATGCAAGGGACTGAAGCCCCCTTGCAACCCTGTGGAACTATACAATTGTTTATCTGATAATAGCAACAAATGCAACCCATATGCAGGCACGAACAATTATCACTGTCTTGTATTTCCTTCTCGCTCACAGAGCCGTGCCTTATGTGCCTTGCAACTCCATAAAATGTTCACTCATTTGTTTGGTTCCGTTTCCCATATTTTAGTTGTGAATGTCCAAGGGGGTACAGGGGGACGGCTTCGCCGTCCCCCTGTATAATATAATATCCGCCGTGGCTGGATGGCTTCACGAAAGTGAAGACAGCAAGTCTTGGATTACGCAGCGTTCGGAACTATGCAACTCCGTTTCACAATTTTTACAAAATTGTTCCACTCCGTTCAGTTCCTCACAATCAGGCAAAGCCAACTGCGAATCCGCTGCCACAGGCGGAAAAAACAAAAAATGTCTAGCAAAATGTTTTAATTGAACTTCAACACTATAAACAAACAAAAGTCAATGTATTGAACACGCGGTGTCTTGGATTACGTCGGGTTCTTTTTTTGATTTTCAAAATTCATTTATACCAAATTATTTGGCTTAGCGCAATCCTTGCATTCCGTTTCGCCTTTTCAAGGCTACACTCCAGCGGATTGCTTCATGTTGGGGGCTCGCTCGCTAACGCTCGACTCCGCCCTACCAAAAATTTGGCTCCGTTTCACAATTTTTATAAAATTGTTTCACTTCGTTCAGTTTTCGCTCCTGTGGAGTTTTCTTCGAAAACTCTTACGTCGCTCATTAACTGTTATAAACAAATCCAAAACTGAGCCGTTTTGGCTTTGTTTTACACACGGCTTACGCATTTTTCCTCACAATCAGGCGAAGCCAACGACGAATCCGCAGCCCGTCATATAAAAACGCGCTTGTTGGGGCGAAACTAGGTGTATTTTTGTTTTTTGCCACAACAATTTGTTTCGCCATAATAGATTAGTGCAAGGGGCTAAAGCCCCTTTGCAACCCTGTGGAACTGTACAATTGTTTATCTGATAATAGCAACAAATGCAACCCATACGCAGGCGCGAACAATTATCACTGTCTTGGATTTCTTTCTAGCTCACAGAGCCGTGCCTTATGTGCCTTGCAACTCCATAAAATGTTCACTCATTTGTTTGGTTCCGTTTCCCATATTTTAGTTGTGAATGTCCAGGGGTACAGGGGACGGCTTCGCCGTCCCCCTGTATAATATAATATCCGCCGTAGGATAGATGCCCGAATGAAATGAGGGCAGATTCCACAGGCGGAAAAAAACAAAAATGTCTAGCAAAATGTTTTAATTGAACTTCAACACTATAAACAAACAAAAGCCAATCCACGTTGAGGAATGAAGTCAATGTATTGAACGCACGAAATTTGTCATATAAAAACTGGCTTCGCCTGAACAAGCGTGAATGTTTTAATCAATAATATTTAATAATAAATAAGAAAGACACAAAATGTATAATTGATATAAACTTTTATTTTGTGTATAATAATTTGAGAAATATAGAGATTTTGGGGAGAAATTAAAACTATGATGAATATGGGAAACTTGATGAAACAGTTTAGTCAGATGCAAAAAAAATTGACTCAAGCGCAAGAGGAATTAAAAGCCCAAGAACTTGTTGGTTATGCACCAAACAAAAGCGTTACAGTCGTTGTTGACGGACAAAAGAATTTTAAGTCAATAAAGTTGACAAAAGAAGCAATAAACCCTGAAAATCCTCAAAGTGTTGATGATGAAACAGTCGAAATGTTGGAAGATTTAATTACTCAAGCAATAAATGAAGCAAATAAAAAAGCTTCGTCTGTTTTCGAAAACAAAATGAAAGGCTTAACAGGCGGAATAAATATACCGGGGTTGTTCTAAATCATGCAATATACAAAACCGTTGGCTAATCTCATTGATTTTTTCGAGCGGTTTCCGTCAATAGGCCTCTAAATCAGCACAGAGAATGGCACTGCATTTGCTTAAAATGCCAAACCCTGATGTCCAAAGGTTTGCTAATTTAATGATTGAAGCTAAAGAAAAAATACATTATTGCAGCATATGTTTCAATATGTCGCAAAATGACCCCTGCGAAATATGCCAAAATTCAAATAGAGATAGCAAAACTATTTGCGTCGTGAGCGAAACAAAAGACCTTCTTGCTATTGAAAAAACAAATGAATATAATGGTGTCTATCATGTTCTCCAAGGTGTCATCTCGCCACTTGAAGGAATTGGTGCAAACGATATTCGCATTCGAGAACTCCTTAATCGTATATCTGAAAATGACATCGAAGAAATTATTCTTGCTCTTAATCCTACAGTTGAAGGCGAAGCTACAAGCCTATACATTTCAAAACTTTTAAAACCTTTTGATATTAAAATAAGTAGAATTGCTATGGGACTTCCAATAGGATCCGATTTGGAGTACGCTGATGAAATTACATTGAGCAAAGCTCTCGAATGTCGCGTTTGTATTTAAATCTGAATTTTGTTACAAAATGTAAAGATTGTTTGTTTTATAAGCAATTTTGGAAAGTATATATTTTTTATATATATAGATATATACTTAAGAGGAAAACAAAAAATGACTTTTGCATTGGATGAAGACTTAAAAAACGTTTAGGACATAAAGTTGATTTTGAATTAATTGAAAAAAAAGACCGTCAAATGCGGTTTCGTAATTCAAAAGATCCAATTTATGGTGCATTTAATGTAGTCGATAATCAGAGCGTTTCAAGGTTGTTTGTTGAATTTATTAAGGATATAACTTTTGATATTAAAACTGCTATTAAAAAAATGTCCCAAGAATAAGTTCTAAAAGTTATTATAATTATAGCTTATAAAATAGACTAATTATTATGACAATCATTTTCTACCAAAGGTAGTGACAAGCGAAGTATAATTGTGTTTGTTGATTTTTCAAGTAAAAACTTGACAGTCCCGTTATGCTGTTTAATTATTTTTTAATAACGGATAAATCAGCAGATTGTTTGTTAAAATAGTATATATCATTTTGGTTTTTAAAATCTGAATCTAAATATTTGTGCATTCTATTTTTAAATTCTAAAATAAAATGAGCTTTATTAATATATGATGTAATATAAATTATATCGTTATCGTTTGCAAATTTAATCATATTATTAGTAAGTGAAAAAATAACCTGTTTAAATTTGGTTAGATCAGCAAAAATATCGTGTGCAATAATTGATGTAATGAAATTAATATTTCGTTGTTGAGTGAAATCTGCTAAAATATTTAAACATTCATTAATTGCATCACGAGAGTCGAAACTTGTAAATTCCGGCTGTGTTGTTTTAAAATCCTCATTTGACAGGTCAAGCATATTTGTTATTAAGTTTTTTAAATATTTTGAACTATTTTCAATATAGCGTACATAACTTTCTTTGCGTTTTAAAGGTAGTGTTTTGTGCAAATTTAATAAACTTGCATATTCTAAAATATTATTTAACATCGGTTTAAATTCTTTTGAAATATTTTCAATAAGATTTAATTTTCGTATGCTTCCAACTTCAACTTTATTGTAGTAACTAAAATTTGCAAGAGCAAGAGAATAACTATTTACGATTACATTAAAAATATTAATATCCATATCAGAAAATTTATCGTTTAATGAATGCGTAATAATAAAACCTGTGACGGCATTTTCTTGCATTATGAAAAATATATTATATTCACTTAGAAGATTTTCATAAATAATGTTACGATTATCATTAAGTATGTTATCTTTATTCTTGAGTACAAAATCATAAATATAGTCTTTATGTGCTTTATAATTGTCATGTGAGTGATAAACATAATTGTATTTATTTGAGTATTTTTTTCGTAAATAAACAACGTAAAAATCGATACCAAAAATCCAATGCAAGTCGTCTTTTATATGTTTATGGATAAAATGAGGATTTTTTGTTGTAATCATCATATTTATAATATTATTAACTCTTTGCCATTTTTGTAAATTTATAAAATAAGAATTAACATACTTGATAAGTTCATTTTCAAGCTCGTCTTTCCTCAAACTTTTTATGTTCATAAAAATTTATTCCGTTTATTATGAAATTAAAATGAAATTATATTTAAAAATTCTATTATAATATTATTTCATTTTATATTAAGATATATATTTTCTTCTATTCCCCATTTGTATATTAGTAAGTTTGGTGTTCGATTTTTTTATAATAATTTGTTATAATTTTTTTATGGATGACATTTTAAAATTGTAAACGCACGACTTAAATTTAAGGCTAATGACAGTTTTTTGAGCGACAAAACAGACTATATACATGTTTTAAATGATGTAAATTTAAAAATAAAGCGTGGTGAGATATTAAGTTTAGTGGGTGAATCAGGTTGCGGAAAGACAACACTTGGAAAATCTATTTTGAAACTTGTTAATTTAAATAGCGGTAATATATTTTTTGAAGGTGAAGATATTGAAACATTTGATAAAAAGCAGCTATTTGAATATCGAAAAAAAGTTCAGATTATTTTTCAAAATCCATACGCAAGTTTAAATCCCAAAATGACGGTATATGACATTTTGAAAGAGCCGCTTGATGTTCATAAATGGGGAAATAAACAAGAAATTCAAGAACGCATTTATGAAATCTGCAAGCTTACAGGGATAGATATAAAAAGTTTGAGTCGTTATTCAAGTGAATTTTCAGGAGGGCAACGGCAAAGAATAGCCATTGCAAGGTCTTTAGTTTTAAATCCTAAACTTATTATTGCTGATGAACCTGTTTCAGCTCTTGATGTTTCAATTCAGGCACAAATTATTAACCTTCTTCTCGATTTAAAAAATAAACTAAACCTAACTATTTTATTTATTTCTCATGATTTATCTGTTGTAAAATACATTTCAAATTATGTTGCAATAATGTACTTGGGGCAAATAATTGAATTTGGGAAGAAAGATGACATATTTAATGATTATAAACATCCTTATACAAAAGCATTAATGGATTCAATACCTAAACTTGGCAATAATTCAAAAATGATAATTCCACAATTCAAGGTGAAATACCGTCACTAAAAATACTTAAAGAAGGTTGTAAATTTTATTCAAGATGTCCGTATTCCCTTCCCAAATGTAAAGATTGTACACCTTCAAAAATTTATATCTCAAATTCTCATTATGTTAATTGTTTTTTGTATGACATTTCTTAAATTTTGTTTGTATTATTAATTTTTGTAAACATTTATAATTCAAATAGCAAATTATTATTTTACGGTTTTTATATGAGTATAAATATTTATTTGCTAAATAAAATAGGAGGGAAAAGATGAGAGTGAATGCAGTGAATTATGGAGTAACAAACAAACAAACAAACAAACGTAGCTTCTAGGGTAAAAACAGGCATGAAGCAACAACCAAGTTTTGGCATGAAAATGAATAATCAAAACCAATCAGTAATAGATAATAAAAACACATCTCAAAATTTAACTTTAGTACATCTAAATGCTTTAAGAAATAAGTGTAATTTGACAACAAATATTGCTAATATAAACAAAACAAAAGCTATAAGTTTTAAAGGGATTGGGGAATGGAAAAAATGGATGGATAAAAATCCGTTAGTCAAGTCTTTAGTAGATTTACAAAAATATACTGCATTAGGAACAGTTACCGCAGCGATTAGCGGAAAACATCTAGGTTTAGTTAGTGAAAGTATATTAATAAATTGTAAGGCAACGAAAGATGCCTCTTGTAATAATTATAAAGAATATAGTATAAAAGAATATTTAGATTTATCTCCATCCACAGGATTATTAATTAGTGCGATTATAGAACAAGCTGATGAATATATACGAACTAAAGCTAATACCATTGGAGCAAGCAGCACATTCGCAACAGGTAATCTAATCATAGGAGCACTTGCAAAATTAGGAACACAACTTACAGAAAGTGCAAAAACAAGAGCTATTATAGCAGCTACACTTATTGAGTCTTATGGTGGTTTTATCATTGCGTATTTAGAAAATAGAAGACACAAAGGTGATGACGGCTCTTCAGGTGGAGGATGTGGTTCCTATGATTGCCCAACATAATCGTCGGTAGTTGCTGATAAAAAATTTTTTTCTTATATTTATAAAAAGCATCGTGAATATCCTAATTTAAGAAATAGAGGACATGAACATTTTTTACATGTTTCTCAAATTCTTGACAGTGAAGGATTTGATACAGATTTTGACGATATAAATGAGTTTTTTGAAAATCTTGATATGGAAAAACTAAAAAAATACCATAAAGTTTATGAGCATTATATGGAAGAATATGTACCTAAAGAAATGGATATTAATAAGACATATTCAGTTAAACTAGATAAAAAAGACAAAAAGAATATCGATATATGATGAAATTGAAGATGATGATAGATTTTATGTTTATGATCTTCCTGCTGAATTATTAAATACTATATCAGAAGAAGTAGAAGAACCAATTTACTCATATAAATCTTCATATTCCTATACTCCTTCATATTCTTATCGAAATAATCAAAATCGTCGAGGCGGTATGATGTTATGTTAATAAATAATATAAATTTAAATAAAAATTTTGCAAAAACAAATTTTAAAAATAATGAAAAAAATGATATTAATTATTTAAAACAAGTAGTTATTAATGATAGGATATATGAAATCAGACAAAATACTAAGCTCTATAATAATCAATTAAGTAATGTATCTTTGGTTTCTTCACTTGCCATTATAAGAATATCAAATAATAAAAAGTTCAAATCAATTCTTCCTTTGCCATTACTTATTACTTTAGGATTGCTTGATTTTGCACGACCTCTAGACTATGGTTACAAATATAAAGAAGAAATGATTGAAAAGCCTTTAAAAAAGAAACCATTTGGACTTGACCTATATATTAAGTACAATTGGTGCAGCTAGTATGCTTATTGTAAACTTATTTGACAATAAAATAAAAACAGTTGACGATAAATTTAAAAATTTTGGATTAGCTGCATTATTAATAGGCATTGGCTGTATTCATGATTACATAACAAATACAAATGTTAAAATGTGTGAAGATGAAGTTAATAAGCTTAAAACAAATTCAAAGGTGGCATAATAGCCGCCTGCCTTTCAGGCATTGCACTTGTTGCTTCCACAATTTCAAACATTGCAACTTGGAAAAATTATAAAAAAACAAAAAGAACAAAATGTGCTACTGGAGGAGAAAAATAATTAGTTAGTATTTTTTAAATAATTAATCAAAGCTTGAACTGCCAAAATGTAACTATAAAATCCAAATCCTGAAATTTGACCTATGCAACAAGGGCTTAAAAATGATTTATGTCTAATTTCTTCACGTGAATAGATGTTTGAAAGATGAACTTCAATGGTAGGTATTTGAATGGCTTTAATTGCATCAGCTATCGCAAGACTTGTGTGAGTATAGGCACCGGCGTTTATAACAATTCCATTAAATTTGCCAATTGACGAATGTAATTTATTTATTATTTCACCTTCAACATTATTCTGATAAAATTCAAAATTTATGTTGTTATTTTTTGAAAATTCGACTTTAATTTTATCATTAATATCGTTTAAAGTCATATTTCCATATATGTGAGGTTCACGCTTACCAAGCAAATTTAAATTTGAACGTTTATTATAAGAATATTCATTTTAAAGCTTTCTCCTTGAATACGATTATAACATTTTTTAAGAATAGAGTAAATATTTAGTATTATTGTTGAATGGAATTGAAAAATGTGTTATTGTTTTTAAAGGGAAATAGAAATGAGGTTTAAAAACATGGGACAAACAATAGCCGAGAAGATAATCTCAAAACACGTAGGCTGCGATGTAAAAGCAGGTGAACTTGTGATATCAAAAGTTGATGTTGCGGCAGTACAAGACGGAACAGGACCATTAACTTGTCAAGAGTTCAAGAAACTTGGTCGAGATAGACTTGCAAACCCAAGTCGCACTATATTATTTATTGACCATGCAGCACCAAGTCCGAGGAAAGAATTGTCAAATTCACATATGGTTTTAAGAGAGTTTGCAAAAGAATATGGTGCAATATTATCAGATGTCGGTGAAGGTGTTTGCCACCAAAGACTTGTTGAAAGTTATGTCAACCCTGGAGAAATACTTGTTGGAGCTGATTCACATACTTGCACTTCAGGTGCCTTGGGCGCATTTGCAACAGGCATGGGGTCAACTGACGTAGCTGTTGCTATGGCTTTGGGAAAAACTTGGTTAAAAGTTCCAAAAACTATAAAAGTTGAAGTTAATGGCAAGTTTGGTTTTGGAGTGTATCCAAAAGATTTGATTTTACACTTGATTGGCGAAATAGGAGCAGATGGCGCTACTTATTGTGCTTTAGAATTTTCAGGTGATACAATTGACAAAATGGAAATGACAGATAGATTTACACTTGCAAATATGGCTGTTGAAGCAGGTGCCAAAGCAGGATTGTTCAAAACAGATTCCAAAACTTTTGATTATTTGTCTCAACGTGGTCGTAGTGAGAAATTTGTGGCAATTGAGCCGGATGAAGATGCACAATATGATAAAATTATTAAAATTAATGCTTCAAAAATAAAACCAACGGTTTCTTGCCCACATACAGTTGATAATACAAAATTAGCAAGCGAGTTAAGTGATGTAAAAGTTGACCAGATATTTTTAGGCAGTTGCACAAATGGTCGTATTGAAGATTTAAGAATTGCAGCAAAAATACTTGACGGACGTAAAGTTAAAGAAGGCGTTCGCTTGCTTGTTTCGCCGGCTTCAAGAGATGTCTTTCTTCAAGCTTTAAGCGAAGGTTTGATTGAAATATTTGTAAAGGCAGGTGCAGCAATTGTTACATCAGGTTGTGGCTGTTGTGTTGGTGTGCATGCAGGAATTTTGGGCGACAATGAAGTTTGCCTTTCAACTCAAAACAGAAACTTTCAGGGGCGTTTAGGCAATACAAAAGGATTTATTTACCTTTGTTCTCCTGCTGTTGCAGCTTATAGTGCGATATTCGGTCATATCGCTTGCCCAAGTGAAATGTTTAATAAAGCTATCGGTTAAAAAGTTAAAAGCGAGGTTAAGAAAAAATTATGATACTTGAAGGAAAAGCTTGGAAATTTGGTGATAATATATCAACTGACCATATTGCCCCCCGGTCGTTTATTTCACTTGAGGTCAAATTTGGAAGAGTTTTCAAAGCACGTGCTTGAAGATGCAGATCCAAATTTCGCAAGTCAAATGGAAAAAGGTGATTTCGTTGTTGGAGGAAACAATTTCGGGCTTGGTTCAAGCCGTGAACACGCTCCTCAAATTATTAAAATTGCAGGGGTCGGTGCTGTTTTGGCTAAGTCTTTTGCTAGAATATTTTATCGTAATTCAATAAACATAGGACTTTTGTTGATTGAATGCGATACTGATAGAATTGATGCAAATGATAAACTTGAAATTGATATTCAAAACGGTGTTGTCAAAAATGTTACAAAAAATGAAGAAATAAAAATACAGCCGCTTCCACCTGTTATGATAAAACTTTTGAACGAAGGCGGGTTAATTGAGCATATTAAAAAACACGGGGATTTTGAATTAGTATGAAAACGGTTACATTGATTAAAGGTGATGGCATTGAATCTGAAATTGCTGATGCTTGTTTAAAAGTGTTTGAAAAAAGCAAATGTAAAAATTAATTTGGAGGTTCAACTTGCAGGTTTGGATGCTGTTAAAGAATATGGCACTCCTTTGCCTTGTGAGGTCATTGAAAGTATAAAGAAAAATAAAATAGCACTTAAAGCACCTTGTACAACACCAATTGGCAAAGGCTTTAGAAGTGTAAATGTGGCTTTAAGAAAAGAACTTGATTTATATGCTTCTGTTCGTGAGGCTAAAAATTTAAACAACATAAAAACACGATACGAAAATGTCGATATAACCGTTATAAGAGAAAATACAGAAGATTTATATGCAGGTATTGAACGAAAAATCGACGATAACACATTTGAGTCAATAAAAATAATTACACGAGATGCTTCAATGCGAATTGGAAAATATGCTTTTGATTATGCCATAAAAAACAGCCGAAAAAAGTTACAGCCGTTACAAAGCCAACATTTGCAAATTGACTGACGGATTGTTTTTGGAATGTGTACGAGAAGTTGCAAAAGAATACGAAAACAAAATCGAATATAATGAAATCCTTGTGGATAATGCTTGCATGCAACTTGTCATAAACCCAAATCAGTTTGATGTAATGGTTTTGCCCAATTTATATGGCGATATTGTATCAGATTTGACATCGGGGCTTGTCGGGGGCTTGGTGTTGCTCCGGGGCAAACATTGGTAAAGATTATGCTGTATTTGAAGCCGTTCACGGAAGTGCTCCTGACATTGCAGGGAAAAATATTGCCAATCCTACCGCACTTTTAAGAAGTGGCATTCTTATGCTTGAATATATGGATGAAAACGAAGCTGCAAATAACATTAAAAATGCTTTATACAAAGTTTTTGATGAAGGTAAAGTTTTAACTCGTGATTTAGGTGGTAATGCTACAACCAGTGAATTTGTTCAAGCAATTGTTGCAAATTTAAAATAATTTATTTACAAACTTTATAAAAAATGATACTATATAAGTAGTTTGGAATAATTAAGGAATAGCCTATGTTATCAAGAATATCATCTGTAAGGATGATTAATGGCTCTGCCAAAAAATTAACTCACAGAAACATTAGTTTTAGTAATGAAACAATACAAAATGTTCTTCCTTTATTTTTTTCCCAAAAACTCATCGCAGAAGCTTCAAAAAGCGGTATTGTGGCAACATTCACCGGTAAAGCTCATCAAAAGATAAAAGAACGTAATAAAGCTGCCTATGGAAATAAAAAAGAAACTAACGAACATGATAACGGCACTACAAAAAAATACAATTAAATTATAACAAACTATTTTTAACCGGTTTAAATAATATCATTGCTTTATTGTTTGTAAATTGGGGAATTTTTGAAATTACTCAATATAAAGATAAAATTTTAAAAAAGACAAAAGAATTGTATTCAAAAACAAAAGAAACTTTAAAATCTGAAGATGAAATTCAACAATACGTTGCATTTTCAAATGATGATGATGTTTGTGGTGACAGTTATTTCGGTTGTTTTAAAGATATGAAAAATAGATTTTCAGATGTTGGTCAAAGAGCAAAAAACGTGTTTGAAAATAGAGCTAACGCTCCTTTTCAGGATGAGATTTTCCCCTCAACTCCACATATGTTATATAGAAGTTTATGTTGCCAAAGTATAAAACTAAATGATTTTAAAGAAGCTTATAACGATGTCAAAAAGAATGCTTTAGACAAAGAGAGTAAACTTCATATCGGTCTAAATAAAGTAAGTATGGCAATTGGTTTTGAACTTGTTTGCCAACTTACCCAAAATAATATATTCGGAAAAATTTTATTGTCAACCAATTTATTGCCCAAAAATATGAAAAATAACATTTTTAAAACTTTAGGACAAAATATTTTTTTAGTCTAAAAAAACTTATAGTTTTAAATGGTGCCAACATTGCTATGCAAAACCTGTTTGATAACAAAGATAATAGCAATGATGAAATTAAAAAGCCGGGTTCTGATTAATATCGTTAAAGAATATAATTTTTTGAATTTTGGATTTTTGTTTCATTATTTTCTTTGATATAGTTGAAATAATCTTTGACAAGAACGATTTCACGATATACCATATTTATTTTGTTTTCTTTAAAATAGTCTTCGAAAAAGTTTGAATTTATCTGATATTTTTTATTTTTGAATATCAAATTAAAATTTTTAAATCTGCTGTCTAAAAATTTGTAACAATAAGCTAGAATACGTTCAAAATTGTGGCAAAATGGATTAAGCAAAGTCATGTCCATAATATAATTTAAATTATCATAAGTTAAAAGTCTAATAAATCCGCAAAGTTCGTTGTTGTTTTTGTTGTAAATATTAAAAATAAAAGTATTATTTTTAAATATATCAAAAACACAATTTTTAAACTCGTTGTGTGATTTTTCCAAAGGCAATCTAAAATAGGGTTGAAGGCTTTCATTGTAAAGTTGTGCAATGTTTTTTGCGGTTATGTTTTTTGATTTTTCTATATAAATATCATCAAATGTCTTTGTTTCATCAAAATTTTCTTTATTTACTTTATAGAATTGGTGTGATGAAAAATTGCGAAATCCACAGCTATTTGAAAAAAGATTTATAACATCAAGTTTATTTTCATCAACGTATGCTGTAAAACTGATTACACCTTTTGCGGCAAACTTTGACACAACATAATCCATAAGCAGCTTGCCTTTTGTGTTGCTATCATTGTCCAGATAAAACTTAACAATTTCAAAACGTTTATTATTGTGGTTAATCGGTTTAATTGAAATAAGTGATTTTATATTTTTACTGTCACAAGCAATATAAACTTCTTCCATGAATTTTAAATTTATTGGCATAAGAGCATTAATCCAATATAAAAAAATATTTGGAAATTTTCGAGAATTATTATAACCGGTACAATCGCCGGTTTTAACCTTATGAAAAGATAAAAGTCTTTTAACGATAGTCATACATATATAATAATCTTAATCATAATGTTTTTCAAGGCTGTGTCGATAAAAAACATATTTAGTTTCGCCCTAACGGGCGTGTTTTTATAAGGCGGGCTATTGCGCGTTCAATTTTGGATATCATTTACCAACGCGGTTTAACTTTTGTTTAATTATTTAAACAAATAAAAATAGAAAAACCCATGCCATCGGATGTTGTGTCATGGAAAATATTGAAAATATAGGTAAAAAAGTGAAATATTAAGAAAATTTAAGCAAATATTAAAATAAATTAAGAATTTAAAAACCGCGAAAAACCATGATTAACATGGTTTTTCGCGGTTTAAAATAAAAAAGCAAAAACCGTTGTCAGATAAGTATTAGCTGTTATAATTAAAATGTATTAAATAATATGAGTAATATAAAAGAAAATATAGAACAAATAAGACAACAACTTGCACATTCACAAGTAAAAATAATAGCTGTCACAAAGTATTATGGCGTTGATAGACTAATTGAAGCTTATGATGTTGGTTTGCGAGATTTTGGTGAAAACAAAGTGTTGGATGCCATAAACAAAATCGAAAGTTTGCCACAAAATATAAGAGACGACTCAACATTTCATTTGATTGGTCATTTGCAAAGTAATAAAGTCAAAAAAGCAGTAAAATATTTTGATATCATACATTCGGTTGATAGTTTAAAGCTTGCACAAAAGATAGATGTTGAAGCAAAAGCTATAAACAAATGTCAAAAGATACTTTTGCAGGTTAATTATGCAAAAGAAGAAAGCAAAACAGGGTTTAGTGTGGAAGGACTGTTTGAAGCTTATCCCGAAATACAAAAATTAAAAAATGTCAAAATAGAAGGTTTGATGACTATGGCACCCAAATGTATGAGTGAAAATGAATTATATGCTCTATTTGATGGAGTTAAAAAGCTAAAATTTGAGTTAAACTCAAAATATGAAGACAGTATAGAAGAATTATCAATGGGAATGAGTCAAGATTATTTGGAAGCAGTAAAATGTGGCTCAACGATAATTCGGTTAGGTAAAAAAATATTTGATTAAAGAAAAATTAAGTTATAAAGGAGAATGAAGGTGACAATGGTATCTGATAAAATAAAATCTTTAGTAGATTTTTTTAACAGCAGGATTTGAAAAAAATAATAATGAAGACATTTTTGGTGATTTAGAAGATGAAGCATCAAATATGGAATATCCAACAGATGGGAATTATGCTTTAAGTCCAAAATATCACAGTCAACCTAATAATAAATCTTTTGATAATACTCAAAGCAAAGTTGTTGATTTGCCGATTATGAGAAACGGACACGAAGTTATGGTTTGTGAACCTCGTGCATATAATGATGCTGCTCAAATAATTAAACATTTAAAAGATAGAAAAACAGTTTTATTAAACCTTCATTTATTGGATAAAGAACAATCAGTGAGAATTGTTGACTTTCTATGTGGCGCTGCTCATGCATTATGTGGAAACCAACAAAAAATTGGTGATTCTGTATTTATCTTCACTCCAAACAATGTAAATCTAGCATCTGATTCTATCCAAAAAACAAAAACTACAATAAGTGATGCTATTTGGAATCAATCGTTATAATTTTATATTAACGAATTAGGGGAGTAGTTTATAATATAGAAGAGAGTTTTATGGTTGAATGAGGCTTTAAGCTTCATTCAACTAATGATTTAAGGTAAAATTTAAATAAGGGAGTTATATTAAATGACGACACAGCTAATCGAAGCAAAAAACGGCAATTTGACAAGTGAAATGGAATATGTTGCTCAAAAAAGAAGGCATTTGTAAAAATAAAGTCTTAAAAAATGTAGCTAACGGTTCACTTGTAATATTAAAAAACAATACCCGTAAAGATGTAATCCCTACAGCAGTTGGTAATGGTGTAAGTGTTAAAATAAATGCAAATATTGGTACGTCGCTTGAAAGAAGTTCATTAAATGAAGAACTTGATAAGGTTAAAATTATTGAAACAACAGGCGCTGATGTTCTTATGGATTTGTCAACAGGTGCTGATATTGATGATGTACGTCGTAGAATAATTGCTTCAACAAAGCTTCCAATAGGAACAGTTCCAATTTATCAAGCAGGAAAAGAAGCATTGGATGAGTTTCGTGATATTTCAAAATTAAGCAAAGATAAGTTTTTTTCAGATATTGAAAAACAATGCAAAGATGGTGTCGATTTTATAACCGTTCACTGTGGTGTTACAAAATTTGTAGTAGAACAGTTGGAAAAACAAGGTCGTATATGCGATATTGTAAGCCGTGGCGGTTCAATGCTTGCTTGTTGGATAAAGACAACAGGCAAGGAAAATCCTTTATATGAATATTATGACGAGCTTCTTGAAATCGCTCGCACTTATGATTGTACATTGTCACTTGGCGATGGCTTGCGCCCAGGGTGTATTGCTGATGCCGGCGACCGTGCACAAGTTGCTGAAACAATAATTTTGGGTGAACTTGTGAAACGTGCCCGTGATTATGGTGTTCAAACAATGGTTGAAGGTCCGGGACATGTCCCAATAAATAAAATCCCTTCAATGATAGAAACAATAAAAGTTTTGACAGACAATGCTCCTTTGTATGTGCTTTGACCATTGGTAACAGACATTGCACCAGGCTATGACCACATTACTTCAGCTATTGGAGGAACACTTGCTGCAATTCATGGTGCCGATTTCTTGTGTTACGTTACACCGGCTGAACACTTAGGTTTGCCAAATGTAAAAAGAAGTTCGAGAAGGTATAATCGCAAGTAAAATAGCAGCTCACGCCGCAGATATCGGTCGAGGTATTGAAAAAGCCATTGAACGTGACCAAAACATGAGTATTGCTCGTAAAAACCTCGATTGGACAAACCAAGCAAAATATGCCATTGACAAATGCGTTTTTGACAAAATCGACAACGGCAAACCTTGCACAATGTGCGGTCAATATTGCTCTATGAAAATATATAACGAATATTTTAAATCATAAAATAAAATTTATTATTAAGTTTCTTTAAATTATATAAATATTATTCTTTACATATAATATATTTTATGTTACAAAAATAGATGTAATGTAAAATAGAAAGGAATATTTTAAAAATGAAAGTTAATTTAAATTTGACACCAAAAATGCAAGGATTTGGTATGCGAGGCAATGCTCAAAGAATTGCAAACAATGGTGTTCCAAGAGCTGCTAATAATATGCAACAAAGAGCTCAAGATGTTCAGGATGCATATTATAACTATAAAAATCAACAATTAAAATTAATGGTTGATATGTTGTGGAATGGGAATATCACAGACCCTAAAAAACGTCCTACATTAGGTGAAGATATTATGAATGACCAAAGAATAAGTAAAGAAGTAAAAAATAAAGCTGCATTATATGATGCAATTGAAAATGGCCAAGTAGTAGTTAAACGTGGTCATACCGGTCATCTATAATTTTTATTTCTATGTTATACTTTTTATGGTAGAAGTAATTTAAAAGGAATAGATTTTTTATGAGTGATAATAAACTTATATCAACAATAGAACGTAGCTCAACAGAACAACTTCAAATTGCCGTAAAAGAGTATAAGGGGAAAAAGTATTTAGATTTAAGAATATTTTACACAACAGATGATGGTGCAAGTTGGTTGCCTACAAAAAAAGGAGTGACTGTTTCGCCAAATCATTTGTCTGTTCTGAAAGAAGCTATTGAAGTTGCAATTGGCGAACTTGACGGCTTGGGTGATGAATAAAACTTTAAATATTAATAATTATAAATATGCTCTCGTTCTTGTGGATGTTAAAAACATGGAACGAGAACTTTTAGTTACTTAATACCTGACAATCTTGAAAATAAACTTGAAATAGGCACTTGTGTTGTCGTACCTTTTGGCAGTTTTGGGGTTGTTTGTGCTTTTGTTGTCGGGTTTTCCAATTATCTTGATGAAGGCATTAATGCAAAAAAAATTATTGATGTTGTTTCAAAAAATCCGCTTTTTGATTTAAAATATTTAAAATTTTTGGAATGGGTTTCAAATTATTATATTTGTGATATAAAAGATGTGCTTGAAACCGCTTTGCCACTTGAATTTCTGAAACAACCTTGCAAAATGATTTTTTTAAATAATTTTGATTATGATAAAGCTAGGTATAACCTTTTTGAAAATAGGTTTTTAGATTTGCTAAAACTTGAAGAAGAACACAAAATAAAAGCCACAACTTTGCAAAAAGGTTGAAGTTAAAAAGTACTGAATTTTCAAAAATCATTGCCAAACTCAAAAGACACAATTTGATTTCGGTTAAATACGAAATAGAAAATGAAAAACAAAAAGCAAAAACAAAAACTGTTTATCGCATTAATGAAAATTTTGATGCTGCTATTAAAATAACTAAACGACACAAAGAAATACTTGAACAAATGAGGGAAACTCCGAATTTAACTTTAAGTGAACTTTGTGAGAGGTTTAAAACGTCAAATGCTACAATAAAAAAACTTGTGGAGTTAAAACTTGTTGAAACTTGTGAAGTTAATGTTTTTCGCGATGCTTTAAGTGTGTTTAAGGACATTGAAAAGGAACCATTATTTGAGTTAAACCAACAACAACATGAGGGTCTATGAAAAAATTAGCCAAAAATTTACAAGTTCTGATTACAATTTTGACCCTATTTTACTTCACGGAATTACGGGAAGCGGAAAAACAGAAATTTATTTTAAACTTATTGACGACACCTTGAAAAGTGGTAAAAACGTTATGTTTTTGTTGCCGGAAATTGCACTTGCTTCTCAAATTCTAAAACGATTGATTAGAAAATTTGATAAAAATGTTGTTGCAATATGGCATAGCTCAATAAGCGAGGGAGAAAAGTATGACATTTGGCAAAAGATTAATAATGATGAAATAAGAATACTTGTAGGAGTTCGGTCAGCTGTTTTTGCGCCTATAAAAAATTTAGGATTGATAATTATTGATGAAGAGCATGAAAGTTCTTATAAACAAACTAACCCATCGCCAAGATATAACGCTATTGTCGTTGCAAAGAAACTTGCTAAAATATATGAGATAAATTTGCTTTTGGGAAGTGCAACGCCAAGTGTTGAAACATATTATGAAACGAAAAATACTAATAATATTTTTTGCCTTAAAACTCGATTTAACAATGCAAAAATGGCTAAAGTTAATATTATTGATATGAGAGAAGAAATGTTCAAAACAAAAGGCGGTTTCTTTTCAATACCACTTATTAAGGCAATCGAAAATACTTTAAGTCAAAAAAAAACAAGTCATTTTGCTTATTAATCGTCGAGGATTTGCAACATCAATTCAATGCCTTGCTTGCGGAGAGGTGATAAAATGCAAAAATTGTGACATTCCTTTGATTTACCATGCAAATGACAATCTTTTAAAATGTCACTGGTGCGGATACAGTGAAAAAATGCCGGACATTTGCCCAAGTTGTGGTTCAAACGCGCTTAAACCTTCAGGATTTGGCACTCAAAGAGTTGAAATTATTGCTTCAAAACTTTTCAAAGATGCTAAAATTGCAAGGATTGACAGCGATGTTATGACAAAAAAAATGAACACATTTTTATCCTGAACGAATTTGAAAAAGGAAATATCGATATTCTTATAGGTACCCAAATGATAGGTAAAGGAATTGATAACAAAAATGTAACGTTATCTGCAATGATACAGGCTGATTTATGTTTCACTTTGCCGGATTATAAAGCTCAAGAGCGTGGTTTTCAGCTTTTGACTCAGCTTGCAGGTCGCTCAGGTCGCGGTGATAGCGAAGGAAATGTCTATTTCCAAACCTTCAACCCCGATTTTTTTGTGATTGAAGCCGCTTCAAATCAATCTTATTCTGATTTTTATCAAACTGAGATTGAAACACGTGAAGCTTTTGACTATCCGCCTTTTAGTCAGCTTGTTCGCATTATTCTTTCTTCAACTAATAATTTAATGGTAAATAGAGCCATCAATGAAATAGCTTTCAGGTTTTCCAAAATTATTGAAAGTAAATCATTGTCGGATTATATCCAAATTCTTGGCCAAACCCTTGCATAATTCCTCGATTAAAGAGAACAATATCGTTATCATATTTTAATAAAAAATAAATTAGGTGAAAAAGGGCATAATATTATTGGCACTTTTATTAAGTCTATAAAAATCCCAAATGATATAAAATTAACTATTGACATTGACCCTTATGATATTATTTAAAGCAACTCAAAAAATCGTCATTTTCATCTTGGGTAGAAGTTAGAGTTTTTACTTCATCTAAATAATTTTGTAATTCAACAGTTGATAATGTTTTAGAGCGACGAAGCGCTGGATGATTGCTTATAGGATTTTGACTATTTTGTGAAAAGTCATCTTGGAAAGACAAATCTTCTTCAAAATTATCTTTAACAAACGTAATTTCCGAATTTAAGTCAGAAGCGTTGCGGCAATCATCTATTTTAAAAAATCGGTTTGGTTTTTTGAACTTTCCAGCATCAACAACCTAGGAAGTGTTGATTTATCCAGTTTGAGTTGATATTTGTTTAAATCCATAAAACTTTTCATTTGAGTAAATATTGTTTTTGCAGTTTCAACAAGCGGGTTATCTTTTGTTTTTATCCCATTTTCACTTATTGAAGGCATAGTAATATCATAATGGTTTAAATATGAATGATAATTGAAAGAATCTTTACTGTCGTCCTTTTTATTTGGCTTCACAGGGTTAATTGTAGAAGTCAATATTTTGGCATTTTCAATAACTTTAATATCACTATCTTTCAATTTAATTGAAGTTAAAGATGAATTTGCTTTTCTTAGCATCTTGCAGGTATTTTGTGTCGTTAGTGTGAACGAGTTCATGCTTGACCTTTCCTTTTTTTATATAATTGTTTTAAATATATTTTTTATAATTTCTTCTTTAGAATTATAACTGTGAGGATAAAATGGTGAGCTTGAACAAGAAGTTTCATCATAAGGAGAAGATGTCTGAGTAAAATTATAATCTGTTCGTGGTACTGGATTGTCTATTAAAATTGATTTTGATTTTTTTATATTTGTAAAATCACGTCTTTCATTAATTTCCGCTGGTAAATTACTATCGAGACTCAAAGTATCACTTTGTTCTGCTATAACAGGTGAAATTTCGTCTTGGCATTTTGAATTTGGCATACAAGAGGAAAAAAGTCTGTTAAAAAAAATTTGGCTTTTTGAAAAGGTGTTACTTTTGCTGTCTCATATACATCATTTTGATTATTTATACTTGCACATTTAAATAATGACGGATTTATCGAAGCATTTTGTATGTTTTGGTTCAAGCTTTTATTAAAATTTCTTGATGCATTGTATCCTATTGTATTCATAATTAAAGTCTCCAAATTTTATTAGCACAGGCTTAAAGTATAACAAATAAAATTATTAGTCAAGTAAAATTTTATAAAAAGCTAGACCTTTTTAAAAAAGTCTAGCTTTTTCTCATTAATAAATATTAAATTTATTATTACTTGCAGTCACAAGCACAAGAACATAAAGAGTTTTGTCCGTTAAATGCACTCAATCCAAGGTATTTAGCGGCAGAACCCAATTCTTGTTCAATACGTATCAACTGATTGTATTTAGCCAATCTGTCAGAACGAGAAGCTGAACCTGTTTTGATTAAGCCACAGTTTAAAGCAACAGCCAAATCAGCAATAAATGTGTCTTCAGTTTCACCGGAGCGGTGTGAAGCAATTGCAGTGTAACCTGCTTTTTTGAGCCATGTTTATTGCAGCAAGTGTTTCAGACAATGTTCCGATTTGATTAACTTTAATCAAAATAGAATTAGCTGTTTCTGATTTGATACCTTTAGCCAAAAGTTTAACGTTAGTAACGAACAAATCGTCACCAACAAGTTGACATTTTGAACCGATTTTATCAGTCAACATTTTCCAGCCATCCCAATCTTCTTCAGCCATACCGTCTTCAATTGAGATAATTGGGAAACGATTTACCCAATCAGCCAAGAATTCAACCATTTCAGAAGAGCTTAGTGATTTTCCGCCTTCACCTTCAAGAACATATTTTCCATCTTTATAGAATTCAGAAGAAGCAACGTCAAGACAAATTTTAACTTGTTCAGTTGTGTATCCTGCGTTTTTGATAGCTGTTATGATAACATCAATAGCTTCTTCGTTGCTTTTCAAGTTTGGAGCAAAACCACCTTCGTCACCAACTGAAGTAGCCAAACCTTTTTCGTTCAATACTTTTTTCAAAGCATGGAATACTTCAGCACCCATACGAATAGCTTCTTGGAAGTTGCAAGCACCAACAGGAGCTATCATAAATTCTTGGAAATCGATGTTGTTATCTGCGTGTGCACCACCGTTTATGATATTCATCATAGGAACAGGCAATGTTGTTGCGTTTATTCCGCCTAAATATTTAAATAAAGGCATTTCGTATGCTAATGATGCTGCTTTTGCGCAAGCAAGAGAAACACCCAAAATTGCATTTGCACCCAATTTTGATTTATTTTCTGTTCCATCTAGTTCTAACATCAATCTGTCGATTTCATATTGATTAGCAGCATCTTCACCAATCAATTCAGGAGCTATGATTGTGTTTACATTATCAACTGCTTGCATTACACCTTTGCCATTATAAGTTGACTTATCTCCATCACGTAGTTCCAATGCTTCATGAATACCTGTTGAAGCTCCACTTGGAACTGCAGCGCGACCCACTACTCCGCATGATAATTTTACATCAACTTCAACTGTTGGGTTGCCACGTGAATCTAGTATTTGACGTGCTTTTACATCTTCAATAAATGTTGGCATCTTCATTTCTCCTTTTTTTCTTTTTTACACTCGTGTTTCCACTTTTTTATGCCTATATTATCCCACAAAATATTTTTTATTCAATTATTTTTTTTTCATAAACCTACTCAATCATATTAAAGAAGTCCAATCCTGACACTTCCGCAATTATTGTAGTTTTCTTTAATATTCGCTTTTTGTTTTTTCATAAACCTACTCAATCATATTAAAGAAGTCCAATCCTGACACTTCCGCAATTATTATAGTTTTCTTTAATATTTGCTTCTTTGTTTTTTAATCTTTTTTATCGTATTTTGGATTAAAACTAATGGATAATTTTGTACCAAGAAAAATTAACATTAATGAAAATATTATCATTAATATATTTTGAATAGTTTCATAATTCATTTGATTAGCCTTTCTTTTATTTGTCTATGTATATCTATAAGATTTAATAAAAATATACCCGAAAAATAAATTCCTAAAGTAAATAATATTACCAACTTTACCGTTGATATATTTACTAAAAAATAACCCTACAATCCCTGATACAATTACAATCATAACTGTTATAAGATTGCTTCTTAACGTTATTAAACTTTTTATATATAACTCTTTTTCTTTTTCCATAAACCTACCCAATGATATCAAAGAAGTCCAATCCTGACACTTTAACAATTATTGTAGTTTTCTTTAATATTCGCTTTTTTGTTTTTTCATAAACCCACCCAATGATATCAAAGAAGTCCAATCCTGACACTTTAACAATTATTGTAGTTTTCTTTAATATTCGCTTTTTGTTTTTTCATAAACCCACCCAATGATATCAAAGAAGTCCAATCCTGACACTTCCACAATTATTGCAGTTTTCTTTAATATTCGTTTTTTGTTTTTTCATAAACCCACCCAATGATATCAAAGAAGTCCAATCCTGACACTTCAACAATTATTGTAGTTTTCTTTAATATTCGCTTTTTTCTTTTTCCATAAACCTATTTTACTCTATATTTTATATTTATACAATAATTTTCTAAACTTCGTAAAACTCGCTTAATATACAATTTGAAAGAAGAAATCCCTTTTTGGTTAAATAATAGTTTCCGCTCTTATTTTTTTTAATGTAATCTTTAAATTTTTTTAATTGATTTTTATATTTTTTTCAAAATCAATATTAAACTTAGAATTAATTTTTTCAACATCAATACCTAAAACCATTCTAAAACCTAAAATTATTGCTTCATACAATTTGTCTTCATTTGTCAAAATTTCTTTCATTTCTTTTTCAATAGGATTTTCAATATATTTTTTTAAATTAATATTATTTTGATATCGTATACTGCCATTATATCCACAAGCAGCAGCCCCAAAACCATAATAACTACCACATTCCCAATAGTTTAAATTGTGTTTTGAAAAGTAATTTTCCTTTGAAAAATTTGATATCTCATATTGATTAAACCCGTTTTTATTTAAAAAATTACAAGCATAATTATAATAAACCGACTGTTCGTCCTCACTTATCAAATTTTGCGGTTTATGTTTATAAAAATAGCAACCTTCATCAATTTTTTAACCCATATAGAGAAATATGAGTTATATTAAGATTAATGGCAAGATTTAAGTCGTTTTTAAAAAATTTCTAAAGTCTGATTTGGAAGTCCATAAATAAAATCCAAACTTATATTTTTAAATCCGGCATCACTAATCTTTTTTATTGCGCAAATGGCATCTAAACTTGAATGTTGACGACCTATAGTTTTAAAAATGTTATCATTAAAACTTTGCACTCCAATGCTGATTCGATTGATTTTTGTCTTTTAAGTTCACTTAAATATTCTTCATTAATATCATTAGGGTTTATTTCAATAGTTATTTCGCAATCGTTTTCGTAAAATTGAAACATTTCTATAATTTCACTGATTTTTCTTTACTTTAATGCTTGATGGTGTACCCCCGCCTATATAAATTGTTTTTGTTTTTCATTTTTATAATAATGTTTTATTTCATTTTTAAGGCTTCAAAATAATCATCAACATATTTAAAATTGCAATATGAAATAAAAGAACAATATTTACACTTTGAATGACAAAAAGGAATGTGAATATATGTGTTGTTACTCATTAATATTTTATTCCCTGATATGAATTTCTTTTTTCAAGTGTTTTATCAATTTTGTTTAATGTTTCAAATTTATTCATTATCCATTTTGGTTCAATGAGTAATTTGTTTAAGCCATTGCCTGCTATTCGATGAATTGTGGTCTTTTGTGGTAAAATTTCTAAAAAATCACATACTACATTAACATATTCGTCTTCATTCAATAGTTTAAACTTATTTTTACTATATATTTTTTCAAGTGGTGTGTTTTTAACACACACAACATGTGAAATTTTATACCATCGGGATTTAGTTTTGCTAGTGTTTTGGCTGTGTGCATCATATCATTATACGTTTCATTCATTAACCCAAGAATGACATGCACACAAATATTTATATTTCTTTCTTTTGCTTTGATAAATGCGTTTTCAAAACACTCATAATCGTGTCCGCGGTTTATCATTTTTAATGTTTTATCATTTACACTTTGTAGCCCAAATTCAAGCCAAACTTCTTTAGTTTTGTTATATGAAGCAATCAAATCGAGCTTTTCATCATCAACACAATCGGGTCTTGTGCCTATTGACAATCCGATTACATCATCTGGTGTCAATGCTTTGTCGTACAACGATTTTAATTCATCAACAGGTTTATAAGTATTCGAATAGGCTTGAAAATAACTTAAAAATTTGTTTGCTTTAAATCTTTTTTTAAGAGTTTCCATTCCAACTTCAAGTTGTTTTTCAATATCGAGTTTATTGGAATGGGCTTGAGAAAAACTACCTGAATCGTCACAAAAAATGCAACCGGTTTTTGACAATGTACCATCTCGATTTGGACAACTAAATCCGGCATCAAGCGTTACTTTGTATACTTTTTCTTTAAATTTTTTCTTTAAATATGAGCTAAAAAAGATTATAACGTTTGTTATTCTCATCAAAAAACATTTGGTTTAGTTATTGTCATTATCTTCTTCTAATTCAATTGGTGGATAAATGTAGTGTTCACCACATTTTGGGCATACAACTTCTTGTTGTTGTCCTGGTTCAAGCTTCACAACTTCAAATAATTCACGACAACTTGAATTTACACAACGAATTGCATATGTTGGACGGATTACTCTTGCCATTTTTGACTTCTCCTCATTTTTTATTTTTCTATCAAATTTATATTAACACATTTTGAGACTTTTGACTATAACTTATAATTAGTGAGTAACCCAAGACAACAAAATGTTGTTAAAAAAAACAAATATCTTGCCTTAGTATTGTTTTAAGCAATAAGAATATTTTTAAAAATATAAAAAATGTTTAAAGGTCCTCTACCACAAATAAATTTATTTCGTTCAATTTTTGTTTTAAATATTCATAACTTTTATTATGTAGCTTTAAGTTTTGATATTCCTGTACAATGCTTATTATATCAGCAGCTGACATTTTAATAAGTCGTCTTTTTGTGTTATACCAAATTCATCAATATTTTCAATTATTTGTGCCATTATTTAAACTCCTAAACCATTATATTTTTATATAACGACACTATATTTTTAAAGCTTTAGTAAAATAATTTTTTTTGATATAGATAACTTTCTTATAATTTGAAAATTTATTCAAATATTTTATTTGGGTTCATAATATTTTCAGGGTCAATAACATTTTTAATGGATTTCATAAGTTGAATATTTACATTACCAATTGATTTTTCAATATATTTAGCTTTTTCAACACCAATGCCATGTTCGCCTGTTATTGAACCTTTTAGTTTAATTATTTCGTCAATTATTTCACTTCGACAAGCATTAAACCTATTCATTTCATTTTCATCATTTAGGTCTAAGGCATAATTAGGGTGAATATTTCCATCACCAATATGTCCCATAATACAAACAACAATATTGTGTTTTTTTGCAAATATTTTGTATAGTTTTTATAGCAAGTGGGATAAATTCTCGAGATACAACAAAATCATCTGCAATAACATTAGGTGCGAGTTTTGTGCAGCAAGCAAAAGAACTTCTTCTTGCAATCCAAATCTTTGCCTTTTCTTCATCATTTTGAGAAATGATGACATCTTTGCGTTGTTATTGTAACAAAGTGCTTTAACGGTTTCACATTGTTGTGCGATTGTGGATGCAAATCCGTCAACTTCAAGTAATAAACAAGCTTCATATTGTGTCTTCAGACCGGATGGTTTAAATTTTTCAATTGTTTTTAAAGTGTTATTGTCCATAAGCTCAAGAACAGAAGGCATAATATGGTGTGAAATTATTGAACATACTGCATTTGAAGCTTCATCTATTGTTTCAAAATAAATAAGTATAACATTTTTAGCTTCGCTTTGGGGATAACTCTCAATGTAGCTTTTGTAATAACTCCTAAAGTTCCTTCACTGCCGACAAAAAGTTGTGTAAGGTTATAACCTTCTACATTTTTATGACAATTTTTTTCCTGTTTCTATAATTTCTCCATTTGGAAGTACAACTTCAAGGTTTAATACGTAGTCTTTAACTGTTCCATACTTAAATCCTCTTGGTCCGCCTGCACTTTGTGCAATTGCTCCACCAATAAGTGAAACTTTTTTGATTTGATGGGTCAGGTGGAAAAAATAAATCTTGTTTTATAAGTTCTTTCTGTAAATTTTCAACAACAACCCCTGGTTCAACTTCCACTGTTAGATTTATTGGGTTAATTTTTATTATTTTATCCATTTTGATAAAGCTTATAATAATTGTTTTGTCATTTAAACAAACGCAAGAACCCACGTGATTTGTGCCAACACCTCGAGCAATTATAGATAATTTTTGTTCATTTGCAAGCAATACAAGTTTTTTGAACCTGATAAACATCAACCGGAAAAACAACTGCAAGTGGAACTTTTATATTTCCACTTTTTATATTTGAACAATCATGAGCGTATGCATAAAGCTCATGTTGGTTTGTTAATACATTATCTTTTCCAAAAATACTAATTAATTTATTATAAATGCTATTTTTAAATTTAATTTTCATAATTTTATTATAGGCTAAAAAATAACATAAAAACAATGACTATATTAAACTTTACATCTTTTCTTGAATTTGTTCATCTAAAAGGTTGAATAAATTTCTGTAAAAAACAAAAAACTTTAGCATAAAATGCAAGACTTCGCCAAAATGTAAGTCCTAATGTGAGTTTTTAATCACATTAGGACTATAGTTTTTGTTTTTAACTTTTTTTAAATTTCTACATCTTGTGGAGCCATTTTTAAGTATTCCCTTCATTTTTTTTACATCGTTTTCATCATAAACTTCTATATCAAAAGAATCTTTTTGTTTATTAACTACAAGTGCTTCGCCGGAGCTAGAATTAATTATTATTTTACCATTTGGTTTATCTTTTAGTTTATTATAAGCTTCAGTTGCATAAGCAATTGGTTTATCAAAGACTTGTTCCTTGTTCTTTGTTTTTTGAAAATTCGGAATGCTGTCATAGGATTCGTAATATTTTGCAAAAACCTTTTGTTTTGGCGTTGAGCTACGATCTTGTCTTATTTTATTAACATACGTTGACATTGTATCTTCGGAAATATTTTGTGCTAATTTGTTATTAACAATAATTCCTGCATTACCGCCTTCTAAGGTATTTATTGTTCTTTTTCTGCTATCTATATCCGCATAGGATGTTTCTAATTTTCCGTCTTTATTTTTTATTAATACAGGAAATGGTAATGCTCTGGCGTTAGTTTTGTTGAGTTCATTGCAAACTGTCAATGATGTTCCATCAGCATATTCTGTGGTTTTATAGGATTTTCATCGATTTCTGTTTTTATATCTCGTTCACAAAATCCTTTTTTATATTCGTTCTGTTTAAATTTATCATTTTTGTATACAAATTTAAGATTATTTTTAAATGATTTAAAAATCTTTAAAAACAACTGACCCAAAAGATTGTCCTTAGCATACAAGGTAAAATCACCTGTTTGACTATTTTTATCATTTAAATTTCTTAGCACAGTATCTTTTCAATATTTAACATAGTTGCCATTCGTAATGCAGTCAAATCTTTGCTTTTTGTGACCTGCTTATACCCTCCGGGCAAATATCTTTTAACCCATACATAGTGCCATTTGCATTTGTCAACACAGTTTTCAATATTTTATCCTCCAAGCTTATATTAACAAAATAGTACTATGATTATAAAAATTTGTTGGAAGGTATTTCAATAAACTTTTATTTCTAATATATATTGTTTTGTAAATGGCGTTTTTTGTTTTTAAATTTTATGAGAGAGTTTCAAGCAAATGTAGTCTTTTTAATAATATAAGCGTTTTTTCAAAGTATAGCCGTTTAATTTTATGTTTTGCTCAACGGGCTCAAGTGAAACAAGTCTTGTCAATTTATTTTCACTATCAACACTCCATACCCCCAAAAAGAAAGGTGCTGATTTATCACTTGAGTATAAATATGCAAATACGATAATACGGTTATCGTCATTATTGTCCCAACCAAGTGGAAAAATATCATAGCGATAATTGTCTAGATCTAAATTCTTGTATTTCAACCAAAAATATTTTATAGCTTCACGACAAGCTGTTAGTTTTGTTACTTTATTTTTATTAAAGTCGTATACGAAAAGATTTGTTTGCCATAGACCTTGTTTTTCATGTGCTATTTTTTCCTTAAACAAAACTTTTGAATTGTCATAATTAAAATCAATTGGTGTAAGAGTGAATAAAAGTTGAGTTATCACACTTTGCATATTGCTTTTATATAAACTTATGGCATCTTTTTCTATTGCTTTTAAAATACTTTCTTTAGGGGATAGGTTAGTATCAAGGTCAATATAGAATATTTCAGAAGCACTTTGGTCTAAGGTATCATAATAATATACTTTTGAATAAACAAGACGGCTATAATCACTTGAAATTAGAGGTTTTGACCTAACATATTTCTCAATTTTAAGCTGAACTAAATCAACTTCTACTTTGCCAAAAGCTTCATTATATTTTTCAAATTCGTATCGAGGTGTTGGTAAGTTAATTATTTTTTCTTCAATTTTTGTTTTTGTCTATTTTCGTCTTTAAGAATTTTTTTTCATGCGATGGAACATCCTTTGATAAAACAAGATATTCCTCAGTTGTAATTGGTTGTTTGTTTTCAAGCTGAGCAAGTTTAAATGCTTCGCTTCGTGTTATAATTTTTCCTCTTTCTTTGTATTCTTTTCTAATTATTCTTCCACGAGCATTTAGTTTATCACGGTCTGTAAGTTTTTTTTCTTCCAAAAAAAAGGAATGCACCTTTTATATTCCTTATCAGGTTTAGTTTGTGCCGTTTGTTTTTTGTGGCTTCTTTATCTTTGTCAAGCTTGTTGTCTTTTGTTTGGTTTTCTACACCTTTCAACTCGTTTATTTTTTCAATAAATAATTTATTTGTGTTGACCACAATAGCTTGGACATTCAAATTTGATATAAATAAAAGAAGTAATGCAATAATAATTTTTTAATAAACAAAATTCTAAACCAAACCCTCTTTCATGGCACAAACTGCAGCTTTTGTTCTATCTTTGACATACAATTTTTGTAAGATGCTATGAACGTGTGCTTTTGCCGTAGCTCTTGTTATAAATAGTTTTTTTGCTATTTCCAAATTATTTAATCCATCAACAATCAACGCAAGAACTTCCAATTCTCTTTCTGTCAAGCCAAAAGCATTAGTTTTCGAATTATTTCCGTTAATATTGGTTATTTTAATATTTGGATTATTTTCATTATTTAAATCATATTGTTGCTGTTTTTGAACATTAGATAAAACAAGTCTGGCAATCCCGGGTCAAGCCAAGCGGCACCTTCGTTTACGGCTTTAATGGCTTGAATAATCATTTCCTGATTGGCACCTTTCATAATATAGCCGTCAGCCCCTGCTTCAAGTGCTTTAAAAACGTCATCTTCGCTATCACGTGATGTAAAAATAAGAATTTTTGAGTCAATGTGACTTTCTTTTATTTTTCGTGTTGCTTCAATCCCGTCCATTTGGGGCAAGCCAATATCCATAAGAATGACGTCAGGTGAATTTTTAAATGCCGATTTTACTCCATCAATTCCATTGTCTGCTTCATCAACAAGCTCAATGTCATTTGCTTTTTCCAAGACTAATTCTAAACCCATTCGCACCATTTGATGGTCTTCAATCAGCAACACTTTTATCATAATTTTATTTTCTCACTTTTTTTCTCTTCCAATTTAAAATCACTATTTATAACATTTAAACAATTAACTAATAAAATAGAAAATTTACTTCCTTGCCCTTTTATACTTTCCACCCATATTTTACCATTATGAGCTTCAACAATTTTTTTTGATAAATATAGCCCCAAACCAGATGAATTTATATTTTTAATATTTCCTTTTCCACTATCATTAAACGACATGAAACGATTAAATAATTGTGGCAATTCTTCTTTGCTTATTCCCTCACCTTTATCTTCAACCGTTATTTTCAAGTCATTTTCATTCATTATATCAGTTTTAATTATAATTTCCCCATCAGTTTTTGAAAATTTAACAGCATTTCCGCACAAATTCACAAGAACACGACGAATTTCATTCTTATCAACATACATATTTTTGCCTTGTGTTTTGCTCAACAACAATTTAACATTGATTTTTTTAGTAATATACAAGGCTTCAAGTTATGAATTAATATTTTCAATAAATTCATTAATGCCAAAATTTTCCTTATATAGATTTAATTTGCCTTCTTCATAACGATAAACTTCAAGAAGAGCATTAACAAGACCTAACATATCACAATTTGTTGATTTCATTGTTGTTAAAAACTTCATTTGTTTATCATTCAGTTCTCCTAATGTTCCGTCAATCAAATATGAAAGTGTTTGAATTGAAGCAAGCAATGGTGTTCTCAAATCGTGTGTAAGTGTTGCTATAAAGTCATCACGAAGCTTTTCCATTTTTTTCTGAATACTTATATCACGTATCACAAGTATATATTCATAATCATTATCAATATATATAGGAGCAATGCTTATTTCAAGCGGGGTTATATTGCCATTTATTTTGTTTTTTATTTCATAATCACGAACAATGACATTTTTTCTTTATCAATTGTCTCGCTAATTTTTTTCTTAATGCTTACTTTCGTAGAACAAATAAAGTCGTTTATATTTTTCTTTAAGATAATATTCTTGGCCAGTCCGGTAAGAGCTTCAAATTCTTGGTTTATTCGGCTTATTTTACCTGATTTATTTATCAACACAATTGAGTCGGCACAATTGTCAAATATAGCATTTAATTTTGTATTAACTTGATTTAAAGTTTTGTTTTTTCATCAACAATTGTTTCAAGGTTTTGGCTGTACTTTTCAAGTGCTTTATTAGCTTTATCAAGTTCAAAAAACTTTATTTTTAAATTTGAAATAAGTTCACTTCGTTCAATAGCGTTTTTAATATTTAATATTAAATTATCATTATCCCATGGTTTTTCAATATATTTATATATACCAAGCTCATTGATTGCTTTTATTGCATTTTCTTTGTCAGCATATCCGGTTAAAAGAATTAAGCTTATATCGTCATATAATGCTTTGACCTTTGTTAAAAATTCAATACCATTTAATTTGGGCATTATAAAATCAGAAATAACGACCTTTGGTTTATTTTTTTGTGTTTTAAAAAGCTATAAGCTTCAATTGAAGAGTTAAAAAACAAAGCATTTTTTTCCCTCAATTTCAAAAAGGGTTTTTAAAGCATCAAGAACAATTTTGTCATCGTCAACGATTACAATTTCAATATTCTTTTCTTCATTATTAACATTTTGACCTAATTTTAAAGTACCCATACTTTTAGTTTAGTCTATATTTTGTTTTTCGACAAATTGTTAATAAATTGTAACCAAAATGAAAAAAATCCTAAAGTTTTTGTTAAGCATGTCGTTATATAACAAAAAAGGAGAAGGTTTAATTATGATTCTTGAATATCGCGTTAAAGAAAATAAAGTTCAGGCTGCTTGGTTAAAAACACTTTATGATATGGTTGAAGAATTAAATTGCAAGTGTCAAACATACCTTGAAGAAGACTATGATTATTCCTATAAAACTTTTGAACGCACTCGTATTGTTGAAGTTTATGGTTCAGATACTATGTTAAACTGGTTAAAACTTCGCATGGAACGTTATAGCCACTTTGTTATGTCTTTTAACGAAAAACCGGAAATTAATACGAATTTAAAACCTTAATTTTTTTTACTAATTAGTTTTATTTCGTGGTTTTAAAAGGCTTTTATTTTCTTTCTTTTTTGCTTTGTAATTAGCATCAAGCTTGTTTTGATTTTGGTTTATAATTACCAAAACTTCGTCTTTGCCTGCCATTTTTAAGTTATTACGAGCAATTGCTTCCATTGATTTAAGCGAATTAAAATCTTTAAATTCACATTTTAACTTCTTATTTTCTGTTATAACTTTTGCTTTATATGTTTTCATTGTTTTAATTTTGGCTTGATTGGAAATAAATTTTGAAATGTTTAAAAAAGCACTTATACCCATTTGAACAATGCAAACAATTAAAACAAATGTCAGAAATGAATAATAAACACGTTTTTGTTTTTATTTTTAATGTAATTGCCTATTTGTCTTTGTTGTTGTTTATTGTTTTTCATAACTTAAATAATATCACATATTAAAAAGAAAAGAAACTAAGCCTTTAAAAGCAAGCTTGTTTAATTGTGCCAAAGCTTCATTAAAATCTATTTTGTCACTAGTGCTTTGTGTTAAAAAAGCATTTATTTCACCCATTAAAGCAATAGCCTTGTCAACATTGCGGTCGGAGCCTTTTACGTAGGCGCCTATATTAATTAAATCTTCATTTTTACGATACAAAGCAAGGAGAGTACGGATTTTGGAAGCGGCAAGTTTGTGATTTGAGTCGACAACATCATTCATAACACGAGAAACACTTTGAAGTATGTCAATTGCAGGATAGTGGTTTTTATGTGCTAAGTCACGAGAAAGCATAATGTGTCCATCCAAAATACTTCTGACGGTATCAGATATTGGCTCGTTAAAGTCATCACCTTCAACTAAAACAGTATATAAACCGGTTATTGTTCCTTTATCGTTGCTTCCTGCACGTTCAAGAAGTTTGGGCATCAATGCAAAAACAGATGGTGTGTATCCTCTTGTTGCAGGCGGTTCTCCTACTGCCAAACCAACTTCACGCTGTGCCATTGCTATACGTGTTACTGAATCAAGCATAAACAAGACATCATACCCTTCATCACGAAAATATTCAGCGATTGTTGTAGCCACAAATCCTGCTTTAATCTTAACCAAAGAAGGTTGGTCTGATGTAGCAACCACAACAACAGAACGCTTTAAACCTTCTTCGCCTAAAGTTGATTCAATGAACTCACGCACTTCACGCCCACGCTCGCCAATTAGTGCAATCACATTTATATCGGCCTTTGTGTTTTTAGCCATCATACCAAGTGTTGTGCTTTTTCCAACTCCGGAACCGGCAAACACTCCCAAACGTTGTCCTTTGCCAACAGTCATAAACATATCGACCGAACGTATGCCAAGGCTCAATGGCTCGCGAATAAGCTTACGCTTTAAGGGGTTTATAACATTTGCCTGTGTCGAATATAGCCGTCCTGTGTTTATTTCTCCCAAATTATCAATAGGGTTTCCCAAACCGTCCAGCACTCGTCCTATAAGTTCTTTTCAACTTTTTATTTGCATTGGCTACCATTGGTATTTGTGACACAATCTCCAGGCTTCAAGCCATCCATTTGAGAAAGTGGCATAAGAAGTATTTTGTTGTCCCTAAAACCAACAACTTCTGCATTCACAACACCTTGCGTGGTTTTTATATGACACAAATCTCCAATGCTTGATTTTGACCATCTGCTTCTATAATCAAACCTATTATATCGCAAACTTTACCTATTTCACAAAATACGCTTTCTTTTTTTTACTATTTCTTTATATTTATCAAGTTTTAAACCCATAAGCTTACTCGTTTTCAAAATCGTTTATTATGTCTTCGTCTTGAGTGCTTTTAAGCTCATTAAACAACTTTTCTGTTAATTCATTAATACAAGAACTCAAAGTTGCATTAACACGATTTGACAAAGACTCAATAATAACGCCATCGCTTGATACATTGTTGTCTTCAATTATGCTTATATTTTTTAGTTTAGGTATTTCATTTTGTATTCGTTCACTTATTGAAACAAGTTTTTCGTACATTTTTGGGTTAGTAATAATTTTTTATTGTTTCATCTTCACAATTAAGTTTTGAACTTGCTTCGTTTATTATATTTAAAAGGATGTCAGAATTTTCTTCCAAATTTTTCTTTATAATTTTTTCTGCAACAAGCATAACAAGTTCCAAAACATCGCTATAGGCACTGCGAATTATCTTTTTCTTTATTTCAAAAGTGCTTTTTGCAAAATTATCAACGTTAATAATTTTGTCTTCAAGTTCGTTTGTCACTTCTTTATATGCTTGAATTTTACCTTCTTCAAAACCTTTTTGCGAGCCTTCTTCAAATGCTTTTTTAAAATAAGTTCAGCTTGGCTGTTTGCTTCATTTGTTGCTTTTTCGATTATTGTTTGGGCTTGATTTTTGGCTTCTTCGAGTGTTTTGTGTGCTTCCAGAATAATTTGCTTTAGCCTTAGCTTTAGCCTCATCTAAAATAAGTTTCTGTTTGTTATAGATTTCATTTAAACTTTTTTCGTTAGAGTTGAGGACATAATCGTTACCTATATGAACTTTATCGCTTTTTATCCTACTCAATCATTTCATCCTCTTGTGATTCACGAGCACAATAACATTTCGCCTTCGGCTTCAAGTGCACGGATTATAGCGACGATTTTGGTTTGAACTTCTTGAACTTCTTTGGCTCGAAATATATCCCATATATTCCATATCATCGAGCAACATTTGTCGTGCGCGTTCTGACATGTTATTAAGTATTTTATTTTTAACATCTTCGCGCGTGCCTTTTAAGCTCATAGCAAGGTCTTTTGTTTCAACTTGTCGCAAGATGCGTTGAATAGCTCTATCTTCAAGATTAACAATATCTTCAAATACAAACATTAATTCCTTTGACGTTTTGTGCAAGTGCAGGGTTTTTGAGTTCAAGTAATTCCATAACATTTTTTTCAGTAGCACGGTCAGTGCGGTTTAGAATGCTGGCAAGTGATTCAACTCCGCCTGCTTTTGAAAAAATCTTGTACAACAATTGAAGAAAATTTGCTTTCAACAATTTTTTCTATTTCCGCCAAAATTTCAGGGTTTGTTGTTTTCTATTTCTGCTATTTTCAAACACACCTGTGTTTGAACGTCAGGTGGAAGATAATTTAGCACTTGAGCGGGAGTGTTCAGGTTTTAAATATGCAAGAATGAGGGCAATAAGTTGTGGGTTTTTCGTTTTGAAAAGATGTGGCTAGTTGGGAAGGGTCAGCTTCATTGAAAAATTGAAATGGGTTTGTGCTTATCAATGTTGCCAAACGTGAAAGTATTTTCTCTGCTTGCTCTGTTCCATAAGCTTTCTCCAGCAACGTTTGAGCGTAACTCATACCGCCGGATTGGACATAATCGCTTGCTATAAACAAAGCATGAAATTCATCAAGAATTGAATTTAACATGTCGGTTGAAATCTTATGCAAACTTGCAATATCAAGAGTTATTTGTTCCAAAAGGTCAGTATCTTTTATATTTTTTAATATCTCAGATGCCGTAGCCATCCCATCGCAATCAAAAACGCAGCAACCTTTTGCGTTGAAGTCATATATTCAAGTTTTATTCCGCTTTCGTTTTCGTCTGCCATTATTCCAATTGTCCTATTTTTAATCTTTAATATATGAAATTAATAACCTTGTAGCTTCCTGTGGGTCAGCCATAATAGTTTCTGTTAAATCTGATTTTTTCTTGTCTATTTCAGGGTCAAGTTTTGCTTCAATTTGTGGTAATTCATCCATATCAAGCATATCATCCAAATCATCGGTCAAAGAGTGTTGATATTGTGCTTCATCTTCATCCACCCAACCTTCTGTGTTGTCATTTGATTTTTACCTGAAACAATTTTTGAAAACATGCTTTTGAACGTGAACAAGGCTGTCAATCCAAGAACCATAACGATAAGTAAAGGTGCTATTTTATTAAAAATAAGATGGAGCAAATTATCTTGTTTTATTTCTTTTGCCAAAGCTTCTTGTTGTTTGAGTTCTTCATCAAGTGACAAAACTGCATGCTTGTGATAGAAATTATATCACCCCTTGCTTCATCGGCTCCTGCCGCTGTCATTATCAAATTTTTAATTCTTGACTTTCTTCTTCTGTCAATATTTTATTGACAGCGACAGCTATTGTCATACGTTTTACACTTCCCGGAGCATATACTACCTGTTTCACTTCTTTTGATACATTATAATTTATTGATGTTCTGCTTTTTTGGTAGTTTAAATTGCGTTCATTATTTATTTGTTCGTTTTGGTTTTGTTGGTTTAAACTTAAAGGCATTGTGTTATTTTGTGTTTGTTGTTGTGTTGTTGTTTGATTTTGAGTTTGGGTAGTTTGGGCATTATTATTAACATCATTTTGGTTGTTTTCATTAGGATTAACTATTGGGTCAAGTGGTTTTTCGTATATTTCCGCTTCTGTTTGTTGAGAGGTCATCACTCCATTTTCGCTATTTTCAACAGGAATATAACTTTCTATTGTAGATTTTGCACTATTAAAATCAATTTCAGCGCTGACTGAAATTGTGCTGTTGTTTCGACCGACAATCTTTTCCAAAACTTTTTCTATTTTTTTAGTTGTTTGTGCTTCAAAATTCGCTTTAAAGCTTTCAATATCGTTCGTATTTTTGTTTACCTCATCTGTTAGGTTGTTTCCATTTTGGTCAGTGATAAAACCATATCCGGTTTCATACGTGGAACAGAATAGGCCACAAGATTTTTTATTGCCTTAACCTGATTACTTTTAAGTTTATAACCTCCTTGCAAAATAAGCATAACGGAAGCAGAAGGGATTTCATCATTGTCTGTAAAAACGGAGCGTTCGGGTTGAGCAAGTTGAACACGTGCTTTTTTATCCCTGCCATTTTTTCAATGGAACGAGTCAATTCACCTTGGAATATTCGTTGTTTTGTAAGTTCATTCTTAAAATCTGTAGAACCAAGCTGCATTTCATCTAAAAGCTCAAATCCCGGAGTTGAATCTTGTATCAAGTCGTTTTCAGCAACATAAACACGCAAATCGTCAACCAAATTTGAAGGAACGAGTATAGCCTGCTTATCTTTACTTATTTTATAAGCATATCCGCCTTTTTTTAATCCTTCAATAACAGCAACAGCATCAGGTTCTGACAAATCGGAATAAAGCACCTCCCAGTTGGGTTCAGAAAGTTTGAAAGCAAAAAATGTAGCTGCCATCAAAGTTATTGCAACTAATGTCACCAATGCAAACTTTTGACCTATTTCAAGGCCATTGAATACACGCTTGATGTCGTCAAGCATAAGTTTAAAATAATTGTTGTTTTTTGTTTCCTCGCCCAAAGTTGCCACATCCTATAATCTTGTCTTTAAATTCAGGCATTAAATACCCACTATAATTTTATATTACCGTGTATTTATTTTTTTTTCAAATATGTAAAGTTCTTTTACGTTTTATATGACGGACTTTGTGCGTTCAATTTTTGAGTTCACCCACCAACGTGGATTGGCTTTTGATTGTTTATAGCGCTGAAGTTCAATTAAAGCTTTTAATTATTTTGTTTGTATTCCTACAAAATATTAATTATATATTTTAAGTCCTCCGGACGGGGTTACTTTGTGGAAAAAGTAACCAAAACCACTAACCCCCTTGATTGTCACAGCTGTGCTAAATTCAACCCGAGCGGCCTTAACTCGTGCTACGCACTCAGACAGACGGCTGCCTGACAATGTTTCATTAAGCACTGCTTGTTCCAATCTGCGTATGGGTTGCATTTTGTTGCTATTATCAGATAAACAATTGTACAGTTCCACAGGGTTGCAAGGGGGCTTTAGCCCCTTGCACTAATCTATTATGGCGAAACAAAAGATTTTGGCAAAAACAAAAAACAAACCTAGTTTCGCCCCAACAAGCGTGTTTTATATGACGGACTACCGCGTGTTCAATTTTCGATTTCTTTCCCCAACGTGGATTGGCTTTTGATTGTTTATAGCGTTGAAGTTCAATTAAAGCTTTTAATTATTTTGTTTGTATTCCTACAAAATGTTAATTATATATTTTAAGTCCTACTGTCTTGGAGCAAATCCAAGACGGCCAACGACGAATCCGCAGCCCGTCATATAAACTTATTTAAAAAATAAGTTTATATGCTTTATCAATAGCTCCTTTATTTTCTTTAAAAACATCTTTACAATTTTGCATAGATAAATTATAAAACTCTTTATCACAGAGGAGACTAACAGTTACATCGTAAAATTCCTCTTCGTTATTAACAATAAATGCTGAATTTTTATTTTTAAAATATTATAAACATCTTTAAAATTAAAATAAAAAGGATACTTATTGTAGGTTTATCCCAAACAGTTGCTTCAAGGGGGTTATGACCGCCTGTTTTTGTAAAACTACCACCAATAAACGCAAAATCACATATTGAATATAATTTGCCCAATTCACCCATTGTATCAAGTAAAATTATATCGTTTTCTTCAAATGTAGCGTTTTGGGAACGTTTGTCAAATTTTATGCTTTCTCTTTTTAATAAGTTTATAACTTCACTATATCGCTCGGGATGTCTTGGGGCTAATATCATTTTAAAATAAGGATTTGTCTTTTTTATTTTTTTTGAAAATATTAACAACAATTTCATCCTCGCCTTTGTGTGTCGAGCCTGATATCATCATTTTTTATTTTCAAGTTTGAATTGTGATTTTAAATTATAAATTTCATTTTCATTTAAAGTTTTTTCAATATCAAACTTCAAATTCCCATGACTTCAACAAGGTTTTGATTGGCACCTATATCAACAATCCTTGTGGCATCCTCTTTGTCTGCATTAATATTTTTGTGTATTTATTCAAAATGTGAGAAAAGAAAAATCCTAATTTCTTATATCCACGATATGAATTTGGCGAAATGCGACCGTTTATAATATATAATTCAATATTCATTTTATTAGCAATATTGACAAAATTGAGCCATATTTCAGTTTCTGCAATTATAACCTTTTCTAAATTGAGCTTTTGAAGAAATTTTAACGCTAAAACAAAAGTCGTAAGGGAAGCAAAAAATTCCATCAACTTTACTTTCAAATTTTTTTCTTGGCTAGTTCATATCCTGTCTTAGTGACAGTTGAGATAAAAATTTTATGTTCATTTTTATTTGTATTTTCCAAAACTTTATTTATAAAATTTTCAACAGCATTGACTTCCCCAACTGATACAAGCATGAATTAAAATATTTTGTGTTTCTTTAAAACCATCATTGCTTTCAAAAAATCCAAGTTTTTAAAAAAACCAAAACGAAATTTTTGACAAATAAAAGTGCAATCAAGATAAACGGCAAAAATATTATAGTACCAATCAATAGCAAAATATTATAAATAAAAAACATATATAAACTTAAACCTTTTTAATAATCTATATATCAACTTTTTTCATATAATCAAAAATTAAATATATTGTCAAACATTATTTAATGCATATAATAAAAAAATGGAAGAGTTAAAAGAAAAACAAATAAACAGAAAAGAAATTTATAACGGTCGCGTTATGGATGTTGTGTGTGATGATGTTATTTTGCAAGACGGTAAAGCTTCAAAACGAGAAGTAGTTTTGCACTCTGGTGGTGTAGTTATTTTGGCAATTGATAAAAACAATTCGGTTTATATAGTTAAACAGTATCGATATGCTGTCCAAAATGAGCTTTATGAACTTCCGGCGGGTCGTTTGGAAAAAGGTGAGGATCCTTTTGAGTGTGCAAAAGAGAACTGGAAGAAGAATGTGGGCTTGTTGCTGAAACTTGGGAAAGTTTAGGGTTTATTTATTCATCACCCGGTATATTAAATGAAAAACTTTATTTGTATAAAGCAACAGATTTGAAACAAACTCAACAACATCTTGATGAAGGAGAATTTTTGTCGGTTTGCAAATTCAATTTTGACGAAATATTTAGAATGATTAAAGAAAATAAAATTAATGATGCAAAAACCATTTGTGCTGTTTCGCTTGGAAAAAGTATTTAAAAAAACTGAGAGCTAGTTCGTTACATTAAACTTTTTATCTGACATCCAACGACGAATTCGCAGCCCGTCATATAAAACCTAAATCACAAATCGTTTCATAAAAAGCATTAATTGGACTTCAACGCTATAATCAACCAAAAAGTCAATCCATGTTGGGGGATAAGTGCAAAAATTGAGGGGCGATAGCCCGTCATATAAAACCTAATCGAAAAATGTTTCGTAAAAGCATTAATTGAACTTCAACGCAATAAATAATTAAAAAATCAATCCGCGTTGGTGGATTAAGTCAAATTTTGAACGCGCGCTGTCTTGGATTATGTCGGGGTTCTTTTTTTGATTTTCAAAATTCACTTATACCAAATTATTTGGCTCAGTGCAATCCTTGCATTCCGTTTCGCCTTTTCAAGGCTACACTCCAGCGGATTTTTTTATATTGCAGCCCGTTTTTTAAATTCTTAGTCTAATCATTGTTTTAGTTTTGTTACGGGTTCGCTCGCTAACGCTCGATTCCGCCCTACCAACAGCTCTTCTTATAGGCGAAACGTAGTTGAGCCATACAAGGGAGGATGCCCTTTAGGGTACGTTTTTGTGCAACTTTTGACACCAAAAGCGGATTTGCGTACGGATGGAGCGGAGCGAATCCGGATAGCGAACAGACCGTGCCGGCTTGTGTAAAGCACATAAGGCACGGCTTTGTGAGCCAGTCACTTAGTCTGATATGTATTGAACTGGGACAACTCTTTACATAATTTATATATTTGTTCTATAATAAAAGTAATTTGAAGATAATTGAGGAAAGAAAATGGAAATTAAAGTTGAAAAAATGAAAATAACACAATGGCAACAATAGAAATTACATTTGATGATAAGGAAGCACAAAAAGCGTACGATATTGCTTGTCGTCAAATTGCAAACAGCGTGAATATCCCGGGCTTTCGTCGTGGAAAAGCTCCAAAACATATTTTGGAAAAACACGTTGGTGCAGATTATATAAAACGTGAAGCTATTGAATCTATGTTGCCAAAAGCATTCCATAAAGCAATAGTTGATAACAATTTGGATATTCTTGTTGAACCTGCTGTTACAGATTATAAATTTGAAAAAGATGAACCTGTTTCTGTTAAAGCTGAAGTTGAGTTAAGACCTGAAGTAAAAATCGAAAACTATAAAGATTTAACTTTCGAAACAGAAAAATACACAAGAAAAGAAAATGATGTTCAAGAAGAACTTGACAATTTGGTGAAGAAAAGCGCTGAACTGAAAACCGCAACACACGAAACAGCAAACGCAGAAGATAGCGTTGTTATTGATTTTAAAGGGTTTATCGATGGAGAACCAATTGAACACGGTGATGGTAAAGACTATTTACTTGATTTGGCAAATAGTGCATTTATCCCGGGCTTTGCTGAAGCAATCGTTGGACACAATTTGAATGAAGAGTTTGATATAAATGTTAAATTCCCTGATGACTATCACGATGAAAAAATCAAAGGAAAAGATGCTGTTTTCAACATTAAAATAAATGAAATAAAAGAAAGAATATTACCGGAACTTAATGATGAGTTTGCAAAAAAAGTTTCAAGCTTTGAAACCTTGGATGAATTGAAAGCTGATATTGAAAAATATTTAAAAGAATATGAAGAAAAAGAAAATATTCGTCGTCGCGAAAAGAAAATTTTTGATGAAGTTATGAAACTTGGTGAAGTTGAAGTTACTGATGCAATGGTTGAACGCGAAGCTCGCAATATTTTGAACGAATATGCTGCTAAGTTTCAAGGTGGCTCAGGGGTTGAATTTGGCAAGTTGCTTGAAGCAAAAAATCCGGAATTGATGGAAAATATAAAAGAAGAAGCTAAAAACAGAATTAAAAATACTTTAATTATTGCTAAAATAGCTCAAAATGAAAACATTCAAGTTACTCCTCAAGAATTACAATCTAAAATTGAAGAATTAGCCTATGCATATAACACAGGTTTGGATGTAATCTATGAAGAAATAAGAAAAAATAGTAATATAATTCACGGTATTGGTCAACAAGCTTTAATGGATAAGGTAAGCAAATTCTTGGCTGAAAAAAATACCGTTAATTTAGTTTAATTAAGAAGAAAGATATTAGTAAAAGATAGGAGTTAGTCTATGAGTTTTGTACCTGTAGTAATAGAACAATCATCACGTGGGGAACGTTCTTTTGACATTTTTTCACGCTTACTTCGTGAGAGAATTATTTTCTTGGGAACACCTGTTGATGATATGGTTGCAAATTTAATAGTGGCACAGTTGTTGCTTCTTGACAGTGAAAATCCTGAAAAAGATATTATGTTATATATAAATAGCCCTGGTGGAAGCGTAACAGCAGGTTTTGCTATATATGACACTATGCAACATATAAGAGCGGATGTTTCAACAATTTGTCTTGGGCAAGCTGCATCAATGGGTGCTTTTTGCTTTCATCAGGTGCTAAAGGAAAACGTATGTGCTTGCCTCACTCTCGCGTTTTAATCCACCAACCGCTTGGTGGCGCGCAAGGTCAAGCTACTGATATTGAAATCCAAGCTGCTGAAATTATTCGCATCAAAAAATCACTAAACGAAATTTTAGCTTCTAATACAGGACAGTCCTTAAAGAAAATTGAAAAAGATACTGACCGCGACTATATCATGACTCCTCAAGAAGCACTTGAATATGGCATGATTGATAGAGTCGTTACTCCGGAAGATATTTCGTAACATTTTGTTAAATTTGCTTTTGGATTTAGCAAAAATATTTTTACGGTTTTTGTATTAGTATGGAAGTCACGACCAAAACATCAAGTATAGTTACAAAAAAAACAATAAATAAAAAAGTAATAGCAGGTTCAACAGTTGGTACATGTTCCTTTGTTGGAGCTGCTGTTGCTTTAATTGGAAAAAAACAAGGACATAAACTTTTTTCTAAGTTTGAATGGAGTAACTGGAATAAACCTAAAGACTGGCTTATAAGTAAGATTGATTATAGCGAAAAAGAAATGATTGGAATTGCTGGCAGTTCTGTTTTTTGGGGGATTTATTGGCGGAAGTTTGTTTGATAAAAGACAAAATATTAAAGCCAAGTTCAAAGAAGGCATTTTTCAAATGATAGCTAATATTGTTATGCCTATATCAACTGTTGGAATTGCAGTTAAAACATTTGAAAAATTTGCTGCTTCTAAATTTGCAAATCAAAAAGCTAAAAATATAACCAAAGCTATTATTACAATTGGAGCATTACTTAGTGGCATGTTTATTGGTAATAAGGTTGGTAATTTTATTAATGATAAAATTTTTAATTCTCAAAAAGAACGTAAAATGAGTATTAAAGATTTATCTGCACAAGTTGATGAAACTTGTTTAGCGGCTTCAATGCTTACACAAGGTAGTGGTGCTGCTAAAAGTTGGGGAAAGATATTTTCAATATTTATTCCTTTTGCCCTTCTTATGCCAGGGTTAGAAACTGGTTTAAAAACTAAAAATGATTATTAATTTGTTACTATAATATCTCCAGTTTGCATATTTGTTTATATGCACAATATTTGCAAGTGTCATTTGATTTTGCTGTTTCATTAAATTGCAAATCTTTTATATCTTTATATGCTTTTGTTATCAAGTTTTCAATGTATTCCATATCATTTTGCCCAAGTTCTTTATATATAGTTTTGCTATGGTTTTCGATATAAATCAGCCCAACCTTTGAAACCTTTTTATTCGTCAATTTTTCAAAAGCATATTTATAAAAACACAATTGGTTGAAATAATCTTCACGACTTTCACCTATTTCAACTTTTTTAGCACTTACAGGTGTTCCTGTTTTGTAGTCATACAATTCAAACGTTCCATCTTTGTTTTTTTTCAATACGGTCAATTTTACCTGAAATAAAATTGCCTTGAACCTCAACATTGTTAAAACTATATTCAACATTGACAATTGATTTTATTGGCGTTTCGATAAATCTTGGGTAATAATCACTTAATGCGGTTTTACCACGTTTTAAAAACATTTCTTTTTTTCAACTGTGGTAAAGGTGTTATTATCCATATTAAATTTAAACCATTCAAGCATTTCTTCAAGTTTAGGGTAAAAACTATTTTCAAAAGCAAAATTTACAGCTTTTTTCAAGCACATTGTGAATGGCTGTTCCATAATTTGCATTGTCCCAATTTGCGTGTTGAATATCAATATTTAAAACCTTTAAATAGAAAAATTTTCTTTGACATTCTAAATAATCGTTCAGTCTTGTGGGGCTAAGTATAATGTTGTTTACACGTTGTCTTATTTCTTTTTCAAAAGCTTTTTGATTGTTATAAATATCTTTTGACAAAAATTTATAATATTCATTTTCAAACAAATCACGGTTGTAGTCAATTTGATAGGTGTCAAAATCGAATTTTTTTCTCAAAAGCTATATTTAAATATTTGGTAAGTTCTTGAGGTTTTTCATTGTTGCTTGAAGCAAAAGACATTGTCAAGCCGAATTTTGCACGTGTTATTCCGACAAAAAGGAGTTTAAGTAATTCAGCATCTTTTTTTTCTTGTTCCAAAACAGGCTCAAGCACTTCATCCGTAACGAACTTATAATCACCATTTCGACGAAAATCTTCCCAACTTGGAAGCAACCAAATTTGGCAAATAAACATAATCAAACTCACGACCTTTTGAACCGTGGTATGTTATCAATTGAACTGCATTTTGAACCATATTGTTTTTGTCTATTGTTATATCTATTTCATTGTTCAATGCATCATCAAAATATTTAACAAAATCATTTACACTGACTGACGGATTTAATTCTTTCAATTCTTTTGCTTCGTCAATAATTTTTTTTATTGACATAATATTTTCCATTTTGTTCTTTTCTGATTTAAAATAATATTCTAAAATTCCGGTTCTATTTATAATTTCAATGATTGTTTCATGCAAATCATTTTTTTGAAGCGTAGTCTTTTAAATAATTAAAAGTGTCCAAAAAAGTTCTAATTTTTTTCTCATCAACAAATTCATTTTCTTTTTTCAAAAGACTTTCCATGTTTGTTATGAAATCTTTTCGATTTATTCTGTGTTCCATCAAAAGTCTGTTGTAATCATTTAAGTCAATTTCAAAAGGTGATAATAGCAAAATTCCAAACAATTTGTCGGAGTTTAAAATGTGATTGTCTAGAGTTTTGAGGTAAAAATAAGTTAAAATTGAAGCACGAATGGTGAATATACTTTTCCTTCATCAATTTGGTATGGAATATTTTTATTTTTAAAAGCTCTGCAAAAATGGATAAATCAGCTCTTTTTTTTGAAATAATTGCAATTTGTGATAAATCTGCTTCATTGTTTTCGTCTTTTGACATACTATTTGATTTTATAAGTTTATCAATATCCTCAACAATAAAATTATATTCTTGCATTGTTTCGCCAAATTGATAGAATTTTATTTTTTGTTCTTTTCAATAACTTTATTATTTTTGCTTTCAATTTTTTTGTAATATTAAACTTATTAAATTTTTTATTATTTTCAAGTCGATTGTTATCTTGATTTATAATTAAATAACTTAAATCTAAAATGTTTTGAGAGGAACGATTGTTTTCATTTAAGCAAATTACTTTTTGTATCGGGATATTTTGTCAGGAAGTTTTCAACATTATCTAATTTTGCACCTTGAAACCCGTATATTATTTGGTCATCATCGCCAACAACCATTATATTTTTTGTTTTCCATTTCATCAAGCAATTTAAAAATAATATTATTTTGAAGAGAATTTGTATCTTGGTATTCGTCCACCATTAAATACTTATATTTATTTGCTATTTCTTTTAAAAACAAATTATCTGTTTCAAATTGGTCAATAACAAAATTTATCATATCTTGAAAATCAATGTAATTATTTTCAAACATTTTATTTTTATAAACCTCAAAAATATCCCACAATTCTTGAGCTTTAGCTATATCTTTTTCAATTTTTTCAACTTGCTGATAACGAGTTTTGTTTTTTCATATTTCCGGCTTTTTCTCGTTCGAGAATTTCAAATTTTAAATCATTTAATCCGGGTCTAAAATTTGGATTGGTGTTTAAACAGTTTAAATAGTCATCTTTTGAAATTCTAAGTGATTTTAATTTCGCAACGTGTGAAATAAAATCCTTAGCATAAAAATATTTATCACTTCTTTGTGAAACAAAACTCTGAGGCTGAATTTCATCAATAGTTCTTTTCATAAGTTCAAGTGAAACAGTCTGGTTAATAAGCTTCACATTTTCATTAAATTCAAATTGGTTTGGGTAAGTTTTTATTATATAGTTACAAAACGAATGATAGGTGAAAATGTCAACTTTAGTGGCGACAACTGAAAGTTCTTTAATAAGTCTTTGTCGCATTTCATTTGCAGCGGCATCTGAAAAAGTCAAACAAAGAATTGTGTCAGGTTTAATTTTTGACAACAACATATTTTTAATCCGATTTATCAAAGTAAAAGTTTTGCCGGTTCCAGGCCTGCAAGCACCATTATTTTACCGTTGATTTCTTTTATGCACTCTTGTTGTTTTTCATTTGGCTTTATTTTAGTGCTTATAGTTTGTTCAATCATTAGACCCCTTTCGCATTAACATAAGTTAGATTGTGTCCTATTGCCATTTTGTAGTTCAATTTATTATACCATAATAATATATACTAAAAAAAATATAGAAATATAAAAAAGTAAAAAATGTAATAATAAACATACAAATAAATTGTAAAAAGAAAGGAACTTGCATAATCAGAAGCCAATCCCTGTCTTTTTATAAATCTTTATTAAATTTTAAATGTTGAAATAAAATTCAAATTCTTTTTGCACAAAGGTTAAATAAAGGACAAATTTTGCAGTTTGGTTTTTGAGGTTTGCAAATGTTTTGACCATGAGTTACAAGTATTGTATTTATATCAAGCCAATATTTTTGAGGTAATATTTTTCGTAAAATCATTTCTGTTTCATCCGGAGTTTTAGACTCTAAAATACCTAACCTGTTTGAAATTCTATGAACATGAACATCAACACATATTGCAGGAATATTATATCCTTTAGCCAGTGTTAAATTTGCCGTTTTTCGTCCAACTCCTTTAAATTTCACCAATTCTTCAATCGTGTTAGGAACAATTGAATTATACTTGTTAACAAGTTCTTTTGATAGTTCGATAATTTGGCTTGCCTTATTTTTGTAAAATCCAACGGGATAAATAGCTTGACTTAAAGTTTCAACATCAAGGATTGCAAAATCGCATGGTTTTTTCCCAAGTTCAAGCATTCTTTTGTTGCACCAATTGTTGTTTTATCATTGGTTCTTAAACTTAATATACAAGCAATTAATACTATAAAAGGGTCTTGAATATGTTCCATAAACTCGACAAATTCACTTCTTTTTGTCGGGTTATTTTTTAATGTTTCAACAATTATGTCAATATTATTTAATACTTTTAAATTTTCCATGAAGAATCAAGCTTTCCAAAATGAGTGTTTGAATAAAAGTAATTTAAGATTTGATATGCGTTATATCCCATTTTAGCAAGGTTGTTGGCACCATGTTGAGACATTCCGACCCCGTGTCCATTTTTTGAAATATGCTCATCAAATGAAGGTACAGATTTTAAAAATGGTAAATCTTGATACCAAACATCACCGGAAGCTTTTGTTTGTCCCCCTGCTGAAGCACAATAAAATGCAGGGATTACTTTTTTATTGTAGGTTAAAACAATACCTTTTGTTTGCTCAACAGCATTATTTGTTTTTTTGTTTCACTTGAAGCACCACCATAAGCTTGGTCTTCGGGTGTGTCTTTTAAATCATATCCATAAGAAGCTCGTTTGCCTAAATTTGCAATAGCATAGCTTCTTGCGGCTATTGCTTGAGCTTTTGTGCTTCAATATTCCAACCTGATGGCATTTCAGACGGCACAACACCTTTTAAATAGTCTTCCAAACTCAAATCATTTATGACAGTTAAGGTACCATTAACAAGCTTTATCATCATATTTCCACGATACCAGCGGTTTTTTGCACATAAAAAGTCGTTTGGATTTTTTGATGTTATGACTACATTTTTTGTTTTTGTGTTATAAGTTTGACCGTTTATCACAATCGCTATATTATCACGATATGTTTTAAAATCATAATACTTCATTTTATTAAATGTAAAAAGTCTTTCGCCTGTTTTTCCGTTAATTAAATAGGCTTCACCACTTGATGCAAGTGATGTCTTTCTAACATTTTCATATAGCCCGATTTTTATTGCATTTGCATTTAAATGAATGTTAAAAGCAATAATAAACGATAAGAATATTAAAAAAATAATTTTAAATTGATTTTTTAACATATACCTATATTATAATATTTTCTTTTTGTTTTTTACCCTTTTATAACTGATTTTTAGGTAATTTTATTTTTTATAAGTTTATTGTAAATTAATTACGATAAAAATACAACAAATTTGTAAGAAAATTATAGTCGTTTTGTAATTGAAATATTATCCAAATTAGAACATAATGAGATTTGTTATAAAGATATGCAAAAAAAAGGATAAAAAATGAACAAAATTAAGGTATCAAAAATTAAAAAACCGTTCCAAGATGTAAAAAAGAAATAATTATTATTGAAAGTTTAACAAAAGTTTTACTTGATTCTGCGAGAAAGTGAAACTTTTGAAGATCACTCGATTGAAAATATTTCTATTGTTTTATACGATAGAATAGAATTACTTAATAAAAAAGTTAATACATTTGAAAAAAACTTAAAAGACAACTATTTAAATCAAAAGCATTCCAAAGGCAACAAAGAACATGCCGGAAATTATACCAATTAAAACAAGGTGATCTTCTCCATATTCTCTTGCAAGTGGAAGAAGTGTGTCAAGAGAAATATAAACCATAATTCCTGCCACCATGCCAAATAAAACACCAATAAAATCGTTTGTTATAAATTGACTCAAAACCACAAATGCCAAAACAGCCCCCAAAGGCTCAGCCATACCTGACAAAAATGAATACCAAATGGCAAGGCGTTTTTTCCCTGTAGCTTGATAAATTGGCAAAGCAACAGCAATACCTTCGGGTATATTGTGAATTGCAATTGCAAAGGCAATAGGAATACCCATTTTATTGTTTGAGAGGATACAAAAAACGTTGCAATACCCTCAGGCACATTGTGAATAAAAATAGCGAGTGCTGCAAGCAAACCTGCACGTTTAATCTTTTTTGATACAACTTTTTGTTTATATATTTTTTCCTCGTTATCATTCTCAGAAGCCGACAAAAACTCATCTTCTCTGTGTTCAGGGATAAAATAATCAATCAAAAATGCCGTCAAACATCCCAACAAAAACGATAACATTGTTATAAGCTGTGCTTTTGTGTTAAATGTTTGAAGCAAAAATTCACGTGATTCTGATAATATTTCAGACAACGACAAAAATATCATTACGCCGGCTGAAAAGGCAAGCCCAACTGACAATGCTTTTAAGTTCCCTTTTTTTACAAAAAACGTTAACATTCCGCCTAAAACAGTCGAAAGTCCGGCCATTGTCGTCAAAACCAACGGTATAAAAAATGTTTCATAATTAATATTCATCTTTTATTTCTATCCTCTTTTACAATTTAAAACCTTATTTTTATTATACATCTATTATTTTAAAAATATTAGGTTATGTGAACTTTTAATATTCTTATCTTTACAAAACTTAACACTACACGCATAAAAAGTCAATTTTTTTATTTAAATATACTTTATATATACATAGAAAGATAAAGTTTATAAGAGGATTTAAATTTATGCAAGAACATCAAATTGAAGTATCATTAGGAATAAAAGTTGAACCTGTTGAAAACGTATACCGTGCAAATGATTTCAAATCATTAAATGAAATAAACAGAATTATTCGTATATTTGAAATAAATAACTCACAAAATATGAAACACAAAGTTTTTTGCTTTGGAAATGTTAAGTTCTTTAAAAGCATTGGCTTCAAGAAATTAATATTTTGTTATATTTTGAATATGTTTTCTTGATATTCTTCTCTTGAAATAAAAGGAAACATATCTTCTAAGCTTGGCGAAACCATTGTTCCATCATCAAGCTTACGACTAGATAATTTTGGGGAAAAAGAATATTCTTGTTGAAGCATTGCTTCACACAAGACAAAACCATCAATTTCAAGCACGTCTTTTATTTGTGCATTTAAATTTTTAGCTTTATCTATTTTTACTGCATTTAAATTAAATCCTTTTGCAATATTATAAAAGTCAGGAACGGAGACACCGGATTCGTTTCCGCTTCCTGTCATGTGACCTTGGAAAAAGTTTCTTTGTGTTTGGCGAATTGAAGAATAGCCACTATTATTTAACACAAAAAGTTTTATTGGCAAATTATTATATTTTATCGTTTCAAGTTCTTGCAAATTCATCATTATTGAACCGTCGCCTGCAATACAAACAATGCGTCGTTTTTGTTCTCCTTTGTTTCAAAATTCTTGACTGCTGCACCAATTGCACACGGTAAGTCATATCCCATTGAAGCATTGCCGGAATTTAAAATATATCGTTGCCCTTTTTTAACTTTTGCAACTTGATAAGTGCAAACACAAGCTGAGCCATTTGCCATTATTACTATATCGCTTTCATCAAGCTCGTTTGTAAGCTGACGGATAAAATAATAAGGGTTTAGGGGCTTCGTTTTCGTTTTGTTGATATTCATTTGTTTTATCAAAACTATACTTGTTTTTTAGGTTTTGTGCAAATTCAAGCCATTTGGCAGAATAATTTACTTTAAAATTATTATCATTTAATTTTTCCAGCATTTGTGGAATAAAGTTTTTTAAATCAGCATTTATTCTCAAATCAATATCAACTGTTGGTTTATATAATTCGTTTTTATCTATATCAACAGCAATTTTAAAAGCATTTTTAGCAAAATTTTCATAATTATAACTAGCTTGTCGTATATTGTTTCGAGTTCCAAGAAATAAAACGCAATCTGCATTTTGAAGAGCAAAATTTCCGGCACGTTGACCGACTGTTCCAATTCTACCTATATAAAATGGGTTATCATCTTCCATAATATCAAAACCATTAAATGTAGTAACAACAGGTACATTCAATTTTTCAATAAGTTTATAAAAATTGTCAATTTGGTTTGCAAGACGAATTCCATGTCCGCAAACAAGAAGAGGCTTTTTAGCCATAGCAAGTTTATTTAATGCTTGTTCTAGTTCATCATTTTGGCATACTGCTTCTTGTTTTTCATTTTGAGGTTTAAATTCAACAAGTTCATCTTCTTCAATAATTGAAGCTTGGATGTCAATTGGAATATCCAACCACACAGATCAAAACGTCCGGTTGTTGCCTCATGTATTGCTTTATCAATATAATATTTTATTTTATTTTTATCAGTCACCATTTTGGCATATTTCGTAAGTGGTTTTACAACAGAAATAATGTCAACTTCTTGGTCTCCAAGCTGGCGCATGTTTAAATTTGGGTAATGTTGCATGGTTGTTGGGATTTTCACTTGACCTGAAATATACAAGACAGGAACAGAATCCATTCCATTGTCCAAAAAACTCCGTTTAATGTATTAAGTCCTCCAGGATTTGTTGTCACATTGACAACGCTTTAAAGTGTCACCTTTTAAGCGACTATACCCTTCAGCAGCTATAGCGCAAGCTTGCTCATGGTGATTGGCTGTGTAATTTATATAACGACCAAGACTATCATTCAAATGCATCGCTCCGCCACCTGATACCATAAAAAAATGTGTAACGTTGTAACGCTCTTTTAAATACTTTGCAAGAAAATCACTTAATTTTATTTTTGACATTTGTTTCTGACCCGGACTTTCCTTATTAAACACAATTTGTTTGCATCATAGCTTCATCAATAAGCTTTTTTATAGCGAGCTTCAAGCATGTTTAGTCTTTGTGCATCTTCATCAAATATCATTTTATAAAATTCACGTTTATTCTTTAGCCACATTAACTCAAACCCAACAGCTTTTAAAATTCCTTTGTCAGCATTTTTATCGTTAAGTGCTTTTTTGGCATCAAAAATAATTTTTCTTGTTTCAAAGCGACTTAGTGAGTTTTGTGGTAATTTTTTGAAAAACGGCAAAGAATGTGCTGAAACACCACCACCTATTACAAAATCTTTGTTCAATTTTTGCATTTTTGTTGCCAAAACATTAGCCAAATTAAAAATTTCATCAGAATTAATATCTTCACGAGTCAACCCCATAGACCCTGTCATATCAACACGACCCAAAACAATACCGCTTATTTCATCAAAATATTCTGACTGTATCATTTCATCAATGTTGTTAAAACCGGTTATAGTTTCTGTGTTTATCAAAAATTTTATTTCTTTACGTTCTTCTTCAGGAAAAACAAATTTGGTAGCCATAACATATTTTTTCATTGCATAAGCCGTTTCAATCATAGGAGCAATAATAGTGTTGACACCAATAGTTCTTGCATCATACATATCTTTAATAGCTTCACAGCCCCCAACTTTTATCGCCAAATCAAGTCCGGCTCTTGTCACCACTTCTTTTAGTCTTAAGGCTTCTTCCAAACGGGTTCCTTCTGCTTCAAATTCTGCTTTTATGCCGACAACATGGTGATTTTCTTTTAAATCAATTAACGTTTCAACCATTTTCTTTTCTAACAAATTCATTTTTATTTCCTTTTTTTATATTATTAACTAATTTTTATATTTGAGCTTCTTTTTTTAAAAACAGAAGTAAGCTCATCTAAAGCTCGTTCAAGATTGTCGTTAATGATAACATAGTCAAAATCTTTTGAGTTTTCAATTTCACATTTAACAAAATCCATACGTTTTTTATAGCTTCTTCAGTTTCAGTATTTCGACCTCTTAAGCGTTTTTCAAGTTCATCTATTGATGGGGGCATGATAAAAATCAAGCTTGCATCTTTTATTTTATTTTTTCACCTGAAATGCACCTTGAGTATCAATTTCAAGGATTAAATTATAACCTTCTGATAATTTTTATAAACATAAGCTTCCTTTGTTCCATAATAATTATCAGAATATTTTGCCCATTCAAGAAACTCGTTGTTTTCAATAGCCGATTTAAATTTTTTCTTCATCTGTAAAAAATAATTAACCCCATCAACTTCACCCTCTCGAGCTGAGCGTGTAGTAAATGATATAGATAAGCGAACATTTTCACTGTGTTTGTCCAAAAATGATTTTAAAAGTGTTCCTTTTCCTACACCTGATACCAGATATTATAAATAATTTTGTTTTATTTTTTTCCATAAATTGATTATACTCAAACTTTTGCAAAATACAATAAATATTTTTTACATTATATATGAAAAAAGTTTATTTACAAATTACAAATAAACTCTTTTGTAAGATTTTTATTTTTAGGTGTAAAGTTAAAACATAAAGAGTTTTCACACCTAGTTTCGCCCCAACCAGCGTGTTTTATATGACGGACTTCGTGCGTTCAAATTTTGATTTCATCCACCAACGCGGATTGATTTTACTAATTTTATTAATCAAGTCCAATTAATGCTTTTTGCTAAATATTTTTTGTTTTAGGTTTATATGACGGACTTCGTGCGTTCAATTTTTGATTTCTTTCACCAACGCGGATTGACTTTTGTTTGTTTATAGCGTTGAAGTCCAATTAATGCTTTTAATTATTTTGTTTGTATTCCTACAAAATGTTAATTATATATTTAAGTCCTCCGGACGGGGTTACTTTTGGAGCCAAAAGTAACCAAAACCGCAACCCCTTTGATTGTCACAGCTGTGCTAAATTCAACCTGAGCGGCCTTAACTCGTGCTATGCACTCAAACAGACGGCCGCTTGACACTGTTTCATTAAGCACTGCTTGTTCCAATCGGCGTATGGGTTGCATTTGTTGCTATTATCAGATAAACAATTGTACAGTTCCACAGGGTTGCAAGGGGGCTTTAGCCCCTTTGCATATACCTATTCTGGCAAAACAATCATGAAGAAAAGATATAATTGGACTTCAATGCCAATAAACAACCAAAGATCAATCCTCATTGAGGAATGAAGTCAATGTATTGAACGCGCGATAGCCCGTTATATAAAAACCTAGTTTCGCCCCAACCAGCGTGTTTTATATGACGGACTTCGTGCGTTCAAATTTTGATTTCTTTCACCAACGTGGATTGATTTTACTAATTTTATTAATCAAGTCCAATTAATGCTTTTTGCTAAATATTTTTGTTTTAGGTTTATATGACGGACTGCGGATTCGTCGTTGGCCTTGCCTGATTGTGAGGAACTGAACGGAGTGGAATAATTTTGTGAAAAAATTATGAAACGAAGTTGCATAGTTCCGAACCCGACGTAATCCAAGACAGCGTGCGTTCAATTTTTGATTTCTTTCACCAACGCGGATTGACTTTAGTTTGGTTATAGCGTTGAAGTCCAATTATCGCTTTTTACGAAATATTTTTTGTTTTAGGTTTATATGACGCGCTATCGCGCGTTCAATTTTAGATTTAATTAACCAACGTTGATTAATTTTTTGTTTAATATATGCCAATACTACAAAAAGAAAAGACTGAAACAATTTAGTTTCAGTCTTTTTCTCTTTATAAGTTTTGCCTTTTACAGGTTTTACTCTTTTGTATATTCTGCATCGATAACATCATCGTTGTTGTCGTTTCCTTGAGATGATGTTTGTTCACCTGAAGAGTTATCGCTGTTTGCTTCTTGGGCATTATCAGATTGTCCTTCGTTTTGAACACTTTGATATGCGGCTTGAGATATTGCAAACATTGTTTGTTGAAGTTGTTCTGACAATTTTTAATTTCATCAGCAGGTTTGTTTGTATTCAAAGCTTCTTCAACAGCTTTTTTCTCATCTTCAAGTTTTTTCTTGTCATCATCAGAGATTTTGCCTTCAAAATCTTTAATCAAACGGTCAACACTAGTAATAATGCTGTTTGCATTGTTTTTGATTTCAGCTTCTTCTTTTTTAGCCTTATCTTCTTGAGCGTTCAATTCAGCTTCTTTAACCATTTTGTCAATATCTGCTTCGCTTAAGTTTGAAGAGTTTGTGATTGTAATTTTTTGCTCTTTGTTTGTAGCCTTATCTTTTGCTGAAACATTAACTATACCGTTAGCATCAATATCAAAAGTAACTTCGATTTGAGGTACACCTCTCATTGCCGGTGGAATACCATCCAAACGGAACATACCTAAAGATTTATTATCCTTAGCCATTGGTCTTTCACCTTGAAGCACTATGGATATCAACTGCTGTTTGGTTATTATCGGCTGTTGAAAATACTTGCGATTTTGAAACAGGGATTGTTGTGTTTCTTGGAACCAATGAAGTCATAACACCACCTAATGTTTCAATACCCAAAGTCAAAGGTGTAACGTCAAGAAGTACAATGTCTTTAACTTCACCGGCTAAAACACCGGCTTGAATAGCTGCACCAACAGCAACTACTTCATCAGGGTTAACAGATTGGTTAGGATCTTTTCCTGTGTATTCTTTAACCAATGCTTGAACAGCAGGGATACGTGTAGAACCACCAACTAAGACAACTTCATCAATGTCGCCTTTTGATAGACCTGCATCTTTCAAAGCTTGCTCAACAGGTTTTTTACATCTTTCAAGCAAATCGTGTGATAATTCTTCAAATTTAGCACGAGTCAATGTGACATCCAAGTGTTTTGGACCGTTTGCATCAGCTGTAATGAAAGGCAAATTTACTGTTGTTTCAACAACTGAAGACAATTCGCATTTTGCTTTTTCAGCAGCTTCTTTTAAACGTTGCATAGCTTGCTTGTCATTACGTAAATCAATGCCTTCTTGTTTTTGAACTCGTCAGCTAAATAGTTAATAATTTTTTTCATCAAAATCATCACCACCAAGTCTTGTATCACCAGATGTTGACAACACTTCGTGAACACCATCGCCTATTTCCAAAACAGATACATCAAAAGTACCACCACCTAAGTCAAATACAAGAACTTTTTCAGGTTTATCTTTTCAAGTCCATAAGCCAAAGCAGCTGCTGTTGGTTCGTTCACGATACGAAGAACATCCAAGCCTGCGATTTTACCGGCATCTTTTGTTGCTTGTCTTTGTGCATCGTTAAAATATGCTGGAACTGTAATAACCGCTGATGTAACCTTTTCACCTAAATATGAAGAAGCATCATCTGCCAGTTTTCTCAATATCATTGCTGATATTTCTTGTGGTGAATAATTTTTACCGTCAATATTTACTTTGTAATCGTTACCCATTTCACGTTTTATTGAAATAACTGTTTTATCAGGGTTTAAAATAGCTTGACGTTTTGCAAGTTGACCAACCAGTCTTTCACCTGTTTTTGAAAAACCAACTATTGAAGGTGTAGTTCTAGAACCTTCAGCGTTTGCAATTACAGTCGGTTTACCACCTTCCATAACTGCGACTACCGAATTTGTAGTCCCTAAATCGATACCTATTGTTTTTGCCATAATTTTATGTCTCCTTTTATAATTATGTCTTTAATTTCTTTCTCTATTATTTTTATATCACTTTTTTTATAAAAATTAAAAAAATAAACAAAAAATTAATATTTTAATAATTCTGGCATTTTACTTATAGATTTTTACAAATTTAGAAAATGTTTGGAAGAGTTTATAATGGAAAAGTAAAATTTTTAAGGTAAAATAAATTTATGAAAAAAATTGTTTGGACTTTTTTATTTTGTTTAATTAATTTTAATTTTTGTATTGCTGATGAATTTAGTGACATAGATAAAAAAGAAACTGATTGTATTAATAAAACTTCTTCTACATACCAAATGACATTATGTACTCAAAAAGCTATGACCGAATGGGAAAATCAAATAAATAATTATTACCGTTTGCTTTTAAATAATAACTTGATTGAGAAGAAATTTGTTGAACAATCTCAAAAAAAATGGTTGGAATATAAAATAAGTAATTACAAAATGATTAATCAACTTGAAAAAATCCAAGGTACAATGTATTTGAACGTAGTAAATGGTTTCAAAAGAGAAGTTTTAAAAAATAGAGCTATTGAACTTAGATCATATTACCTAATAATAATTGAATAATTTGTTTTAAATATATTATAACAATTATTATAAAGCAGTTGGAGCTGATAAAATAAAAATCCAAAATTAGCTGCTATTATGTTTGATACTGCTGTCAATATGGGAGTATCAAGAGCCAAGACATTTTTACAAAAATCTAATGGTAATACAGATAAATTTATAGAATTAAGACGTGCAAAATATAAAGAATTTGTTAAAGCAAAACCATCTCAAAAAAATTTTTTACAAGGTTGGAATAATAGAGTAAATGAGCTTAATTCTTTTATAGGTACTTTAGAAAATAGTTCAAATGATAACAGTAACTTCAGCAATAACAATGTAGACTTGAGTAACAATTTTAATAAAGTTTTGTATGGTGGTATAACATATGAGCAGTCAAGTGAACAAGCTAATTATGTAATTCAAATTAACAATATGTACCAAGAATTATTGAATGAACAATCTAATGAAGGCTTGTTTTACACTCGCGAACAAATAGACAAAATGACAACGGATGAATATTTGAAAAACGAAAAGGCAATTGACTTTCAACTAAAAACCATTGGCATACCAAGTCAAGTTCAAGCAAACCAAGCCATTCAAAGCGGTGGTATGATTTATGTTCAAGCTTATACAAGAGCCGACGGTACGGAAGTTAAAGGCTATTACAGAAGTACAAGATAAAATATTTTATTAATCACTACCGTCTTGCAATAACTTCATCAAACACTTTGTCATCAACTTCAACAAGAGAATTTATTGTGTTTTGACTTGCAGTGATTGAAGTAATCGGTTTACCGGAGAAAACTTCATTTGCGGCTTTTTTTATGTCTTCAACCGTTATTTTGTCAATACATTTTAATATTTTGTTCGTTTTAAATATACCCTCATCAGAGCTTTTACCTTCAAGCAAATCTATTGTTTGCACAAGGGTTGCTTCATTTTGGTTGAGTATTTTAGTTTTAAGGATTTTTTTGCTTCTTCAAGTTCTTTTTCAGAAACATAATTCGTTTTCATATCGTTTATATGTTTTTCAAACCCACTTAAGGATTTCAAAACATTGTTATAATCATTTGTCTTGTCATTTTCATCATCGGTTGTAGTGCCAATTCTTAAAAGTACAACACCTGTGTCACCTGTATAGTTCAGAGAAGAATTAACGCGATATGCAAGCTTTTCTTTTTCTCTTAGGTTCATAAACAATCTTGAAGTTGTTGAGCCGCCTAATATCATATTCATTAAAACATAGGCTGTTTTGCTCTCAATGTCTTTTGGAGCTTGAAACTTGTATGCACGTTCAACTTTAGCTTGTTTGTTTTCAACATGGTTAAATATTACTTCATTTTTTTCATTTGCTTGATAGGTTTTAATTTTGTTAACTTTAAAATCCTCAATCCATCCATAACTTTCAGAGGACAACTTTTGCTCAACAAGTTTCAGATTTTTTTCAAACTCTTTATTTTTAGGAATACTCAAAGATGTGACAGCAGATTTATCATTCATAAGTTGAGAATATGCTTCTTTCACATCCTCAAGTGTCAATGTTTCCAAATCTTTCAAAAGTTTTGCTTTTGATTTCATAAATGGCAAATTTGGAAAAAGTTTTTCTTCTAAAAGAAGTGTTTGATTGCTTGATTTTAAACCATCTACAATTTGTTTTCTGGCTGTTTCAAAATCTTTTTCATCAAACCTTGGATGAAGCAAAACTTCATTTATCAAATCTACAGATTTTTCTATATTTTTGACTTCACCGTATGCAATTGCTCCGATGTTGCTATTGTCACAATAAAGTTGAATTTGAACGTTATTTTTTTCTTCATATTCTTTTTATCATGTTGTTATTTTTAAACTCGCTGCCACGGTTTAACATTTCATACAAAACCAAACTTGAAGCAGGGTTGCCTTTTATATAATCTTTTTTGGCAAAATTCATTTTTAAACTGAAATTATTAACTTCAGTCGGGTTCACAACCAAACACATATTGTTTTTCAACGTCTTTTCTTGAACTAAGCTTTCATCATAAACTTTTTTGTCAACAAAATTGTCACCAAACGTAATATTTTTATTTTTATTTAAAAATTCTGTTTTGTTTTCAATCGGGTGCATCACGTTCAAAGAGGCTTTTCGAGATTTAAATATTCATTTGCCGCTTTTTTAATATCCTCAACCGTAAGCTCATTTATTATTGAATTATATTTTGTGATATAGTCTAAATCACCATCAAGAGCGCAATAGCCAACACAGCTGTTCAAGGCTTCAGAACTTTCGGATGTTTCCACATTTTCATATAACAATTTTTTCTTTTATGGCTTTAAGTTTTTCCTCATCAATTCCATGTTGTTGAATATTTTTAATTTCCTGATTGACAATCTCCAAAACCTCATCAACATGTTTATCTTTAACCTTAAAACTGCCAAGAATAGCCCTTCTGTCATCAGGTTTATTGCCTACTTTTTCTGTTGAAAGATAAAAATTAACATTAAGTTGTTTTTCATCTATGGTTTTGTTTATCATAGAATTTGGTGAATTTAAAGCTGACAAAAGTATTTCAAGAGCAATTTTACCCTTGGTGTCATTATTTTGAGGTCCTGCAAAACCTAAACTTACAATTGCTGATTTTGAATTTTTTGTGTATAAATCAGTTCTTACAGAATTGTTTATCGGGCTTAAATTTTCGTGGTTTTGAGGTTTTTGATTAACCGGATTTTTTTTCTTAAATTTTGAAGCAACAAGTTCTATTGTTTCATTCGGTTTAACATCGCCTGTGATTACTGTCACCATATTGTTTGGCGAGTAATTTTGTTCAAAATATGAAGTCAAATCTTCTTTGGTAATATTGTTAATATTTTCGATAGTGCCTGCTACAAGGTCTTTTGAACTTGTTTTAATTTGATAGAGATTTTAATGCATTCGTTTATTGACATGTTTACAGGGTCATCTTCAACCATGGCAATTTCAGATGTGACAGGATCACGCTCTTTAATCATTTGTTCATAATCAAACAGAGGATTTTGAAGCATATCGCTGTGAAGCTCCAATGTTTTGCTTAAATCATCGTCTTTTAGAAGCTGTGATTGAATATAATAGTCTGTTTGTGCAAAGTTTGTTGAAGCGTTTGTGTTTCCACCCATTTCTGACACTTTATTGAAAAATACCCCCCGGTTTTATATTTTTACTCCCGTTGAATAAATTATGTTCAACAAAATGCGAAATACCTCTTTGTTTGTCACTTTCATTCATTGAACCGGCTTTTATGTAGGTTTTAACAATAGTCATTCCTTTTTTTGGGCATAATAAAAACTTTTTGCCCATTTGCCAATTGGTAACAATACAAATCCCTGTCAAAAGTTGTTTTTATTTTACCTAAATCAATAAACCCTTTTTCAAATGTTTTATTAACGGGTATTTGCGCTTTCAATGCTTGCGCTTCTTTAAGCCCAAGCGGATTTGTTTGAAAACCGTTTTCTTGTAATTTGTCATCTTTTTCAACTTGTTTTTTATTATTATTGCCAAAAACAACCGGTGCAATTTTGTTATAACCTACATTTAAAAAACATTTCACAACTTTACCTTTTAAGAACAAAAAAATTATATTCACTATAAATAAAAAGCAAACAAAAAATAAATTGCTTATTTTTTCGAAATCTTTTACAAAATTTACCAATTGTCAGACCCATATCTTTTATATGAGTCAATAATTTTTTGATATTCTTCAATCAATTGGCCTGCTGTTTTTCCTTTAGCCTCAACAAAATAATCAAGAGGGTAATCTTTCAAAATTGCAACAATTTCTTTTAAATCAATAACATATTTCATATGTTTAGCTCTTTGCTCTTTGAGCCAATCATTATAGCCACACTCAGGAGCCATAAGCATCCAAGGGCTTGCTGGAGCACGTTTGCACACTTCATAACGATTTTGATATATTTTACAACTATTATCCTCGTTCAAATAAATACAGTAATAGAATTCAGGCACAAAGTTTTCGCCATAGACTTCCTGCATAGCTCTTTTAACATTTTCCACATGTGTTGGATTAACTTTATAAGCCTCTTCGTAACTTTCATATTTGCGAAAAATAGTCAAAAAAATCAATTGAACTTTGAAAACCTTTTTTGCTTCAAGTTGCATTTGAGCATAGCTTACTCCCGACGTAGCAACTTTGCAACACATTCCGCACATTTTGCACAAATTATTTGGTCTTTCATCAAAAAAATTACTAGCCATATTATTTCATTATACTTTCATTCTTTAATATCTGAAAAAGTTTTAAAAAGTTGGAAAAGAAATGTTCACCCATTCAAACTCGTTTATTGTTATTTCATTTTGGCACATTAACCCGCAAACATAAGAACTCATTGCAATTCTATGGTCATGGTAACATTCAAGTGAAACACCGCCTTTCAAGTCTTTTTGACCACCTTCAATAATAAAACCGTCATCTGTTGGTGTTATTTTTCCACCCATTTGACTCAAATTTTTATACGTTGCCAAAATTCTGTCTGTTTCCTTATTTTTTAAATCACCTGCATCTTTAATTACAGTTTTACCCTGTGCAAATAAAGCAATAGCAGCCAATATTGGTATTTCATCAATAAGTTTTGGGATTTCGTCACCACAAACGGTTGTGCCCTTCAAATTTGAAGTTTTAACAACAACGTCTCCAACTTCCTCATTTGCCAAAACACGCTCATTGATTATTTTAATACCTACCCCATACGCAAAAAGCACATCAATGAAACCTTTTCGTGTGGAATTTAAGTTTACATTTGTTATTGTTATATTAGAATTTGGAACGATTAAAGCTGCAGCTATAAAAAATGAAGCTGATGATATATCCCCCGGAATAACAATATCTTTTGGAGTCAATTTTTGAGCACCTTTTACAGACACTTTATTCCCCTCGATTTTTATATCACCACCTAAATACTTTATAAGCCTTTCACTGTGGTCACGCGATAAACTTGGTTCTACAAAGCTTGTTATTTCATTTTCATCATCAATTTGCATGCCACAAAGCAAAACGCAAGATTTAACTTGAGCAGATGCAAGTTTTGAACAATAATCAATACCTCTTATTTTTTTTGCAGGTTTTATTATTATAGGAGCCTTATTATCATTATTCAACGACTCAATGTTAGCCCCCATTGTTTTTAGAGGTTCAATGACACGTTTCATCGGGCGTTTGCTTAAACTTTCATCACCCACTAAAACGGCTTCAATCCCTTTTGAAGCAAGAATACCACAAAGAAGGCGCATTGTGGTTCCAGAATTGCCACAATCTATCGGTTCTTTTGGCACTTTAAGTTCTTTTGGAACGGTAACTTTTAAATCGTTATTTTGAACAAACTCAACACCAACTCCAAACGCTTGAACAGCTTTCATTGAAGACAAACAATCTTCACCAAGTGAGAAGTTTTTTATATAATATTCTCCCTCTTTCATAAGCAAACTGAACAAAATAGCACGATGAGAAATCGACTTGTCAGAGGGTATCTCAATTTCCCCATTAATCCTTTTGACACTTTATGTACTTTTATTTCCATATAATTAACCTTATTTTTCCTATAAATAAAAGTTTAGCAAAAAAACTTTAATAATTCACAAGCATCGTTTGCCACAAAAACATTATTATATTTATCTATTTCATCTTGGGTTTTAAACCCGAAACCATAGGTGCAACAGATAAAATTCATACCAAGTTCATTTGCCGCAAAACCGTCAAAAGCCGTATCTCCAATCATAACAGTGTCATTGAGTTATCAATGTCTAAGTTTTTCATGCAATTTTTATAATATCAGTTTTTGATAGCTTATTTTCAAAATCAGACCCGCAAATTGAATTGCAATATTTAGCTAAATCAAAATGTTCAAGAAGTTTTATAGCATAATCTTCTCGTTTATACGTCGCAATGCCGGTTTTTATACTATTTTCTTTTAAATATTTAAGCAAATCAACAATTCCATTGTAGACATAGGCTTTAAAAAGATATTCGTCTTTTGATAAAACCCACGAAAAATGTCACGAGCCTTTTTGCCTCATCATCGCTTAAGTTATAATATTTTTGAAACGAATTTTGTATTGGTGAGCCAATGAAGCTATTTAACACTTCCTCATCTAACATTTTATAATTAAGTTTTTTAATCGTTGCTTTGACACACTCAACCAACCCCTCGTGGGGGTTAATCATAGTGCCATCAACATCAAATATAACTTATGACGAATAGTTGCTTTTTCAATCATGATTTATTCTTTATTTCTTCATTAATATTGTTGATAAATTGAGAAAGTTCAAAAGTACCGACATCACCAACTTTGCGTTTGCGAAGCGAAATTTTATTTTCTTTAACTTCATTATCACCAACAACAATCACATAAGGAGTTTTTTTTGTCTTGCAAAGCTTCGCGAATTTTGTAGCCCATAGATTCGCTTCTATCATCCATATATGCGCGTATGCCTTGATTTTTCAGCTCATCGAGTATTTTCTTGCCATAATCTTGATGTCTATCGGCAATTGGCACAATAACAACTTGATTAGGAGCAAGCCAAGTCGGGAAAGCACCTGCATAGTGTTCAATAAGCACGCCCATAAATCGTTCCATCGAACCAAAAATAACACGGTGGAGCATAACAGGTGTTTTCATTTGCCCGTCAGCATCAACATATTTCAAGTTAAATCTTTCGGGCAAATTGAAATCCAACTGAATGGTTGCACCCTGCCAAGTTCTTCCTATTGCATCTTTAAGTTTAAAGTCAATTTTAGGTTCATAAAAAGCACCGTCGCCTTCATTTATCTCATATTTAAGTCCACGTTGTTCCAAGGCTTCTTTTAAACCTTTTTCAGCTTTTTTCCCAATTTTCAAGCTCGCCAACATAATCCTCCGGACGAGTTGAAAGCTCAACTTCAAAATTCATGTTGAACAATTTCAATGTGTAATCAACAAAATCAATGATTTGGTTGATTTCTTCAACAAGTTGTTCAGGTGTGCAGAAAATGTGTGCATCATCTTGGGTAAAGCCGCGAACACGAGTCAAACCGGCCAAAGCGCCTGAACGTTCTTTGCGGTATACTGTTCCCAATTCTGCCATACGAAGTGGCAAATTACGGTAACTATACCTGTTTGCCTGATAAATCATGATGTGAAAAGGACAATTCATTGGTTTTAGAACAAACTCGTTGCCCTCGTCATCATTTATAAAATACATGTTTTCGCGATAGTGGTCGCTGTGACCTGAAATATCCCACAATTTTGACTTTGCAATGTGAGGTGTGTTGACAATAACATATCCTCTTTTTTCTATGTTCACTTCTCCAGTAGTTTTCGATTTCCTCACGAACAACTGCCAAATTTGGATGCCACAACACCAAACCACCACCTATTTCATCACGAATTGAAAACAAGTCAAGCTTCGCTCCAAGCTTTCTGTGGTCACGTTTTTTTGCTTCTTCCAAAAACTCTATATATTTATCTAAATCTTCTTTGTTCCAAAAACAAGTGCCATAAATCCTTTGAAGCATTTTGTTCTTTTCGCTTCCTCTCCAGTATGCACCTGCTGTGTTCAAAAGCTTGAATGCCTTAATATAGCTAGTGTTGGGAACATGCGGGTCTGAACACAAATCATCAAACAAAACATTGCCGTCCTTGTCTTTTGTCAAATATAAAGTAGGGCTGTCGTTTTTGTGCTCTTCTAACAATTCGGCTTTGTATATTTCGCCTTCATCTTTAAATTTTTGGATTTGCTCGTCAACATTTTCAATTTGATACTTTTCAAAATATAAATTTTGTTTGACGATTTTTTTCATCTCGTCTTCAATTTTTGCCAAATCTTCTTCCACAAAAAGTGTGATTTTCCAAATCAAAATCATAATAAAACCCGTTTTCAATGGAAGGATAAATTGCAAGTTTTGCCTCCGGAAACAGATTTTTCACTGCCTGTGCCATTATGTGTGAAGTCGAATGACGTAATATACTTAAATTTTCTTCGTTTTTTTTCCATAATTCTTCTCGTTTTCCTAAATTTACTTTAATTAAATTATACCACTAAAAATAAACTTATTAAAACTTTATTTAAGATTATTATAGAAAATATTAATATTGTGACAATACAACAACAGGCAAATTATTTCTTTTTGCATATTCGAGCAAGGATCTAACCAAAACATTATTTTTATTAAATCTTGTTTTATCGTCATATATGTCTTCTTTAATATAAACAGCTGCAACTTTATTATCTGTTGTCATTATTTCATTACAGTTACCATTATTTCTTTCCAATGTGCTTGGAGATAAATCTATTTGAGGATCAAGCCATTTGCCAACTTGTCTTCTTGATTTTGCAGAGCCTGAAAATATTTCATCCTGATTAGCTTTTCCATATAAAATTTGTGCCCAATTTGACATTATAAAGCCTTGACCTGCATATATTTGTTTTTTATTTTTGAATAAGTACTTGTACTTAAAACAGTATCCGGTTTAATGTCCTGATTTAATTCATCTATACCATTTAGAGAATTAACACAATTAATACTATGAATAAGTAGTCTTAAATTTTCGAAACTTGTTCCATCTTTAAATCCCAATAACTTAAATACTCTCTTTTTGTTTCTCATCATTGAAACGTTCAATTGCATTTAGCTTTATAAAAGGTACCGCGTTTCTTTTAGATCTTTTTGCTTCCGCCAAGTTTTCAACGTCATAATAAATTACAAGTTTTTTCTTCTTTTTTCTTCTTCTTCGTTTAATATTCTTGAATTAATATTTCCAAGGGATAAAGGAAATGGAGTTAGCCGAATATTCTTTCTATTATTACTCAAAATATCACAAACTTTATCTACAGTTTTACTTAAACGATTATCAACATTTTTCTTACAAGTAGACTTTAGTAACCTAAAAAAGTCTTTATTTTGCATTTGGCAAATTGCAAGTTCATAAGCAAGTGTTTTTTTAAGATATTTTGCAAGTTCTTGTGGATTTTTTTCACTATAACCCTTTTTCTTCTCTATGCTCATTTTCTGCATCGTGTATAATAAATTCACCTCTTGGATTTTTTTTCACTATAATCCTTTTCTTCTCTATGCTCATTTTCTGCATCGTGTATAATAAATTCACCTCTTGGATTTTTCACTGACATAGTTTTAACAACATTTTTTGCAAAATCTATCACATCTTTTGTCTTATTATCAAACCTATTGTCATTTTTATAGTCTTTATCATAATTTAAATCATTCGGTAATTTTTCTATTTCATCAGCCATTTTGTAAATTTCGCTATAATTTTGACAATACACCAAATTGGCAATAGTGATCCTATCTTTTTCTTGTAAACTTTTATCATCTTTAAGTTTTTTATATACATTTAATGCTTTATCTTTTTCAAACATTAACGTGCTTAAACTTTTTTATAATCGCTCTTTGTATTTATATACTTTGACGCAATCTCAATAATTTTATTGCGAGTTTTAACTTTTCCTCCAAAAGTTAAAACACCTGTATTATTTGAACGTAACGGAACTATTGTTTGTTGTTGCGCATCATTCACAACAACATTTTGCGAATTTCCAATATCATCTTTCTTTTCTTTTTTACTAAATCCTGAATATGCAATACTTTGAGCTTTTACAATTTTCATGTCAAACCTTTCTTATCATCCACTACAATCATAGCATGCAAAATAAATAAGTCAACAATTTATGTAACAATTTTGAAAAAAAGTAAATTGAAGTAAAATAATAATAGATGTAAAATAACGAACAAGACCCGAGGACGGAGGATAAATTTGGGATCTCAAGCACAAGGCGGAAATCCAAATCCGATAAGTGAAATTTCACTTGCGATATTTGTGCTGCTTTTGGTTTTAATCCCTACTTATTGAACTTCCTACTTGGATGATAAATTTTGCAATAAGTTTCAACATAACGCTTGGTATAACCTTGCTTATGATATCTTTGTATATTTCAAAACCACTAGAATTGTCAACATTTCCTTCAATCATTCTTATCGGTACAATGTTTCGCCTTGTATTAAGTATTGCATCAACCAGATGTATCCTTGCAAATGGTGATGCAGGTGAAGTTGTTGAAGCATTCGGACATTTCGTTACGGGCGGAAACTTGATTGTGGGTGGTGTAATTTTCTTAATCATAACAGTCGTCCAGTTTATGGTTATCACAAAAGGTTCTGAACGTATTGCCGAAGTATCTGCACGTTTTGCCTTGGATGCGATGCCCGGTAAACAAATGACCATCGATGCTGATTTCAACGCCGGTTTGATATCACCTGAAGAAGCAGTAAAACGAAGAGAAGATCTTCATAGAGAATCAAGCCTTTACGGTTCAATGGATGGTGCCATGAAGTTTGTAAAAGGGGATACAATCGCAGGTATCATTATTGTTATCATTAACATTGTTGGTGGCTTGCTTATTGGGGTTTTGCAAGTCGGTTTACAACCTGCAGATGCGATACAAAAATACACAATTTTAACCATAGGTGACGGTCTTGCAGCTCAGGTTCCTTCACTTTTAATGGCTGTATCTTCAGGTATAATTATGACTCGTTCAACAGGTGCTGCTTCAAGTTTGGGGCAAGAACTTTCAGCTCAGTTTCTTTCAAAACCCTACAGTTTGTTTTTCACTTGTTTATTTTTGATGTTTATTGCACTTACAAGCTTCTTCACAGGATTACCTTGGTATCCTTTCGTTATATTCACAATAATTATTGCACTATCAGGTTTTTCAGTTTTGGTAAATCAAGACGTACAATCACAATTGGGGCAATTGGATGCGGTTCGTCAAAACATGCAAGATTTGGTTAATCCAAACAAAATGTATGAGCGTTTGGGTGTTGATGTGCTTTCTCTTCAAGTTGGCTCAGGGCTTATTATGATAGCCGACCCTGACCAAGAAGGACAGTTGCTTGCAAAAATTGCGGCATTAAGACAAAGAATTACCGATGAACTTGGTTACATCATCCCCAATATCCGCATTATGGACTCTTCAGCTTTAAACCCAAACGAATACTTAATCTCAATTCGTGGTAACAGTGTTGCAAATGGCATGGTATATCCCAAAAGATTTATGGTAATTGCTGACCAATGGAACCAATCAGGCGCTCCTGTTCCAAGTGATGCTGTTGAAGGGCTTGACCCGACATATCAAACACAAGCATACTGGTTGAAACCTGAAGAAGTGAAACAAAACCCCCGGCGTAACTGCCGTTGACTCGGTTGACGTTATTGTTACTCACATACAAGAATGCGTAAGAAAATATGTTGATGAAGTCATGACAAAAACCGATGTGCTTAAGCTTATGGAGCTTGTTAAAAGCCAAGACCCAACACTTGTTAACGACCTTGTTCCTACAATTATTTCAACAAGTGACTTGAGAAAAATATTTGTAAACCTTATACGTGAAAAAGTGTCAATAAAAGATATCATCTTTATTTTTGAGCGTTTGTGTGACTATGCAAGGTTTTCAAAAGAACCTGACATTTTGTCAGAACGCTTGCGAGCAGCATTGGGAAGACAAATTTGTTTAACAAATTGTGCAAGTGACAAAGTTTTATACACTTTAACCCTTTCTCCTGAGTGGGAAAAAATATTGGATGACAGTTGTCAACGCACAGAATTAGGTATGATGTTTCTGTTAAATCCGATGCAAGTTCAAGAACTTATTGAAATGACAGCATCAACTCTTATGAGAGTTCACCAAAACATCGGCAGACAGCCTGTCATTTTATGCTCACCACGTATCCGCTTACCGCTTTATCAAATGCTTGAAAGACACATCCCGACAATTGTTGTAATTTCCTATTCTGAATTAATAACCGATATTCGTATTGAAGCAGTTGATAGTATTGGCGAATCGTACGAAGGTCAATATAATTAATATTTAGTGTTATCGCTTGAACAATTCGGTTTACCTATTGTCTTTAACAAATGCTCAATCACTTTTGGCATTTGACAAACAAAACCATAACAACCTTTAGATATTGAACAATTTTTGCAGTTTTGATTTAATTCATAACACTCAATTGCCTGTGGAGTCCAATTTTGTATTATGGAATCAGACATTTTTCCGTTTGTTTGGGCACAATACAATTCAGGTGTAAATAAATTTCTTGGAATATATTTCTCATTAACACTCATAAAAAATAAAACTCCAAATATCACTATACTTAAATAATAGACTTTTTTTATAACAAATTAATCCGCTTAAAAGTTGAGTTTTTTATAAATATAGAAAAATTCAGATAATTTTATTAAACCAAAAAACACATCTGGGTTCGCCCCAACCAGCGTGATTTATAACAAGCTATCGCGCTTTTAATTATAGACAAATAAGGATACATATATTAATCCGAGAACAAGAATTTACTTATAATACAAATGATTTAAAACTTGATGAAAATGACTCTTGGAGAAAAACATTATACAAATTTATATGCAGTCGTTTTAAATTGTAAAATAAATGTAAAAATTAAGAAAGAAATGGGCAATAAAATTATAGTTTTTGTTTTTATAAATATAAGGAAGGTTAAAATTCAAGTAACGAAGTCAAGAAATTAAGTATAGTACAAAAGTGTAAATAAAATGATAAACCCGTTTATACCGGCGACATATGCAATACGAAACACCGATAAAAGCTTTAACAATGCTGATATCGGACGTTATTTTGTTATTCCGGGGCAGATAAAAAACTCTTGCCTTGCAGCTTCTGCCGTGGGTTTACCAATACTTGCCGATAATAAATTCATAAATAAGGAGATTTCAAGTTTAAAATCAGGAAGCAAATTTTTAAAGGAATTGACAAATTTATCGATTTTAGCGCAAGAAATACGAATTTGCTTTTTGACCGGCGCTGGGGTGTTAAGAGTTATGGCAGCAGATGACAAAAAAAGAAGCTGCTTTTAAAGAAACAACCGCCTTGACTTGTATGTTTAGTGCTGAAAAAATAATGCAAAATTTTCGTAAAAAAACTAGGCTTATTAAAAAACATTAAAGATGCAAGTCTGCCTAAAAAGTTAATATGCCTAGGACTTGATGCAATGCTTCAAGTTGGTACATCAATTGTTTCATACAATTTTGGTGCAAAACTCGGTTTAATGTTAAATTCAATATTCAACAAAAATCAAAATGCTTATAATCGACAACAAATACCTAGACAAACATTATATTTTTTAATTTTTTAACATCTTTTGAAAATGTAGACAGATAACTTTGATTAAGCTTATTAATGATACATTTAAAAGCTTCAAGCTCTTCATCAGTTAATAATGAATTGCTATTATTAGCCTGTGCATCACCAAATTCACCACCATACAAAAAGCCAATCTATCGAAACATTAAAATTAGATTTTATTTTTGTCAATTCGTCAAAATCAGGAAGTTCTTTTGGGATATTAAACCATCTAAACGTTTTGGTGAAATATCTATGATATTAGCAAAGTCTTCACGACTCAAATTGTTATCTTCCAAAATAATATCCAAACGGGTAATCCAATTACGTAAGCTATTATTTAAATCTTTGCCTTGATTTTGCACTAGAGCTTCGTGTTTTAATGAATGATTTGGCAAAAATTGTTCACCTTGCCCTGTAAGTATCCAATTTATATTTACGTTGCAATATCTATTTAATGCAATAAGTAACTTAGCTGACGGTTTTTGCTCACCTGTTTCATAACGCAAATAAGAAGGTTGCGGAATGTTAAGTAATTTTGCAAACCCATAACCACTTTTACCATAAGCTTTTCGGATACTTATTAATCTATTTACAAAATCATTACTCATTTTTAAATTGACAAACCTTTCAATTTCATATATAATAAACTTAGTTAATACTACATTCAATTCCAATTAGGAGGTTTTGTACAAATCAAACACAAACTTAACATTTTAGTTTTTTATTAAAGATATTAGTTGGAAATATATACAAAATTTAAGTTAAAGGAGATTTACACAAAAAACGAGAAGTGACATAATACCTATGTTTCTTCTCATCGTATTTTACAATTAATATATTACTTAATAATTTAAACGATGTCAAGTACATATTTCATTTTTAAGTTTCTATAATATTATTTGAAACATCCGATTTTTTAATTTATAATTTGTATTGTCAAATTATATTGGAGACAAATTTTGCTATTACCTTCTACTTTTGATTTTTTTTAGTATACAGGGAAATGATATAATTATTTATTTTAAAGTTATTCCCAACTCAAAAAAAAATTATATTGTTGAAATAAATAATGAGTTTATCAAGATTAAACTTACGGCTTTACCGCTTGAAAACAAAGCAAATTGTGCCTTGGTAAAATATTTAAGCAAACTTTTTAACATGTCAAAATCCTCATTTCAAATATTAGTTGGAGAAAAAAACAGATTTAAATCTATTAAAGTTTTAAACTTTAGTCAAGATAAGCTATTGAAAATTCTTAACGATTTGTGATAACATAGATGTTAATGTTATTTAATATAAAGGATTTACAATGTTAACATTTTTATGGATTGTTGAAATTATTGCCGCTGTTTTATTAATTATTTTTGTTCTTTTGCACTCACCAAAAGGCGATGGGCTTGCTTCTATGGGTAGCGCTTCACAAATATTCTCATCCCAAAAAAATGCTGAAAAGGATTAAACAAAATAACTATGTATATTGCCTTAACTTTTCTTGTTTGTGCTTTTTTAACAGGTTTTAAAATACTGCACGGTTAAATAGCATTACAAAGAGCTGTTATGCTCAATCTATTTAGGTTATATTTATTTAAAAAAGGCATATATGCAAAAAAGTTATAAATATATAGAAACAAATTCTGACAAGTTATGTAAAATGAGGATAAAGGCAAGAGCGCTACTGAAAGAATTTGAAGCATTAGATTTTAATGAAAGTGAAAAAACAGCTTATCCTTAAAGAATTATTTGGGGCAATAGGCAAAAAATGTGCCGATTGATGACAAATTCCACTGTGAATACGGCAAAAATATTTTTTATTGGCAACGATGTCATAATAGGTCCAAATTGCACTCAGTGGATAATCCCATATTTCATTCCTTTCGGTTGTTTTCCCTGTAATTGAATATTTTACATTTATGGCAAATTTAATTGTCTCTTCTGCTTTTTGGGACTTGTTCAAATAAATTCCCATCAATAAGTTTGTCAGAGATTATGGTTTGTGACATCATTTTCTTTAAACGCACCGACTCTAATATTTGCATTTATAAAATATTTTTTGAGGATTTTTCCCGAATAACAAAATTCCGGCATTCGTAATTTTATCATCTATGATTAATCCCAATTTTTCTAATATTGATTCTATAGTTTCGTTATCCGGTATTAATAATAGTCTACCGGTTGAAATTCCTTATTTTACAAATTCCCTAACGGTATTTTCATTTATATCTTCTGTAGAAAAACTTCCGGTTTGAGATTCCCAACTCACACCTTCTAATAGTCTTTCTCTAATCTCATTTTGTGGCATTACTCTTGTCGTGTTGCCAATTCTTTAGTAACAAACGTTTTTATATGCAATAAGGTTGTTGGATTTTTCAACTTTAACAAGTAGAATTTCTTTTTCTTCTAGTTTTTCAACTTCTATTTGTGGTTGAATGCCTAAGCAATCTATAATTTGATTTATAACGGATTCTTGTTGTCCCGTAAAACCTTCAATAGATTTATCATCTTTCACTCCTAAATAAATACAACCACCATCTGTATTGGCAAAAGCTGATAATGATTTAAAGAAATTTTCATTAACTGTTCTTTAAATTCAATTTTATTATTTTCATTTATTTTTGATAAATCTATAACCACTTAATTCTCCTATACTCACCATCCTTTTAATTATACATTAAACAAATTCTGTTATATCAAATTTGCCTCTAATGCCATTTCCATATTGTAATACTCAGTTGCAGCTTCTTTCAATATGCTTATAACCCTTTGGTAGATGTTTGCAATACTGGTTTTGTATGTTACAATTCCCTTGTGGCAGGGTTCCAGTATTGGCACAATAACGACACCATAAAAAAACTGTGGCATAAAGCCACTTTTTTTTATGAGTCAGGTGACTTTCACTTGTATTTTGCCTGACGGGCAAAATACAATGGTTCAGTCGATTAAAAATCTTATTTATTAAAGGATAAAAGAAATGAATAAAGTTAGAATAAAAGTACTTAGAACAATGTTTAATGAGGATTTAGCTAAAGAATATGGCGTTGAAAACTTGTCAAAGTGTCCCTTTCATAAAGAAGGCCAAACTTATTTAGCTGATTATGCAAAACCTGAAGGTTTTTGTGATGAGGCGTGGAAAGCTATATATCAGTATGTTTTTGCTTTAGCACACGGAGCAAGCAAGACTACCTTTTATTTTAATGATTGGATTAAAACTCCGGGGGGTCGCTATATGCAGTTGTAATGATGGACTTAGACCTGTTATTTTTAAATTGGAAGCAACAAATATTGAAAGCTAACAGATATTATATATTGGTAGATTTTAATCCGGGTTTATATATTGTTTTACCTGAATTTACATATTGCTTCAATTCAAATTCTCCGTCTTTTGCATCAATGTTGCCATAAACAATTATGCCTCTTTTTTTAAATTCTTTAAGCCAAGAAGGTTTAAAGCCTTCATCAAAACCTGTAATTTTTTCAACTGTTTTGGATGGAACACTATAATAAACATTTTTTATCCCTGACCACATAATGGCTCCAATGCACATCATGCAAGGCTCGGCCGTTATATAAATGCTTAAATTATATGAAGATAAGTCATAAGTTTCAAGTTTTTCTTGTGATTTTTTTATAGCATTTATTTCAGCATGATTGTTACTGCAAACTTCATTGACAACGGAATTTGCCGCTTTTGCAATCAAGTTGCCGTTTTGGTCATATACTGCTGCCACAAAAGATTCATAACCTTCAGATGCAAGATCTTGCATTTGGGAATGTAACTCTTTTATTATCTTGCTTGCCTGTTCTATTTTTTTTAGATTTAAAGGTTCGTTTGAAATAATATTTTCCGGCTTAGTATTTTTTAATCCGAAAGTTGAATACAGTTTGCTTAATAATTTTTTCATAGATTTTGTAAAATACCTTACCTTTCAAGTGTATAAATTTTGTATTCACTCGGTTGGAGCAAGTTAAATGTTATTTCATATAATGGCTGTTCAAATTGTATATTGTTGAACTCGTGTTTATTTTTGTCATATTCAATTTGCCCTGTAATTTTATAATCACTTGGAAGTGAAACAGGTTTATTATAGACACATTCACCTATTTTTTCAACAAATTGACTTGCACCATTTTCATCATTTTGACTTACAATTTGGGTTGGAGGATTGTAATTTGCAACAACAAGAAGGGCATTTTTGAAGCTTCCTTGTTTATAAACCAAGCACAAAACCCGTCATTATCTTCAACGATAATTTGTGATTCACCGGAATTTGTAAGTTCATTATCCTTTGCAAATCTGATTATTGCATCAAATTCAAAGAAAAACTCGTTGTTATTTTCTCGTGGCATTGAAATTTCAGCACCTATGACACTTTCAATACCTTTTTTAGTAAACGATTCATCTCCATCAATAAACAACATTGGTCTATTTGCATTTTTGCCTCCCGGTAAAAATTTATATTTTAATAATTTAAACAAAGCGCCACGTTCTCCAAGTTGACCCGGATATTGGTTTATAGCGCGGAATTCTCCATCTTGATTGTTGTATGTTTTCAAAATTGATAAAGGATTATGTGGATTTTTAGCTGTCAAATTATAATCTTCAAGCTTGTGATTGTCGTTTATTATTGTGTTTGGAGTTTTTACAAATTGACTAACAATATCATTTCCCCATAAAACATCAAATCCCATATCATCGTGATATTCCTTATAGAACTCATCCCACAACATATATTCTGCAAGTGTTGCAAAATGAGGAATTTTCTCTTTCATTGTTTTATTAAGCAGGCTTAAAACCTTTCTTGGAGCACGATAACTAATAGGAGTTTCATCCTTTTCAGAAACCTTGTCAACAATGTGGTCAATGTGGTCAACACGAAAACCGTCAAAATTGTAGTCCGCTTGAATTCGTTCCATAAGCTTAAGAAATTCGTCAATGACTTGTTTATTAAATGAGCCGTCTTCCAAGTGTACAAAATAGTATGGAGATTGGCAGTCAAGGTTTGCATAGCAACTTACATCGTTACAATCAACGTCAAAATGGCGAAATACAGGGTAAGAGCCACACTCTGACATTTTGTCAAAAATAGGATGTCCGCAACTGCACCAAGCACCCCCGGGAGCAGGCCAAAGACCACTTTCTATTAACGCTTGTATAGATTTCCCCTGTTCTTTTATATCATCTTCTGTTTTTATTTTGCCAATCTTTGTATTATTAACACACGCTATAACTTCTCGAGCTTTTTGAGCGATAACTTTTGATTTTCTTTTTTTAACATATCATTTGATAAATTTTTCTTTGTTTCTAAAAGTTCTTCATCAAGACGTTCATAAATTTGTCGATAAGTTTGACTTATATCGTTTGAGCCTGATTTCAATGTTCGTTTATATATTTCACAAGTTATAACGACATCATCTCGGTCAAATTCGTTTGAAAGTTTGTTGATAATTTCATCATTAATACTGTCAGAAATTTTTGTCACAAGCTCATTGACATTGAACCAACGAACAAGATTTGGGTTAGACAAAACTATTTTTGAAAACCTTCCGGTTTGTGGCAAAACATCGAAAATTACAGGGTGATTTGCAAGCTGTGAAAGTTTTACAAAAAGCTGCACTTGTTCTTTTGCGTTCAATTTTAGTGCGTTTTTAACATCTTTATCTTCTAAATTTTTGCTAACTTGAGAGCTTAAAGGCAAATAAGCACATCCAAATTCCCTTGGATGAAATGGGATTAAATATATAGTTGTGGGGAATATTCCATGTTTAATGTTGCCTGAAGGTAAAATAGCAAGCTGACGAAGCCAATCAGCAAACCGCCCCGGATGTGCAGTTTTATTGCCGTCACCAAGCCCGGCAAGGTTTATAAGTTTTATATTATGTTGTTCTTTTTAAGCCAATTTGAATTATCAATATTATGTCGAACAAGCGGTGAAATTTCATTATTGTTAAAATTAAATTTATTGTTACTGTCCAAAACTTTGCTTTGACGAAGCTTTAACTCAACGGCATAAAAAGCTTGAGCATCAGAGAGATTGTTTAACGCTTCAATATGAGAAATGGGTAAATAACCATATTTATTAACTTTTTCTTCTATATCTTTTTTCGTTGTCTTGAAGTTCATCAACTTTATATAAAGTTTTTAAACTATTCCAAATGGAACCAAGTTTTTTTGCTTCGCTTTTTTTGGATTTAAATAAACTACCAAACATAAAATCCCCCATATTTAACAATAACATAAATAACTTATTACATTTTACTAAATACAGAGGATATTTACAAGACTTAATTTTAAAGACTTAAATAACTAATTCGATAAGTTGTTAAATGTATTATCTCTAAAATTATTTTGCAATTTTTTAGCTTGCGATAAATCACCACTTTTAAAACAGAACATGTTTCACTATGAAACAAGCTCAAAATGCTTGTTTTTCAAATGTTTGTTTTGAAAAATTAAGTTTCTAAATACTTATTCTTCTTTATTGGCAACACTCAGGCTGACACGGCGGTCATCCGGATTAAATTTAATAACGGTAGTAACAATTTTGTCACCAACAGATAAAATGCACGATTTTTCGTTTTGATAGTCGTTAATTTCAGAAGTAGGTAAAAGTGCTTCCACCCCATTGGCAATTTCAACAAAAGCGCCAAAATGTTTAATACGAGTAATAACACCTTCAATTTTTTCGCCCTCTTTAATAATATCACGTGCAAGATCCCAAGGGTCAGGTTCAAGATTTTTTAGGCTTAAACTAATTCTGTGTTTATCGTAATCAATGCCAATAACTTCAACTTTAATGGTGCTATTAAGTTTTAATATATCACCCGGGTGGTCAACCCATTTCCAAGACATTTGTGATAGAGGAATTAAACCGTCAATGCCACCGATGTCAACAAATGCACCAAAATCAGTGATGCGAACAACTTCGCCTTCAACAACATTTCCGACTTCAAGTTTTTCAAATAAATCATTTTTCTCATTATCATTTTGGTCGGCATAAACTTTTTATTAGACAGGATAAAGTTATTTTGCGCCGCATCCATAGTTAATATTTTGAACTCTAAAGTTTCGCCAATAACACTTTGAACATCACGTGATCTTAAGTGACTTAACGGAACAAAACCACGAACTCCCATAACTTCAACAAGCACACCGCCTTTAACACTTGATAGCACCTTACCTTGAACGGTTTCATTGTTTTCTTTCAATGTTTCAAGTTCTTTCCAGTTATACGCAAGTGCAACTTTTTTGTACGAAAGCAGAAACTCACCTTCTTCATCCTCATCACGAATAATCAAAAATTCGTATTGTTCACCTTTTTTAATGTTTCCTTAATGTCATCTCCAGCTTCAACCACAGCTTCCCTGTTTGGTACTAATGCATTGGTTTTTGCACCTATATCGACAATGACATTATCAGGGTCATACCCCACAACCGTGCCTTTTACTAAATCACCTTTTTTGAAATTTATAATCATATTCATTCAATAACGTTTCAAAATCATTGTCACTAATAGCTTGTTTGTTAGACATTTAAAGTACTCCATTAAAATATTATATAAATTATATCAAATCTAATTAAATTTTGTTATAATTTTCAAAAAGTTTACAAAAATTAATATTTTATTTTTTTTATAATACAACACAATTGGTCGTAATTGCTTTACATTCGCCAACAGCGTCCATTTTTTCATTTGTTTTTGCTTTAACAGAGATTTGATTTTTGTTAAGATTTGTTAACAAAGCAAGATTTTCTACAATTTTAGAAATGTATGGTGCAAGCTTTGGTTTTTGAGCAATAATGTTTGTGTCAATGTTTACTATTTCATAATTATGATTATTTATTAAATTTATAACATTTTTCAAAAGTATGGAGCTGTCTATGTTTTTGTATTTTTCATCGTTGTCCGGGAAATGTGTTCCTATATCTCCCAAAGCGAGCGCGCCCAAAAGAGCATCAATTATAGCGTGGATTAACGCATCACCATCACTGTGCGCCACAAAGCCTTTTTCATGAGGGATTAATACACCACCCAAAATCAATTTGCGACCCTCTTCAAGCCTATGTATGTCGTATCCGTTGCCAATTCTAAAATCCATAATATTCAAATTTTATAATAATAAAACTCAAAGGTCAAACTCCCGAGATGTATTATATAGGTTCCGACAATGATATAGGAAAAGATAGTAATGGTAAGAATTCAGTATTGTTTTTGTTGGATTTGAAGCTTGTTTTTGGGAATTTATTTTGACAATTTAATTTCTTAACTTTTTCTTTTTCATCTTTATTATCTTTAATTGTTATTTCATGTTTTGGATTTATTCCACCCGATTTCATAAAATCCATTACAACAGTCAACACACTTGCTCCAATGATTTCCAATGGGGTCATTTTTTAACCCATTAAAGCCATAAAGAAAATAATTTGCTAATTTATATTTGTAACTTTTACAAAATTTTACAAAATGTTAATTAATCTAAAGGTCAATAAAATATACATCTTGAGGTTGATATTTTTTTGCAATAAATATAAAATAAATTAAGGTGAGTTGAGATGATATAAATAAAAAAGACTTGGTTATTGAAGTTAAAGATAGTTTTTTAAATTTTGAGAAATTTGTTTCTGTGACAAATCCTGTTCTAGTTACAAAAGCAAAAATATTGCTGACAAAGGCAAATGCTTTAAGAATGGAAAAATACAAAAAAGTTTTAAGGTTTTATAAAAAATACTTAGAATTAAAACCACGTTCAAATAATATTTTTAGTGTGCGCTCAAGAATTGATATTTTAAAACTTAAAACAAAACAAAATAGAAATACTAATTTGACCTTATTATAATAAAACAAAAATCAATACACGTTGGTAAGTGATATTTAAAATCGAACGCGCGGTAGCCCGTCATATAAAAACACGCTTGTTGGGACGAAACTAGGCTTTTATATAACGGGCTATCGCGCGTTCAATACATTGACTTCATTCCTCAATGAGGATTGATCTTTGGTTGTTTATTGGCATTGAAGTCCAATTATATCTTTTTTTCTTCATGTTTGTTTCGCCATAATAGATTAGTGCAAGGGGCTAAAGCCCCCTTGCGACCCTGTGGAACTGCACAATTGTTTATCTATTAAAGTAATAAGGGCAACCCATATGCAGGCACGAACAATTATCACTGTCTTGGATTTCCTTCTAGCTCAAAACACTCCGCCTGTCGCCCTTTGGGCTTGCCGGCGTCGGTTTTTTCGCTCCCCGGGACTCCGCCCGTCCGGAAATCCGCTAATGAAACAGTGTCAAGCGGCCGTCTGTCTGAGTGCGTAGCACGAGTTAAGGCCGCTCGGGTTGAATTTAGCACAGCTGTGACAATCAAAGGGGTTGTAGCTCCTCTTGTAGGCAAAGCCTGAAAGGCTGAGCCGTACAAGGGAGGATGCCCTTTTAGGGTATGGTTTTGGTTACTTTTTCCACAAAAAGTAACCCCGTCCGAGGACTTAAAATATATAGTTAACATTTTGGTATAAATACAAACAAAATAATTAAAAGCCTTAATTGAACTTCAATGCTATAACCAATCAAAAGCCAATCCACGTTGGTGGGTGAACTCAAAAAATTGAACGCACAAAATTCGTCATATAAAACGCAGGTTGGGGCGAAACTAGGTGTGTTTTTGTTTTTGCCAAAATCTTTTGTTTCGCCAGAATAGATTAGTGCAAGGGGGCTAAAGCCCCTTGCGACCCTGCGGAACTGCACAATTGTTTATCTGATAATAGCAACCCCGTCCGGAGGACTTAAAAATATATAATTAACATTTTATAGGAATACAAACAAAATAATTAAAAGCATTGATTGGACTTCAACGCTATAAACAATCAAAAATCAATCCACGTTGGTGGGTGAAATCAACATGTTGAACACGCGCTGTCTTGGATTACGTCGGGTTCGGAACTATGCAACTCCGTTTTATAATTTTTTACAAAATTATTTCACTCCGTTCAGTTTTTGCTCCTGTGGAGTTTTCTTCGAAAACTCTTACGTCGCTTATTAACTGCTACAAACAAATCCAAAACTGAGCCGTTTTGGCTTTGTTTTACGCACGGCTTACGCTTTTTTCCTCACAATCAGGCAAAGCCAACGACGAATCCGCAGCCCGTCATATAAAACCTAAACAAGCGTGAAATATAATTGAAAAAAAATAAAATTATATATAATATGTGGTATATTTAGAACAAACTATTGCAATTTTTTTTTGTTTACGTTTTAATCTTATTTGGTCTTTATATATTTTTTTAAATAGGAGGAAAGTTAGTAATGAAAATTACATCAAATTTGCAGTCTTTTAATGGTTTAAATTTAAACGGATTAAAACGAGTAAACAACATTAACAATTCACACATGTCAATGCCTTTAAGCGTTATAAATAAAGACATGGTAAGTTTTGGTGGGATAAAAAGATATCTGTTGCAAATATTAATAAAGCAGATGCCAAAAAAGCAGCATTAAGCCTAGTTTCATCAACATCAGGACACAGAGCCATATTCCCAACTAATATGTTTAACCGTGACTTAATGAAACTTTTTGCTGCAGGTGTGGGAGAATGGGTGAAAAAATCATCCGCTCAAAGATAAAAGTAAAAAACCAACTGTTATGATTGGTGGGGATACAAGACAAGCAACCAAAGAATGTATGCACGATATGGCAAACGTTCTCATTTCTCAAGGGATAAATGTTAGAATAAACAAAAAACCAATCCCAACACCACTTCATGCTTTGTATGCTAAAGAAAACAAAGATGATGTAAATTTATCAATCCTTCTAACAGCAAGCCATAACCCTTGGGAATATGGTGGAGTCAATCTTGTTACAAAAGATGGTGCAATTGCCGGAAGTGAAATTACGCAAGATGTTGCCAATGAAATAATTGATATAAGTGAAAAAGGTGGATATTATATTGATACAAAAAATAAAGGAAAAGAAACAACAATTGATGAAGATGCATATCAATTATATAAAACCAAAATTGAAAAATCAGGCTTGATTGATTTTGAAAAAATAAAAAATTCAGGAATTGAAGTAAATTATGACAGTTTGGATGGAACAGGCGGTTTTGTATTGCCAAGACTATTTAATGAAAAAGAAATTCCGTTAAACAGATTTTCACCTGAAGGAAGAAAACTTGAAGGTCAAACCCTGAAGCTAAAAACCTTGTTCCATTGATGAAACGTGTTCAAAAAAGTAGTGCAAAACTTGCAATAGGCATCGCAAACGACGGTGATGCTGACCGATTTGGAGTTATTGATAAAGACGGTTCATTCATTACCCCAAACGATGTTATATTGCTTGCAGCTTATCATTTAAACAAAAACAAAGGAAAACAAGATCCAATTGTTAAAAGTCAAACAACTTCAACATTGCTCGATTCATTTGCAAAAGCACATGGACTTGAAACACACACAACTCCTGTTGGTTTTAAATATGTAGGAGAGGATATAATTAAAATTCGTGAAAAAGGAAATGCTGACATTCTTGTTGCAGGTGAAGAATCAGGTGGTTTGACAGTGCCCAATCATATACCTGAAAAAGATGGAATAATCGCCGTTATGCTTTTGACAGATTTAATGGCTAAAGAACAAAAACCTTTAAACGAAATTCTTAAAGAAATTAAAAGTGAAATGAATGTTCATTTTGAAGCTAACTCATTTAGTAAAAAACTTGATGATGACAAGAAGAAAGAAGAAATTGTCAACAAAATGGAAGCTATTTATAACGATGCTGTAAATGGTAACAAAACTCAATTCACAAATGGCTTTAACATTGACACTGAAAAAACAAAAGCACATCGTCAGGAAATGATAAATTATAGTGGCAAATCAGATGGTGTTAAACTATTTTTTGAAAATGGTTCTTCGGTTTTAGTCCGTAAAAGTGGCACAGAACCTAAAGTTCGCGGTTATGTCGAAGCTTATGGGCAAAATGACACTGAAGCGTTAGAAAACATGCATACATTATCCAATATCCTTTTAAATGATATTATGCAATAAAAAAATATAACTAAAAATGCACTCTTTTATGAGTGCATTTTTTATTATTATTCATTTTCAAGTATCTGTTTTATAGCGATAAAATACCCATCATCATTAATATGTTGGGTTTTTAAATTCGGCTTCTTTAAAAACACAATCTTGAGCGTTGCCCATTGCAATTGAAACACCATTACCATTATTGACGGTTTTCATCATATCAAGGTCATTTTCAGCATCACCAATAGCTGCACATTCATCAATATTTATTCCGATGTGCTGAGTCAAAAATTTTATAGCTTGTCCTTTTGAGGTTGTTTTGTTGCTTACCTCGCAATACCATTTGCCTGAATTAAAAACTGTAAGTTCATTTTCAACATCAAGTTCATTCCTTAACGCATCTCGTGTTGCATTCATTTCATTCATAGGATTTTGAATCTTTTTTTAAAAACAAAACTTTTGTCACATTCTTATTTACCATATCCTCTAAAGGCATATAAGAAGTGTCAAGCGATTGATTTGTAGGCAATTTTGCATCATGACTATTTGATGTTGGAACTCCTTCAATATAAAAAACCATTTTAAGTTGAGGATCTTGCTTAGTCAATTTTAAACCAATCTGTGCTATTTTTTTGACAGTTTCAGGTTTTATTTTATCTTCAAAAAGGATATTGCCGTTTTTATCAAGCACAGCACCACCTTGTTGAGTTATTAAATAATCAGATTTTACACCAATATCATCCATAACAGGTTTTAACTCAAGGGAACTTCGACCTGTAGCATAAATAACAGAAACGCCGGCATTTTGAAGCATGTGTATGCCTTTTCTTGCATTTTCAGGAATTTTTCCATCGTATTTACGTATTGTTCCATCAATATCTGTAAAAAACATTTTTATCGGTTTTTTATTTGAATTTTTTAAATTCGTTATTGGTTTTATTAAACCATCTTTACCCTTAAAACTTACAGTATCTGTCATAAGATTATGTGAATTCCTTTACCTTACAAAACTCATTTGATGTTGCAACATGCTTTTTAATTTTATTATTAATATTAATACTTGTAAAGCCATTATTACTAATACTAGAAACTTTCATGCTCGTTCTCCCTATAGTTTTAAGCATAGTTATAGTACTTCAAATATAGTAATTTGGCAAGTTTTTTTTATAAACCTTAAACTTTTCCGCCAAGAGCTTTATACAAGCTTATTTCACTTGAGATTACATCTATTTTGCTTGATATGACAAGTTTTTTAACTGACAGCAATACTTCTTCTTTTTTGCAAAACATCAAGTTTGGAAATTATACCTTCATTGAACTTATTTTTAGTAAACCCAAAATCTTTTTTGTTCCATATTATAAGTTAAAGTATTTTTTTCAAACTTTTGGTTATCAAGTTTTAAAGAACACAAAGCATCATTAACTTCTTGAATGGCAACAAGATTTGTCTTGTAATAGTTTTGAAGCGTTTGCTCGTAAATGTTTTTATTAAGTTTCAAATTTGCAATTTTTCGCCCACCGGAGAACAAAGAAACCATACCCGAACCAACAAGCCCTGCAAGTGCAGATTTCCAGTTCATACTTGAATACATTGAACCTGTTTGAAAACCAAGAAGTCCGATAATATTAAATGACGGCAAAAATTCCTTCTTTGCAACTTTAACATCAATACCGGATTTTTCAACATTTTTTTGAGCTTTCAAATAATCAGGTCGATTTTCAATCGCATCACTCACTATAAACTCGGGAATTTTATATTCATTTTTTAATTTGTCATAACTTATTCTTTTAAATTCATTAATATTTTCCGGACTTTCACCAATTAGGACAGCAAAAGAATTCAAAACAAGTTCTCGTGGATTTTTTTAAATCAATCAAATCAACTGTTGAATTTATATAGGCTTTTTCAGCATTGACCAAATCCGATGTTGAACTCAAGCCCTCATTGTGTTTCATTTTCATTAAATCATAAATATTTTTACGTTTATTTATTATTTCATTTTGAAGTGATATTAATTTATCAAGTTTTACAATATTAAAATAACAAGTTCCAACTTGGGATAATATTGCCAAATAAGTGGCTTGTTTGTCATAAAGCGACATTTCATAAGATTTTTGGCACTTTTTGTTTTATCGTGATTTTTTAAAAACAAATCAATTTCATAGTTTGCAATTATGGGTATTGAGAAAAATCCGTCAAAACTTGAAGAGTTTGGCAGTTTCATACCCCCCGGAGAAACACCAACATTTAAAGATGGCAACTCGTTTGCAAGTTGGACTTTCATTTGTTGATAGGTCTGTTCAACTTTAAGCGTGGCTATTTTTAAATCACGATTATTTGACAATGCTTTCTCAATATAACCGCTTAAATATTCATCATTATAGCTGTTCCAAAATCTATATTCAAAGAAAATATCCTATTTTCATTTTCAATATTGTTTTTTTTATGAAAAAAAGTCTTTTTTTCTTTTGCTATACCTGTTTTGATTACACTTTTATTTGTTTTTTCTCGAGAGAAACAAGTTAAAGGTACAAAGTTAAGTTGTATAAAACTTAACAACAGAATAAAAGTTATATTTTTTTATATTTTTTCAAAAAAATCATTTTTTGCCCTTTCAATAAGCATTTTTATAATTTTTGTAACATAAAACTCATGTTTCAAAAAAATACATGTTGCATTTGTTACAAAGATATGTTAGCATATTGAAGAAAGAAATGCAACAATAAAAATTTATATTCCGCATTGGCGGATGAAAGAAAGTTTGAAAATTTAATATTTATATGATGAGCTATCGCGTGTTCAATAAGCTGTTTCCCTTCACCAACGTGGATTGATTTTTGGTTGCTGGTTGGGGCGAAACTAGGTGTGGTTTTTGTTTTCATTTCAAAACAAATTGTTTTGAAGAAAAACATAAAACCTGAAAAAACAAGATATAATCGGACTTCAATGCCATAATCAACCAAAAGTTAATCCACAGTGGCTTTTATTTATTTTCCGCCTGAGGCATGCTGTCTTCACTTTCGTAAAGCCATCTAGCCACGGCGGTATTTTAACTAATGCAGGGGAAGCAAAGCTTCCCCCTGCAACCCCCAACCATTTAATGTGCAGTTCCACAGGGTTGCAAGGGGGCTTTAGCCCCTTGCATAAAACTATTCTGGCGAAACAAATGGTTGGTGAATAAATACAAAAAAAACACGCCTAGTTTCGCCCCAACTAACGTTGTATTCCATGTTGGTGGATGAAAACAAATCATTGAACGCACGCTGTCTTGGATTACGTCGGGTTTTTTTTTGATTTTCAAAATTCATTTATACCAAATTATTTGTCTTAGCGCAATCCTTGCATTCCGTTTCGCCTTTTCAAGGCTACACTCCCGCGGATTTTTTTATATTGCAGCCCGTTTTTTAAATTCTTAGTCTAATCATTGTTTTAGTTTTGTTACGGGCTCGCTCGCTAACGCTCGACTCCGCCCTACCAACAGCTCTTCTTGTAGGCGAAACGTAGTTGAGCCATACAAGGGAGGGTACCCTTTAGGGTAAAATTTGGCTCCGTTTCACAATTTTTACAAAATTGTTCCACTCCGTTCAATTTTTCGCTCCTGTGGAGTTTTCTTCGAAAACTCTTACGTCGCTTATTAACTGCTACAAACAAATCCAAAACTGAGCCGTTTTGGCTTTGTTTTACGCACGGCTTACGCATTTTTCCTCACAATCAGGCAAGCGGATTTCTGAACGGGCGTAGTCCCGGGGAGCGAACAGACCGTGCCGGCTTGTGCAAAGCACATAAGGCACGACTCTGTGAGCTAGAAAGAAATCCAAGACAGCCAACGACGAATCCGCAGTCCGTCATATAAAAAAACAAGTTAGCGTAGAAAAGAAAGGAAGGATTGAACTTCGTTAATTTAATTTGTAAAATCAACCTACGTTGGTGAATGAAAACAAATTGTTGAACGCACGAAGTCCGTCATATAAAACTAAAACAAAAAATGTTTAACAAAATATATTGATTGAACTTCAACGCCAACAAACAGCCAAAAATCAACCCACGTTGGTGGATGAAAACAAGTTGTTGAGCACACGAAGTCCGTCATATAAAAAAACAAGTTAGCGTAGAAAAGAAAGGAAGGATTGAACTTCGTTAATTTAATTTGTAAAATCAACCTACGTTGGTGAATGAAAACAAGTTGTTGAACGCACGAAGTCCGTCATATAAAAAAAAATGGAAAAAATAAAATTTACTGATACAATTTTTTATCGCATTGAAAAAAGTGCAAGGTATATAAATTTGATGAGCAAGGAATTTTTTGAAAAAACTCACATTCCTTTGACTCCTGATGAATTCCGTGCTCTTGACACTTTGATTTACAATCCTCAAATATGTCAAAGAGATCTTGCTAAACTCATTTTGAGGGATAGAGTGTATACAGGAAGGGTGTTGAATTCTCTTGAAACTAAAGGGTTTGTGATACGTACAAACGACACCAAAAACAATCGGCTTGTTCGCATACCGAGTGTGACAGAAAAAGGAGTTGAGGTTTATGAAAGTTGCCTTGAAAAACTTGAGCCCAAAATGCAAAATGTATTTAAAAGGTTTTCAAAAAGAACAGATGAACGAATTGAAACATACACTTGATTTGTTTGAAAATGCTATATCAAGCGAAGTTGTTGTAGAGGTGTAAAATAATAGAAAAAAGGATAAATTATATGAAAAGAATGCCGAAAAGATTTTTTGTAGCTTTAATTATTGCAGTTATAAGTGTTGTAGCGATTGTTTTTTATATACATTCAAGCAAGTATCAACACACTGATGATGCTTATCTGGAAAGCCATATGGTATCGGTGGCACCAAAAGTTACCGGACAAATTATTGAAGTTTATATTGATGATAATGATAAAGTAAAAGCAGGAGAATTGGTTGCAAAAATTGACCCTGTAGATTATAAAATACGATATGAAGAATTGGATGCCCAGTATGAAAAAACTCTTCTTCAACAAAACGTAGCAAAGGCTAATTTGAAAGCGGCAAATTCTGAAATTGAACTTGCAAAAAAAGATTTAAATCGCTATAAGAAATTGTATGAAGCCGGTGCAGTTTCAAAACAAACGCTTGATAGCCAACAAACAAAATATGATATGGCACTTGCCAGACAAAATCAAGCGCAAAATGACATTTTTTCAAATGCTAAAAATAAAGTTGCGGATGCAGATTTAAAACGTATCAAATCACAAAAAAGACATGGCAAAGCTTAATTTAAGTTATACCAATATTTATGCCCCACAAGACGGATATGTTACAAATAAACGAGTTGAAAAGGGTGCATACGTTCAAAAAAGGTCAGGCATTGTTTACTCTTGTTTCCGAGGAAACTTGGGTTGTTGCAAACTTCAAAGAAAGCCAATTAAAAGATATGAAAGTCGGGCAGGAAGTCGAAATAAAGATTGACACATTTGGAAATAAGGTATTTAAAGGCAAAGTTGATAGCATACAAAAAAACTTCCGGGGCTAAATCAAGCTTATTTCCACCTGAAAACGCTGTTGGTTCATTTGTTAAAATTGTTCAAAGAATACCTGTCAAGATAGTGTTTACTGAAAAAATAGACACAAACAAATATCAACTTGCAGCAGGCATGTCTTGTGTACCAAAGGTTAAGGTGAAATAACAGACGAATTATGAATACATCATCAAATCAAGAACAGATAAATTGGACTCCAAAACATTCACCTTGGCTTTTGGCATTACCTACAATGCTTGCTGCTTTCATGTTTGTTTTAGATGAAACAATTGCTAATGTGGCATTGCCGCACATGGCCGGAACTTTTTCTGTTTCAAGAGAGGAATCAACTTGGATTTTAACAAGTTATCTTGTTGCATCAGGCATAATTATTCCAACTGTTGACTGGTTTTGCAAAGTTATGGGAAGAAAGAATTTTTTCATTTTCAGCATTGTACTTTTCACAGTTTCATCGTTTTTATGCGGTATTGCAAATTCAATGGGTATGATGATATTTGCTCGTATTCTTCAAGGTTTTGGCGGTGGTGGTTTATTACCGATAAGTCAATCTGTTTTGTTGGAATCGTTTCCACCAAGCAAACGACCACAAGCAATGTCTGCTTTTGGCTTGGTTGTAGTCATTGCACCTATTATTGGTCCTGTTATCGGTGGATATATAACTGAAAATTACAGCTGGCCTTGGATTTTCTTCATCAACGTGCCTATTGGAATTTTGGCTGTATATTTAACAAAAGTATTTTTGGAAGATCCGCCTTATGCAAAAAAACAAGACAATGTAAAAATAGATGTTTTGGGATTTTTCTTGCTTACTTTGTTTTTAGTTACACTTCAAGTTACGCTTGACAAAGGCAACAATGCCGATTGGTTTAACGCGACTTGGATTTGTCAACTTGCAACTGTATCTGTAATTTCAGCTATATTGTTTGTTGTATACCAACTTAAAACAAAAGAACCGCTTGTTGATTTAACGGTATTTAAAGACAAGAATTATGCAATTGCAACAGGAGTACAAATTGTCATGCAGGCTGTTTTGCTAGCTTCATTGACGATTTTACCTCAATTTTTGCAAGGATTAATGGGATATGATGCATTTTTAAGCGGTTTATCAATGATGCCACGCGGTTTGGGCTCACTTACCGCAATGGTTATTTGTGGAACTTTGTCAAACAAAATTGACCCTCGTCTAATGGTTGGGCTTGGGCTTGCTTCAATGGGACTTGGCGGTTGGTTTTTGGGCGAATTGAACCTTGAAATGGCAAATGCTAATATTTACTTTCCTAACTTCCTTTTTGGACTCGGACTTGGCTTGGCGATGATACCTATTATTTCTTTGTCGGTCATAACACTTAAAAATGACCAAATGACAAATGCTTCAGGACTTCAAAATCTGCTTAAAAATATTGGCGGAGCAATCGGAACTTCTATTGTCGCAACTTTAATAACACGGTATTCACAAATTCACCAACATTATATGATAAGTACTCTACACGATTTAAATCCGGTTTACGAAGCTAAATTGAATGCCACTAAAGCTGCATTGATGCAATATTTCGACCCTGTTTCATCCGCACATTTGGCAAACTATTCAATTTATGGAAGTTTGCAAACACAAGCCTCGTTGTGGGGGTTTATTGAGGTGTTTAGAATTTTCGCTATTGCTTCTTTTGCCATTATCCCACTTCTATTGCTTTTAAAAACTGCGAAAAAATAAAACAAAATAATTAAATGATTAAAATAAAAAACAAAAAGATTTAGTGTAAATGTCTATCAATTCTTTATTTAATATTTTATTCCTAACTATTTAAATCTATTTTAATTATAGGAATATTTTTGGATTTTACATAATCAGCAACAGCCGATTCTTTTAAAATATTATATGGGTCAACTTCATCATCGGCAATATTTGCTCCTATTACAATTCCTGCGACATTAATATTTGCTATACTTATCTCGTTATAATCATCAGGATCTTGTTGAAGCATTCCTTCTTTTATTTGACTTATTTCTTTTGGATAGTTTTGTTTAACTTCCTCCATATTCATCGATTGTATTTTTATCTTGTCAATATCTTGTGATTGAATAGTCTCACCAAATTCATTGCTAAAACAATGAACAGTATATGCATCTTTTGAAGCTATACCAATATCCCCATTAGCTGCATATAAAAATAGTTTTATCAGGATTTATAATAAAACCAATTTTTGTTTGTGCAAAAATATGATTATTGGTATTTGATATGAATGTTGTGCATAGTCTTTGATACCCCATTGGATTACTTTCCATACTTATCATGTTGGTAATAGCACGTTGTGGATCACAATTTATAGTTTCTTCATTAAAGTCAAATACCTCGCTTGGTAAATCTAAATCATTATTTCCATGTATAAGAAGCCTAAAATCCTCAACAGTTTTACAATTAATACCCATTTCTTTAAAATATTGTTCTTGTTTCGTTTGAGGTATATTTTCATGTTGCATTTTTGAAATATCTATTATTATAAAACCATTTTTATCTTTAGTGAGTATACCATCTTTAATACAACTTGCATTATTATTTATACAATTAAAATAAAGAAGCTCCGGATTATTAGGAAGTTTCGTAATATCAAGTGCTTCTCTTATTATTAAATCAATATTATTTGCTACTGCTGCACAATTTTTTAATTTATTAAATTTTTGAGGCGAAATAACATTATTTTTTCCATATTTTTGAAAAAGATAATATAAAACTATTTGATTACCTTTAAATATTGTAGCAATAGAGTCGTCAATTTTATTTTGTTTCTGTTTATCATCATATTCTCCATCACCAAACGAATGGTCTAATCCGCAAGCATAATTAATCATATCTTCGTTGTCATCTATTAAAATTAAATTCGAGATTAATTTTTTATCTTCAAGATTACAATATTTATTTGTAATTAAAAAATGCATCATTTGCATTTTGAACAATTCTATCACGAGGATCTTTTTCATTACTTTGAGAAATATTGTTTAAAATAATTGCCGAAATAAGAATATTTTTTTGACTAACCTCTAAATTTTTAAATAAATTATCATTATGTAAAGCCTTTAATGACAATAGAGTATTTTTTAGTGTTTTAAGACCATTTTTCTTTTTAATGAAGTATCAAACATTGTCATTAATTCAGGATAAACTTCAAATATGTTTTTAATAAATTGTTTTAATTTTTTATTTTGAGTACTAATTTCAAGATTATCTACATCATTAAATCTTATATTACATTGCTCAATTGCAATAATATTATCAATTAATGGTGAATTAATTGACATTGCCAATGATGAATAGTTTTGAGGGTATCCGAAAATTGTTAAATGAGACTTATTAATTTTATCATCACTACAACCTTTACCTGTACCATCATCTATTAAATACATATTAAAAAGAGTTTAATATATTGTCTTGTAAAGAAGGTTCAAAATCTTTAATATTATCATAAACATCCGCTGCTAAGTTTTTTGAAGAATATTTTTGCTTAACATTTAAAGTTTTAATATCTCTATCGTCAACTTCAAGAAGAATATTTAATGTTTGAGATAACTGGTTATATGCTTTTTTGTCATCTTGTTTACAAAGATTTGTAGTTGAATGTTGAAGTAATCTGTTAAGAACTAAACAATTAAGTCCCTTAACGGTATCTTCATATTTATCAAAATTACTTGTTGTAATTGCATTTAAATTTTTCATATAAGAAATTGCATTTTTAGTTTCTTCAAATTTTGGTGCTTGTTCAAGTTTTCGATATAGAGGAATTTTCTCAAGCCTTTGCAATGATAAATTTTTACTTTATTGTAATCTTTCAAATATCCGTAATCTATTTTTATTTTTTTAAAGGCATTGTTTGTTGTTCGAAGCCAGTGCGTTTGCCGGATAATCTTTGCAACATTTTTAGTTTGTCCTTGAATTCATATTACACAAATAATTTAGCACAAAATATTACCTTTGTAAATGTTTTATATAAAATAACCAAAAGAGGAATATAAATAATTCTTGTTTAGTGGTAAAAATATGTTAGAATAATAAGTAAGGTATTATAGGAGAAAAAATAATGTACTTTAGGAAAATTCTTGCAGCTTTGATTTTGAGTTTAATGCTGGGTGTTTTTAATTTTGGTTGTATTGCAGAAGCTCAAAATGCTACAAAACAAACTCCTGTTGTGGCTGTAAAGATTGATGAAACACAATACCAAACGGCAAATTCTCTTGATGTAGTTAATCATCCAAACAATTATTTGAACAAGAAAATCAAAATGAATGCAACATTTGACAAGTTTTCAACATTGGGATTGGACTATAAGCCTGCTTTTCGCAATTCAAAAGAATACATATCATTTTTGATACGCAGAAATGATGTTGTTGACCACGTAGTGCCATTGTCCGAAATGAAGCTTTTTTTGAAACGTGATATTGCTGAAAAGTTTATTGATTTGGAATCTGGTGATAAAATTGAAGTTTATGGACGTGTCTTTTCATCTGCTTTGGGCGACCCTTGGATTGAGGTTGAACATTTGAAAATAACACAGAAAATGCCCTCTAAGAAAAAAAGCATAAATTTACTGTTAAAGCTTAAAATAAAAATCAGGAGAGTATAAAAAAATAAATACAAGAGTGGAGTTTTATATAATGACGACAAAGAAAAAACCATATTTAATAGTTCATGGGCATTTTTACCAACCGCCACGTGAAAATCCATGGCTTGAAGCCATCGAACAACAAGACAGCGCAAGTCCTTTTCACGATTGGAACGAAAGAGTAACCTATGAGTGTTATAGTCCAAACTCGGTTTCAAAAATCGTAAATTGTGAAAATAAAGTTTTGGATTTAGTTAATAACTATGAACTTATGAGTTTTAATTTTGGTCCAACATTAATGTCTTGGATGGAAAAACATTCACCTAACGCATACGAACGTATAATAAAAGCAGATATAAAAAGTGTTCATGAGCATAACGGACACGGCAATGCAATGGCACAGGTTTATAACCACATAATTATGCCTCTTGCAAATTATCGCGATAAGCAAACTCAAGTTATTTGGGGAATAATGGATTTTAAATATCGTTTTGGCCGAAACCCTGAGGGTATGTGGCTTGCAGAAACAGCTGTTGACGATGAAACTTTGAAAGTGTTGGCGCAAAACGGAATAAAATTTACGGTTCTTTCACCTTTTCAAGCTGATAGTGTTCGTAAAATTGGCACAAACAATTGGGAAGATGTTTCTTGGGGTAATATTGACCCTCGTCGTCCATACAGATACTATATTAAAAATGATGATGAACTGAAAGATGGAGAAGAAAGAAAATATGTTGACCTCTTCTTCTATGATGGCGCTATTTCAAAATCTGTAGCGTTTGATAATTTGTTATCTGACGGTAATAAATTTATTCATCGCTTGAAAGACGGAATTGACCCAAATCGTGAAGAACCTCAAGTTGTGAACATTGCAACGGACGGCGAAAGCTATGGACACCATACAAAATTTGGTGATATGGCACTTGCCTATGCACTTCGTGTTAAAGCTGATGAAGAAGGATTTCAGCTTTCAAATTATGCTGAATTTCTTGCTGAAAACGAGATAAAATATGAAGTAGAAATAAAACAAGCATCAAGCTGGAGCTGTTTCCATGGCGTTGAACGTTGGAGAGATGATTGTGGTTGTCAAACAGGCGGAGAACCGTATTGGAACCAAAAATGGAGATGCCCGCTTCGTAACGCTTTGAACTTTTTGCGTGACAAATTGGTTGTGCTTTTTGAAAATGAAGGGCAAAAGTACTTTAAAAATGCGTGGGAAGCAAGAAACCAATATATTGACGTAATTTTAGATAGAAATGACTCAAATATTAAAAAATTCTTTTCAAAAGTGTTGCTTGAAAATCGTGAGTTTAGCGAAAGTGATAAAGTTAATGCACTAAAACTTCTTGAAATCCAACGTCAAGCTATGCTTATGTTTACAAGCTGCGGTTGGTTTTTTGCAGAATTGTCCGGGCTTGAACCTGTGCAAATTCTGAAATACGCTGCTTTTGCTATGCAACTTGCTTCTGATTTTACAGACGAAAATTTTGAAGAACAATTTTGGATATCCTTGAAAATGCTCAAAGCAATATCCCTCAAATGGGAAATGGACGTGATGTTTATAATAAGTTTGTAAAACCTTGTGTTGTTACATTGAAACAAATAGCTTCTCTTTGGGCATTGAAATCAATATATGAAGATTTTGAGGAAGAAACAACACTTTATAGTTATACTGTCAAGCAGATTGACTATAAAAAAGTTTCAAAAAATACCGACAATCTTGTCATGGGACACTTGAAAATCAAATCTATTGTAACAAACGAAAAATCGGATATTGTTTTTGCTCTTTTTGCAGTTCTCGGGTGGAGATTTTCATTGCGCAATCAAAAAATATAATCAGTCAATGAATTTTGAAGAAGTCAAAGATGATATGATAAAAACATATATGGAAGAACCTATTACAAGCGTTATTCGTAAACTTGACGAACAATTTGGAACATCGTACTTCACTTTGAAAGATGTTTTTCTTGAAGAACGTCGCAAAATTCTTAATATTTTAATGAAAGACACTTTAAATAAATTTTCAAATACATATCAAGAAATTTATGACGAAAACAAAGGCTCTATTTATCATTTGCAATCACTGGGTATGAAAATTCCTGATGAGTTTAAAATTGCAGCACAATATAATTTGACCAAGAAATTTAATAATATTATTGAAATGTGTGGAAAATATTTCGATGATGAGTCAGTTGAAGAAGCAAAAAATATAATTATAGAAGCTAAACAAATCGGAATAACGCTTGATAAAACCAAATCAAGTGAAATATTTGAAAAATTGCTTACCTATAAAATGTTTAAACTTTCTAAAAACCTTGAAATTCAAAGAGTTGAAGGCCTTTTGAAATTGTTTAGACAAATTGATGAGCTTGAAATTGATGTCAATATTTCTGAAATGCAAAGTATTTATTTTAGCAAAATATACTCCAAAATCAATGAACTTATTTGCGAAATAAATACAAGTGAAACAAAAGACGAAGACAGAAAGCTTATTTATCTTCTACTTGAAATAGGCAAAAAGTTAAATGTTGACATAAATTTTTATAAAGAACTTATTTTAAAATATGATAAAAGTGAGGTTTAATCTTTACAAAACGTTAAATATTTCGTCAACATTTTCAAATTATAATTAACATTTTGTTACAAATCACTTGAAAAATATTAAGCAAAATGATATATTGAGTATATACTCAATATATCATTTTGCGTTCCAAAACTTCATATAACAGCCAAATTTAAAGCTTTTTAAAGGCTTTATTTCCAGTGCGTAAAATTATTTTACGTTATTGTTGTTTGAAGTTTGGAGAATGACCAACAAAAATTGAACATTGAAAATTGAATAAATTTTATTTCGCCAGGGGCAGCGGGAAAAAACAAAAAATGTTTAACAAAAGCCTTAATTGAACTTCAACGCCATAAACAATCAAAAATCAACCCACGTTGGGGAAAGAAATCGAAAATTGAACACGCGGTAGCCCGTCATATAAAGCCCCCTTTGCGACCCTGTGGAATGTTTGCTTATTTGTTTGGTTCCGTTTCCCACATTTTTAGTTGTGAATGACCAAGGGGTACAGGGGACGGCGAAGCCGTCCCCCTGTATATAAAAAATCCGCCGTGACTAGACGGCTTCACGAAAGTGAAGACGGCATGTCCCAGGCGGAAAAAACAAAAAACAGCTTAGTAAAAAAGCATTGATTGAACTTCAACGCCATAAACAATCAAAAATCAATCCATGTTGGTGGATGAAATCGAAAATTGAACGCACAAAGTCCGTCATATAAAACGCTGGTTGGGGCGAAACTAGGTGTGTTTTTGTTTTTTTGCCAAAACCATTTGTTTCGCCAGAATGAGTTAGTGCAAGGGGCTAAAGCCCCTTTGCGACCCTGTGGAACTGTACAATTGTTTATCTGATAATAGTAACAAATGCAACCCATACGCAGATTGGAACAAGCAGTGCTTAATGAAACAGTGTCAAGCGGCCGTCTGTTTGAGTGCATAGCACGAGTTAAGGCCGCTCGGGTTGAATTTAGCACAGCTGTGACAATCAAGGGGGTTGTAGCTCTTCTTGTTGACGAAACGAAGTTGAGTCTTACAAGGAGGATGCCCTTTTAGGGTACGTTTTTTTTGTGCAACTTTTGACACCAAAGTTGCCCCGTCCGGAGGACTTAAAATATATAATTAACATTTTGTAGGAATACAAACAAAATAATTAAAAGCTTTAATTGAACTTCAACGCTATAAACAATCAAAAGCCAATCCACGTTGGTGGGTGAAATCGAAAATTGAACGCACGCTGTCTTGGATTACGTCGGGTTCGGAACTATGCAACTCCGTTTTATAATTTTTACAAAATTATTTCACTCCGTTCAGTTTTTTGCTCCTGTGGAGTTTTCTTCGAAAACTCTTACGTCGCTTATTAACTGCTACAAACAAATCCAAAACTGAGCCGTTTTGGCTTTGTTTTACGCACGGCTTACGCTTTTTTCCTCACAATCAGGCAAAGCCAACGACGAATCCGCAGTCCGTCATATAAAACCTAAAATATCAAAATCAATGAAATATTTAAAAAAGGAGAAAAAATTATGACTATTAAATCTTCAACACTATCAAAACCTTATGAAAACAATGTCGACTTGAAAGATGAAGTCGACGATATTTTATCTTCGTACATCAAAAAGTCCAAAAAATTTCTAAGCTTGATAAAAAAGCAGAAATCGAACTTGCCAAAAAAATCGCACTTGGTGATGAAAATGCAAAAAAAGAACTTTTAAGTGCCAATTTATATTTATCAGTGAATATTGCCAAAAACTTTTATACACCTCAAATATGCCGTTGATTGATTTAATTCAAGAGGGCAATTTGGGCTTGATGGTTGCCGTTGAAAAATATAATTATAAATTGGGATATCGCTTTTCAACTTATGCAAGCTGGTGGGTAAAACAAGCCATTTACAAAGCCATTTCCGAACAATCCAGAGTGTTCAAAATCCCTGTTTATATCCAAGAAACTCTGTCAAAATTTTCCAAAATCAAACATAAACTTGAAAAAGAATATAACTGCCAAATAAATAACGACGTTGTGGCAAAGGAAATGCACATTGATAAAAATAAAATTGACCTTTATCTGTCAGCTTATGTCAAAACCGTTTCTATTGAAAGTGATTTTGAAATTAACTTTAACGGCTCTAATATGACGTTAAATGAGATTTTGGTTGATGAAAAGACAACAAACAAGCTTGAAAACGAGATAGAATATTTAAAAAGTGACATTGAATTTATAGTTTCAAAACTCAAAGAAAAAGAACGCAATGTTTTAATGTTTCGATATGGTTTAAATAATCTTGCAAAGAAAACTCTGGAAGAAATCGGCAACATTTACGGTGTGACAAAAGAATGCATTCGCCAAACAGAAAAACGAGCATTGAGAAAAAATCCGTGAGGACAAGTTTAATTTATCCCTTCTTGAAGCATATCGTTCAGTTTAGCCTTAGAGTTTGAATATGCACATAATCCAAAAAATAATGCTATCCATAATGGCTTTAAACGAAGCGACTATAATATTCTCATTGACCCCAACCGTATCCCAAACTGTTTTACCGTCTGTTGTTTCAATATTAACTCTAACTTTTGCAGCTGTTCCTGATTTTGAGTCTAAAATACGAACTTTAAAATCACTAAGTTTAAAAGAATTAATTTGAGGATAAACATCTTTTAATGCTTTTCTTATTGCTTTATCGATACTGTTGACAGATTCATAGCCTTCTGATACTGTATGTATAATGTTTTCGTCGATTTTCAGTTTTATCGAAGCTTCAGTGTTTATTTCATTTAGGTTGTTATTGAACGTATCACCAATCATCCGAAAACCCAATATATCAAAATATTTAGGTTTTATGTTTAAAATATCCATAACCAAAAGTTCAAAGGAAGCATCAGCACCCTCAAACGCATAACCTTCCCATTCAAGTGTTTTAATCTTATCGATGATTTTTGGAATATCGTTAAAGTTGATATCATTTGGGTTGATAAGCCTTAAATTTTTTAGTTTTTCTTTTAAAGAAGCTGTTCCTGCTTGGTCAGAGATAAGGATTTTGCGGTTGTTACCAACAGTTTGAGGGTCAATGTGTTCATACGTTGATGAGTTTTTGACAACAGCACTTGCATGCACTCCTGCTTTATGCGCAAAAGCGCTCAGTCCAACAAATGGCATATTTGCATTTACCGGAATATTTGAAATCTCCGCAACAGTATTTGCAACATTTGTCAACTGTTGAATATTCTCACCTACAATATCAAATCCTCGTTTCAGTTGAAGAATCGGGATTATAGAACATAAATTAGCATTCCCGCAGCGTTCACCATAGCCGTTTATTGTGCCTTGAATTTGACAAGCACCTCCATCGATTGCCGCAATGCTGTTTGCCACTGCCATTTCATTGTCATTGTGGGCGTGTATTCCTATTCCAAATTCATCAATTTTGTTTTTCTTTGCAATATTTGTTAAATATTCGTAAACTTTTTTGTTATGTTGTATATTTCATTATTTTGCGTTCCACCATTTGTATCGCACAAAATTATACGTTTAGCGCCGGCAATCAAAGCAGTTTTGCAACATAAAAGAGAATACTCGCTATTTGCCTTATATCCGTCAAAAAAATGTTCACAATCAAAAAATACGTTTTTTCCTTTGTCACACAAAAATTTGATAGTATCATAAATCATATTTAAATTTTCATTTAACGTCGTGTTTAAAGCATTTGTCACATGAAAATCCCAAGTTTTACCAAAAATTGTAACAATTGAAGTGTTTGCCGAAATAAGATTTTTTACAACTTCATCATCTTTTACGTTTATGTTTGCCTTACGTGTGCATCCAAAACAAGTTATTTTTGCATTCTTTAATTTTATATCATTTATTTTTGAAAAACTTCATTGTCAACATTATTTGCACCAAACCACCCGAGTTCAATAAACGAAACTCCAAAATCATCAAGCAGCTTAACGATTTTTAACTTATCACTTACCGAGAAATTAATACCTTCGCTTTGAGCACCATCTCGCAAGGTTGTATCATATATTTCAATTTTTGGGGGACTTGATGTATATTCAGTCATTTTATTCCTTATCTTTTTATGTGGTAAGTATTTTATATTATAACATAATTTTAAAAAGTTTAATTACTTGATAATGAATAAGACATTAAGTAATAATTTTGTGGATATGCCATAATTTTTTGATATCCTTGAGCAAGTTCTATATTATCCTCAACTACAATTTTATTTAAATTTTTATTTGAATAATTATCATCAATAATTGGTAAATTATCAGCATCTTTTTGCGTTTTGACAATTTTTCCTGCTTCAACATAACGGTTAGGTTCAATATTTACACCAATAATTTTGGCAGTTGGTTCAATTACAACGTTATCACCTATTTTAGATTTAAATACAAAAACTTGCATTCCTATAAATACATTATCACCAATAATTGCAGATCCATGAACTTGCGATTGATGAGCAAGTGATGTGTTTTTTCCAATATAAACAGAATATTTTTCTCCATCTTTTTCATACTTTTCATCACGAAGTCCATGGACAACAACATTATCTTGTATATTTGTATTTTCACCTATAAATATAGGTGAGCCTTCATCTGCACGTATTGAAGCAAATGGTTCAATATTCACTCCGTCTTTTAATGTTATATCTCCTATAACTGATGCCATGGGATGTATATATGTATTCTGATTTATTTGAGGAAGTTCATGTTTTGGAGCAAAACTTGTTTTGGGAGCCGGAATTATAGTCGTTTTACTGTATTCCGTATAGGCTATAATTGGGTTCATATTTTTATTTCCTTTATTTTATTTCAAAGACTGATGCTTTTATAACATAACAATCATCTTTAACTTCGCATATTGCCCAGCGAATAGGCTCAATGTTGTATTTGGCGAAATAGCCATTAATATAATCTAATGAGAATTTTTCTGCTTTAGGTATTAGTATAGTTTTTGTTTTAAGCATTTATTTGGGATTACCTTTCTTAAACTTAGGTGTTCCTAGCCCTAGGCTTTGTACATGGTATCATATTAAAAGTTTTTCGTCTACTTACTGTAGAAGAAATTTTATATGACGGGCTGCGGATTCGTCGTTGGCTTCGTCTTTCCTCTACAATCTTAGGAAATGAAAGCAATAAATGCAACCCATATGTAGCTGTTCACATTCTCACTAAGTTCAACCTAAGCAGCGGATTTCCGGACGGGCGTAGTCCCGGGGAGCGAAAAACCGACGCCGGCAAGCCCAAAGGGCGACAGGCGGAGTGTTTTGAGCGAGAAGGAAATCCAAGACAGTGATAATTGTTCGTGCCTGCGTATGGGTTGCCCTTATGACTTTAATAGATAAACAATTGTGCAGTTCCGCAGGGGTCGCAAGGGGGCTTTAGCCCCCTTGCACTAATCTATTCTGGCGAAACAAAAGATTTTGGCAAAAAACAAAAAACACACCTAGTTTCGCCCCAACAAGCGTGTTTTATATGACGAATTTCATGCGTTCAATTTTTGATTTCTTTCACCAACGTGTCCCTCCCCTGCCCCCCTGCGTATAATAATAAATGCCGTAGGAATAAAATGCGGGCGGATTTTTTATGTAATACACTAAATCATAAGCTTTTCTCAGCCAAAATTTGCTTTTCTTGCAAGGTATTGGTAATATTGGTATGAGGACGCTTTACATTTTATTATCTCCCACGATTTTGATAAATAAACAGCAAATAATATAAAGGAAAAAATATATGAAAACAGTTAAACTCAACAATTTTGTAATCGGTGATAAAAAGCTTACAATTATGGCAGATCCCTGCGTTATTGAAAATGAAGATGTTGTTTTTAAAACATGTGAGTTTTTGAAAACACTATGCGAAAAAACTTGATATAAACTTTATTTTTAAATCTTCTTATGATAAAGCAAACAGAAGCTCTATAAATTCTTTTCGGAATCTGGGGATTGAGAAAGGGCTTGAAGTTTTAAGTAAAGTTAAAAAAGAGTTTGAAGTGCCAATTGTAACAGATATTCATCTTCCAAGTGAAGCAAATGTTGCTAAAGAAGTTGTCGATGTACTTCAAATCCCTGCTTTTTTATCTCGTCAAACCGACCTTCTTGTGGCTGCTGCCAAAACAGGTCGTGTTGTCAATATAAAAAAGGGCAATTTTATCGCCATATCAAATGAAAGAAACTGCAAAAAAAGTATCAGATTCAGGAAATGAACGCATTTTGATTACAGACAGAGGAACTTCGTTTGGGTATAATAATCTTGTAGTTGATTTTCGTTCGGTACCTATAATACAAGACGATTTAAAATATCCTTTGATTTTTGATGCAACACACAGCGTTCAACTTCCGGGAGCAAATGGTACAAATTCAGGTGGTGAAAGACGATTTGTGCCAACACTTGCCAAAGCAGCTATTGCAGCAGGTGCCAAAGGCCTTTTCTTCGAAGTTCATCCAAACCCCGACTATGCTTTATGCGACGGCGCAAATATGATTGATTTTCAAACCGCTCAATCCTTGTTTAAAATAATAAATGACATTTTTAAACTTGTAAACAATTTATAAACTATAAAATATAATTGAAGCAGCTACAGATAAGTTTAAGGACTCAACTTTATTTTGCATTTTTATTGTAAAAATTTATCAGCAATGTCAAAAAGTTTATCGCTTAAACCTTCCGCTTCTGAGCCAAACATTATCACTTTTTTTTCTTCGAATTTTATTGTTTTAAATCAATATTCGTGTCAACTTTTGTTGCATAAAAAGTGTGGGTCTTAAAGGTTGCTTTGATTGCTTCAATATCGTTTACTTTTACAATTGGTATTTTTAAAAATTGCCAACTGATGAACGAATGACTTTAGAGTTATAAATGTCGATTGTATCACCATATAAAACTATTCCGTCGACTCCAAAAGCGTTTGCACTTCGTATTATAGTGCCTAAGTTACCACCATCTTTTATGTTTTCAAGTAAAACAATTGTATTTTTTGTTTTTAAATCGTTTAAACTATAACCTACCATATCAAAAAACAGCAACACATTTTGAAAAAGACTCTGTCGTTGAGATTTTTTTTAGTATATTATCTTCAACAAGAGTCAATTTTGTTTCATCAAGAAAATCAAATTTTTCAAGAAAAGAATTGTGAACAAAAACATCGTTCAATTTCAAACCAAAACAATATGCATCATAAATAGCCTTAAAGCCCTCAATAACAAATTTTTTCTCGTTTTCACGAAATTTTTGTTTAAAATTAATTTGGCAACATATTTAATTTTTTCATTATCTTTACTTGATATTTTTTTCATTTAGCCCTTCTTGTTTAATTTTTGAAGTCAAATTGCTGTTATTTGGTCAATCGTTTATATTTTCGGAATAATCTTTTTTCGTTTTTTGAAAGCAAGCCAAAATCGATACATTTTTCTTCAAAAGGAAATTTAACAAGTGTTCTTATCTTCAGCTTATTGCCTTTTTTAACAGTATACACAGTGTTTTCAAGTCTAACTCCAAAGCATTTTTCTTTGTATGCTCCCGGTTCAATCGTGAAAACCATATTGGGCTTGAGTTTTCGTTTCGAAAATTTAGATTTTGAAATTGAAGGTGGCATTTCATGAACATTTACGCCAACACCATGCCCTAATGCATGGTTAAACAAAAACCCTTCACTTTTCTTTTCGTTTAAAATATTTCGAGCGATTTTGTCAAGTTTATAACCATTTTTGACATTTTTTGCGAAAAAAGCATTTAAGAAAGCTTTTAAAACAAATGTATATATTTCTTTCTGTTTTTCATTTGGCAAGTTGCGACAAAAAGTCCGAGTGATATCAGTTGCATACCCACCTTCAAAATAGCCGCCGGTATCAAGCAAGACAAAATCACCATCTTTTAAAGTGCATTTTTCATCTGCAACGCTATAATGTATAATCGATGAATTTGACCCAAAACCCACAATAGGTGAAAAGCTTAAATTTGTAGCTGACTGTTCGTTTTTAAATTCTTTTTCAACAAATTCAAAAAGTTGCGCTTCAGTTATGTTTTCTTCACCATTGACAAGCTTTTGAACCTTTTGCATAACCTTATCGGTTCTACTAAAAGCAGATTTTAGGTGATTTATTTCCTCTTTTGTTTTAATTGCTTTTAAATTTGAACTAAAATTGTCGGGTTTTATATGAAATTTTATATTTAGGAAGTTATAGTCAAATAAATTTATTGAATTTTTATTTAGTAAAATATTTTTAATATTGTCGCAATTGTTCAAAAAATTAATATACTCATCTTGTTTTGCGACATTCAAAGCTTGGTTAAAATCGTTTTTATTTGGCAATTTAAAATCCGTAAACAAAATTGCAGGCTTGTTTTTAAAAACAAGCAATCGTGCAAAAAAGCTTGAAGAATAATTTTGTGAATAATTTCTTAAATTGGTAAAATAAGCAATGTCTGCAAGATTTGAGATAAATAAAGCATCTTCATTTGATTTCAAAGATTTTTTGAGTTTGTTTATTTTTTGGAATGCACTTAACCCTGAAATATACTTTGGCACAAACGATAATGGCAAACTTGTATCAATCTTTTGTGGTTTAACGAAGTCAAGAACAGGGTCATTGTTTAAAAATTCATAGTTTTCAAAATATGAAGAAAACAGTTTGAAAAAAATTAAATGATATTTTTTTAGGATTTATTAAAATTTTGTCATGTTTATCTTTAATAATTGATTTTATTCCCTCAAAAAAGATTGAGATAAAGCAAGTTTTACAATTTCAATATTTTTATCTTTAACTTGAAGTTGAGCAAGTTCGTGATATCGTGGGTCAACAAAAAGCCATATTTTATCTTTTGAATAGATAACGTCGCCTGAAGACCCATTAAAACCTGTCAAATGATACCTTGCATTTTGGTTTAAGTCGTTAAATTCTGTCAAAAACTCATTTGTTGAGTTTACCAGTAAATATTTTGCATTTTTTTCGTCTAATAGTTTATTTAAATAATCAATCATAAATTTTATTAAACCATAAAATTAAAAAATGTAACAATTTTTTTTAAAACTAGCAAATTATTTTATGTTTAATTTTTATGTAAGTGGAACTATAATTATATAAATAGCGAGAAACATTAAAAATATATGAAAATATCTGACTTTTTTTAAAACATATGCCTGAAATAAAGATAAAGAAGGATTTTTGAAAAAAACTATAGATTTTGTGATGAGCATGTTTCATCGCCACAACAACGACTTGCAATAGGAATTACAGCTCTTTGTACCCAACCTGTAATAGATTATTTTAATAAAAATGTAGATGAAAAAACACGAGATTTGTCTGTTCAAAAAACAATTGCAAAAGGTATTGTTGGAATGACAACGGGATATCTTATAAGAGATTGGTGTATAAAATTGTCAAAAGCAAAAATATTTAAGCCGGATATAAAAGATATTCCGGCAGATAAACTAAAAAATTATCACAATGCAATGGGAACATTTTTAGCAACAATTATTATGATAGGAACAAATTTTTTGATAGATGCACCACTTACTGCGCTTTTGACAAACGGTATTTCCAAGCCATACAATGCTATTAAAAATCATTTTTCGAAAAATAAACAAACTCAAACTCAGCAAGGCAAGGAGGTTGACCAATTATGAGTTTGAGAAACATTTTTGAAAAAGGTAAAAAATTTTTATACAAGCAATTCTCAGAAGGTGGCGGTAACATGCTTTATATGGATGGGAGCATTGGGCTGGTTCACTTCTGCTATTGCGCAAATCACCGCACTCAATTTAAATAAAAAAATCCCAAAAGAAGAAAAAGGATTTCTTATTAAACAAGAAGTTGCCGACGGTGTTGTCAATTGTGGCATGTATTTAGGTTTTACCAAACTTGTTCAGATTTGTGTAAACTGGGGGTTAGAAAAAGGAAAAATTACAAGCGACACTATAAAACCAATTGTTGAAAAAGCTGCAAAGACAAAAAAATTGACCTCGCAAAACATTTTTCAAACAGCAATATTTCAGAATTGCTAAAAGACCAAAGCGAGAATTTAGCAAAATTTAAAAAATTCAAAAACGGTGTTGATATTTTAACAAATGTTATTGCTTCTGTTATTGCTTGTAACATCGTGACTCCGCTTGCCAGAAACTACATTGCATCAAAATGGACAAAGAAAAAATAAAACTAAAAATGAAATAAACAAACCTCAAGCTGTAAAAAACACCATTGCAAAACCAAAACTTGAAAGCAACGTTGGCTTTAGTGGAAAAACTAATTTGAATAGTTATAAAGTAAGTACAATAAATCCTTTTGTTATATAAAAACTTGAAAATGATTTTAAAACATGATAAACTAGCCCATAGAAAAGTAAAAGAGGAATTTGATTATGAAAAAAGTTTAAAAATTACAGCTTTATGCGTTTGCACATTTTTACTTGGCATGACTTTTAATAACCAAGTACAATCTTTGCCTGCTAATTTAAAAAATTGGTGTTGTTGATGTTCAAAAAGTTATTCAAAGCTCTAGCCAACTAAAAGCATTGAATGCTCAACGTCAAAAAGATGTGAATGCTTTAACTCAATTTGTAAATAAAGCTCGCACAGAAGTTGCTGCTGAAAAAGATGCAACAAAGAAAAAAGCGTTGGAAAACAAATATAATGCTGAATTAAACGCTCGTCGCGATAAAATGAACAAAGACTATTCTACAAAGTTGGCTGCTATTGATAAATCTCTTGCCACAACAATCACTGCTAAAGCAAAAGCCGGTAAGTATGATTTTGTATTCAAAAAAGATTCTGTTTTATTTGGCGGAGACGACTTGACAACTGTTGTTCAACAAGCTGTTAAATAATTTAAATTTTTTATTATAAAAAAAGCCCTGTTTTTTTAAACAGGGCTTTTTTGCACTTGAGATTTATTTTTCTAAACCAAATCCTTAAAAGAGTTTTTGAATTTATTAGTATAATGAGTATGAAGGAGCTCATGAGCTTTATGAGAATTTGGTTCTTTTAAAAACTCATCATAAAGTTTTTTGGATTTCAGGGTTTTGATAAGACATTCGCATTGGCAATTCTTTGTCTTCTTGATAAAGTCCTTCTGCTCTTTGTTGCTTAACAGAAATATCATCACAACTTCTTAACTGCCCGCCACCATTTACACAACCGCCCGGGCACGCCATAACTTCAAGTATATGGAAATCTGTTTCACCATTTTTGAGTTGTTGCAATGTTTTTTCAGCTTCTTTTAAAGTTGAAACTATTCTAACTTTAACTTTTGTACCTTTAATATCCACTTCGACATCTTTTGACGAGAATTTTTGTCAACACCGCGTGTCTTAACAATATCAACATCTTTTAAAGGTTCATTAGTCACCATATAATAAGCTGTTCTCAAAGCTGCTTCGGCAACACCGCCTGATGCTCCAAAAATTGTTGCGGCTCCTGAATATTGTTCAAAAGGCGAGTCGCCTTTTGTCGGTTCAAGTTCAGATAGGTTTATGCCTGCGGATTTAATCATTTTTGCTATTTCATAAGTAGTTAAAACAACATCTGTTTCATCTTTTAATTCCTGACGTGCTGCTTCTGCTTTTTTAGCTGTGCAAGGCATTATTGAAATAACTTTTATATTTTCTTTTGTAAACCCTTCAAAATATTTTGGCACCAATTCTTTTAAAACAGGTGACAACATACCTTGTGGCGATTTGCAAGTTGAAAGGTGATTTAACATATCAGGGTGTTGTGTTTCCATATAACGTATCCAAGCAGGACAGCAAGATGTGAACAGTGGTAGATTTTTGCTTTCTTTCAAACGACTTAAAAATTCTGTAGCTTCTTCCATAATGGTTAAATCAGCTGAGAAATTAGTGTCGAAAACAAGGTCAAAACCAATTTGTTTTAAAGCCGTATTCAAAAGTCCAATAACGTTATCCCCGGGTTTCAATCCAAAAGCTTCACCCAAAGCAACACGAACAGAGGGAGCTATTTGCACAAGTGTTTTTACTTTTTCATCGTTCACCATATCCCAAACTTTATTTACTTCAGATTTGATTGTTAAAGCTCCTGTCGGGCAAACAGCTTGACATTGTCCGCAATAAACGCAATCAACCGAAGCAAGCTGGCGTCCTGCAAAAGGCTGCACCTGAGTTTTTGACCCACGGTTTGCAAACCCCCAAAACAGAATGCCCTTTGAAACTCTGAACAAGCTCTCACACAAGCTCCACATAAGATACATTTGTTTGGGTCTCGAACAATTGATGGGTTGCTGTTGTCAATTGGCAACATTTCTTTTCGTTGCATATATTTTAAATCTGTTATGCCATATTCATTTGCATACTTTTGTAAATCACAATTACCTGATTTTTTCACAAGTTGTACACTCACGATTATGGTTTGCAAGAAGCAATTCCAAAACAGTTTTACGAATACGTCTTACACGCATTGTGTTTGTTTTAACTCTTAAACCAACTTCAGGTGGCATTGTGCAAGAGGATTGTATTCCACGCCCATCTATTTCAACCACGCACAATCTGCAAGCACCAAATTGTGTTAAATCCGGACGGTAACACAAAGTCGGAACGGAAAACCCTGCTTTTTTAATGACCTCCAACAAATTTGGTTCGTTTGTAAACTCAACTTCTTTGCCGTTTATAAATAATGTTTTTTTTATCACTCATATTTTTAATCCTTCTTAATTACTTTTGTTCAATAGCCTTAAATGGACAAGCGTTAACACAATTTCCGCATTTTATACATTTATTTTGGTCAATGTGATGAGGTTGTTTGACTTCTCCGACAATAGCACTAACAGGGCAATTTCTTGCACATTTTGTGCAGCCTTTACATTTTTCCTCATCAATAACTATTGTCTTCATTGCTTTACAAACACCTGCAGGACATTTTTTATCACGAATATGAGCTATATATTCATCACGGAAGTATTTTAAAGTTGACAAAACAGGGTTTGGTGCTGTTTTGCCCAAGCCACACAAAGAGCCATCCTTAACAGCCAATGCAAGTTCTTCTAACTTGTCTAAATCGGACATTTCACCTTGTCCTTTAACTATTTTTTCAAGGATTTTTAGCATATTTTTAGTACCTTCTCGACAAGGTACACATTTGCCACAGGATTCATGTTGAGTAAAATTCATAAAGAAACGGGCAACTTCAACAATACAAGTATCTTCGTTCATGACAACAAGCCCGCCTGAACCAACCATAGCTCCGGCTTTAATAAGGTTATCATAATCCATTGGTAAATCAAGATGTTCTTCTGTCAAGCATCCGCCACTGGGCCACCGATTTGAACAGCTTTGAATTTTTTTCCGTTGCGAATTCCGCCACCAATGTCAAAAACAATTTCACGCAAAGTTGTTCCCATTGGCACTTCAATAAGACCTGTGTTATTAACTTCGCCTGTTAAAGCAAAAAGTCTTTGTACCTTTTGAAGTTTCTGTACCAAAAGAACTAAACCAGTTTGCTCCTTTAATAATTATAGATGGAACATTAGCAAGTGTTTCAACGTTATTTATTATGGTAGGACGTCCAAAAAGCCCTTGATTAGCAGGGAATGGTGGTTTAGGTCTTGGCATGCCACGTTCACCTTCAATTGAGGCAATTAAAGCTGTTTCCTCACCGCAAACAAAAGCACCTGCACCTTCTTTTATATGAATAGTGAAGTTAAAATCGCTATTCATAATATTTTTACCTAAAAACCGGATTTTTCAGCATCAGCAATTGCACGACGAAGTCTTTTAATTGCAAGCGGATACTCAGCTCGAATGTAAATATAAGCCTCATCCGAACCAATTGCAAACCCGGCTATAGCCATACCTTCAAGCAATCTGTGAGGGTCGCCTTCCATCAGGCTTCTATCCATAAAAGCCCCGGGGTCGCCTTCATCACCGTTACAAATGACATAGCTTTTGCCACCTTTATTGGCTGCAGCAAATTTCCACTTTCTGCCTGTAGGAAAACCACCGCCACCTCGACCACGTAAGCCCGATGCTTCAATTTCGTTTATAACCCAATCAGGGTCGTTTTTCATCAAAACTTTATGCAAACCTTCATAAGCCCCGACATTCAAAGCATCTTCCAATGATTCTGCATTGATGCGTCCGCAATGCTCCAAAGACGTTCTTGTTTGTTTTGCATAAAAAGTCAATTTCTTCATTTTTAAATACGTGTTTTTTTGTTTTAGGGTCAACGTACAAAAAGTCTTTCAACCGGTTTCCCGTTTTGATATGGCTTTCAATAATTTCTTCAACATCGCTTTCTTTGACGTTTGTGTATGTTACGTCTAAATCCGGGATGACAACAAGCACACCTTTTTCACAAAAACCGTGGCAACCTGTAGGGATGACTGTCATTTTGTCATGGTTTGTCAAATTACTAACATTAGCCCCAAGTTCTTCAAACTTTTCTATAACGTTTTTAGCACCATTTGCAATACATCCTGTGCCCGAGCAAACCAAAACTCGCAAGCCTTGCGCTTTTATTGCTGCTTTTATATTTTCTTTTTCTTTATTTATATCGATTATCGCCATATTATTTAACCCTCTTTTTCTTCTTTAATAATAGTGTTTATAATAATTTTGACGGCATCTTCCGTCATTTGAGGATAAACTTTTTCGTTTATAACCATAACAGGAGCCAACCCACAAGCGCCAAGACAGCTAACTGTCTCAACGGTAAACAAACCATCTTGAGAAGTAAATTTGCCTTCTTTCAGATTTAATATTGAGCGCAACGCATTTAAAACAGGCATAGAACCACGCACGTGACAAGCTGTTCCATCACACACTTTCACTTCATATTTGCCCTTTGGTTCCAATGAAAATTGTGCATAAAAAGTAGCAACTCCATAAACTGTCGCAGGTGACAACCCTTCTATTTTTGTTCCAATATATGTTAAAGTTTCTTCGGGCAAATAACGATATTTTTCCTGAACTTTTGTAAAATTGCGATTAGATTTGACTTTTGTATTCATAATCACGCAATATGCTATCAATCCGGGTAAAATCAATAGCACTTTGATTTTGAGCTTGAAGACCCATGCAACAATTCTCCTTCCTATTAACTTTTTTAATAAACATTCTCACAAAAAGTTTAACACAAACAAAATATTTTTTCCAATATTTTTTAATTATACATTTATTGCCATAATTTTTTTTATAATGTAAAATTATTGTGTATTAGAATATTTAATTTAGGTAAAAATATATGTGTGGAATAGTAGGTTATGTAGGAAGTCGAAATACAATTGAGGTGCTTTTAAACGGTTTGACAAGTCTTGAATACCGTGGTTATGATTCAAGCGGCATTTCGGTTTATGATAAAGTTGATAAAAATGTTAAAATTTTCAAGGCTCCGGGAAAACTTGATAATTTAAAAGAAATATTAAAAAATGATAAGACTTTAAAAGAAGCAGGTATTGGTATTGGACATATTCGGTGGGCAACGCATGGTATTCCATCGCTTGTCAATGCGCATCCTCATACTTGTAACTGCGGAAGCTTGGTCATTGTTCACAATGGAATTATCGAAAATTATTTAGAATTAAAAAACAAGCTTGAAGCTTTAGGTTGCAAGTTTAAATCCCAAACAGATACTGAAACAATAGCTCATTTGATTGCTCAAAAATATAAAGAAGAACAAAATTTAACAACAGCCGTAAGAAAAGCTGTTAAGGAACTCAAGGGTGCTTATGCGCTTTGTGTTATGCATAAAAACCAGCCTGATTTAATCGTTGCTGCAAGAAAAAATGCCCCATTGCTTATAGGTGTCGGCGAGAATGAAAATTTTGTAGCTTCTGATATCCCTGCTACCATTGCATATACAAAACATGCTTGTTATTTGAATGATGATGAAATTGCTACGGTTTGGGCAAATAAATTTGAAGTTTGTGACTTGGATGGAAAATTAATAAATAAACGTGTTGAGTTGTTGCCTTGGGAATCTCAAACCATTAACAAAATGGGTTATAAACATTTTATGTTGAAAGAAATTCATGAACAACCGGATGTCATTCGTAATGTCTTGTCAAACAAGCTTATTGACTCTGAATCTAAAATAAACTTGGAAGAAGTGAAATTAACCGGTGAAACAATAAAAAATCTTAGCCGTATCGAGATAATTGCCTGTGGCACATCGCTTCATGCTGCAATGGTTGGAAAGTATATAATAGAAAGTATGACTAAAATTTCGGTTGATGTTGAAGCTTCAAGTGAATATATTTATCGAGAAAAAACTACAAATGAAAACACTTTGGTTATTGGTGTTTCACAAAGCGGAGAAACAGCTGATACCATTACAGCCATCCGTCAAGCAAAAGCAACAAGGGCTCACATTCTGATTATCACCAACCGACCTGACTCAACAATGGCACGTGAAGCACATAGTCTTGTGCCTGTCAATGCAGGAATTGAAGTTTCGGTTGCAGCTACAAAGTCTTATATAGCACAAGTTCTTTCTTTTTATCTTTTTGCAATTTATTTAAGCGAAATAAAAGGAACAGCCTCTAATGAAGAGTTGAAAAATCTTAAATTTGAATTGTTGAAATTGCCAAATCTTGTTGAAACAATATTGCAACATGAGGGATGAAATAAAAAAAATGTGCATCTAAATATGCTTCAACAAAAGATTTTATTTATATTTCTCGTGGAATAAACTTGGCAAGTGCCTATGAAGGAGCTTTAAAACTCAAAGAAATAAGTTATATAAATGCAACAGGATATCCTGCAGGTGAGTTGAAGCACAGATCAATTGCAATGTTAGATGAAACAATGCCTGTTATGGTAATATTAATGCCAGGTGTAGTTTATGAAAAAACATTATCAAATGCACAAGAAGCAAAAAGCGCGTCATGCAAAGCTTATTGCGTTGACATCTTCGGATGACCCTAAATTATATGATACATTTGATGACATAATAAAAATACCGTCAATATGTGAAATGTTGTCGCCTGCTTTAACTTGCGTGCCTCTTCAGCTATTTGCATATTATATAGCAGAGTTTTTGGGCAAAGATGTTGACCAACCACGCAACCTTGCAAAATCCGTGACAGTTGAATAATTGTTTTTTTAGTGAAAAGTTGAATATTTTAATACTTGGTTTTGCCCAAACCGACTGATCATATAAAACCTAAAACAAAAAACATTCCGCAAAAAGCATTGATTGGACTTCAACGCCATAATTAAGCAAAAAGTCAATTCACGTTGGGGGATTAAGTCAAATTTTGAACGCGCGCTGTCTTGGATTACGTCGGGTTCGGAACTATGCAACTGGGTTTTATAATTTTTTACAAAATTATTTCACTCCGTTCAGTTCCTCACAATCAGGCGAAGCCAACGACGAATCCGCAGCCCGTCATATAAAACCTAAAACAAAAAACATTTCGCAAAAAGCATTGATTGGACTTCAACGCCATAAATAATTAAAAATCAATCCGTGTTGGTGGATTAAGTCAAAAATTGAACGCGCGCTGTCTTGGATTACGTCGGGTTCGGGACTATGCAACTGGGTTTCATAATTTTTTACAAAATTATTTCACTCCGTTCAGTTTTTCGCTCCTGTGGAGTTTTCTTCGAAAACTTTTACGTCGCCTATTAACTGCTATAAACAAATCCAAAACTGAGTTGTTTTGGCTTTGTTTTACGCACGGATGCAACGCTTTTTTACCGCCTGAGGCATCTGCCCTCATTTTATTCGGGCATCTTTCCTACGGCGGTCATTAACTACTTCGCTTTATACTCGGAAGCTGGGTCGCTTCCTCGTCTAAAGCTCCGCACGGATGCAACGCATTTTTTCTCACAATCAGGCAAGCGGATTTTCCTCTGAAGATAACTCCCTTGTACGGCTCAGCCTTTCAGGCTTCGCCTACAAGAGGAGCTGCTGAACGGGCGTAGTCCCGGGGAGCGAGCAGACCGTGCCGGCTTGTGCAAGGCACATAAGGCACGGCTCTGTGAGCTAGAAAGAAATCCAAGACGGCCAACGACGAATCCGCAGCCCGTTATATAAAACCTAAAACAAAAAACATTTCGCAAAAAGCATTGATTGGACTTCAACGCCATAATTAAGCAAAAGTCAATTCACGTTGGGGGATTAAGTCAAATTTTGAACGCGCGCTGTCTTGGATTACGTCGGGTTCGGAACTATGCAACTGGGTTTCATAATTTTTTACAAAATTATTTCACTCCGTTCAGTTTTCGTTCCTGTGGAGTTTTCTTCGAAAACTTTTACGTCGCCTATTAACTGCTATAAACAAATCCAAAACTGAGCCGTTTTGGCTTTTGTTTTTTTAACAGGGCTTAAACTTTTTACTATAACAAAAAAATTAGAAATAAATGTTGATATTTTGTATAAAAGATGTAATAATATAAATTAAGAAAATTAGAAAGCGAAAATTAAATGCATATTGATGAATTGCTTATAAATGCCATAAATATGAGAGCAAGTGATTTGCATTTGTCTGTCAACATGCCCCCTGTAGTGCGTGTTGACGGTAAGCTTATTCGTATGGAAGCCCCATTGTTAACTCGTTCTAATGTCGAAGAGTTGTTGCTTCCCTATTTTATCAGGCGAACAAAGACGACAACTTGAACAAACTTGGGAACTTGATATGAGTTATACAGTACGAGATGTTGGACGTTTTCGTTTGAATATATATAAACAATGTGGAACATATGCTGCAGCTTTCAGGAGCATAAACACAACACCTCCTTCATTTGAAGAATTAGGGCTGACAGAAATTGTAAGAAAAAATATGTGAAAGACCTCGAGGTTTGATTTTGGTCACAGGTCCTACAGGTAGCGGTAAAACAACAACATTGGCTGCCATGATTGACTATATTAATTCAACTCGTGCAGAACACATTTTGACTGTTGAAGACCCTATTGAATTTATTCACACTTCTAAAAAGGGAGTTGTACACCAAAGAGAGCTGGGACAAGATACAAGAAGTTTTGCTAACGCTTTAAAATCTGCTTTACGTGAAGATCCTGACATTATTCTTTTGGGAGAAATGCGTGATTTAGAAACAATTTCCCTTGCATTGACAGCAGCTGAAACCGGACACTTGGTTTTGGGAACTTTGCACACTTCAAACGCAGCTTCAACCGTTGACCGTATTGTAGATGTATTCCCGGAAGGACAGCAAACACAAATCAGAATACAGCTTGCCTCAAGTTTAGTTGCAGTGTTATCACAAACTTTGTTGCCCAAAGTCTTGGAAGATGGTGTAACTAAAAAAGGTCGTGTGATGGCACAGGAAATTTTAATTAACAATACAGCCATTGCAAACCTCATTCGCGAAGGAAAAACTGCCCAAATTTATTCCATACTTCAAACTTCAATGGGCAGCGGTATGCAAACTTTGGAAGCAGCTTTGAAAACTTTGTTTAAACAAAAAATGGTTACATTTGAAGATGCTTTGTCAAAAACTAGCCGACAGGAAGAGTTTATGCGACTAACCGGAATGACTGTAAGATAAAAAATAATAAAAAAGGATTGAGCTATAACTCAATCCTTTTGGTTAATAATTAGAAATCTATTGTTATTCAATAGGTTCTTCGACAACAACCGGTTCTTGTTCATTCACTTGCGTTTCTTCAGCAACAACAGGTTTTTGTTGTTCAACTTGTGGCTTTTCAACAGGCTTTTCTTGTTTTGCCACAATAACGTTTGATGGAAGAGGCATTGTTGCACTGTTTCCAGTCTTTTGCCATACAAATTGTGATTGTGCTCACAACATTCACCTTTGTGACATTGAGCTTTTGGAGCCTGCACTTTCGGTTGATGAATATCAATCTTAACAGCGTTGTATTGTGGAGCCTGACATTGACATGGCATAGTTCCTCTAATTTGTTCCATTTTTTTCCTCCCTTAAGTAGAAATTTTTGGTACCATATATTTAAAAACCATAATAATATTTTTTGCTAGTTTCAAAGGTTTTTTTTACAAAAATTTACAAAACTGACTCAATTTCACGTTTTTCGTATATTTTTTGATATTCTTCATTTAATTTTTCGAAACGCCTCATGATTAATTATTGCATTCATTCCTTTTGAGCCTAAAAAGCCATATTTTATCGAATTGTTACTATAATTTTTTACACTAATCATTTGAATATCGTTTAATATTTTCAAAAATATTGTCACAAATTTAAGACTAACTGACAATTTTTTAGCAATGACTCTTAAATCAATTTCACCGTTTTTGTGCTTTGCTGCATAAACAATCATGCCTGAAGCCAGTTTTATAAGTTCTTTTAGGGTATATTTTTTATTTGTGCAATCAAGCTCCAAAATTTCAAGTTGCACTTTTGTTTCACCATTGAATTGTGATAGCTTTGGCACAAAAATTACATCTATGTTTGAATTTATGTCTGCTTCAATGTCGGTTTTGTTCCAGAAAAGACATTCATATAATTCATTAGGATTGTTTTTTGACGATATCATACATTTCAAATGATTACCATTTGCGCCTATTATCCTTTTTTCTTTAAGAATTGCATTTTTCAATAAAAATAAAGGCGGTTTCATACCTTCCCAAAGGGTTCAAATTGACTCAATTTTTTGACAAAATCAACTGTTAAATCTTCAAAATCGATACAACAATCAATGTAGATATGTTTGTTGTAGACCAAATCTTTAGTCATTTCATTTAAAGCTTGGTTTAAATTAGCTTTAATCTTTTCAAAAGATATTTTTTCAGGCGAAAACGCACACCCGCAAGCACCTTTATGCCCACCATAAAATTCCCAAAACTCATTTTGGCTTTCGATAAGTTGGTGAATATCAACACCATCAACACTTCTGCCTGAAGCGCGATAAAGATTTTTGGCTTGGTCATAGGTAAACAAAAGACACGGGCGGTTATATTTTTCCACAATCTTTGATGCAACAATGCCAACAATCCCCGGGTGCCAGTTCGGGTTGTACAAAATTATAGCATCGTTTTTTCGATATGTTCGTTGGCAATCATTTTTTTGCTTCAATAAACATGTCGTTGCAAAATGCTTGTCGTTGCTCATTTAAGGTTGTAAGAGTCATAATTGCGTAATTTATTTCATCTTCATCTTGAGAAACAAGAAGCTTGAAAGCTTGGTTAATCGAGTCCAGTCTGCCTTCTGCATTGATTTTTGGAACAACTTGAAATGCAACAAAATCACTTGTTATATTTTTAATTGACGAGGCGTATGGGTGAACATCTACAAGCTTTTGAATTCCCTTATTTGCGCTTGTTATTATGTTTAATCCTGTTTTTACAAAAAATCTGTTTTCATTCAATATTGGCACGACATCACCTATAGTACCGATTGTGACCAATACTAACAAATCATTAATTAATTCATTTGATAGATTATATTTGTTTATTAAAGCCAAAGCAAGCTTGAAAGCGACTCCAACTCCTGAAAGCTCATTCAGACTTTCTATTTGATTTAAGGATAAATTTTCATTTAAAGAACCTTCAACTTTTGGATTTAAAATTGCATAAGCATTTGGAATTTCTTTTTTTGCAATGTGATGGTCTGTTATTATCAAATCGCAGTTGAAACTTTTTATAAATTTTGCTTCTTCGATGTCTGAAATGCCACAATCACAAGTTATTATAAGCTTGGCTTTTTTCTTTGCCAAAAGTTTGACAAGCGCTTTTGTGTTCAAACCGTGACTTTCTTCAATTCGATTGGGGATATAAAAATCTACATTTGCACCAAGTTCTTTTAATGTTTTGTATAAAAGGGCTGTTGAGGTGACTCCGTCACAGTCAAAATCACCATATATTATAATGTTTTCATTATTGTTTATTGCTTTATTAATGCGCGATATAACCTTTTCCATGTCTTCAAAAACATTATAATCAAAGGCAAATTTTTCATTTGGGTTTAAAAATCATATAGTTTTTCCAAATTATCAATTTTACGATTTATCAAAATTTGTGCAAGTTTTTTATTTCCAATAATTTCATAAAATTCACTCTCAACATTTTGACAATCAGTTTTATTTTCAACTATTTTCCAATTTGTCTTCATATTCTTCTTTTACTAATTTTTCTTTAATATCCCCACAAGCTTAATTTTAACATAAAGATAGTAAAATCTTTTCTATAATCTTGGGGTACATTTTGTGTTCAACTGAATGTATTTTTTTTTCATATTGTGAATAACTTGTGTTTCTGTCAAATTTGACTTTTTTTGAAAAATAATTTTTCCATCATCAACAAATTCATTTACATAATGAATGCTAATCCCCGATGAATTATATGATTTATCTTTATATATCCGTTTTATTGCATTTTTTCCTTTGTAATTTGGAAGAAGTGAGGGATGAATGTTGATAAAAGTGGAAGTAGCAAGCGAATTTTTTTCAACAATTCTCATGTAACCTGATAAGACACAAAGGTCAAATTTGTTTTGAGTTAAAAAGTTACTTAAATTTTCATGCTCAACAAAAAAATGTTTTATTTTCAACCTTTTTGCACGTTTTATTGCATAAGCATGCTTGTTGTTTGTAACTAAAACAAAATGAAGATTGTGTTTTTTTATTTTTGTATTTTTTAAGTGTCTAAAATATTGAATAATAGCTTCAAAATTTGAGCCGTTACTTGAAGCAAAAATTGCAATTTTCATCATCTCTAATGATTTCTCCAATAATAATGGGATTATATTTTTGGCAAATTTGTTTAACTATATCATATTTACATTTGTCAATAACCAATACCATGCCAATTCCCATATTAAAAACATTAAAAGCTTCTTTTTTCCCCAATTATATTTATTAATTTTACAAAATATTATCCATATTATTTAAAACTATATTTTTAGAAATAGAAGCCCTCAGTCCATTTGGTATAATGCGACTAACATTTCCATAAAGTCCTCCGCCTGTAATGTTTGCAACTTTTTAATTATATTTAGTTTAAATAATTCTAAAATTTCATTCAGATAAATATAAGTTGGTTTAAGTGTTTCAATGAGCTGAATTTCAGACAATTGTTTGGTTTCGTAAAGCTTGCGAATTAATGTAAAACCGTTGCTGTGAATACCGTTTGATTTTAGCCCGACAATAATATCATTTGGTTCGATTTTTTTTTCATTATTTTCGTCTACCATGGATTGTCCAACGACAAACCCACAAACATCAAAAAATACTTTCTTTGATTATATCTTTCATTTGAGAAGTTTCACCGCCAAGGAGTTTGCAGTTGTATTTTTTCAAAATATTATTCAATTCCGTCAAAAAATTTTTAAACTTTCAACACTTATGTTGTTGTTTGCAATGTAATCTAAAAAAAATAAAGGATAAGCTCCCTTAGTTGCAAGGTCATTAAAATTCATAGCAACAAGGTCATTTGCAATAGTTTTAAACATCTTATATTTTAAAAGTGGTATAATTTTTGTCCCAACACCATCACAAGTTGCAGCAAGTGCAACATTTTTTTGAGAGTTGCTTTTACTAATATAAAATAAAGAAGCAAAGTTTTTAACCAAGTCTATATCAAGAATTTTTTCTAAATGGTTATTTATTTTATTATCACAATCAAAGTCAACGCCGGTTGTTTTATACGTTATTTCCATAATTATATTTTAATACAAAAATAAAAATCTAAACTTTTACCCAAATTCTAAAAACCCAACTTTTGTATAGTTAACATCGTTTATCAAATGTAGGATAATAATATGTGTTAGGGATATAAAATATGATTAGTTATAAAATCAGCAAAAATTTTATAATTGTTATTATAAATGCTTCAATAATAAATGAGGCACTCTTTGTGAAGTTAAATGATTTATATTCTAAATACAAAAAATATCAAAAAGTTTTAGACATTACAAATTTAAAAAATATCGACTACAAACTAATGAAATTTATAAACAAAAAGCAATATAAAATTAATAAATAAAAATACAAGCAATTTTTTAAGTTTATTTTTAACAAAAGCCGACAAGTATTTAAAGATATATAATTCAGAACAAGATTTAGTGATTAACAACACTATTGTAAAAAGGCGATTAAAACTCTATAGCTAGAGCCTTAATCGTCAAGAAGAAACTGTGGAATTTCAACATCCGGTTTTCCAAGCACACGAACCAATTCCAAAACAGATGCTTTCATTTGGCAAGTTTGGTTACTTGTGTTAAAGAAATCACTATAAAAGCAACCATCACAAACGCACCCACGTTTGTAGCATTCTAAAGCCGTATTTGTCCACCTTCTAACAGAGGTAGATTTTCCCATATCTCTACTTCTTGGCATTATATCCTCCAAAGCCCCACATATAAACTATCTATCAAACCTCAAGGTGTCTTTATTTTCACCTGATAATAACAATTATATCTATTGACATGTCATTTACAAGAGAATTGGTAAGAACCTTAACATTTCTACATAAAGCGGCGAAAGTGTTGCAATGCAACACTTTCGCCGCTTCTAAATCTTGTTTTGCATGATATGACATGGTTTGAGGGATTTTTAACATGAAAAAAGATGTGGTACATGAGTTTTCATGATTTAAAATTAAGAAATTTTCTTAACATATCTTAAAACTTAACATTTTTTTACAAAAAATACGATTATTTATTTGTCAAACTTAAAAGCAGTATTCTTTTTTCCAAATTATTAATTAAAAATTTTGTATTTGTTTTACTTAAAACATAAGTTATTCTATTTCTTAATTCTTTTTCTTCTGTTTTGTTTTGTTCCGCCATATCCAAATCCTCATTTTTTGTTTTCATACATAAATCCTTCTTAAATATATAAAGTATTCTTGAAGGATAATTATTGCTATATTTCAATATATTAATTTACAAAAATTTACAAATTAAAATAATGATCAGGATCTTTTTGTATTTTTGTAAGTAAGTTATATTGTTCATTGCTCAATTCAGGGAATTTTTGGCGGCTCAGGTAATAGTTGGTCAGCATAAAACTTTTTAAGTGATTCTATTATTTTACCAATTTCTGTTTTTTTATCTTCATCAATATTACCAAAATCCTTACTTAAATTTGTTAATATTTTACTCAAAATTAGTGATTTTGCCACTTGCATTTCCTCATTTTTAGGTTCTTTGACAACTAAAAAATTATAGAATAATTCATTTAAAACTGCTTTTTAAGTGTACGTATGGCAGGACCATTTTTCATTATATTCGTCCTCTAAATCTTTTAGATGTCTTTCATTTTTTTGTAAAAAGATCGTCAGAAAGTTTAGCCTTTTGGTCGAAATTTGAATTTATATATCTATAAAGTGGTATATTATTATCGTTAAAATTAGGTAACTTATTATGTTTTACCATCATTTTTAAAACATGCGTTTTTAAGTATTAAATCAAAAACTCTTTCATCTATCATAGCTCTACTATCTAATAATACAGTATTATCTGAATTAATATGCATACTATTTGGAATATTCGGAGTCATAGTAATGAAAGGGGCATGTTTTAGTTGTTTTTTATTTACATAGGCATCATATTGCCTATATAAAGGTTCATATATTTCTATTTGAATAATATTTTTACCAAAATAATATTTATTTAAATATGCACTATTAATCATAATGTTAGAGCTTAAAGTTTTCTCCGAAATCATATAACTTTTTTGTTCTGTCAAAATTCCCAAATTACAATATTGGTTTAAAGATTTGTTTAATTGTTGTTTTTCTTCATTTTCAAGATGAAGACTAAGCTTTTTTGCATGCCTTAAATTATGAGGAGATTTAATCATTGAATTTATTTTATTTAATATTTTTTCAATAATTTTTTTTTCATTATCATTCGTCGCCGTACTAGCTTTAAAATATTCTAACACTTCTTTGACTGCATATAGTTTTTCATCATTATTTTTAAATTCAAAATCTTTTTTTTGTGGATTTGAAATTATAATTAAAAATCGTCTAATATTTATCTTTGAATATACATCTTTTAAATGCAAAAGACCTTCTTCAACAATATTTTTTGTTGTTCTATCGGGTAATCCAGATATTTTTTAACTTTTCTATTTATTTTGCTATTTATTGCTTTTGCATCCGGATGAATATTTCTTGACTCTATTATGTTTTTTTTATAAAAATCAATAAATTTTTTATCATTTTCTTTTATTAGCGGTGAATTAGAATCCGAAAGCAATATTACAAAAGACATTTTCATATGATCTTTATAATGGTTAAGTTCATGCTTTTAAAGTGCTTTCATGAGATTTATCCGATTTAGCATTATTACTTGAATAATACGCAATAGTGTTAGTTGCAGAAAAGTAGCTAGCTTCTGCATTAAGTTCGGAAGGTTTATTTTCAAATATTAAAAATGGAGGAAAATCTATTGCTTCATCTTTTATAACTTTTAAATATATTTTATAAATATTAATTTGATGTTGTGTAAGTCTTTCAGGATTGCAATACTTAAGCAAATTCCAATTAATTTTATTTAATTGTGTTTCTTGCTTTTTTCCTTTTTTAATTTTTCAATATCAATAGGTAAAAGTGAATGCGAAGGTCGCTTTTGAGAAATTTTAGGTAGTGTATTCATTGTTAATAGTTCCTTATTCTAGTACAAAAATAGTATATCATTAAAAAAATATGAAGCAATATTTTTTTTAAGTGTTATAATTTAATAAGAGAAAAAATATTAAGGACTTATGGGAAGAATAGTAATAAACAAGGATAGATGTAAGGGATGTGGGTTGTGTGTTGAGGCATGCCCCAAAAAAACTTATCATATTAAGCGATGATTTAAATAAATACAACACAAATTACGCGAAATTTGTTGATGAAGAAGAAAAATGCGTAGGCTGTCAAATATGTGCCAAAAGCTGTCCGGATATCGCCATTTGTGAAGTTTACAGGTAAAAAATCTATGAAAGTTGAAGAAAAAATACTTTTAAAAGGGAATATAGCAATAGCAAAAGCAGCTATAAATGCAGGTTGTAAGTGTTATTTTGGTTATCCTATTACTCCTCAAAGTGAAATAGGTGAATATTTAAGTAAGGCTATGATTGAGGAAAATCGCATATTCATTCCTTGTGAAAGTGAACTTGCCGCCATAAATATGGTTATTGGTGCAGGCTCTACAGGAACAAAAGCCATGACATCCTCTTCATCGTGTGGTATTGCCTTAATGCAAGAAGCAATTTCTGCAATGTGTTGCCAGCAAATTCCGGGAGTTATTATTTCTGTAATGCGAGGCGGACCCGGATTGGGAAATATTGCACCATCACAGGGGGATTATAATCAGGCATGCTATGGTGGAGGAAATGGTGATTATAAAGTAATCGTTTTGTCGCCTTCAACAATTCAGGAATCAATTGATTTAACATATTTATCTTTTCATTTAGCTTTTAAATACAGATGCCCCGTTATATTGCTTGCAGATGGCGTTTTAGGGCAAATGATGGAACCATGCTCAATAAATGAATATCCTTACGGTGATTACGATTACGACATTGAAAAATGGGCATTAAATGGAGCAAAAAATCGTGAACCGCGTAATCTTGTATCATTACACATGGATTTGGGTGAATTAGAAAAACTTAATTACGAACTTAATAAAAAATTTCTTGAAATAGAAAAAAAACGAAACAAGATACGAAAATTTTCTAACTGATGATGCCAATATCGTCATCACAGCATTTGGCACTGTTGCACGTGTTGCAAAAACAGCCGTCAAACAAGCACGTGAAATGGGCATAAAAAGTCGGGGTTGTTTCGCCCTATAACATTAAGCCCGTTCCCCTCAAACGAACTTTATAATTCCTTAAATCCAAGCACAAAAGTTGTTTTAGATGTCGAAATGAATTTGGGTCAAATGCTCAAAGATGTCAAAAGCAGCGTTTTTGGAAAGTGTAATGTTAAGTTTATGGGCAAACCCGGTGGTGGCATCATAAATAACGATGAAATTTTAGAAAAAATTATTGATTTAAATAATAATATAGAAAGTTAAAAGTGTGTTAAAATGAAAAAACTCGTATATCAAGAACCAAAATGTTTTATTGAAAATTTTAAATATACTTTTTGTCCGGGGTGTGGGCATGGTTTTGTTTTGGGCATTGTTGCACAGTTGATTGATGAGTTTGGCTTGCAAGGTGATACAATTGCTGTTTCATCTGTCGGGTGTTCAATATTTTTGGAAAAGTTTTTTAATCTTGATGTAGTTGGTGCTTCACATGGTCGTTCTCCTTGTGTGGCAACAGGTGTCAAGCGTTCAAAACCTGACAAATTTGTATTCACTTATCAAGGTGACGGTGACGCTTTGACAATTGGATTTAATGAAACTTGCCATACAGCCTTACGTGGTGAAAAAATAACAACAATTTGCATAAACAACACAAATTTTGGCATGACTGGCGGACAAGCAAGTGCAACAAGCTTGCCCGGTCAAAAAACAAAAACTACACCTTTTGGGCGTGATGTTAATAGATACGGGTATCCGATAAAAGCGGCTGAAATGATAGCTTCTTGTGATGGTGCAGCTTTTGTTGCCAGATGTGCAGTCGGTAGCCACAAATTTTATGACGATACAAAAAAATAATCAGAAAAGCTTTTTTAAATCAAATTAATAATATAGGTTATTCTTTTGTTGAAGTTTTAAGCTCTTGTCCTACAAATTGGGGAATGAGTCCAATTGATGCCAACAAGCATATAGTTGAAAATGTTGCTAAATATTATAAGCTTGGAGTCTTTAAAGATATAACAAACGAAATGAAGTGTGCTTTATAATTGTGAGGAAATTAAAAAAATGGAAAAAAGTGTAATAATAGCAGGATATGGAGGTCAGGGTGTCTTGTTTGCGGGTAAACTTTTAAGTTATGCTGCTATTATTGAAAATATGAATACTACTTGGATACCTTCTTATGGGGCTGAAATGCGAGGCGGTAGTGCAAATTGTTCCGTTAAACTTGGAAATGACGAGATAGGTTCACCAATAATTAACAAACCTGATATTTTAATAGCTTTAAACATTCCTTCATTTTACCGTTTTGAAAAAAATGTAAAAAAAGGCGGCTTGATTGTTGTTTGTGCAAATGAAGATGAAATTGTGCAAAGTCGTGATGACATTACTTACTTTTTTATAACATTAAAAAACTTAACTAAAAACATTCAACTTTCGTTTATAAATATCGTAGCTTTAAGTGCAATGGTTCGTAAAACCGGATTATTAAAAATTGAATCTTTAACATTAGCTTTAAACAAATTAATACCCAAAGATAAATTAAATATGCTAACTTCAAATATTGAAGCAATAAAATTAAGTGCAAAGTTTGTTTTTGATAATAAAAATTCAAAAGCGTTTATATAATTATACAAGCCCTTGGCGTATTGCTTTGACAGCAGCTTGAACTCTATCTTCAACACACAATTTTTGAAGAATTGAACATACATGAGCTTTGGCTGTGTGCACACTTACTATAAGTTCATATGCTATTTCTGTGTTGCTTTTGCCATCAACTAAAAGTTTTAAAACTTCTTGTTCTCGTTCTGTGAGAAGAATTTTATTGTTTTCATTTGAATTATTTTGTGAATTAGTTTCACTGTTTAAATGTAAAGAATTTTTACCAGGTTTTGGGAATGCTTTTAGTACCAAATCGGATACTTGAGGAGAAATATAACAAGCACCTTGAGCGACATTTCGTATAGCTTCAGCAAGTGCATTTGGTGTAATATCCTTTTAGGCAATATCCTTTTGCTCCAAGCCCTAAGGCCGCATTGACTTCTTCTTCCCGTTCGTGTGATGTCAAAACAATAACATTACAAGACGGAAGCTCTTTTTTACTTGCTCCAAAACTTCAAGACCATTCATTTTAGGAAGACCCAAATCCATTAACACAACATCCGGTTTTAATTCAAATATTTTTTCAAGACCCTCTTCACCACTTGCAGCTTCACCTACAACTTGAATATTTTCAAAATCATTCAATGCACAGCGCAATCCAACACGAGTAAGTTTATAATCCTCAACGATTATAACTTTAATGATACTTTGTACATTTGATTCCATTTTCATCTCCTTAAAATAAAAAGCCTTTTTAATATATTGCGCAATAAATATGGTAAATATATACAAAAATAAAAAAATAACCCTTTTTTATAATTATATATATTATTTTAAATAATTTATATACATATTCTCCAATCGGCTAATATTTTATGTAGTAGAATGTAATATAATCTAAAATCATATTTTTGGTGTATTTGTTGAATATTTTACAAATAATGATATTTTCGATATACTTTATATTATGAAGAAGATAAATAATATACGAAATTTTAGTATAATTGCCCACATAGACCATGGTAAATCGACTTTGGCGGACAGGTTGCTTGAAGCTACGGATACTATATCTCAAAGGGATATGCAAGACCAACTTATGGATACTATGGATATTGAGCGTGAACGTGGAATTACAATAAAATTGAACACTGCTCGTATGAAATATAAAGCCGAAGATGGCAAAGATTATATATTAAATTTGATTGACACCCCCGGGCACGTTGATTTTTTCGTATGAAGTGTCGCGTTCGCTTGCTGCTTGTGAAGGAGCTTTGTTAATTGTCGATGCGACTCAAGGGGTAGAAGCTCAAACCCTTGCTAATGTTTATCTTGCATTGGAACAAAATTTAGAAATAATACCTGTTATAAATAAAATTGATTTGCCTTCTGCTGATGTGGAACGAGTAAAAGCAGAAATTGAAGAAGTTTTAGGCATTGATGCCGGCATGGCAATACCTGTTAGTGCCAAGGAAGGAACAAATATTGATAAAGTACTTGAAGCCATAATAAAATATGTTCCACCACCTGATGACACATCGGATAAGCCTCTTCGTGCTCTTGTTTTTTGATAGTGCTTATGACAAGTATTTAGGCACAATTTGCTTTTTTAAAGTTGTTGATGGTTCTGTGAAAGTCGGCGACAGTATAAAATTTATGGCTAACAACCGAACATACGAGGTAACAGAAGTCGGATACTTAAACCCAAAAAGAATACCTCAAAATGAACTTAAAACCGGCGAAGTCGGCTACTTGGCTGCTTCAATAAAAGATATTACTCGTTTTGTCGGCGACACTATAACACTTTGTGAAAATGGTGCAAAAGAACCGCTTGAAGGCTACAAAGAAGCCTTGCCGATGGTGTTTTCAGGTGTTTATCCGGTTGACAACGACGATTATCACGATTTAAAAGATGCACTTGAAAAACTTAAATTGAATGACTCTTCAATAACGTTTGAGCCTGAAACTTCACAAGCACTTGGTTTTGGCTTCCGTTGCGGTTTTTTGGGAATGCTTCACATGGAAATCGCTCAAGAACGTTTGGAGCGAGAATACGATTTGTCAATTGTTACAACTGCACCGTCTGTTGTTTACAAAGTTTATAAAACAAATGGCGAAATGGTGGAAATTGACAACCCTGCTAATTTGCCTGAACCACAGTATAGAGATTATATTGAAGAACCTTATGTTAAAGTCAATATCTTCACTCCAAATGATTACGTAGGAACTTTAATGGATTTGGCACAAGGCAAACGAGGAATATTTATTAATATGCATTATATTGACCCTATTCGCGTTAATTTGGAATATGAAATCCCTCTAAGTGAAGTTATTACAGATTTTTATGACCAGTTAAAATCAAGGTCAAAAGGTTATGCAAGTTTGGACTATGACTTTTCGGATTACAAACGCTCTGACTTGGTTAAAATTGATATTTTACTTGCAGGAGAATCTGTTGATGCACTATCGGCAATTGTACACAGAGACAACGCTTACCATATTGGTCAAAAACTTACAGCCAAACTTCGTGAAATTATACCACGTCAAATGTTTGAAGTTCCCATTCAAGCAGCAGTCGGTGGACGCGTTTTAGCCAGAACTAATATTAAAGCTATGAGAAAAAATGTGCTTGATAAATGTTATGGTGGTGACATCTCACGTAAACGTAAACTTTTAGAAAAACAAAAAAAGGTAAAAAACGGATGAAAGCCGTTGGACGTGTTGAAGTGCCACAGGAAGCTTTTATGGCTGTTTTAAGCTTGAACGAAGAATAGTCATGTTTGAAAAATACGAGTTATATTTATTTGCTTTAGACCAAAAACTTTCAAAGTTTTTGAAAACCAAAAAGAATATATTTGCTGCAAAGAAGGTTGCTGCCATTGTTGCTGTGACGGCAACTATCCTTATACATCTATTGAAGCTGAATATTTAAAATTTGGACTTGCAAGACTTCCGTTGAAAATCCAAAACGATATTCAGCAAAAAATACTAAAAATAAAAAAGATAAGCTTGAATGGAAAAAAGACGAGGCTGATTTTATATATGAATGTCCTTTTTTAATAAATAACAGATGCTCCATCTATTCCTATCGAGGTATAATTTGCAGGACTTTTGGACTTGCTTATTTTGATAAAAACAACAAAACAAAAGTACCCAATTGTGTTTTTAAAGGTTTAAATTATGCAAAAGTTTATGACCCCAAAACAAAACTCATCTCAACCGGACTGTTTGAAAAAAGAAGGCTACAAAAACGAACCAATTGCCTTTAATCTAAGCTTAAACTTTTTATATAAAAACGAAGTTACCGAATATATTGGAATTGAATTTGGCAAAAGTCAAGCCAATGGTCGATTGGCTATAGTTTTGAAACAATATCGTCAACATCAATGTTAAGACAATCTAAATTTTGGCATGTTGTTTGACGTTTATCCCACAAACAAGGTCTGCAAGAGATGTTTTGACTGTTATTGGGATAAAATTCCAGTTGTCTTTTGGCATAAGCTTCTTTTCATCTGTTCCAGGCAAAAATTGCTATTGTTTTTTTATTTAAAGCAATTGCAATGTGCATTGAGCGGAATCTGAACAAATAACTGTTTGGCAGTTTAAAATAAGTTTTGCTAAATCAACAATATTTTTTGTTTTGCCATACATGTTTATAAAATTTGACGTACCATCCGGTATCTGACTTGATATTTGATTTATAATTTCATCATCATCAGGCCGCCGGCCAAGTATACAACTTTACCCATTGATAATAATTTTTGGATAATTTCAGCCCATTTTTCAGCCCCAATAGTTTTTACTATTCCCTTTTGAACTGATATTTTGCTCACTCCAGGGTGGATAAGCACGCTATTGTGAAAATTTTCAATGTTGATTGTATCAATATCAATTTTTGGACAAGATATTTTATCTATTAATGTTAAATCATCAAGCAAATCATGGTACATATTTGCAGCATATTGATTTTTATTTAATTTTATTGCCTTAGTATAAAGACATTGACTCAATTTCCCTGTATCATATCCATATCGTTTTTTTATGCCTGATAAAAATAAAAGAACAGGGATAAGTTTGTTTGAACCTGATGATATCACCATATCAAAAGGGTTAAATAGCATAAACATAAACAATTTAAAAAGTTGAAAAAATTTATTATCACCTTTTATATCAAAAATTTTCACTTCATCAATTAAATTAGTTAAATCAGCAACAGCTTTTCCTCTTGGCTCAAGCGCAAGAGTTATCTTTGATTTTGGGTACAATTTCTTTAAAGTATTTATTGTTGGCAAAAAGAGTATTTCATCACCCAAACCGCCAAAATTTATAACAAGTATTTTTTTTCATTTTTCTTTTCTCTTTCATAACGTTTATTATTTTATTATTGACATATAAAAAAGTAAAGAAAAATTAATAACTAAAATATCTGTCAAAATCGACATCGTCAAAAGAGCATAAAAGCACAAAAACCTCGTCATCTTCATCCATGCGTTGAAAATTGTAATTGTCAAAAGACCAATATTTTGGATTTAGCCCTTTTACTTTTATAATGCCTTTATCATATAAAATTTTTAAACTTTTTTTTACAATGTCAATATTCAGACCTAATACACGAGAAAGTTCAACAGCCGTAATGCCATCAGGACTTGAACATTTTTGTTCCGTCAAAAACATTAATTCCAGACCAACTTTTTTTAAGGCATTTTCATCAATCATAATACGTTTATTATAACACTAAGTGTTAACATAAAACAATTTTTACCATATAATTAACGTATGAAAAAGCATTTATCATTAATAATTTTATCCTTATTTTTATTGTCAAACGGTTTTGTATACGCAGATATGGTAGTTGATGATTCAATTCATAGTGCAATAGAACAAGAATATAATCTTGATAATTTACCACCCTTGCCAAAAACAAGTGAAGAAACAAAAAATGTTGAAAATAAGAAAAAATCACCTGCAATAGAAAGTGTTCCGATAAAATATTCATCTCAAAAACCAAAACAAAACACAAATATAACAAAACAAAAAAAGAAGAAAAAAAAGTTGTTTCGCAACAAAAAACATTTGTAACACCGACAAATTATAATAATCGTTCAATAAAATTAAATAGTGGTAAAACTTTTGACGTCAAACTTATGAACACAATATCTTCAAAAAAGTCGCATTGGCACAACCGTTTCCTTTGCAGTCATAAAACCGCAAACTTTTAAATACATAACCATTCCCATAGGCACAATGATATATGGCAAAATAGTTGACTCGCATAGTGTTCAATTTACAGGCAATGGCGGGTTAATTGTTGTAAAAGTTCATTCTATAAAATATCAAAACAAAACATATCCGCTTGAAGCAAAAGTAACATTGGCTGATGATAAGCGTATTTTCTTTAATAACATAAAAAGGAAAAAAGATTATATTTGAAAAATATGTGCAAAAAAAACAACCTATGGTAAAAACGTTGTAAAAAGGACTTACAAATCATCAAAACAGTTGACAAAAGATCCATATACCGTCATTCTTTCGCCATTCCCATTGTGTTTAGGATTGTTGACATATACAGTGAATGTTGCAATTTCTCCTGCCCTTGCAATATTTACAAAAGGTATGGATATAACAATTCAAAAAAATGCGAGATTTAAAATAAAAATGACAGACGATGCTTATATATATTAACCTAGTGGTCAATATGAAAAATATATCTTTTGGTTGATGTAACCAAGAAAAAATTAAAGCTATTCTTATCATATATAATTAACAAAATACGGGGGATAGTGGGTTTTGAATTTTTTCAGGATTTTAATATTTGCTATAATATTTATTTTAAGCCATGTAAGTGCTTTTTTCGCAAAATTATTTAAATACCATACAAATTGATTCAAACGATGGTGGTAATCAAATTACTTTAAAAACGGTTAATGGTGTTGAGGTTTTTAAAGAGGTTAAAAACGATAACCTTGTTGTGCTTGAGCTGAAAAATATTAAAGCTGATGAAAAATTAAGCACTATTTATAATAATGTATTGCATGTAAAAAAATGTAATAGTTAAAGAACCTTCCAAAAACAATCTTCAAATCGTTGTTGAAGGTGAAAATATTGCCAATACAGGTGTTGTTGTGCTGCCAAGCGATATTAAACCTCCTATTTCAAATAAAAATAATATAATACTTGATAAACCAATCAATGAATATGCTCCTATAAATTCTGCTTATGACAATTTTGACTCACAAAATAATGGAATTTTGGAATATTTAAGCGCAAATTTTCACGTTAATACAGCAAAATTGTTATATATTAAAAGAAGCATAAAAAATATTGTTAATAGTCGGCATTTTGATTTTGTATTTTATGCTGCAGTGTTTTTGCTTGTAATAATTATTGGTAATAAATTTTTGAATAAAGAAAATGAAAAAAGATACCAAAATAGTTGGTTTATCATCACAAAGCTTGAAAAAACAACAAAACTCAGGTTTTGACATCACGATAAATGACAAGACAATCCCAACACTTCGTGGTTTAAAGTCAAATGGTGTTGATACTTTAGCAACAGAAATGGTATCAAAACAATATGGCATAAACGAGTATAAAAAAAGCGAGAAAAATCCATATACAACATCTTTAATGTCTCCAAGTGTTAAACCAAAAACTCAAAAACTGACAAAACAACAACCATTACAACAAAGAAGAAAGCAACAAAAGCCAACTCCAAGCAATCAAATGTTGTCAAAAGCAAGCATTTTAACACCCAAAAATGTTATATTGGAAAATAAAACAAATAATGGTATTAGCGGACAAATCGATGGACAAAAGTTTTTAGACTCAATGACAAAAATTTATGAACGCTCGGGACGCCAAGATTTGGCAATGAATTTAAAACGTGTAAGCCAAGGACAAAATAGAAAAAAATAAAACATTCCTTCTCATCTCCCATAAAAAACAAAATGTAACGGTTGTTTTAAGGCGAATAATTCAAAAACGTTATTTATAATTTTTATTATTTACATTAACTTTAAAAATTAAAAAACATTTAAAAATTACATTTTAAATGAAATACTAAATGATTTAACATCCTAACTTTTTACTATAATAAAAACTAATATCTACATAGCTCTTGGATGAGTTTTGTTATAAACATCTTTTAAATGTTTGGAACTTACATGTGTATAGATTTGAGTATTGGATATGCTTGCATGTCCCAAAAGTTCTTGCACAACACGTAAATCGGCACCTTTTTCAAGCATTTTCGTTGCAAAACTGTGACGAAATTTGTGCGGTGTCACATTTTTGGAAGTTCTATTTGTTTTATTATATTTTTTAGGATTTTTCTTACGCTTTGTGCTTGTAGACGATAGCCTGTGTTATTTACAAACAATGGACTATCTTGATTAATAATTTCCTTGGAGCCATTTTCATAAAGCATTTTTCGAGCTATTTCAATATAAGTTTTTAAAAACCCTTTTGCAGTGTTTGAAAATAAAACGATACGTTCTTTATTACCTTTGCCTAAAACTTTTATTTTCATTTTCCTCTAAATTTAAGTTGCCAAAATTTAAAGAAGTTAACTCAGAAACACGTATACCTGTTGAATACAAAAGTTCAAAAATAGTCCTGTTGCGAAATCCTTGAACAGTATCAATTGGTATTGTATTTAAGATTTTATTTATTTCCTCTTCTGTTAGAAATACAGGCAATTTTTTTTGGTATTTAGGTGCCATTACTCCCTTTAGCGGATTATTTTTTACGATATTTTCTCTATATAAATATTTATAAAACATTCTTATGGCAGAAATTTTACGTGTTATGGTTGTTTTTGAATAGTTAAAACGAGAAATAAAATTTAAATATTCCTTAATTTTCTGGTAGTCAACATTTTCAAGCTTGAATTCATCAAGATATACAATAAAACTTAAAATATCAGAACTATATGCACGGATTGTGTGTATTGAAAAATTACGTTCAATTTCTAAATAAAGCCTAAAATTATTTAAATATTCTTTTGATAATTCAACAACCGACAAAACTATATACTCCAGATTTTATTTATATTATAATTATATTAGTACATTTTGTAAAGTTATGTAAAATATATAGACGAAACTAGCAAAAAAATTTTTTTTCAGTTTTTTTACGAATGAAACCAATTAATATAACAAATTTATAATGAGGAAACTAATGAAAATAAATCATTATGGCACGTATGTCGAGAATCAGCATAAAAAAGAAAGATAACGAAAAGTTATACCGACGAAGTGTCTTCAAAATTGATAATACTGTCCCTAAAAAGATATAGAAAAAGAGCCTTTAAAACAATCATCATCTTCGATAAGTTTTGGAGGCTCTTTTTTTAAGGATTTTAAGAAAATGGTAAAATTCTTAAGCGGCTATAATGATGAAATAAGCGATTATAAGAAAATTTTTGAAAAAGTTAAAAATGCAACGGGTATTGACCCTGAAGACCTTCTCAAGGCAACGAAAAAACATTTGCCCGATAATATAAAAATTAATGGAGATAAAATAAGTTTTAAAGAAAAAGGTGTTTTTCGTTTAATCTATGAAGCTGCTATATATCCAATAGTCAAAATGCCTTTTGATATAATAAACTGGGCATTAAAAGGTTCTTCAAATATTGTTAAAAAAATGTTTAAGACAAATAAAGATAACGTTTTTGACACTTTATATAATACAAAATTTTTGAAAAATATTCGTAAAAAAGCACGTGCTGAAGAAAAATATAATGCGTTAAAAGGCATGGTTGAACAAGTTTCAAAAAGTTATGGGTGAAAAAAATGCTGACGATACAATATTCAAAATTTCGCAAAAGTTTTTTGACCCAAAAGCAGGGAAATATAATACAGTTCATGAACGCTCGCTAAACAGACTTGTTTCAGGCGGTGTTTCAACGTTTTTTCTTGCAAATGATGCTTACAACTTGGCAAGTTTGGTAACCAATGACCCAAAAGAATCAACAAAAGAAGGCAAAATAAGACGTAATCAGGAACTTGTGAGAATTGGAACTACGGCTTATCTTCAACTTATTACACTTGGGGCTTTAACTCAAATAGTTAATGCTACAAGTTGGCCTCTCCTGTAATCATTGCAACAACAGTTTTATTAAGCGAAACTTTATCAAGAACTCTTGCCGGCAAACCTGTATTTTTTGTAAATAAAGAACAAGCTCAAAAATATAACCAAGCTGAGGAAAAGAAAACCGGTAAAAAACTTGTTTTCACAAAGACAACTCTAAATAATAAAGATAAAACTCAAAATAAAAAAGAAGACGATAAAGGATTATTTACTTTAAATACATTATATAAATATATAGGCTTATCAATTGCAATAGGACTTGGTGGCAAGGGATTGAAAAAGATACCTGCTGTTAAAGATTTTATGGATAAAGTTTCAAGTGAATATAACAAAAATATAAACAACTTACAACAAAAACACTTGAGGTAGATAAGTCTGGTTTTGAAAAACTTACTAAAAAATTGCGAGATAACGGTTTTAACAAACTTGCAGATAACTATGAAACAATGTTAAAAAGTTTAAACAAAGGTGATAAAATACCTGAAAAAATAAAACTTGGGACAATAAATCGCAAATTTGCACAACCTTTTGTTGATTTTGCACTTGGTATTCCAAGATTTGCTAAAAGTTGCTTAATGTTTCCTTATAAACTATTTTCAAGTTTGATAAATGGTATTACATCAATTGATGTTATTAAAAAATCTAAAGTTGGTGAAGGGGTAAGAGATTTTATGGAACTTAATCCCAAAACTACCAAAGTGGCTTCAAAAGGAATTGATAAAGTTGGCATTATGACAAATGCTTATCGTGATTTAAGTGATAAATTAAGTATGAATGATAAAGAATTTAAAAGTTATGTCAAAAATTGTTCTTATAATTCATTCAACAATCAAAACACATCTTCAAAATCAAACGCAGATATGGCACTGGTGACAAAGCTTATTTCAAGTGGGGTTGCCAGTTTGTTCCTTATTGCAGATAATTATAATATGGTTATGTTAAAATCTAACGGCGAAGACAAAGAAGGTGATGGCAAAAGGCAAAAGAGCGAATTGTACAACGTATTTCAAGTTTGATGTATTCTTCAATGTTTATAAAACTATTCAATTCAACATTTGAAGCACAATACCATCAATCACTCATCGGAATGTCTGCAATAACTGCAACCTCGCAGACAGCTATGGAAATTACTTCAAGAAGTTCAATAGGTATGCCTATATTGAAAAAACAAAAGAACAAATAGAACAATTGGAGGAAAAAAATGAAAATGCTCGAGGCTTAAAAAGGCAAATATTTCCAATTTATGTCAAAATTGATAGGCAAGAAAAAAATTGTCTGAGCGAACAAAACCAAAAACAACTATACAAAATGTTTAATTTTTTCATAATGAAAAGTTATATATAAATCCCTAAATATATTTATGATATAATAAAGAATATGAGTTACGAAGTCAGAACACCTTTTGATAACAAAATTGTATCAATACCTCAAAAAATGGTAAAGATACTATAATTGCAGCCATAGAATCAAGTTGTGATGAAATGGCTTTTTGCAATAGTTAAAAATGGTCGTGAAGTTTTGGCAAATGTAGTCGCTTCACAAATTAATACACATAAAAATATGGAGGTGTTGTACCGGAAGTTGCTGCACGTGAACATTTAAACTCGGTAGCAATGGTAATTGAAGAAGGTTTTAATGAAGCTAAATTAAAAGGTAGTGATATTACTGCATACGCTTCAACAATAGGCTCGGGACTTGTCGGGTCATTAATTGTCGGTGTTAATGCGGCTAAAGCTCTTAGCCTTACTTATAATAAGCCTTTTATCGGTGTTAATCATTTAAAAGCTCACGTTTGTGCAAATTATATTGATACAGATTTAAAACCACCTTTTATTGCACTTTTGGTGTCAGGGGGACATACTCAAATATTAAAAAGTTGATGACTATAACACTCAAACAATTTTAGGCGGTACAATTGATGATGCAATTGGTGAAGTATATGATAAAGTTGCAAGATTAATGGGTATTGAGTATCCCGGTGGTCCTAATCTTGATAAAATAGCTCAACTTGGTGATAAAAAACGATTTGAGTTTACAAAAAGCAAAAGTTGACGAGTTTGATTTTAGTTTTTCAGGAACTAAGACGGCTGTTTTATATCTAATCCAAAAATTAAAAAAAGAATATGGTGATAACTATCCTAAAAATGATGTCGCTGCCTCTTTTCAAGAAAATGTTACAAGTATTTTATATCAAAAGACTATTAAAGCCGCTAAAAAATATGGTATAAATCAAATTGTATTAGCGGGAGGCGTCGCAGCAAATAGCGAAATTAGAAAGAAATTTTTGATACAAAAAATTATCAAATTTATGCTCCAAAAATGAAATACTGCACAGATAATGCATCAATGGTGGCATCTTGTGCTTATTTTTTGAACAATAATTTGAATAATCTTGATATCGAAGTGTTTTCACGTTTGTAAAAATTTAAATTCCTACCCATTGTTTTAACTTTTTTTTAAAGTTATAATAATAGTTGGAAATGATTAGGGAAATACAAATTGATTTTAGAAAAAACAGATGAAACCAAAGAGATAAAAAAGCTTGTTGAAGAAACAGGCTTGAAACACATTGCAATAATTATGGACGGAAATCGTAGATGGGCAAAAGAACGTTTTTTGCCTACAGCAATGGGACATAAAGAAGGAGTTAATGCTCTAAAACGAACACTAACAGCTTGCAAAGATTATGGCATAAAATATTTAACAGTCTATGCTTTTTCAACTGAAAATTGGAACCGTTCAAAGGATGAAGTTGAATTTTGATGAAACTTCTTTTTCAAACCTTAAAAAGACGAAATTTTAGATTTAAATAAAAATGAAATAAAAGTTAAGTTTATAGGTGATTTGTCGGCTTTAAGCGATAGCCTTCAAAGTTTGCTTTATGAAACAGAAAATGACACAAAAGATAATCAAGGTGTCAACCTTCAAGTTGCGTTCAATTACGGCTCCAAAAACGAAATAGTTAACGCTGTTAAGCAAATAATTAAAAACAACGTTAAAATTGAGGATATAACCGAAGATTTAATTTCAAGTTATTTATATACAGCAAACATTCCTGACCCTGATTTGCTTATCAGAACAGGTGGAGAAATGAGAATAAGTAATTTTTTGACATATCAAAGTGCATATAGTGAAATTCTTGTACTTGATAAATATTGGCCACAATTTGATGAAAAAGAACTGGCAAATGCTGTAGTTGAATTTAAAAGAAGAAATAGACGTTTTGGAGCATAATGAAGTTTATATTAGCAACAACAAACAAAAATAAACTTTCTGAAATTAATGCAATAGCCAAATATTATGGTATAAATTTTGAGTTGCCACAAATTCCGTTTGAAGTTGATGAAGATGGTGAAACTCTATATGAAAATGCGTTAAAAAAGCTGAAACATTGATTGGGCAAAGTCGAGCAAATGCGAACGAGCCAAATGGTTCAAAATTAAAAAAAAAAATAACTTTTGTATTCTAAGCGATGACACAGGACTTTTTGTTGAAGCACTTGATGGTGCTCCCGGAATTCATTCAGCAAGATACGATACAACACCTGAAAAACGCATTCAAAAATTGCTTAACGCTTTAAAAAATGAAAATAATAGAAACGCGAAATTTCTTTTGCACAATGGTACTTCTAAATTCAAATGGCGAAATTTTAATTACAAACACCGGCGAAATAAAAGGCACAATAACAAAATCCACAAAAGGATTGAATGGCTTTGGATATGACCCAATATTTTTTATTGAAAATTTAAACAAAACCATGGCTCAATTATCAAAAGAAGAAAAAAACACCGTTTCTCATCGTGCAAAAGCTTTAATTCCTATCCTTGAATATATAAAAAACAATATTTTATAAGCTTTTTAGTGTCATATATTAAGAAATGTAACACTTTTTGCAAAAATTGAAATTTGCTTTTCTTTATATACTTTATATATATGTAAGACATCCATAAGAGAGCTTAAACAAAATTTCAAACATACAACATTTTTTACTGACTTCCTAATCCTTCCTAATTATTACAAAATTTTGCCTCTAAATTAAATTTAGAGGCTTTTTTATAAAATGATTGTCAATAAAAACTATTGATTATCTTGGGGTAAATGCAACTGTAATTCGTCAATATCTATATCGATGTCCATATCAGGTAAAACAGGCGGGAACATAACAGAACCATCTTCGCATAAGTCTTGGAATAAAAAGAATTAAAACTTGGTAAAATTTCTTCAAATTCTTTATACGAAATAAAATCCATAATTAAATTTGTATATTTTTCACGATATTGAATATCGCTATCTACTAATTTACTATCAAACTTATAAACTTCATTTAAATCTTTAAATACTTGTTCAACACCTTGAATTACATCATCTTTGAAAAAAGATTTCATATCGTTTATAGATTTTTAAGTTCATCATTTTGAGTTTTATCAATAATAGTTTGTATAATATTTTTACCATTTTTTGCTATATTTAATAATCTTAGATTATCATTTAGTGATTCCCTAGATAATTCATAATCCGGACTTTTTTCCCTACTAACAATAATTTCATTATATAAAAAGTTTGAGGGGTTTCACAACTTCTTCTGTAAAAATTTCTTGGCTATCTAAAATTTCGTTTATTTTTTCTTTAGTACCGTTTAGATTTTTGTCATCTGCTTCTTCCAGAAGCTTTACAAATTTTCTTAAGAAAGTACTAACTTTTTTCGCATTTTGCTTTATTTTGATTGATTGCATCTTTATAAAAAATCACACTTTTGTAAATGTTGTCTTCTATTTTCGAATATTTGCTCTTGTATAATTTCTTTTTGTTCTTGAATTTTTTTCTCATTTCCCTGTGGAAATTCAAAGTCATTTGATGAGAAATCAGAACCTTGAGATAATATATTTTGAGAAGTTATTTGTCTTGTTTGTTGTGGCATAACTTGTTGAGATCGTTGTCCTTGTTGAACTTGATTGTTTTGCCCTTGTTGTATAGCTTGCTGTTGTACAACCTGTTGTGGCACAACTCGTTGTGATCGTTGGCCTTGTTGAACTTGATTGTTTTGCTTTTGTTGTATAGCTTGCTGTTGTTGTACAACCTGTTGTGGCACAACTCGTTGTGATCGTTGGCCTTGTTGAACTTGATTGTTTTGCCTTTGTTGTATAGCTTGCTGTTGCACAACCTGTTGTGGCATATTTATTCTATTTTGAGTTACAAATTGCGCTCTTAGCAATTGTGAATTTGGCTGTCCTACTTTGGAAGATCGCAAATTTGTTACTCGTGGTAAAATTTTAACATTTGTTTTAGCTTTTTTTATCTGTTTAGCTTTTATTTTTTTTACCACCTCCAAAACTTTGCATAGCAAAGCCATTGTTAATATTTCCGACTTTCATATTATCCCTTTCTTATAGTATTAGTTTTCTATAGAAATAGTAATACAAACATAATATATTAACAAGACTATAATATAAAAATTAACAAACCGAAAAATATTAACTCTATCCTTTAACAGCACCTTCATTTTCACCTGAAATAAAAAACTTTTGGGTAAAAATAAAGAAAATTAGAATAGGTATCACCGAAATTATGGCACCTGATGCGATAAGTCGCCAGTTTGATGAAAACATACCGCTTAAATCATTTTAAACCAACAGGCAAAGTGTATAGTTGTTTATTTGTCAAAACAATACTTGGCCACAAAAACTCACCCCAACAACCGATGAAGGTAAAAATAGCAAGAACTGATAGTGTTGGTTTAGTCATTGGAAGAAGAACTTTTAACCATATTTGAAATATATTTGCACCATCAATTAATGCAGCTTCTTCAAGTTCTTTTGGCAGGTTTAAAAAGCACTTCGCATTAAAAATACCCCAAAAGCATTTACTGCAAATGGTAATATTAGCCCTAAATAGCCTTGCAACATACCATAATAATCAATCAAATGAAGTTTTATTACTATTAAGTACACACTCAACATTATCGTTTGAAAAGGTATCATAATCGTTGAAAGTATCAGATAAAATATTGTTTTTTTGCCAAAAACTCCATTCTTGCAAGAGGGTATGCTGCAAGTGATGAAAAGAAAAGATTTAAAATCACAGTAAACATTGCAACAATAAAACTGTTTATAAAATATGTCACAAAAGGTATTTTATGCCAAACATCAACAAAGTTTTTAAATGTTAAACATTGTGGAATTAAATTTGGTGGATATGCAAATATATTTTCAGCATTTCCTTTTAAAGCGGTTGACAAAAGCCATAGAAATGGAAAAACTGATAATAATGAAACAACAATCAAAACAAAATGCGTTAATATTTTCCTTAAACGGCTCATATTTTATACCTCTTTGCTTCAAAAACAAAAATATTTATCATTGAAAACACTAAAACTATAATTAAAAGTATAAAAGAAGCAGCCGAAGCAATCCCCATATCAAGATTTTCAAAAGCTCGTTCGTAAATATAATAGACAATAGTTTTTGTTGAGTTCAAAAGGCCCGCCTTTTGTCAACATATATATCTCAACAAATACTTTTAATGCACTTATTGAACTTATTGTACTTACAAGCGCAATTGTTGGCATCAGATGCGGAACAGTGACGTTTTTATGCACCTCAAACCAGTTTGCACCATCAATTTGACAGGCTTCAATAAGTTCTCGATTTACTGACATCAAACTTGCAAGATATATCATCATATAATACCCGACACCTTTAAATATTGTCAAAGCACACACAGAATATATTGCTACATTTGGGTCAGTCAAAAAGCTTATCGCAGGAATATTTATTAAGCTTAACACATAATTTATAATTCCGTTTTGTGCATACAACCATTTAAAAGCTATTGCAACAACAACAATGGAGATTATTACAGGCAAATATATTATTAATTTATACAATTGCAAAAACATTATTTTTTGATTTATTAATATTGCCAAAAACATTGGGAATATTGTTAAAATAGGGACACAAACCAAAAGATATATAAATGTATTTATTATAACTTTATGAAATTGTGAGTCAAAAAGTAAATATTTATAATTTTCAAACCCAACAAATATTGGCTCATATATGTTTTTTGAAAATCAAAAAAAACTCAATTTCAATGTATATAAAAATGGGATATAAAAAAACACACCAAGCAAAATAACTGTGCCAAGCAAAAAAAGGTAAGGTGTATATTTTTTTTATATGACTATACATCCTTTCATTATAATTTAATCACTACCGTCTTGCAATAATTTTAAGTATTTTAACTTAAAGATTTTTACGAATTTAAAAAATATTTGTAAGAGTTTATAATGGAAATGATGATGTTATTTTATAAATAATAATTCGGGAAATAAATAATAATTTATCAATAAACAAACATAAAATTGAAAATTGTGAACCTCTTGAAAATGCAAAATTATTAGCTGATAAAAATATTTACGAAAATAATTTTGTTTTTAAAAGGTTCGGTTTCTAAAACATCAAATGAATTGTCTCAACCATTATACACTCGCGAACAAATAGGCAAAATGACAACAGATGAATATTTGAAAAATGAACCAATGATAATGCAGCAACTAAAAACACAAGGTATTCCAAGTGAGCAACAATTAAATCAACAAAATAACCTTACAGGATATTTAAATCAAATAAGCGGAAATTCAAATATATTTACTCGTGAAGATATAAAAAATATGTCGACTGATGAATATCTGAAAACGAAAAGGCAATTGACTTTCAACTAAAAACCATTGGCATACCAAGTCAAGTTCAAGCAAAAGCTGTTCAAAGCGGTGGTATGATTTATGTTCAACCTTATACAAGAGCCGACGGTACGGAAGTTAAAGGGTATTATAGGTCTTTAAGATAATTTTTTTTAATTAGCATAGCGGATATTGAAATAATTTAATTATGTGCTTATTATAAAATAATAAAGGGTAAATGACTTTAGTTCTTTACATAAAACTTAAACAAAAAATATGAAGAAAAAAGGAAGGAATGGACTTTAATGCTATAATAAACCAAAAATCAATCCGCGTTGGTGGATGAAAACAAGTTGTTGTACGCGAGGTAGCCCGTCATATAAAACTCAAACCAAAAATATGAAGAAAAAAGGAAGGAATGGACTTAGTTAATATAATTTGTAAAGTCAACCCACGTTGGTGGATGAAAACAAGTTGTTGAACACACGGAGTCCGTTATATAAAAAAATGAAAAAAATAGCTTTAATAAATCATGGATGTGCAAAAAATCTGGTAGACTCAGAGCTTATGCTTGGCGCATTGGCACAAAACGGTTACAAAATAACGTTAAACGAAAATGAGTCTGATATTGTTATTGTAAATACCTGTTCATTTATTCACGATGCGGAAAAAGAGTCTGTTCAATCAATTTTGAAATTGGTTGAAGATGGCAAAAAAGTAATTGTGACAGGGTGCTTACCTCAAAAACATAAAATGGAGCTAAAAGAAGCAATACCAGAGATAGTTGCACTTTTAGGAACAACTGATATTGACAAAATAGTTGATGTTATAAAAGAAATAGACAAAAACAGCTCAAACTTTTTGTATAAAGTCAATGATAAGCCTCAATATGTCTATCCTGAAATGATAGAACGACAGCAGATAACCATGGGAACCCAGTTCTTATATTAAAATAGCTGACGGTTGTAATTTTCATTGTGGCTATTGCATTATTCCACAACTTCGAGGAAGATATAACTCAAGAAAAATTGAGGATATTGTTGAAGAAGCAAGAAAAATGGGTGAAAAAGGTGTTTCTGAAATAATATTGATAGCACAGGATACAACAAGTTATGGTTGTGATTTGTATGGTAAACAATCTTTAGATAAGCTTTTATATGAACTAAATAAAATTGACACAATAAACTGGATACGGTTTTTATATGCATATCCTTCAATGTTGACAGACGAACTGCTTGAGGTTGTAAAATCGTGCGATAAGGTTGTAAAATATATTGATATTCCGCTTCAACATTCACATCCTGAAATTTTAGATGCAATGAAACGACCAAAAGAAGATCCAAGAATATTGATAAACAAAATACGCGAAAAAATACCGGAAGTTTCAATTCGAACTACTTTTATTGTTGGTTACCCTGGGGAAACTGATGAACATTTCAATCATCTCTATAATTTTGTTAAGGACATGAAATTTGACAAAATGGGAGTATTTACTTATTCAAAAGAAAAAAATACATTTGCTTATGATTTGACCAATCAAGTTCCAAAAAAAATAATGAATTATAGAAAAAAGATGTTAATGGAGTTACAAAGCCAAATTTCAAAAGAAATAAACGAAAGTTTGGTTGGGAAAACAGTCAAAGCAATGGTGGATGTAATTTATACGCCTTCTGAAGCAACCGGACACACATATCGTGATGCACCGGAGATTGATGGTGATATTTATATAAATTTGAACGGACATGATATACTCCCCGGGAGATGTTGTTGATGTTAAAATTATTAAAGCTGACGAGTATGATCTATGGGGTGTTATAAATTAACATAAAGTAGGATTAAAATTATTTTTTTTCATGGTACCTTTAAAAAGTCAAAAAAAATGCTATACTAATTATAGTTATTTTTTAAATGAGGTAAAAGAGATGTCAAAAAACGATAATAAGTTGATAGGCTTTGGTTTGGGCTTGCTTGGCGGAGTTGTGGCAGGTGTTATTGGTGCAATTTTGTATGCACCTCGCAGTGGGCGTGAAACACGTCATATTTTGTGCAATAAAGTTAATGAAATAGCTCAAAAACACGGCTCTGATATATTGAAAGCGAAACAACAAGCTTTTGAATCTATTGATTTAATGCGATATAAACTTGAACGCCAATATAACAAAATCAACGAAATGATTAAGGCTAAACAGCTTGCAAAAGCTAAAGAACTTGAATCATCTTGCGATTGTGATTTTGAATAATTTATCGGTACATTAATATTTTGGAGATTTAATTTATGGCGGAAGTTTTAGAAATAGCTTTGATATTGCTTGTTATAACTTTGATTGTTATGTTTATTTTTGCAACAAAGCTGTTAATTGATATTTCAAAATTGGTTAAAAGTATTGATGATGCGTCATCTACTTTGAAAGATGAACTTGAGTTGACTATCAAGGAAATTAATGTTGCTATTAAAAATGTTAATCAATTGACAGAGAAACCAAGTTTTAAAATAAACCTTTTAAGCAAATTGCTAACAAGTGCTTTGAGCATAAGTACGTTGGGCATGTGTGCTTTAAAAGGGATGTCCGTGGGTTAACCAGTGGTTTTTAACCGGATTAAAAATGTTTATGAAAAAATAAAAAGGAGTAAAAAATTATGTCAGCAGGAAAATTTTTAGCAGGTTTTATAGTAGGTGGTATGGTTGGTTCAATAATAGGACTTTTGCTTGCACCACAATCAGGCGAAGAAACTCGTGAACAAATCTTTGAAACTTCAAAAGATATTGTAGATAAAGCAGGCGATACTGTTAAACAAATACAAAATAAAGCAGATGATGTTATTGGTGACATTCAGAAAAAGGTGATGAAATTATTGAAAAAGTTTCTGACCTTTTAAAACGTAAAAATAATGACGAAATGTCTGTGTAATTTGTAAAATAAAAATATATAGTAAAAAAAGGGTTATTTTTTACAATAACCCTTTTGAATTTGTTTATTTATTTTCTTCTAAACTAGTTGCTAAGCTGTTGAAGGACATTTAACGAAGTGTTCCAAGGGTCGTTAGAATTTAACATTTTTCTAGCTCGTTTTAGGCGTTGTTGTTTAAGTTTTTCTTGTTGTTTTTTTTGCTTTTGCAAGTTTTCGAGGGCTTTGCTTTCTTATTTTCAAATTAGCCCAAATCAAGTCTCGAGCTTTTAAATATGACTCTGTATTGTATCCTTTTTTGACTATAGCAGGATAGTTGTAATCAGCATAATCGTAAATGTTCATCAATCGTTTTTCACCACTTGGATGAGTAGAAATTAAGTCAACATAATTACCGCATATTTTATTTAAAACAGATATCAAAGCAAGCGGATTGTATCCTGCTTTTTGAAGTAGATCGACAGCTGTTAAATCGGCTTCAAGTTCATCTTGACGGCTAAACTTCATAGATGAAAGCTGTTTTGCAGCTTCAACTGAATTTGAAACAACAGTGTTTGTTGTGTTTGTAGAAATAGAAGATATTACAGAATTTACGATTGTTTGTTTTGCACTGTGGCTGTTTACGATGTGCCCTATTTCATGTGCTATAACAGCTGCAAGTTCTTCATCATTTGAAACATATTCAAGCAAACCGCGATAGACGTATACTTCTTTATTTATGTTTGCATACGCATTTATACTTTCATCATCTGAAACTTTGAATTTAATCCCTTGAGGTAGGCTGTTGGCTTTTAAAATTTTAGAACCAATTGTGTTTACTCGTTTTAAGCTTGCAGCTTCATTCCAGTTTGTTTTTGTTGTTGTGGTAGTTGCACTATAAGCTTTTTGTTGAAACATCTCTGTGCTAAAACCTGAACAAAGTGAAAGCATTGTGCTAATTAACATTGCGGTTAGAATTATTTTTTTCATTTTTATCTCCCTTCTATTTTTGCTTAACTTTATTTTAACATATAAAATATTTATATAAAATTTTTAATCGTTTATATATCTTTTAAAATTCTTAATAAGAATTGTTTTTGTAGATTGTTATTAGAATTTATCATATTTATACAAGCTTGGGTGCGGATTTGGTCATTAATTAATTTTGACATTTCATTGGCTATATCTGTATCGTTAATAGTTGAGTTAGACGAATTTAAATTAATAATTTTAGTATCATTTAATTCTTCAATATCTTTTAGTCGATTATAATAAGCTCCAAGTTGAGATATTTTTAAGTTTATCTGATTAATTAATGAATCTACATGATTTAATGAATTTTGAGCTTTAGCTTGAGTTTTAATATCAAATAAAATATTACTTAACATAAATCCTAAATCTATACTAATTATATCACCGGCATTTGACCCTATGTTTATTATCAAAGGATCAGAGCTTTTCTTTAAGTATTCAATATTTGAATAAGTTGTATTAGTTCCTAAATTACTTAAAATATCCTCTCCGCTTCCTCCATCAATAGTATTACCATTACCAAAATTTACACTAATTGTATCGTTGTTGCCTCCTGATGAAATAATATTATTATCACCATTAATATTTATGCCATCATGTCCGTTTGAAGTTGTTATTTCATTATTTGTGCCTGTGCAAGAAATATTATTATTACCATCTTTAGTTTTTATGACATTATTTTGTCCAACGATAGTTATATTATTGTCACCACTTCCAACATCAACATTTGCATTTGTTGAATTGATTATGTTAATTGTATTATTGCCATTATTGAGGTTTAAATTATTATCTGAACCTTGTAAATTTATATTGTTTGAATTATCACCATTTGTTTCATTAATTATATTATTATTACCTTGAGTAAATATAGTATTACCACTATCTGAGACTTCAATTGTATTTTGATTTCCATAAGCACTTACTGTATCAAACCCATCATTTCCGTCAGCTTTATTATTGTTCCCTTTTAAGTATATTTTATCATTACCATTACCACTTTGAATATTGGTTGTAGAATTTGCATTAATTGTTATTATGTCATCACCATCTCCACCATTAATTTCATAATTACCGTTATTTGCATTAATCGTTATTGAATCATTTCCATTATTGCCAAATACTTTATTATTAGCGCTATTTGAAATAAGACAATCATCACCATCATGACCATAAATAGTATTATTTGTTCCTGATAATATTGTTATGGTATCATTTTTATTTCCCCCATTAACAATATTATTATCTCCATAAATATTAATTTTATGCTTAACATCATCGGAGGAAGAAATTGCGAAGTTATTTCCAATAAATGTAATTTCTTTTGTATTAGTATTATATGTGTAGTCGATTTTATTAGAGTACTTGTGTTGTTGGCAATAGTATAAGTTTTACCATCAATAGTTATTGTATCGGTGTGGTTTGGCAAAATTGTAGAAGTATTGTTGCTTGGTTTGTTGTTAAAATTGGAAGATATTGTATCGTTGCCAAAATCTGAAATATTATTATTGCCACCTTGTCCGTTAATGGTATTATGATTACCTTTTAAGACCAAACAATAATCGTTACCATCTCCACAATTTATAGTATTATTATCTCCTGATATAATAAAACTGTCATGACCACTTCCTGAATCGATTTTATTATTGCTTCCATTTATATAAAAAGTATTATTACTATTTTTAGCAAATGATACATTATTTGCCGCTATAAAATTGTTGCGATTGGAGTTTATGTAAATGGTGTTATTTCCTTCAAACTTTTTGTATTTTGAGTCATATGTTGTGTTTTCAGTTGACTCAAAATAAATTGTATTATTACCCAAGCCTGTTGAAAGTTTTGAAGTTGTCTTTTTACTAATAATAGTATCATCACCATTCCCCCCGTAGACTCCTGATAAAATACTGTTGTGATTTATTAATGTGTCATTTCCATCATAACCATAGATATTTCCGTATGCTGCATAATTTTCAATTCTATCATCTTTTCACCACCCCAAAAAGTCATTTCTGTACCTTTTAAGACTACATTATGGGCGACATTTTCTTGACCTGTAATATTTAAACTAGAGCCACCAAAAAGTAATTTTTCCATCACTATCTACTTGCCATACCAATGAAGCTTGACCATCCTTTTATTGTATATTTTATAGTTTATACCATTAATTTTAACATTGATTGTTTCATTGGCTTTAAGTTCTATTGAATCAGACAATGTTGTTTTTCCTTTGATATTTGATATTAAGTCATTTTCACTAAATTGACAACTATCTGAAATTTCATTATTTCCTTTTCCACCGTCGATTACAACAAGAACTATATTTATCCGATCTTGTAAACGTATCATCACCTTCACCTCCAAAAGCGCAAGCATTATCCGATATTATATTTATTACATCGTCACCTTCTTCTCCATAAGCTGAACATATTGAACCAATAGTCAGATTATCATTTCCACCTCTACCATATACAAAAGATTTGGTTCCCGTAACAGAAAGTGTATCATCTTGTTTTCCCCATAAATTGTAATAGCTACTTTGTTTCCACTTATAGTATTTTTTCCGTTTTCGCTTCCATAAAAGGTTACATATTCTATCTGAATACTTGCATTATAATCAGCATCATCCAATGCTATAATTTCAAAATTATCATAATTTGGATATTTAGTATTGCTATTTTTCTTAAAATAAGTTACACCGTTTTTAATTTCAAAAGAAAAGGAGTTTTTATCAGCGGATGATTTATTAGTAATTTGATACCTTAATCCTCCAATTGTTACTATTTTCTTTTCACCATTGGAAAAATTAACAGTGCCTTTTTGTGCTTGTATATGTTTCTTCTGCCAAACCTGTTAAAGATACGTTATCTGTTTCATTTGATGTATTATTTTGATTTTGTATAGTTGTAGTGGACAAATTGTTAGCGTTTGCTGTTTTTGTTTGAATTTGATTTTGTGTGGATGTATATGTTTTATTTGGGTCAATTTTTTCTGTCTCAACAAACATTAATTTATTATTACAAGTTGTAGAATCTTGTATTTTTAAAACTTCACTATATAAACTATTAATTTGATTTTGAATTATATTTTTTTCATCATCATTATAAGTTTCATTTAAAGCTTGAATGTTAAGTAGTTTTATAGCTTCAAGTTTATCTTTTATTGAATTTAATGCTCCTGATGCAACATTAATTGCACTATAAGCAACTTGAATATTTTTATTTGAAACATTTAAACCGCTTATTTGAGAATTTAATTTTGTATTAATAACTAAATTGGCAGCATCATCTTTGGCGCAATTAATTTTTGCACCTGTAGCCAGTCGTTTTAAATGTATATTTATATCGTAATTTAAATCGGATAAAACATTTGAAAGTTTTATCCCATATAAATTTGTACTTATTGAGTTCATTATTATCCACTAATCTTTTATATTATTGTAACTATTGTTAACATAAAAGAAAGAAAATTGAATTGGACTTCATTGCAAGAATTGTGCTAAGTATATAAAAAAAAAAAAAGCAAAAGTTTTGTAATATTTAAAGGATTGTGGCAGTGTCAAAATTGGACTTCATTGCAAGAATTGTGCTAAGTATATAAAAAAAGAAAAGCAAAAGTTTTGTAATATTTAAAGGATTGTGGCAGTGTCAAAATTGGACTTCATTGCAAGAATTGTGCTAAGTATATAAAAAAAAAAAAAGCAAAAGTGTTGTAATATTTAAAGGATTGTGGCAGTGTCAAAATTGGACTTCATTGCAAGAATTGTGCTAAGTATATAAAAAAAAGAAAAGCGAGAAAATTATATTCCCGCTATATTTTGCTGATTGGTTTTATGTTGTTTTATTTTATTTTATTTATCGTTTTTGTCTAAAGGACATATGGGAGGGTGGTGTGGTCCTTTGTGATTTTTTTTGCATTTCTTTAAAACGTTCTTCACCTTCTTTTTCCATTTTCTTTAATTCATTTTTTTGGGTTTTTGTAAGTATTTTTTCGAATTCATGTTTGTTGGATTGTCGTATAGATTTAGCTCTGTCTTTTAGAGCTTTAACTTCATTTTCAAGTTGTCTTATTTTGGCTTGTTCAATTAAAGAAGGATTTTCTTTCTTCTTAAGCTCGAAAAGTTCACCTTTTTTTGTTTTTATTTCTTCAAATATGGGTTTTATTTCTTTATGTCCTTTCATTCTAATTTCTTTAGCTTTTTGTTTTTGTTCTTCTGTCAATTTAAGTCTTGATTCAAATTCTTTTTTCGAGCTTCGTGCATTTCTTTCATTTTTTGTTTATGTTTTTCACACATACATTTTGGGCAGGGCGGATTTATTCTTCTTTCAGGACCTTGATATTGTTCTTGTTTTACTACATTTTGACAAGAGGAGCATGGTATTTTGTTATTAGTGTTTGCGGCAAGTGATGTTAATGAACTCATAAAAATTGAAGTTGTTAATAATGTTGATAAAATAAATGTTTTTTTCATTTTTTTCTCCTTTTTTCTGTTTTTATAGTAAGTCTTTTAAATTTTGTGCTAATATTTTTTTTAGCGGTATATATGCGGGATTTAACGGTACCAATTGGACAGTTTAGTTTTTTTTGAAATATCTTCATAAGATAAATTATAAAATTCGTACAGAATTATAACCTCTTTATGATTTTTGCTTAAATTTTCAATAGCATTTATTATCTTTTGTGAGTTTCAAGATTTATTATTTTATTTTCGGTATTAGATGTTGTATCGTGTATATTTTTTAAAATATCATCATCATTTAGTGCCATATTGGACAGTTTATTTTGTTTAGATTTGAGAAAATCTTTCGTTGCATTTAAGGTAATTGTTTTTATCCAGCTCTTAAATTTTCCGTTTTCTTCATATTTATCACGATTTTTCCATAATTTTATATAAACCTCTTGTTCAATATCTTCATTATTGTGTGTATTTGTAATTGTTTTTATTAAATTTTTAATGTACTGTTGGTTATTTTCAATAATTTTTTTTGATATTCATAGTATTTTAAAATATTCTTTCTTTATAAAACTCAATCAACAAGTAAAAACCGTATTCATCGGTAGGGAAGCCGAGATCATCAAAAGATAAAGTATTTTGGCTATATGTATTAGTTAAATATGTAACCATAAAGCCTGTAAATAAAGTTAATGTAATAATAGCTGCGGTTTTAAAAGTTTTTATGACATTTTGCTTTTTTAAATAGTGTGGTTTTACGGTTTTTAAAAAGTTTTGATACCTTTTCCATTTCAATGTATTCTTTCTGGCAGCTTTCACATTTTTCTATGTGTGCCAATAATTCATTTTCGTTTAGATTGATGAATTGCTCTTTAAATCCTTTACATTTTTTTTCGTTTTCGTTCATAATTTTTTCCTCACATTTATTATAACGATATAGCAATAAAAAAAGTTCATTTTTTATATAACTTGATATTCACAATTAACAATCTCATACAAATACATGATTTTTTGATTAGAAAAAAGGATAATAATTTTGCAATAATCGTTGAGAAAAGTTGACTTTTTAGGTAAAAAGTCTTAAAAGTAAAATAAAATATCTCATTCAAGAAAAAAAATTATTGTCGTCAAGATGAATAATATAAATAGAATAAAAGCGAGGTAAAATTATATGGGCATGGCAGCATCACAAGCCAGATATTTAGGCTTAACCGCAAGAAAAACTAACGTAGAATATGAAGGTCAACAGATAAACCAAGCGCGTGTAGCACTTGCAAACCAAAGCGCAGATGCATTTAACCAATATCTTACTCTTCAAGCGCCAACACCACCATCAACTGAGGATTATAAATCAACATCTTATGTTTATACTGATGGAAATAAAGAATACACATTGGAAGACTACACAAGAAACAACACAGACAATAAATATCCTTATGTTGCCACAATTTCATATAAAGATTATCGCTATGAAGCGGCCAAAAATACTAAAAGTGGTGTTCAAATCAAAAAAAATGAAGACAACACTTCTCGTTACGATGATGTGGGAAATCAGTACCCATATGTTATTATGACTTCAAATGGCTTGAAAACATTGCGAATGATAGATTTAAAACCAGGAACAGTTAATTTAAATAACACTGTAAACCAAACTGTTGAAAATGATTTAAATAATCAAACGACAATAACGTATAATGCAACAAAAAGATTTGGGAAGGGATAACACTTGAAAATAATCCGAAAGTGGATGCTTATGGTACAGGTGAAGCAAATAAATATCTTTTCACATACGATAAAAACCTCAACGGCTATGTTTCAACAACCGTGACAAATTCAAGTGGTGCTCAAGAAGCTCTTGTTAAGTACAATGAAACAACAGGTAAAATAGAATTACTTAAAGAATATGAAGCAAATGCAAGGGCAACCGATGTTGATAAACTTGCAATACAGACCATCAAAGATAAATATGGTATGAATGACTCTGTGTTCTATGCTTTTGAAGAAGGTAACAATACTATGTATATCTCTGACTCGGATTTGAACGCATATATGAAATTGGATTATAGTGCAATAAATAAATTGAACACATATTTTGCTTCAAATGTTGAATACACAAGAAAAGAAAACGTTGATGCACAAATAACTTTTGACCCTTCAGGTTCTTATCCTGCACAAATATTGATTAATGACGGGTCTTCAAACGGTTCGGATTATGAGTTAAGTGCTGTTACAGAAAAAGATGATACTGCTTACAATGAAGCAATGAAACAGTATGAATATCAATGTATGGTTTATCAGCAAACACTTGAAGAAATAAATGCAAAAACAGAAAAAATTCAACAACAGGATAAAATGTTGGAGTTGAAGTTGCGACAACTTGACACAGAACAAAAAGCACTTCAAACCGAGATGGATTCTGTTAAAAGGTTATTGAAAAGAACATTGAATCAACCTTCAAGACATTTCAATAGGATTAAGAAATCAATAATAAATACATATAAAAATTGGAGAATAAAAAACAGATGGCGTACAAAAACGATTCATTTTTAGTTATAGCAAGTAAATTTGGAGCAGCAAGTGGAGCAGCCAAAGCACAACTTTGGGAGACATATGACCAGTTGCGTGATTTGACTGTTTCAGGGCCATCAATAGGTGGTTCAGGTTTTGGTATGGCAGGAAGTTTTTGTGGAACCTTGCAAGTTTAATTTCGCCGAGTGCATTTATGACAACAATGGGTGGCACACAATCAATGAATATTCCTGGGACATCGTATTGGTCACCGGTTTCAGGTGGAAATGCGACATTTGATGGCAGCGGTGCTTCTTTTGGTATAAGCGGGCTTGGAAATTATCCCGGGTTTCCTTCAGGCAGTGCAGCACCTGTTCAATGGGGGTTTGGTTCTTCATATCAAGACGGATATATTACAGGTGGAGCTTCATCTTTAACTGCTGCAAGCGATGTAGCAAGCATGGCAAGTCTTGGAGCATACGGGCTTGGAACGGCTACAGGCTATGGTTTTGGAAATAATTTTGTATTGCCCGTTGCAGGTATCGCATCCGGAATAGGTGGAATTATGTCAGCTGCGGCTCCATATCTTGATATGTTTGGACTCCCTGCGGTTGTGGCAGGCAATTTGCTTCAAGGTACGTCATCAGCTGCTTTGGCTGCTTATCAAAATGTTACGGGACGTATTCAGGCTAATGCCGATACCATTTTAAGTAACAAAGTCAGAAACATTGAAACAGTGTGCAAAATGCTTGATACTCAAGGTGATATAGTTAAAAAAATGCTTAAAGAATCACTTGATGGTGACAGCAAGTCTATACAAAATATTTAAAAATCTAGCCCTAAATCAAGTGTTTGAGCTTTGTTTATTAATGATGATGTTGAAATTATGTCAACATTTGTCTTGGCAATTTCTTCAATATTATCCAAAGTTACTTTTCCGCTAACTTCAATTATTGCGTTTGCGTTTATGAGCTTAACACATTTTTCAATGTCCGGAATTGTCATATTGTCAAGCATAATAATGTCAACTTTGGCATTTAACGCTTCAATAACTTGTTTTGTGGTATCACATTCAACTTCAATTTTATGTGCGTGTGATATTTGCGATTTGACAAGTTCAACAGCTTTGGTGATTGACCCTGCATATTTTATGTGATTATCTTTAATCATAACGCAATCTGACAAATTGAAACGGTGAAGGCTTGCACCCCCTTTTAAAACTGCATATTTTTCAAAAACTCGAAAATTGGGAGTGTTTTTCCGTGTGTCAACAACTTTTGCTTTATAGTCTTTTATTTTTGAAACATATTTGTTTGTGTGAGTTGAAATGCCCGATAGTTTTTGGACATAATTTAAAGCTGTTCTTTCACCTTTTAAAATAGCATTTGCATTCCCTTCAATTTTAGCAATTGTGTCACCTTTTCTTATCGTATCGCCATCTTTGAAATAAAATTCAATTTTAATGCTTTTATCAAGTATTTCAAAAACTTTCTTAAAAAGAAACAAGCCACACAAAACACCATCTTCACGTGTATTTAAAAAAGCCGTGCAAGTTTCATCTTTTGAAACAATGCTGTCTGTGGTTATATCACCAAAACCGATGTCCTCATTTAATGCATTTTTGACATGAGAGTCAATAACAAAATCATTTAACATTAGAGTATGATTGTTCATAATTTATTACATCTTTCATATTTAAAGTATTATGTTTAGCCGAGTTTAAAGGAGTCGGGTAATCCAACCTAAAATGTGCGCCACGAGATTCTTTTCGTTTTAAGGCACTTATTATAATCATTTTGCAACCATAATCAAATTTCGCAATTCATAATGTTTGATTGTTGCACATTTATATATATTATTATAGCATTTTTCAATCTCATTAATTTTGTCTAATGCGATTTCAAGGTTATTTTCATCGCGTAAAATGCCAACGTGTTCCCACATTATATTTTTTAATTTATGTTTTAAGGCAATAGGGTCAATTTCGTAGTCGATTTCACAAGTTTGTGTATTATCATCATCGTCATATTTTCTGATTATTTCAAGGATTTTTTCATCAATAATGTCAGAAGATTGCAAGTTTGTGAAACTCAAGTAGTTTGCAAGTTCGCTTGCACAAATGGCGCATTCTAAAAGGGAATTGCTAGCGAGTCTGTTTGCACCATGTAGACCAGTTGAAGCAGCTTCTCCAATAGCATATAGATTTTTTATGGATGTTTGACCTTCAATAGTTGTTTTTATTCCGCCCATTGTGTAGTGTGCTGCCGGAGCAATGGGGATAAAATCTTTTGAAACGTCAATGTTGTTGTCTTTGCACATTTTATAAATGTTTGGAAATCTTGATTTGAAGACATTTTTGTCAATCATTGTGGCATTAAGGTACATACAATTGTATTTAAGCTTGTTCATTTCGTTAAAAATTGCGCGTGTAACAATATCGCGAGGAGCAAGTTCAAGCCTATCGTCATATTTTTCCATAAAAGTGTTGCCGTCAACATCAACAAGCTTTGCGCCTTCGCCACGAACGGCTTCCGAGATAAGAAACATATTATCACAATTAGGAAGTTTTAATGCTGTGGGGTGAAACTGTATAAATTCCATATCTTGCATTGTTGCATTTGCTTTATATGCAAGGGCAAAACCGTCACCTGTTGCGACTTCGGGGTTTGTTGTGTATTTGTATACTTGACCGCAACCGCCTGTTGCCAAAATGGTTGAGGCTGCGTATATTGTTTCATATTCGTTTAATTCTTCGTTGTAGGTTATTACACCTCTGCAGACATTGTCTTTATTAAGTAAAAGTTCACAGGCAAGAGTTTTTTCATATACTTGGATATTGGGATTTTTTTAACTTTTTTAACTAGAACTTTTTCAATGTTATATCCGGTTGCATCTCCTCCTGCGTGAAGAATACGTTTTATGCTGTGAGCACCTTCCATAGTAAGTTTAAGTTCATTGTTTTCGTTTCTGTCAAATTCTACACCATAATTTATCAAATCATCAATAATGCTTTGACTGTTTTCTGAAATAAATTTGACCGTATCAAACTCACACAAGCCTGCACCTGCTTTCAATGTATCTTTGACGTGCAATTCAACGCTATCATTTTCGTTTTGTTTCAAAACACCAACAATCCCGCCTTGAGCGTATCTTGAATTGGATTCTGCAAGTTCTGATTTAGTAATAACTAAAATACCGTCAATTAGGTTAATTGTTTCAGAAAGTTTCAAAGCGGCATACAATCCTGCAATTCCACTGCCTATAACAATGACTGAATATTTTGAATATTTCATAAGCTAATATCCCTGACTTTTATTTAATGTATATTTTACAATAAATATTTTTTAATTGCTACAAAAATTTTATTCAAATTTTTACAAAACTTTTTATTATTTTATTTTATACTTATTAAATGAATAATGAAGTCAGAAAAAAATGCAAGTTTGACTTTGTTAAGGGGAACAAGGGTTGGACTTGGTTAATGGAACAGGGGAAAGTTATGAAAAAAGGGAAAACGAAGGTTGGACTTGGTTAATGAAACAGGGGAAAGCTTATGAAAAAGAGAAAACGACAAAATTACCACCACATAATAAAGAAGCAGAAGAGTCAATTTTGGGGGCTATTCTTGTCAATCCTGTTGTGTTAAACAGAATTGTTGAATATATTAAACCTGAAAGCTTTTATTTTAAAGCACACAAGGTTATTTATGAAACGATGCTTAATCTGTATAATAAAGGCAATGTGCAAATTGATATTTTGACGGTTTCTGACGAATTGAGAAATCAGGGAACCTTAGAAGCTATTGGTGGACGAGATTACATCAACGACCTTGCCTTGAACACGATTACAACCGCCAATATCGAATATTATGCAAAAATGATACAGGAAAAAGCAATAAAACGCCAGCTTATTGCGGCAGGGTCGGATATTGTTGAAATGGCTTATGAGAATTTGACAACCGAAGCCACTCTTGATACTGCTGAAAAGCTTATTTTTAATATTGCACAGGAACGGACGACTTCTGATTTAGTAGCTATAAAAGACCTTGTTTTGACAAGCTTTGAACAAATTGAATATCGCTATAACCACCGAGATGAGTTGACGGGGACTTCAAGTGGTTTTTATGACTTGGATGAAATGACATCAGGGCTTCAAAAATCGGATTTGATTATATTGGCGGCGCGTCCTTCAATGGGTAAAACCGCATTTGCTTTGAACATTGCACAAAACGCGGCTTTGCGTGATAATAAACCCGTTGCTATATTCTCTCTTGAAATGCCTAAGGAACAACTTGTAAAACGTATGTTGTGCCGTCAACCGCAATGCCTTCACCTGTTTTTTCTGAGATGAGAAGCGGGTTGATGTCGAGTTCGTCGATAAATTTGTAATCATTTACGAGTTGTGACAATCTCAAGAGAGTTTCTTGAATTTGTTCCATTTGTGCAGGTTTTGTACCTCTTGCACCCTTCAACAAACCATAAGCCTTAACTGATTTAATCATTTCTTCAGCATCAACGTCTGTCAAAGGAGCAATTCTGAATGTAACGTCCTTCATTGTTTCAATGAATACGCCGCCCAAACCGAACATCATCATAGGTCCGTATTGTGGGTCAGTTGCGATACCGCAAACCATTTCTCTGTTGCCTTTAACCATTTCTTGAATGATTACACCTTCGAGACCGTCGATAAGTCCTTTTTCTGTCAATTTTTCGATAAGGTCTTTGTATTCTGCTCTGAGTTGTTCTTCTGATTGAATGTTAACTCTTACACCGCCAACATCTGTTTTGTGTGAAGTTGTTTTTGAAGTCATCTTCATTACAACAGGGTAGCCGATTGAGTTACCAAGTTCTGCAACTTCTTCTTCGTTCTTAGCCAAGCCGTATTTGCAAGCTCTGATGCCGTATGCTGCGAGCAAATCGATTGATTCCAAAGTTGTAAGTTGAGCACGACCGTCCATCAATGCTGATTTCATAATTTTTTCAGCCTTGTTTCTATCTACGTCGTAGCAAGGAGTTTTGCCTTCAGGTCTGTTAATCCAAAGTCTTTGTTGGTTCAATCTCTTGAATCCGTCTGCAGCTTCTTCTGCATACATAAAGAACGGCATATTAACATCCATTTCTGACAATGCTGTGAAGAATTCGCTCTTAGTCATAAATACACCGATTACAGGTTTTTCAGGGTGTTCAGCCTTAATTTCCATAACTGCTTTTGCAACATCGATATCTTTCAAGCCCAAGAACGGCAAGTAGATAACCATAATCATATCAACGTTTTCATCAGCAATAACAGTTTCAAGAGTTTGCTTGTAGTGTTCAATCGGAGCCTGAAGCAATCATATCAATCGGGTTTTTAACAGATGCTGCTGCCGGCAAGAAACTTCTCAATTTTTCTTTAGTTTCGTCTGTAATTTTTGCAATTTGCATACCGTATTCGCAAACTGCGTCAGTAGCCATAATTCCAGGTCCACCAGAGTTTGTGATGATTGCAACTCTGTCGCCTTGCGGAATCGGGCAGTTAGCAAAAACTTTTGCTGTTGAGAACAAATCTTTCCAAAGAATATTCTCTGATAACGCCTGATTGCATAAGAAGTGCATTTGCTGCTTTATCAGCACCAGCAAGTGAGCCAGTGTGTGATGATGCTGCTGAAGCACCTGCTGCTGAACGTCCAGCCTTCAATGCCAAAATCGGTTTTTTTCTTTGAAATTCTTGTTGCCAATTTTCTGAAGTTTGCTGGGTTTTGGATTGATTCCATATAAAGAAGAATTTGTTCAACGTCTTTTTCGTTTTCCCAATATTCAAGAGCAGTTTCAGCGTTAACATCTGCTTGGTTACCGATTGAAATAAATTGAGCGAAACCAAGGTTCAAGTCTTTCAAGATGTTTAAAATACCACCGCCTAATGCACCTGATTGTGAGACAAAACCAATGTGTCCTCTTTCAGGAAGTGATTCTGCGAAACAGCCGTCCATTCTAATTTCAGGATCAGTATTTACAACACCTAAGCAGTTCGGACCTACACATCTCATACCGTATGAACGAACTTTTTCCAAAAAGTTGTTTTTCAAGTTCAGCACCTTCTTTACCGGTTTCTTTGAAACCTGCAGTGATAACACAAAGACCTTTGATACCCTTTTCGTGGCATTGGTCAATTGTTGCCAAAACGAATTTTGCGTTTACAACGATAATTGCCAAATCAATTTCTTCAGGAACTTCCAAAACTGAAGTGTATGCTTGTAAACCTTCGATGATACCACCTTTCGGGTTAATAGGGAAGATTTTACCGTTAAAATTGTATTCTTGTAATCTTTTCATGATATCCGAACCGATAGTGTGTTCTTTTGTTGAAGCACCAACAACCGCAATCGATTTCGGTTTCATAATTTTGTCTAAGTGACATTCGTGATGATATAATCTGCAAACATTCAAAATATCTTGGCAAACATAAGCTGGAACTTTTGGGCGGTGTAGTTTTTGGAGATGATGCAATAAATCCGACATTTGAACTTCAACAATCTTTTCTTCACAGTGGGCTTACTCATCTTCTTGCAGCAAGCGGTTTGAACGTAGGGCTTATTTTTGCCGTTTGTTTTTTCATTTTTCAACTGCTTAATCTTCCATACAAATTAAACATTATTTTGAATATGGGGCTTATTTTGCTTTATCTTTGTATGACAGGTTTTCCGGTTCCTGTTGTTCGTGCTGCCATTATGATCGAGTTTGTTTTGTTTGGCAAACTTATTAATAGAGAAGCTAGATCAATAAATTTAATTTCTCTTGCTGCTTTTTTAATGTTAATTAAAAATCCTCTTTTGATAAAAGATATAAGCTTTCAGTTATCGTTTTTGGTTACTTTTTGGCTTAATTCTTTCAAGTGAAACATTTTGAAATATTTTCCATTCAAAGACAAACTGCCCATGACCATAAAAAGCGGATATCATTGCGCCAATCATATCCCAGATCTGGGTTTTTGCCACTTCAAATGTTTTATTTCAATTCATTTACTTTATATTCAATTGTTGCCAACATTCTTGTTTTGCCTTTTATAACAATTGTCAGTTTTGTTGGCTTTCTGAGCGCTTTTTTGCATTAATTCCCTATTTGGGTAACTATGTTATAAAAATAACAGATTTCTTTTTAAATTATTTATTGGGCTTGATTATAAACATTTCAAACTTATTTTTAACTGCACCATACTCGCTTGTTGACACATATAAACCTACAATTTTACAAATATTGTTTTATTATGCCATAATTATTTTTCTTGTTTTAAACATAAAACAAAAATTGAAAATTTGGCTGATAACTTGTCTTGTTTTTGTTTGTCCTTAAGTTACATAGACTTTAAGCCTAAAACATTGGATATAATAAATTTTTCTGTTCAAAACTCTGATCTGATACTTATTAAAACGAAAAAGAAAAAGTATATTCTTATTGACACTTCAAAGCTTGGTTTCAAGGGAGTGCCTTCTCAAGCAAAAATGATTTTGGTTAAATATTTAAAAGACAATAATATTAAAAATCTGGAACTTGTGATTGTAACTCATTACGATTCAGACCATGCGGGCGGTTTGATTGATGTTTATGAAAATGTCAAAGTTAAAAGACAATTCTTTTGAATGTCGATCACAAAAAGCAAATGCTATAATGACATTCAAAAATACATTAAAGAAAATAATATAAATTATGAATATGTTAAAAACAACGAAAAAGTTTTTTGACCAAGACGATATAAGCATCGTGACATTGTATGATAAAAATGCAACAAATGAAAATGATATGTCTATTGTGACACTTTTGAAATGCAAAAATTTCAATGCTTTGTTTATGGGCGATGCTTCTTTTCACACTTTTTATGTTTTAAAACCATTTTGCCACAAAATATAACTTATTTGAAATCCGGTCACCACGGTGGCAAAGGTACAATAAATGAATATATGATAAAATATCTAAACCCCAAAATAGTTATTTTATCAACAGGTAAAAACAAATATTATCATCCTCATTATTCGACGTTGTGCATTTTGAATAAAAATAAAATTAATTTTTTAAGAACGGATTATGATAATGCCGTAAAAATAGAAACCAATGGCGATTTGACAAAAATATACAGATTTAATGCCAATACAAAAAAATTTGATGTAAAATAATATTTATATGAAAAAAATATTGCTTGTGATAAATAGTTTAAAAAAGAATATGCAAGGCGGGCACATTGCAGGCGGTGGAAGCGTTGTCATTTCAAATTTTCTTGAACAATTGACGCTTTTGTCTTCTTGTCAAGTTTTTGTCATCACGGACAAAGACGGATACTTTAAAATAGATAATGCAAAAGTTGTTGAATTTGATTTTAAAGCGGATGATAAAAATTTTTTGAAAGCTGTTGAACTTGACATCAAACAAAACAATTATGATTGTGTTTTTTCTTTTTGGACAACAACATTTTTTTATAATTCTTTTCTTCAATGTCATTCAAGCGAATATAAATGCCAAAATACACCTTTGTTTGTTCGATGTTTTAAGAAATTGTCAAGTGTAAAAAAAATTAAATATCAAAAAAGGCTTTTGAAAATTTTGGCAAAAAATTGCAAGTTGTTTGCCGTTTCTGAAAAAAAAAAGGAGATTATGTTGAAAATTTAAAACTCCCTGCTCAAAATATTATAACCGTTTATCCTGCAGCCAAACAACCAAGTGAAGATTATTCTTTTTGGGAAAAAAATGAGAAAATATGTTTTGGTGTTGTTGCAAATAGCGCAATGAATAAAGGTGGGCACATTTTCACTTTTGCTTTGGGTGTTTTAAAAATGTTTGGATATGATTTCAAGTTGAAAATAATAGCGCCAAAATTTGAAAAAAGATTTTTTGCTCAAATTTTTTGTTGGTATTTTTGGAATGAAAAACAACATAGAAATTTTGAACAAACAAGAAAATATGGAATATTTTTATAAATCGATAGATTGCCTTGTTTTGCCCTCTGTCAATGAAGCTTTTGGGCTTGTTGTGCTTGAAGCCATGACATATTCAAAACCTGTTTTGGTTTCATCAAACGCCGGAGCTTCCGAAATTATAAATGATGGAAAAAACGGTTTTATTTTCAATCGTAAATCTTTTTGGGATTTCATAAAAAAACTGAGAAATATTATAAAATTGTACCAAAACGACTTTGAATTGTACAAAGAAATTTCAAAACAAGGTTGCTTAACTTCAAAAAAATACACTTGGAAAAATTTTACCTTAAAGGTCATAAAAAGTATTTTCAATGATTTTTGAAAAATCTTTAACGTCCAAAACACAAAAACATTCGCAAGCTTCAAGGTTTTTAACAATCCGCGATAAGAATTCAACCCAAGAATTTTTGAAGTATACTCTTTTGTAGCAATTTGAGAGGTGTGAGCATTTATCTTTGCTGCTTTTTTGCTCCATAACCTGACTTATATCAACATAATAATTTGGCATATTAATAGTTGACCAAACCTCATAAAAAGCGATTTTAAGATTTTTTTTGTGTTTTGCCGTTTTAATCAACTTGTTCAAAAGCAAACTTACCGATTTATGGTCTTTGTGTTGGTCGAAAATATATGGGATAAAGATGATATCAAAGTTTGAGATGTCAATGTTTTGAACGACTCAAACCCCTTGATTTATTTTTTTATCTTTCAAATCCAGCATTTTAAATTTTATGTTTGAAGTTGCCATGGCTTTTTGCATTTCAGCTTCTCGAATTGAGTTTTCATTGCCGTGTGTAAGACAAACAACTTCAAAATTTTTGGGGTACAGACTCAAAACTCCGCCGCAACCAATGCTTTCATCGTCAGGATGTGGGGCGATTACAAGACATTTGTCAGTTTCATCAATTTTTAACTCCATTGGCTTTATATTTATATCCAAAAATGGGTTAAATATTTTGTTTATTATTGTTTTGTATAAAAATCTCATAATAAAATTTTTCATAATTCAAAATATACAATAAATCGCCCGAATTAACAATAGACAATTTAAAAACTTAGTCAAAAAGCCAATGCATAAACAAAAAAATATCTTTAAATAAAAAAGATAACTGTTTATTATAAATATTAATCGGGAGGAAAAAATGACATTTAATCCATTGACAGAAAAAGGAATACCATTAGAAAAACAAATAAGAAGCTGGCACGATATAGTAAAAAGACCGTTGAACAAACTTGACACAGATTGTTATACAAGAACAAGGCAAATTTTGATGAACAGGATTGAAATTGAAGCTTGGAACTTTAAACACGCATTTGCACGTTTGTTTGACCTTGATAATGACGTTAAAAAAACAATTTCACACACACGCAGAATTGAAGATATGCAACAAACAACAGTTGAATTGGTTGACACCCGCCAATCAAACTGTTTTGGAAACAACATTGGGATATGAGCAGGTTGCGGTTGATTTAACAGCATACCTTGCACAAAACGAACCTGATGATTATGTTAAAGAAACATTTGATTTTGGTTTGCTTGAAGACTTTGACCATTTGTATCGTTATAGTCAGTGGGCTTATATGAATGATGGTGTAAATCCAAACGACATTTTGCAGCACAAAACAGATGTTGTAATAAGCCGTCCGACCCAAAACCACCACAACGACAATCGAATACGTTTAAGAAAACATTATGATAAAAACACCGCAACACCGCAAACAAAAGTGAACATTTTAACTCTTGTATCCGGTGAACAACAAACTCACAATTTCTATGCCGAACACGGTTTTATGTATGGAAATGACGATTTGAGCCGAACTTATGCCGAAATTTGTGATGTTGAAGAAGAACACGTAACAATGTATGAATCTTTGATTGACCCTAATGAAACCATATTTGAAAAAACTTCTTCTGCACGAATTTACGGAAGTTTCAACTTATTATAATTGTTATAAAGATGAAACAAATGAACGTATTAAACAAATTTGGGAAGAATTTATGATGTTTGAAATAGAACATCTAAAAACTGCAGCCGAGTTGTTTAAAAAATATGAAAAAAAGAGATCCTCAAGAAGTGATAGGTGATAAAGTTGTTGAGCCTTGTCATTTTGAAAGCCAAAAAGAATATGTTGCAAAAGTTTTGGAAAATGAAATTGACAAACGCTTAGATGGTGATGTTGGGTATACAACTATTGACAAGTTGCCTGAAAATTGGCCAAGTTATTCTGCTCAAGAAGCTGTTGGAAAAGATGGTGCACCAACTGAAAAAACTATTGAGCTTATCAAAACTTCAATCGGCACGGATTTGGTTTACGCTGATAAAAAATTAGCACAAATGCAACCAAAATTGCTTGAAAAAGGACTTGAGAAAAAGGCGCAAGCTCCTGATACAGTGAGTGTTCAAGAATATGAAAAAATGCAAAAAATCGATACGCCTCAATTATTTTAAGATTCATTTAACACGCTTTAAATGTGAACCCCAAAGTTTTTTTAATGCTTGTTGGGGCTAAACAAACTATGTTTAGTGTTTTATTAAAACGCTCATTTGTTTCGCTAAGTTATATTTTATGCAAGAGGGCTAAAGCCCCCTTGCAATCCTTAGGGAGCGGTTAAATCATTGTATATCCCTATCCATCGTAGGATGCAAGCATCAAGGGCAACCCCATTCGCAGCCGCGAACAATTATCACTTAGCGAAACGACGTCAGGCAGCCGTGTGTCCGAAGCACGAAGTGCAAGTTAAAGGCTGCTTGGGTTGAGCTTAGTGAGAATGTGAGCGGCAAGTGGGTTGCGGTTTTGTGCAACTTTGTCCACACAAAGTTGCCCCGCCCGGAGGGCTTTAAATATATAAATTAAAGGAGGGGGAACATTGGTTGGGACGAAACAATTTGTGTACCTTTTATATTTTATAAAAAAACAAAATAGTGCTATAATAAAATAAATAAAAGAAAAATATAAAACAGTTAAAAAAAGGTTATTATGACAAACGAAATAAAAATATGCATGGGAAGTTCATCTTTTGCCCGAGGAAACAATGAAAATTTAGAGATTATTGAAACATTCATAAAAGAAAATAATCTTGAAGCAAAATATGAGCTTGTGGGTTCTCGTTGTGAAAATAAGTGTGAGTTTGGCCCACAATAATAGTTAATGAAATTGAATATCATAATGTTACAAAAGAAGAATTAATGAAAATATTAGGAAAATTGAAGGATGAACAAACTATTTCCCGTCTACACTCTTAAAAACGAGTGTCACGATTGCTATCGTTGTGTTCGAGAATGCCACGTCAAAGCAATAAAAATAAAAAGACGGTCATGCATCGGTTTTGAGTGAAAAGTGTATTAATTGCGGAGAGTGTGTAAAATCTTGTCCATCTAATGCAAAGCGGATAAGGTATGATATAAACCGTGTCAAAGCAATAATGTCAAGCGGTAAAAAGGTCTATGTTTCGCTCGCGCCAACTTGGGTTGGTGTGTTTGATTACTCTGCTTCGAAAATGATAGCTCTTTTAAAAAAATTAGGGTTTGAAGGAGTGAGCGAAACTGCTTTGGGTGCACAAGAAGTTTCAATAAAAACTGCTGAAATTTTGAACAAAAGTGAAAAAAGGACTTTATATTTCCTCGGCTTGTCCTGTTATTGTTGAATATATCCGTCTTTATTATCCAAAATTTGCTCCAAATATTGTTCCCATTGCTTCTCCGGCTTTGACACATGCAAAAATGTTGAAAGAACAGTTTGGAGAAGACATTGCCGTTGTGTTCATAGGGCCTTGTGTGGCAAAGAAAAGCGAAGCTGACAGACACCCAAATCTTATTACTGTTAGTTTAACTTTTGAAGAGTTAAATTACTGGATAAAAGAAGAATTTATTGATGTAAATAATTTGCAAATTAACCCCAATGAAAGTTTCGTGCTTGCAAATTCAAACGAGGGAGCCATTTACCCGATTGAAGGGGGAATGAATGAAACAATCAAGCAAGTGGGAATTGATGATTCAACACAGTTATTAAGCATAAGTTCTTTAAACGCTTTTGACAAATCGATAAAAAACCTTGACCCTAAAAAAACTGGATAAAAGATATTTATTGAAGCACTTGCCTGTTCAGGCGGTTGCATCAATGGGCCTTGTATTTCAAGTTCAAAATCAACCGTAAATGTCACATCAAATATTTTAAAAAATGTAAAATATAGAGAAAATGTTCCAAATGCACCCAAAACTGTTGTAGAAGAAAACTATGAAGCAAAACCGGTTGAAAATCACATTTATCCGTTGAATGAAATAGAAGAAGCAATGAAACGTATCGGTAAGTATACAGAAGAAGATGAACTAAACTGTGGCGGATGTGGTTATAAAACTTGCAGAGATCTTGCCAATGCGCTCATTTCAGGCGAAGCAGAACCTTCAATGTGTGTTTCATATATGCGGAAAATAGCTATGCAAAAAGCAGCAGCAATGCTTCGTTGTATGCCCTCAGCTATGGTTATGGTGAACAATGATTTAAACATCATGGAAGCAAATGACTCGTTTATGAAAATGTTTTGCGATGAAGCTATGTATGAAATTTTAAGCCAATCAAATGACGGTCTGAAAGGTGCTGCTATTGATAGGATTGTTGATTTTGGCGATGTGTTTAAAGATGCTTTGAAATCCGGAAAAAGATATCCATAAAGAACACCACATAATAAACAACCGCATTTATGACATCTCGGCTTTTACTGTTGAAAAAGGCTTGCTTGTTGGTGCAATAATAACTGACGTTACTAAATCTGAAACCAACCGCGAAAAAATAGCAACAAAAAGCACATGAAGTTATCTCAAAAAATATAGCAATTGTACAAAACATCGCTTGTTTGCTTGGAGAACACATGGTTGAAACCGAATTACTCTTAAATTCAATAGCTCAAGGCTATGATGTTAAAACTGAAACACAAAACAATGAGGCTTCAGAAAAATAGTGTTTATAGATATTGATTGTACGCAGGAAAAGAAATATAATCAAAATGCCTATGGAGACTATTTTGTCTCAAAGCGTTATTGCGACACAGGCAGGCTCATTGCGGTTTTGTCTGATGGGCTTGGAAGTGGAATAAAAGCAAACATTTTGTCTTGTATGACTTCTACAATGCTGCTTAAGTTTATTGAAGCACAATCCGGCATTGAAAATGCCTGCGAAATTGTTATGAATTCTCTTCCTGTTTGTCAGGTAAGAAAAATAAGTTATTCGACTTTTTCTGCAATAGACATAAGTGATGATGGAGTTGCAAAAATAGTCGAAGAAGGAAATCCCCAATTTATCTGGATACACAACAACGAAGTTATGGAGCCAAAGTGTGAAATAATCAATTCAAAAACATTTAAAAATAGGCACATGCATATCTATAAAATAAAATTAGAAGAAAACGATAGGCTGATTTTTTGTTCAGATGGTGTAACACAAGCAGGTTTGGGTACAAAACATTTGAAACTCGGACTTCGTCGAGAAGGCTTAATTGATATAGTATTAAAAAAATTAAATCAAAATCCTATAATATCAAGTCGTGATTTGACAAAATACATTGTAAATGAAGCAAAAATATTGAAGTTGACCGTTTGGCAAAAGATGACATTTCAGCCTGTTCAATATATTTTAGAAAGCCAAGAAGCGCTTTGTTATTCACCGGTCCACCATACCACAGCGAAAAAGACAGCTACTATGCTGATGTTTTTAAAAATTTTGAAGGGAAAAAAGCTATATCAGGCGGAACAACAGCCAATTTATTGTCTCGAAATTAAAAATACCAATTGAAAGCAAACTTTCTATTGATTCAGGAAAATTGCCAAAAAGAATCCTATATGGAAGGTGTTGACCTTGTGACAGAAGGGATTTTGACTTTGACTAAAGCAAGTGAATACCTTGAAATGAACCCAGTTTGTGTTTGTGATGATGCAGCAGGAAAACTTGTTAAGTTCTTTTTAGATTCCGATGTCATAAAAATTATGGTGGGCGCTAAACTCAATCAGGCTCACTATGACCCGAATCTACCCATTGAAATCGAAATAAGAAAAAATATTGTTAAAAAAATAGCTAAAATATTAGAAGAAAAAATTCTTTAAACGTGTATCAATTCAATATATGTAAAATTTAATATTGACTATATTATTATATTGACATATTAAAATTATTATTTATTATAATGATATATTTCTGTATTTTAATTTTAGGACGTAGTTTATTGTGACATTTTTAATATCCGGTCAGTCTGATAATCTGATAATTAGTCAGCATAAAAATAATCAATTACACAAATCCTTCAAATCCCAAAACAATAAACGAACTAACTGTGAAATAGACAACGATAAGAATAAGAAGAAAAAAAGCTATAATTATTTCAACAGCTGTTTCGGTTCCTGTTGTAACGCTTGGTATAATTTATGGGATAAAATTTTATAAAAAACAAATATTTATAACGATTTACCTTGTGTTATGCAAAAAAAGGAATTCTTATCTACTTTAAAAACTAAAAAAAGAGAAAACTACCAAAAAACAATAGACAATATGGAAAAAGGAATTTTTCAACTTGATTTGCATTCTCATTCAAATCATTCTGATGGATATGCAAAAGTTGAGGATATTTTAAATCAAGCTTGTGAATATGGAAACAAAATTTATAATAAAACAGGTAATAAATTTATCTTTGCATTAACAGACCACGATTCTGTTGAAGGAGTTGAACAAGCTTTAAAAATAATAAGAAAAGACCCTGAAAAATTTAAAAATATAAGATTTGTGCCGGGAGTTGAATTAAGTTTTAATATACTTGATAAAGATAATAAAATTAAATCAGGTGAATTACTTATACATTGCATAAATCCAAATGACGAAAGAATTAGAAGCCTTACATCTAAAACCAAGAATAATCGCAAGATAATGATAGATAAAATAATTGAAGAGCTTGGAGTCTGTTTTTCAATTAACGAATTAAAAAAATATTTCTTAAAGACAACTATGAAACTTTTGCATATAATTTGCATTTGCGAGTTCATAATTATGCACAAATAAAAAATCGTGTTATTAATATGGCAAAGGAGCAAAATTGTGAGCCTAACAAATTATTTGAAAAGTTAATGCAAAAATATATTTTTTGATACAAATGGTAAAAGAAAAATACAAAAACCTAATATAACATACCAAGGGTTTGATAAATATTTGAAAGAAAATAAAATTAAAACTATAACAAAAGCTTTTGATGAAGAAATTGAAAATAAATGCCAAAAATATTCTCCAAAAGTTGTTGACGGTAAAATTGTGGAGAGTAGTGAGAATAATTTTGAAAAAATTATTGAAACTTTAAAAGATGATAAAAATCTAGCTATAGGTTTTGCTCATCCATATTTTTTTGCAAAAGATTTAGTTAATCCAAAAGAAACATTAACATATATGGTTAAAAAAACTCAAAAGGGCTAATAAAAACAACAGAAAAATTTCATATGGCTTATAGTAATTCTATTAATAAATCTAAAATAGAAGAATATAATAAAATCCTTGATGATTTGAATTTAATTCCGCTTGGTGGTTATGATAATCATAAGGTTAAATTTATATAAATATAATATAGTTTTAACTATAAACAATATAATAAGTTTAAAATCAATAATATCAATTAAAACAATATCGGAACGACAGGATTTGAACCTGCGACCCCTACCACCCCAAGGTAGTACGCTACCAAGCTGCGCTACGTCCCGATATAATAATTTTAACAAAGAAAAAAATATTTGTAAATTAACTATATTTTATAGCAATTCTTTTTGTTTTAACTTAGCATCATCTCTATCTTTTTTTCCATTTAAGGATTTTGTCAAAATCGGGTGATAGAGAAATTTCGAAGCTAAACCGAGGGTTTCTGTAATATATTTCGTTTGGGTTATGCATAAGAGGGCAAGCCCAATAAAGTCTGGCTTGTGCATCGCCGGGAAGATTAATTCTTAAACCAAACCCCATGCTTATCATCTTAGTCACTTTGATTTATGCTGCGTTTTCCGGGCCTTCACCTTTGAATGGCATAACACCTGCGTGGTCAACAAAAACAAGGCCTTTTACAAATTGTCCCAAGAAAGGAACTTGAGCTTTTTCACCTTTTCGCTTGATTGTTATTTTTTGAGGTGCAATAGGGAACATAAGTTCGCCACTTAATAAATAACCGCTACGCCCAATCAACAAACCTTCACTATAACCGCGAACAGATGCCAAACCGCCTGCTTGGAACTGGTCAATGTATGGCATTACGTCTTTAGGTGAGAATTGATACATACCACGCAATTGCCCAACAATGCCTTTGCCAAAATCGTGAAGTCGCACTATGTTGCCTGTGTATTTGAAATATTTTGATTCTTCACTAAAAATAGGAAATGCTTGATAAACACCCTGATTTATATACCAAATTCCACGTTTTGTATCTATTCTTGCATTTAAGGCTGTTTCGAAGCTTGAAATTTTGTCTGTATAAATAGTTACACCGCTAAAAGATGTTGAGGCTTGTTTGTAGTTTATTGCAGAATAGCTTGTAAGTTCAAAATGCGGTTTTCTAACAAGCGGATGTGTGTAGTATAACGCGTAATTGAACGAGCGACTTTCAATATCAAATATTTTATATGGAATCTTCTCCTACATTTGCAAAACTTGAAGAAAATGTAAACCCGACCCTTCCGTCTTTTTGTTAACAGGAATGTTGTAATCAGCAAATGGTGTAATGGAGTGTCTGCTTGCATAAGCGCCAAGTGATAATTTGTCACGATAGCCAAAAAGACTGTCTGCTGAAAGCATTAACCCGCCACGAAGTTCACCGATTGTTTTACGACCGGCATTGTCCATTACCCCCATGATATGAAACGGAAAATCCTCTTTTGCTTCTATTTTAACATCAGTTGTTCCTTCAACTTCACCTTTATATAAACTTGCTTTTAAATTTATTCTGTCATTATATTTATTAAACTTAACAATGTCTTGTTCAAGCTCTGCAACATCAAAAATCGAGCCTTCTTTTTGATTAATTCTTTTTTTTATATAAGAAGTTTTTGTCCATTTGTTATTTTCAAAAGTTATTTTGCCAATTGTACCTTCAACAAGCTCAATTTTAACGATACCATTTTCAATTGTTTGTGGAGGAATGAAAGCACGTGCTGTAACGTATCCCTTCTGTGCAAAAATATAATTAAAATTTTGAACGAGATTTTCTAAATCATTAAAAGTAACGTTCTTTTCAATTACACTATCAGCCAACAATTGAATTTCTTCATCACTTAAAATGCCCGATTCATTAATTGAAATGCCCTTAACAAAAATGCTGTCTTTTTTTTATATCCTGTTTTTCAATGTTAGCTTCAATTGTTGTTTTTGCAGCAACAGGAATTACATTTGAAGCTTCGTTTAGTGATTGTTTTTATTTTTTTTGTTGCGTTTGAAAAAAGTTTTTTTTTCAGCTTTGTCATTTTCGGAAGTTTCACCAACGGTGTTTTCTTTATATTTTAGAGAAGTTTCTTTGTTATAAATTTTGTATGTTTTTATGTTTGTTGAGTCAAGGACATTATCTTTTTTATTTTTACTTTTATTTTTTCTTTCATTTAAAGTTTCGAAATCTCTTTTTTCATTCAATAGGCGTTCTTTTTCTCGAAGCATCATCATGTCATGGGTGTTTATAGCACCGCCAAAAGTGTTATTTATGCCATTATAACTGCCATTAAACTGACTGATATTTTCACAGAAAGCCGGTGTCCCTAATACTGTTATAATTGAAAAAAGTACTGCTGAGTTTAATAATTGTTTTATTTTCATTAAATAAGCTGCCTATTTTATTTTTTACTTATGTTTAAGTATATTATAAAAATAAATAAATACAAACGATGTTAAGAATTGTCAAATATCTGTTACAAAAATTTACGATATGTTTTTATTTTTTGGTTTAAACTAGATAATACGAATAAATATAATCAGTTAAGGGATATAAATAATGAAAAAGAAGGTAAAATCTTTTGTAGCATTGATTTTGAGTGTTATGTTCTTTTTTGCAACAAGCATGTGTTCTTCCTGTGTTGGCTTCAACAATAACAGGAATAACAAATGGTGGAAGCGGAACATTTAATATTAACCCTCAAGTTACAAATTCCGGCACCGGTTTTAGACACTATAACCGTTTTGAGTTGTCGCAAGGTGACATTGCAAACTTAATATACTCAGGCGGAATAAGCAGATTTGTAAACCTTGTTGATAATAATATTCTTATAAACGGTATTCTTAATACAATGCGAGATGGCAATTTCTATAACGGAACAGCTGTTTTTGTGTCACCACGAGGTTTAACAGTCGGAGCTTCAGGTGTGTTGAATGTAGGTTCCTTTGACTGCAATAACTCCAAACTTGCAAGACTATGTAAAATATACAGCTATATCAATGGGTAATTCTTATGGTACTGCCGCTGCTTCTGCACTTGGAATAAATGTAATAGATATTCCCGGTTATACTGAGGGAATAACTTTTGAACTGTTAAAAAACGCAGATACAAATAAAGACGGAAAAATTGATATAAAAGGTAAAATTATAGCAAGAGGTGATGTTGAGCTTATCGGGAAAGAAATAAATATAGGCAATACTTCACTAAATAAAGCAGGAATTGTTGCTGGTGTTGGAACAGGACAAGTTACAAATGCAAACGAAGCTGTTGATACAAAAATTGCAACAGTTGAGCAAGCAGGCAAGTTATTTAATGCTCTTGTTTCAAATAATGTTAAAAGCGGAAAAGGGTTTGCAAGAGATGGCAAGGGAAATATAATTATTAAAGCCCAGTCTTTTAAAACCGCAGAAGTTGTTGTGCCGACAGACAAGTTAAAAGTTGCAGGCACGGAATATGCAATAGACAGTTTATTCGATGTTTCAGATAATTATCGTATCAAGGATACTTTACCTTCAGGATTAAGCGCAATTGATGTAGAAAATGCTTTGAATGATGCTTTAAGTATTTATGCTCCATCCGATGCTTTTGACCCTGACAGCATTAACAATACAAATTATGCGATTGTTAATATAGAAAATGCAAATTTGTATGGTAATAATTTAGATATAAGTGCGACAAGTAAAACAGATTATATTGCACAAAAAGGTAATCCCTTATATAGTCGCCTTGACTCTTCAGCACTTTCTCAAATGATTCAAAAAGCTATAGCGGGAGAAAAATTCGATTACGAAGGCTCAAGAGCAAAAGCTGTTGTTAATATTGAAAATGGCTCGAATTTGGTTGCTAAAAATGACGTAAATCTTAAGAGCTTAGCTGTTGCAAATACAACTATGACAATAAAATCAATGTTTGCGCCTACAACCGACACTACTTCTGAAATCTATTATACTTTGGGCACAAAAACCATTTCTGATGTCAATGTTTATTCAGGAGCTGTTATAACTGCAGATAATGATGTGAATATCAATGCAGCATCACAAAACTCTCAATGGATAAAAATAAAAACCCGACCTCCGTTTTGGGTGAAATAGCAGGAAGCAAAAAAATACCTAATTTTCAAATAACTTTTTTGAAATCACAGTTAGAAGCTGATACAAATGCCAATGTTTTCAATGGTGCAATTATCAATGCTAAAAATTTAAACGTTAGTGCTGTTAACGCATCAAACGATTTAAGTGTCGTAAATACAATAGCAACCGTTGGTGATAATATGGGCGTGGCTATTGCTGTAAGTATTAAAGATGCTGATATAAATACAAATGCGTTTTTAGATACAAATGTAGATACAAATTCACATGGCAATGTTTCGGTAATTGCACAAAATATGCACACAGAAAGTTCAACCGTTCAAGCAAGTGTTGAAGAAGGTTTTGGTTTAAAAACAAAAGTTGTTAGTGGTATTATCTCAAAAATAACAGACTTATTATCTAAGCATATTAGTAAAATTGCAGATTTAGGTTCGATTACAGATTCGTTAACAGGGCTTCCAAATGTTTCAACCGGTTTAATTGTTAATAATACAAATATAAATACTGTTGCAAAAGTTGGGAAACATGCAAAAATTCATGCTGACAATGTTGATATAAGTGCAAATGCTGTAGATTTGACTGTAAATATAGCAAAAGCAAGTCTTAAAAAAGAAAAAAATGCTGATGGAACAAATAAAAATACCGGTTATATGCCTTCTCCGGGAGTTGCTGTTATTGTTAATAATCAAAATAATAATACTCAAGCCTTAGTTGAAGATGGCGATGGTTCAAATTATGCTCGTATAATTGCAAACGATAAATTAAATGTAAATGCAACACTTGAACAACCTATGAATGATAGTACTTTTAAACTTGCGTTGAATTTGCTTCAAACAGCAACTGACGTTGGCGATATGTTTAGTGAAGAAGCTTCAAACCTATCAAAATTCTTTTTCTTTGGATAGTGAAGATGATTGGGATATACGTTCTTTGATGCAAGATGTTACAAATCCGACTGCAGAGGTGGGGTTTGACATTTCAAATGTAATGCTTGATTTAAAATCATCAGGTTTAACAAGTAGTTTAGGGTTGCAAGGATTTTTTAACAACTGGGCAGAATCTGTTTCCAATATGGGTTCTGGTGGTGTTGGTGTTGCTGCTTCAATTGTTGATACAAATATTAATAATAATACAATTGCAAGAATTGGCAACAATGCAAATATAAAAGCAGGTGATATTACTGTTAATTCTGCAAATAAAGTTGTACAAATGAATGCAGCAGGTGATGTTGCAAAATTGTGGAAAATTGCAGATGGAGCCTCAGGTTCAAAAGGTGGTGTTGGTGGAACTATAATGCTTGAAAGCGTTGAAAGTACCGCTAAAGCACAAATAGGTGACAATGCTGTTATTGTTGCAAATGGCGATTTATCTCAAAATAAAGGTAATGTAAACATAAACGCTGTTAACTCTCAAGACTTTTTAACAGCTGTCGTAACAGGAAGTAAAGCAACTTCATCAGGCGGAGTTGCAATAAGCGGCAGTGTCGTTGTTCAAGACATTTTGGAGACACTATTGCACAAGTTGGTAAATCTAAGATCCAAGCTAACAATTTAAATGTTGTATCCGGAAAAGGTCAAATAAATTTGGCTAAAAAATCTTTAGGCCAACTTATAGACAAACCATTTAAAGATTTAAACAGTTCATTATTTGAAACAGGTTTTGATGCTGATTTAAGTTCTCCTCAGATAAATGCTTTTTCAGGTATTGATGAAGATACAGGTCTTTTAATGTTAAAGGATACCAAAAAAGATTTGAAAGACGGAATATCAAATATTATATTAACAGGAGCGCTGGCACAACAAAAGCTACAACTTCTGCAAGCAGTGGTTCCGGAAGCAGTTCAACTTCTTCATCCGGTGCGGCTGTTGGTGCCTCTGTAACTGTAAGTGAATTTGCTCGAAATGTTGGTGCATTTATTGATGATGGTGCAGATATAACATTAAAAACAATTTAAATGTTGAGGCGGATTCAAAAACTCAATCGTTAAATATTGCACTTGCAGGTGCTTTTGCAGGTGGAGTAAGTGTCAAAAAACCGGGGATAATTGACAATATTACAGGTAAATTAAAGAATAAAGCTGAAGGTTACAAAGATAAACTTGTTGGATTGTTTTCAAAAAACAACAGGACTTTTAGCCTCTTCTGACACTCAAACTACTGATTCAACACCTAATCAAGGGCTTGATGACCATGGACGTCCCAAAATTACGGTTGATGGAAAAGAGTACAAAACAGATATAAACGGTCAATATTATAATAGTGACGGTGAAGTTTTAAAAGATAGCAAGGGAAATTCTGTTAAGTATCAAGGTTCTTTAGGAGAATCAGCTTCGACTTTAAACAATGCGGCACAAAGTTCTTCAAATCTTTCAGCTGCTTTGGCAGGTGCTGTTAACGCACAAGTGAATAAATCAACTGTAAAAGCACAGGTTGGAAAAGCAAATATAAAAGTTGGCAAAGATGTTTCTGTAAAAGCAAATCAAACAACAAAAGCTTTGAACATTTCAACAGGTGTGGCAAAAGCTTCAACAGTCGGTGCAGGTGCAGGGGTGAACTTTGTACAAAATTCAAATGAAACAAGTGCTATTGTTAAAGGTTCAAATATTACGTTTACCAATGAAAATGCAAATCACAACATGAATGTGCTTGCAGAAGAAAATAACGATAACGTTCAAGTGGCAATAGGTGTTGGGGTGACATCAACATCTTCATCTTCATCAGATGGCAACACTCAATTGTCAGCAGGCGGTTCATTTAACACAGATATCTTAGAAAATTCTGTTATCGCTTCAATTGAAGATGGAAGTGTCATAAAAAATGAAAATGACAGTTTAAATAATATTTCCGTCGATGTTGATGCTGAAAACCACAGCGGTTCATATAAAGGTGCAGGCGGTTTGTCTGTTAGTGTACCTTCAGGTTCTTCAACATCAGTTGGAGCAGGTGTTGGTGGAAATCTAAATATAATTAAGAAAACGACTAAAGCACAAATTGATAATTCTCAAATAAAAAATGCAAAAAATGTTAAAATCGTTGCAAACAGAGATAATACAAAAGCGACCGAAGATATAATATCAGTTGAAGTCGGTGGTTCTGTTGTTTCAGGTGGTCAAGGCGCTTACACTTTTTCCGGTGCAATGGGAACTGATGTTATTAAAAATAATGTAACTTCTCAAATCTCAAACGGTAGTGTTATCGATACAAATGGCGATGTTGATGTTGTTGCAAACAATGTGTTAAAAAATGCAAATATAGCCGGTGCTGTCAATTTCTCATCAGCCACAAATGGTGTTGGTGTTGGTGTTGGTGCTATATTAAACATCATAAGAAATAACGTAGCCGCTTATATATCAGATGCTCAAATATTGAATTCTAATAATATCAATGTTGAAGCAAACAACAATGAAGATTTGAAGTTCTTAGCTGTAAATATGGGAGTTCAAACAGGAAACGGAATACCAATAAATGCAAACGGCATTGTAAATTATGTAAAAAAGCAATATTGAAGCCGGTTTGATTAATTCTCAAATATTAAACAATAAATCAAATATCAATGTTATATCAAATTATGATACTGATTTAAAAGGAATAACACTGGGTGGTGCAGTTGCAGCAGGTTCAGGCTTGGCATTTAGTGCAAATGTTCTTTCAAACACTTTGTTCTCAGACAATACAGCAAAAGTTGAAGGAATAAAAATAAACAAAAAATGCAGCTTCTGCAAGTGGAGATTTGAAAGTAAAAGCTACATCTGATGAAAAAATTGATGTTGTTCCTCTTGCTTTTGCGGTTACATCAAGTGGTTCAGCTGCAGCTTCCGCAAATGTCGGAGTTAACGTTGTAAAAAATAACACAAGAGCATATATTGATAAATCTCAAACAACAAATGAATTGTCAGAAATTAAAGCTAACAATATAGAAGTAGTTGCAAAAGATGACACAACTTCAAGAAGCAGAGGCGGAGTGCTTGCAGCTTCAGGCGGAACAGCAGGTGTTGGTGGTGCAATATTGACTGATGTTTATTTGAAAAATGTTGAGGGATATATTGACAATTCCGTTATTTCACAAGCCGGAGATATAACTGTTGATGCAAGTGCAAAGAATATTTTCGGTTATGAAGACCCCGGGTCAATTACTGCAAGTTCATTAGCTTCTGATATCACAGACGGGAATTATGATGCTTCACACGATGCTCGCTTTGACCAATGGGAAATGATATATAACGTTGCAGGCGGTTCAACTGCAGGAGTTTCAGGCTCATTGATGTCTAAAAACGTTATAAATAAAATAAAATCACGTATTGGCGGTAACACTAGAATAGAAAAAGCTAAAGATATTAAAGTTTCAGCTTTAAATAAAGTTAGTCAAGCACAAATTGCCGGTAATGTTTCAGCAGGCGGAACAGCAGGTGTTGGTGTTTCTGTTTTATCAAATGTAAATGTTTCAAGCGTTGAAGCAGGAATTGAAAAAGGTGCCAAAATCGGTTCACAAAACCAAAGAGTTGGGGAAGTGACTGTTGATGCTCAATCAATTCAAGATTATCATTCAATTCTTTTTGCAGTTGCAGGTGGTGGAACAGCGGCTGTAAACGGTTCTGTTAATTCAAATATAGTTGTAAATGACACAAATGCATATATTGACAAAGGTGTTGACATTTATTCTTATGACAAATTAAATGTTTTGGCTTCAGATACAATGGATATAGAATCACTAAATCTTGCGGTTGCAGGTTCAGGAACTGCTGCAGGCGGAGCCATATTATATGTTGATTTGTTAAACAATAAAGTTAATTCAATCATCGGAAGAAACAATGATGCTGATATTACAAAATCAGGTATTTTGGATATACAAAAAGATGTTCTTGTAAAAGCAGGTTCAAATGAAGATTTTCAAGCTAACATCCTTATGGTTGGCGGTTCAGGAACTGCTGCTGTCGGTGGCATTGTTATTGCTAATACAATGGCAAGCGAAGTGAAAGCCGGAATTGAAGAAACTACTTTAAAATCAGGCTCAAAGGTTGATGTTAAAGCAAGTAACGGATTTAATGAAAAGAATAAAAATAAAACAACAGGTTTAAAAGGGCTTGTTTTAAATGCTGATGGTACAGCAAAAGTTGACTCACTTGATGTTAATGATTTTATTCCTCTTGTATCAATTTTAAACGTTGCAGGTTCAGGTGTAGCATCGGTTACCGGTTCAATAATAAATAATGTTGTAACAACAAATGTTGAAAGTTATGTTAAAAATGCAGATATTACAACTGCAAACGGTTTAAATCTTGATGCCCAATCAACAATGACAACTTATGACACTGCAATGGGTATTGCTGCTTCAGGTACGGCAGCAGTTGGTGTTACCGGTGTCAACAATGTGTATGCAGGAAAGACAACTTCGATAATTGAAGATTCTACAATTTCAGGCAATGTTGATTTAAACTCAAAAGACACATTTAATTTGAACACAATTTTATTTACAGCAACAGGAACAGGCACAGGTGCTTCAATTACGGCAATTGAAAACACTAATACTATAGTTAATAAAGTTAAATCATTAATTAAAAACACAAAAATTACAAATGCAAATAAGGTTAATGTTAATTCAGAAAACAATTTAAGCATACAAGATGTTGTTCTGGCAGGTTCAGGAACAGGTGTTGGAGCTGCAGTCAATGCTGTTCCGATTACAAACGTATTTATAAGTGACAATTCTGCTTCTATAATAGGTGGAAGTATTGACGGGGCAAGCGTTAGCGTAAATGCAAAAGATAATATTGAAACAGTTTCATTCTTGCTTGGCATTGCAGGAAGCGGAATGGGCGGAAGTGTTGCAGGATACGTTTTAACAAATGTTTTTGACAATGACTTAAATGCTTATATTGATGGCGTTAAAATTACAAACGGTGTTTTAACTTCGACAAATGCTGCTTCAAATATTGATATGTTTGGCGGTATTATGTCAACAGGTTTCACAGGTGTCGGTGCTGATGTTATGGCAAACGGCATTGTGAGTGTTATTAACAACAATATAAATTCATATATAGTAAATTCAGATATAACAAACGGAAATGTCAGCACAAATGCAACACAAACAACCGATATAACAGACACAACGGCTTCGGCAAATGCTGCAGGTGTTGGTGATGCAAGCGCTGTTAATTCAATAGTCCATGTGTTTAAAAACAAATTGAATTCATTTGTCAAAGACACAAAAATAACAAATGCAAATAACATTAATATAAGTGCAAAAACAACTCAAGATATTCAAAGCAACAACACCGGTTTCTCAGCAGGTGCAGCAGCGGCAAGTGCAAACGCTTTAGTCAATGTTCTTGAAAACGAAACAAATGCCTATCTTGATGCAGGAAATCAAGATGTTACATCTAATGGAAAAATAGCAATAAATGCACAAAATGATGTTTCAATGAGAAACATTACAGCAATGATTTCAGGCGGAGGCTTGGGGGCTAGCGCAAATGTTAACGCAAATATTATAAATAACAATGTAAAAGCTCAATTGCTAAGTGAAAACGGTAAAATAACAGCAAATGAAGTTGAAGTGAAGGCTCAAAATTCTATAGGGCTTGACTCTTATACAACATCAGCTGCTGCAGGCGGTTTTGGTCTTGCAGGAACAGTTGCCGTCACTTCTTTGGGTGACAGATTTGATGCTTCTGATAAAGAATCAAAAATGAAAACAGGAGAGTCTCTTGATAGTGTTAAAACTTCAACTGATAAATTAACTAATGTAACTTATAAAAAAAATGGTGAAACAAAAGATATTTCAAATTCAGTCGGATTGAAAAAAGACTCAACTTCAAAGAAAGAAGGGACAGTTGCAAATATAAACGCAAAACTTACGACTAAAAATTCAAACGGTGTAAAAGTTATTGCTAAAAACACATTAAAAGGTTATAACTCTGATACATCAAATATAACAAATGCAAATTTGACAGGTGGTATGTCATCAACAGGTGCAAGTGTTCTTGTTACTGATATGAAGTACAATACAACTGCCAAGATTTCAGGCGGAAGTGTTGAAGCTTTAAATGGTGGAAAAGTTCAAGTCGAATCAAGCAACACCGTTAAATCAAAAACAAATGCCGTTGCTGCGACTATTGGAGCAAATGCAATAGGTGGTAATGTTGCATACTTTAATAATGAAGCAAATACGACAGCTAAAATTGAAAATGCAAAAGTACAAACAACCGGCAATGTTGATGTTAAGGCAAGTTCGCTTGATAACATTGAAGCAACTTCAATTTCCGGAAGTGTTGGCACTTCGGTTGCTACAAACCTTGCAATTGCAATTGCACAAACTAAAAACAATGTTAACGCTTTAATAACAGGAAGCAACATTGATATTGATGCAGGAAGTTTGAATGTAATCGGCACAAACACAAGTACATTAAATTCTAAAATGTATGGTGCAACAATTGGCGGTGTTGGTGTTACTGTTGCACTAAACAAAGCGGATTCAAACGCAACTGCAAATGCTTTAATTGATGCAACAAACGGAACTATTGATTTGACAAACGATTTAAATATCATTGCTCAAACAAACGGAATTGATGTTACAAATAATGTTGTTATGGGCTCGGTAGGTTTCTTGACTGTAAATTCAACAAATCAATTTGCAAATGCCAATGCTTCTTTCAATGCAGGTGTCAAAGGAACTGATATAAATGTAAATAATATAAATATTAAATCAGGCGTTAAGGAAAATTCTGATGAAGCAGGAAGTATAAATGCTACTGTTAAAGCCGTGAATGCAGGCTTGTCATATTATAATGGAAGTGCTACTGTTTTAAGTGCAAAAGCAAAAGGCGATGCAAATGTTGTTGTGACAGGCGGAAAGATAAATGCCGGAAATAAAATAAATCTTATTTCAAAATTGAAACGTGTTGCAAAATCATCATCAACAGGTGCTCAAGTTAGTGCGGCTAATGTAGGCGGTTTATATATTAAAACCGAAACACAAGGTAATAATTTAATTAACACTCAAGGGGGCAATATAACAGCTAAAGATGTTGATGTGTTAATAAACGCAACGAATAAAGCTTCGGCTGATTCAATAGGGGCAGACTTGTCATTCTTGTCAGGTCAAGCCTCAGTGATTGAAGCTACAACTAATTCAAATACAAACATTAACTTAGGAAATATAACAGCCAATAATGGTACAATAAATGTTAAAACAGACGTTAAACAAGAAGCTGACTCAGGAAGCAGTTCAATTTCAGGAAGTTTAGCTAAAGTAAGTTCAACTTCAATAAAAACTAAAGCTTCCGGCACAAACAACATAACTACTTCAGGCTTATTGAAAGCTAAAAATGTTAACATTGCAATAAATGACAAAGCTGATGCAACAACTAAAATGCAAAAAGGCTCTGTTTCACTTGCAAATGCCGATGCTTCTATATTAAGTGCAGAAGCTAACACAACTTCAAATATAAAATCAGGCAATATTAACGCTGATAATGTTGATATAAAATTAAACACTGTTAAAAACGCAAAAATAAAAAATCAGTCAGGCTCTGCTTCAATTGCAAACTTGAAAGCTACAACGATGAAAACAAAAGTTGCAGGTGAATCAGGTGTGACAATTGCCGGCACCATTAAAAACTTCTTAGGAAACGGAAAAGGCAACAAAATAAGTATCAAAACTACAGACACTTCAACTGCACAAAATGAAGCTGTTTCAAATTCAGTTGGTTTTGCAAACGGCGGCTATTTAAATATATCTTCAATTGCAGAATCATATATCAATAACAATATAGGCGGTGATTTAAATGCTAAAGATATCACTATTTATTCTGATTTAACAAGAACTGCAATAACAAATGCTTCGACCTCATCGGCAGGGCTTTTGGGAATAGGGTATATGAACTTGTTAAGTGAAATAACAAATGGGTCAAATACTATATTCAATGGTAAAATGAATAGTGACAATTTAATAATAAATTCAAAAATGAACAATACCGTAGAAAGCTATGTTAAGGACTTTTCGGCTGGTTTGGTAGCATTGGCTCATGGTTCTGTTACCAATAGAGTTAATTCATCTGTCAACAACCTTGTTACTTTCAACGGTGGAACTGACATAAATACAGGAAAAATAAACACTCTTGTTGATACACTTTCAAACGCATATTTGTTTAAAGAAAGCGGCAATTATGGTATATATGTAATAAAAGGCGGAAATTTGACAAATGAGTTGAAAGGTTCTTCTCAATTGACATTTAATAATGCAAATATTCACTCAAAGGACAATGCTGAGTTTAACGTTGCAAACAATGCTAAAACACCAAATGAAATGCAAGTTAAAGACGATGCAGGCGGTTTCATTGTAAAAGCTGGAGCTAAATTAAAAAATACATTAACTCAAGGTGCAAAGATAAATGTATTGGGCAACACAAAAATTATTTCAGATAAAGATTTAAATTTAAATATTGAAAGCGGTACACAAGGATTTAAGCAATATGTTCGTTCAGACGGCGGAGGTTTCACAGCTCATAACAAAGCGTCTTCAAAAGTGAGTGCAACAATCAACAATGAAATAAACTTAAATGGCGGATTGCTTCAAGGTAAGAATGTTAATATAAATATGAATTCGTCAAATGATTTGAGTTCAAGAGCTTATGTTGAAGCACACCACTTTGCAGGTCAACCTTCTGTTGAGTCAAGAGTTGATTTGACTGTTAATAACAGATTAAATGTTAAAAACGGCGCGACAATAAAAGCATTTGATTTAAATCCTGACGGAACTGCTGTAAATATTAACTTTATGAACAATTCTGTTCAAAACATCAACCAACACGCAGAAGTTTATGTTGAAGCTGCTGTTGCTTCTGCCGACTACGGCGGTGGAATTAATTTCCAAACAAACAACAATGTAAATATTGAATCAGGCGGTTTGATTTCATCTTCAAAAGATGTAAACGTAAACTTTAATAAAGGACGTGAAAATTTAAGTTCATTAATAAAATATAAAAAAGTTAGCAGAGCAGCTTTTGGTATACCTATTACAAAAAGAGGTTCTTGGAGTTCTGTTCGTTCGGGTGCTTCAAACAACGTCAAAGTTGACGGTCAAATTATAGCCGGCGACGGAAACCAAATGAAGTTGACAATTTTAAAAGATGGTATGGTGACTTCAGATTCAACAATATATGAAGGAACACACTATACCAAAGAAGAAGCAGGTACAATCGGAAAAGCAGACCCCGGTTCAATAAAGGCTTTGGAAGAAGAACAAAGGTTGCAAAATGAAATCGATGCTTTAAATGAAAAGCTTGCTCGATTAAATAGCGATAAAACTGCAACTGAAAACGAAAAAACACAACTTGAAAATCAAATAAATGATTTAAAATTACAACTTGCTATTTATGAATACATAAACGGATTGCAAAGTGATGAAAAAATTTCTGAAGCTCAATTCTCTAATATATTGCTTCAAATATTAAACGAAAATAAAGTTAAGTTTTCAAGCTCTGAGGCTGCAAATCAAACAATAATAAGCTTGATGCAATATTATACATCAACAGGTTCTGATACTTTGTACGCTCTTGATGCAAACGGCAACGTTATTTTGAAGCTTAAATATGATTCAAACGACCAAATTATGAAAGACTCAAAAGGTAACGTACTTTTTGACGGTTATGAATTTGTATATGATGTCTCAGGCAATATAAAAGAGAATGGAGCAGGCAATAAAATTGTCAGAAACGCTTCAGGCGATGAAATCCCTGTATATGGCTTGACAGTTGATATGTATATTAAAAACCTAAGTTATGAATTGGATAAAACAAATATAAAATCTCAACTTTCAGGTTTAAATCAATCTTCAACAATCGAGGATATCAAAACTGTTTTAGCTAACAATAAAGTTGCAGTTTCTGATGCTTTGATAACTGATATTATGGCTTGTTATTCATCTTCAGGTGTTGATACAGCTCAACTTGACAGCGTTATTTCAACAATGACGGTGGATAAAGCACAAGCTCAAGCTGATATAAAAGCATCATTAAATGATATACGTAACAATATTTCATTTGAAACAAAATCAATAAACGGAACAGAAATGCAATTTGTAACTTATCAAGGTGATGTTATATATTCTCCGGATTTAACAAGTTCTTTAAGTGCATTGCTAGATGACACAAAAATGTCTTTGAATAATACAAATGCGACTTTAGCAGATTTGGCAAATTCAATAAATGATTTGACAATAAACATTGAAGATTACCAATCTCAATTAGATTATGTCAAAGTAAACGGAATAGACGGTGTGTATTCAAATGGCGGATTCTATTTCAAAGACTTGAACGCTTCAGGCGGTTCTATAAATATAAATGCACAAAAAGGCAAATCAAATGTATATGGAACAGGCGAAATGATAATAAGCCTTGCCGATATATGGATAGATAATTTCTCAAATTCTGATTTAATATTCTCAAATATTAATATCGGTTCCGGAAATTCAGGTGTGATAGTCGATGGAAAATCTTATGGCGGAACTTATGAAGGTATAAAAAGATTTGAGTCAAACTTGCGTGTCAGAACAAAAGGAACTCAAGATAATCTTGGTGCAATAACAATAAATAACCGGTATGACCATAATCATCCCGTAAACAACACTCAAACAGGTGTTATACCAAGCAATATATTGGTTAATGGTACTATCAGAACAAATTGCGGAGATGTTAATATTTATAACGAAAGTGGCGATGTTACAATAAATGACACTATCGTTGCAGATAAAGTTACAATTAATATGCCTCAAGGTAACTTCACACAAAATACAAAAGGCAAAAATTACAAACTTAAGAAAGATGACAGTATCTTTGCAGGTAAGGGTATAAACATAAATGCAGGACGTATTGAAATAGAAGGAAATATGCAAGCAGGTATTGCTACAAAACAAATTACTATTACAGAAGATATGTTAAAACCTGAAAACTTGCTTGTAGACAAAGAAACAGGATTAAGAAACTTAATCGATTTAACAGGTGAAGGTAAGAAATCGCCATACATGAACGATGGAAATAACATAAAGGCTGTTTATAATGCAGCTACAAATACTGTTGAATTATTTGGAACACAAATAGCAAGAAACGATGCTTCAAAAGGTCAAGATGTTAATAACTCTTCAGGTATAAGATTAAATACAACAAAATGTGATTTAGAATACGGCAATATCACTTTAAAGAAAGCACTTGATATAAAAAATACTTCAACTTTAAAACATAGCTGATGGTTATGGCACTATAAAAATAGAAAACAATACAAATTCAAATTTGGTTGTTAACGGGCTTGAAAACAACAGAATGTATGGTCAAGTAAAACATAACGGAACTGTTTTGGAAACCGGAACAAATCCAAATGTACTTGGAACAATTATCAATATGGTTTCTCCAAGTGTTGCCAATGCAGATATAAATCTTGTAACAAGTGGTACAGGCGATTTGTCTGTTCGCGGGCTTGTTTCATCCGGAAACATTAATGACGGTTCGTTCAAACTTCATTTTGAAACAAACGGCAATTTGAATATACTCAACAGAACAGTGTCGTCAACAGATTTAACACAGGTTGAAACAATTGATACAAACGGTACAATCGAAATGAACAAAAAGGTACTAATGGTGGTATCAATATAAACGGAAAAATTAAAAACAAAAACGGAAATGTACTTGTTTCAAACGAAGGCGACGATTTGCTTTTGGTTGATGAAAAGGGATATATAGATATAAATGCAGGTGATGCAAAACTTGTGAATAATGGTAATGCAGGCATTGAAATTAAAGGTGTAATTCGTGGTCGAGGCAACAAAACAATAGAAATTGACAACCAAAACACAAATGCTTCAAGCGTAAAAAATTTCACAAGGCGGTCTTGTTAATAACCTTGCTGGAAATATTGATATAAAAAATAAAGGTACAAATGGTGTCCTTGTTGAAGGCAACGTTGAAGGTGAATTGGGCGATATTAATATAAATTCTGAAAAAGGTTTAATTGATATTGCTTCAAGCGGTGTTGTCAAAATCAATGAAAACAACAAAACTTCAAATAAAAATATTATAATTAATAATACTCAAGATGCTTCAGGCATTATTGTTGCAGGAACAATTTACAATTATGGTGTTGGAAAAACATTAATCACTAACAACGGTGAAACAGACGGTTTGGCTGTTTCAGGTAATATCATAAGTGATAAAGGCATTATTGACATAGTTAATAACAAGGGTGCTTTTGATATAAGCGGAAATAGTTACTAACAAGTCAACAAATGCTTCAAACAACACTTTGTTGACAAATAATGCTGACAGTATATTAAATATTTCTGGAAATGTTTTGACTGAAAAAGGAAATACCTTGATTACCAACACAAACGAAGGAGCTTCAAGCGGAATTGACATTATCGGACTTGTTAAAAACAAAAACGGTAATACAACAATTTCAAACAATGGTAAACAAGGTACAAAAGTTTCGGGAACTGTTTCAAATAACAATGGAAACCTTAATATAAACAATACTTCAAATAAAATTTTGATATCAGGAACGGTTGAAAACAACCAAGGTAGAAATAATATTATAAATACAGGCGAAAACGGTATTGAAATTTCAGGTAATGTGTTGAATAAAAAAGGCGTTACAAATATCGAAAACAACAACACATCTGAAAGTTCAAAAATACTTCTTACAGTTGATGGAAAAATTACAAATAATAATGGTGATATCCTTATAAATAATAAAGGAACAAATTCAGAAGCCGGAATTGATATTGACGGTTTGATAAAAGCAGAAAATCAAAACATAATAATCACAAACGAGAATTCAGATATTGTAATTGGTGAATATGCAAGTTCAAATGATAATTATATAACTGCTTCAAACGGTAATGTACAAATAAATCAAACAAACGGCAATATTTTAAACGGAATTATTGATACCGATACAGTTAATAAAAATCAAAATCACGATTTAGGAAATCGAGATCATCTTATAAAACATTGATAAAAACAGGTAAAGATTTTATAGCAAAAGTAACAAACGGCAACATCGGTAAAGACACTCACAACATTTCAGGCAAAGAATCAGGTTTTGGAGTGAACGCTTCAACTCGTGATTACACAGAATCTATAAATGTAAACGTAAATGGCAAAGTTAATTTGAAAGCTCAAAATTCAAACAATGCCTTAATAAACGTACGAGCAAAAGATTCTAACTTGAATATAGATAGTATTGTAAGTGATGGCAATGTGATGCTGACTGTTGCAGATTGGAAACAAGCTGATTTGGCTTCACCTGATATTAACAATGAGCCTTATTATCACGGATATTCAGTGATAAACGCTGCTTCTGATATATCAAAACCAAATATTCAAGGACGAAACATATCGGTTATTTCAAGCGATAATATAGGAACCTCTTCAAGAGTGTTGACATATAATCAATTAGAAGGCGGTTCTGTCAGCTTTGAAGCAGAAAACGATTTATACATAAGAGGTTTAGGTAAGTCTGATAACATTTGGCAACTTATTACAAAACGTGGTAATATGAACCTTGATTTTGCAGGTAACACTGTAATTCGTGAACTTACAGCAGGAAAAGATTTAAAAATAGTGAACAGAGGCAAAAACCTTACAATCTACGATTTAGGCTTGACTTCAAACTTCGCTGACAAAAATGATGATATCTTATATCCTCACGATAAAATAGAACTTTCTTCTGTTTCTCCGGAAACAGTGCATATTGAAGTTCTTGACGTAACTCCTTCTTCAGGAACTATTTTAGGAGATTCTACTTTAAATATTTATAATGCTTATGTAAAAGGTTCAAAAGACCCTAATAAAACAGATGTAACATTGATAGCAGATAATATAATTGCTCACGCTTATGATGCTGCAAGCTCAAATGTATCAAATGCTAAGCGACCAAACGGTTTTGATGCTAAAAACGGAAGAACTTATGCAAATGATATTTTTGACCCAAATGCAGCTAAAACAAACAAAGCTAAAGGTTTTAATACTGTTGGAAACGGTGATAAACTTTCATTTGATATCCATGGGGTAACACCTGATAATGTTGCTGCTGTTGGTGCAAATACAAACATTCGCAATTATAATCCGCAAGAAGTTATTGAAACTTATGAAATATTTGGCAATCCGATTGGATTTAAAAACACCGTGTATAAAGCAAAAGATGTAACATTATCTTTAAATTCTTCAACACAACATTTAGTCAATGAAAATAGAGGTATGCTTTTAAAACACTTCTATTCAGACAACGCTTATGTTGATACTAAAGACTTGGAGTTGAAAATCAATGATGCATTCATAACAAACTATGGTGAATTTAGAAACGGTGACAGATTCTCCTATGGCGGCGGAAGAGCAATAGACCCTGGAGTATACAGATGGCTTGCTATTGTTGATAATGATTATTATAGAAATATTTCTGATATCTATAATATACCGGTAACTTCACAAATGTATACAAGACTTACAGGTTCATTTGCTTTGAGTATGGGTAATCTTATAGTGCTTGAGTCAATGGCTCCGGTTGTTGTATACAATCCTTATGAAGTTGTCAATCTTCCTAGAACAGAAAACAGTTTCTATCGTTTGACTTATAAAGAGGATAAAATCCAAAAAACAACAGCAACGGATGAATTCCGTGATATTGATAAATCAACTTACAAACCAACAAAAAGAAATCATATAAGATTTACTGTTAAAGAAATAAATAAAGATAATAACTTAGTTCTTGTTTCTTCAAAACAATCAGACAAGGTTAAATCAATAATTGATATTTCAAAAGGTGGTTTGGCTATTGAACACAATGGAGATTTGAAACTTGGGAATCAATTCATTGTAAATCTTGAATATAACGATATAAAAGTTTCACCAAAGGTTGAAGTTGTCAGAGTTGAAAACAATAAAGCCGGTTTGAAATTCGTAGATCTTGATGATAGCGATAAAAATAAAATATTGTTTATGAATTTGATGACATCAATTCAAAATGATATATCAGCAAGAGATGTTCATGGTGAAAACATTGTGAAAAAATAATAAATAACCATAAAAATAAGTAAACCGTTGATTGTACTTTTTAATAATTTTATTTATTACATAAATTATGAAAGATAAAGAAATTTATATAAAAGTTACAAGAAACAGTCCTTATTTGGTTTATGGGATAAAGAAAATAACTTTAAAATATATTATTTCTGATGAAAACGGTGTGGCATTTAAATATGACAATGGAAAAGTATTTGAAATAAAAACTGAGCCACAGTCACTATGCAGATGCGGTAAGTCAAAAAATGCACCATATTGTGACGGCGCTCATATAACATTTAAGTTTGATGGAACTTTAAATGCTCCGTTTGAACCGATATTAAAAAATGCAAAAACATATATAGGACCAAACTTAGTCTTGAAAGACAATGAAATTTATTGTGCCGGAGCCAGATTTTGTCATCAAAATGGCGATATTTGGAATTTTATAATGGAAAACGATGAGCATAAAAATCAAATTGCAATAGATGAAATTAATGCTTGTCCTGCCGGAAGACTGATTGTTTTTAACAAAAATGGTAAAGTTTGTGAAGCAAATTTGGAAAAAACTTTAGAATTGCTTGAAGATAATTGGATGAAATTAAGCGGACCTATATATGGGTTAAAAGGTGGGATAAGAATTGAAAATGAAGAAGGTATAAGTTATGAAATTCGTAATCGCCAAACGATATGTCGTTGTGGTGCTTCAAAAAATAAACCTTTTTGTGATGGCAGTCATATAGATATTAAATTTAAAGCCGGCTACGAAAGGTTATAATGATACCAATTGATGCAAAAAATAAAGCTGGTGAAGAAAGAAATACTTTTGCACAAGATTTAATCGAACTATGTAAAGATGAATCAACACTGTTGAAAGGAACAAATAATCTAAAAAAGAGAATGTTGATAAATTTAAATTTAGTGCAATCGAACGCGGTCTTGAAGACGAAAAGCTCCTTGTGGAGCTCAAACCTGTCTTTTATGAACTAGCCAAATTGGCTAAAAATAATAAATGGTACCCCCAAGCGAATTCGAATCGCTGTCTACACCGTGAAAGCATTGCATTTGTCTCTTTTTTAGGCGTTATTTGGGTTAAAAATTTTACCGATTTAACACAATTAATCAGCATTTTTATACTGATTTTACTAGGTTAATTTGTGTGAACTTTTTCTTACCATTTTGTTGCCATTACTAAATATATGCCCTAAAATGATGAAAGACGGTCAAAACCGTCTTCAACTCTGCACTAAAAAATACAGCAATTATATTTGTATGATACATTAATTGCTCTCTTTTATCAAGTAGTAAAAACTAATAAAGAATTTAATCTTTTCCCTTAATCTGTTTAGGTTGCTTATTTAGAAGGAAATTGCTATCAGTTACAACTTTCTTTCCCGTTTCTAATTCCAACTTTTCTTTTGCCTCTTTGGCAATTTTACCGCCACGTTTAGCAGATTTTTATTTTCTTCCATGCCGGTTGCGTTTTCAGTCTCTGCAATTTGTCTGGTTGATAATTCTGCTAAAGCCGTAAAAATCAATTCTGCTTCTGACATGTGGTCTCTAAGATTTTGTGATTTTAACCCCTTCAAATCTTTGTGTTCTTTTACAGACAATCCAGACCATTCTTGGTGAATAATGTTCGTTAAAATAGCATATTCTTCACCCTCTGCAATATCGTGGTCTTTCCAGTAATCAGTCAATTTGTTTCTTGTTTCTTGACCAGTCATTCGTTGCTGAATCCACTTTTCAGAACGACCAAGCTTTTGGTAAGTTTCTCTTGCCCTATCAATCGCTTTTGAAGGGTCTGCCATCTCTTGAACACGTTCTTGACCGACTTTAGCCAACCATTGTTTAATTGGTTCAGCTTTCTTAGACGGAATAGACTGGATTATACGAAAAATTGTCTTGATATCAGCAACATCAGTTTTACGCATTTTCCCGTCATCAGCTTGTAATTTCAACTGGTAACAATTTGTTACCAGTTCATTAAACCCTTCTTTTAAAAAGCCTTCCCTTTAATACTTTCCAGTATTTTCTTGCTGATTGATAATCCTTTTCAATTAAAATTGCAACAATATCTATAACTGAAAAAATAATATACTTCTTTTTCTTCATCATAAATATGCCTAATCTGTTTATCTTCAAATAAAGTTAAATCTTCGCCCATTTCAAATCTCCTATTGTATTCATGCTATTAAAGTAAGTTCACATTGTCAATATGTAAAACAAAATTTCTCGGATATTTGATTTTGTCATTAAGTACATATTTAAGTTCCAAAGATTAAATTATCCATTTTCTTATTTGCTTCTTGGGGTAGTTTGTTTTGGATTAATTTATACTATATTTGTTAAATTTTATTAAAATTGTCCTTCTTTATATCAGTTTTTAAGCTCTTCAGAAGTGCTAAAACTTTTTTCTGCAAGTTCTTTTATTTGTTCAATCTTCTTTTTATCTGTAATTTGAGATTCATATTGTTTCAAGTACGATACAACTGCATTTTTTTCTCTTCTTTCTTAAATCTGCTAGGTTTTTAGCTTTAGTAAAATCAATTGAAGATATTCGTTTATTAAAATCAACCTTTTCAATACTATTAGTCTTCATCAAGTTATCTAGTTCGTATAATAATTTGTGACAATTAGTACATTTAATTTTCTCATTTCTAGTTTCTTTGTTTGGAGCGCACCAGTGACATTGAGTAGGTTTAAATGTAACAATTTTAATAATTCTTTCATGGCTAGTTTTAAATGTATTATAAGAATTGTTGAAAAATTTTATCGTTCCATTTTTATCGATTTTGGCAAAACTTGTTATTCTTTTACCGATATTAAGCTTTAATCCCGTGCTATCATCAATAATGTATGAATCACGCTCTTTGTTTACTAAGTTGCATACAGTTCTTTTGGTTTTAACTTTGTCAAACTCATCAGCTTTTTTATCGAAGATTACTTCATACTTATATATTCTCTTTTGCTCACTAGTATTAACTAGATTTTCATAAGCTTCATCTAATACAATCTGTTTCGCTATTTCTTGTTGCCGTGCTTGCTCTTGTAGTCGTTCTTCTTCTTGTTGTTCTTCTACAGCATCTCCTTCTATTGGTACTTTTTCTTCTTGTTTATTTTCATAATAGTCATCTAATTGGTAATTATATTCTTTTCCATCACCCATCGAGATTGCATAATAAAACCCATTTTTCATAAAATTATCAATTATCATTTGTATAATATCGGATTTTTGTGCTGAAGATAACGGTTTTGCTTTAAAAATAGGACTTATATCAACATTGCAAATCTTACGAACTTCCTTAATTACATTAGCATCTTCTGTTCCATTTGAAAAATCTTGAGGGAAATAGTAGCTTTCATAACAAGCGGCAATACAGTTTATATGAGTAATAATGTACTGACGTAAATAATTTTTTGCTTGAAATTCATCATTGTCGGAAATATCATCAGTATAAAAATCAAACATTAACAGTTTTAAAAGATTTTCCTTCCACGATATACTGCAATCCAAGAAAAAAACAATCTGCCACCACAATCTCTTGAACTAAATAAATTAAATATATAAGCAAATCTTTAATCGTTTCATCGTTAGCATATTGAATTAGTAAAAAAACTCCTCTTGGCAAAAAATAAACCAGATAATTTATTTATATTCTTTACAGTATCAAAAGATTTTTCATATTCATATCCTATCTAATATCAATAAATCTATCAATATATTTGATAAAGTATCTTTGGTTAAACATAAACTACTAACATGTTTGCTTAAATATAACTAATAGGGATTGCACTAACATCTTCAGTCAAAGGAATATCAGATTCTCTCATACAAATTAACCCACCATAACCTTGATTATCCAATACCTTAAAATGTTTTAACATTGATTTGTTAGGATTAGAGGTTAATTTTATTTCAATAGGATGAAGTTTCCCATCACGTTCAATAAGCAAATCAATTTCTTTTTTGTTGAGTATCTCTATACCAATATATCAAAGGTCTTTCGCCATTATGTCTATAACTTTTTAAAATTTCAGATACTACAAATGTTTCAAAAAATGCTCCATTCATAGCACCTTTTTCAATAACTTCAGGACTAGACCAACCTGTTAAATATGAGCATAAGCCTGTATCAAGAAAATATATTTTAGGCATTTTTTGTCATTCTTTTTGTTATATTACGATAATAAGGCTCTAAAAGATACACAATATTAGACGATACCAAAACTGATAGCCAAGTTTTTGCAGTAGGTTCTGATATATCTACGGCATTTGCTAATTCTGAATATTTTAAAACTTGTCCTGTTCTTGCTGCAACAACACGGATAAAATTCAAAAACTTCATTTCATTTGATATTGAAGATAAATCTCTGATATCTCGTTCAATATACGTTCTTATATAGGCACTATAAAAAGCATTCCTGTCTTGAAATTCATCTTGGTTGTTTAAGGCCGGGAAAGAACCGTTATATATAATTTTAAAGATATCAGATGTTGAATAATTTTTATGATTTTCTCTTCTTTTTTCAATGTATTCTAAATCTGGAAAGAACGGCTTATTATTAGGAATTTGAGATAATTCAGCTAATGATAAGCCCATCAAATCTAAAATTCCAACTCTACCGGCAAGTGATTCTGATACATTTTTCATTAAATGAAACTGTTGAGACCCCGTCAACCAATATTGCCCTTTTTATCTGACTTATCAACAATTAGTTTTATATAAGACAAAAGATTTGGGGCATATTGTATTTCGTCAATAATCAATGGAGTTTTGTGAGTTTCTAAAAATAATTTCGGTTCATTAATAGCAAGTTCTCTTTCGGATAAATCATCTAAAGATACATAATTTCTATTTTCGTCGCAATGTTTTAATAAAGTGCTTTTTCCAACTTGTCTTGCACCTGTTACTAAAACTACTTTAAACTGCTTTGATAATTTTTTAATTACATCTTCTGAAGTTCTTTTAATATACATATTTGCACCTTATTTGTGATAAATCTAAAATGTAATTTTATTTTAATCACTTTTTCTCCAAAAGTCAATATGTAAGCCTGTTTTTTAGGTGTTAAAACTTAAGTTAAAGAATGATTTTGCAAAATGCAAAACACATTTTACAAAACTAAAATTATTTCGATTTTGTAAAATAGAATTCCTAGGCATTTATTTTAATTGTTCTTATATTTTTTAGCCAGTTTATAAAAACTTGTTGGTTTTAGGTTCAATTGTTTCATTGCTTCTCTTGCTGTGATAGCACCGGATTTCCAGACTTTGTAAACATTATCCCAATTTTTGGGGTACTCAATGGGTGGTTTCCCCTAGGCGTTTACCTTTTTCTTTGGCTAGTTTTATTCCTTCGGCTTGCCTTTGTTTTATAAAAGCACGTTCTTGTTCGGCGACATAGCTTAATAGTTGTAGCACAATATCTGAAATAACTTCTCCAATTAAACCTTCTGTCCTTGTAGTATCTAAAACAGGCATATCAAGAACTTTAATGTTAGCTTTTATTTCTCTAGTAATTTCACGCCATTCTTCACAAATCTGTTTGTAATTACGCCCTAAGCGGTCTATTGATTTGATTACAAGAATATCACCTTCTCTTAGTTGAATTTTTAGTGCTTGATATTGAGGTCTATCAAAATTTTTACCGGAACATTTGTCCACAAAAATATCTCGTTCGTTTATTCCAAGATCTAACATTATTTCTAATTGTATATCTTCTTTTTGATCTATTGATGATACTCGACAATAACCAAATGTTTTAGAATTGATATTCGCCATATTCATCTCCCTGCTTGAATTTTAGCATCTACAGTCTAACGCGCCATTCGTAAAAAGTCAAGATTTTATGCGAACATTCGTAAAGTGTAAATTGGAAGATTTATGAACGGAATTTCAGGCAAAAATTAACTGTTCGTTTGAGCGTACTCATACTAACACAAAAAACAACTCCGCAAATTATTAGTGAATTTTTTTAATTAAAATATACAAACAAGATTTGAGGTACTAAATGAACGATAAAATTATTTCATTAGAGATTAAACTAGAAGAAAAACGACATGAAATAGAGTTGCAGAAAATTGAGTACCTAAAACTTGTTGAAGAAATCCAAAATCAGAAAAAACTTGACGATTTATATAAACAGAAAAAAGCTTTGTTACTTGATAATTTTGTTTAACACGTTACTGTGCAAATATCATGAAATGGCACCGGGAGAGGTTTACTAGGGAGGCTCTCCTGTTTTTTTTATTCTAAATATATTTCCTGTAAAAAATACAACATTTAAATGTTATAAGGCTAGGTTTCATAAGTATAATTAATCTATTATGGCAGAAAAATCAAAAATTGAGTGGACAGAATCAACTTGGAATCCAATTACTGGTTGTACAAAAATTAGTGAAGGTTGCCAACATTGTTATGCGGAAAGAATGACAAGACGATTACACGCAATGGGACAACCCAAATATAAAAACTGTTTTAATGTTACAATGCATGAGGAATGTTTAGAAGAACCATTAAAATGGAAAAGACCTCAAACAATTTTTGTTTGTTCAATGAGTGATTTGTTTCATAAAGATGTACCCGATGATTTCATTATAAAAGTTTTTAACACTATGAACCGTGCATCTTGGCATACTTTTCAAGTTTTAACAAAACGTGCGGAAAGATTAGAAGAATTAGCCCCGAAACTAAATTGGACTAAAAACATTTGGCTTGGAGTTACTGTGGAATCAGAAGAACAAAAACAAAGAATCCCATTTTTAGTTAATACACCTGCACATATTAAATATTTATCAATAGAACCAATGATTACAGAAATTAAAGATTTATCTTTAAATAATATTAATTGGGTAATTGTTGGTGGTGAAAGTAATTCCTGGTGCAAGGCCTATAAAAGAAGACTGGGTTACTGAAATTAGAGATAACTGTATAGAAAATAATGTACCATTCTTTTTTAAACAATGGGGTGGCGTTAATAAAAGGTTGCAGGTTGTACTCTACAAGGTCGGATGTGGAAAGAATTACCTGTTTAAAATAAAAGGTTGTTTGAACTGGATGCATATGTAATTCTTTAAAAAAAAATTAACAGTATCCCCCAAAATCAACAGTTCTTGTTCTTGTTTTTTATGCTCTATAACTAAATATTCTCCTTGCATAGAAACAATTGCTTTTTTAATATGACGTTGTAAAAAGTTGATGAATCTATATATTTATCTACGATTTCGTCATACAATATAGATTTCCCTTGATATTCTGCCCAGATTAATAATTTTAATTGTTCAATTTTGTCTTGAGTTTGATCCCATAATGCTAATTGTTCTGGATTTGGTTGGTTTGGTCCAAGAAATTCAACTTTTACCAAAATTAATTTTAGCAAAAGCATCTTTCATTATAGAGCACCCTTCTCTATTATTCGTTGCATGAAATAAATAATAGTATGTTCTTTTTATCATTAGGGAAAGACATTCTATATTGATAGACATATTTTTGCACATTTTTTTAATTGTTGACGATATAAATCTCTAAGTGCAGTTTCTTTTAAGTCACCATTTAAAGATTTAAATTGTAGCCAATTTTCTGTTCCAAATAATTTTGTTATAATTTCTTCTGAATTTTTATAGCCAGTAAAACGGCGCGTAAAATTATACATGAAATTAAAGAATACTTCAGTCTTTGGGATTTTCATTATTCGCTCAATAGTTGAAAAATGAGCATTAATACCAAATGGATCAATCATAAAAAAGGTAGGTTTTGGATTCTTTTCCAAAAAAATCTAAAAAATTTCCCAATATTATCTTCAAATTCTCCAATTGTATAAACGATGTTATTTGTTGGAAGTCCAGAATTAACAAAAACTTTTTAAGATTTTCAATGTTTTCTTTATACTTGTCGTTAAAATAAAAAGAACTGCGACTCGTTTGTTTAGCATTAAGAAATTGTTGTTTTGCTATAATTGGAGAACCAAAACATAATTCTTTTTCATTTGAATCATAATATGCACCACAACCACTAAATCCATCATAATAATTTATATCATTTGCAGAACCTAATTTGATAGCCCAAACGCGTAAATATTCTTCTAAAACTTTATGTTTTACCATTGTTTGTGCTTCGTATGGCCACATATAAAAATCAAAATCGTCATATGTGTATTTTTCTATTTTGACTCTTTTATTTGATTTTGATTTCTTATAATTAACATGTAGCTTGCCTGTATCTAACACTTATGAAACTCCTTTATTATCTTTCTTGTAATCAAAAGCTGCTCTTATAATATTCCATTATTTAGGTAAACTATCTTTTAAATAACCATTCTTTAAGGCTACAGTATCAAATAATTCAACTAATTTTCTATCATTTGATAATACATAATCGTCATATTCAGCAATTCTTTCAATTATCTGTTTTATGCTAGGGCGGTTAATATTAAATTGATAAACCCCTACGAGTGGATTATTAACTTCTACATTATTAACTAATGCAGATTTTTTTGGAGCTGAGTCTTTCGCTTTTATATTATTAGCACGTTTATAATTATATATAGCTCTACAAATAGACCAATAAGGAGGTAATTCAAAATCCTTGTATCCATTCTTTAAAGCTATTTGATCGAAGAAATAGCAAAATTGCCTATCATCGTCCATTAAGCTAGGATTAAATACAGCAAGTTTCTCTACAATTTGCCTTGTTGTAGGCTTTGTATTAAACAAATTATCAAATAATGGATTGCTAATATTATTCATTTGAAGATTATAGCATAATATCTAATAAGCATTACTTTTGTAAATATTTTCTTAATTTTTCAAGTTGCCCATTGGGAGTGGCATAGGCAATGTGGATTTCGTCTGCTATTTGAGCAATATATTCAATTACATTTTACACAAGTTTCTTTTATTTGGTATGTTTCTGGAAAGAAGAACAAAACAATAATCTGCTCTCGTCCACCATTTGTTGCTCTTCTTGTGAGGTATATTTATACTTGCACCTTGCTGGAACTTTTATTATTGGTTGTGTTCCCTTTTTTAGAAAATTGAATACATCCTGTTCAATGTTGGTGTGAAAACTGGATAGAACACACTTACTTTCATCTTTCATTTTGATTGCCAATCATAAGTTTGAATAACAATATCAGCAGGATATTTATATAAACAGAAAAAAGCTTTGCTACTTGGTACTTTTTACTTAACATATACATATCACTGTATAAATATCATGAAATGGCACCGGAAGAGGTTTACTAGGAAGACTCTCCTGTTTTTTATACAAATATTCAAGTCTGTTTATTTCTTTTATATACATTACAAATATTATCTTATTGCTCCTAAAATGTGTTGAATGTAATTATCTTCTTGTTGAAATACAACATGGTTATTCCAATATTCTTCTATGGGAATATAACCATTTATTAAATTTAAAGACTCATAAGGACTGTTTGATAACACAAATGAATTTAAAATTACAGATTCGTCTTTCATTTGATTTTGAATTTCCTTTATCGTTTTATAAAATTGAATCTTCAGGTGCTCTAAAGACATTCTTGATATACCTTTAGGGTCAATAAATGAGATATATTGTTTCCCATTTTCTATAAGCCAAAGCACAAAATCTGGATAAAAATTGTTTGCTTCAAAGAAACCTACCCCTTTTCCTTTCGATTGATTTCTTAATAAATACATTTCTTTATTCTTAAAATAAGGTGTATTTTCATCATAAAACGTTTTTAAGTCTTTTACAAATTTCATTTCACTTGGATTCAATGCGACTGGTGAAATTTTAAGTCCATCACTTTCAATATAACTAATTAATGGTGTAAATAAATGATTTTTCCCAATCAAAAGCAACTAAATCTCCAAATTCAAAAGAATAATCACCACTTTTATTTGATAATTTTTCTTTTAACTCTTTCATTTTGATAATAATAGATTCTTTAGATTGCTCAATATAAACTTTGTATTCTTTAAGCATATTTGCATCTTTATCATCAACTATTGCATATTCACGATATTGAGCTTCCCAAGCATTTCTTTTTATAATTAAAAAAATTTTTCACAATACTTTTCATTAGTCTGGTTATTATATCTTGATATTTAATTACTTTACTGAAATCGGTAAATTCTAAATCTGATGCCGGTATTTGTAAATCATACCAAGAATTATCGTTTAATATTTCTTTCATTTTTTCAAAAGAAATATTCATATTATAGTAATTTTTTTCACTTTTAAATTTTTTCAATTTCAAAGTATAGAGCTTGATAATCAATAAATTGCAAGTGTTCATTTGTTAATTTATGCTTTTCTTTTTCAATTTTTTCAGTTGAACTTGATTTTGATTCCTTAACCTGTAATTGTGAATATAAATCAAGACTTATAGAAAATGTCGCAAAAACAGTTGGCGGTATATCTAAATCAAAAGTCCCAGCATCTTTTTTAAAATTCAAATCATCTTTTAATTTTGGTATTTTTTAGTGGTATTTTTACCTTGCCCAAATTGGATATTACAGGTAGTTGCAAATTGATAAATTCTCCTGTTGGCAAGCCTTCTTCTTCAAGATATGCTTTAAATTGAGCCATATAATCGGCTTTTATACCAAAAATATTCAAGGTTTCCATATAATTAATAAACTTTGGTTTTGGGAAATAAACTCTTGATAAGCACTTCTTTTTTAAACTAAAATTAGCACCTTTTAAACGAACACCTCTTCCAAACAATTGAATAATTTGAGAACCTTCACTTTTACCAATATTCATTAATCCCATAGTTGAAACTCTCCACGAGCTCCAACCTTCCGAAAACTTTTTCGAACCAATTAACAAATTGATCTTAGAATCCTTGTTGTTTAAAGAATGAAATAAGGATTCTGAAAAATCTTTGCTTGTGGTTATTAAACCATTTGCCTCACAGAGCTTTATTAAACTATCATTATCTCCGACATTGATTACACCAAAATATTCATTATCGCCTAATCTTAATCCTATTTCGCCTTCAACACCTTTTAAATTTTCGATATGCAATGTTGTTGCAGTGTTTATGCAGTTAAAAATTATTTTAATAATGTCATTAAATAAAGAATCTCCAGTGTAATGACAATCTAATAAATAATTAAATTTATTCTCAAAATTCTTAGACCTTGTTGATTTAAGAATGCGTCTTTACCTTTTATCAAACTATCCAAAAAATCAACACTTATGTTTTTGTTCGATACAAAATCATTGATAAATAGAAGAATGTCAACGACGTCAGAAACTTGTTTTTATTTTCGATCCTAACTGCATTTACACTACCACCGACAAAAATCCAAAGAGGATTTTCAATTAAGAATGGTTTAAATTCGGCATTTTTATCTTTGTATAGTAAAATTTGTTGAAAATAGGAAAGCAAACAAGCTGTTAAATATTGTTGTTTTCTAGCTTCATCAAAATCTTTATTTAAGTTTAATATTTGATAATCTTTACCATATCCGTCTTTATAAAAATATTTATAGGAATAATCAAATAAAATACATTTTGCATATTCTTGAATCAACTTATTATTTTTGCCTACTACCTGGCCGAAAGTCGCAGAATATTCAAAGCAAAATCCATCAGTAGACAGTTTATCACGGAAGTTTTTCCAAACATCACCACTTGCACCTCTGTGACCTTCATCGACAAAGACTATATTATTAGATTCAAAGGAATCAATAGCAACAGTTTTGTCACCGTTGTCTAAACTTAATTTTGTAATTTCTATTATATCTATAGTATAATCAGATTTTGTTATTTGTTGATTAAAAATCCCAATTGTTTTGTTTGACTAGTTGTATAAGTTGTTTGTTTCTCAAATATTTTTGCATCAATACTTGATAATTTGAATTCTTCTTCATGTTGTTTCGATAAGCCCTCATTTGGAGTAACTAATAATAGTCTATTAAAACAGCTGTTCTTTTTATATTTTTGGCATAATAATTAAATTGCAATATATTCATATGCAAAATTAAAAGTTTTTCGGAACCAGTAGCTGCCCAAAAGGCAAGTTTGTTTAAATCAAATTCTGTATAACAATCTATTTTTTCTTTTCAAGATTATTTTTATTATATTTATTTAAAAAGTTATTTAGTGATGATAATAACTGTTCCTTATTAGAAAAATATCTATCCAAATATATTTCAGTAAATAACAATTCTAAATATTGAAAATATTTCCATTTTAGATCCAGTTCTCTTTTTTCGGAAATTTGCTTAGTGTGATTTATAATATTTTCATCATACTGTTCTAATTGAGAGCGAGACAAATACTCTTTTTTCATTGGATATGCTAACATCTGTATTCTCTTCCTCAAAAACTCCGAATTTACTTATTATCGCCTGATAAAATCTTGAATGGTTTGTACTTAAATCAATTTCTTCATAGTATGGATCTTTTATATTTTGTGCGATATCCTCTATGTCATCAACATTAAACAAGTTGAGTATATACTTAAAAAGGATTAATTTTTTATGAAAATCAATTTTATTGTTCACTGTTGCCATTGTTTGTTATACCTCATTTCCTAATTAAACTTCTTGCATATCAAACATGCGATTTTTGAACTCTTCTTCAATCAAAACTACTTTAAATTGATTTCCATCAGCTATTGAATTTTGTATATTATTATCACCATTTACATAAATTTTATCGAACTCAAAATCAGAAGCTGATATTCTTCTCTTTACTAAGAAATTGTTTAAATCTTCATTTGATTTTTCCTTTATGTTTCTCCAGATAACAATAATATTTTCTTTAGCTCTATTATTACCTTCAACAACCATAAAACCTTCTTTAAAATACATTGATGAAACATTTAAACCTATTAAATAGTTAAATGTTTCAATTAGGTCTATATTTACAAGTTTTGTTTCATTTCCTTGAGTAATATTCATTTTATAATCAAAAGGATTTTCAAACATTTGAATGTTTAATAAACTATCAGAGTATTCAATATCAAACATATAATTCAATTTGAATTGTTCTTCTACTGTAGAAGGTATAATCATTTGTTGCTTGTTTTTTTGTAAATTATTGCAAGCATCTTCATAACTTTCTAATGACATATATTTGATAACTTGAGATATTCCACCTCTATCAACAGGTTTTCCATTTTTCCAATCTTTTGAATATGCAACTTTTTGAACTCTTGGTTTAGTAACAGTATTAAAATATTTACCCATTTCAACAAGAATATATTTTCTATTACCACTGTCTTCACGATTAAGTTCAATTGTTGCATGTCCGGTAGTACCCTGAACCTGCAAAAAAATCTATAATCGTTGATTTATTATTTGCACCTATCTTTATAGTATCTACTACAGTATAAAGACTTTTTAGGATAACTAAACGGATTATTAGGTATTATTGATTCTAATAAATTGGTTCCTTTTGAAGAAGCATCATATTGTTCTCCAATCCACATAGATTTTGGTTTAACATCTTTCTTTGCCGTATCTTTTTGGTAAACATTAAATGTTCCTTTTGTTTGTCTCTCTAACAAATATAATTTTATCAATTATTCCTTGAAAGCAAGAATCATATCCCCAGCGCCAACGTAAATATATTCCTTTTTCATCAATTGGCAATATAGCAATATATCCTTTATTTTCATATTGTTTAACTAATGAATTTAGAAATTCATCATTAAATGCTCCTGTTGTTTTATTATAAATTTGGCTATGTTCTTCTTTTTGTTGGCAACAAAGTTGTATTATTATTTTTATCATAGAAAAATGGAAAGAACATATAGGGTCTATTTTCTCTAAATTTTTCACTTCCGGTTCGTTTTAAAGGAAGTTCTCTGCAAATATCTTCACCATCACCTTTGGAGTATTTTTTTCTCTAATTCTTTATCTGAAAGAGTAAAATTATAAGTTTCTGCTAAATTCTTGTTTTTGGCATAAATTATAGAATAATCGTGAGCCTGTGCTATATGTTCTTGATCTCGTCCTTTTGGATTAGTAAGTATCGCAACATTGGAAATCATATTACTTGTTCCAAATATTTCATCCATTAATAAATTTATTCTTCTGTATTCATAGTCATCAATAGCAATATTTATTATTGAATTATCTGACATTAAGTTTTTGACACCCATTATTCTATCATTCATTAATGATAACCAAGAAGAATGTTCGTAACCATTTTTATAAGCAATTTTGCTCGCATTGGTGTTATAAGGTGGATCGATATAAATACATTTTATTTGTTCTTTATATTTTTCTTGCAGGAGATTCAATGCATGAAAATTATCTGAATTTATTAGCAAACCATTTATCTGTTCATCAAGATTTTCTATCGTAGCAAGTAATTTATATTTAAATTCATACGAATAGAATTTTGTATCTACTTGTAAATATGGATTTTGTTTTAAAAATTCAATCTTTTTAGTTTCATCTGTTCCTGAAAGCAATACATCTCCACTTAGTTTTGTTGTATCATTCTGGATATCAGAAATAGCAAATAGTTTTTCCCATTCTTCCAGTTGCTTTTTATTGTTTGCAATTTCAGAATAGAATTTTTCATCAATTTTATCCAAGGTTATACAATAGTTTGTTTCTACAACAAACTTCTTTTTTAACCACAATTTTTTTGAAAATCTTCTAATTGCCCTAAAAAAGTAATCAATTTTTGTGCAATAGACTTTATTGATTTTGCCATTCCCAATGATTGCTTTATATTTAGTTTATCTAAATCATCTATATTTAAAACTTCATTTTTGATATAAAAATCTAGCTCTCTATCTAAAAATCCTTTTAAATCCTTATGAATGAAATAATCAAAACTATTTTTTGCGGTATAATCAGTCAAGTGTTTTTCTAAAAGAGTTCTATTTTTATTCTTTTCTGTTGGGGCTAGTGTGAGCAATTCAGAATAATCATGATAATCTTCTTTAGATAATTCTGTCAAAAGAACTTCCAAAGCTTTATCGTTGTAGACTTTTTGTTGTTTTTTATTTTCGTCAATTTTGTATTCAAATCTAATAAACAGCTCTTTATTTTCAAGGTTTATTGGATTTTCTTCAACAAGCATAAATCGGCGTTCCTTGTCTGATTTATTGTTATCTTTTCGGTTTCTGCTTCAACAAGTTTGAAATGAACAGATTTTTTATTACCTTCTTTCCCAATAAAGAAAGAATAATCTTTAAAGTTTTCAGAAGTTTTTATATAGTATTGATCAGAATTAGCCCAATGTAGTTTTACTTCTTCTCCTTCGTATGGGATTGCATAGACATTTTTCTTATATCTGCGGAGAGACATAAAATCTCCACCATTATAATATCGAGAGAAAAAATTTGTTAAATGAGAATATACATCATTTACTAATACGGAAACATCTACAGAATTAGTTAATTGAGCTTTTAATTCTTTTACCTTTGGCAAATCATCAGGATTTGCACCTAAAGACTTTGCTTTGTACAATAGCTTCTTCTAACTCTTTTTGATAGAGAATTTATCTATATTTTCGAGTGATTTAAATGAATCTTTTACTTGTGTTAACAATTTGTTATCTAAAAAATCTGTTATTTCAGCACTCTTTTCATTCATAATTTTGTATATACCAAAATCTAAATCTGTTTGATCTAACTGAAATATTTCTCTCAATTTCTTCTTTAATTCATTTAGTTTTTCACTCATTTTTCACCTATACTACTTCCCACTGTATTTTAAATAATGTTTTTACTTTTGTTTCTGCTTTCATTTGTTCTTTTTAGTTTTTTGATATTATTATTTTTCTTTTCTAATATTACTTCCTCTTTCTCATCAATTTCACGTCTTAATCGAGAAACTTTTTTTCTGCAAGCTTCTGCCTTTTCTTGTAGTTCTATATACTCGGCATTGGTTTCAGTTTCTTGTTCGCTTGCCTTAATATAAGCTCTCATTTTCCGTTTTTCGTCGGCTATTTCTTTGTCGAGATTTCCGATTAAATCGTCAGCCCATTTGTTCAATCTATTAATTTCTTCTTTTAAATATCCATTATTTAAATTCTCGTTTTGAGTAATTGTCGAAGCAATATGCCGTTGAGAATCACTATCTAACTGTTTATCGATATTAATAGGTATTTCTATATTAGAAACAGATGTTGCAGAAAGCTTAAATAACTTTTCACAAGTTTCTTGATCTAATTGTGTTTCATCTGTACAAAAAGCATTGAATAATAAATAATCAGCTTCTTCGAATGATTTAATAGATAGTTTGTTTAACACTAAATATCCAGATTTTCCTTTTAATTTTTCAATAATAGATAATTTCTTGGAATAATTTGTTATATCAAAAACTATTTTTGCATTTGGAGTATCAGCATTAAGAGCTTGCTCAATTACAAATTCTCCAAGCGGATGAGACATTCTATACAAATAACTACTAATGATATTTTCTTTCTCATCGTTTTTGAAATCAAATAATAATTTCCTGTACAAATGTTATTTAGGTTTTGGTTTAACTTAAAGGTCAGCTCTTTATCATCAAAGGTAGCTTTATCTTTTAATATTATCTTTGTTGTATTCCAAAACAATTTTTCATAACGGTTCATTTGTTTTCGAGTTTCTTCTAATTGAATTTTTAATCTACTATTAATATCTTCATCAAAATTGTTAATAACACTTTGTTTTGTTATTTTCATCTGTTCTTTTATTTGCTCATCCATCTGAGCTTGTAATTTATCAAATGCCTGGTTTATTTCTTCAGAAGTTCTGCAAGATTGATAAATTTCCATTATTTTCTTTTCAAAATCAACACCGGATTCTAACGTCCCTAGTACTTTATCAGAAGAGCCAAAGACTCCTTCAAAAAGTTTGAATTTTTCTTTTAATAAATTATAAACTCTTGTGTCTGTTTCATTGGATTCATTTAAGAAATTTAAAACAACAACATCGTGTTTTTGCCCATATCTATGACATCTGCCAATTCTTTGTTCAATTCTTTGCGGATTCCAAGGTAAATCATAGTTTATAACTAAAGAGCAGAACTGTAAGTTAATACCTTCAGCTGCAGATTCTGTTGCAATTAAAATTTCTGCATCATCTCTAAATTTCTCAATTATTGCATTTCTTTTATCTGCCGTTTTAGAACCACTAATCCTGCCTGTTCCTTGATTTTTTCAATCCATTCTTTATAAATTTTATTAGACTCTTTATCTGAATTAGTCCCATTAAATAATAAAACCTTATCTTTAAATCCGTGTTCATCTAGATACTGTTTCAAATATTCTTGCGTTCTTCTTGATTCAGTAAAAATTAAAGCCTTTCTATTAGCACCTTTATCAATATTTAAAAATCCAAGATTAATAGCTTCAATAAGATGAACAATTTTTGAATCAGTTTTAATTGTTTTAGCTAATTCTATATATGATGTTAATTCATCAATCTCTTCCTGAATTATTTTGTCTTTGTCCTTTTCAGCTAACTGTTTTCTTAATTCATCCTTTATAGAATTGTCAGTTTCATTTTCAATATCTTCTTCATCTTGTGCTATCAATTCCCATTCATCTTCATCAATATCTATATCAATTAAAGAATCTTCTGAAATATTTTTATTTTTTAGTTCAATTAATCTTTTCTTTATTGACTCTAAAGTTCCAATTACTGCTACAGACGAGGAAGCTAATAATTTTCTAACGACATTCGTAATTAACGCCCTTTGAGAGTTAGGAATAGCAAAAGAATCTTCTTTTTGTAAAAATTTTGATACCCCCATGTATAGTGTTTGTTCATTCTCGTTCGTTTTAAAAGGAAATGTTAACGGCTTTCTTTTTTGTGTATGGTACATATTCTGTTACATCTTCTCTTAATGTTCTCTTGCAGAATACTTGTAATCTGTTTTTTAAATCTTCTAAACCTGTTGTAGAATTTACATATTGTTGTCTAAAAGAATCAATATTCCCAAAAATTTCATCACTTATAATAGAAGTCAATCCATAAAGTTCTAATAACGAATTTTGTAATGGGGTTGCTGTTAATAAAAGTTTTTTGTATCATTTAACGCGAATTTTATACCATTAGCCATTTTATTATTTGACTTATAAGAATTTCTTAATTTATGTGCTTCATCTATAACAGCAAGATTCCAGTTACATTCCTTTATTATATCTTTATATTTATTTGCAAAATTATAAGACATAATTATAACTTTATTTTTTTGCAGAAAAGGATTAATAATACCTTCTTTTAAAAACTGTTTGTACGTTTTAGCTTCTAAAATAGCATTTGAGATATTGAATTTTTCATATAACTCTAAACTCCACTGTTTTCGAAGTGAAGCTGGACAAATAATTATAATATTTCTTTTTCTTTCTGCCCAATATTGGCATATAACAAGACCTGCCTCAATAGTTTTTCCTAGTCCAACTTCATCTGCTAAAATTACTCCTTTTGATAAAGGAGATTTGAAAGCAAATAAAGCTGCTTCAACTTGGTGTGGATTAAGATTTACACAAGCATTAAATAATGACATTCCAATTCTATCTGCATCTGTTGATGAATTTTGTTTTGTTAATTCATTTGCATAATATTTAGATGGTAATTTGTTTTCATTATTTAATACTCACTTAGAACGCTTAAATGTTTTATTAAATCGCCTTACATTTTCTATAAATTGTAAAGCAATTTTAGCCGAAATCTAACTTATGACTATGGTACCACAAATAAAATTAAATTAGATAATGATTAAAAAATGTAAAGGATTGTTCATTTTTTAACAATCAAATTTATATGCCTAAAACTATTGAGTTTATGGGATTTTTCGGTAAAATTGTCTTACATTATATAGAAAATGTAAGACAATCAAAATGTAAAGTTTTTTCACTGCTTAAAGTATAAAATTGCTATATGAATAATCGATTTCATCTTGTTCTATTCCGATATATCTAAGAGTAACTGTTGGAGTTGAATGATTAAAGATTTTCTGTAAAAGTACAACATCCTTAAACTTCTGGTAATGGTGATAACCAAAAAGTTTTTCTCATAGAATGTGTGCCAATTTTCTCTTGTAAACCGGCTTTTTACAAGCATTTCTTATTAAATAATATGCAGTAACTCTATCTAATCTCCGTCCCCAGTGTGATAAAAATAGTGGTTCTTTCCCATTTCTACCTTTAATAAACTCTTTTAACATTGGTTGTAACTTTGAATTAATCGGAAACTTTTTAAACTTTCCTGTCTTCTGTTCAGTTATTTGTATGTGTGTTTTGTTCCTAACATTCTCGACATTTAACCTCAATATATCTGAAATTCTTAATCCACAATTTGTTCCGATAGTAAATAAAAGTAATTCTCGCTGTCCCATTTCTGCTAAGACTTTTTCAACTTTTACAATATCTTCCTTATTCCTTATAGGTTCTACTGTTGCCATATTTTCTCCTTTTTCTACTGTTCCCCTTTGTTTTAATTAAAAACACATTTGAAGTACAAATGTATAGGAATAAAGAAACTCGAAAAATTGCGTCCCTTTGTAACAAAATCCCTTCATAGGCTCTGACAAATTATCCAGATGCGTTAATCTGTAGATGCAATAGAGGTAATTTGTTATGAATAATTTTGAAAAACGTTTGTTATTGGACTACTTGGACAAGCTTTGCTGTCAGATTGATTACAACTCCTACAACTTCGACAGCTTCTTTGATTCTTTTTTGGAAAAATTCAGGGTTAAGAAAAGCAATTTTAACTTCGATCCTGATGGCTGTTTGGAAATTGAAACAATAAAGCTTTCGTAAAAGATTTAAAAGTTGTAATCAAGAAACTTAAAGCAGAGATTAAACCGATTCAAACTCCTGTTGAAAAACGCCTTTGCTTAATTCAGAAAATCTTTAACATGAACGACAAGGAAATGGCTATTTTTACTTATGCCCTTGTTAAAGAATTGAACAAGGTTTTTACACAATTTGACAGCTGTTTGTATGGCTACGGGATAGATAATTTTTGTAGATTTTATCTCGGAATCAGATACGGAGAGAAAGATAGATTATTGGACAGCCTTTATTTCAAAAAATCTGATCCCTAAACGAAATAATGTTTCAATTAATTCAAATATGTTGAAAATCTTTGATTCTCCGAACTGCAATACGGTTGAAAAAATAACCGCTACACTTTTAGGGGAACCTGAAAAATCTTCTCTTACATTGAATGATTTTTCACATATTAAAGACAGACAGGAAAAGTTTTAAAAATCCTTACATCTGCTGTTAAAACAAATGCTAAAGGTGTGAATATACTTCTTCATGGACACGTTGGAACAGGTAAAAGTGAGTTTTCAAGACTTATTGCTAATGTTTCTAATGTTCCACTTTACGCAGTCAAAACAGAGGATTCTTATGGTGAAGAAGCTAAAAGAACAGAAAGATTGACAGATTTGTATTCTAAACAACAAATTCTATCAAGAATCGGTAACGCTTGTATTCTTTTGACGAAGCGGAAGATGTCTTAAATCGTGGATTTGGTTCTGATGGTACGGCTTCAAAAGGTTACTTGAATAAGATTATTGAAACAACACCTGTTCCTGTAATTTGGACAACAAATAATATTTATGACGTTGATCCGGCGTTTTTGAGAAGAATGACTTACTGCATTGAGTTTGAAAAACTTTCAGAAGATTCAAGATTGAATATTTGGAACAGAGTTTTGAAAAAGAATGAACTAACTGTATCAAAAGAAAAAGTTGAAGAATTAAACAAGAATTATGATATTCCACCTGCACTAATAAATAATGCCGTAAAAACCACTAAAATGATTAACGGTTCTGTTGACGATTTTGAGGAACTTATTGAAAATGTTGCTAAGGTTGTGGATAAGAAAAGGTTGTAAAACAAGAACCAAAGAAAAGTATGGGCGATTACAATGTTGATTTAATCAATGCCAATATGGATATTAATTCTCTCACTGAAAAGATTAAATCTTCAAACAAACTCAATTTTTCAATGTGTCTTTACGGTGAACCCGGAACTTCAAAAAAGTTCTTATGCAAGATACTTAGCAGAACAACTTGGAATAGAAGTCTTGCTAAAACGTGCAAGTGATTTAATATCTCCGTATGTTGGAGAAACAGAACAAAATATTGCAGCAGCTTTTAGTGAAGCAAAGTCTAAAAAAGCTATGCTAATCTTTGATGAAGCTGATACTTTCTTGCAAGATAGAAACAATGCTGTGAGAAGTTGGGAAGTAGCACAGGTCAATGAAATGCTAACCCAAATGGAAGCTGCAGAGTATCCGTTCATTTGCACAACTAACTTACTTGATACCTTAGATGAAGCAAGTTTAAGAAGATTTACTTTTTAAGATTAGGTTTGACTTTTTAACTCAAAAACAAGCAAATATTGCTATGGACTACTTTTTCGGAATTAAAAATTCTAACTCACAACTCAAAGGTCTAACTTCCGGTGATTTTGCAACCGTAAAAAGAAAGTTGATTTCTTAGGAACCACAGAAATTGAGGAAATAACTAAAATGTTATCTGAAGAAGTTAAGGTCAAAAAATCGTCTGAACTCAAAAATACAATTGGATTTTAAACAAAGCCCACCCACATTCCACCACCTCTATTGCAACATGGGAGTGTGGTGTTGGAGTGCGGTGTTTCTTTTCTAAAAAGCTTAAACAAAGAATTTCTCTCGATTAGCCCAAATAAGTACGTTTTAACATTTCTAACCAAAATGATTTTCTGATAATTTTCTTTGAGAAATGAACTTATTTATCCTTGTTTAGGTCTAAAAACAAACTATTTAAAAACAGAACTACGGTATTTTCTTTTTCATCTTTGATAATAAAAAAATTACCGGAGGGAAAACTAGACTAACGAGAATAGATATCAAGTTTGTTAATATATTATCCATATGTTGTATATGTTGTGATATCATTGAGGTATATTACAATATAAATACTTCTATAATGTAGGATTGAGGTCGTATTATGTGGAAAAGGATTATAGATAATTGTGTGACACATATTTGGGAGTGGGTAGTTTTAATTATTCCAACTATAATATCAATTTTTTTAGCTTGGTACCCTGATAGTAAAATAAATTTGATTAGTACTAAAATTTGGATTTCACTTCTAATAATATTATTTTTATCATTTTTATATTATTAAAAGCCTTGATAACTACTGTTAATATTGCTAAAGAAGCCATTGTTCCTTTGCCTCAATTAAAACTTATAAAAGGTGGTATTCTTATATTTACTCCATCAGAGCTATTTACGACAGATTCAATTGCAGCAATATGGGGAGATTGATACCATTGAAAAGTTTATTGGTTATGGAATAGTTGAGACAGTAAATTCCCAAAATATTTACAAGTCAAAATAGACAAATATTATAGTGATTACAATATTGAACATTTGAAGAAAAATAAAAAGTAAAATTGTATTACGACCAACTATAAGAAAAACGGATTTAATACAAATTATTACATCAAAGGAGGAATGTAATGACTGATGATAATAAATTCCCAGCAAAAGTTATTTCATTAAGGGAACCTGCAAATAATGTTGGAGAATATAACCAAGTTATAATAAATAGAGGGAAAGATAATGGTATAAAACAAGGACAAAAGATTTTTTAGTATATGCTGTTGGCGAAGAAATGTTTGATCCTGATACTAATGAAAGTTTAGGTAATTTAGAAATTGTAAAAGGAACTGGGACTGCAACACATGTACAAGAAAAGATAACAACATTAACAACAGACCAATATAAAAAAGTTCCAAGAAGAGTTCCTGCAAATAACTTATATAATTTGTTGATGGGACTACCTAAATCTCCAAATAATGAGTATATTGAGGAGTTTGTAGAAAATAAAATTCCTTTTATAAATATATCAAAAGGAGACTTAGTAAGACCTATATAATAAATTGTTTTAAAACTTATGATATTTAAAGAATGTTCATAGAGAGGCCGCTGACGCGAGTTTGCAGGTATGTTCAAGTATATTAGCATAACTTTCTACAATTAGAACTCTAATTCTCTTAAAACTCGCGTGAACAGTGACAAAATGAAACTTTTATATTTTAACTTGTTTTCTATAATGGTATAATCCCTCCATATCGAAATTATTGGGATATGTCACTTCTATATTTAATTTTTCTCCTTCTGAGTTTATTAAATAAACTACTTCAGAGTTTTTAACTACAAAATAATTTACATTTGGAATATAGGTAATTTTATCAAAGATATAATCTGTAATAAACTTTTCTTTGCTTAATGAATACAACGCATATTTGTTATCCTTAATAATAGCAATAAACTCTATAGTTTGTTTCAACCTATATAATTACTAAAAATTTTTTGTTGTTTCAAAATCATCTCCTAATTATTGTATTGAATTAATATTAACGCAATATTATATTATTAGGTGAGATTGTCTAAAACAGTATCAATGACAGCTTTTACGACTGACTTTTTTATTACCACTTTTGTTGCCGCTAAACAAAATTTTTAGAAATTTTCAAAAATAAACTACTCTGAAAGCAAGAAATAACAGGCATTTCTTGTCTAATACTAGCTAAAATACAGTAATAATAAGCATTTTAAAAAACAAGCACTAAAAAAGCCACGCTATACGTGGCTTATTAAATGGTACCCCCAAGCGAATTCGAATCGCTGTCTACACCGTGAAAGGGTGTTGTCCTAGGCCTCTAGACGATGGGGGCTCAGTTTCATTATATATTTATAATAACCAAAGCAAAAATTTATGTCAACATGTTTTTTGTTAATATAGAAAAGATTATTTTTTTATTTTAACCACCGCTTTTTTCACTGGTGCTTTGATGGTATCAACTGCTATTTGGGGCTTATGAACATCGTATGTGTCAAAAAATGAGAAAATCATTTTGTTTAGCTTTTAAATAATTACATTCACCCGTATAAAAAATTATATCTTTTTCTTCATTATATTCTGTTTCGCAAGACAGACTTTTGTTTTCTATATTAACAAATCCAAGCATTTCCTCACCTTCAATTATATATTGAATATCGATATATTTTTGTGTGCTTCAAGCTTACAATTTTCAATTGGTTTTGGAGAATATTGCTCTATATTAATATAAATGTCTTCGTTTATTATATGCTTGCCCAATGGCATCTTTTTAAATCATTATTTTGCAAAAACAATAAACCTGTTTTAATTTTTTTCATCTAAGTTATAATATTTTGAAGCATTTTTAATATTGTCAAAAATCATTTTGTATCCCTCTATTTTAAATTACTTTTTAATTTTATTATTCTATTGTAAGAAAGTACTATATCCTTTTTGCTTATTTTTCCTTGTTTAATAGCATTAACGATTATGTTATGAACTTGATGAGGTAAATTTGGATTTTCTTCTTTGAAGTTACAAAATAGAAGGATATCAACACCGGCATTTATTGCGTTTATAACTGTTTCTTCTAAGGTATAGTTGTTTTTTAATGGCAAGCATGTTCAAATCATCAGTGATAACAACTCCTTCAAAACCAATTTTTGTTCTTAAATAATCATTTACCGTTTTTTTTGATAAAGAAGATGGAAAATTGTTGTCAAAGTGATTATTAAAAGTGTGGGCAACCATGACCATTTGGTTTGGATTGTATTTTAAAAGAGAAATATAAGGCTTTATTTCATCTTTATTCCAACCTTTTGAGGCATCAACAAAACCTAAATGAGTGTCACCTATTGCACTTCCATGCCCAGGAAAATGTTTTAAGGTTGTAATTATTCCTTTTTTTGATGTTCACCAATAACTATTTTGGAATATTGAACAACTTTTTGGGCTTCATTTGAAAAACTTCTTTCTTTTTTTTGAAATAATTGAGCCTTTGTTTAAACTCAAATCCACACAAGGAGTGAAATTTAAATTAAAGTTTGACTTATATAAATCAGAAGCCATATCTTTGTATATTTTTGAAGCATTTTTTTACTCATTTTTGAAACAGTGTAAAAAGTCGGAAAGTTTTTAAAACCGTTTTTTTGTTCATTCTTTGAACATATCCGCCTTCTTGGTCAATTGAAGTAAATGGCTTGTATTTTGCTTTTGAGTTTTTTATTTGTTTTGTCATTTCATTTAAAGATTTTTTATCTTTAATGTTGTGTTCAAACAAAATAACACCTGAAATTTGATTGTTTTCAATTTGATTTAAAACCGTTTTAAAACCATTTGAGTTGAGATTGTTGCCATGGTAGCCGACAATTATCATTTGACCTATCATTTCATCCAATGTTGCACAATGGCCACCAAGTATAAATATAAAATAAAAAAATCAAAGTAATAAATATTTTTTTCATCATATTATTATTTTATCGTAAAAAAAATGACTTGAAGATAAATCAAGTCATTCATTTTTAATAAAAATTGAAAAATGCCTCCTCTTAAGCAAATACACCTTCAAACAATGCATCTGTTGCTTCGGAACTCAAGCCGAGTTCGTTTGCTTCATCAATAAGTGTTTCAATTGACGGCATGTTGTTTTGTATTCGTGCCTTTTGTTCAGGTGTATTGTAATTATCTATATTCAAACTTTTTGCAGTTTGTTGAATATGTAGTTTATTTTGATTACCAAAAGCAGTTAGTGCGTTTAAAATCTCATTCGGGTCAGCTTGTGAAGCGCCAATGCCATCTTTTTTCTCTTGTACCTTTTGATTTTCATCTTTTTTATGAGGCTGATTTGCACGAGTAATATGATAACCATAATTTCCGTTTACATTATTTGAATCAATTCTCATTTTTTTTTATCCCTTTTTCTGCTTGTTAATGTTATCGACTACTTTTTAATGAAACTTTAGTTTTTTTCATTATTTTTCATAAAATTGTTACAAAACTTTATAATTCGTATACTATTTCAAAATTGTTTGACTCAAGTTTTGCCAGATATTTGTGAGAATTTGCACGTAAAACATATGTCTTTATTCCGTTTTCATCCTCTTTCAATCTCATTGACAAGTTTTTAGACAACAAATTATCATAAGTTTTAATTATATTTTTTTCTCCATTATTTGAAAATAAAAGAGAATAGTTGTTGTTTTCATCTTTAACAAAAGATAAACTTTCATTTGTATTAAAATTTAAATTGGATAATAAGTTAGGGTCTTTTTTTCTGTTTCTATAACTTCACTTTTTATTTCTTGAATTTGACTATCTGCATTTAAAGTATCAAAAGTTGTTTGTTTTTTTAAATCTTCAATTTCGTTTTGATTATTTAAATCGTATAATTGTGTCATGTCATTTTTTATGTCAAATTTTGGAGTTAAAGTTTCTTCAATAAACTGATTGAAGGTCATTGTCAAATTGTCTTGAATATCTCCATAAATAGGATAATCCTGATTTTTAAGCTCTGTTTTATCCTCTTCAAAATCACAAAAGTTTATATTTGTGATGTCATTCATAACTTTTTCGACTAAAAACTTTTTAAACTGTTCATCTTGGTCGACGTTTGTCTCAGTTTCGTCAACAATTTCTGTCAAAGAATTTAAATTCTCATTTGCATTATTGCTAATTTTTTTATCACTAAAAATATTAAGTTCCTGAATATCTTCTAAAAACTCTAAAAAATTGTCTTCGTTAATGTTATTTAGCTCAGCATTATTAATTTTATTCGCACCTAATTTCACTATTTTACCTTCCAGTCTTTTTTTACCCCTAATACAACAAATAAAAGTATAAGTATAAAACCAATAGAAAACATGTATTTATGATTTGTTATAAAAAATTTGATTTCTTTAGTTATTGGAAATTTTATTGGTGAATTTTTATACTCAATTAACTTTTTTTCATCCCAATTTATGTCATCTTCATTTCTCCTATCCTCTTCAATTAATTTTGTTTTTTTATTTTCACTGCTTACATTATTTATTATCGACATAATATTTTTAGACTTAAATTTTTGAGGGCTTTTTTAAGATTTGTTACATAATTCTTTACATTTGTAGTGTCTGTAGTGCTATTGTTAGATAATGGCTTATTATAATCAGCAAATTCAAGCATAACTTGAATATCCGGATTTGTATAAAGCCTTATTTTTGTATATATCCATAAGAATTTGTATCTTTATTTAGATATGGTAAATACTGAATTTCGACTTTTTTACAAGATTATTACAATTGCATTTTTGGATTTGAAAATTAGAAGACACTGTTGTCAATGGTAATATAATAGTTGTTATATCATTATGCTGTTTTGTTTCATATTCTTTTAGCGGATTATCTGAATTTAGTTTAATACTTATGTTGTTGTTATCATATTCATTGATTGAAAAGGTTATTCAAGGTTGCTTTATTTATTTCGTTTGAATAAGACAATGCAGTAATTTGAAGAAAAAAGCAATAAATAAACAAAATAATATTTTTATATTTTTAATATTCATTTATAAATTTTATTTGATTTAAATAAAAATAAAAAAAGCCTATTTTGCTATAGTAAAAAGAGTAGTTTTACATTTGGATTAATTATAATATAATGTTTGAGTGAAATGTAAATATGAGGAAAATTAAATATGAGCATGGTTCAAGAGATAAATGATAATAATTTTGAAAGTAAAGTTATAAATTCCGAAAATATATCAATTGTCGATTTTTGGGCACCTTGGTGTGGACCTTGCAGAAAAATGAGTGCTGTAATTGATGAAGTTGCAACTGAGTTTCAAGGTAAAATAAATGTATTTAAAATTAATACAGATGATAACTTAAAATCAGCAAAAGAATATTCCATTTCAGGACTTCCAAGCATTCTTATTTTCAAAGACGGAAAACCGATTGAACGTTTGGTTGGTCTGATGCCAAAAGACACACTTGCAAATAATATAAAAAAAACATTTAGACTAATCAAAAACTTATATTTAAAAAGAGTGAAAATAGCATGGAAGCCGTCTTTCCATAGTTATTTTTTTACCTTCAACGGCTTTACGCCCACTATATGAAATAGGAAGTTCTTTTATTTTAATTCCCTTTTTTAAAATTTTAGCTGTTATTTCAGGCTCAAACTCGAACTGCTTGGATTTTATATTTAAATCCTTAATCACCTCAAAATTAAAAGCTTTGTAGCAAGTTTCCATATCAGTTAGTTTTGTATTAAATAAAAGATTTGTAATAAAAGTTAGAAAAATGTTGCCAAGTTTGTGACTTAAACTGAACCCTTTTGATTTATTAATATTCAAAAACCTTGAGCCATAAACAACTTGAGCTTCGCCATTTATTATCAGTTTAATTAATTCGATATAATCTTTAGGATGATATTCTAAATCGGCATCTTGAATGACAACAATATCGCCTGTCACGTTTTTTAATCCCGTTATAATTGCGGCGCCTTTGCCTTGATTGATTTTGTGATGAAAGATTTTATAATTTTTATTTAGGTTTTCTAAAAGATTAAAAGTGCCATCATTTGAAGCATCGTTCACAATTATAATCTCTTTTTCTAAATTACAGAAGTCAGTTTCTTCAACACGTTTCAAAACTTCTTCCAAGTGATTAATTTCATTAAATACAGGAATTATAATACTTATTTTCTTCACAATATATCCTTTAAGTTTATATTTTTAATTTATATTGTTATATAATAAAAGTATAGTATAATATAAGTATAATTGTATGTGTTATATGGTGTAAATTTGAAAAATAGATTATTTAAAGTAGCAGTAGTATTAACATTAAGTGCAAATTTATTAAATCAAAATGTTTTTGCGGCTTCTTCCGACATTTTTGAAACAGACAAGCTCGTTGATTTAATCACGCTGTCTTCCTTCATTGATTATACTTCGATACGACTCAAAATTATGCAACAAACAAAGATGCCATTGCGGAATTTAAACTTGCTTGTCAAAAATTTGCACAATCAAACGTGAAAACGGCATATCGAGAATTTAATAAGCTTATACACGCTTATGACAACAATGATTTTTTATATTTTAATTTGGCTTATGAATTTTCACAAATGGGCTTGTTTAGTCTTGCTCAAAATTGTATCGTTCAAATTGATGACAGACAAATTTGGGTCAACCAGATTGAAAATTTGAAAAATTGTTATTTCCCTTGTGTCACAATGTCTTTGGATGAAGAAATTTATCTTGCAGAATTATACTCCGATATCAATTATAATAACTATAGTGAAGAGTCTTTGGATGAGCTTTCTAAAAACCAAAAATTGCTCAAAAACTCGATTATGCAAACTATATTATGGCACTTGCATACTATAAAAAAACAATTATTCAAAAAGCTTTAACCTATATTAACAAAGCTATAGGTTTTGATAATTCAAATTTGCATTATCTTGCTTTCAAAGCTCAAATTTTGTCAGATGACAAAAAAATATAAGGAAAGTCTAAATATTGTTGATGAACTTCTTGACAAAAAATATAACATTAATAAAGTTTAACGACTCTTTAAACCAACTTAAGGAGTTCAATCTGGCAAAATCTACTCGCAACAAATATAATTCAATGTATTATCTTGCAAATTATCATTTTTGAAAAATGACAGTCAAAAAGCTCTTAGAGAATTGGGATATCTTGTTTCAAAGAAAAAAAGAACTATAAAGCTTATACTTTAATGGGGTTGATACATTTTAAGACAGGAAATATTGAAAAAGCAAAAAGAAAATTTGGAACGTTCATATTTAATCAACAAAAAATATGTCCCCACTCTTGTCGGGTTGGGAAATGTATTTTATATCATTAAAGATTATTCCAAAGCTTCTATTTTTTATAAAAGTGCTATAAAACAAGACAAAAAATGTTATCAAGGATACTTAGGGTTAAGTGTCATAGCGCTTGAAAACAAAGACATTCAAAACGCTTCAAACTATATCCAAGAAGCTTCAAATATCAAAAGTCAACACTATATCGTAAACTATATCTATTCAAAAAATTGATAAAGATAGAGAAGAACAATATCTGAAAAGCACATTGGCTTTGAACCCGATGTTTGTAAAAGGGTGGTTAAATCTTGCAAAGTTAAAATTTGACAACAATCTTCCTGAATTGGCACAAGACTACATTTACCCTGTCAAGCTTATTGCACCAAACAATGAAGAATATAAATCATTTTTGAATACTTTAAATGAAAACAAAAATATCAACCGACTTTAATTTTTTTGCATAATTTATATCAAAACCAAATTTTGTGCAAAATTCTTTTGATATTTCCATCATTCAAATCATACTCACACTGACCTTTGAGGTAACTTGTCCAAATTTGATTTGCTTCTGATTGTGTTAAATTGTAAATGTCAATTTCTTTAAGAGTTGTTTTGGCTTTAGTTTCTGTTTTCGTTTCTGTTTTTGTTTGCTCGGCTTTCATATCATCTGTTTTTGAAGTCGGCGTTGTTTCTGCAACAATTTCTTCACCTGTCGAAGTTTGAGTTTCAACTGATGGTGTTTCTTCACCGGATTTAGTTTCGGCTTGTGCACCTTTCAATTCAGCAATTTCTGTTTTTAAATCTTCAAGTTCATTTTGTAAAGCACTAAAATCTTCTGCAGTTATTTCAACATTGCCGGATAAATTACTTTCTTTATCTTCAACTTTTTCCAAGCCTAAAGTTTTGACAACCAAATTTGCAGTTATACCTGCAAGGCTTGCACCTGAAATTAAATTAATTGTTTGGATTGCCATGTTACAGATATTATTTATTTGGATAAAATCTCCTTTATAAAAAATTAATATAATTTAATAAAGGAGATTTATATTTAAAAATTTCAATAAGCTATAAAAGAGTTACAATTCTTAATAAGCGGCAAATAATCCTGCAAAACAACGGTAATAAAGATAAAGAGCAAAGAAAATCAATATTATTCCGCTTATTTTAACAAGTATTTCAGAATATTTTGCACTGCCTTTCAAATTAGTGATAAAAGATGTGAACATTCCTGCCAAAATAACAATCACACCTTGCCCAAGAGCAAACAAAAGAAGCATTATTGCTGCTTGCCAAATATTTTTACTTAAACTTGCCGTTGCCATAATCGCCGCCAAAATAGGTGTTGAACATGGCGATGCCGCCAAGGCAAAAACCATCCCCAATACCAATGGGAACAACAACCCCCATTTGCTTGTGTTTGACGGAAGTTGTTTTACTATTGTCGGATAATTTATTTCTAATATTCCTGATAAACTTAATCCGAATATTAAAATTAAACTTGCTAAAAAAAAACGAAATATGTTGGTGCAATTGAGGCAAAAATATGACCTGTCAAAGCACAAGCTATGCCTATTATTGTTAGGGTAATCGACAAACCAAAAACAAAAAGCAGCATGTGGATAAATGTTACTGTTTTGTTGTGCTGATTGCCTGTCACATAAGCAACGATAAGTGGCAATATCCCAAGGCTGCAAGGCGAAATAGATGCAACTATACCACCTAAAAATGATATTAAATATACAACTATTGTAAAGTTTGAATTAGTTAAACTATTATTAAATATTGTTATAAGCTGTTCCATTATTTAATATTTTCCTATTTAATTTCATTTAAATAAAGTCTTAAGTTATTTTCAGAAACAATACCTTCAGTTTTTCTTACTTCTTTACCGTCTTTGTTTATATAAATAATTGTTGGAACTACATTAACTTTATATTTACGTATCAAGTTTTGAGTTTGCTTGTCTGTTTTTGTGCATCTATATTTATGAATTTTATGTAGCTAGTATAATCAGGCATAATTTCGTTAAACAGTTTGCCCATTTCAATACAATCTTTGCACATTTGGGATGAAAATTTGATGACTTGTGGCATGTTTTGTCCGACTTGTGCAACCGCTTGATTTTCAACACGTTTGTCCATATTCAATTTTAATCCGCCATATACAAGCATTGGTAAAATTAAAATCGCTAAAATAATAACTATATTTTTTTTCATCTTTCTATCCTTTTCCTTTTGTATGCTAACTATATTTTATGTAATTTATAATTTTAAATTTTATTAATAGCATTAATAGCCAACATAAATATAATAACAAAATAGAAAAAAGAAGCAATTACTCGTTTAGATAGTGTCCTTTGTTCTGATTATAAAATTGTTTAAAGCCTCATCCATATCTTTTGCGTTTGAAAGATGGTTTCTGTTTTTTTTGTTTTTTCAATTATATTTGCAGGTTCTTTTAAACTTTTCACATTTTTTACGATTTTTAAAATACTATATATTATAAAACCTGAAAAATACAACTCCTCCCATAGCTTTTGCAAATTTTTTAAAGACATAATTTGTTTCTGTTTGTTTTTTAACAACAGTATTTTCCTTAACTTCTGCAAATGAAAATGATGTTAAGCTAACAAACAAAAAGAATACAATTAATATTGCTTTTTTTCATAAATTATCCCTCAACAAGTTGTGATTGCACTTGAGTTTGAGCTTGTTCTTTTTTTGTTTTTCTTGGTTTGCGTGTTTTCTTGGGTTTAGGTGTAGTTTCATTTTCAGTATTTTGAGTTTCAACAACAACAGGTTTTTCTTCTGTTTGAGTTTGTTGTTCAATTTGCGGTTTGTTTTCTTCTGATTCTTTGGTAATTGCATTTTCCGCTATTTTTTTAGTTGAACGTTTTTTCGCTGTTCGCTTTGCTTTTGGTTTTGGTTTTTCTTCGACATTTTGTGTGGTTTCAACGATGTTATTTTCTTCAACAACAATTTCTGTTTCTTTTATTTTATTTTCAATTTCATTGTTTTGAGGAAGTTCTTCAAGTTTTATTTCGTTATTTTCAATTGGCAAATTTTGCTGTTTAACATTGTTGTTAATATTGTCTTTGCCTTTGTTATTGCGTTTTTTGTTTTGTTTATTGGTGTTATTTTTGGGAATTTGACACGTGAAAATTTTGATTGGTAAGGATTTTCAACAGCATTTGAATTTGGGTCTGCAAATTTCATTTCTTTTAAAATATGCCCTGAGCCACCACAATTTGGACATTTGTTGGTAAACATTTCAAGCAGAGATTGTCCCTGACGATGACGAGTCAATTCTACAAGCCCGAAATCTGACAACTGACCAACTTGAGGTTTTGCTTTGTCATTTTGCAACACAAGTTCGAGTTCTTCCAATATTTTCACCTTGTCGGCTCGACTTGTCATATCAATAAAATCGACAACAATAATTCCGCCAATGTTGCGCAATTTCAATTGACGAGCTATTTCATGAACTGATTCAATATTAGTTTTAAAATGGTTTCATCCTGTGTTGCTGAAGATGTGAATTTTCCACTATTTACATCAATAACCGTTAAAGCTTCAGTTGTTTGGATAAACAGATATCCCCCCTGATTTTAGATTAACTTTTGTTTGTAAAGCTACTTTTATTTCTTTATCAATACCTTTATTTATAAGTAGAGGTTCTTTTGCCTTTATACTGTGTAATTTGAATGTTTTTATCCATATTCCATGTTTGAAGAAGTTGATTTGCTCGGTTTTGTGCAAAGGATGTGTCAACAATAATTTCATCGACATCTTCTGTGCAAACTTCGCGAATGACACGATAAAGCAAATCTTGGTCACGATACAAAAGCGAAGGAGCATCGTTGTGTTCAGCCGCAACAATGATGTCATTCCATTTTTCAAGAAGAATATTTAAATCATCTTGTATGTCTGTTTCAGTTTGGTCTTGAGCTTCCGTTCTTATAATAACGCCCACACCAACAGGTTTCATAAGACTTACTATAGATTTTAGCCTTGCTCTTTCTTGTGATGATTCAATTTTTTTTGCTCACATTAACCCCTGTTTCAAAAGGCATAAGAACTAAAAATCTACCGGGCAAGCTTATTGAAGTTGTAACTCGGGGGCCTTTGTGACCTGTAGGTTCTTTTACAACTTGAACCATAAGTTTTGCATTTGGTGAAGTTTTTTCTTTCAAGGTCCCTTTGCCTATAATATCGTCAGCATAAAAATCCCATTTTGCCAATGCCAACATCCACAAAGGCTGCATCTATACTTGGTAAAATATTTTCAACTTTTGATAAAAATACATCATTTAATAAAACATCGCCTTTGTGAACAAAGAACTCGCTTACTTTTTTATCCTCAATCACGCAAGCAATATTATCACGCTCAGCTATTACTATTGTTTTTTGTCATAACTTTTTTCCTTTTAAACTTATTATATTGATACTTCTTTTAAATTTTCATCAAAAAATTTCACTCGTTTTATTGAAAAATTATAATTTTCTAAGTTCGCTTCGTTTATTAACAAATCACATCTAATGTTTGGTAAATCACCTTGTTTTGTGCCTGTTTTCAAGGTGACATACAATTTGTCTTCAACAATTTTCACATCTTTTAAAGATGGAGCGACCTTTATGATGTTCATCGTTTTTTCTTTTTATTCTCTTTTTTTATCTCAAAATTTTCATTTATAATACGTTCTTTTAGCGTATTTAAAATGTTCATTTTGTTCTCATTTTCCACCAATTCTATTTCATACTGAGCCCAATCAATTGTTTTATCAAGTGTTTTGGGCTTTTCATTGTATATTTTTACATCATCAATAATTAAACATTGGTTTGTATTTTTTGAAAGTAAATTTTTTATATCAGTTTTGTTTATATCATCAAAAATACAAAAATCAAAAAACTCACATTCGCTTTCAATAAACAGTCCCAAAGCAGAGGAAAAAGAAATTTTAGGTGTTGGATTAAAACCATTTGTATAATCAAGGTCAAAACCGCTTCGATTAAGCATTTTTATAATAATATTTTGCATATCAAGATGTGATAGATACTTTAAATCACCTGTTTTTTATACTTAACTCGTACTGTTTTTGACATCTTATTTGGTTTGTTTATCACATTTTGTTCTTTTTGGTTATATTCAAACATCTTTGCTGTTTGTTTTTAACCTTCAAGTTTGGACAAACACCGCAATTTATACAACCACTTTCGCAAGGTTTTATGTTTTGTTCTTTTTCAATTGCAAGCTTATACTGTTCTCTAAACCAATTATCATCAATTCCGCAACTAATAAATTCCCAAAGGTAACTTTTCATCCAAATCGTATTGTTTTGTAGCAAGTTCTTCAAGCTTGAAGCCTGACAATTCATTAATCAAATCAAAATCAACATTTTCTTCCCAAGAAATAAGATATTGACCGTTTTGATACATTTTATAAACCAAGTCATTAAACTTTTATCACCTCTTGCAAAAACCGCTTCGAGTTGAGAAATTTTTTTACTATGATAATTAAGTTTAACTCCTTTTATTTTTGAAATAAGATTTTTAAATGGAATATTTTTTCATCAATTGCTTTAAAATCATTTTGTGGTGCAAATTGAAACGGTGTAAACGGTTTTGGCACAAAAATTGACAATGAAACAGTTATTTTAAGCGGATTTTTTATTTTAAACTCTGCTCTGATTTTTTTTGCTTCGTCAATAATAAATTTGAGCAAATTTGCCATTTCTTCCAAATCTTCAAGAGTTTCTGTCGGCAACCCCACCATAAAATAAAACTTGAAGCTGTCAAAATTTTCTTTATAACACTTTTAAAACAGTGTCAACAATTTGTTCTTTTGTAAGGTTTTTGTTGATAACCTTTCTCAATCTTTCGCTTCCGGCTTCAGGAGCAAGAGTTATTGTTGCTTTTCGAATTTTATTAATATTTTTAGCAATGTTGACCGAAAATTTATCAATGCGTTGAGAGGGAAGAGAATCGAAAACATGTTTGCTTTGAAGAACGTCTGTTAAGTTTTCAAGCAATGGTTCGATGTTTGAATAGTCATTTGAACTTAAGGAAAGTAGCGATATCTCATCATATCCCGTATTTTTAATGCATTCTTCAGAAAGTTGAATGACATCAGCCACTTCGCGTTCACGAATTGGTAAATTTGTGTGTCCAGCTTGGCAAAAGCGACACATTCTGCCACAACCTCGACGTAATTCAACAATGGCACGGTCGTGTACACTTTTTGAATTTGGCACCATCAACTTTGTTGGAGCATTTTCATTTTTAATATCAACAACACGTTTAAAAACTTTTTTGTTTTGTCTGTGAAGATGGGTGAATAAACTCCTTCAATTTGACTTAGTGCTTCAATTATTTCACTTCGCGTTTTGTTTTCTTCCTTAAGTTTTGCGTATAACTTGAAAACTTCAACGTTGACATCTTCGCCATCACCAATCATAAATAAATCAATGAACTTTGATACAGGCTCAGGATTATAAGCACAAGGATACCGGCAATTACAATTGGGGAATTTTCATCTCGTTTTTCATTAAATATTTCAATCCCGCCAAGCTCCAAAATTTTTAAAATTGTGGGATAAAAAGCTCGTATTGAAGTGAAAACCCAACAAAATCGAAATCCTTTAACGGTTTTTTACTTTCAAGAGCATAAAGAAGTTTGTTGTGTTTTTTTAGTTCCTCAATAAAGTCATTGTTTGGTGCATATACTCTATCGCAAAAAATGTCTTCATCTCGATTTATAAGCTCATACAACAACTTTAACCCAAAGTTGCTTGCCCCTATTTCATATACATCAGGAAAAACAAAAGCAACTTTGACTTTTGTCTTTAAAAAGTCTTTCTTACTTATATTTAACTCGTTGCCTATATACTGATAAGGCTTATTTACCCTTTTTAATAGTTCATTTAACATTTATAAAATTTGCAAAAACTCTTTTTCTTACTTTAATGAAAAGTAATAATAATTTTAATAATATTTTATCATTAAAACAAAAATTTTTGCAACTTTTTTATAGAATAGGCTGAACTATGCTGGGGCGAAGGTTTTCATATTCTTTGAATTTAACTATGCCTATAAATTGTTGCTCAAGATGGTCATTGCATACAGGCAAGAAATTTATACCAAAAAGCTTCATAACATGTATAGCATCACTTAAAAATGATGTCGGAAAAGTTGTAATTTTCTTAAAATTACGTTCACTTAGTATTGTTGATATAGGCATTTCTCCAAGTGCTTTTACATTTTTACGAAGTTCATTACGTGAAATGTTGCCTTGAATTTTTTTATTCTTATCAACAATAATTAAATTTGTGAGTTTATATTTTTTAATTTTTTCAAAAGTTTCACGAATTGTATCTGATTGGTAGGCAAATGCAGGTATATCTTCAATACAATCGCTCACAATTTTGTAATCCCGATACATCATCTTCTCCTTTTAATTGCACCAATATTTTTCTTAAAGTATAGTTTATATTTTATTTAATTCATATCCTCTAAAAATGTTATATATTTTTTGGGGAATTCATTTAATATCCAATCGGCTAAAAATCAAGGCTATAAAAATTTGCCTTAGAATTACACAGATGTCATAATATTGTTAAGTAGAATTAGGAAATGTGTTTATGAAAAAATGCGAACCAAAATTGTAAATTTTGCACTTATAGCTTTGATGTTGTCCAACATGGCATATTGTTTGCCTGATGATAAAAAAGCCGATTGTCAAGGAAGATGAAAAGAAACAAAGCCTTTATTTCTCAAATTTAAGTGATGAACAATACACACAGCTAAAAAAATGTATAAAAAAGTGACGGATGATGAAAAACTTATCTATGCTGTTGAACTTTTGTCTTCAACTCCGGGAGAATTTTTCTCGCAATGCCATTTTGGGAAAAAATTTGACAATGAAACCTGTCAAAATAGAATTTAGAAATTTGGGTGAAATGTCGAAAAAACACGCTTCGTTTGACGCTTTGGGATATAAACGTAAAAATAAACTTTATATTTATATCAACCAAAAACATGAAGACGCTCCACCTAGTGCTTTGGCAGCTTTACTTGCCCATGAAGCAATTCACCAAGATGAATTTAATTCTCTAAATGAAGAAACTTATGCTTGGACTCTTGAAGCGGTTGTTTGGTATAATCTTTCAAAGAAATTTCCTGAAGATGCAAAAAAAATGCACCCACTTGTCAATCGTGAAAATACTTTAAAAATGTTGCTTGAAAAAGGAGATTACACAAACAAATATATCCGTAAAAGTGTATATTCAAACCCAGGATATAGCAATTTAAACAGCCGCTCACCAGGGTTTGAAGACCCTGAAGAAAAACTTTAAAACTGACTTTATGTATATAAATATAAACAAGCTAATTATCGGATAAAAAATTAGCTTGTTTCATTAAGAAATGTAAAAAAATAACTGTTTTTTATTAAAAAACTAGCAAATTTTTTTTTACGTGTATTATATCTATAGTTAGTTATATTATAGTAGATATGAAAAAATTAGGAGAAGGGCATCATGAATGTTTTATGTAATTGTGTATCAAAAAATCAGAGGAAAGTGCTAAAAGTGCTCAAAAATTGGGAAGTTTGGCGACTCAAGAAGCAAAAAAAGTTGAAAATCCAATAGTTAGACAAAATATACAACCACAAAGGTTTGATAATCAAAATCTTGTCGAAGATATAATAAAAACAAGTGTTATTGAGCAATCAAAAGAAGGTCGTAATTTATTAAATTATTTGGGTAAGGTCGTTACCTGCGGAACTGATGCTGTAGGTTCAAGAATTGATTTTGATTTAATGACTACAAAAGTTCCTCAAGCTTATAGCGAATATACTGCAAATACAACATTGCAAAAATTGGTGATGCAAAAAAGGCAGTAATGATGATGGTTTAATTAGTGTTACTATGCGAAGAAATAAAGAACAACAAGAAGAAACTTTTAATGTTTTGCTTGTTAAAAATGAAATACCTGTAAGTGATATTGAAATTCAAAGAAAAACAACCAATAATAAAGCTTCCGTTTTGGATAATAAAGGCAAATTTATTGCTGTTGTTGAAGACGGTCAATATGTATTAATGGGAAATAAAGGTCAATTGTCTTCAAAAGATGGAAGCTTAAAAATAAAAGGTAACAAAAAAACAGAAGTTGAACGACCACAAATTAATAAACCAACATTTGATAAATTAAAACCAATGCCATCAATCGGTCAAGGTGGCGAAGTTATAATAGGACTTCAAAACGGAAGGTTTTGTGAAGCTATTATTGATAGTTTGCAGGAATTTGAACGTAAAATTAACGAAGAAGAAATAGTTTTACCTCAGTTTAAAGCACAAGAAGGTGCAAAAACAATGCAAGTTACAATATTGTCAGGTGGTTATGGCTCACGTGCTGAATACACAAATGCATCATCAGAGGGAATTTACCATAATGATACCAAGCCACAAGACCGCAAAATACAAAAGGATCATTCAGAATGGCAACAGGATTAACCCCTATTGAAACAACTCTTGTAACTTTACATAAAGCCGGTATTCTTGATTGTTCGAAAGGTGTTTTTGGAATTGGGAAAAATCTTAAGTTTTATAAAAATGATTCAAATATAAATAAAGGTAATGGTGGTTTTACTTTAAGAATGTATGACAAGATGAAAAAAGAAGGTATGGATTCTATTTTTGTGCTGCCAAATGATTCAGTTTCAAGAATGACAAAAGCAACTACTGAAGCACAAAATATTATGAATAGCGGGAATTCTGCCATTGTTATGATTGCAAGTCAAGTCCCTTGGGAAAAGCTAAAGGCAATTTCGGTATTATGAAGCTAGAAGGCGATATGAATGAAATAAAAGAGTTTGCCGAAAAACCCAAAGAACGCATTGGTGGTTTTATTGATGAAGACGAAAATTGTTATACAAATACTTTTCAATTTATGGTACATAAAGATGCATTAAAGGCAATCAATATTTTAGAACCTCATTTTAAAACAAAAGAAGGCGATAAAGAATCTCGTGATTGGTCAAAACAATTATTGCCTGCTTTAATGTCTGTTTCTCAATATGAAAAACCTCAAGATATGAGAGATCATTTTCTTGATGTTTCAGGTTTGAGAACAATTCCTGGTTCTATTAATGTTTTAGAAAAAACTCCTGATGATGTTTTGTTACAAGCAAGAGAAGCACTAAACGGAAAAAAAGTCTTTGCTGTTAAATCTAATGAACCTTGGGTTGATGCTGGTCAATTTAATTCTATGTATGATGTATCATTAAAAATATAGCAAGTGGTGAATTTGAATTTGAACCTTTTGAAATGGAGCATGCTTTTTAACTCTGTTAATCTTGAAACCGGTTTAGTTGCTACATCACCTCAATTAAAAAGAAGCAGTTGAACAAAATTACGATATTAACGGTCATTTTATGGCTGTAGATAAAATGCATAATGTTACAACTAAAAATACCATTGATTTATGCGTTCAAAATGGTTCTTTGATTGTAGATAATGGCTAATTTATCTATTCAACCCAAAAAATCTCTCATAACAAGCGGGGCATTTAAATTTGTATGATAAAATATCTGCATAATATAATGCCCCTTGCTTCTTAAAATTATATAATCCGTAAAATATTGTTTATTGCGGTTAATTATAAAATCTTTTGTATATGCCACTGAATAGCCCAAAATGTTTGTTTTATCTGATGTTTTAACAACTTGCACACGGATAAAATCAAACTCAAAATATTTTGTTGTCAAAAATGCATAATATATTGGCTTATTTTCTTCAAAGCGAATGTAATCAACTTTATAATTATCTTGAGTTATGGGGTCTTTGTTAAATAAAATAATATAGTCCTTGTCAAATGAGCATCCTGACATAACCAAAGACAAAAAAAATCAATAAACATAGTTTTTTTAATATTGTCATCATAAAGATTTATTTTGGTTTAAATATTTTATTTTATCATTTACAATTTTCTTTAGACCGTTGTCATCAGTTAAAGAAACAAATTTTGATAATTTTCTAATGCTTCATTTGCTTTTTCTGTTTTTTCATAACATAAGCCAAGACAATAATATCCAAGCGAATATTTTTCATTCAAAGAAACAACTTTATTAAATTTTTCAATGGCTTCAGGGTATTTTTTTTTCATTCAAAAGGCACAACCCGATATTATAATACGCATCTTCGCTATTTGGATTGTAGCTTAAAACATTCGTGTATTCCTTTAAAGCTTCTTCTGTTTTGTTTTGAAATTTATATACATTTCCCAAACGCAAATGTGCATTTTCATATTTGGAGTTGATGGATAACGCTTTTTTGTAGTTTAAAATGGCATCATCATAATTTTTTCTTTAACGTATATGTCTGCCAGGTCAACATAATTTTCTTCATTATTTTCATCAAGTTGTATAAGTTTAATAAAATTTTTCTTTGACTCTTCCAACATATTATTATTTTTTTGAGTGCTTGCAAGAGTATATATTATAAACTTGTCATTTGGATTTATTTCGTTTGCACTTTTTAAAACATTCAATGATTTATTTTTATTGCCTGCTTTTTTCATACAATTTTGATAGATTTACATATATTTGAATATTTTTGTTGTCATAATTTAAGGCTTTCTCGCACAATTCAATAGCTTCTTTAAAATTGTCAGTTTTTTCAGCTTCATTTGCTTTGTTTAAATATGCACTTACAATTCCATTTTTAATTTCGACGCTATTTTTTCCACCTTTTTTCAAAAGTTTTTCAAACAAAGAAATTGCATCATCATATTTTTTGAAAGCACACAACGCACCGGCCTTGTTAAAAAGCACATCCACATTTGAATTATCAAGCTCAAATGCTTTATCGTATGTTGCAATTGCTTTTTCATAATCACCTGAAAATGAAAGCTTTTGCCAACTCATAAATATAATCAAAATTGTTTGGTTCCAAACTTATTGCTTTTTTCAAAATAATTTATAGCGTCATTATACTGTTTATTTTTTTGATAAATAGTTCCTAAATTATAGTATGCGACAGGGTTATCAGAATTTTTCTCAATATAATCGTTATATTTTTGAATAGCTTTTTTCATTGTTACCTTTAAAAGCAAGCAAATTTGCATAATCCAAATTCAACTCATCGGCATTTGGGTTGATTTTAAAGGCATGTTCAAAAGTTTATCAAAGCTTCATCATAATTATTTTGTTTCATATTTGTTAAAGCTAAATTACCATAAGAAGCCCAGTCGTTAGGATTTTTCTTGACAGCTTTTTTGCAAAAAATCAACCGCCATGTCAAGTTCATTGGTTTTCAAAAGAGCAAGTCCATAATTTGAAAACTGTTTAAAGCCGTTCGGATTGTCAGTGTATAATTTGCCATAAACAGCCAAAAGCATTTTTGAAGGTCGTTTGTTTTCATATAGCAAGAGGCCAAATTTTCTTTGTGCTTCAACATTGTCAGGGTAGTTGCTCAAAAATCTTTTGTAATATTCTGTGGCACTTGCAAAATCTCCCAATAAATAAGCTGTGTTTGCAATGTTTACATAATTATATGTGTAATCCGGATATATTCTCAGCGCTTCTAAGTATGAATTATAGGCATTTGTATAATCGTGCTTTAATTCATAGACATTTCCAACAGAAATATACAAAAAAGCATCGTTTGGTTGCAATTTCAATGCTTTTTATAAGCATCAAGTGCCTTTTGCCAATCGCCGACTTCAACAAAAAGCCCACCTTGCTTTGTATACAAAATTGCTTCTCGTGAATTGATTTCAATCGCCTTGCTTAAATCGTCAATAGCATCAAGATATTTCTTTTCGCTTTCATTGTTTTGAGCGCTTTGAAAATATTTTAAAGCTTCATTTGACATTTTTGCTTCCGAAGCATTGCTTAAATTTATTGAAATTGCAGCTATTGCACATAATGCAGCTATTGTTCTTTTTAAATTCCCCATATAAATGCCTGACCTCTTGGTATTTATTTTGACTACTTATATAAATTATCTTATCTATTCAAAAAAAATCAATAGTTTTTTATATAATTCAGTGTTTTCTCACGAATTAATTTGTCTTCAAGAAATATTTCGTCAATTGTTGGTTTGTCTATGTTTTTATAGTTTTCGACAATTTTGAAGACAATGTCATTAATATCAAAGAATTTAATTTTACCTTTTTAAAAAGGCCATAACGGCTTCTTCATTGGCCGCATTCACACAAAGTGGCATAGTTCCGCCTTCTTTGCCAACTTGGTATGCAAGTTTTAAAAAGTGGAAACTTTTCAAAATCCGGCTCAAAGAAAGTCAAATTTGCACATTTTACAAAATCAAAGGAGTTTGTCTTTATTCCACAAATTCTTTTTGGATATGTAAGAGCATATTGTATAGGAATGTGCATGTTGGAAATCCCATTTGGGCAATAACACTTCCGTCGTTGTATTCAACGGCACTGTGAATAACACTTTGCGGATGCACAACCACATTTATATTTTTATAATCCATATTGAACAAGTGATGTGCTTCAATGACTTCAAGACCTTTATTCATCAATGTTGCAGAGTCAACTGTTATTTTCTTGCCCATATTCCACTTTGGATGATGAAGCACTTGTGAAATGCCGGCTGTTTTCATTTCTTCTTTTGATTTATTCAAAAACAGATCGCCTGAAGCTGTGATGTGCAATCTGTTGATAAAAAGAATGGCTGTTCCCTTGAATACACTGATAAATTGCACTATGTTCAGAATCTACAGGCAACAACTCAACTTTATATTTCTTTACCAAATCCATAACGATATCACCTGCTGTAACAAGTGTTTCTTTGTTGGCCAATGCAATGTTTATCCCATTTTTTATAGCCTCAATGGTAGGTTTTAAACCAACTTTTCCTGAAACAGCAACGACAAGAATGTCAATTTCATTATTTGAAGCAAGTTCAATAAGTCCTTCTTCGCCGTATAAAAATTTTATGTTTTTATAAATTTCTTTCAGCTTTAAAGCATCATTTTTATCGGCTGTGCATACAACATTTGGATGAAATTTTTCTATTTGTAATTTTAAAAGTTCTATATTTTTTCCACCCGAAAGCCCGACAACTTGAAATTTTTCTTCTAATTTTTCAATAACTTCAAGCGTTTGAGTGCCTATTGAGCCTGTTGAACCTAAAATTGTAATTTTCTTCATAGTAACTTTAGTATATCATCAAGATGAAAAAAAATACTCAAAAATTTTTTTTGAAGTAAAATAGTTATTAAGTACAAAAGGATTTGTTATGAAAGAAACAAAAATAAAAGTATTAATCAATACGATAGATATAATATGTTCAATGAATATCAGCAGAACAACAAGCAACAACTGCAAAAGCCAAAGAAAAGATTTTCAAGCGCTCTTTTTTTATTAACGTTTTTTGTGTGCTTGTTTGCACACTTGGTGTTGTTTTTTGCAATTCCGGAATCAGGGTGTAATATTTAATAAATTACCGTTTTTAAAACTAAATAAACCGGAAGAACAAAGCTTCAATTTACCTTTGTTCAAAAAAACGTCAGAATATTTTAATCCTTGGGGTGGACAAAAACCCCTGATGGAAATGACCCGTTTTCAAACACAAGGTCAGATACCATAATTCTTGTCAATATTGACCCCAAACACAGGTCTATAAACGCAATATCTATTCCACGTGACAGCAAAGTGTATATTGCAGGCGATTATGGGATACAAAAAATAAATTCAGCCCATGCTTATGGCGGTGTTGAACTTACAAAGAAAACAGTGGAAAACACTTTGGGAGTAAAAGTTGACAGATATATAGCCGTCAATTCTGAAGCTGTAATTCATCTTGTTGATATTTTTAGGCGGTGTGCCTGTGTATGTAGAAAAGACATGTTTTATCACGATTATTCAGGCAAACTTAATGTCAGACTACCAAAAGGCAACCACGTTCTTAACGGTCAGCAGGCAGAAGGTTATTTGCGTTTTAGAAAAGACGGTTTGGGTGATATAGGTAGAACATCTCGTCAACAGTGGTTTTGAGAAACTTATTGACTCAACTTCAAACCCCTGCCACAATAACCAAAATTCCTGAAATTTTGAATTTGATTAATGAATATGTAAAAACTGATATGAGTATGTATGAAATTTCAAATTTTGCAGCCATGGCCAAAAGATTTCAATCTGGATAACGTTGAAGTTGCAACGCTTCCCGGCGCACCTTCAAAAAAGGCTCCATTTCATATTGGATACTTGACCCTGAACAAACTCAAGAAATGGTTGACAGACTCATTTACAGAAAGAAAAATAAAACTGAAGATGTCAACTATCAGTTGACTGCAGGCATCATTTATACATCTTTAAATGCTCCAAAAGCTGAAAAAATCAAAACAGAACTTGAAAACAAAGGCTATACCGTAAATATGATGAGAATGAAACATGTTCCAGCATGCCCAATTTATTTCTCACCAAAACATCGTTACAAATGATATAGCTAATAAAATAAAAATGAAATACCTGATATAAAAGACTATCAGTTTGTATACGACCCTTTGAAAATCTATTGTGTTAATAGTGATTTCACTTTAATAATTTCGGAAACTTAGAAAAATTAAGAAAAAAGAGACATCTTTTTATGGTTTTAGAGTTGATTGAAAATCGGTTTAGTGTAAGAAAATACAAAGACCAAAAGGTTGAAGATGAAAAAATTAAAAGTATTTTAAATGCCGGAAGGCTTGCTCCTTCTTGGATGAACTCCCAACCTTGGCATTTTATAGTTATTGATAATCAAGATAAAAAAGATTTGTTAAGTGAAATGTGTTTGGGACAAAAAGCATGTGGCACAAGCAAGCCATGTGATTGTTATGGTTGCAGATTCCTTGGCTTTCAATCGTGCAAGGTTTGGCAAAATCCTCAAAGAAGGCGGAAAAGATGAATTTGATATTGATATGGTTTTTAAAAACCAAATATTAAACCCTGCTTTGCTTGGAGAAAGCACTTTGCTTCTTCGTCTTATGGAACAAACAACTTATGCTCTTGCTTATATGACTATTGAAGCTCAAAACCAAGGGCTTGGTTGTTGTGTTGTGGGAGCTATGATGAATGAGTTGACCTGTGCTGATTTAAATTTTATTCAAATCATCAAAGAACAATTCCAACTTCCTGAGGAATATTTTATAACTGCTGTTTTAACTGTAGGATATATGGATGATAACGTTAAAACTCAAAAAATTAAGAAAAGAATTTAATGAGGTTGTTTCATTAAATACCTTTGGTGAAAAATATAATTAATTTATAAATATAAAGGGATTTACAATATGACAACATTAAAAATAGCTATACCAAACAAGGGTCGATTGTCTGAAAAAAATATACGACTTGCTTGACCGCTCAGGGCTGAAATTTCCTTCAAAAGATGAAAGAAGTTTGACTGTTTGCACAAAAGACAACAAATATTCAATAATTTTTGTTCGCACTACAGGATATTCCAAGATTTGTTGAAATGAATGTTGCAGATGTCGGATTTACCGGATTTGATATTGTAAGCGAGTTAAAAAGCAATGTTGATATTATAATGGATTTGGATTTTGGACGTTGCGATATGGTTGTGGCTGTTAAAGAAGAGGACGATTATAATTGCTCAAAAGATTTGCCACAAAATATAAAAGTAGCTACATCTTTTCCTAATATTGCAAAAGAATATTTTGAAAAATTAGGCAAAAAACCACAAATTATTGAAGTTTCAGGGGCAACAGAAATAACTCCTCGTTTGGGACTTTCGGATGTTGTTGTTGATATCACCTCCTCAGGTGCCACTTTAAAATCCAATAAGTTACGCATTATTGACAACATTTTGTCTTCAAGTGCAATAATAATTGCTTCAAAAGACTTATGCGAAGAAAAACAACAAAAAGTATCATCTCTTTTAAGAGCTTTGAAAAGCGTTATTGACTCAAAGGTAAAAAAATTTGATGGCACTATGTTCCCAAAAACGCGTTAAACCAAATAAAAGATTTTTTACCCGGACTTTCATCTCCAACTGTAACTTCACTTTTGGATGATGATAACAATGTTGTAATTCACGTTGTTGTTGATGAAGATGAAGTTTATGAAAGCATTGATAAATTGAAAAAACTTGGCGGTCGAGGCATTTTGATTATGACAGTTGAACAAATGGTGGCATAAAAAATTAAAAATGAGTGAAAAATATAAAAACCTATGCGAAAGCATTAAAATAATTGAAACATTAAGAAGCGAAAACGGTTGCAAATGGGATAGAGAACAAACTCACAAATCTTTGCGAACTAACATTTTGGAAGAAGCCTATGAAACCGTTGATGCTATTGACAGTTGTGACACTTCAAATTTGAAAGAGGAACTTGGAGATGTTTTGCTTCAAGTTTTGCTTCATTCTCAAATAGCCAAAGAAGAAAATGTTTTTTGACATTGATGAGGTGGCAAAAGTCTTGAATGAAAAACTTATACGTCGTCATCCGCATGTTTTTGGCGATGTTAAAGTGCAAAATTCTGATGAAATTGTTAAAAACTGGGAAAAAATAAAAAAAGAAGAGAAAAAGATAAGCGAAAATCGCTAATGGATGGAGTTTCAAAATCTCAAAGTGCTTTGCTTTCTGCCTTGAAAATAAGCAAAAAGCTGTTTCTGTTGGGTTTGAATGGCAAAATGAACAACAAATTTATGATTGTGTAAAAAGTGAATTTGAAGAATTTAAAGAAGCAAAAAACTTTGACGAAAAGGAAGATGAATTTGGTGATATCTTATTTGCAACTGTCAATTTAGCCAGATACAACAAAATCAATCCGAACTTGCTTTAATTCGTGCAAATAAAAAATTTATGGCTCGGTTTAAAAAAATGGAAGAGTTGGCACAAAACCGCTTGAAACTTTGAGTTTTGAAGAATACGACCAATTGTGGAAAAAAAGCCAAAATAGCCTTAAAACAGATAACAACGTTTTAAATTAGTCTAAAAAATCACCAATCGGACTATAATGCATTGAGAATATTTGCAATATTCTTTAAAATATGCATAAATATTTGAAAAAAATATTAATATCATTTTATATGTTTTATTGCTTATTTTCACCTTTATTTGGTGTTAAAGTTTATGCAAAAGAAGATGATTCTGATTGGTACAAGCTTTGGGATAGGACAGAGGACACTTTTCTTAAGGAACTTGATGAAGACAAAAATCCAAAGTATTGCAGTAAAAACAAAAAATTATTGATGGCGGTGTTGAAAAAAATATGACTATAACTTGATTTATACCGACATGCAAGAGTGTTTGTGTGTGGCTTTGGAAAATAATTTTAATATAAAAATAAACAAACAGAATAAAGAAATGAACAAATGGGAGTATCGAGCAAAGCTTGCTGAATTTTTGCCAAACATTTATGCTTCTTTTATGATAGCCGATATTCAAGGGACTTATCTTGTTGGCGACATTTTACCGCGACAATTCATAAGTTCCCATTCAAATAAATTATGGTATTTTATGGAATTTCAACAAAGGACGTACTGTTTTTGAAACTCGTCAACGCAATGATTTGTTTAAAGCCTCAGGACATAAACTTGATTTTACAAAAGAACAAATTATTTTAAATACAATGTTAAGCTATTATGAGTTGTTGAGATTAAAATTACAGCTTGAAATTTTGAAAATAAACTTGGTTGAAACTCAAGAACAGCTTCGATATACTAAAACTTTGTATGAATTGGGATTGGGAACAAAATATGACTTGCTTCGAGCGGAAGTTGAAGTCGCAAATGCCAATCGGGATTTGGTTATAAATTTAAACAGTTTGAGATTAAAACAAGCAAATTTGGCGAATATTATGGGGATTGATGTGACATTGAGTGTTTATCCGTCTGAGCTTTTCATTGACACTGTGACTTTGGTCGATGAAAACATTGATGTGAAAACTTTATATAACTATTCAATAAGTTTAAGAGAGGATGTTAAAGAAAAAGAGTTTGATATTAAGGCTTTGGAAGAGGAGCGAAAAACAGTCTATACAGATTTTATCCCCGATTTGACTTTGCAATTTGACCGTGGTCAGGTTGGGACTGCTCGTCTTGGGCTAAGACAAAACGACACTCTTTATCTTAAAACCGAATGGCAACTCGGACGAAATTTGGGCTTCAATTCCTACAGCAAACTACGTTCTTATGATGCAAAAATAAAAAAGTGCAAAATATGAACTTGAAACTTTGAAACGTAATATAAAAGAAAACATCGTAAGTTCTTATTACACCTCTCAAGCAAATTTAGATAAAATAAAATATGCCAAAATAGCGGTGAAAGCGGCAGATGAAGGGGCTTAAAAACGCTCTTGCAAGGTATACTATTGGTGAAGCAACATTTTTAGATGTTTTAAATTCTCAGAAAATAAAAACACAAGCAAGAAGCGATTTGATACTTGCAATAATAGACTATAACAAAGCACAAGCACAATTGCTTTTTTGATTCAGGTTTGATTAACGAATATAGTGCATTAGTGAATTATATTGTCCCGCCTAAAGATTGCTATTTCAATATGGATGAGCAAGAAACAATGGAAAAACAAAGTTAGAAAAACTTATTTTGTTCTAGAAGCAAGCTCGCCAAGAACATTTTCAATTTTAACATTATTTTGTGCCATTAAAGCCAAGACAAAATAAGTTAAATCGGCAACTTCCCAAGATAGCGGGTCTTCACCGTTTTCAAAATCGAAACTTCCTTTGCTTCTTCCAATATTTTTGAATTGAGAAAATTTCTATCCTTAAATAACTTTGTTGTGAAGGATTTTTCAGGCATTTTTTCTTTTCTGTCAAGAAGTAAATTGTATAAGTCTTGAAGATTAAAGTTTTTATCACCAAAACAAGAAAAACGATTTAAATGACAAGCATTTCCTTTTTGCTTGACTGTATAAAGTAAGGTGTCAAAATCACAATCAAATCGTGCGGTCAAAAGTTCTTGCTCGTTGCCCGATGTTTTTCCTTTCACCCACAATTCGTCCCTTGAACGAGAGTAATAAGCACCAACGCCTTGCGATAAAGCTGTTTTTACGGCTTCTTTGTTTGAATAAGCAAGCATTAAAACTTGTTTTGTTTGATAGTCTTGGACTATTGTTGGGATAAGTCCGTTTTGTTTTCAAAATCCAAAGTTGCAATGAATGCATCTTCTAAGTTTACGGTTTTTGTATAAATACACATTCCAAGTTGAGTATTAATATTTAAACGCTGAAGATTGACAATTTCATCAATTGTAGAAATTCCGCCGGCTGCAGTTAAATCAAGTTTAGTTAAATTTCTTACTTTTTTTATATTCTCGATATCACAACCTTGCATCATCCCTTCTTTTTCAACAACAGTATAAAGATAACCTGAGCACAAATTGTCAAAACGTTTTATATAATCTTCAACAGTAGCCTCAACAGTGTTTTTCCAACCATCAATTGCAATTTTTCCATTTTTAGTGTCGATTGAAACAATAACTTTATCTTTTGGCAATTTTGACAAAAAATCTTCGTTGGCAGCAGTTCCAATGATAATTTTTTAGCGCCATAAGAGATTATACGACGAGCTTTTTTCAGCATCACGAATGCCACCTCCAACACGAACAGTGCCGTATGGCAAGGCATGACAAAATAGCTTTAATGACTTCTTCATTATCACCTTTGTTCATTGCTGCATCAAGGTCAATCACGGCAACATCACCAAAACGAGCGTAATATTTTGCAAGTTCAACAGGGTTTTTATCCGCTTCCAAAACTTTTTCGCATCCTTGTTTCAATTGAACTGCTTTTACCGTTCATCAAGTCAATACTTGGTATTATCATCTTATTTATCCCTCAACATAATAATATATTTTTATTATTGTAGCTTAAATGCCAAGTTTTAACAAGAGGGTTGCCCAATATTAATCTTTTATTATATTAGGATATTTATTTTCTCTTCGGTATATATTTAAAAGTTCACGTGCATCATACGAAAAATCTGTTTGAGTATAATCCGTATCTTCATAAAAATTTTCAAATAATGTTTCAATATTTTCATCTACACTTTTGTCATTTGGTTTTTTATTGTTTTTAATTTTTCACGACCCTGAAGAAGTTCGTCAAAGTTTATGTTATAATTCACATAATCATTTAATAATTTAACTTGGTTTTCTTTGTTATTCATAACTTTTCCATTTTTTATATTGTTAACTGTTTTTATAAAAATATCTTTTGATAGAGGTTTTAAATTTGTTCCAACTGCTGATGTACCAATAGGCACAGATTTAGATGCACGTATTGTACATTCATTCATTCCAAAACCAACTTTGCTTATATTATTATTTATTTTTAACATTTTTTCATCCCCAATTTATAGTATTAACTTTGTTACATTAATAATAATATAATTTTTTTTGTTGTCAAGAATGTTTTTATTTTATTATTTATTGATTATATCTTCAATATATTTTTTCTTTGTCTGAAAATTTAATACCGTCAATAAATGTCATTAAACCTCCTTGAGGATTAAGATTTAAATTATAAATTTCCTGATTTTCCTTGTCTTTATAAAATATATTAAATGTTTGATGTTTGTATTTCCCTTTTTCTGCATCTATACAAGCAGTTAAGTAATAGGTTTGCTCGTCTACTTTAAACTTATGAATGTCAGTATTTCTTATATTGAGTTCATTTACAGTTTTAGTATCTTTCCTAGCTTATCAACAAATTCGTTAGCTTTGACTAAGTTTTGGCAATTAATTATAGTTGTTTTCTCATTAGTTTGATGGACTTCTTGGTATTCTATAGTTTGGTTTAAAGGAGCTCTAAGCAATATTCTATGTGCAATATGTACAAGTGTTGCATAAGTATTACCATTACCTTTACAAAGAGTATTTTTAATATTGTTTAATAATTTTATAAATTGCTCTTTTGTGTTTCCGTCTGAGATGTTAATAGTAACCGTTTCATCTTTTTTTTCCTTTAAAGTTATCTTATTATTATTTAATTCAATACGACTGTTTTTACTTCCCTTTGCGTTATTAAAGTTTTCAATAAAGCTCTTTATATCAGTTATATCATCTGTCGCTAAAGTAGTTCTTTCCTCTTTTGTTAATGAGTTTAGCTTTAAGTTTAGAGTGTTTGTTGAAATTCCCTTAAGAGAAGATAATGCGTTAAGTGTTTTGTTTATTTTTAACTGTTTCTCTAATTTATTTGTAACTTCATTTAAAAAATCTTGATATCTATCTTTAACATATGAAGATAAATTTTCCTGAAGAGACTTATTAGAGGCTATTTGAGCTTTAATATCTTTGCTATTCAAAGTGAGATTATATATTTTAACCAAGTCCTCATTATAATTATCAGAATTCGGATTTAGTGCCTCTGTTGGCTTTGTAGTAATTTTTATATCATTTTCTATCTTATTGGAATTTGATTCATAGTCTAGATTTTCACCATTTTCCTGCAATGTTTTTATAGCATTATAAAAAGGTATCTAGGGTTTTTATAACTTTGCATAAAATTAAATAATTCTTGAGGTGTATGATTAGTGCGCCAAATCGTTCCATCTTGTGCTTTATAATAATATTGGCTCTTAAGTCTTTGCTTATCCTTGGTGAATTTAGGATTATTGTCTTTTTTGAGTTTCTTACCTGATAATAATTTATTTATATTGCTTGATGTCTTGTGCAATGTTTCATACTTTTTTAGAATGTCGTCTATATTATTTCCATTTATATTATTTTGACTTATATCGCTCTGAATATTTTTTAAAGTTCCAATTGATAAAATTTTTTAACTCATAAGAAAAATCGTCTGTTTCATTTTTTTGAAAGTAAAGAATCAATTCCCCTAGCTAAAGTATTAAGCAGACTAGGAGCAATGTTTTGGTTTGGGTTTTGTTGAGTTAAAGAATCAATTCCCCTAGCTAAAGCATTAAGCATATTAGGCTCAATGTTTTTGTTTTGTTGAGTTAAAGAATCAATTCCCCCTAGCTAAAGTATTAAGCAGACTAGGAGCAATGTTTTGGTTTTTGTTTTGTTGAGTTAAAGAATCAATTCCCCTAGCTAAAGCATTAATCATATTAGGTTCAATGTTTTGGCTTGGGTTCACTAATAAAGAGTCAATTTGATTAGCTACATTATTAGTAGATCTTCCTAAAATCGTTATTATATAAGGCTCAATGTTTTTGTTTTGTTGAGTTAAAGAATCAATCCCCCTAGCTAAAGCATTAAGCATATTAGGCTCAATGTTTTGGTTTTGGTTCTTTAATAAATAGTCAATTTGATTTGCTACATTGCGAGTAGCATTTACTAAAGCAGTTATCATAACAGAATTAATGTTTTTGTTTTGTTGAGTTAAAGAATCAATCCCCCTAGCTAAAGCATTAAGCATATTAGGCTCAATGTTTTGGTTTTGTTGAGTTAAAGAATCAATTCCTCTAGCTAAAGCATTAATCATATTAGGCTCAATGTTTTTGTTTTGCTGAGTTAAAGAAACAATTCCCCTAGTTAAAGCATTAAGCAGAATAGGATCAATATTTTGGTTTTGTTCCATTCCTCTAGTTAAAGCATTAATCATATTAGGCTCAATGTTTTTGTTTTGCTGAGTTAAAGAAACAATTCCCCTAGCTAAAGTATTAAGCAGAATAGGATCAATATTTTGGTTTTGTTCAATTCCCCTAGCTAAAGCATTAATCATATTAGGCTCAATGTTTTTGTTTTGCTGAGTTAAAGAAACAATTCCCCTAGCTAAAGTATTAAGCAGACTAGGAGCAATGTTTTTTGTTTTGTTGAGTTAAAGAAACAATTCCCCTAGCTAAAGCATTAATCATATTAGGTTCAATGTTTTGGCTTGGGTTCACTAATAAAGAGTCAATTTGATTAGCTACATTATTAGTAGCCTTTTTCTAAAGCAGTTATCATATTAGGCTCAATGTTTTTGTTTTGTTGAGTTAAAGAATCAATTCCTCTAGCTAAAGCATTAAGCAGACTAGGAGCAATGTTTTGGTTTTTGTTTTGTTGAGTTAAAGAATCAATTCCTCTAGCTAAAGCATTAAGCATATTAGGCTCAATGTTTTGGTTTTGGTTCTCTAATAAAGAACCAATTTGATTAGCTACATTATTAGTAGCTTTTTCTAAAGCAGTTATCATATTAGGCTCAATGTTTTGGTTTTGTTGAGTTAAAGAATCAATTCCTCTAGCTAAAGCATTAAGCAGATTCGGATCAATGTTTTGGTTTTGGTTTTGTTGAGTTAAAGAATCAATTCCTCTAGCTAAAGCATTAAGCAGACTAGGATCAATGTTTTGGTTTTGGTTCTTTAATAAATAGTCAATTTGATTTGCTACATTATTAGTAGCACTTTCTAAAGTCGTTATCATATTAGGAGTAATCTTTTGTTTGTTTTCAACCAAAAAATTAATTCCATTTGCGAAATTTTGAAGGTCATAACTTGAAATATTTTCTTCTGCATTTAATTTTTGCATTATATCGGCATAAGTATTACCAATTTGTTGCGCGTATTCATGTATTTTTGCTCTTTTTTCATGACGGTTTCCAACTAAATTATAAGCTTGAAGAGTCTCAACAGGTACTTTTGCGTACGGTATTGTTTTTTTTAAATGCTGTTTTAATTCTTCTACTGTTAGAGTTTTTTCAATTTTATGAGAATAATGGTTAAAATTTATTTTTGGTTGTATTCTTTTAGAACGAATCATTATATACGCCTCAATATTTACTATTATAATAATAAAGTCGTATATACTTCAATATTTGCAAAAAAGTGTAACAAATATTAAGAAATTGTTACAAAGAGAATAGTCAAACAAACAACAAAATAAATTTATGACCAAACAAAATGCAACCTAGGATGGTTGAAACTATTGTTGCAGTTAAAACAGTGCCGGCGGCCATGTCTTTTGCCATTTCAACAAGCTTTGAATACTTATTTTTGTATAAGAATCAATAGTGAATTCGATTACAGAATTTAACATTTCTGCTAGCAAAACTAGTGATATAGAGATAATTGTGATACAAAATTCAATATAATTAAACTTTAATATAGCTGCAAAAAACAAAATAATAATACCAAAAAACAACTGTCGACGAAAATTCTTTTGCGATTTTATGATTAATCTTAAGCCTCGAAGTGCAAAACTTGCACTTTTTATGAAATTGTTTGATGAATATTTTGACATAACCGTTAATACCTTTTTTGTTTAAATAATGCTTTGAGTTATTTCTTTTTGCATTAACATCATTTTGTTATAACTTTTTTCGTCTTGATGGTCATATCCCAACAAGTGCAGTATCCCATGACTTATTAAAAAATACATTTCACTTATTACGGGTGATTGTTTTGTTTCTATAATATGCGGTTCATTTATAGCATTATATTCCATTGTATCATATGATATTATAATTTCACCTAAATTAATTTCATTGTCAAATATAAACCGCCGGGTTTCATCTGTATCCGCAAAAGAGCAAATGTGATGACATCTGTCGGTTTATCTATGTTTCTGTATTCTTTATTTATTTTATGTATTTTGTCATCATCGCAAAACACAATATCGAAAGAAAGACTTTTATATTCCTGATTATATAGACAGCTATTTTGTATAATTTGTTCCTGATTTAAAACATATTTTGTCATTTTTTTGGTGTTTGTTAATATTTTTTTAAATTTAAAATATTTTCATCAAACTTACTTTTACTGTTATCATCAAAATCAGTTTCAATAAAAATATTAAGCTTAATCATTATTGCCGCCTTCATTGTTGTCTTGGTCAAAATTTGGTAATTTGGGCGCAAAATTTTCTTTTTTTCAAGCTCATTGATTATGTCTTCATGGTATTTTATACGCTTATGGTGTGCAGCACGAAGAAGTCGGTTTAGAGTTGAAGAAATTGTTTTTAAATCTTTTTAAAGTAAGTGGGCTATCAGACAGTTGTCCGTCAGTAAGTCTGTCATTAATAATTTTTGAATTAATGCATTTATTTCTTCAACCGTATAATCTTTTAAAGTTCTTGAAGCAGACTCAACAGCATCTGTAATCATAACGATTGCTGTTTCTTTTGAGTTTGGTTTTGAATCTGAGTATCTAAATTGTTCTTTTGAAACATTTTCAGCACCTTCTTCTTTTATTGCTTCATTATAAAAATATGCAGCGAGTGTTTCTCCGTGGTGTTGAGTGATGAAATCTTGAATTTGAGGCGGAAGATTGTATTCTTTTGCAAGTTCCAATCCGTCACGAGGGTGAGCCATGATAACCATTTTGCTCAACCGTGGATTGAGTTTGTTGTGTGGGTTATCAATGCCGAAATAAGTTTGGTTTTCTATAAAAAACAAAGGTCGTTTCAATTTGCCTATGTCATGGTATAAAGCACCTACTCTTGTTAAAACAGGGTCTGCATCGATGGCTTCAGCCACTGATTCTGCCATATTTGACATTGCCAGCGAATGTGCAAATGTTCCGGGGGCTTCAAATTGAAGTCGTTTCAATAATGGTTGATTATGGTCGGCAAGTTCTGATAAACCAAATGGTGTAATCACTTTAAACAAGCTTTCAAACATTGGAATTGAACCTAAAACTAATATACCGCTTGAAATGCCTGTAACCATACAAGCTATTAAATCATTTATTAATACTGTTGGTGATATATCAATAATACAACGTTCTATTAAGTTTATTATACCGACTATTATTATCATACACACAGCTATTTCAAAACCGGATTTTATCAAATCAACACGACGAGAGTACTTTATTTTTGATATTGTTACTGCGGAAATAAGTGAAACAACAAGTAAAGACGACAAGGTTTTCACTTGGCAGTTGGAGTGTTATGCCCAAGCTCATAATCAACAAAATTGAAATAAACATTGCAACACGCCCGTTGGTAAAAATAGCCAACAACAAGGTAACTGCAGGAACAGGCAAATAATAAAACGAATAATTATCCGGAATTATTGTGCCTATTGCCGTTAAAAATATTACAAGTATTCCTATTATTGAAAAATAGCTTCTTTTGGCAAATTTTTTTGTCAAAAGTGTACAAATAATATAAAAAAGATAAATATTGATAAAACGACATATATAAATATGCCTATAAGACCAATAAAGTTAAGCTCAAGTACGTTGTATCCGGCTTTTCTCAATGCATCACGTTTAACTTTTGTGACAGGCTCCCCTTGATAAACTATTTTATCACCACGTTCAAACTTGACTATATATGGATTTACGGAATTTGCAGCATTTTTTTTGGCTATTTCCGTTGCAAGTTCATCAACTATCATATTTGGTCTTATAACTTGCTCAATTAGTGCATTTACAATACGTATTTGACCTTTGGAATAATTTTGTTGGCTATGTTTAAATATAATTTTGTTTATATTATTTCCTTCAAATACTTTTTCACTTAACCCCTCTTTTAATATACTATCAAGAATGGTTTTGGAACTGTTTGTCATATCCAGAAACATTTCATCGCTTGCTGATATAAAAAGTTTATAACATAGTTTTTATTTGTATTTTCGGATAAATCAAGAAGGACATTTATTTTGTTTCTTTTTTCACTTTCCGTCAAATTTTTATTGTCGCGAATAAGCCGAATATTGTTAATAAGCGATACAAGATTGCCCATTATATAATTGTCTTCAGCCGGCACCAAAACAGGCTCGACTTTTTGAGCAACTTCTTTTCTCAGCTGTTCGGTTTTAAAAGTGTCAACAACTTCAATTGTTTTGTTTGCGACAATTTCACGTTTGCTTAAGCCATCTTTGTTGATTAAATTTTGGAATATTATATATTTTGAAGCCAAAATAAATGTTAATATTATTGCAAAAAAAGTAAATAATAAAATGTTATTAAAATTATGAGAATTATTTACACTTTTTATAAAATGCACTAATTTGCTGTTTTTCATAAGATTATTACCGTTATTTATCCATCATTAATTATAATACAATTTATAACGATTTAAATCAAATGTTTTATGCGATTTTTTAATTAGACTTCACTCAGTGAAATATTTAAAATTCCGCTATTTCTAGCGCAATCCATAACTTTTACAACAACACCATGTGTTGCATCATCTTCGGTTTGAATAAGATGCCGTCTTTATAATTATTTGCCAAGCTTTTCAATTTATTTTGCAATTGGCTTTCTTCAACGACTTCACCATCAATGACAATTTGGTTTTCGTTATTAACCAAAACATTTAATACTTTAGTATCTTTAGCAATACTTTTTGCTTCAACATAGTCAGGAACTTCTAAACTAAGTCCTTGGGTGTCAAGCATAGGCGCAATAACCATCATAATAATCAACAAAACGAGGAATATGTCGGTCAATGGAGTAATATTTATTTCATTAAATGTTTCACGTTTTTTTCATTGTAATAATTCTTCCTGTTCTTTTTTTAGACAAAGGTTCACCTGCAACGGTTAATTTTTCGTATTGAGCTTCTGTTGCCGCTTTCATAACTTTCATAATTTCGCTTGATTTTGTTTGACTGTCAGCTCTAACAATTACTTCTTTTTTTCTAAATTTGGCTTCAATTTTTCAAGTTCCGATTGTATATCATCTTCAACGATTTGGTTGCCGTTGATAAAAAAGCTACCATCCTTTGTTATTGAAATAGTTGCCATACTATTTTCAACAGATAATCCGCTGTTGATTTTAGGAACTTGAATGCTGTTGTCATTTGATTGAAAAGTTGGAGCAACAACCATCATGATAATCAACAACACCAAAAAATATGTCAGTTAAGGGTGTAATGTTTATTTCGTTAAACATTTTGTCATTTTTTGAACTTTTAAATGCCATAATTTAATTAATCCCGATTATTTTATTTATTGTGCACCTTGAAATGCTGCATTGTTGTTAGCAGTGTCATCATTTTGGTCAACAAAACTTAAGAATAGTAATTTTATTAACTGAAAATCATCTTCATAACGTTTAACAGTAGATTGAAAAAGGTTAAACAAAATGACAGCGACGATGGCAACTCCGAGACCAAAAGCTGTAGCAATCAAAGCAGAGGCAATACCCATTGCAACTTCTGCAGATTGGTTACCGGCTGAAGCAAGGTCTTGGAATGTGAATAAAATTCTCACAACAGTACCAAACAACCCTAAAAATGGAGCTACACCACCAATTGTTCCTAATATAGTCAAATGATTTTCCAACTTGCGACTTGCAAGGTTTGAAGCTATATCAAAAGAACGAGAAAAACCTTCTCTTTGTTCTTTAAATATTCTAACGGCTTCTTCTGTAACTTCACCCAAAACACCGCCAAGCTGAATGCTTATATTTTGTGCACCGTTTAAATCATTTTTTGCTAACTCTCTTTGAAGTTTTGGTATAAACTGCACAACATCACGCTTGTTGCTATTATAGTAAGAAAATCTATTTATAGCTACAGCAACAGTCAAAATTGAGCAAACGAATATTGGCAACAATACAGGCCAATCCATTTCAATTGATTTTAATAATAGTTCCATAATTATCCTCTTTCTTTTATTATTATACTACTTTTTTTCTTTTCCTTTTATTTAGGATGATATGATGCTTTTTAGTATTTGCTTTCACATTCTTTTGCTTTCATCCTTTTCCTTTTTTAAATAACGTACTACCGTGTGTTTATTTTTTGTTCTCATCCACCAACGTGGAATGATTTTGTTAAATTTTAATATATTATGCCCTTATTAATACCTTCTTGCACTTGAAGCATAGAAGTCAAACGTAAAGTTAATATCAACGCTTGAACCTTTATACTCAGGCGGCAAGGGTCTGAATGGAGCAGTGAGCTTAACCGCACTTATCGCCGCATCATCATCAGCTTTGAACCCTGACGATTTAGCTATTTTCAGCGACAACAAACGACCGTCGCGAGCAATTGTGAAAAAGCAACACAACTTTTTTACTTTGTCCTCCGTTTGGTGGTGACCAGTTTGCCTTGATACGTCGTTCAACTTCTTTCATCTTAGGCCCAAAGTCAGGTTCACGAATTGCATCAATTCCAGGGGCGCCTTTTGGATTACCCGGGCTTGGATTGCCTGCATTGCCTGAACTTCCATAAGAACCACCCGAATTAAAACGTCCGTTTCCTCTTGATGATGAACCGTTTGACGAACTGCCGCCTTGGCTTGGCATCAACACCGGATCGAGATATTCGAGCCACCGGAGGTTTTTCCTCTTCCGCTTGTTGATGGTCTTCCTGTTTTGCTTGTTCCGTTTGAAGCCACAGGACCGCTATGAACCCCTGGTTTGCTATTTGGATTTACTTTTGGCACTTCAATTGCAAATTTATTTTTCGGTGCAACACTTGGACGAGGCGAAGTCGCAACTTTATTTGGTTTTGGTGCATTGGTTGGTTTGTTTGTTTCTTGTTTTATTGCTTGTTTTGGTTGAACTTTATTTTGCTGTTTTTGTGCTGTTTGTTTATTTTGTTGTTTTGGTGTTTGTTGTTGCTTCACTTTTTGTTGCTGATTTTGTTGTTGTTTTGGTTGTGAAGAAGCTTTTTGCTGTTGCTTTGCTGCTGCCGCTTGCGGTCTTGGCTCTGATTCTCGCTTTGTCGGGTCATGCTTGCCACCGGCTCGAGAGTTTCTGTCTGACCTGTTTTTGGTGTGTTTATTTATCGGTGTTGCTTCAGGATTTGTCACCAATGTAAACGTAATATCCTTTTTAATTGCGGTTTATTGAATATTGGAACGATTATACCCAACAATATCAATAAAGCCGTCAAACCCCAAACTAAAAATACAACAAGAGGATGAAGTATTGTTGAAATGAAGATGGATTTCTTCATTGAAATCTCTTTGTCTTCAGGTTTCACAATAATAGTCACATTCCCTTTTGATTGATTTTCGTCTTTGCTTATACTTTCTTCTATTTCATTTTTTGGTAAAAACATATAATAACCTAATTCATTTATAGTACTTTAAGTTTATATAACACAAACTTAATTTTAAATCACCCGATTGTATTATTAATATCGGTTACTTTGAGTGTAAGTGATAGGTTGGTCAATTATGATATTAATCATTGAACCGCAAGGGATTACGGCATCAACCCCTCTATCCCAAACAGACTTTGCCAATCCGCTTCCTGCGCCAACTGCTGTAGCCAAAGCAGTGCCGCGACCGACTTTACCCCCTGCCAATGGAGAGATTATCACACCTGCCAAAGCTCCAACACCTGCTCCAACAGCCACGTCCTTTGCATACGCAACAGCTGTATCTTTTGCCGTTGAACCTACCAGCAAGCCTGTATTATCTTCTGTTTTTATTATACCCGAAATTGGTATAATTTGACCACCCGTTGTTGTTATATGCGTAAATCTTATTTTTTAAATTCCCGTTTATCCCACCGTGGGTCGCTTTTTTCACTTGAATAACATTGCCGCTTACAACTGAACCTGAAGGTGCTACAAGTTTGCCACCATAATAAAAATCTTGATTTAATGTCAAATTTACACTTTGTCCAAGTGTTAAATATGCCGAACTTAATTCACTTTGTGTCATAGCTGCAATTGATGTTCCGCTTGGAATAACCATGACATAACCTTGAAGTGATGATTGATTTGTCGTTGAACTTTGGCTATATGCTTCATTTATCATATTCACATTTAATAACATAAAAGTACTTAGTAAACATAAGCTTAAAATTTTTTTCTTCATATAAACAATCTCCTTTTTTATATTACGGACTATCGTGTGCTTATTTTATTTGTTTCCATTTTCCCATTTTATTACTTTTTCTAATTATGTTAAAAAGGATTGCCGCATATTAATTTAATATTATAACATATCTGTATTTTTAAACGAATTTTGTTACAAAAAGTTCATTTTTTCTATTTTAAACTTATTTTTTTATTATATAACATTGAAGCATTCAAAACTACAAGCAACGAACTTGCATTATGCCATAATGCACCTGTAACAGGGGTTAATATGCCATATATAGACAAAAATATTGCTATAAAATTGATTATCATTGAAAGAGTAATGTTAAATTTAATTGTGCTTACGGTCAAAAGAGAAAGTTTTTTTAGATAAATAATATTTTCTAAATTGTCATTGAGCAAAATAATGTTTGCTGCATCAACAGCTATATCACTTCCCAAATCAGCGAACGAAATTGAAACATTTGCAGTTTTCAAAGAAGCAGCATCGTTTATTCCATCGCCTGTCATAAGCACTGTTTTGTTTTCTTTTTGATATTTTTTTATAATATCAACTTTGTTATTTGGCAATAAATTTGCATAAACATTGTCTATATTTAACATTTTAGCAAAATAATCTGATGTTTTTTTTGCTGTCCCCTGTTAAAAGCACTACATCTGTATCGTTATTTTTTAAATAGTTAATAACATTTGCAGCTTGCGGTTTGACAATGTCGTTCAAAACAATTATTCCTTTGACAAAGCTGTTTATTGCACAAATTATAACAATTTTGCCGTCATCTGTGTTTTTTGTTACCTCATCTTTTTATATTTTGATTAATGTTAATGTTGTTTTCATTCATAAATTCAACATTTCCACATAAAACCCAATCACCATTTATTTTAGCTTTTATTCCTCGTCCTAAAATGCTTTCAAAGTTATCAACATCATTATAAACATTTACATTTTTATTTAGTGCGTAATTATAGACAGATAAACCGATAGGGTGGTTTGAAAGTTTTTCAATTGAGGCAACATATTTTAAAAAATCGTTATTATTAATATCATTATCAAATAAAATTATATCGCTGACTCCAAGACGTCCAAAGGTCAAAGTTTTAGTTTTGTCAAAAGCTGCAACGTTTATTTTGCCCATTTGCTCTAAAGCTGTGCCACTTTTGATTATTATGCCATTTTTAGCTCCAAGTCCAATAGCTGCAGCAATTGAAGTTGGAGTTGCAAGTCAAGTGCACAAGGGCAAAATACAACAAGAATTGTAACAGCTCGAATTATATCGTTTGTAATAAAATATGCAGAAATTGCAAGCAATAAAGCAATAGGAACAAGGTATGAAGCCCATTTGTCTATTATTCTTGCTATTGGAGCTTTATTTTTCTCTGCTTCTTGAACAAGGTCAATCATTTTTTGCAATAAAGAATCCTTTGTCAATTTGTCAACCTTGATGTCTATAACATACAAACCGTTAGTTGTACCGCTGTAGACTATGTCTCCTTCTAATTTGTCTTTTGGCAAAGATTCTCCGTTGATTGTACTTTCGTCAATTTGTGTTGAGCCTTTTATTATTGTTCCATCAAAAGGAATTGTTTCACCCTCTTTTATACGTACAATATCATTGATTTTTACATCTTCCAAATCAACTGAATATTCACTGTTATCCCTTACAATGCGTGCTTTTTGAGGTAAAATTGATATGAGTCTGTTTATTCCTTTGTTTGTTCTTTTTATTGTGTAATCTTCTAACAGTTCGCCCAACGCCATAATAAAGGCTATTTCACCAGCGGCAAAATATTCTCCTATAAATATTGATGAAATAATGGCAATAGAAATAAGTACTGCAACAGTTATTTTCTTATTTACTATTATATTTCTTAAAGCATAATAAAACATTGGAGTGCCTGAAATAAAAATTGTCACCCAAACAGGATTGAAAGCAAGTTTGATTTTTCCCAACATTAGAATGAAGCTCAAAAGCAGAAAAAATACCTGAAATTACAACATAAGGAAGTGTGCTTAATTTGTCAATTTTTTCTTTTAACATAACTTTATTCTCCAATAATTATTTAACAAACTTATTGATTATGTCACTCAAGTCTTCAAGAATTGCCTCATCGCCATTGTTTATGGCGTTTTTGACACAATGATTTATATGGTCGTTTAAATATATTTTTCCAATGTTGTTGACTGCAGATTTGCAAGCTACAATTTGTGTCAAAATTTCTTTGCATTCACGATTTTCTTCAATCATTTTCTTTATTGAAGCCAAATGTCCGCAAACCCTTGATATTCTGTCTATAACGGCTTTGTTTTCTTGGTGATTTGAGACTTTGCACATATTTTATCCTTTTGGTAACTTTATCTATCCCCCCATGGGGGATATTTTTATTATAAAACTTTTTGAAAAAAATACAAGTGTTTTTTCAGGTTTTGAAATATATTGTATTAAAGCAGTATTTTTTTTGTTTTACGGTAATAAATACAATATATTAACTCTGATTGAGAAGCAACGGGCGTAGTTTTTATTTGTCGCCAAACCCATTTGTTTCACCATAATTATTATTTGCAAAGGGATAAATTCCTCTCCTAATCCCTCAAAAAAATATTTTACAAACAAGACCACAGGTTCAAGAAAGCTTTGTCGAAATAGTTTTGTAGAGTAGTTTTTAATTTATAGTGATATACCTTAGGTGTCACTATGAAAACAGCTACAGTTTAAAAAGTGTAAAGTTTACAATAAAATTGTTGACAATTCTTTTATTTTTGTCATATACTGTAAATAGGGATTAAAATCACGATAAAAATAATACATTATAACCGAAATAAAAAAGGAGATAGTTTAAAATGACAAAAACAACAAAAACCGAAAACGTTGAAAAACTTGAAAAAGCTTTCAACAAGTCAAATGTGGTGGACACTCCTGAAGCATTGGATGCGTTAATTAAACGTGTTAAAAAAGCTCAGGAAATTTTTGAGACATACTCTCAAGAACAAGTTGACAAAATTTTTAAAGCAGCTGCATTAGCTGCAAACAAAATGAGAATACCTTTGGCACAAATGGCTGTTGAAGAAACCGGCATGGGTGTTGTGGAAGACAAGGTTATTAAAAATCATTTTGCTTCTGAATATATATACAACAAACACAAAAACGCAAAAACTTGCGGTATTATTAAAGAAGACAAGCCAAACGGAATTAAAATTGTTGCACAACCTTTAGGCGTTATTGCAGGTGTTATTCCTACAACAAACCCAACATCAACAGCAATTTTAAATCATTAATAACATTAAAAACAAGAAACGGTATTATTTTCTCTCCACACCCACGTGCTAAAAAATGTACAATTGAAGCTGCACGTATTGTTTTGGAAGCTGCTGTTAAAGCAGGCGCACCTGAAGATATTATCGGCTGGATTGATACGCCATCATTAGAATTGACAAACATGTTGATGACTCACGATGGTATCGCTACAATTTTGGCAACAGGTAGTCCCGGAATGGTTAAAGCTGCTTATTCATCAGGAAAACCGGCTTTAGGTGTTGGCCCTGGTAACACTCCTGCTATAATTGATGAAACTGCTGATATCAAAATGGCTGTTTCTTCAATATTGATGTCAAAAACTTTTGATAACGGTATGATTTGTGCTTCAGAACAATCAGTTGTTATCGTTGACAGTGTTTATGATGAAGTTATGAAAGAATTCCAATATCGTGGCGGTTATTTGTTGAGCAAAAAAGAAAAAGAAAAAGTTGCTAAAACAATAATTATTGACGGCAAGTTGAACGCTAAAATTGTTGGACAACCTGCTTATAAAATAGCTGAAATGGCTGGAGTTGAAGTTCCTCAAACAGCAAAAGTTTTGATGGGTGAAGCTACAAAAATCGATTTGGCTGAAGAATTTTCACGATGAAAAATTGTCACCGGTTTTGGCTGTTTATCGTGCAAGCGACTTTGATGAAGCTGTTCAAAAAGCATACGAATTGGTTGTTTTAGGTGGTGCAGGTCATACATCTGTTTTATACACTGATGAACGTAAACAAGACAGAATTAACAAATTTGCGGCAAAACTTCATACAAGCCGTATCTTGATTAACTCTCCTTCTTCACAAGGTGGTATAGGTGATTTATACAACTTCAAACTTGAACCATCGTTGACTTTGGGTTGTGGCTCTTGGGGCGGCAACGCAGTTTCTGAAAACGTTGGTGTTAAACACTTATTAAACTATAAAACTGTTGCTGAGAGGAGAGAAAAATATGTTGTGGTTTAAGGTTCCCCCAAAAGTATACTTCAAAAGAGGTGCTACTGATTTAGCTTTGAAAGAATTAAAAGGTAAAAAACGTGCATTCATCGTTACTGACAGATACTTGTTCAATTCAGGTACTGTTTACAACGTAACAAATGTGTTGGAAGAAATAGGCGTTGATTATCAAATATTCTTCGACGTTAAACCTGACCCGACAATTTCAACTATCAATGATGCTTTGTCTATGGTTCGCACATATGAACCTGATGTAATCATTGCATTGGGTGGCGGTTCTCCAATTGATGCTGCTAAAATTGTTTGGTTGATGTATGAACATCCTGAAACTGTGTTTGAAGATATCGCTATGAGATTTTTGGATATCCGCAAACGTATATGCGAATTGCCTGAATTAGGTAAAAAAGCTATGATGGTTGCTATTCCAACTACATCCGGTACAGGATCTGAAGTTACACCTTTTGCAGTTATAACTGATGACAAAACTCACGTTAAATACCCTGTTGCAGACTATGCATTGACTCCAAATATGGCTATTATTGACCCTAACTTTGTTGATACTATGCCTGCCGGATTATGTGCAGCTTCAGGTATTGATGCTTTAACTCACGCTATTGAAGCTTATGTTTCAGCTCTAGCAACAAACTTTACAAATTCACCTGCATTGGAAGCTTCAAAATTAATCTTCCGTTATTTGCCACGTTCATATAAAGGCGGAAAAGATGATCCTATTGCTCGTGAAAAAATACACTATGCAAGCTGCTTGGCCGGTATGGCTTTTGCAAATGCGTTCCTTGGCTTGTGCCACTCTATGGCTCACAAACTTGGTGCTGCTTTTAACATCCCTCACGGTATTGCAAACGCTTTAATTATCAACCAAGTTATACGTTTCAATTCAACTGATTGCCCTCGCAAACAGTGTATCTTCCCTCAATATAAATTCCCTAATGCTAAGGCTAAGTATGGTCAAATAGCTGATGAACTTAATTTGGGCGGCAAAGATGACAACGAAAAAGTTGAATTGTTGATAAATGCAATTACTCAATTGAAAAAGGATATCAATATTCCTCTATCAATTAAAGAATATGGAATTTCAGAAAAAGACTTTAACGATAAATTGGATGAACTTGTTGTATTGGCATTCGATGACCAATGTACAGGCGCAAACCCTGCTTATCCGTTGATGGATGAAATTCGTGAAGTGTTCAAAAAAGCTTACTCAGGTGATACAAATTAATTTCAATTTGATATAACTGCTTGAGTATAACATTCTCAGCATAATATTTTGAGGAGATTATTTATTAATCTCCTTTTTTTTATGTTTAGATTTTTTAATGTCAGTATTATAATTTGTGTTTTGATTTATAAAATCAGTATTTTTAGTTTTTTTGCTCCTCAAAGTTAAAGTATTTTTTCGTTAAGTTTCATTTTTGTTATCGGTCTTATTGTGTAATAACTTAAAATTTGATAAATAATATTACAATAATTTCTACAAAATTTTAAGGTATTTTCCTTTATCAATTTGAAAACACTCCATCTCTTCATTTTTTATTTAACAAATAATATGTAAGAATAGGAATTTTTGCAAATGTAAAAACTAAATTTTACATATTTTATAAATTTTTATTAAAGTTTAAAAATGCAATATTAAATTGAAGCAGTTCTTTTTCCTTAAACCGCAAATCTTTTATTATGTCCATAATTTTAGCAATAATTATAGATTTATTGCGAAGTTTATGTATATTTAATATTGGAATATCGTATAATGAGTCAATATAAAGTTTATAAAAATCGTTTATTTTATTTGCAACAGTTGTGTCAATAATATATTTCAAATCACATAATATATAAAAAAGTTCTAGCATTTCATACTTTGCTTCAATATATTTGGCTTTTGTGATTTTATCTTCTGTTTTTATCAATATATTTAAAATATTAGAATACATTTTTAAAAGTTTGTTTTTTTTAATAGGTAACTCTTTTTAAAATAGTTTAAAGTGGCATCTTGACCAAGTTCAATAAGTTTATTTCTCTGAGACTTGGAAATATTTAAATCCATAATAATAAGGTCTTTTGTGTCGATAACAATATAGTCAAATTTATCTTTATTGCCATATAAGTCAATTAAATGTTTTGTTGCCCATCCTGATAAACATGTCATGACAGTATTAGCAAAACTAATCCAGCCTTTAATTTCGTTATTATTGTTAGGGCTTGTACCTTCAAGACGAAATTCCAAAACACGATAGTTTTCAGGATTTAAATTTGTATCAATTAACCACAAAGGCCAACTCTTTATTAAATCGCCATCAACAAGCAAATTACCATCAATTTCAACAGGTGTCATAAGTCCAGGTAAAGTAGATGAAATTCGAACAGCTTTTGCAAGCTCAAAATCCGGTGTTGTATATTTTGAAAAAATTTTGGGTTCACAATTTGTTAAATCAGAAGCAAAAATAAAACATCCATGTCTATATCTTTAAATGTTACAGGAGAATTGTTATTTTTTGAATAACTTTCGCCATAGAACTTTTTTTCAACATAGTGTTTTCACAAATTCGTAAAATACTTCACCTTTACTTATTCCAAGTTGTGGTTTAAGACTAATATTTATATCTTTAAAAATATTAAAATTAACAGATTCAAAAATTTCGGTAAGTTCTGACGTATTATAACCAACAGCATAAAAAGCTGCAAAAATTGAACCCACGGAGGAACCGGCTATTTTTTTTATATCGACGTTTAATTTTTTAAAGCTTCTAATGCACCGATATAAGTTAAACCACGAACTGCTCCGCCACCTAAAATACATACATATGGTAGTTTTATTTCTTCCATAAGTTTTAGTTTAACATAAAATCTATTAATTCAACATAATCAAATATATTAATTACGTCGAATAACATTATGCGATAAAAAATAAGGGCGCAACGCATTAGTTAATGCGTTGCGCCCTTATTTTTTATTATAATATTTAAACTTTTGCTTTAGTTTTTTCAATGCATTTAATTAAAGTGTCAACAACTTGTTTTTGTTCATCAAAAGTAAGTTCAGGAAACATAGGCAATGAAAGAACAACTTTTGTATTATGTTCAGTAATAGGCAAAGAGCCTTCTTTATATCCTAAATAGTCGTGAACTTTTTGGAAATGAAGTGGTACAGGGTAATAAAGCATTGCACCTATACCATTTTCTTTGAAGCAACTTGTGAACTTCATCACGATTTTCAATTTTAATTGTATATTGGTGATAAATGCATTCTGTATCTTTTCCTTCAACCGGTGTTTGTACTAAATCCTTGTAAGGTGCCAAAAGTTCATTATAACGATATGCATTTTCACGTCTTTTTTTGTTCCATTCATTAATATATTTAAATTTTACGTTTAAAATAGCCGCTTGAATTTCATCCAAACGAGAATTTACTCCTATTTCATCGTGGTAATAACGAACGGCACCACCGTGGTTACGAAGAGCTATAACTCTATTTTTTAAGTATTCACTGTTTGTTGAAATCATGCCACCATCGCCCATGGCACCTAAATTTTAGTTGGATAAAAGCTAAAACAGCCAATGTCACCAAAAAGAACCGACTGTTTGACCTTTTAAATTTGGCGCCAATTGCTTGTGCACAATCTTCAATAACATATAAATTATATCTTTTTGCGATGTCACAAATTACATCCATTTGACAAGGTTGACCATATAAATGAACAGGTATGATGGCTTTTGTTTTTGGTGTAATTTTTTTCTAATAAGTTTTGTGTCAATATCAAATGTATCATTGTCGATGTCAACAAAAACAGGTGTTGCACCAACAATTCCAATTGCTTCTGTTGTGGCAACAAAAGTGAAAGCAACAGTTATTACTTCATCACCTTTTCCTATATCCAAAGCACGAAGAGCCAAATGAAGTGCATCAGTACCGAATTTAAGGTTACACAATGTTTTACACCGATATATTCTTGCATTTTTGCTTCAAGTTCTTTATTGTATTTTCCTAAAATATAAGAACCGCTTCTTAAAACTTCAAGAACATTTTTTTCAACTTCATCTTGTATTTTTGTATACTGACGTTTTGTATCCAAAATAGGTATCATAATCTATACTCCCTCATAAATTTAACTTCTCCTTATATATTAATTGTAGCACAAGTTTTCTTTATCTTTATAAATTCTTTATTAATTTATAAAAATCCTACAAACATGTCAAAATGTAAAGAAATGTTAAAAATACTAAAATTATAGTAGTATTTTTTTTATATTTATAGTATAACTTTTACAGTTATAGTTATTTTTTAATGAGGAATTATAAATTATGAATAGCGGAAAGCCTGTAAAGTTAACTAAATCAGATAGTATGACAAAATTATCACCAAATTTACCCAAAAATGTGAAAAAACGAAAATAAAAGAGAAATTAGATGAATCAACAGGTACACAAGAAATAGATAAAGAAGCATCCGATGCTATTGTGGCTCAGGGAAAATCTTTGGTAACTACAAAAAAAGATGATAATAAAATTGATACAGTAGGAACTCAAGAAATTCAAAGATTAAAAGCGAGTTTGCCTAAAGATGAGAAAAAAAGAGGCATTTAAAAAATTGTTTAATTTCAAATCAATATTTAATGATGCACAAGATAAATAAGATTGATGATTTGTCAAAATATACAAGTCTGGAACTTAATATTATACGTGATATGGCGGATTATAATGAACAAGACAATCCGTTAATTGAACCAAAAATTAAAGAATCAATGATGAAAGAAATTTTTGGTGAAAATTTTTTATAATACCAATATTGGGAATTTTCAAAAAGAATTTAATCAGTTGAAAGTTGACGAACAAAAAAAAACAATTAATAGATGTAAATAAAAAGTAAAAACTGCAATTGAATCCAATATCAACGGTTGTAAAACCAATATTGACAATATTCGCAAATGTTTTAATATGTTTGAAAAGGTATATTCACAAATAATGAAAGGCGATGGGCTTGAAAAGCTTGCAGAACATAGAGCCGTTGAATTATGTTTTTCAAAATTTGAGTCTGTTGGATTTACAAACCCAACCTATAATGTTGTTTCAATGCTAAGTAACTGCCCAACATTGCAATATTTAGAAGATAATTTAAGTTGCTATAAGGGGAATATTTGAAGGTTATATGCTTCATGAATTAACACATTATACTCAATACTTTTTAAGGTTTTCTGGAATTCATAAATCAAAATTATCAGACCAAGCTCAAAAAACTTGTTGTAAAATACGAAAATTCATCATATGATCCAAAAAATGTTCAATTTAAAAATTATCTTGCAGATCCAATGGAAATGGGTGCAAGAGCAACTCAAATCTTAAGTCAATTTGAAGAGAAATGTGGGCTTGAATATGGAGAGTTTTGTTTTCAAGATAAAGGTACAGATGAAGCTCGAAAAGAACATGCCAAAAAAAATTGTAGAAAAACTTGATGAATACGTGCAAAAAAACATGGAACAATCTTTATGTGAATTATTAAAAGTGTCGGCCTCAAGATTATGGGAGATTTTCCTGCAGTTCTCATTTTGTTGAGGTATTTTTTTGGCACCTATGGAGATGCATCTATAGATGAAATGATTATAAATGATGCCAAATTAAACTCGCCTTTAAAACAATTTAAAACTGATGCTGAGATTACAAAACATCTTGAAGAATGTTTTGAATATTTGTTAGAATATATTATACCAAGAGAGGATATGAGAACAATAGCTCAAGAATTAGGCTCTAATGATAAGACATTTATTGAAACTGAAAAAATGATTAGTCAAGAAACTGAACTTCAAAGCCAAATTGCTGGCTATGAGTCTCAAATTCAATTGTATGAAACTTTACAAGAAAAAATGAAGCAGCAAGATGCTAGTATTTGTATGCCAAGCATTGATTGTTTATCTGAACAAATCAAGGATTTGGAAGATGAGCAAGATGTTAAAGAATATAAAAATTTAAATAAGCAATTAAAAGAAGCCCAAGCTTCTAATCAAGATACTAAAGAACTTTCAGAACAAGTTAAGCAATATTCAACAATACCAATAGTTCAAAGTTATATATATTTAAATAAACTTATAAATCAATCGAAATTAGTAGATTTAAAGGAACAATTAAAAAAAGTTACAGTTAAGAATCCTCAAGAAGCAAAAAAAAAAATAGATGAGATAAAAGTATTAATTCAAGAATTTGGAAATGATGTGAATAAGGGCTGGATTGAAAAATTTTCTAAAATAATAAACGAGCTTGTAGAAAATGCTGAATTAAAAGGAATGAGCTTTGAAGATAAACAAAAATATATTAAGGATAACAAGTTGGAAGTTAAAAATGAAGACACATTATTGCCTGAGATTCAACGTTACCAAACAGCTATAAGACTATTTGAATCAATTAATAATAATGCAAATGCTATTTATGAAAATAGAAATTGTTTAAAAAATGTATTTGATGACGATGCTAGTAGTATAAATGCTATTGAAAAAGAATCAAATGCTTTAGGATGGTTTAAAGCTATTAATAATGTAAAAAATTATACAACTCAACAAAAAATAGATTATTTGCGCGAAAATGTACTTTCAGATTGGAAAGGTTGTCTTCAAGTTGAAGAGGTGTTAAATGAATATTTGAATAATGCATCATCAAAACCGGATGAAGAACCTGAATTATTTAATAAGGTATTAAAAGTATTTAACGATCTTTATATTGATAAAAAAGCAGAAACAAATACGACTATATTAAATAATCCGAACAATAGACAAAAAATTGCACAATATTTAACATATTATCAAAATAAATTAGAACAATCAAAAAAAGACTATAACAATGCACAAGATGAAGCTATTAAAGATCGTGCAACACAACTTGAAAAAACAATTTAATCAGACAAAACCAATAGCTGTACTGTCTTTGAGTACTAGGGATATAATATCATCTAATAAAACATTAATAGATACTTTGTCAAATATAAAAAAATAAAACATCCGATATAATGCAAGAACGTTATAATTATGAACGAACAATAAATGAGGGTCTGATTCGCACGCAATAGTAAACTATAGAGCCTTACTTACAAACTCTTTTAATGATTTAAATAAACAATTAAAAAAATTACCTATAAGCATTCAATCCCAACTTAAGCTTTATTCAAATTGGGCTCAAAGAGGTCTTGAAAAATTTCAAGATTGGACTAAGACACTAGCCAAATAAGATATTATGTATTTGGAACATAGGGGATTTGAACCCCTGACCCCAACACTGCCAGTGTTGTGCGCTACCAGCTGCGCCAATGTCCCAAATAACTATAATTATTGTATTACAAAAGGAAAAAAATCCAATAAACATTATATTTTTGTAAAAATTGTTAACATTTGCTAGGATAACTAGCAAATTTTTTTTTACGGTTTTTATAACATAAGTAAAGGAATGTTTATGGAAATAAGTCGAAATAATTTTAACGGTAATTTAAATTATAGTGGAATGCCAAAAAAAGAATATAAAAAAGACACAAGGACCTCTTTTAAAGGGGTTGATGGTGTAGTTGTTGCCACTATGGATGCAATTGAACGTGGTGGAATGGCTGCTTCTTTTACAATTCAAGACATGTTTGGTACAAACATCCCAAGAACTCTAACGGCTCTTGATAGAAATAGAGAAGAATTGGGACATCCAAATTATGCACATATGCCGGAGAAGTGGCAATTCGTGAATTTGTTACAGGGCCTTTATTGTTTTTGGTCCCTGCCGCCATTTTAAAAAACTTCAACAATATGGCATAAAGCAGGTGAAGTTTCAGTCAATACAATCAACAGCTTAAGCGATATTTTGTCTGATACTTTGAAAAATGTAAAAAATCTAAGTGATGACAAAGCTTTAAGTACTGCATTTTATAAAGATGTATTTAAAAATATACTTGAAAATGCAAATTACAAAGGTGATATAGAACAAAAAAGCAAAAGGGTTTGCTTCACAATTTGAAAAAGCTTTGAAAGCTCCTAAAAAGGGTTCTTTAAAAGATTACTTAACAAGGCTCAAGAAGGGTCAAAAGACGATATTTTAAGTAAACTTGGCGATGAGATTACACAAATAATCAAACAAAATTCAGACGATGCTTCACAGGATTTTGTCAAGGTTACGGTTGGAAAAACAAATAAATTCGGTCGCAATATTTCAAAATTTTTCGGAGAACTTGCCAATTATACAAAAGATATGTCAAATAGTGTGAAAAAAATCACAAAAATCATTTAATCCGGAAAAATTTGTCAAAGGATTTAATAAATCAAGAAGTATATTCCGTGTACTATTAAATATTTTAATGACAGTAGGAACAATAGCAGTTGTTTCAAATGTTCCCAAGTTATATATGCGAAGCAAAGAAAATCCTGCTTTGGCAGGGCTAAAACCACAAAATCAAGAAGCTATAGCTGACACTACACCTCAAAAGGAGGTTTCAATTGAAAGTTAATAATTTCCAAACAAATATTTATAATACTAAAAATATAAAACAAAACACAAAAACAAATCATCAAATGTTGCCTTTGGGGCAAATCCAAGCGGTTTTTTGGCGCAAACTTAACCAACAACTTGAATACTCGGGTGTTTCTATGCCTGTTTTGGTTTTGGGGATTGTATCATTTGGTGCTATTTTGCTTCCACGTTTAATAAAAGCTCGTGATAACACAGAACGCACTGAAATTATCCAAAGAGATGTTATAACAGTTCTTGTTATGATGATGGGGTCATTTTCTTTAAGAAATATTATGTCGGCTTTATCTGCTAAAAAATCAGGCTATGCCTTGCTTGCAGGTAATCACAAAAGCAAATCCGTTTGTAAAAACTTTAAATTTATTTAATCCTTTGGGCTCAACAAATATTCTCTCAAGTTCGCAACTTGTTTCAAAATATAGCAAAATTAATGATTATAAAGAAGGTTTTTACGGATTTTCGAAATTTTTAAATGATAATGGCGGAGATGCAAAAAATTCTTTTTCATCTGATAAAAAACTAAAAGGTTTAGTTTCTGATTTATACACAAAATTTAAACCTCAAAATGCAGCAGCTGATTTTGAAAAAAGCTTCAAAAACTGATGTTGCAGAAATGTTTAATAATATTAATAAATCAAAAGACAAAGCAAATGTTTTAAAAGAATTAACAAGTTTGTTCGAAAAAACAGATAACAATTTTGTAAAAAAAGCGAAATTTATGAATAGCTTTTTTGATTTCTTGTCAACATTCTTGCTTGTTCCATTGTTATTGGGTGTGGCATTGCCTAAGTTTAATGAAAAAACAGTGCGTAAGATGGTTCAAGAAGAACAAAATGCAAAAAACAAACCTCAAACACAAAATATGGCTTTAAAAGCTTAATTAATACTTTCAATCAATTTTGAAGCTTGTTCGAAAATACCATCTGAAAGTTTATCAACAGTGTCATTTTCAAGTCGTGTAAGTTTCTTTATGCTGTCAATATTTTTATTGGTATAATCACAGTGTGCAATAATATCAGCATACGTAACAAGCCCTACAACATTTGAAATAGAGGATTGGATGGGATTGTGGTGATATTTAATGCAATTTGCAATAATGACAGGCAATTGCCATTTTTAGCAAGCTTAAACCCAACATCTGTGTGAGTTGTGCCGATTAAAAGATTTTCAACCTCAAGTATATTATTTCCTTCGGCAACAAGTGTTTTCACTTTATTGTAAGCTATTGGTGATGAATGATTTAATACAATTTTGCCTATATCGTGTAAAAAGCAACAACAAAAGCATCTTCAGGTTTTATTATATTAACTTGCTTGGCAAGCATTTCACAAGCAACAGCCGAGATTATCGAATGTTCCCACAAATCCCTTCCACCACGTGAGGTAAGCATTGGTTTCAATGTTATAGCTATGACCGTTTTGCGTATTTCATTAAATCCTAAAAGGGATATAGCATTTTGTATTGAAGTAATTTGTTTTGGAAGTCCATAATATGCTGAATTTACAAGTTTTAGAACTTCAGTTGTTAAAGAATGGTCGTATGATATAATTTGTGCAAGTTCTTTTAAGCCGGAATTTTCAGTTTTTATTATATTTAATGCTTTCATGACTACATTTGGCATAGCAGGAAGAGCATCATATTTGTTTATTATATTTTGCATATTATTATTCATTTTTTATTTATACCTGAATATGTTTTTTTATTGATAATATACTACCACCTGCAGCGAAGATGATTGCCAAAATAAAAATGGCAACAGAAACTAATTTATCAGCAAATATAGGTGATGGTATCATAAAGAAATGATGAACATTATTTAAACCGTTTTGTATTGCGGACATTGGTAAAAGAGATATAATTGCACTTAAAAATCCATATATCGCACCTTGAAGAATTAAAGGAGTTCTTATATACCAATTGCTCACACCCATAAGTCGCATTATTTCAATTTCATCTTTTCTCGATTGTATAACGAGTTGAATTGTGTTGTTTATTATTGTTATTGTCAAAATAGCTGCAATAATTATAACAATAATAGTAACAGTTCTGACAACCGAATTAAATATTTCCATTTTTTGAGCTATGTCTTTTGCATAGTTTAAATCTTCAACACCGTTTAAGGTTTTTATTTTTTGAAAAACAACCTCTAGGTTTTTAGGCTCATCAATTTGTACATGAATAGTGTCAGGAAGCGGGTTCTTGATGTTTGGCATGTCCATTTCTTTTCGTAATTTATTCCAAGATGTTTCTTTTTGGGATAATTTTCGTTGATTTTACATTATTTATATGAGAAATTGACTCTGCAAGCATTCGTGTATCGTATTGAGGTTTTACATATACTGAAAGCTGCAAAGAATTTCCTATTGACTGTGCAAAAGTTGACACTGATATTGAGGTTCTAAATAATGCACCAAATATTGTAAGTATGGCAACAAGCGTTGAAATTATTGCCAAATTTACCCAACCTGTGCGTTTTATACTATACAAAAGCTTCCATAACTATGCGATAAATAATTCTCAATTCAGTTATGAGATCTTTTTTGGAATATGAGGTTTTACGTGTTTTTTTATTGTATTTCGTGTATTACTCATAAGTACCGCCTAACTCATCTCGCACTATTTCGCCGTTTTGCAAAGTTATTACTCTCTTTCGAAAATGATTTACCATTGCTTTATCATGTGTTGAAATGATTAATGTAATTCCTTTTAGATTTATTTGTTCAAGAATTTGCATAATTTCAAGTGAATTTTTAGGGTCCAAGTTTCCTGTAGGTTCATCGGCTATAAGTAAAGGCGGTCCATTCACAATTGCTCGAGCAATTGATACACGTTGTTGTTCTCCGCCTGAAAGTTCACTTGCTTTTGCTTTTATTTTATTATCCAAATCAACTATTTTTAAAGCACCCAAAACTCTTGCTTCAATTTCTCTTGAACTGTAGCCCAAAGTCCTTATAACATAAGCTACATTGTCATATACGCTTTGATTGTGAAGCAATTTATAATCTTGAAAAACAATCCCCATGCAACGACGCAAATTTGGAACTTTATAATTTGGTAAATTTGCAACATTTACATTTCCAATTGTTACGACACCGTTTGAAGGTGTTTCTTCACGATATAAAAGTTTCATCAATGTTGACTTGCCGGCGCCTGATGCACCGGTTAAAAATACAAATTCTCCTGCATTAATATTTAAATTTACGTTTTTTAGTGCATACGTGTTTTTATATTTTTTTTGATACATTTATTAATTTTATCATATTTTTTAAGCTTCACTAAACCTTTTTACACTTATATTTTACACTAAATATTTTTTTATTTCATTTGCAATTTGTTTTGGAGTTAAATTGTAATATTCAAGCAATCCGTCAGGTGTTCCGGATTGACCAAAAACATCATTAACTCCAAATTTTATAACACGACAAGGGTAATCTGAAGCACAAACGACATCACAAACAGATGACCCAAGCCCGCCTATAACTGAATGGTTTTCCAAAGTAAATATAGGTTTTTGTTTTTGAGCTGCTTTTATAATGCTTTCTTTATCAATCGGTTTTATCATGCCAATATGTATAACTTCTATATTTAAATCTTTTTCTTCTTTTAATATTTTTTGCAGCTTTAATAGCATTATAACTAAACTCACCTGTTGAAATAATGGTTGCATCGTTGCCTTCTAACAGAGTGTAAGCTTTATATGGATTAAAATGGTATTGTTTGTCTAAAACATCATAAACATCACAACGCGATAGTCTGATATACATAGGTTTATTGTATGATAATGAAAATTCAAGTATTTTTTTTGTTTCAAAAGCATCACAAGGGGAATAAATCATCATATTCGGAATAGCTTTCATAATGGCAATATCTTCCAATGCCTGATGTGAAGCCCCATCTTCACCAACTGTTAAACCACAATGTGTTGCAACAATTTTGACATCCAAATCGTTATAACACAAAGTATTTCGTATTTGTTCCCAAGCTCGACCTGTTGCAAACATTGCAAAAGAAGACACATAAGCTTTTTTACCTGTCAGGCTTAACCCGCAAGCTTGCGTAATTAAATTTTGTTCAGCAATGCCAACATTAAAAAATCTGTCAGGGTATTTTTTTTGCAAAAATGTTTGTTTTGGTAGAACTTGATAAATCAGCATCTAAAACAACTATATCTTCTCTTTTTTCACCAAATGAAGCAAGTGTTTCTCCATAAATATTTCTCATTGATTGTTTATTTTTATTGTCATTTAAAATATTTTTCATAATTCGTTTACTTAAGCTCCTCTATTGCCTTATTATATTCATCAACATTTGGTGCTTTGCCATGCCAATCTTTATTGTCACTCATAAAAGAAACGCCATAGCCTTTTTTGTATTTGCAATTATACAAGTTGGTTTTTCTTTTGATAACTTTGCTTTTTCATAAGCCTCATAAATTTTGTCATAATTGTGTCCGTCAATTTGATGAACATTCCAACCAAAACTTTCAAATTTTTGGCTCAAGTTTGAAAGCGACATTACATCATCAGTTTTGCCATCAATTTGTAAATCATTTTTATCAACAATTGCAATGATATTGTTTAATTTATTATGTGTTGCACTCATAACGGCTTCCCAAACGCTACCTTCTTGAAGCTCACCATCACCTAGCAAAACAAAAACTTTAGATGTTTCATTTTTATCAAGTTTCAAACCCAATGCAATTCCATTTGCAATAGACAACCCTTTGTCCCAAAGAGCCTGTTGACACTTCAATGCAATCTAAAAATTTTTGGAAGGATGTCCTTGAAGTTTTGAGCCAAGTTTACGAAAAGTCAAAAGTTCTTCTTTTTTTATATACCCAAATTGTGCTAAAACAGCATAATATAAAGCACTAGCATGACCTTTTGACAAAATAAACCTGTCACGATAACAATAATCAATGTCATTGTTTTTTTGTGGTTTAAGCTTTTAAAAAACAAAGTGAGCAATAATTCAACCGACGAAAAAGCACCGCCAATGTGTCCGCTTTTTGCATTATACACCATTTCCAAAATATCAATACGAACTTCATTCGCCATTGATATCAATTTTTGTTTTTCATCACTTGTCAAACAAACTTCATTTCTCAACATCAATTGCTACCACCACTTTCTTTCAACATATTACTTATTATAACCTTTATTAAAAACATTGGCAAAGTCGGGAATATTCGCTTGAACCTGCTTGGCTGCGAAATAACACGGTATAACCATTCAAGTCCTAATTTTTGAAAAACGACAGGAGCTCGTTTTACATATCCGGACCAAACATCAAAGCTTCCACCAACACCAATAAAAAACACAACCTTCTATTTTATCTTTTAAATCTTTTATAAACATCTCCTGTTTTTTCCCACCCATTGCCACAAGTACAATTTTAGGTGAAGTTCTTATGATTTCTTGTCGGATAATACTTTCTTCATTTTTATCAAAAAAACCGTTATGACAATAAGTTATGTTTAAATCAGGTATTTTAAGTTTTAAATTTTCGCAAGCTTTATTAATAATTTCATCTTTTGAACCGACTAAAGCAACAGGATAGTTAAGTTTTGCCGCTTCTTTTAATAAATTGAAAGCAAAATCAACTCCAGGAATTCTTGAAGCATTTTTTACTCCACTTAATTTTAAAGCAAGCATAACCCCAACACCATCAGCAATTGTGAGGTCTGCGGATTTAAGTATTGTTTTTAACTCTTCATCTTTGCTCCCGGCTTGTATAATTTCAGGATTTATAGTAACAATGTGCGTGTTGTTGTTTTCTTGAAGTCTTTGAAGTGTCAACTTAAGCGCATCATGAAAATTAATAATATCAACATCAAAACCTAAAACATTAAATTTTTTTAAATGCATTTTATTGTTCCGCTAAATTTTTATAATTTTTATTATTTTAGCAGATTTAATAACATTTAACAAGACGTAAGTAAATTAAATTATATTATATTAAGCATTTGCAAGTCCGATTTTTGATAAAACTTCACGGAAATCTTCATACAACAACTTTGCAAATTTAGTTGTATCAATTTGAGAAGCAACAATAGCCATTAAATCGTCAGGCAGTTGAGTCACCATATTCAAAAGATTTTTTTGTTCAAGCACAGCCATATTTTTAATAATTTCTTCCTTGTCAAGTTCTCGATAAGGATTTGTCAAAGCTTCAGGTGAAAATTCTTCATAAATTTCAGGTTTTATCCTGCCCATTTCAAAAATCATAATCATTTTACCCAAAGGCTCCATAACTTTCATAGCTCGTTTGAAAGATTTGTCATCAAGACTTGCAACATTTGCCACGATTTCATCTTTATTTGGCTCATTAATTGGCATACCTGTGATTGTTTCATACATTTGAAACAATATTTCATCCGGAATTTTATCCAAATGTTTTACCATATCTTCTTTTTTAACCTTATCACTATCAAAAAATTTGTTTAATTCTTTTTCATTAGTAAGTGTCAAAAACTTTTCAGGTGAGAATTTATTAAACATCATTTTGGTCAATTCTTCTTTTGGCAAATCCTTCATCAAATCAAACAAAGCATCAGTTGTATAAAAATTCAAACCGACTATGAGTTGCTCATTTTCAAGCATTGGCAAGATATTTTTCAAATCTGTTGAATTAAGATTTTCTAATATTGCAGTTTTGTTTTCATAATTATCGAGCCTAAAAAACTCAATCATTTTTTGTGGGTTTTGCAAAATTTCTTTGTCAAACTCTTGAGCTTTTTTATTACCACTTGCCGCTTCTAAATCAATGATTTCTTCAACTGATTTATTTTCATATGCTTTTAAGCGTGAAGCCGGGATGTTAAATAGTTGAGTTAACATATATAAGTTTATGTTCAAATCAATCATTTTTGTGTTTAACTCCGAAATTTTAAAATACTCTTAATTATTATAAGTATTTTTGTTAAAAAATATTGACTTTTTATATACTCAACTTAACAAAAATTTACATTTTGCATTTTTAAAACCATATAATATAATTAAATTAATATAATTTCTATATTGGAGGGATTTTAAATATGAAAAAAAGATGGTATGATAAGATGATAAAATTGCCGAAACTATAGAAATTATGAGTAAAATGGATTTTGAATTACAAAATCAAATTGCAGGTCATATTTTAAATGCAGCTAAAACTTTAAAAGATTTTCACTAAGGAAGAACCTCAACCGGAGTTGAGTTTGGGACTTAATAGAGTTTTGGGACTTTATAATTATGAGAAAAAAAGAAGGTGGTATGATAAAAATTCATATAAGCTTCAAGCTGCGATGAAAGCTATATCTACTCTTAATGAAAATGACTATAAAGCCATAATGGAAAGTATTCATGTTTGTTTATAATAATATGTTTTTATGGTTTAATTTAAAATAATACATAAAGCGTCCGTAGCTCAGTCGGATAGAGCGCAGGTTTCCGAAGCCTGAGGTCATGGGTTCAATTCCCGTCGGGCGTATGCTTTATTCTTGATTAATTTTATAAAATTTCTTCCATTCCTATTTTTTGAATTTTAAGCCCCAGTTTTTCATAAAACTTCAAAGCATTTTTATTGTCTGCCCAAACGTTAAGAGTAACATTATAAAAACTATTTTCCCTTGCAAATCGTATTACATAGTCATATAACATTTTTTCCAATATGTTGTCCTCTTGCAAGCTTGTCCACACACAAATCGTCAATATACAATGTTTTAACATCTGTCATATTGTTATTATTTATAAATTTTCATTGTTTTTTTCTGCTACAAAAATTGGAGTCTTTTCCGGCTTTAAACAAATCAGCCCGAGCATCTGAATGCACTTTGTGAACTTCATAAAGAAGTTTATTAATGGCATTTATATCTTGTTCTTTAGATTTTCTAATTATAATATTTTTCAATTTTAAGTACGTTTTTATAAAGTAATTTTTTGAGCTTCTTTTTTGTTTTTAAATCGTTTAAACCATCTAAATTTATTATTTTTCTTTTGTTTTTCAATATCATTCATTTCAAGGTATTCAAAATCCAAGCCTGATTTTTCAGAGCCAATCAACATTGACATGTCAAAATAGGTATTTTTTCTTAAATAGTCATAACCAATGCTGAATTTTGCATTTGGCGGTCCGACTGAAACATAAAAACGATTTTCCTGCATGTTTTTATTGTCATAAGTATTTCCATCAAGAACATAAACGCCTCGATATGCAATTGATAAATATTTGCACAAAGCAAGTGATTGTGTAAATTCCAAGGCTGATTTGCCATAGCGATATTTATCAAAATCAAAAGGAGAATCATCTTTTATACCTGACATATAATAGCTCACACGTGAATGCCAACGTTTGAACCTGTGTGAAATTGTTGGTGCAAATCGCACGACAGCTTGTGTGTTGCCTGTGCCATAAACACCAAGTGATGTTTGACCGATTAAACCTATTTGAACATCCATATCGTCACTATAAACATAAGTGAAAAGTTCTTTGTAAAGCTGTGCTTGCCATTTGGCACGGAAAGTGCTAAAGTTTCTATCACTTGCTTCATTCCAATTATAATCTTTTGCAACACCTGCTTTAAGTTCGTGCGAAAAACGAGCCGACAACTCAGGTATTTTATAGCTTTTGTTATATCTTAATTCGCCAATGATTTCAGGCATTCTTGCACCCATAAAACCATCGTCTTTATATGAATTTATCCCGTAATCAAATGTCCAGTCGCCGTTTATTTTATATTTACCGTCAAGAACAATTTTGTCTTTTGATGTTCCATACCCAAGTTCAACATGGTTGCGCTTGCTTAAAAATCTTGATGTGAAACCAAGTCCAAAGTCGTTTTTTTGTGTAATAACAGGTGCCACTTTTAAAGTTGAGCCTTTAGGCATTTTAAATACAAAACCATATCCCAAAAACATACCCAATTGGTTTTCACTACCGATTTCAGGGCCAGACAATTCAACATAATTTTGGTCTTTATTTGTTATAAGTTCTATATCACCAATTCCTGTCAAGTGTTCACCATTTCGATATATAGAAGCCTGCTTCAATTTGGCGACATCGTGTTCTTTGAACCTGTCTATAATAATTGTTCTTGCTTTTAAAGTGAAAGAATTGTTTTTTAAAGCCTTGTCATTTTTATCAACCATATCTTGTTGAAACTCTTGTTCAAGCGGGAAATAACGTCCAAAAGTCCTTGTTTGAAGCGCTATGGCTGTTTGGTCATTAAATTTTACATTTCCCCAATAACCTTTTATTTTGTCTTCTGTCATATTTCCATATTGGGCACTTAAGGTTATTTTGTCATCTTTTGTAATCGGGTTTTCAACAAGTGAATTGCCAAAATTCATATCAATTATAATATAATCACCATACACCCACTTGCCGTTTTTCACCATGCGTACTTTACCTTTTGCTGTGATTTTGTTGTGTTGATGATTAAAAATAATTTTGTTTGCATACAAAGTTGTATCTTCTTTAGAAAAATAAACACGTGCATTGCCACTTGCGATGATGTTTTCTGTTTTGGGGTCATAATCCATGCGTTCTGAGGTTATATCAACATTTGAAATTTCTTTTTTTGATTTTTTATTACTATCTTTTTATTTCGTCTAAGAAAGCTTCTTTTTTTGATGGTGTGTTCTTTTCATTTTCATTTTCATTTTTGGTGACTTTTGCATTGACTGTTTTTTTGTCAATTTTGTCTTCTTCTATACTAAATTTCTTTTTTGTTTTCTCATCAACTTTTAACGATTTATTGTTATCTTTTTGAATTTAACAAAATTTATTTTTGATTTTCTTTTTTCTTTTTTTCTTTGTTTGTTTGTTGGTTTTCTTTTTGCGGAAAATTTAATTTTATTTTTTCACGAAAATTTTTCACAGGAATTATTTTGGCATCAACGTCTTTTTCAGGCTTAATCTCATTTTGTGTTTGCGAAAAAGCACAATTTGTTTGTCCAATAATAAATGTCATCAATACTATTAAAATAAGATTATAAATAAGTTTCATTTAGATATTTTATTCCTTGAGATTTAGATGTAATTAAGAGGATTTTGAACATGTCCTCGAACTCTGACTTCAAAATGCAGGTGAGGCCTGTTGAATAACCGGTTGACCCGGCATTGCCTATTTTTTGTCCTTGTGCTATTTTTTGCCCAACAGATACATTATATCTTGAAAGGTGAGCATATAACGTTGAAATTGCTTTACCGTTGTATTGACCGTGGTCAATTATAACAACTTTGCCATAACCGCCATACCAACCAACATATATAACCCGTCCGGAGTTTGAGGCTTTAACAGGTGTTCCCATGGGAACTCCTATATCAATTCCGCTATGGAATATACGAGTTTTAAATATAGGATGTGTGCGGTAGCCAAAAGGCGAAGTGATATGGACCTCGAAGTGGCCATATAAAACCTGTTGCAAGCTTAACGTTTGAGGTTTTTGAACTAGCCAACATTCTTTGCAATCGTTGGCTTTGATATGCCAATTCTCTTTCAGCTTTTTCATAAGCTTTTCTATCTGTTTTAAGCTTATGTATCATATTTTCATTTTGACTTATTGCTTTTGATATTGACTGTTTTTCTTTGTCAATAGAATTTATTGTTTGTGCCAAGTATTGCTTTTCTCGGTCAATTTGAAGTTTCAACTGATTGACCCTTATTGCACTTTGTCTTAAGTTTTCAAGTTGTCTTTGGTCTTGTTTGACTATTACTTTTTGAAAATAAATTCTGTCTAAAAAATCATTAAAATCATTTGAAGACAAAAGAAAATCCATCAAGTTTCCACGCTGATTCTTGAATATTTTAACTATTCTGTTTGTTGCAAGCGCTTCATAAATAGCATAGTTTGCAATAAGTGAATTGTATTCTCTTTCTGCACTTTGAAGCCGTTGTTGCACTTGAGAGTATTTCTCTTTAGAATTTGCAAGGTTTTTTGTGTTTTTTTCCAGTTTTAACTGGTTTTTGTATAATTTGTTTGTTTCACGAGATTCTAAGAATTTTAAAGTACGGATTTTAGCTTTTGTTTCTTTGTGTTTTTTTACAACTTGATTGTAACTTGCTGCATGGACATTACAAACTGCTCCTGTAATTGTTAAAAACAGAAATAAGCTTATTATTTTTAATCCACTTTTTTTATTTATCATACTCGTTTTGTTTCAGGTTATTTATCAAACTTTTTAGTTTCCAAATTGTGCAATCAATGCAATTGCTAAAGGTGCTATTGTCCAAAAAATAAATGATAAAGCAAGTATTGATACGATTATTTTTTGGTGTTTGCGAAAAAATTCCATACAAAATCCCTCAAGTTTAATACTACCTAACATTTTACTTCAAAAATTTGTCTTTGCAAATTATTAAACTATACTATACTTATTAAAATTTAACATTTGATTTATTTGTTGGCTTTTGTTTTAATGTTGTTATGATGATTAAAGTCGAGAGTTTAAGCAAGTTTTACAATAAAAATCTGTGTGTTTTAAAGAATATTAACCTTGAAATAGAAAAAGGTGAAATTGTTGGCATTGTTTAGCCTTCCGGTTGTGGAAAAAGCACATTTTTAAGAACTCTTAATGCTTTGGAAACAATAAATTCCGGAAGTATTTCTATTGACGGTATTAAACTTGATAGCAAAAAAATATAAAAGAAGCCAGAAAAAAATTGGCATTGTTTTTCAAGGGTACAATCTTTTTGAAAACTATACTGTCATTGAAAATATTGCACTTGCGCCAATAAAAGTAAAAAAAATTAAAAAGAACAGGCATATTGTGAAGCTCGAGAGCTTTTAAAAAAGGTTGGGCTGCTTGAAAGAGAAAACTTTTACCCACATCAACTCTCAGGCGGTCAAAAACAAAGAGTCGCTATTGCAAGATGTCTTGCCAAGGAGCCTGAAATTTTGCTTTTTGATGAACCAACTTCTGCACTTGACCCTCAAATGACTTTGGAAGTTTTAAATGTTATGCGAGAGCTTAAAAAGATGAACTCACAATGGTTATTGTGTCTCATGAATTGAGGTTTTTATCGGAAATAGCCGATAAAATTGTTTTTATGTACAACAATACAATTTGGGAACAAGCTTCTTCCTTTGATTTTTTTAACAATCCAAAAACAATTGAAGCGAAAGAGTTTTTAACCAATGTGCAAAGTCTTTAGTTTTATTATTTAATTTAGGAGAAATATTAAACTATGAAAAATATTTTTATTTGTCTTATATTGTTATTTACAGGATTTCTTGTTGCCGGTTGCTCAAACAATAATCAACAACAAACTACAGATGTTTATGAAAAAAATTAAAGCACGTGACAAAATTATAGTTGGTGTAAAATATGATACTAAACCTTTTGGGTTTATTGACAATAACCAAGAAATTTCAGGGTTTGATATTGATTTGGCTCATTTAATTGCAAAATATCTTTTAAATGACCCAAACAAAGTTGAATTTGTACAAGTTACTCCTCAAAATAGAATTCTTGCTTTAAACTCAGGTCAAATTGATATGGTTATTGCAACAATGACTGTGACAGAACAAAGAAAACAGGTTGTTGAGTTTTCTCGACCTTATTATATGGCAGGTCAAGCTATTATGGTGAATAAAAATAGCGCTGTTTCAAATATTAACGATTTAAAAAATAAAAAAATTATTATTGTTTTAGGCACAACTGCCGATAGAAATATTAAAAACATAGCTCCTGAATCATTAATTCAAGGATACCGCACTTATAACGATGCATTTGCTGCTTTAAAAAACAATCGTGGCGATGCTTTAATTACGGATGACAGCATTTTGCTTGGATTGGTTGCAAACGATAAGGATTTTAAAATATTGTCAAAACGCTACACAAAAAGAACCTTATGCTATTGCTTTAAAAAAAATCCGAAGCTCATAAACTTCTTTTTCACATTGACAGTGCCCTAAATGCTTATGAACAATCAGGCGAATTAAAAAAACTTAAACAAAAATGGATTAAGAACTAACTTATGTATAATGTTGACTTTTCAATTATTAGTGCAAGTTTACCACAAATATATGAAGGACTGATAACAACTTGTTATATATGTGTTGTATCTTTTGTTTTAGCGTTTTTACTTGCAAGTTTTATTACGTATTTTCGTACTATAAAAACCAATAAAATTGTTGAAAAAAATTCTGTCATGTTTGTCGAGTTTATTCGAAATACACCGCTTCTTCTTCAAATTTATGTTGTATTCAAGCTTTTGCCACAAATAGGGCTCACTTTTTCGCCGTTTGCTTGCGGAATTATTGCTTTGTCTGTCTATCAAGGTGTGTATTTTTCAGAAGTTATGAGAAGTGGCATTGCTCAAATCAAAGGCGAGCAAATGAATGCAGCTTTTGCTCTTGGTTTTTCTTCTTTTGAAACTTTTAGATTGATTATTTTCCCTCAAGGGTTGAAAAATGTAATATCACCACTCGGTTCACAAGTTATAAATCTTATCAAAAATTCCTCTCTTTTAAGCTTTATTGCTGTCAGTGATATTTTCTACGTAAGTTATCAAAAAATAGCTGATGATTTTAGAATTATCGAATATTTTACGGTTTGTCTTGTTTTGTACACAAGTTTAACAGGGATTGTTTTAATATTTACTCATATTCTAAATTTTTATTTAAAAATAAAATATAAAGAGGTAGCAATTGCATGAATGATTTAATTAGTAATATGCCATTTCTTTTAAACGGGTTTAAAGTAACAATTATTTTATCTTTTTATAGTATTATTTTTAGTCTTCTGCTTGGTATTATTCTTGGGGTTGTGCGCTTTTTCAAGATACCTGTCATAAGTTTTCTTTGTGCTTGCTTTATTGAACTAACACGGTCAATTCCACTTATTTTGTATATTGTATTTATACACTATACAATCTCACCTTATTTATTCAACACTTATAACGTAACTTCTTATTTAGGGGTTAAATTCTGTGGAAATGCAAACGGCATTAATATCTTTGACATTGTTTACAAGTGCATATATAGCAGAAATAGTAAGAAGCGGGATGGAAAATATAGACAGACAACAGATCTGGGATGCAAAATCTTTAGGGTTTTCAACTTTGCAAACTATTAAATACATTGTTCTTCCGGTTGTGCTTGCGAAATCTCTGCCCTCTTGGATTGCACAGTTTGCTTCGCTTATCAAAGATACATCACTTGTTTCTGTTATAGGACTTGTGGAATTGACAAGAGCTTCTGAAATAATCTCAGAAATCACAAGAAAAGATTTTATAATAATGCTTTTCACTTTATTTACCTATTTTATTATTTGTTTTGTTTTGTCCAAATTGGCACAGTATTTAAATAAAAAGTATAATCATATAAATGTTTAAATTAATAAAAGTTAGACTTTTGTTAATGTTTTTGTCAGAAAAATAGCATATTAATAAAATATCGACTCTAAAATAAAGGAAAGGATAAAAAAGTGTATAAAAGTAACTATTCAAAATGTTTGAGTTTCTTTGTTGCTGAGGGAATAATTTTTACCATACTTGGAATATTAATGCTATTTATGCCCATGGTTACAAGTTATGCCGCTGGTTTAATCATAAGCATTTTATTATTTATAGGCGGGTTGTATAAATTTGTTAACTCAATTATAAACAGAAACTTTTTATCAAAACCTGTATTATCAATAATTATCGGAATTCTTATGATTTCAGCAGGTGTAATATTAACAATTCACCCAATGATCAACATGTTCTTGTTGACGATAATTCTAGCAACGTACTTTATTCTTGAGGGGATAAATTCTTTAAATTTTGCTGTTCAAAATCGAGATTTGCTCAATTATTGGTGGTTGTCAGTTGTTGTTTCACTAATTCAATTTATGTTGGCTGCAATAATCTTGGCAAGTTTGCCATTCAGTGCTTTGGTGACGGTTGGTTTGCTATTGAGCGTTGATTTTATTTTCTCAGGATTGACTTTACTAGGGTTATCATCAACTTGTAAATATGTTGTTCCTCGGGAATAAGATACGTATTTATTTTGTATTGTTTAATAAATACGTTGAATAAAAAGCGGCGGCTGTCAATTATTTAATTGACAGCCGCCGCTTTTAAGATTATTATAAAAATATATTTGCCTCGGTAGCTCAGCTGGATAGAGCGCTTCCGTCCTAAGGAAGGCGTCGCACGTTCGAATCGTGTCCGGGGTACCATTTAATAAGCCACGGATAGCGTGGCTTTTTAGTGCTTGATTTTTAAACTTTAATAATTCAAAAGGTAAAAAACTAGATCTAGATGTAGTTTAATGTGATTACGTTCTGAAATGAGACATTTGAAATTTTGCTCCGAGATAGTGTCGAAAAAAAATAACAACGATATATTTTAAGTTTTTATGTGTAATAAATTTTTAGGCAAAATTTAATTAAAAAAAATATGAAGTCCTGTTAAAATATTAAAGTTATTGAAACTATAAATATAATCGCTACAGCAACTAAGCCCATTAATAAACTTGAGCCAAATATCCACGGATAAAATTTATTATATATTTCAAAACAAGCAATTTCATAATCTTGTTGTTTTTTCTCTAAATCATCTAAAGGTAACTATAAATATTAAGTCCCTCTATTGTTTTAGCGTTCACCTATATTGACAGATTTGAATTATTGTCAAATATTCCATTTTCTTTTTTTAATTTTACAAAGACCTTACTACGAGCAAGTGCTCTAAAAATTCGGAATTAATTATAATTTTTCTATTTATATTTAGATTTGTACTTACAAAAATTTTGATAAAATTTTTTCTACAAATTGTTTTTATTATAAAAAATCTAAAGTTTTTATTTCTTTCAAACCTAATAAGCAATTTGTCCATGTTCGTATAAAAGGTTCAAAGAATTCTGATACGGAGTTTCAACTAGGCAATACTAACTTTGAATATAATATATAAAGATAATTACTACGATATAACTGTAACTAAAGATAATTTAAAAAATGACAAAGAAATGAATGTTATATGCTCCATTATGAAAGAATCTTTGCTTGAATTTGATAAATAATCAAGCCACATTCTCACTAAAACCAAGTTCAGAACTCGACAACTCTGTGGTTTATAAATTAAAATCTTGCCTTAAAAGGATGGTTACTTCTTTCCGGTTTTAATAACTGTATGTTTGCCATGTTGATATACGTTGGTTGGGCAAAATTGAAGGACACCTCTATTCCAACCGGATGGATAATGAGGAACTTTGTCATAATATAAAGGAGCTGTCATTTCTCCACCTATAATTTGGTCATCTTTGTTGCCAACGTATCCATCCATTGGATGTTCGGTGTTATCAGGAAAAATAACTTTAAAAATGTTTATTTTTAACACACCATTTGTTCCCTGAACAGGTTCACGAACGGTAGTAATTTTGCCAACAAATATTGCACTTGCCGGTAATACTATTTCATCATCAATATACATAGTTTGTGGATTTAAAAAGTTACGATATCACCCTCATCTGCAGTTTGTGTCGAAATTTCACGTTGGTTTATAGCATTTAGAAAAGCTCCCTTTTGAATCCTTAAAGTTTTTTTTGTTGATTTTCCATTTCGTAAATGTCATAACCATAATTTTGTTGTTGCGCAAAAGTTGTTGTAGATAATCCAAAAAATAAAATAGTTAATAATAAAAAATAACTTACTGTTTTTTTTCATAAAATTCCTTAATATTTACTCGATTGTTTTTATAATTATAAATTTATTGTGATTATTTTTCAAGGTTAAGTAAAAATTCTTTCAAGTTTAATCCGTCCCGATAACCTGTTAAATTTCCATTTTTACCTATTACTCTATGACAGGGGATAATTATTGGAATCGGGTTTTTGTTATTTGCAAGTCCGACAGCTCGATAAGCAAGAGGATTGTTAATGTTTTTTGCTATATCACAATAACTTCTCGTTTGACCGTATGGAATTTTTAACAACTCATTCCAAACACTTTTTGAAAAGATGTTCCTTTTAAATTAAACTTTATAGTAAATGATGTACGTTTTTTATTAAAATATTCAGTAAGTTCGCAATATGCTTGTTTTAACGTAAGTGTTTCATTATATCTTTCTTGGTTTGAAAAAGGTTCAAATTTTCCAAAACAAAGTTTTGTAAGCAAATTAAACTCTTCATATAACGTTATATATCCGATAACTGTCTCATAAGTATACAAATTTATCATTTTGAGCCTATATTTACACGAATTTCAAAAAATCTATTCCAAGGATATTCATAATTAACGCTTGATATTTTATATTCTAGCATATTTTCAACAATATTATGGTATTTTTCCATACGCTTGCTTAATAATTCATTATTTAAATTCTTATTATCAATTCTTAATTTTTGTCTTAAATAACTTTGATATATCCAATCATCAAGAAGTCTTGTTGCTTGAATTTTTTGAAGATTGAATTATTTCTATTTTTTGCAAGGTAAGTTATTATAGCACAAGCCAAAGCTGAACCCATTGCATTTGATGTTGTATTCCAAGCACTATAACCCAAAAAAGTTTTCTTGATTAAAAATATCTTTATTATTCTTTACAAAATCAAAATCGGCACCATTGGCATTTAGGATGTCTACAACAAAAAAAGGTTTGTTTGTTTTATTAACCTCAATTTTAAACTCAGAGCTTGGCTCGAAAACATCCATAACAAGCTCACCTTGTTCATTTGTGAAATTGTTTACAAATAAGATAAGATCAAAATTTTCATTTTCCTTTGCGATTTCACATCCTGAAAAAACTATTGCATCTGAAATAGATTTGCAAACTGATTTATCCTCATATTTTGAAATTTTATCGATGGAATTATTGTTTGCGTATCTTATTGAAATTTTTAACTTTCGCTTTTGGTTTATAATGTCAATATATGCTTTTGAAAGAAGAATAAAAGGTATTTCATCTGCCCCTGTTTTAATATAAACATTTTGATAAAGGTTGCTTTTTTCTTTCAATTTTATGGCTTCAAAAATATTTAATCCATATTGACTGCAATCATCAAGTGAAAAAATAAAAGTGTTGAATATGTTATTTTTTTGTAGATTTAAATAATATTTATTAATCCTAAAATTCCGTAGACGTGTTTTTAAATAATCATTAATAATATATTTTGGAATTTGTTTTTTAGATTATCAAGTTTTGTTTTTAAGATAGGATTATTGTCCATTGTAAGTTTGTGTATAGTTTGAGAGTATTTGAAAATAAGTTTGCCATATTTATTCCAATAATCTTTTTCTTCTTCATTTATATTGTTATTTGAAATACGCATAATACTAGAAAATGCATAAATTTTGGCATTGTGTCTTTTTACTATTTGAATAAATTTATCAATTCGACTTTTAATAATTAAAAAGTCATCATTAACACGCCTTGAACTTACAAGTCCACCATAGGCAATAGTATCAAGTGATACAATAACAATATCAATATTTTTAATATTTTTAAGCCAATCAAAAATAGCATCAATTTTTGCTATCTTTTTAAATCGCCCAACAACTCAATGGGAGGCATTAAAACATTTATATTTTTATCAATTGACAAAGTATCATAAATCAAATCATAACAGACGGGGCGGTTGTCAATAGGTATTAAAGCAATATTTATCATAAAGTTAAAGCAGTATTAGAAAGTTCATTAATTAAATCTTCAACCGTACATTTGACAACAGGTGAGTTTTCATCCTTTTGAAGTACGACATTTTTTATACCGGATTGAACAATAAACCGTTTGCATAAGATACAAATAAAATTATGTCCCCAAATATACATAGTTGCATCCTTGCATTTGTCCATTCCTGCTTGAATAATGGCATTTTGTTCAGCATGAATGCTTCTGCAGGTTTCATATTTTGTTCCGGACGGGATGTTATTTGCTTGTCGATAACAAAACCCAAGTTCTCTGCACGAAACAACTTTACTTGGTGTGCCATTGTATCCTGTAGATTTTATAGTGTGGTTTTTATCAACAATAACCGCACCCACTTGTGCTCGAATACAATTTGAACGGCTCGAAACCGTTTTTGCTATTTCTAAAAAATATTCGTCCCAGTTTTTCATGATTTATTCTCTTTCATATTTTTTCAAGTTTTTTGTCATCCAACCAATCACTTATTAAAGAACTTAATATTGTGCCAAAAATTGTAAATATCGTTAATAGGATAATTAAATCAATAAAAAATATTTTCATATTTATTTTTCTCCGTTTTTAATGCTTTTAAAATAATGTCTCACTCTCAATTCAATACCTAAAAGCAAAATACACAAGAATATTAAAGATAAAAGAGCAATAATTATATCATTATTTGATGCTGTTGTTTTGTTATTAAAAACCCAAGCTACAACACCTGATAAAGCAGCAAGAAGAAATACAGCATACATTTTATACCAACTTATTTTTTCTTTAAAATACTCATTCATAAGTATATGGTAACATAAACACCCGCTTTCAGCAATTAGTATAAATTATTAAGAAATGTAAAACATGTAAAGAAACATAACAAATCCTAAAGTTTTATATTTAATTAGCCGAATATAAATATATTACAAGGTTAATTTAAGGCTAAAAATGGGTTTAGATACTGTAAGTTTATCAACAAAAAGAACATGTATACCGTTTATAAAGATTGGCGGTATAGTGATTCAAAGCTTGATTTTAAAACTTATTTGCTTGAAAAAGATGAAAGAATTGAAGCCTTTGCCAATAGTTTTAAACAGTATAATAGTGGGGATATGTTTACAAAAGAGTCTGTTGTTGAACTTGAAGACGGACGGCTGTTGTGTTTTGACCCTGATGAATTTTCTAAAGCATACCTGATCGATTTAAGAGATATCACAAAAAATGATATTAATTTTGATATGGAAACTGACTTTAAAATGATAAAAGCAGACAAATCAAAAAAGGGGTATGAAACAAGAAACAATGCCGTTTTAAGTTATTTGGGCAGTGATATAAAAACAAAAGACGGACAAACGCTTGATGCATACTTAAACCAAATTGAAGCTTCGGATGATTCAACAATAGTTAATGGTGAGACTAAAAAAAATCAATTTTATTATAAAAATATATCTCAAATGTCAACAGACAAGGATGAGCAAGAATACTATAAATTAATTATAGAATCTTTGGGGGAAGTGTTGATAATGATGGCAAAATTACAATAGGACAGGAGAGTTCATTATCAAAACTTAATGGCAAGATAAAACAATTTGAAAAATATTTAAATTCACCGAGTCAACAAAATTATTTAAATACTCTTGTTTTGTTACAACAATTGGGTTTAAGTGAACTTGAATTAATAGAAAAATTAAGCCCCGGTTTTTTGGAGCAAGTAAAAACATATACTTCTTCACTTCAAGAACAATATGGAGATACTCTTTCATATACAGATGATAACGGAATTCAAAGCTCAACAAGTCAAATTATAAGTTTTGAAAAAATTATGACTTATAAATACAATAATTCTGATGAATATTGGATGTATTTAAGTCTTGAAGATAGAGATAATGTTTATGATAAGACGAAACGAACATTTCCCGAAGATGGAGGAAGTTATAGCAATTTGCCACAAGTAAATGCTGCCGATGCCTTAACTAAGTTAAGTTCATCAACAAGTGTCTCACTTGAGTCAACAATGGAAGCGAATTTAGAGCAAAGTGTTTTTGATACAGCGGTTAAAGGATATGTTGCTGATTTTAATGCAATGTTTGATGAAAAAGGAAAACCGAATGGCAAGCATACGTATGATGAGGCATTAGAGTTTCTTACAATCTTATGCACAGAAAAGGTGTCAGGTGAAATATTATTTGGTTTTTGCAAGATTCAACGGTTCAAAAAAATCTTGCAATATTGGGCACACAAAAGGCACATTACCGACTGCAAAAACAGTGGATAAGCAAGCGGACGAGCAACTTACCGCGCAAAAAGTAGGTAATGCAATGGCTGCAAAGATTAATACGTATGTAGAGGAAACATACACCATTATGGGAGATAAAGAGCGTATTGAGAAACAAAAAGCATTAAATGCGACAATTTCATTTCTTGATTTAGCTTTTGGTGGTATAAACGTAAAATATAACGAAAATCAAGGTTGGTACTTTGTTGGTGGCGCGACAACAGAACTGGTTGCTCAAACAGGCTTATATGTATGGTCAAAGTATGCAGCAAACTCTATTGTCGAAAAATCAACAACAAAAGTGTTGAAAAATGCTGCACAAGAAGCAGCAAGAGAGGCAGCAGTAAAAGCAGCAGCAGAAAAAGCAGCAGAACTTAAGAAAATCGAAGACGAAATAGAAACAGTGCTTAAAAATTTTGATGTGGATAATAAAGCAGATAAAGCAGTAATAGAAAAATTAACCAAGTTAACGTTTGTTGATAAGTCCGATATAAAAACAGCTCAAAAGTTGGTTAAAAAAAATCAAATGGATAAACTAGATAACATATTAAACGCCTTTGATCTAAATAAAAAAATATCTTTGGAGGAAGATTTGAAAGAAATTAAGAAATGCTTATCATCTGAAAGTGACCTTGTGGAAGACATAGATAAATTTTTAAATAAACTTTGGGTTACAAATGATCAAACCTCATTAACACCAGAGTTAAAAAATATTAAAAAAATATTAAAGAAGAATGTGACAAATATTTAAATAAAGAACTAAAAGTATTTAATGATTATTTCGAAACAAAAGCAGAAGCAGCAAAAAAAGCACAAGACGCAAAAAACAAATCAGAAAAGGTTTATGATACTGCCTCCGACTTAGAAGAACTAAAAAAGCCAAAGCAAAAGCAAAGACGGAAGCAAAAAAATATAGAAACGCTCAAAAGCACAAGACGCAGCAAAAGCAAAAGCAAAAAACTACAAGACGCAGCACAAAAAGCACAAGAAGCAGCAAATAAAATAACAGATACAACTAAAAAGCAGAAAAAAAAAAAGAAGCAAACGATTTAGCAAGTAAAGCAACAGAAGCACAAAAAACAGTACAAACAACAACAGAAGACTTAAAAAAAGCAAAAGACGCAGCAGATAAAGCAAAAGACTTAGCAGAGAATGCAAAATCCTTAAGACAAACAGCAAAAGGCGGTATTGTTGATACGCTTAATAATGATGTGAAGATAAAAAGGTATAACGCAGGCAAAAAAAGAACATTGGTGGCAAATATTCAAAACTAAAGATGATCCGGCAAAACGATAAAATCTTCATCTGTAGATAATGTTGCCACTGCAATTGCAAATAGTGTTGATTTAGATGACAAAGGTGTCAAGTTGATGGATCCGCTGGCAGATGGTGTTGAAAAAGTAGCTGACGAAACACTTGGAGCAAGTTCTAAAAAAGCAGGAAAAAAGCAGGAAAAAAAAGCAGGAAAAAATGCTTCAAAGACAGCCACAGCCACAAAAGCTTTTAGACTTGGTGGTGTTTTATCCAAAGCATTTATGGCTGTAGATTGTGTTTCAGCAGCTATTGATGGCGGTATGAACATCAATACGATTTAAAAATTCTGGCTTAAATTTACGCTTTAAAGCATTCATTAAAATTTCATTTTCTGTCTCTTCATTTTTAATTTCATCTGAGGCATTAAACCCTAATTGCTTTGTACTGTTAGGAAGTTCATCAACACCACAGTTGCTTGTTAAAATGATAATTGTGTTTTGGAATGACACTGTTTTTCCATGACTATCGGTTAATCTTCCATCTTCCAAAATTTGAAGAAGAATGTTAAACACATCTGGATGTGCTTTTTCAATTTCATCAAACAAAACAACAGAATATGGTTTTCTTCTTACGGCTTCAGTAAGTTGACCGCCGTCTTCATGACCAACATAGCCTGGGGGGGCCCCTCCAGATTTGCGCTTCTTTTTTTTTTTTTTTTTTTTTTTTTTTATTATTTTTTTTTTCTTTCCTTTTTATTTTTTTTTTTTTTATTTTTTTTTTTTTTGTTTTTTTTTATTTTTTCTTTTTTTTTTAAAAAAAAAATTTTGATTTTTTGGGTTTTTGGTTTTTTTTTTTGGGGGCCGGGCGGGGGAAGTTGGTTTTTGATTGAGTTTGTGGGTTTTTTTTTTTTCTTTTTTTTTATTGTTTTTATTTTTTTTTTTTTTTTTTTTTTTTTCTTTTTTTTTTTTTTTTTTTTTTTATTTTTTTGTTTTTTTTTTTCTTTTTTTTTTTTCTTTTTGTTTTTTTTTTTTTTTTTTTTTTTTTTTTTTTTTGTTTTTTTTTTTTTTTCTTTTTTTTTTTTTTTTTTTTTTTTTTTTTTTTTTTTTTTTTTTTTTTTTTCTACATATTTTTTTTTTGTTTTTTTTTTGGGGTTTTTTTTTTTTTTTTTTTTTTTTTTTTTTTTTTTTTTTTTTTTTTTTTTTTTTTTTGGATTTTTTTTTTTTTTTTCTTTTTTTCTTGTTTTTTTTTTTTTTTTATTTTAATTTTTTTTTTTTTTATTTTATTATTTTATTAAGGTTTTTGGTTTTTTTTTTTTTTTTTTTTTTTTATTTTTTTTTTTTTTTTTGGGTCCTTTTTTTTTTTTTTTGGTTTTTTTTTTGTTTTATTTTTTTTGCTTGGGGTTGTTTTAATTTTAATATTAAAACAAGAAGGAGGTGGTTTTTTTATTTAAAATTTTGGTTTTTTCGGGGGAACCTGTTTTTTTTATATAGTTTTTTGGGTGTTTTGCGGTAAAAATTAAAAATATTTTTTTTACTTTATTTTATGGTTTTTTTATTTTTTTTTTTTACCCCCCAAAAAAAAGATATTTTTTTCCCCCTTGGGTTTCGCCCCCCATGAGGGGTTGAAAACGACGTTCCAAAGCAGGATCTTTTTCAATATATTTTCGATATTCATTGATGGTTGTGGCACCAATACATCTTAAAGCACCACGGGCAAGCAATGGTTTTAATAAGTTTCCGGCATCCATAGAACCTTCTTGATTGCCTGCACCAACCACCAAATGAAGTTCGTCAATAAACATGATTATTTCACCATTTGATTTTTTCTACTTCTTTTAATACACTTTTTTAACCGTTCTTCAAACTCACCACGGAATTTAGCACCTGCAACAAGTGCTCCTAAATCAAGAGAGATGAGTTTTGTATGTTTTATGCTTTCAGGGACATCACCACGAATTATTCTTTGAGCAAGCCCTTCGACAATTGCTGTTTTACCTACCCCCGGTTCACCAATTAATACAGGGTTGTTTTTGGTTTTGCGGTTTAACACTTGGATAATACGTCGAACTTCTTCATCTCGACCAATGACAGGGTCAAGCTTGCCTCTTCTTGCCATTTCTGTTAAATCTGTTGAATATTTTTCCAAGGCTTTATATTTTTCTTCTGCATTTTGTGAATCCACTTTTATTGTTCCCCCTAACTTTTTTCATTATGCTTAAAATTTTGTCCTTCGTTATATTTGAATTATTAATCAAACCAAGCAAATCGCCATTGGTTGTTTGAGTTAATGCAAGTAATAAATGTTCAACACTTATAAATGAATCGTGAAGTTTTTCGGCTTCATTTTTTGCATTTTCAAGCAAATTTATTGTATTTTGCGACAAATACAACTGTTGAGAGTTCATCATTTGTGAAACTTTAGGCTTTTTATCTATCAAATTTTGAAGTTTAGATTTAAACTGGTCATTCATCTTTAAATCTTTTGCATATTCTTTTGATATATCGTCTTCATCGTTTAAAATGCTCATAAGAATATGTTCATCATCAATTTGGGAATTGTTGTTTTCAAGCATAAGTTGTTGGGCTTGAAAAACTATATTTTGTGCTCTTTGTGTTAGTTGGTTTAAGTCAATCATATAAACTGCCTCCAATTCAAAAAATATTTTCTTCATATCTTCATTTTAAAACTTTTTTAAACATTTTTAAAAAATTAACCATTTTTAATTATTTTAAATTTATGTTAAAGTAATTAAAGGAGATGATTGAATGCCAAAAATTAATACCGAATATTTAGGAAAATGCATTGCCACTGTTGAAAAAATCATATGAAATGTTAAGGCAAACAAATGAAGGCACAATTGAGTATGAATTATATCGAAATTCATTACTTAAAGGTTTTGAAATTGCCTTGGAACAAAGTGGTAAATTGTTAAAGAAAAAAGCTTAATCCATATTTTGCATCTAAAAGGGCTGTTGATATGTTGGTTTTAAAGATATATTCAGACATGCTCATAAACACGCTTTAATAAACGAGAAAGAAACCGAAAGATGGTTTAAATACCGTGATAATAGAAACAGCACAGTTCACGATTATGGTCAGGCTTTTGCACAAGAAACACTAAAATTAATAGATACTTTTTTAATTGATGTGAAAAATTTAAAGAAAGTTATTGAAAATGCTTAACGTAAAACAAAAATATTTGAATGAATTAAAAAATATATTTAAAAAATATTGCCCTAATGCTGAAATTTGAGTCTACGGAAGCAGATTAACAAACGATTGCCATTCGGGAAGTGATTTAGACCTGGTCATAAAAAATTTTAATGATCCCAATAAGCATTTATACGAGTTAAATAAGCTTTTATATGAAAGCAATATTCCATTTTTAATAGATATAAAAGAGTTTGACAATTTACCATCATCATTTCAAGAAGAAATAAAAAGAAATTATATAAAAATAGAATTTAGTGATAAAATTTAATTATTTAGCCACGTAATGTGATTGAAATAAAAAGTTTATTATTTTATAGTCCCAAATTTTTGAACTTATCGTTACCATATTTGTGTGATAAGTTCAAGTTGGGCATAGTTTAATAATTTTTCCAAAAGATATTTTTAACCTTTCAAAGTATAGAAATTGTATGTTACATTATTTATATGAAAAAAAAGATATTAATAATTATAATATTATTTTTATGGTTTTACAGTTTTTGTGTGGAACCAAATATGCTTTTAGTTAAAAACGTTAATATCAAAGATTCTGAATTAGCAGGAATAAAAGTTGTTTTAGTTGGAGATTTTCATATTAAACCTAATCAACAAAAAAGATTAGAAAAAGTTGTAAGCCTTATTAATGCACAAAATGCAGATTTGGTATTGTCAGTTGGAGATTATATTTCAGGACACAAACCAAATATGACAATGCCCATATTTGACATAGCAAAAGAACTTAAAAATGTTAAGTCAAAATATGGTTTTTATAGTGTTTTGGGAAATCACGACTGTTGGTTTGATGGTGAAGACATAGCAAAAAATCTCAAGGAAAATGACATAAAAAATCCTTACAAATTCAAACGAAAAGGTTAATATTAATGGTAAAATTATTTATTTAGCCGGAGTTGAAGATTTAACAACAAGAACACCGAATATTAATCGTGCTTTAAAGGCGATCCAACGTCCCACAATTTTATTAACCCATTCCCCGGATATCTTTCCAAAAGTGCCAAAAGATGTAAATATTACACTAGCAGGACATGTACAGATGGAGGTCAAGTTAGATTGCCATTACTGGGTGCACTAATTGTTCCGTCAAACTATGGAGATAAATACTCTCAAGGTTTAATTGTCGAAAAAGATAAGAAGATGTTTGTTACAAAAGGAATTGGCACTAGCATTTTACCTATTCGGTTTAATTGTGTGCCAGAAATTGCAGTAATTCAATTTGAATAAGGCTTAATTAATAGTTATAAATTTCAAAAACAAAAAAGACCCAAAAACTGAGTCTTTTTAAGTGGTGCCCTTGACCAGACTTGAACTGGTACGAGGTAATTAGCCCCATTGGATTTTAAGTCCAACGCGTCTACCGATTCCGCCACAAGGGCATATCTTATATATTTATTTGTTTATAAGAAATAATATAATACAAATATTTTTTTTGACAAGTGTTTTTTATGACGGGCTATCGCAAGAATCATTGTGCATGATATAATTATTTTTAATAGGCAATGGATAAATTATGAAGAAAAAAGTAAAAAAACAATAAGAAAAATAAAAAATGAAATAATTGAAAGCACACAAAGCAACATAGGACTTGTTTTTTCAATTATTTGTGAAAGTGTAAAGCTTTATTTTATAAACTTGGACAAGTTTTTAAAATATATGACTTTTCCTGTTTTAGGTCAAGTTTTTGGAATTGTACTTATTTTTGTTTCTTCTTATTTTTTCTCTTGTAATTTTGAGGTTATTAAATATCGATACCCGATATTCCAAAATGTTCAGTTTGCGTTTTTGACGTTGACCTTGATTACGCTTCCGGGATTTTAATTTTTATTAAAGCCTTTTATGACTATTTAATAGCAATTGGGGCTATATGTTCAATGAGTGTAAATCTCAAAGCAAAAGATGGCACAATTTCTGATATGAAAACTCACAATGAGATTATATCTCGTCATATTACGTCATATTTAGTGCTTATTTTAATTACATCACTTATAGTGTCGTTAGGCTCTTTATTTTTTTATAATTGGCGGCATTATCACGTTTATTTATTTGGCTTTTTATTATTCAAAGCTTTGCTTTAAATGAAAATTTAAATATTTTTAATCATATTTCAAAAAAGTTTTGAAGTTGTCAAGGGAAGGTTTTTCATTGCATTTTTACTTTTATTTTTATGTTTGTAATGTGTTATTTACTTTTGCCTGATATAATTCATTGGGGATTTATCTGGGCAAATTGGGATAGTTTTTTGTTAACTTTATTGAGGCTTATATAATAAAACTTCCAATCGGACAAATTAATGATTTGTTGAACTCAATTGAAAGTATAAATATACATATTGATTCTCTTATGTTATCAAAATATATTTTTAAATCATTTGTTTCACTTATTGTTGCCGGTTATACTTTACCAATTCGTGATATAGCAATGACATTATTTTTAGGAGATTTAGTAAATAATGTTTATTTGTAAAAATTGTAAATCAGTTGATAAATTTGAGCTTATGTTTGATGAAAATTATCGTGGGAACAAAGAATATTCTTATCATTATGACAAAAATGGCAACATTATTATTGAGGTAAATGGATATACTTTCAAGCCTGATTTATCTTTTATGAATAACCATGCTGTTTGCAAGTATTGCGGACAAATTTATATTTGGGAATATAAACTATGAATAATACAATTGAAAATAAAAAATAGTTTCATTACAAAATTACACAATAAACCACCCTTTTGAGTTGGAGTCCGGTGAAGTACTTGAGAATGTCAACATAGCATACGAAACTTATGGCAAACTAAATTTCTCTAAAGATAATGTAATATTAGTATTTCATGCCCTAACTGGCGATGCCCATGCTGCATTTTATAACAAAAGAAACGGACAAAAAACCCGGTTGGTGGAATGAAATGATAGGAAGTGGCAAGGCTTTTGACACTGATAAATATTTTGTTATTTGTTCAAATATATTGGGTGGTTGTAAAGGAACTACAGGAATCTTCTTCAATAAATCCCAAAACAAACAAACCGTATGGTTTAAGCTTTCCTATTTATACAATTGAAGATGCAGTTAGACTCCAAAAAGAATTGATTGATTATCTTGGGATAAAAAAATTGATAGTGGCAGGGGGTCAATGGGTGGTATGATGGCACAAAGCTGGGCAATTATGTATCCTGAGATGGTTAAAGGTTGTATTATTATTGCCTCAACTTCAAAATTAAGCCCTCAAGCTATTGCTTTTAATGCCGTGAGTCGCAATGCCATTTTAAGTGATGAAAATTTTAATAATGGTGATTATTATGATAAGGAACACCCTGAAAAAGGACTTTCTATTGCAAGGATGGTCGGTCACATAACATATTTGTGTGAAGAGGCTATGAAAAATAAATTTGGACGTCGGTTTTAACAAAAAACACAGAAGATAGAACTATAGCAGGTGTCAGAAATTTTGATTTTCACTCAGATTTCCAAGTCGAAAGCTATCTTCATTATCAGGGGCAAAGTTTTGTAAATAGATTTGATGCAAACTCATATTTATATATAACAAAAGCCGTTGATTATTTTGATTTAACATATAAATATGGTACATTAAGCGATGCTTTTAAAAATTCAAAAGCAAAATTTTTGGTTATTTCTTTTTCAAGTGATTGGTTGTTTACTACAAATCAATCAAAAGAAATTGTGAATGCACTTGTTAAAACAAATAAAAATGTGTCATTTTGTGAAATAGACTCGCCTTGCGGTCATAGATGCTTTTTTTTTGGAATTTGAAGCCCAAACTAAAATTATAAAAGGGTTTTTACTTGAAGAAAAATTTGTATAACATTTGACACAATCTTTTCTTTTGCTACACTATAAAATGTAGAATATTTTTGAGGAAAAAATGCAAATTAGTAATCAAAACTTTAGTGCAACAAAAAAACACCCAACCTTTGGAGTGAGAAAAAACAGACAGTGTCCAAAGTTTTATAAATGAAATTAGAACAACAAACCCAAATCTTGGTGATATAGAGCGTTTGTCGATTGTGCAAAAAATGAAAAAATCTGACACATTTGAACAATTGCAAAAGAAGCAAACGAAAATAAAAAGATGTTTGGAAATAAAAACGATTTTAATATAGCAAACAAGAAAGGCTTTACAACTTTTATAAATTCAATATGCATTAAAATTATGCAAGAATTAAAAACATTTGGCGAAACAGTTGGAAAATTTATAATCCAAGTAGAATATGAGGATGGAAAAAAGAAGAGAAGAATATTATTAATGCATTTGGAAATAGACTAAGAGTAAAAAAACATTATAATAACCACAAAGACAAAATAAAAGAATATAATAAAGAATATTATCTAAAAAGAAAGAGAAAGCTACACTGAAAAAAACAGGAAAAAGAAGTAAGAGAGTTTTTAAATGAGTTAAGAAATCAAAAGTATTGAAAAACTAAACAATATTACTTGTAAGAAAAATATTGTTAAAAAAATATTATACATTATAATTTAATATATGCTAGGAAAAAAAGAATAAATTAAATTATAAAAAAATTGTAGATATTGTTAAGCCAAACAGCTCCATACTTGATTTAGGAACGGGCGAAGGAACATTGCTTAAAATGTTGATTGATGAAAAAAATGCAGTGGCTTAGGCATTGAAATTAATCAACATTCTGTGATTAAAAGCCTTGAAAAAGGTTTGTCAGTCATTCAAGGCAACCTTGATGAGGGGCTTAGTATGTTTGAAGATAAGCAATTTGATTATGCGATTTTAAATCAAACATTACAAAGCGTTCAAAAGCCTGATTTTGTAATCCGTGAAATGCTTAGAGTTGCAAAAAAAGTTATAATCAGTTTTCCTAATTTCGCATATTATAAAGTTCGATTTTACTTGTTTTTCAAAGGTAAAATGCCAAAATCCAAAATGCTACCTTATGAATGGTATAATACACCAAACATTCATTTGCTCACTGTTGAAGATTTCTTTGAATTTTGTAGCTTTAGAAACATAAAAATACTTAATTCAATATATATGCAAAATGGAAAAATCTGTAATTATATTAATAAAAGTCTTGCAAATATACTAAGCGAAGAAGTTATTTTTATATGTAGTTGTTAAATATAAAAAATAAGTTATAATGTATTTATAATGGACGGTATTAATCGGTATAGTTTAAATATTTCAAATGACAAATCATCAAGTGCATTAACTGATGAAGCAAAACAAATTGCTTTAATTGAACAAAAAAAGATGATTAAGGATGTTGACGAATCCCAAAAAAAAAAGCTATCAAACGAAAAACTTTTGAGGAAAACGAAAATGAAGAAAAACTTATCATATCTTATGAATATACTGATGAAGACAATCAAAATCAAGCTTTTGATGAACTTGAAAGTGAATTGCCAAATAGTGAACTTAGCAAAATATTTCAAAAATATGACAAAGATGATTTGCAAATTCATCTAAATGAAGATGGTCAAACAGTTGAAATTGTTGATAAAATTAACAATAATATTGTCGCTACATTAAATATTGAACGTTTAAGTGATATTATTAAACACCTGAAAATCCCAACAAGTATGCTAGTTAATAGGAAAATTTAAATTATATGAATCCATACTTAAAAAATCAAATTGAAACATCATCTCCTGAGCAAATATTAATTTTGCTCTATGATGGCGCTATAAAATTTTTAAATCAAGCGAAAATTGGCATTCAAAATAAAGATATAGAATTAACACATAATAATTTAATAAAAGCACAAAATATCATTTCAGAACTAAGAGACACCTTGGATATGGAAATAGGTGGGGAATTGGCTAATAATTTATATGCGTTATATAATTATTTCAATCGACGTTTGGTTCAAGCAAACATAAAAAAAGAAATAGAACCTGTTGACGAAGTATTGGAACATTTAAGAGGCTTGCGTGATACTTGGAAACAAGCTATTATTAAAAAAGAGAAGAAGAAAACTTTCTTCACAAGAAACTCAAAATGAATATTATGAAGCGTAAAGGAGTTCACATCTGATGGAAAATCAAGATTATATTAAATTAAAAGATGCATATTCTAATCTGTATAAATTATCGCAGAAAGTTAAGGAATTTATTGATAAAGAAGACTATAATGAAGTAATGTCTGTTTTAAAAGTTAAAGATAATATTATTGCTAAAATTAATGAACTTGTTAAAAAAGTCCCCAAAGAACTTTTTGAAAGCCAAGAAATGGTGGAATTAACTTTGCCAATTCGAAAACTTGAGTTGGAAAATATTCAAAGACTTGAAGAATTGAAAGGAAAAGTTCAAGCTGAGTTGTCAGATTTGAAAAGCAAGGCTAAACTTTTGGATGCTTATTCAAACGATGATGAAAATAAAGGAAGTATCCTTGATTTTAAAGATGAATAAAAAAAGATTGCAGCTTTAGTTTCAGTTACATCAAACTGTTTTTTGATTTTGATAAAATTTGTTGCAGGATATTTAAGCAGCTCAATAAGTATCATTTCAGAAGCTGTTCATTCGTTAAGTGATTTGTGTGCTTCTTTTATTGCTTTTATGTCGGTTCAAAAATCCAAGTTGCCACCGGATGTTGACCATCAGTTCGGACATCAAAAATATGAAGACCTTGCCGGACTTATTGAAGGTCTTTTAATTATTTTGCAGGCATTTATATCATCTATGAAGCGTGTTCAAAAATTATTTTTCACAAAATCGACTCAATTAATGTCAACTTGGGCATTATTGTTATGTTGGTTTCAAGTGTTGTTAATATCTTTGTAAGTGCATATTTAATGAAAATCGGCAAAAAAACTAAATCCATTGCTATTATGGCTGATGCAAAACATTTGCACACTGATATACTCACATCAGGCGGAATTTTCCTAAGTTTAATTGCAATAAAGTTTACAAATTTGTGGATACTCGACCCTATTATTGCACTTTTGGTTTCTGTGTTTATAATCGAAATGGGATTTAAAACAGCAAAAAATTCATCCTTGAATTTGCTTGACACAAGTTTAAATAAATCAGATTTAAAAATTATTGAAAATATTATCAACAGCTATAACAATGAGTTTATCGAGCTAAAAACAATGCGAACACGCAAAAACGGGCTTACAAAGATGATTGAGCTTACTCTATTGATGAATGATAATTGCACAATTCATCAAAGCCATCTTGTTTGTGATGAACTTGAAACACTTATTGCAAAAAAACTTGGCGATACTGATATTCTCATACACATTGAGCCTAAGTGCGGTTGTCAAAAAAAAGAACACAAAAAATTTAAGCATCTAAATTTGAATACAAGTGGCATCTAACTATATGATTGTCAACTTTTTAAAATTAGGATTTAAAGTTTTACAAGGATTAAAACAGTATTTACACCTTAAATGAAAAGGACAACCTTTTATTTTGTCATATATTGAAGGAACGTTACCATAAATCGGCTCTATTTTTTTTGTCATCAGTTACAGAAGGGATAGACTCGATTAAAGCTTTTGTGTACGGATGTTTTGGCGAATTGAACAAATCTTTGGCATTTGCATTTTCGACAATTTGTCCATTATACATAACCGAAACTTCATCACAATATTGAGAAACGAGAGCTAAATCGTGTGTTATAAAAATAATCGAAACATTATTTTCGTTTTAAGCTTCAATAAAAGCTGCATAATTTGAGCTTGAATTGTTACATCCAAAGCGGTTGTAGGCTCATCAGCTATTATTATTTTAGCTTTACCCAGCAAGGCACAGGCAATAATTATCCTTTGTTTCATACCGCCTGAAAGTTGATGCGGATAGTTGTTTAAACGTTCTTCAGGGTTTGAAATATTCACTTTTTTAATGTATCAATAATGAAATCTTTTGCTTCAGTTTTGTTCATTTTATAGTGTATATTTACAACTTCAAAGAGTTGGTCAAAAAATCGTATACAAAGGATTTAGTGATGTCATAGGGTCTTGGGGATTAAAGCAATTTCTCGGCCACGATAGTTTCTTATTTCTTTCTCAGTGAGTTTTAGCAAATTTTTGTTGTTGTAAATAATTTCCCCACTTGTTATTTTGCTGTTGGATGGTAAAAGTTTTAGTATAGACATACAACTTATTGTTTTGCCACTTCCTGATTCACCAACTATAGCATGGATTTTACCGAATTTAAACTAAAATTTACATCCTTCAAAACAGGATAAAATTTTTTCATCGACATTAAAACCCATATTTAAATTTTTAACTTCAAGTATTGTCATATACTTTATATTATACTTCATAATGTTCGGATTTTAAAACAGACTTTTGTGTAAAATATGGTGTAATTTTTTAGTTTTTAAAAGAAATTAAATAAAAAAATAGTTTTTGGAAAATATATAGTGTAGCATTTTTATTTTTGTAGTATTATAGTTTAGGTTTAGTATTTTATGAAAGGGTTAAAAGATGAACAATATTTCTTCAGTTGGCAATTTTGTAAACAAGAGTGTGAAGTTTCCTATGTACGAACATAAAGCAAAAGGTTTAATCAAACCTCAAATTTCAAAATACACAAAAGTGAGTACGATAAAAACAGAATTTCTTTATATGAATATAAAGAAGTAAAATTATTAAATCCCAATAGTGAAAAATCAAATTCTCCCAAATATGTAGGCTATGAATTGCCAAGTATTGGCTTAGTTGCACCGGACAAAATTAAAGTAGCCAGTTATGGTGGTGTTTATGAGTATCCTGTTTCAGGACAACATTAATTGTTTAAAGTTTCATCAACAAATGGTTCAATTGCACGGTTTAAAAATATTTAAACACTTTGCAATAACAAGACCATAATTTGTAATTGGGATATTAAGTTCATTTGCTTTGCTTATGCGACTTAATATCTCTTTTTTGTTTGTCATCAACCACCACATTGAATAATAAGGGAATATTTTGAGATGTTGTCTTCAAAACCTTTTGCAAACATGATAATCAAAATTCAAATTTTTTCCTGTGTATTGTTTTAACCACTTAGGTATTTTTTTCCCTTGCTATATCGTCTTTTATGGGATGGTGTGTGCAACTTTCGTAAATTAAGATGTTGTCGTTGTCTTTAAGGTTGTCTATTTTATTTGCACCTTGGTAAAAAGTTGTCAAATCACCTTTATTACGTGCAAAAAGAATTGAAAACGAAGTGAGGGGAATATTTTTTGGTACAACTTGAGAAACTTCTTTGAACGCTTGGCTGTCGGTTATTACAATTTTGTTTTTTCTTTTAAATCATCCAGCAATTCTTTTAGCTGAGTTTCTTTTACAACATGAGCCTTTGCGTTTAAATCAAGTATACTTCTTATTGTTTGGATATGTGGCAAGATAATTCGTCCTTTTGGAGCTTCCTTGTCAATTGGAACAACAAGAACAACATCATCATCTTCAAAAACTGTTCCTTCAAGAACATTTGTTGTTGGAATTAAATCATCAGGCACATTTTCAATAATTTTCGATTTCAATAAAGAAGTTATGTTTTCATCTTTTTCACAACTTATGCACAATGGATTTTTTTGCATATTCTTCTACTTTATTGATTACATCTTTTGTTGGTTTTTGAATATCGCATTTGTTGATAACTACAAAATATGGTATTTTCTGCTTATCAAACATTTTGCACAATTCAATTTCAAATTCACCAAAACCGTTAAAATCAGTGACAAGAATTGCAAAATCAGTTCTTTGAAGAACATCTAGTGTTTTTTTTATTCTTAATTGTCCCAAGCTTCCAACGTCATCAATTCCGGCTGTATCAATAAACAAGCAAGGTCCCAAAAGGCAAAAAGCTCCATTGATTTTTCAATAGGGTCGGTTGTTGTGCCTAAAGTGTCAGATACTATTGACATTTTTGACCGGTAAGTTTGTTTAATAAACTTGACTTTCCAACGTTTCGTCTGCCGAAAACGCCAATGTGAAGCCTGTTGCCTTTAGTTGTTCCAAACATAATTTACATCTCCAAAAGAATTTTTATTGTGTTTTTTTCCTTGTTTTTTCAAAACCTAAAATGGCATCGTCAAAACTAAGTTTAGCTGAAATAAGTTTTGAAAAGTCAATAACATTTTTTTCCATAAGTCTTAAAGCAGGGGCAAATTGACCGCAACGAGAACCAAGAACTGTTATCTCATCAATGACAATTGGTGCAAGGTTCAATTCTTTTCCGGTTGCAATGGTGCTTTTTAAAACCAAAACACCACGAGGTTTAACAAGATTCAACGAAGTTTCAAACCCACTTACTCGTCCTGTTGCTTCAACAACAACATCAAAGGATTTGTTGTCTTCTTGTTTTTAGGTTTTCCAAAAGCATTGTTTTAACATTTTGTTCTTTTGCTATATCAAGTTTATTTTGGTGTTTGCCAACCAAGGTCACATCAACATTTGAAGCATTTAAAGCAAGAGCTGTAATAAGTCCCAATTTGCCATCACCCAACACACAAACCTTTTCATAAGGTTTAATATGCAATTGTTCTAAAATTTCCAAAGCCGCAGCCAAAGGTTCAACAAAAACAGCAGTTTCATCGTTTATTTTTTCATTCACTTCAAGCAAATTGCTCAAAGGTAATGTAACATAATCCGCAAAACAGCCGTCTTTGTTAAAAATTCCCAAAGTTTGCCTGTTTGGGCAGTGTCGTTCAAGACCTTTTGCACAATAGTCACAATTTTTGCAACCTAAATTTATTTCACCAACAACTCTTTTTCCAAGCAAGCTTTTGTCTTCGCCGTTTATTTCTTCAACCACTCCAACAAACTCATGCCCCAATATGCCGTTATACCCCATATACCCTTTTGTTATTTCATAATCAGTGTTACAAATCCCAACAAGCTTCACTTTAATTAAGGCTTCATTCTCTTTTTGGCGTTGGTTTTTCAAAATTTTGTTTTAATTCTAATTTATTATTAAAAACTAATGCTCTCATATTCTATAATACTCCTTTTGTTGATGAAATTTTGTCTATATTTTCTTTGTTTATTTTTATAGCAATTTTCAAAGCTTCGCCAAAAGCTTTAAAAATGCTTTCAATAATATGATGCGGGTCTTGCCCCTCAATTGTTTTTATGTGTAATGTTGATAAAGAAGAAGAAGCGAAACTTTGAAAAAAATGAGGAAGAAGAACAGTTTCAAAATCATCTGTTTTGTTTTGTTTTATTTCAACATTTGATTTAAAGAACGCTCGACCTGAAAAAATCAATTGCAACAAGAGATAAAGCTTCATCCATCGGCAAAATAACGCTTCCATATCTGTTTATTCCTCTCTTGTCACCTAACGCTTCTAAAATAGTATTTCCAAGAGTAATTCCAACATCTTCAACAAGATGATGCTGGTTGTCATCAAGTGATTGTGCTTCAATTTCCAAGTCAATTCCGCTTCTTAAAACAACTTGTTCAAGCATGTGATTAAAAAACGAATTGGTGTTTGTATCGTTCCGACACCATTGCCGTCAAGGTTCATTTTTACTTTGATTTCTGTTTCGTTTGTTTTGCGGATTTTTTCAACTTGTCTTGCCATTTTACTAATACTCACTTTCAGGATTACTTTTCAAATATTCTAATATTTCATTTGCATTGTTTAACACTTCATCTGCCCCATAATCAAAAAAGGAGATCTTTATTGTTATAGGTATTTACACCAAGCGATGTGCAACAATAATCATAACTTTGATTGAATTTTTTTGCACATATTATATCAGCAGTACTATCACCTAAATAGAATAATTTATTTGTCATTATTTGATTATATATTTTGGTCAAACCTAAAATATCAGGCTTTTTGTTTATGATAGGGCAAATCATCCATAGTAATTTTCAAATCAAAATATTGGTCAATATTAAAATGTTTCAATGAATGATTTGCTTCTATTTTTGGACGACCTGTAAATAAAGCAATATGGTATTCTTTTGACAATTCTTCTAACACTTTTGGTGAAATGAGCAAAGTTTCGTTGTTTATAACTCCTTTGCCTTTATCCCAATATATAGATTGAAATTTTTCAATTATGTCATCTAAAGATATGTCAAGCCCTGCATTTTTTATTAAATGTTGAGTCAAATCCCAGTCGTTGTTGAGATTGCCGGTGTTTTTGGCTTTTAATTATCTCATCTTCATCAAGTTGAACACCAACAAAATGCTGATAAGTTTGTTTTATTGCAGTTTTATATGAGTTTGACACATCTATTAAAACTCCGTCCATGTCGAAAACAACTGTCGGTTTTGTTTTTATAAGTTGTTTATTTTTCAAAGCCAATTTCATTTGGGATTGTGATGCGAATATTATTTTTCAAAGTTTCATTTTCAAATTTTTTGACAAGAATATTGTTGTTTTTTAATTTTTGATAAACAAATTGTGCTTTTTCGCCAAAATCACACAAAAGAAAATTAGCATAACTTTTATAAGGAACAAATCCGCAAGTTTTAAGCAATTCAAACAGTTTGGTTTTAATTGAATTAATTCTGTTTTTAACATCATAGAAATGCTGTGAGTCGTTTAAAGCACATATAGCAGCTTTTGCGGCAATGGAGTTGACTGAATACGGGCTTATTACTTTTTTTAGATTTAAAATGTTGTGAGCGTTAGAAAAAACAACACCCAAGCGCAAAGCTGCAAGTGCAAAATCTTTTGACATCGATTTTATTACAATAACATTATTATATTTCTTTATTAAATCAAGATAACTTGTTTCGCAATAGTTTGCATACGTTTCATCAATGACAACAAGCTTGTCTTTAGAATGTGTCAAAATCTGTTCCATCGTGTTAGGACAAATGACATTGCCTGTCGGGTTGTTTGGTGTTGTCAAATGCACAATTTTGATATCCTGATTTGTTTTTAGTTGTTTTAAAAAATCATCAAGCGGAAATTCCCATTTTTTGTATAGGGAATTTCAATATAATTTGCCCCAACAATTTGTGTGTAGATTTTTGGCATTGAAAAAGTGGGAGTAACTGTTAAAACCGAATTATCACAGGATAAATACGTGTTAAAAACCGTTGCGATGGCTTCATCAGCGCCGTTTGTAAGAAGAATATTATCCTTATCAACGTTATAAAATTTTGCAAAAGCTTCAATTGTTTTTCCATAAAAAGGATAATAAAAAATATCTTTTTCATTCAAAGTTTTAAGACCTTCAAGAACTTTCTTTGAAGAATTCAAAACAATTTTCATTTGAATCAAGCTTAAAATCGCAATTTTGAGGTTCAAACAAAGGAACATCGTAACAACTTATATTTTCAACAGTTTTTCTTGGCTTAATATAAAAAGCTGCAACTTGTTCCTTCATATTCCTCCTTAAATTATTTTATTTTATAGTCAACGTTAACGCTTGCACGCACTTTTATTGCTTTAGGTTCAATAGGAGTGCTGTTGCTTGCACTTTCCACACTGTCAGCGCTTGCCCCCATTGACATAGTTCTTGCCATTTTTGCATTTGCGTATGTTGCATAATTTGATGGGCTTTGAACATAGCAATTTGAATTGACTTTGCTGACCCCTGAAATTTGAAGATTCAATCCTTTTGCAATTACACCTGCTCTGATTTTTGTGTTGTTTAAAGCAGATGGCAACAATTCATTACACATATTTTGTTCGTTTTCAATGTCAAAAGTCACATTGTTTATTTTTTGAAGCACCGTTATTTATAGCCAAATCGATTATTGAGCCTGTTTTTTCAAGGTCTTTTAACTTAATATTGATGCTGTTACGGCAAGTGTATGAAACAATGTTACGTCCATTGTTGTTGTAATTTGGATAAACAACAAAATTTGCAGTGCTGATTTTGTCTCCATTTTGAGTGTTTAGTTTTGCATTTATTGCATTAATAATTTTTTGTTTTTTATTTTGTTTTCTTCACTTGCTTTTAATGAGTTTTTATCAGTTGTTTCAACAGAAATTGAAATATTTGCATAATCAGGCATGAATTCTTTTTCAACTTCGCTATATGTTGAAAGTATTCCATTTGCAACATTGACTACAGAACTTGAAAAAGCACATCCGGTTAATAGTATGCTTAAAGTACCCAGTGCAACGAGTGTTTTTTTCATTTTTCAATCCTCTTGTTTTTCTATTTTACTGTTTTTGAATATTGTCTGCTTCATTTTTTGTTAAATTTTCATTTAAAAGCTGCTTGTTGATTTTCATCTTGTATTTTTTTCATAAGACTTTCCATAAATTTGTCATCTTTTATGGTTACTTTTGAAAGTCAACAAAAGATTTGTTTGTGTGTGTAACGTACAATGAAAGTGCTATTATAGCCTACAACAAAATGCCATGGATAAGTTCCATTTCGGGCATTTGGTAAAAATAGTTGGCAATTGCGTTCCAAATGTGCATGCAAAGCCCAAGATGGGAAAAATACAAATCCCGTCACAAGGCAACATAGACAAAATATTACAAATATTACACCTCGCAAACCGTTTATTTTTATAACTTTCATCTGTTTTTCTTTAACCCTTTTTTATCTCATTTGTGTAAATTATTTTAAAGCATGTTATTAAATTCATCTTCGTTTAATATTATAACATCATAAATTTAAAGCTTTGTCATATTTTGACCCGGGATTTTCTCCGCATAAAACATAGGAGGTATTTTTGCTCACCTGTGATGACACTTTGCCACCGTTTTGTTTTTATTTTTCTTCATAATAGCTGCGTTTTTGACTTAATGTCCCTGTTATGACAAATGTTTTGTCTTTGAATTTATCTGAAATTTGAGCGTTATTAATTTCCTCAAATGTTACACCTAATTGTAACATATCTTTTACAATATTCAAATTGTGTTCGTTTTAAACCATTCATAAACACTTTTTGCAATTTTTTTCACCAATTCCTTGGATTTGTGCAAGTTGTTCAAATGTAGCATTTTCAAGTTTCTCGAGTGTGTTGAAATCGTTTGAGATAAGCAAAGCCGTTTCTTTACCGACATGTTTAATGCTTAAGGCTGTTAAAAATTTCGCAAGAGTTGTGTTTTTACTTTTGTTAATTGCATTTAACAAATTTGTCGCTGTTTTTTCTTTAACCAGGTTTAATTTCAAAAAGTCATCATATTCAAGCTTGTAAAAATCATCAAAGGTTTTAATAAGTCCTAAATTATAAAGTTGTCTGACAATTTGAGAGCCCATGCCATCAATGTCCATTCCGCTTTTAGAAGCAAAAAATTCAAGTTTAGCAACAATTTGAGAAGGACAAAGAATGTTGGAGCAATAAAAATTCACCTCGTTTTCAGGTTTATTCAAGAGAGAATCGCAAGAAGGACACTTTTGGGGCAACTTAATAGGTTTCATATCATCAGTATGTTTTGCCTCGACAACTTTTGGAATAATTTCGGCAGCTTTTTTTACAAGAACTTTATCGCCAATTGCCAAATCAAGCCGTTTTATTTCATCAAAATTATGCAAACTTGCACGTTTCACAATTGTTCCACCCAATGAAACAGGCTGCATAATTGCAACAAGAGTAATTGCACCGGTTTTGCCAATATTGTATTCAATATTCACAAGTTTTGTCCAAACTTTTTCAGGTGGAAATTTATAAGCAGTTGCCCACTTTGGAGCTCGAGAAGTATAGCCCAAATCTTCTTCAAAATTAAGCTCGTTCACTTTAATAACAATGCCGTCAGTTGCATAATCAAGCTTAAATCTTTCATTTTCCCAAAAATTGCAAAATTCGATAATTTCTTCAACATTTTTGCAAAGTTTTTTGTTACTGTTGACAGAAAAACCAAGAGATTGAAGCAAATCCAACGTTTCATAGTGTGTTTTTATATCGTTTTGACTTTCAATGATTGCAGCATACGAGAAAAATTTGAGGTTTCTTTTTTTGTTATTTCACTATTAAGTTGTCTTAAAGAACCGCTTGCTGCGTTGCGTGGGTTTGCAAAAAAGTTTTTCGTTGTTTAAGGTCTGTTGTTCATTTAGTTTTTCAAATGAAGAAATGGGCATATAGACTTCACCGCGAACATCGATGTCAAGAGGTTGTGGAAGTTTGTGAGGAATATCGGTTATTGTTAACAAGTTTTTGGTAATATCTTCACCAACAAAGCCATCGCCTCGTGTTGAGCCTATTTCAAGCTGTCCGTTTTATAAGTCAAAGCACAGGCAAGCCCGTCGATTTTCAATTCTGCAACAAAACTTACCTTTCTTGTTTCGCCTAAATCTTTAACCGTTTTTTTCAACCCATTTTCTAAGCTCCTCAAGATTGTTTGAATTGTCAAGCGAATAAAGACGATATGTGTGTTTGTGTTCCTTGAATTTTTTGACCTTTCGCCTGAAACTTTATTTGTGAGCTTTTCTTCCGGTTTATAATCAGGGTATTTTTCTTCAAGCTCTTTTAATTCACGATAAAGCTTGTCAAAAGTTGCATCGTCAACAAGAGGAGAGTCCTTTTGATAGTATGCTTCATTGTATTTTTTTATTTGATTTCTAAATTTGTCTATTTTATGATATACTTGATTTATATCCATGCTTTTTTTCCACCTGATATATTATGTGCAAAATTGATTGGTTAATAAAATTAAAAATGTATTAAAATTATACTTAAAGAATATTTTAATTTCAACGAATGAAAAAAAAAAAAATGGGATTAGTAAATTTATTAAAAAAAATAAAAAAAAAAAACAAGTCGTTTCAGAAGACGCAGTTATTTTACAACTCCATCACATCACATGGGAAGTTTTACAATTCCTAAAATGAGTGAAATTTTGGGAAATTCTTTTTTACAATTGTGATGTTTCTGAGATTGAGGGTATAAAAAATTTTGAAGGCCCGTCAAAGCAGCTTATACATTCACAGGAAAACGCAAGCGAAGTTTACGGAACAAAAGCTACTTTTTATTTAACAAACGGGTCAACATCAGGTGTTGTCGCTTCAATGCTTACGGTTTTAAGACCTTATGATAAAGTTTTGGTTGCAAGGAATTGTCACAAGTCGGTTTATTCAGGTCTTGTTCTGACAAACGCTTTGCCAATTTGGGTTATGCCAAATTATAATGAAGATTGGGGCATTTATGAATATGTAAATCCAAACATTATAGAGCAAGTCCTTGAACTTCATCCTGACATAAAAGCCATAATAATAACCTCACCAAGCTATTATGGAGCTTTGTGTGATGTTGAAAAAATAGCAAGAATTGCACGCGAAAAAAAACGTGTATCTGATTGTGGATGAAGCCCATGGAGCTTTATACAAATTTGATAAAACAATAGGCACTTCAGCTGTTGATGTTCAAGCAGATTTTTGCATACAGTCACTTCACAAAACAGCAGGCGGAGTCAATCCAACGGCTTTGCTTCATGTCGGTTTTGAGTCAAATATTGATATTAATGATGTTCAAAAAATCTTTAGATTTGATAACAACAAGTTCACCTTCATATCCCATGTTGGCTTCTATTGAAGCAACTGTGGATTTTTAAACTCGAAAAAGGAAAGGCAAAAATAGCCACTTTAGTTGACGATGTTGAACGGTTTAAAAAACGACTTTTAAAATTAAAAAATGTTCATATATATTCACAAAACAATGATATAACTAAGATTTTAATTAAAATAGACGGTTTTTCCGGTTTTGAAATATCTGACATTTTGCTAAACAGGTTTAACATTGAAGATGAATTGGCAAATGAAAAAGTATTTTGTTTGTTTGTGGAATAGGCACAACTTCGAGAAAATTAAATAAACTTTATGGTGCACTTAAAAAAATATCGAGAATGAAACCAAAACCAAAAGATTGCGAAATTGAACGGGAAAAACAAGTTTATCCGATTATGAAGTATACACCTTTTATGGCAAAGCTTTTTGCATGGTGTGGAGAAACCATTGATAGAAGCGTTGGGGTGTGTTTCGAAAAGTGCCGTTATTCCATATCCGCCTGCATCGCCTTTGTTATTGCCGGGTGAAGTAATTCAAAAATGGCACATTGACAACATTGACGAAGAGTTTATTGAAGTTGTTGCCGAATAACAATTATTCTTATTTGCTTTAAAACTTTTATTTATGCTAAAATATAGTAAGAAGTAAAAAATATAAATTTAATGGGAGAGAAAAATTGAGTCAACAAAATCTCTTTGAAGACGGTAAAATATTACCTGTTAATATCCGTGACGAGATGAAACGTTCATATATAGACTATGCTATGTCGGTTATAGTCGGTCGTGCGCTGCCTGATGTGCGAGACGGGTTAAAACCTGTTCACAGACGTATTCTGTTTGCTATGAATGAACTTGGTATGACACCTGATAAGCCGTATAAAAATGTGCAAGAATAGTCGGGGAAGTTCTAGGTAAATATCACCCACACGGTGATTCTTCGGTATATGAAGCGTTAGTGCGTATGGCTCAAGATTTTGCGACAAGATACCAAACAATTGACGGTCATGGGAATTTTGGTTCAGTTGACGGAGACAGCGCCGCAGCTATGCGTTATACAGAAGCTCGTATGAACAAAATTACAACTCCATGCTTGCAGATATTGACTGTGAAACTGTTGACTTTGTACCAAACTTTGACGGTTCATTGGCAGAGCCTACCGTTTTGCCTGTACGGCTTCCAATGCTCCTTTTAAACGGTGTTTCAGGAATTGCGGTTGGTATGGCTACAAATATCCCACCACACAACGTTTGTGAAATAGTTGATGGAACAATCGCTTTGATTGACAACCCTAATATTACTTGTTGACGGACTTATGCAGCACATAAAAGGACCTGATTTCCCCACTGCTGCAACAATCATCGGATTAAATGACATTAAAAAAGCTTATGAAACAGGACGTGGCTCAATAAAAATGCAAGCTGTTGCAAATATTGAAGAAATCCCGGGGGCAACGGAAGACAAGCCAGAACTGCAATTATTGTTACAGAACTTCCCTATCAGGTTAATAAAAGCACAATTGATTGAAAAAATTGCAGAATTAGTGCGTGATAAAAAAATAGACGGAATATCAGACTTACGCGACGAATCAGACCGAGATGGTATGAGAGTGGTTATTGAATTAAAACGTGATGCAAAACCTGATGTTGTTAAAAATAATTTGTTTAAATTTACTCAACTTTCTGCTTCATTTGGTGTGAATATGCTTGCTCTTGTGGGCAAACAACCAAGACTTCTAAATCTGTATGAAGTATTGAATGAATTTGTTGAACACCGTGTTGAAATTATTACAAGAAGAACAATTTTCTTCTTGAAAAAAGCCAAAATGCGTGCTCATATATTGGCAGGCTTGATGATTGCCCTTCAAAACTTGGATGAAGTTATTGAATTAATCAAAAAATCAAAAACTACAGAAGAAGCTCGTGTTGGTTTGATGTCACGTTTTGGGCTTGATGTTGACCAAGCAAATGCTATTTTAGAAATGCAATTGAGAAAATTGACAGGCTTGGAACAAAGCAAAATTAAAGAAGAATATGAAGAATTGAAACGTAAAATAGCAGAATATGAAGCAATTCTTGCTGATAGACAAAAAGTTTTAAATATAATAAAAGACGAATTAAAAGAAGATAAAGAAAAATATGGCGATGAACGCCGCACTCAAATATTGCCCGAGGCAAACGAAATAACCATTGAAGATTTGACACCAAATGTACCAATGGCTGTATTTATAACACGTCAAGGATACTTAAAACGTATATCTTTGGATACATTTGAGCGGCAAAATCGTGCTTGTCGCGGTAAAGGCGGTATGAAAAACAAAAGAAAACGATGATGTTGAACATTTCTTCACCGCAAAAATGCATGATAAAGTGTTGTTCTTCAGTTCAAAAGGTGTATGCTACAGCTTAAACGTATACGATTTCCCCTGAAGGCTCACGTCAGGCAAAAGGTTTACCTGTCATTAACCTTCTTCCTATTGAGCAAGATGAACAAATTACAGCGGTTGTTCCTGTTTCAAGCTTTGATGAAGACAAAAACCTTATAATGCTTACAAAAAAGGGGCTATATTAAACGCATATCGCTTGATACATTTAAATCCATCCGCCGCAACGGTATAATTGCAATCGGTTTGGAAGATGAGGATTGTTTGTGTTGGGTTAAAGAAGCAAAAGACAACGAAGAAGTCTTAATCGGAACATCTTCCGGTATGGCTATAAGATTTGCAATTAGCGATTTACGACCTTTAGGCAGAAGTGCAAGAGGTGTAAACTCTATGAAATTAAGAAGCGGGGATACTATTATCGGCTGTGACATTGTTCCACGCGATTATGATGCGGATTTACTTGTTGTAACATCAGATGGTTTTGGTAAACGTTCAAAGTTGTCGGAATTCAGACCTCAAAATCGTGGTGGTTTGGGCTTGATAGCTACTAAGTTCAAAACTTCAAAATCACGTCTTGTTGCTTTGACAATTGTTGCTGAAAATGATGAAATTATGGTTGTGACAGCAAATGGCATAGTGACACGTATCAAAGCAAGTGACATTTCTCGTCAGGGACGTCCGGCTACAGGTGTTAAAAATCCAAAGCCTTGATGACAATGACCAAAGTTGCCGGTATTAACAAAATCGTTGACCCTGATGAATCCGCTTGTGATGAACTTGAAAAAGCTTTTTTAAATGGTGAAAATACAAATCAAAAAACAAGTGATGAGCCTGAAACAAAACAAGCGTCACTTTACGATAATAACCAAACAAATGAATAATTTGTAAACAAAATTATTTTTTGGAAATGAATTTATTGTTGCGAATATAAAACCGCCAAGGGTAGTCGGATGCTTTTTTATCCCAATGCGAGTTGTCGCAACAATTTCATTTTCTTCAGTTGTTTTATCGGAATATTCAAGCCAAAGTGGTGACGTTTTGTCAAGTAAATCTACTCCGTTTAAAGTTTTATTAATTTCAAAAGCTTTGCATAAAAAGCCCAGGCCTTTTGTTTTCAAATCGGTGTTTTCATTAACGGGTTCCAACGCACGAATTAAAACAGCACAGCCAACACCTTCTTTTTCTGTCACCACGTTTATGCAATGATACATCCCATAAGTCATATAAACATAGGCAGTTCCGGCTTTTGATACATTGTGATTGAACGTTTAGTTATCCCACAAAAAAGAATGAGAAGCGGGATCGTTTTGTGTATAGGCTTCTGTTTCAACAATTTTCCCACGTAAAATTTCACCGTTTTCCTTTCTTCGGCACAAATAACATCCCAAAAGCTTTTTTCACGATTGCTATTGTATCTTCGTTAAAAAAAGATTGTTTAATTATCATTATAAATAAAGTTCCTAAACTGAAGAGCCTGTGCGATGTGTTTTGAACTTATTATATCATCATTTGCCAAATCAGCAATTGTTCTTGTTATTTTTAAAAAGTCGGTCGTAGGCTCTTCCTGAAAGTTGAAATTTTGAAATAGCCATTTTTAACACAGGCTCACAATCCTCAGTCATCTTACAAAACTTCTTCACAAGTTTGGGAGTCAACTGCGAATTTGTCAAAATTCCATAACCTTTTATACCTTGCTGCTTGAATTTCGCGTGCTTTTATAACACGTTTTTTTATTTCACTTGATGATTCTGCTTGTGTATCATTATAATTAGTAAGTTCCTCAACAGTCAAACGAGGAACTTCAATTTGAAGGTCAATTCTATCAAGCAGCACCTGACAATCTTGAGCGATATTTTTTTATTTGGTATTCACCGCAAGTACATTTTTTTCTTTATCACCTAAAAACCGCAAGGGCAAGGGTTCATAGCAGCAAGAAGCATAAAATCACTTGGATATTTAACACTTGTTTGTGCCCTTGATATAGTAACTTCGCCATCTTCAAGCGGTTGTCTTAAAACTTCCAAAACATTTCTTGAAATTCAACTATTTCATCCAAAAACAATACACCACGATGTGCAAGCGTAATTTCTCCGGGTTTAGGATTAGAGCCACCCCCAATAATCCCTACAGACGATGCGAGGTGATGAACAGCTCGAAATGGACGTTTATAAATCAGTGGTTTGTCACGATGAAGCAAGCCTGAAACAGAGTATATTTTGTCAACTCAATAGCTTCTTCTAAAGTTAAGGGTGGCAAAATGGAATTGAAGCATTTTGACAACAAGGTCTTGCCTGACCCCGAGAGCCTACCATAAGCAAATTATGTCCGCCTGCAGCTGCTATTTCCATTGCCTTTTTCGCCATTGTTTGACCTTTTACATCTTTAAAGTCATAGCTTGTAAGTTCATTATCATTCTCTTTCAGTTCATTGATATAGCTTTGAATGTCTATTTTAAAAGGTTCAACCGGCTTATAATTCAAATGACCTTTCATAAAATTATATACAACTTCGCTCAAAGTTTTGACGGGATAGATTTTAACATTGTTGATTATCGCGGCTTCAATTCTGTTTTCAAATGGCACAAAAATTTTTGTCGATATTTAACTCTTTCAACCCGCTTACAATAGGCAAAATTCCGTTTACAGGACGTATAGAACCGTCAAGTGACAACTCGCCAATGAATGCTGTATTTTTCAAATCTTCTTCATTTATCAGTCCATCTTTAGCTAAAATACCAATAGCAATGGGTAAATCATAGTTTGTGCCTTCTTTTCGGATGTCAGCAGGGGCAAGGTTTATAATAATTTTTTTGTGGGAAAAGTGAACCCTGAATTTTTTATAGCACTTCTTACTCGTTCTTTTGCTTCTGACACGGCAGCATCAGGCAATCCAACAATAGTTACCCCAGGAAGTGAATTATTTGTATCTGTCTCAACAAGTATTTTATATGCATCCAAGCCAATAACTGTTGATGTTAATATATTTGATACCACTTTGTTTTCACTCTTTTTCTTTTTTTTGTAATTACAATCTGACGTTTAAGTTTGTGGAGCAAAAATCAACACAACATTTCGTCCATCCATTGACGGTTGTTTTCTACAACAATTGGGTCATTTTAAGATCTTCAATGAAGCGGTTTGCAAGGTCAAAAGCAAGTTTGCTATGCTGCATTTCACGACCGCGAAGCATAACAGCTACTTTTACTTTGTTTCCGGCCTCAATAAACTTGCGGATATTTTTTATTCGCACATTATAATCGTGGATGTCTATTTTATAACGTATTTTAACCTCTTTAACCTCAACGGTATGTTGTTTTTTTCTTGCTTCTTTTGCCCTTTTCTCAGTTTCATACTTATATTTGCCATAATCCATGATTTTGGCAACAGGAGGTTCTTGTCCTGGAGACACTACAACTAAGTCTAAGTCCTTTTCTCGTGCCAAGTTCAAAGCCTTTGAAGTGGCTACCACTCCATGGTTATGACCACTATCATCTATTAATCTAACTTCTTTTGACTGTATTCTTTCATTTATTGGCACACCCTTGTCTCGACCATTATTTTGATAATTATTAATTGTTGTATCTCCTTTTTTCTATTTTTCTTATATATTGATATTAAAAATAAATTTCCTTTTTTGGCAAGTGTTTTTATATGACGGGCTACCGCGCGTTCAATTTTTGATTCCATCCACAAACGTGGATTGATTTTTGTTTAATTATAGTGTTAAGTTCAATTATAGCTTTATACTAAACATTTTTTGTTTTAGTTTTTATATGACGGGCTATCGTGCGACAACTGATGTGTGCATTCACCAGTGTGTGTTGACTTTAGTTTGATTAAAGCGTTGAAGTCCAATTAATACTTTTTACGAAACATTTTTTGTTTTTTCCGCCTGAGGCAGCGGATTCGCAGTTGGCTTTGCCTGATTGTGAGGAACTGAACGGAGTGGAACAATTTTGTAAAAATTGTGAAACGGAGTTGCATAGTTCCGAACGCTGCGTAATCCAAGACATACTGTCTTCACTTCCGTGAAGCCATCTAGCCACGGCGGATTTTATATTATACAGGGGACGGCTTCGCCGTCCCCCCTGTATCCCCTTTGGACATTCACAACTAAAAATGTGGAAAACGAAGCCAAACAAATTAGTGAACATTCCACGGACTGCAAAAATATGAAAACAAAAAAGGCTAGGAATGAAAGTAATAAATGCAACCCATACGCAGGCGCGAACAATTATCACTTAACAAAACAACGTCAGGCAGCCGTCTGTTTGAGTGCGCAGCACGAGTTAAGGCTGTTTGTGTTGAGTTTAGTGAGAATGTGAGTGCCAAGGGGGTGCGGTTTTGGTTACTTTTTCCACAAAAGTAACCCCTGTCCGAGGACTTCAAAATAAAAACAAACCTAGTTTCGCCCCAACCAACGTGTTTATATGACGGACACCGCGTGTTCGATTTTAGACTTTATTCACCAACGTGGATTGATTTTTGTTTGATTAATTCCGCCTAGAAAATTCACAACAAAGAGTGTAGACAAAGAGTAATAGTTCTTCGGAAACGCTAGGAGGGATGCTTTAACCAATGCCATATAACAAAATTAATATTAATTTGTCTAAAACAACAACAAGTTTCTTCAACAAAAAGAACAAACCTTAATTATTTAAAATAAAATCTTTTAAAACAATAGCGTGATTGATTTTTTCATCCTTTGCAGCATAAATCAAAGTTACATTGTTTTCTTTTTAACAAATTTTTGATATGTTGCACTTCTTTGTTTGATTTCAATTCTTTTTCGTATTCTTTTTAAACTCGCTAAATTTTGATGGATCGTGGCTAAACCATTTTCTAAGTTCAGTTGATGGAGCAGCATCTTTTAGCCAAAAATCATAATGAAGTTGCTCCTTTTTATCCCTCTTGGATAAAGTCTGTCAACAAGAATTCTTATGCCATCGTTTTTTGCCGGATTTTCATAAACTCTTTTATTTTTAATTCATTCATATTTTAATTTTATGTTTCAATAATAATTTATAAAATCTCCAAAGGGATATGGTTTTGTACTCTATTAAAACTACTACGAAAAGATTATATTTCCAACATATAAAGTAATATTAATAAAGTAGTGAGTAAGAATTGTAAATTTTGTAAAATGCAATGATGTCAATCTTTTAGCCAATGGGTGTACATCTTGAAATTGACCTGTTATTGTCAAAATTTACTCCTTGGGATTGATGAGAGGTAAATTAATAAGAGGTAATATCAATAATGTGAAAAGGTGAATTTAGGGGTAAGACACTTCGATAAAGGAGGAAAGTATATATTATGAGAAGAAATGCTACTTTTAAGAAAAAAAGCTCGTTTGGTTATTGTTGATGATAATCTTGACCATTTAAACGGTATTAGAGAGCTTATTACACTTGAGAGTGATTTTGATGTAGTTGGAACAGCTTCAAGCGGCTCTGTTGCAATAAGTCTTATAAAAAAATACAATCCGGACATTGTTTTAATGGATATAAATATGCCTGAGAAAGATGGTTTATCGACAATATCTGAAATATCAAAGCTGGATTTAGATGTAAATATTATTGCTTTGACGGGCTATGATGACCCGGATTTAATATATCGCGCTATGAAACTTGGTGCAAAAGGCTATATATTGAAAACAATGGCATCCGCGCAGTTGATTTATGCTATTGAAGAAGTGTCACAAAACAAAATCTATTTGCCTCAAACTTTGTCTTCAAAATTCTTTGACTATTTCCAACAGTTGGTTAAGTCAAAAGAAATGCCTGTTGTGAGTGATGAAGAAAATCTGCTTTCATACTTGACACAGCGTGAAAATGAAGTTTTAGAGTTATTAACTCAAGGTGTGACTTATAAAGGTGTTGCTCAAAAATTGTTTATTTCTGAAACCACTGTTAAAACACATGTTAATAATATATTTCAAAAACTTCAAGTCAATGACCGCACGCAAGCAGTTCTTTATGCATTAAATAATGGTTTTTGTTCAAGCAAAAAACATTCAAGTTTGGCTGCGTTGTAAATTTAATTTGGTGAATAAGACTGGTTGAGGGAAAATAAACAAAATGAATGCTCAGGCACTTAATGAAATAAAACATTTTATATATGGTGAAAAAGTTCAAGGATTAAGTTTTCAAACGGTTAATTCAGTTGTAAAATCGACATTAGCACCTGTTTTAAATATACAAGATAAAAGAAAATCTCTTGTTTTAATCCGTATGAATGATACATCAAAAGTAAAAAGCGTTCTTCGTCGTTTAGAGTTTGCAAATGCTGATATATTTTCATTTTGTGAAAATGAGGATTTAACTAATTTTCCAAACCCCTGTCAAGAACGATGTTTATGGTGAGCTTCAATTTGTGATTGTTGTTGCCTCTCGTTATTGTTCTTGTATTATGTGGTTTGATGACGGTTTAAATTTAAATGAAAGCTGTCAAAGTTATATTGTTTTAAATTCTCGCAATATTCGTGATATTTTAAAATTCATATCGTCAAATTCAAATCTTGACTTTACGTCATATTGGGATAAGTTGACCCCTGAACGTCGTGCCAATGAAAATTTGAATGATGCCATAAATTCAATTATAACAATGACAAACACTGCCAACAATGAACTTATGGTGAATACTATTGAAAATAGTCAGCTTGGAGATTTGGAAAAGAAAATAAGCAGTTTTAAAGAAAGCATTCATGAAGTTAATAATTTTATTTCAATAATAAATTTAAATTCGCAAATTCTTTTAAAACGTCTTGAAAATGAAGCAAAAGAACAGCGCGGTGCTTTAAATGATTATGCCTGCAACACTATTTCAACAATTAAAAAAGCAGCTAATGATATGGTAATGTTGCTTGATAAAATAAAAAATGAAGGTGATATAAATTTAAAAGAGCACAATTTGTATAATTTCGTGCATGAAATTGTTGATTTTATGGGCAATAAATTTGATGAAAATAACATAAGTGTAAATATAGACATAGATAAGAATAAAATCGGTATTTTTGATGAGCTTTTAACAAAAAATGTTATGTATAATCTGTTAAACAACAGCATTGACAGCTTGGAAAAAACAGACAACAAAAAAATAAGCATAACACATAGCAAAAAAGATGATATGGTTTTGTTAAATGTAAAAAATAATGGCAAGGTTATAAGTGAAGAAGATTTTGAAAAGATCTTTATTAAAGGATATACAACAAAAAAACAAGGTTTGGGCTTTGGGACTTGCTGTTTCAAAAAGAGAATATGCAAAGACAAAATGGCGATTTAAGGATTGTAAAAAGCAATAATGATGAAACAGTATTTGAACTTGAATTAATGAAATAAGCAAAAATCTTTAAAGTTCCTTTTAATTGGGGTATGTGAAAAGGAGGAATATAAAATGGATTTTACATCATCAAATAAAATAGAAATAACAAAATTGGCACTAGACGGTTTGTATGAACGTCAAAGAGCAATAGCTGCCAATACTGCAAATGTAAACACTCCAAATTACCAAAGAAAAGATGTCGTTTTTGAAGATAAATTAAACGAAATAATAAATAAAGAAGGTTTAAAAGAACAGATAAAGCAGTCAAATAGCTCACTTGTCAAAAAATCAAAATTATAAACCAATTGAAAGTCTTCTTAAACAGACAAATGGAGAGGACGTAAAAGCCTTTTTACAAGAGGATAATTATTCTCAATTTCAAGTTGAAACGCTAATGGATATGTCAAAATACGATAATGAGAACGGCAATAATGTAATACTTGAAAAGAGATGATGGATATGACAGAAGCCGCCATGCGCTATAATATCTTGTCAACACTTCAAGGTCGTAGTTTTTCAGGGCTTCAAAGTGTAATAAAAGGTGAGTGAGGTGAATATTTATAATGAGTTTTGATATTTTTAAAACGTGTGCCTCGGGAATGTACGCACAAAAACAAAAATGGATACGATTGCAGCGAATATGGCGAACATTAATACAACGAGGAAAGATGATGGTTCAATTGGCCTTATGTCAAAAAAGCGGTTACATTCAAAGCTATTTATGATAATCAAACGACACCGAGAGATGACATAGCTTTTCCAAGTGGGGCTAATCAAGTGCGATTTAATAGTGAAAGTGGGAATTTGTCACTTCGAGGAGGAATATCTTATGACCAGAATAAAATAGCAAAAGGTGTAGAGGTTCAAACGATAGAGGAGTCAAAAAATCCGTATAAAACGGTGTATGACCCATCGCATCCTGATGCGGATGAAGAGGGTTTGTGACATTGCCAAATATAAATATAGTTGAAGAAATGGTGAATATGATTTCAGCATCAAAGGCGTATGAAGCAAATGCCACAATTGCAGAAACTACAAAAACATGATATCAACGGCATTGAAGATATAAAACAGCGTAAGCCGTGCGAAGCTTTAGACGAGGAAGCGACCCGGCATGCGCAAAAGTGCGAAGCACCCTTGCATATACTCTCTTTGGCGAAGCGGATTTTCCTCTAAAGAGGACCTCCTTGTAAGACTCAACTTTGTTTCGTCAACAAGAGGAGCTGCTGAACGGGCAATGCCCCGGGGAGCGAAAAACCGATGCCGACAAGCCCAAAGGGCGATAGGCGGAGTGTTTTGAGCTAGAAAGAAATCCAAGACAACAAAAGATTGTTTAATAAATCAAAATAATCAAACCTAGTTTCGCCCCAACAAATTGTGAGTAAAAAAATGAAAAAAATGATATTGAAAATAAAAAAGAGCAAAATTGAACAGTTCTCTAGGGTTGCAAGGGTGCGAAGCACCTTTGCATATATCTCTCTCTGGCGAAACAAAAGATTGTTTAATAAATCAAAATAATCAAACCTAGTTTCGCCCCAACAAATTGTGAGTAAAAAAATGAAAAAAATGATATTGAAAATAAAAAGAACCAAAATTGAACAGTTCTCTAGGGTTGCAAGGGTGCGAAGCACCTTTGCATATACTCTCTTTGGCGAAACAAAAGATTGTTCAATAAAGCAAAACAATCAAACCTAGTTTCGCCCCAACCAACGGTAAAAAAAATAATTAAAGGAAAAAAACATGTCAATAAATTTTAACAACATAAACAGTATTAACAGCTTTAATGAACTTTTTAATAAAAAATTTAAATAATATAGATTTAAATGAAAAGATAAATCATTTGAAAATATATTAACAAACAAGACAAATGAAAAATTATATGGCGGAATAGAGAACGATTTAGGAAATGAAACTTCAAAAAAACAAACATCACAAGTTGAAAGTTTTTTGAATGGAGTAGGAAGTTCAATTGAAACGAGTGTCAAATCATTAAATGACACTCAAGTTGAGGCTGAAAATGCCCAAGTTGCATTTGCACGTGGGGATGATATTTCAGTTCATGAAGTAATGATAGCTGCTGAAAAATCGAATTTATCAATGCAAATGGCAATTCAACTTAGAAATAAGGTTATAAATGCGTATAACGAAATTAACCAAATTAAGGTATAAAAGGCCAAAAATTCAGTCTTGCAAGCAACTCGGAATATATGTATAAAACTTCTTGCATTTAATTTTTTTTATGTTATTATAAAATAAAAATATATACAAAAAAGAGATAGTGAAAAATGAAAAAAATTAACAAAATTGTAAGTTTATTGTTAGTAGCATTAACAATAAACTTCAATGCAATAATGTGTGTAAGTGCCCCCCATAAAAGTCAAAGAGGGCACAAGTGTTTATATTACTGTTGAAGAAAACAAAACAAGCAAAAACACTGTATCTGGAGAAAAAATTAAAGGCAAAAATAGCCGATGATGTAAAAGTCGACAACACTATTGTATTTAAAAAAGATGCCAATGCCTTGCTTTATGTTTCAGATGTGAAAAGTAACGGTTTTTTAGGCAATGCCGGCGAAATATTGCTTTTTGGAGCCACGGTGTATGATAACAAAGGCAACAAGCATTCAAGCGAAATATATTACAAAATTGCAGGTAACGATAAAACATATCCCAAAGTTTTAATGACTACAGGGTTACTAATCTGGCCATTGCTATTGTTTGGTTTTGTACGCGGTGGACATGCTAAAATACCCCAAAAAATATCCTATTGAAGTTAGAATAAAAAATGATTTTATATATTAAAAATTAAGCCCAAAACATGTTTTTGTGATAAAGTATTTTTATAAAACATCAAAGGAAAAGTAAAAGATATGTTGAAAAAAATCTTTAGTCGCGAAAACGTCAAAGGTGCATTGAAAGAAAGCATCGAAACTATTGTATTTGTTGTTGTAATGGTTATCATTATAAGATTTTTTATAGGTGAAATACGTTGGATACCATCATCATCAATGGAGCCGACTTTAACAATAGGCGACAGACTGTTCGTTGAAAGAGTTACACGTTTTTATAAAAACCAACACGAGGCGATATTGTTGTATTTTATCCACCCATGACAGAGTTGAAAAACACACCTTTAAAAGTATTTCAACGTCTGACAGGGTTCTTTTGTAAAGACATTGCATACATAAAACGTATTGTTGCAAAAGGCGGCGATAAGGTTGAAGTTAAAAAAGTTAAAGACAATAAGTATAAAGTTGTTGTAAACGGTAAAGAATTAAAAGAAGACTATATCCTCAATGATTTTGATTACATTGAATGCAACGATGAAATGTATTGGTATTCAATGACAGTTCCTCAAGGGCACTATTTCCTTCTTGGTGATAATCGCGGTAATTCCCAAGACTCACGTTTTGGGGATTTTTAAAAGAAGATAGAGTAATTGGGCGCGCTGTTGTTATTTTCTGGCCGTTAAATCGGTTAAGAATGTTAAATGACGTTAAGTTTTAACTTTGACACTAAAGACTTTTTTGGTATATTAATATAAGCTATATAAATTATAAAAGGTGAGAAAATTATGAGTAATTTAAAAATATCAATGAAAACAAAACAACTGTGGTGAAATCACTTTAAAAAGACGAAAAAAAGAAATGACTCTATGCGGTTGGGTTGCCACAATTAGAGATTTAGGCGGTATCATTTTTCTTGAACTTCGTGACAGAAGTGGTTTGTTTCAATTGGTTGCAGATCCTCAAATCAACAAAAATGTTCATGATGTATTTTCAACCTTGAAAAATGAGTATGTTATTAAGGTTAAAGGCGTTGTTTCCAAACGACCCGAAGAAACATATAATGATAAACTCCCAACCGGCGAAGTTGAAATATATCCAGACGAAGTTGAAATTTTGAGCAAAGCAAAATTACTTCCTTTTATATTGGATAATGATGATGTTAGTGAAGATATCCGATTGAAATATCGCTATTTGGACTTGAGAAGCGAAAAAACTAAAAATAATTTAATCTTGCGACACAAAGTAGTACAAGCTATTCGTAACAATTTGAATGACAACGAATTTTTAGAAGTTGAAACACCTATTTTAATAAACACAACTCCTGAAGGAGCAAGAGATTATTTGGTACCTTCTCGCGTTCATGAAGGCAAGTTTTATGCACTTCCTCAGTCACCTCAAATTTATAAACAACTTTTGATGGTTGGTGGTATGGAACGTTATTATCAAATAGCACGTTGTTTCCGTGATGAAGATTTACGTGCTGATAGACAACCTGAGTTTACACAAGTTGATATCGAAATGTCTTTTGTTAATCAAGATGATATTATTAATATGACAGAAGGCTTGATTGAAGATGTCTTTAAAGCAGCAGGTGTTGAAGGTATCAAAGGCCTGTTCAGACGCATAACATACAAAGAAGCTATGGATAGATTCGGCTCAGATAAACCTGATACACGTTTTGGACTTGAACTTTTTGATATAACAGATATTTTTGCAAATTCAACATTTGAACCTATTTTGAATGTTATAAAAGCCGGCGGAACAGTTAGAGCTTTGAAAATCCCAAATATCGCTTCCTATTCAAGAAAAGAAATGGATGACATTCGTAACCTTGCTATTTCTTTTGGTGCAAAAGGTCTTGCTTGGATTACTTATATGGAAAGTGGTGAAGTTAAATCACCTATGTTCAAATTCCTGAACGAGGAACAAATTGAAAGTTTAAAATCACGTGCCAATGCTAATTTGGGTGATGTTGTTTTCTTTGTTGCGGATAACAAAAAAGTTGTGTTTGATGTTCTTGGTCGTTTAAGACTTCATTTCGGGTGCAAGCTTGATTTGATTGACAATGCAAAACACGATTTGTTGTGGGTGACAGATTTTCCAATGTTTGATTACGATGAAGAAAATAAACGCTATACAAGTGTTCACCATCCTTTCACAATGGTAAACCCTGAAGATATGGACAAAATGGAACAAGACCCTGAAAATTGCCGTTCAATTGCTTATGATATAATTTATAATGGTAATGAACTTGGGGGCGGTAGCGTTCGTATCCATTCAAGCGATGTTCAAAAACGTGTATTTAAAGCACTTGGCTTTAATGATGAACAAGTTAAAGAAAAATTTGGATTTATGGTTGAAGCTTTTCAATATGGAACTCCACCTCATGCAGGCATTGCACTTGGGCTTGACAGGCTTATTGCTCTTTTTAGCTCGAACTGATTCAATTCGTGATGTAATTGCATTTCCTAAAAATTCAAATGCAAAATGCTTGATGACAGATGCACCAACTTCTGCTTCGGAAGAACAACTTCGCGAATTACATTTAAAGCTTAATGTTAAAACTAAAAATAAAAGTTAAGAAAAGTTACAATTCTGATTTTTGTAGTAGATTTTTTATTCCTCATGTTGTACAATCGTAGTGTGATAAGGGGAATAAAAAATGAAGACTGTAGCCTATTTGGAAAATCATCAATCGCTAGATTTGAAAAATGTAACTTTACCTAATTCAGATTTATCTTTAAAGCTAGATAAGGTTATAATTACTAGTTGTAAAGAATTAATGGGCGTTTTAAACGACCAAAATTTTTACCAAGATTCTAAAAATATGTATTTAAAGGTAAAATTTTTAAAGAAAGCTTAGAGGAAATAAATACTTTATCCAAAAATTTATTTTTAATGTTCGTGAAGCTTTTGAATTTTTGCCAACTTTATATAATGAAAAGATCTAACTCAATTTAATTTCGAAATGGGGGATGATTGGATACTTAAAATAGTTGAAGATGACGGACAAAAAATGTGGACACCTATAAACCTAAAGAAAATATTTTTACAACTTCAAGAGTCTTTTTCAAAAATATAAATAATAAAAAGGAGAATACATTCAATATTCTCCTTTTCAATATTTAATAATTAAATAACAGGCTTAAAATTATTTGTCATTTAAAGCATCAACACCTGGAAGTATTTTACCTTCAATAAATTCAAGGCTAGCACCACCACCTGTTGAAATGTGAGTGAAGCAATCGCTCATGCCATATTTTTTAGCGGCAGCAACAGTATCACCACCACCAAGAACGCTTTTTGCACCGTTTTTAGTAGCATCGGCAACAGCTTTGCAACTTCTTTTGTGCCTTCTGTAAATTTATCCATTTCAAAAAGCACCAACCGATCCATTCCATAGGATTGTTTTAGAGTTTTTAATAACATCTTCATAAGATTTGACTGTTTTATATCCGACATCCAAGCCTAACCAACCATCTTCAATGTTGTCGGCGTCAACGATTTTAGTGTTTGCATCGTTGCTGAAGCTGTCACCAGCTACAACATCATAAGCGAGTAACAAATTAACACCATTCTTTTTGGCTTTAGCTTCAATAGCTTTAGCTGTTTCAATTTGGTCATCTTCGCACAAAGAATTTCCGATTTTTCCGCCATTAGCTTTAATAAAAGTGAATACCATACCGCCGCCAATGATTAGATTGTCAACTTTATCAAGAAGATTTTCCAAAACACCGATTTTAGAAGAAACTTTTGCACCACCAACAATAGCTGTAAATGGGCGTTCAGGGGTTGCTCAACAAACTGCCCAATGCATTTAATTCTGCTTCCATTAAAATCCGCTAACAGCTGGTTTAACTAAATGTGCAACACCGGCTGTTGAACTGTGAGCACGGTGTGCTGCACCAAACGCATCATTTACATATATATCAGCCAATTTTGCAAGTGCATTTGAAACTTTTTCATCATTTTTTTCTTCACCTTTATAAAAACGAATATTTTCCAACATTGCAACCTGTCCGTCTTTTAGGGCATTAACTTTGTTTAACACTTTATCATCATCAAATAAGTCGTCTTGAATAAAAACAACTTCATCGTTTAATAGTTCGCTTAAACGTTTAACAGCTGGAGTCAAAGAAAATTCAGGTTTCTTTTTCACCTTTTGGACGTCCTAAATGAGCTATCAAAACAACTTTTGCTCCTTTATCTTTTAAATAATTAACAGTCGGTAATATTGCACGAACACGTGTATCATCTGTCACGTTTTGGTTTTCATCCAATGGAACATTGACATCTACACGAACCAAGACTCTTTTTGCCTTTTAAATCTGTTAAATCTTTTATTGATTTTTTCATAATAGAATACTCCTTTTTTATCTTTCTATCACAGGTTTATTTTATATCAAAAACAAAATTAAATAAACAAGCTGATTATTGAAGTGAAAGGACACGAAAATCAGGTTTTTGTTTTAATTTTTTCTTCAATTTCCCCAAAGTTTAACAATCCGCAGGTAGCTCCAAAATATTCAATTACGCTTGAAGCGTTAACAGCTGCATATTTTAAAGCTTTTTTTATATCATTCCATTGTGAATATGCAGCAACAAATGTTGAAGCAAAAGCATCTCCCGCGCCAAGCGTTGAAACTATATTCGACTCAAAATTTTCACATTTGTAAAAGTTTCACCATCATAACAATAAGCACCATTTTTGCCGTCTGTTATTATGATAATTTGTCCATTGCATTTAAAAAGAGTTTTAAATATTTTTCGTATATCCGGATGTATCAATTGATTTGAATATGTTTCGTTCAAATTATCCGGCTTTACATCTATTTTAGTAAGCATTATGGCTTCTTCTAAATTCATAACAAGAATTTTAGCAATTTCAAGTGTTTTATTTAGATGTTTAGCACATTTTTTTATACTTGTTGTTCCTAGATTAACAGCCACATTAACATTATTTTTTACAAGCATACACGCTCAAATCGTCTAAAATGGCTGCTGATTGTCCACTAAGCGGTGCAATATATAACCATTTTGAATTTTTTATTGCATCAAAATCAATTTCACATTCTTTTATCGTCGCATTTGTTCCACGGTGGGTTAAAACAGTTCTATCACCTTGAAAACTTGTTAAAATAATTGAAAAACCTGAAATTTCATTTTCTGTTTTTATTATATTTGCTGTATCAATATTTTTGTTTTCAATATGCTTAAAATGGTTTTGCTTTGAAAATCGTGTCCCAGTTTGACAATTGTGCTTGTTTTATACCCAAGATTTGCAAAATTACAAGCTGTGTTGACAGCTCCTCCACCAATGTCAAATGAAAATTCGTTTATATCAAGTTTGCTTCCGTAGGGAAATGACATAAAATCAAGCTTACGGTTAATATTTGTAACTGAAACTATATTTGCTTCATCTGTTCCAACAAAAACATCCAGTGTTGCACTGCCTATTGTTATAAAATCGTATCCCATACTTACTAAACCTTTTTAATGTTTCCCCGTCTATCTTTATATTATACAAAATATAAATGGAAGTAAAGGTTTTATCATTTTGCTATTATTTTTTAAGTTTATATTACTTTGCATTTGTACATATTTTTTATAATTATTTTGTTACACATTTAAAACTTAATATAATTAAAGGGTAGGATTTAGTTTCTAAAATATTTAGAAAACTCCTCTTCTTACATACTAATTTAAAAAAAATTGAAAAAAGGATGATTTGTGTATAGTTAATGATTTATTATTTTTAATTCTTCTAATTTATTTAACTATAAAAAATAATAAAGAGCTAACATTGATATTGTTCATCATATTATATCTAAAATTTTAAACCATTTGTAGAAATTAGATATTAAAATAGCAACGAACTATTTTAACGCACTACCCTTTTATTATACAATATTTTATTTTATTTTTTAACTTTTTGTTTGTCTATTTCCTTTCCTTGTTTTTTATTTTTTTACAAATATTATCTTTGATTTCTGAATATATTTGAAACAAGTAACATTTTGTATCTTTTTTATCTTCACAACAATAATCACATATTACATGACTTAAATTTTTTATTCCATTAACTGTATATTTAAATTCGCATAAGTCTTCTTTGTTTAATTTATTTGTTTCATTCTTTTATCTCCATTAGTATATGTCGAACTCATTGTCTGTTATGTTCTATTTATTTTATCAGTAAGATAAAAGTATGACAATAAGTTCGATAAGAAAAATTCAGTTAAATATTAAGAAATTTCGTGAAGAAAAAAATATTACTCAGGAAATATTAGGTGAGTTTGTTAATGTTACTACTGATTATATTTCTCTAATCGAACGAGGTAAAAGAATTCCAAGTTTGAAGGTTCTAATCAAAATTGCCGAAGGGCTTGAAATCTCTTTAAGTGATTTAGTCAAAATGGATTAAATTATTTAATTGTATTTGGTAAATGCCACATAAAACATTATCAATAATACACATTGCTTCATCAATATGTATTTTGTTGACGATTAATGGTGGCAAAAGTCTCATTACATTTGTCCCTGCATTTAATACAAGCAATCCATTATCCTTTAAATCGCTAATTAATGAAGCAACCTCAAAGTCAAATTCAATGCCAACCATAAAACCTAAGCCACGAACATCTTTTATAAAGTCGTATTTTGATTTTAGTTTATTTAGTTGAGCAAATAAGTATTCGCCGTTTGTTTTCACGTTATTTAAAATACCGTTATTTATTATTTCATTAACAACAACATTTGCTCCTGCTGTTGAAACCGGATTTCCACCGAAAGTTGAAGATGGTCTCCATAGGTTAAAACTTGAGAATATTTCTTATTAACCATAAAAGCCCCAATTGGCAAACCATTTGCAAGACCTTTTGCCATTGTTACAACATCTGGGATGACGTCATAATTTTCAAAGCTAAAAAAACTTGCCTGTTCTTCCAACACCACATTGCACTTCATCAAAAATCAAAATGATATCATTTTCGTCACATATTTTTCTTAACTCTTGTAAAAACTCTTTTTAGCCGGTTTTAAACCACCTTCTCCTTGAACAGGTTCAACGATAATTGCACAAACTTCTTCATCAATTAGTTTTTTAACACTTTCTATATTATTAAATTCTCCTTCTAAAATATTAGGCAATAAAGGGCTAAAACTTGTTTGGTATTTGCTTTGAGCGGTAACAGATAAACTTCCCAATGTTCTTCCGTGAAACGAATTTTTCATTGTTATTATTTTGGTGCTTTTTTTTGTATTACCATATTTCTTTGCAAGTTTTAAAGCTCCTTCATTTGCTTCAGCACCGCTATTTGCAAAAATACTTTATCAAAAGGGCTTATGCTTATCAATTTTTCAGCCAATTTTGATTGCGTTTCCCAATAATATAAATTTGAGCAATGGTTGAACTTATTGAGCTGGTTTACTATCGCCTCATTATATTTTTTGTTTTGGTAACCCTAAGCTGTTCACCCCAATGCCTGAAACAAAATCAAGGTATTTTTTACCGTTTATATCATACAAATAGACATCATTTCCCTTGTCAATTACCAAATCCTGTCTTTTGTATGTATTTAAAATATATTTATCAGTATTAGTTTTTATATTATTTTCCATATTTTTAATTCCTTTCGATTATTGTTCCAATACCTTGATTTGTATAAATTTCAAGAAGAAGAGCGTGTTTTATGTTGCCATTTATAATATGGACGGATTTTACACCGTTTTCAACAGCTTTTTTGCAGCTGTTTATTTTTGGAAGCATACCGCCTTTGATTTTACCTTCTTCAATCATTTTGTCTATTGTATTTACATTTATTTTTGAAATAAGTGTTTTTTATCGTTTTCATCTTCAAGCAAGCCGTCAATATCTGTCATAAATACAAGTTTATTAGCTTTTAAAGCGATAGCAAGTTCATTTGCGGCATAATCTGCATTAATATTATAAGTATTACCATTTTCGTCTGTTCCGATTGGTGAAACGACCGGAACAAAATCGTTATCAATAAGTGTGTTAATGATTTTAGGGTTTATTTTTTCTATTTCACCAACAAAACCTATATTTTCATCACTTTTTTTAGCGACAATAAGTTTTCCGTCTTTGCCGGAAATGCCACAAGAGAGCATTCCGTGTTTTTGAAAATCGGAAACAATGGATTTGTTGACTTCGCCGGAAAGAGTTGTTTCAACTATTTTAACAGTGTTTTCATCTGTAACTCTTAAGCCGTTTTTAAATTGTGGATTTATGTTGGATTTTTTAAAGCTTCATTTATAAAAGTACCACCATGCACAACAATGGGTTTTTATCCCAACCATTTTCATAAACGAAATATCGCCAATAACAGATTGTTTTATTTTTTCATCAATCATTGCCGAGCCACCATATTTTATCACAACAACTGTTTTGTTAAATTTTTGAATATATGGCAAAGCTTCGATTAAGATGTCTGCTTTTTCTATGTATTGTTGCATAGTTTTTGTTTTCCTTTCTTATTTCATTTCTTGTTGGATTGTGCAAAACTAAGTCCTATAATCTGCATTAATTTTTACATACTCATAACTTAAATCACACCCCCAGCCTTGAATTGTCTGTTCATTGCCTTGATTTAAATTTACATCTATTATTATTTCTTTTTCTTTCAATATTTTTAGTGCAAGTTTTTCATCAAAATTTAAAGGCTCACCGTTTTGGAATAAAACAATATCGCCCGATTTGTTGCAAAAGCTTATTGAAATTTTGTTTTGGTCAAATTCAACCCCTGTGGAGCCCATTGCGGACAATATCCGACCCCAGTTTGCATCGCAGCCAAAAATGCTGTTTTAACAAGGTTTGAATTGATTATAGACTTACACAAGACTTTTGCCTCATTTTTGTTTTTAGCATTTTTAATATTAACTTCCAAAAACTTTGTTGCCCCCTCACCGTCTTTAACAATCATTTTTGCTAATGATGTGCAAACAAACATCAAAGCTGTTTTAAATGTTTTATAATCTTCGTCTTCTTTTTCAATTTTATTGTTTAAAGCTTCACCGTTTGCCATAATGACAGCCATGTCGTTTGTGGAAGTTTCCCCATCAACCGAAATCATATTAAAACTTGAATTAATACACTCTTTGAAAGTTTTTTCAAGGAGTTTTTTGAAATGTTGCAGTCAGTTGTTATAAACCCTAGCATTGTTGCCATGTTTGGGGTGTATCATTCCTGAACCTTTTGATATACCGCCAATTTTAACAATAGTTTCGTCTTTTAGTTTTATTTCAACAGCTATTTCTTTAACAAAAGTGTCAGTTGTCATAATGGCTTGGGCGCAGTCTTTTGCATTTTTTGCTTCTGCACTTATTTCCTTTACAATATTTTCAATCCCGTCAAGAATGTTTTCTATGGGCAAATATACTCCAATGACACCGGTCGAACTTACAAGCGTTTTATTTACATCAACATTTAAACATTTTGCCAATGTTTTTATCATAAGTTTTGCATCTTGATATCCTCTATCACCGGTACAAGCGTTTGCATTGCCACTATTTATAATAATTGCTTTTATTTGGTTGTTTGAAGATTTTAAATTTTCTTCGCAAATTTTTAAAGGTGCCGCTTTTACGGTATTTTGAGTGAAACAAGCACAGCACAATGCCTCTTTGTCACTTGTTATTATTGCCAAATCTTTCTTCTTTTTCTTTATTCCACAATGTATTCCTGCGGCTTTAAAACCTTTTGGTGCTGTAATTCCACTATCTTTAAGTATTTTCATATTCCTATTTTAACCCTTCACTTTCATCTAAATCAAACATTATATTCATGTTTTGCACAGCTTGACCTGATGCCCCTTTTATCAAATTGTCAATCGCACTTGTAACAATAATGTTGTTTGTTCTTTTATCATACGAAATTCCAATGTCAACAAAATTTGAATTTGTAACAAATTTAGTTTCAACATCATTTGCACTATTCTTTATTCTTATAAAAAAATTGTTTTTGTAAAAAGTTTTGTATAAATTTATTAATTCCTCAAGCTTGACTTCATTTTTCGCCTTTGCATAGCAAGTTGCAAGTATTCCGCGGTTCATCGGTGTCAAATGAGGAGTAAAAAGTCAAATTAATTTCGTTATTATCATTTAATATTGAAAGTTCTTGTTCAATTTCAACCGTATGGCGATGAGAACCGACTTTGTAAGCTTTTATTGTTTCATTTGCTTCGCAGTATAAATTCTGAATATTTAAACTTCTTCCTGCACCGCTTACACCGGATTTTGCATCAATAATAATGCTGTGTGTGTTTATAAGTTTATGTTTAACCAAAGGACTTAAAGCCAAAAATACTTGCAGTTGTATAGCATCCGGGGTTTGCAATCAACTTTGCTTTTTTTATCTTTTCCCCGATTTAATTCACATAAGCCGTAAACAGCATCATCTAGCAATTCCGGTGTTTTGTGTTCAACTTGATACCAAGCTTCATATATATTTTTGTTTTTTAATCTAAAATCAGCCCCAAGGTCTATAACCTTTGTGTTTTTAATATATCATTGTTTATTTTCCCGCTCGCTATTCCATGAGGCAAGGCAATAAATATAACATCGACGTTTTTGGATATTTCGTCTATATTTTCTTCAATGCATACAAGGTTGGTAAGTCCTTCAAACTTAGGATATATTTGAGAAAACTTTTTTCCTGCATAACTTTTTGAGGTAATATATTTTATTTCAACATCTTTGTGTTTTAACAAAATCTCCATTAATGTTATTCCGGTATAGCCTGTCGCACCTATAATTGCTGCTTTAATCATTGTTGTTTTCCTTTTTTTCTAACCATTTTTCGTTTATTTTTATAACTTTCATAACCGAGTTTTCGCTTGGACTTCCCACAATTGTTTTGTTATTGACCTGTGCTTCAGGTGTGATTTTTTGATAAATGTCATCTTCAAACAATTCGGATTTTTGCTTATATTCATTTAATGATAGTGTTGTTAAGTTTTTATTGTTATTTATGCAATATACAACGAGTTTTCCGAAATCCCGTGTGCATCACGAAACGGCACACCTTTTTACCAAATAATCAGCAACTTCCGTGGCATTTAAAAACCCTTCATTTACAGATAAAAGCATTTTGTCTTTATTAATTTTCATTGTTGTTAAAACTTCAGGTAAAATAGCCAAACAATCTTTGACTGTTCTTATAGAGTCAAAAATACCCTCTTTATCTTCCTGCATATCTTTATTATAAGCCAAAGGAAGTGATTTCATAACAGTTAATATTGAAAACAAATTGCCATAAACTCGACCTGTTTTGCCACGGATAAGCTCAAGAATGTCAGGGTTTTTCTTTTGTGGCATCAAACTTGAGCCTGTTGTAAACCCATCATCAAATTCAACAAACTTAAACTCCGAGGTTGTATACAAAATGAGTTCCTCGGCAAAGCGACTTAAATGCATCATAATAATTGACAAACACGAAGCTGTCTCAATTACAAAATCTCTATCAGAAACAGCATCAAGAGAGTTTAGCATTACATTTTGAAAATTTAAAAGTTCAGCTGTCATCTTGTTGTCAATGTTATAAGTAGAACAAGCCAAAGCGCCTGCCCCCAAAGGCATTGTGTCAATACGTTCAAAAGCATTTTCAAGTCTTTCAAAATCACGTTTATACATTTCAACATATGCACCTAAATAATGAGCAAATGTAATTACCTGTGCTCTTTGAAGGTGAGTGTAGCCGCTTAAATATGTTTGTGTGTGTTTTTTTGAAGGTTTATTAATATCTTTAATAAATTAAGCAATAAAGTTTTTATTTTTAAAACTTCTTTTTTTAAATACATTCTCAAATCAAGTGCAACTTGGTCATTGCGGCTTCTTCCGGTGTGAACTTTTTTGCCTGTTTCACCAATTTTGTCAATAAGCCATTTTTCAATTTGCGTATGGATGTCTTCCAAGTCGTAATCAAACTGAAGCTTGCCTTGTTTTATATCCTCTAAAATTTCTTTTAGTCCGTTTGATATTTTTTGACTTTCTTCTTTTGAGATTATGTTTGTTTCTCCAAGCATTGTTGCATGTGCAATGCTGCCTTGAATATCTTCTTCAAACATAACACTGTCAAAATGAAGTGAAGAATTAAAATCATTTGCTTCTTTTGCCAAGGATTTTGAAAATCTTGACCCCCAAAGTTGTTTCCCCATTTTCCTTATTTCACCTCACAATTATTCTTTTGTTTCATTAAAGCATTAACTTTTAAAGGTAAGCCAAACAAGTTGATAAACCCTTCTGCATCTTTGTGATTATACAATTCGCCGGTTGTGAAACTTGCAAGGCTTTCGCTATACAAAGAATATGGCGAAGTTGCACCGTTTGATATAATATTTCCCTTATACAATTTTAGTGAAACTTTTCCTGTTACTGTTTCTTGAGTTTTGTCAACAAAAGCACTTAAGGCACTTCTCAATGGTGTAAACCATTCACCACTATAAACAAGTTCTGCAAACTTATTTGCAACAATTGATTTAAAAGACAGAGTTTGCTTGTCCAGACACAAATATTCAAGCTCTTTGTGTGCATAATACAAAATTGTTCCGCCGGGTGTTTCATAAACCCCACGTGATTTCATCCCGACAACACGGTTTTCAACAATATCGATTATTCCTATAGCGTGTTTTCCACCGATTTCATTTAAATATTTAACCATATTTGAAGGACTCAATTTTTTACCATCGACACAAACAGGTATTCCTTTTTCAAACTCTATTTCTACATATTGTGCTTCGTTTGGAGCGTTTTCAACAGTATTTGACATTTTAAAAGTTTTTCATAATTTGGCGGATTATTAGGGTCTTCAAGTTCAAGCCCCTCATGTGACAGGTGCCATAAGTTTTTATCCCGAGAATATGTATCATCTTTTTTCATCGGAACGGGGATATTTCTGTCTTCCAAGTATTTTATTTCGTCCTCACGTGATTGAATATCCCAAATTCTCCACGGTGCAATGATTTCAAGCTGTGGTGCCAGTGCTTTTATTGTCAATTCAAATCTCACTTGGTCGTTGCCTTTTCCTGTTGCCCCATGGCATATTGCACTTGCTCCTTCCTTTAATGCTATTTCAACAAGTTTTTGGTGATAATAGGCCGAGCAACAGAGGTTCCAAGCAAATATTTACCCTCATATACCGCATCAGCTTTTAACGTAGGGTAGATATAATCTTCAACAAATTCGTCCTCACAATTTATTAAATAATACTTTATGGCTCCTGTTTTTCAGTGCTTTTTCTTCTAATCCGTCTGTTTCTGTACCTTGACCGACATCAATACAAGCTGCAATTACGTCATAATCATAATTTTCTTTTAACCAAGGGATAATAACAGTTGTATCCAATCCGCCTGAGTATGCCAATACTACTTTCTTTTTCATAATTTTCATTCCTTTCTTTTTTTTATATAAACTTAGTGCAATTATCGCGAAGAAGTCCAATTTTGACTTTAGTCAATTTATTTTGGGTTTTAAAGTTTCATTCCTTTCTTTTTTTTATATAAACTTAGTGCAATTATCGCGAAGAAGTCCAATTATATCTTTTTTCTTCATGTTTTTGTTTATCGCCTCCATTTTTTAAAGCTGTTTTAACAACATATACTTTTCATTATCGCCATTTGAGCATACATTCTGTTTTCTGCTTCTTCATAAATAATATTTGCATTTTTGTCAAAAACATCCTCGCTTATCTCTTCGCCTTTATGCGCAGGGAGACAATGAAGAACTATTGCATTGTCATTTGCATTTTTTAATAACGTGTTATTAATTTGATAATCTTTAAAAATTTCTTTTCTCATTTCTTTTTTCATTTTCTTGGCCCATTGAAGCCCAAACATCAGTGTATAAAACGTCTGCAGCGCAAGAAGCTTCTTTTGGGTCGTTTAATATTTCAATAAAAGTTCCATTTTCTTTTGCATATTTTTTGCAAGAGTGATATATTTTGACTGGGTTCATAACCGTTAGGACATCCGACTTTGACATTTAGCCCTAACATAGAACATCCTACAAGCAAGCTGTTGCACACATTATTTCCGTCACCAATATAGGACAAAGTTAATCCTTCAAGTTTGCCAAAATGTTCTTTAATTGTCAATAAATCCGCCATAATTTGACAAGGATGTGACAAATCAGTCAATGCATTTATTACAGGTACTTTTGAATTCTTTGCAAAGTTTTCGATGTCTTCGTGTGCAAAAGTTCTTATCATAATCAAGTCACAATAACGAGAAATTACATTTGCACTATCTTTAATGCTTTCACGTTTTCCCAAAATGATTTCATCTTGTTTCAAAACGTAAGCATCACCGCCTAATTTTTTCATGCCGATTTCAAAACTCAACCTGGTTCTTAAACTCGGTTTTGCAAAATACATCACCATAATTTTATTTTTCATCAAATCAATTTGTTCCTTGCTTTTAACCTTGGATTTCAAGTTTTGTGCTTCTTCAATCAAAAATTGAAGCTCGTTTGGTGTAAAATTTTCTAAATTAATAAAATGTTTTCCTTTTAAATCCAATTTGCAAATGTTTGTCATAATCTGTCCCTTTTTTTATTTATGTACACAAAAAGCCGCCCTATTCAATGTTTTGAATAGGGCGGCTTAAAACTTTATTATTTTTTATTGCAAACTTAAATAACCCGATTCAAAACTTGATTTGAGCGGCTACGTCGTAATTGAATTTTGCTTGCAACTTTTTTCAAACTAATACCTTTTTATAAAACTAACTTTTTTATTATATAGTAATTTTTAAAAAATGCAAGCAGATATTGTAAATTTTGTAACGATTTCCCCCCCTATGACAAAAATAAAAGTTTTTGGGTTTTTATTATATATAGAAGGAATAATAATAAATGAACGTAAATCCATTCGGTTCAAGCAGTATATATACAAACAGCACACCAAACACAATGAACGCAAACCAAAGTTGTGGTTTGCGCTTTGGGGCAAATTCAGACGATTATGATTATTATAATTCAAGCGTTCCAAAGAAAAAAGAAAGTTTTTGGCAAAAGTGGAAAAAGGTTATTATTGGTGGCTTTGTCACTGTTGGTGTTGGGATTTTAGGAGTTGTCGGTTATAACAAAGGTTGGTTTAGCAAGGCAAAAAATGTCGCTTCAAACGGATCTTCACAAACTAAACCAAATAATTTTGAAACAGCATTAAAAACATTGGGGTTAGAAGATTTAAAGGTTGATGGTAAAGATATAAAAAGTTTATTAAAAAATGATACTAAAACAGTTAGCCAAAAACAATTTACTGAGGTTGTAAGAGCAATTCATGGAAAAGTTAAAAATTCATCAAATGATAGAAAAATAGCAGCTGTGACTATTTTGGAACAGTTGCGAAAGAATTTGGCACAAGATGCCACTATAAAAGGTTTTGATAAAAATAAAGAAATAGAAAATGTTAATGTTTTGGATGAGATAATTGAAGCATCAAAACTTGTAGAAGAAAAGAAAGAAGAAAAAGTAGAAAAGGAAGAAACACCTGCGGAAGAACCAGTGGAAGAAGAAAAACCTGCAGTAGAAGAAAAAACTGCGGAAAAATCTGAAGAAGTAAAACCTGCGGAAGAAGTAAAAAGAAGTAAAAGAAGAAGCAAAAGAAGAAGCAAAAGAAGAACCATTGGAAACAAAGCCTGCGGAAGCAAAGCCTGAAGAAAAACCTGCTGAAGTCAAACCTGAAGAAAAATCAGAAGTAACACCTAAGGAAGAAGAATCAGTGGAACCATCAGTTGAAGAAGTAAAACCAGTGGAAGAAAAGCCTGAGGAACCACCAGTGAAAGAAGAAAAACCAGTGGAAGAAGTAAAGCCTGAAGAAAAACCTGCAGAAGTTAAACCTGAGGAAAAACCTGAAGAAGAAGAGAAACCAGAAGAAGCAAAACCAGTGGAAGAAAAAAAGTCTGAGGAAAAACCAGAAGTTAAACCTGAGGAAAAACCTGAAGTAGAAGCAAAAGAAGAAGAGAAAACCAGAAGAAATAAAATCAGAAGAAGTAAAACCAGAAGAAGTAAAACCAGAAGAAGTAAAACCAGAAGAAATAAAATCAGAAGAAGAAAAAACCAGTGGAAGAAGCAAAGCCTGCGGAAGAAGTAAAACCTGTGGAACAACCAGTGGAAAAAGAAGAACCTGCGGAAGAAGTAAAAGAAGAAGTAAAAGAAGATGTAAAACCAGAAGTAAAGCTTGAAGAAAAACCAGTGGAAGAAGTAAAGTCTGAAGAAAAACCTACGGAAGAAGAAAAACCTGCAGAAGCAAAACCTGCGGAAGAAGAAAAACCAGTGGAAGAAGTAATACCTGAAGCAAAACCTGCGGAAAAACCAGTGGAAGAAATAAAGTCTGAGGAAGCAAAAAAAGAAGAACCACCAGTGAAACAATCAGTGGAAGAAGAACAATCAGAATCTGAATCTGAATACGACTCTGAAGACGAATACGACATTGACTCTGAATTTGGCTCCGACTCTGACTCTGAAGTAGAAGGAGAATCAGTGGAACCATCAGTGGAACAATCAGTGGAAGAAGAAACACTTATGGAAGAAGAAATACAAAATTCAGAACCTGCAGGGTCAGTGGCTGATTTGCCGGTTAATTTTGAAGAAACTGATTCATCAAATCCTGATGATTTGCAGTCTCCAAGGGAACTTTTTCCTGATGAACCAGAAATTATAACACATTCAAATCTTCCACCTGGTTGGGACATAAACCCTAGAACGGCACCACAACCCATACCCAAAAACCTAGAACGGTACCACACCCCATACCCAAAAAGGACAAACATTTGTAGATTTATTTACTATGAAAGATAAAACACATCCACATGGAGCCTTTTCTGTTAATGTTTCAGAAATTACAACTAGTGCAAATTTTATTGAAAAACTAACTAATGAGGCAAAAACAGCACTTATTACTAAATTACAAAAAAGCCATTTTAACGAAAAAATAGAGATAACAAGAGAAACTACAAAATGGGGATTTCCGGCAAATAAACTCATAACAATAACAAAAGTTAATAATAGTGATGTGTTTGAAGTGAATTTAAATAATAAGACATTTTATATCGGCTTAAATTCTGATTCAAAAATAGTAGCATCAACACAAGAAGAAATTCAATGGGCTCAAAAACCAGTGGAAGCAAAAAATTGAAGAATTAACTAAACAATTAGAGACTGGCAATGAAATAACAGCAGATGAAGTTTATAATATATTTTATAAATTAAATGATGCAATACTAGGATTAAGTATTACACCCTCATTACATACATCTTTACAAAAAATTTTATGTCTGTGTCAAACAAAACAACTTCCTTTGAATGAAAAAAAGTTTTGCAGAAATTGCTTGGCTATTAAGTGACACAATAATGCCTTTGATCGGACAATTAAAATATTCAAAAGATGAAAAGCTTAAAGACTTGATAAATTATGTCTTTGAATATTGTAAAGACAACCCTAAATGTTTAAGAACAAAAAGAAACAGCTCAAGATGTTACAGACATTATTAAAGATGCTTTAAAGAATGGCATATTTTATTTAGATGATATTAAAACAATACTTGAAAAACAACCAACTATGGATAATTTCAAGTTCCAAATAATTGTTTTAAATGCTTCAATGGATAGCAATTTAACAGACAATTCAGATTTTCAAGCTTTCATTAAAAAAACATATTTTAAGGAAGACAAAGAATTTGTTTATTCTTCGTGCAATTTAGAACAAATATCAAGCATCTTACGGCAGAAAATAAACCAGAATCAAACATCAATAGAAGAATCACCCACTAATTTTGATTTTAATAGAGACTATAACTTTAATGTTACAAGATTTATAGAAGATTTAAAATATGATGATTATTCTGATTATTCTGATTATTCTGATTATGATGAATAATGATTGTAAACTTTGTAACATTATTAAACAAAACACGCAATTTTTTATTGTGAAAATACTTTATATAAATATAAAAGCTCTCTCTTCTTATTTAAACAACTTACTCCAATTAATTCATTTAATTGGAGTTTTCTTTGTTTGTAGAAGTTATTGTTTTCAAATCTTTTTCAACATTGCCCAAAAAGAATTTTTATTCCGAATTGTAAATTTTTTGTAATATTATTAAACAAAATACGCAATTTTTTATTGTAAAAATACTTTATATAAATATAAAAGCTCTCTCTTCTTATTTAAACAACTTACTCCAATTAATTCATTTAATTGGAGTTTTCTTTGTTTGTAGAAGTTATTGTTTTCAAATCTTTTTCAACATTGCCCGAAAGAATTTTTATTTCGAATTGAGATTTAAGTGTTTCTATTATCTGTGGATTGACATGGTCACTTATTCTGTTTGGAATATAAATATTTTCATATTCAAAATTGTTTACTATGTCAAAAATTCGTGAAATCAAGCTTAAGTTTAACTCAGTCATTATAATATTAATCGGAATATTTTTTTGACACAAAGAAGGCTCTAGTTTTTCAAGTATTTTATAAGTTAAAGAGTAATCGTAATAAGAATTTATATGATAAAGGTTATCTTTTTTTCATCGAAAGAAAGTGAAATAATATATGAATTGTCATCAATTTTATCTATAAAGTTTTTTATAATAATCGTCCAAACCACCAATGTTATTTAACAACCCAAACATATAAAGGTTTTTTATTTTATCATTTTCAATTTGTTCAACAATTTTTTCAAGTTGAACTTCAATTTCGTCAAAATTATATCCGATTTGAATTTTATCAAATTGTTTGTCTTTTTAAAACCTTCTTGTTCATTGGCTGTTTTTATCAAATTTTCAAAATCGTTGTTTTTGACGACAGTTACGCCTTTTCCACCTATTTCATTGGTCGTATAAATCAATCCTCGTATTATATTTAAATAATTGCCATTTCCATTTCGAGTGATAAGAATAACACCGGGAAAAGAAGAAAATCCATTTCCAAGTTCTCAATTGATTTTTGATAATGTCCTACGAGATTTTTGAATTTTTTAAATTCGTCATAACAATGCGCAAGAATCAAAGCATCGTGGGTATAAACATTTATGTCTGTATCCTTGGTAGCTTGCAAAAAGTCATACAAGTCCATAAGCGAGTCGCCTGTCACCAAAACAGCTTTACCTTTTTTATAATCAAGTTTGACTTCACTTAAGTGAGGAATTCCAAATCTTTGATATGACAAATTTTTAAGTTTCTTATATAAACCATAATTGATTTGCGAAGCTTTTTCAATCCGACTTTTAAGCTTTTCTGTTCCTGTAGATTTAAAATTTGTACTTGAAATTAATTTAATTATTTCAATAGTTTCATCTTCAGCTTCATTTTCATTGAACAAATTTATTTGAGCAATGTTGCGGCAGGCATTTTGAAGTATTATATACAAAATGTCATATAAACTTTTTTGTCTTTATCAAGTATTTTATTTTTTGGATATTTTGTAGTTCACCTTGTTTTAATGCATCAATAAAATTAAAATCGCTACATTTATCTGTATAGGCTTTTAAAATTTGGAGGTCCAAATTATTTTTTTCGCAGTAATCAATATAATTTTTTGTGCTTCGCAGCGTAAATCAATCAAATTCAGCAAATATTCACTAAACTCGTTACGATTTATTTCCATGTTAAGTGAAACAACGCAAACACCGTCAATGATATGCTTTGCATATTTTTTATATTCAAAGTTAAACTCCTTAAGTTTCAAAGTGTAATAAGAAAGAAGTCTTATTTCGTACAATAAAATTTCTTTTAAAGATGCTTGAATAGGGTCAGAAACGCAAGAGACTTCTGCATCAAATATACATTTATCGCCATTATACATTTTAAAATAGTTTTGCATTTTTTCACTTTCCAAATTGTTAATCTAAAAATATTTCGTCAAATTTTCCTTCTTCATCAAGTTTTTTTTATATCGTCATATCCGCCAATTCGTTGGTTATCGACAATGATTTGAGGAACAGTTACATCTCCTTCGATTTTGTAATATTCACCTATTTTTTTTTCGCAATTTATCCTCATCGTCATCAATCGCATAACTTTTATATTTGATACCTTTTTCGTCCAGCATTTTTAAAGCTTTTATAGAATATGGGCAATACGTAGCATAATATACTTCAACTTTTTTCATAGTTTTAACCTCCAAAAGTTTTTTCTTTATATACTAAGATTTAAGATGATGTTAAAAAAAAACATTATAGACAATTTACTATATTTTAGGATTGAAAAAATTTTGTGCTTGATTATGTAGTGTATTTGAAGTATTATTTTATTATAGTTAAGAAAAATAATCATGAAAGGTTTATAAATATGTCAAAAGTATGTGAAGTATGCGGTAAAAAAGCTTTAAAAGCAGCAAAATATCATTTTCTCATAAGCAAAATGTTCATCGTCAGTTTCCAAATTTGCAAACTGTAAAAAGGACTATTAACGGTCAAACAAAAACAATTAAAGTTTGCACTTCTTGTTTAAAAGCAAATAAAGTTTAATAATTATTGATTTTATAATTATTTTTTATCGCTTTTGACATTTTTTGTCAAAAGCGATTTTGTTTATTTTTATGTTTTTAATATCTTTTACTTATATTAAATTTACTGGTGTTAAAAAAGGAAAGAATGCACATAAGACACGGCTCTGTAAGCTAAAAAGAAATCCAAGACACAAATTGTTGTTGCAAAAAACGAAAAAGACATCTGGTTTCGTCTCAATCAGCGTAAATGATTTATAAAAAATAACCAAACCTATTTCGCAATTTGTGCTATAATAAACTTGATTAGGTTATGGAGAGATTTTATCAAATGGAAGAAACTTTAAATTATATAAAATCCAAAATAGGCAATTTTGTTCCTGAAACAGCTTGTATACTTGGTTCAGGACTTGGCGAATTGGCAAATGAGTTTGAAAACGCAATAAAAATAAGTTTTAGCGACATTCCTGGTTTTAAAAAGCCAACAATTGAAGGTCATGCAGGTTATTTAGTTTTTTGTAAAAATTAATAATAAAAATGTTGTTTTCATGCAAGGTAGATATCATTATTATGAAGGTCACACTGTTCAAGATGTTGTTTTTCCGATAAAAGTTTTAAAACTTTTGGGTTTAAAAAATTTAATCATTACAAACGCTGCAGGAGGTTAAACCAAAATTATAAACCCGGAACTTTAATGATAATTAATGACCACATCAATTTTACCGCTACAAATCCATTGATAGGCTCAAACGATGAAAAAAATGGGGCAAGATTTCCTGATATGTCTGAAGTTTATAACTTAGAGCTTGTTAAAAAAGCAAATGACATTGCAAAAGATCTGAATATTCATGTTGAAAATGGTGTTTATATAGGTGTTACAGGCCAAGTTATGAAACACCATCTGAGATAAGAATGTTTAGAAATTTTGGTGCTTCTGCAATTGGCATGTCAACAGTTTCTGAAGCAATTTATGCTAATTACTGCGGTCTAAAAGTTCTTGGAATCAGCTGCATTACAAATTGTGCTGCAGGATTGTCTAATACAAAACTAAGCCATGATGAAGTTGTTGAAACTGCTAATCGTGTTAAATCTCAATTTAAAACGCTTGTTAAAAAATATTATTCAAAAAAATATAGCCTTAATATAAACTTGAATATTTTTTAATTTATGTTATTTTATAAATAAAGCAAAAATTTTGCAAAAGTGTACAAAATGATGAGAAAAAGGAGATTTTAAATGAAAGTAACTATCGAAGACGGATGTATAGCTTGTGGTGCTTGCGAATCAATTTGTGATGCTGTTTTCACTGTTGAAGATGTTGCAACTGTGAATGAATCAGAAGTGGCAAGCAATGAAGATTGTGTTAAAGAAGCTGCTGAATCATGCCCTGTTAGCGTGATTAAAGTTGAAGAATAAATTTTATTTTTTTTTAACGGCGCGGTTTTTGAAAAAATTTTCAAAAACCGCGCCGTTTTTTTATATTGAGTTATTTTTTCATTTGTAATAAAATAAACTAGTAATATTGAAAAATAACGAGGGTGAAATGGGAAATGTAGTTGTTGTTGGTGCACAGTGGGGTGATGAAGGAAAGGCAAAAATCACGGATGACCTTCTTTCAAAGGATGCCAATTTTATAATCCGTTACCAAGGTGGGTGCAACGCAGGACACACGGTTGTTGTGGGAAATGAAACTTTCAAATTCCATTTGATACCCTCAGGTGTTTTAAACAAAGGCAAAAAGTGTTTTATCGGTTCAGGAGTGGTTATACACCCTGAAACTTTTAATAAAGAAATCAATGACTTGAAAGCGCGAAATATTGATTTGTCAAACTTAAAATTAAGCCCACTTGCCTCAATCACAATGCCATATCACATCGATTTGGATGGTGCAAGCGAATCAAGCCTTAATGAAAACAAAATAGGCACAACTAAAAAAGGTATAGATCCGACTTATACAGACAAAGTGGCTCGTGTGGGCTTGAAAGTGCAAGATTTGTATGACGAAGAACTTTCAAGTAAACTTGATAAAATTTTACCTCTAAAAAATAGCATTTTAACAAAAGTTTATGGTTTAAAGCCATATTCAAAAGAAGAAATTCTTCAATTGTGCAAAGAATATGCTCAAATATTTAAACCTTATGTATGTGAAAACTGGCAAGAAACATTGATTGAAGCCAAAAAGAACGGGAATATTCTTTTTGAAGGTGCTCAAGGTGTAATGCTTGATGTTGATTTTGGCACATATCCTTATGTTACAAGTTCAAACCCGATTGCAGGCGGCGCTTCTACAGGCTCAGGGCTTGGGCCTAATGTCATTGATGAGGTGATTGGGGTATTCAAAGCTTATATCACACGTGTCGGTGAAGGACCTTTTGTTACTGAGCTTGACAATCAAATCGGCAAACAAATCCAAACAATCGGTGCTGAATTTGGAACAACCACCGGTCGTGCAAGACGTTGCGGTTGGTTTGATGCTGTTGTAGCCAAATATTCTGTCCTTGTTAGCGGTATCACTCAAATTGCTTTGACTAAAATCGACGTTTTTGACACTTTTGATGAAATAAAATTATGTACATCATACCGTGACAAACGAAATGGAAAAATATACACAAGCTATCCAACAAATATTTCACTTCACAAGCATTTAGAGCCTGTTTATGAAACATTTGAAGGTTGGAAAACAGACATCTCTAACATCAAAAATTTTAACGACTTACCACAAAAATTTAATTACTTACCTAAAACGAATTGAAGAAATTGTTGGAGCGAAAGTTTCTATAATTTCAGTCGGCCAAAAACGCGAACAAACAATTATGCTTCAAAAATCCGTTTGTTAATTGTTAATTTTGACTCAAACCTATAAATTCACAAACAATATCATTCAAGGCGTTTGGTTTGGAAAATATCTTTGTGTTTTGGCTCATTTCAACGAGTTTTTGACGGTTATTTATTAAATCAACAATCGTTTTTTCTAAAACATCACAAGTCAAATCTCCTTCACAAAGGCAAATAGAGCAATTTGCTTTTTCAAGTTCTCTTGCGTTTTTTTCTTGGTGGTTTGCTGCAGCGAAAGGATATGGAATAAGAATTGAAGGTGTTGATGTTGCGCAGATTTCACTTAAGCTTAAAGAACCGCTTCTTGCTATAACCAAATGAGCGTTTTTCAATTCATTCCAGATTTCATTCAAGTATGGCTTCAGAATTAAATTTGGGTTGGTTTTATTTTCAAGCAATTCTAAAAGTTTTTTCATAATTTTTTACACCTGTTTGAACAACGACTTTTAAATTATATCCTTGATTTAAAAAGTTTTTGAAAAACGTTAACAGAAACTTCATTTATTTTCATAGCTCCTTGCGAACCACCCATAACAAGGATGTTAAGACAGTCGGTGTTAAAATCTTTTTAATATTGTTTTCAGTAAAAAACTCATTTCTAATCGGATTACCGTTGATTTTTATATTTTTACATTTTAAAAACTTTTTTGCTTCTTCAAAATTTAGTGAAACTTTTTTTGCAAACCTACTCACAACTCTTGAAACAAGCCCCGGAACGGTGTCACAATCGTGTATCATAATCGGTTTATTTAAAATATAGCCGGCAAAAAGTGTCGGAAATGTTATAAAACCACCTGTGCCAAGCAATGCATCAGGGGTTATATTTTAAAATGTATAAAATACTTTTTTAAAGTTGAAAATATGAGTTTAAATCCCCATAAAAAAAGTTTTAAGCTTATTTTTCGTGGCATGCTGTCAAAATCTATAGACAAAAATTGAAGTTGAGGATATTTTTTAACAAGTTCATACTCCATATTTTTCTTGTTTCCGATATAAAAAACTTTGTTGTTATTTTCATCTTCACTCAATTTTAAAGCTACAGACAAAGCAGGATAAATATGCCCGCCTGTTTTACCACCTGTAATAAAAAATACTTTTTTCTTTTTATTATTTTTCATGTTAATAATTTTTTATCCTACGAAGACGTTTTTTTGAAATATTCAACAAAATCCCCACCATACACAAAGAAACAATCAAAGATGTGTTACCGTAGCTGATAAACGGCATAGGTACACCGGTTGCAGGAATCATCGCAGAAGAAACTGCCATATTGATAAAAAGCTTGCATACCAATTGAAATTGTAATGCCCAAAGCGATGAGTTTTCCAAACATATCATTACAATTTGAGGAAATGATAAACCCTCTGTGCATAAAAGTTGCAAAAAGTCCGATTACGAACAAACATCCGATAAATCCAAACTCTTCTGCAAACACTGCAAAGATAAAGTCGGTGTGGCATTCAGGCAACCAAAAAAGTTTTTGTTTAGAATTGCCATAACCGACACCTGTAAAGCCGCCAACCGCAAAAGCTATTAACGATTGGATTATATTGTAACCTGCTCCCAATGGGTCCATTTCAGGATTTTGCCATATTTGAAGACGTCCAACTTGATATTTTTTCATTTTTAATTTTAAAGCAATAACGCCTAAAACCAAAAACATTGCCAAAAAACGCCACGAACCACCGGCGCAAATATACATAACAACACTTGTTATCACAAGCAACATTACCATACTTAAGTTTGGCTGTGCAAAAATGAACAAAATCATAAAGATAATCGGCACAAAATATTTCGTTATTTTTTCGTTGTCAAACAAATTTGTATTGTTATAAAAAGCACAAGATAGAAGCATTATGGTTGAAAGTTTTGCCATTTCAGAAGGTTGAAACTGAAACCCTGCAATGGACATCCAACGTTTTGCATTGTTGACCTCCACTCCAAGTGGTGTAAACTTAACCAAAACAAAAGAAACACAACCAGCCACGCAAACGGAATGGCCAAAGGAAACAAACGTCGATAGTCAAAGTTTGTGAAAAATCGCATAAGAAAAAAAACCAATTATTGCTGCAACAGTTTGCTTTATCGCAAAAGAAGCAGGGTTTACTCCTTCTTGTATGCATTTTGGAGAAGATGATGAAAATATCATGATTATTCCTATTGCAACCAAAAAATATACAACTGTTTTCAATATTGTATCAGGCTTCGAAATGACCACACCTTCCAGATTTTTGCGTTTTATCAACCGTTTAGGATAACTTGTTTGTGACATATTCTTTAAATTTTATTCCTCTATCTTCATAACTTTTAAATTCGTCGAAACTTGCACAAGCAGGTGACAACAACACAATTTCATCGTTCAATTCAATTGCTTTGTCAACCGCTTCAAACATTTTGTTTGTCATATACAAATTTTATAACCGCTTTTTTTCAATTCCTCATAAAAACGTTCTTTTGCTTCACCAAAACACGACCACATTGTTTATATATTTTTTGACATCAGTACAAAATTCGTTCAAACTTGTATTCTTATCACGTCCCCCAACAAGCAAAGTTACCTTTTTGCCTATAAATGACTGCAGTGCAACCATTGTTGCTTCGGGTTTGTTGCTTTTTGAGTCGTTGTAAAATTTTTGGCTTCTTTTTTTACACTTTGAACAAGCTCAATTCTATGTTCAACACTTTCAAAACTTTTTATTCTTTCTTCTATCTTTTCATTCGGAACATTTAGCAATTTGGCAACAATAATAGAACACATAACATTTTGCAAGTTGTGATGTCCGACTAATTTTATATCATTTAATTCAACAATTTTTTCTTCAATATTGTTTTGTTTAAAATATATTGCATTATTTTTTAAGTATGAAGAGTTTTTATAACTTTCATCATCAAAATAGAATTTTTCACCTTTGTAATTTTTTGCAAAATCATTTATTTTATTATCTTGTGCATTAAAAACTGCAAATTTTGGATTTTTAAACATTTTAGCTTTTGCTTCAAAATAATTTTCCAAAGACCCGTGATAATTTATATGGTCGGGTGTAAAATTTGTGAATACTGCAACAATTGGTGAAAAATCATTGGTGTTTTCAAGTTGAAAAGAACTTACTTCACAAACAAGATAATCATTTTTTTCATCTATTAAACTAATTGGTGGGACTCCAATGTTGCCACAAACAGGAGCTTTATAAACGGATGATAAAATGTGTGAAACAAGCATTGTTGTTGTTGTTTTACCATTTGTCCCTGTAATTGCAACAAATGGTGTTTTTGTATTTTTATAAGCAAGTTCTATTTCGCTTATAACTTTTATATTTTTTTCTTTCAATTTTTCAAATATTTCAGATTTTGGTGGAATTCCTGGGGATGCAACGGCATAAGTTGCATTTTCAATAAATTCATTTGAGTGTTTGCCAATTTCAACATTGATGTGTGCATTTTTTAAATCGGTCAAACATTTTTCATTGTTATTTTCATTTTTTCGTTCAATTCCGTTATAAAACAACTTGCAACTATGTTTTTGCAAGATACTTGGCTGCAGCAATTCCTGTTTTTGACAACCCCAAAATAAGAACTTTTCCTTTTTATTATCCAACATAATCCCTCTTTTTTTAATATTAAAATTTAATAAAAATTATAACAGCAATTGCGCTTAAAACAAGCGTTATTAGTGATGAGACGACAACAATTTGGTTTTCGCTGTAGCCTGACAATTCAAAATGATGATGAATTGGACTCATTTTAAAGACACGTTTCCCGAACATTTTAAACGAAGCCACTTGTATTATAACACTTAAAGTTTCAATCATATAAATAGCGCCAATTAAAATAAGCAACAACTCAAATTTTCCCATAACAGCAACAGTTCCCAAAACACCCCCCAGAGCAAGCGAGCCTGTATCCCCCATAAACACTTGTGCTTTATGTTTGTTATAATATAAAAAGCCTATCAAAGCCCCTGTGATTGAGGCTGAAATTATTGCTATATCTGTATTCCCTGAAATAAGACAAATTATGGAACAAGCAATAAATGAAAAAATTAAATTTGAACAAGCAAGTCCATCTAAACCGTCTGTCAAATTGACTGCATTTGAAACACCTGTTATTAAAAAACAACGAAAAGAGAGGATAAATAAAACCAAGATTTAATGCAAACAAGCCAAAATTCAAGGTTGTAAGCCCTTCTAAAAAACACATATAAAGTTGGCAATAAAGCTATGGCACACTGTAAAAACAGTTTATCCCGTGCTTTTAAACCTTTATCGTTGCTTTTATTTTTAATTTTATTTATGTCATCTTTAAACCCCTGCAAGTGCAAAAAATACAAAAGCGATTAAAATAATAAAAGCTCGGCTTGTAGATTCTTGCTGCATAAGCAAAACGATTATGGAAGCAACAATTGAAGCCAACACAATGAACACGCCGCCTGTTGTCGGAGTGCCTTCTTTTGCCATGTGCGATTTTGGACCAACTTCTCTTATATATTGCCCATACATTTTATCTTTTAAAAATTTTATATACACTACACCAAATAAAAGTGATAAAACTATGGCAGTCAAACAAGCTATAATACTTAATATCATTTATTTTGTCACTCCCTCTGTTAATTTTTCAAATTCCATGTTTCTTGAAGCCTTGATTAATACATTTCCCTCTTTTATTTTATCAAAAATATAATTTTTGCACTCGTTTAAATCGTTAAAATGTATTTTATTTTTTATTTTTAGAAGCAATGTTTATATTCTTTGCAAGATGCCCTATTGTTATTAAAGTGTCAAACTCAAAATTATTCAAAAATTCGCCCAACTCTCTATGGTAGACGATTTCGTTTTCTCCAAGCTCACCCATATCTCCAAGCACAAGAACATTTTTCTTGTTTTTGTATATTTCAAAAAATGTTTTAATGGCAGCTTTCATCGAGTCAGGGTTGGCATTATAACAATCATTTACGATTGTTAGTTTGTTGTCGTTATATTTTTCAACATTCCATCTCATTCCAAAGGGCTTAAATTCCTCCAAACCATTTGCAATTTCTTTAGGGCTAAGTTTTAAAATGAGGCTCAATTCAATTGCACTGAGTGCGTTTTGAATGTTATAAACACCTTCGATGTTCAATTTATACAAATTATTTTTATACTCAAAAACACTTTTCGATTCTTCTTGGCTTATTATTTTTAAGTTTGGAGAATTTATATCGAATGTGATTACATTTATGTTTTTATCGGTTATATTTTCTAAAATTATAGGGTCATTGTTGACAATTGCAGTTTTAGGTTCTTTCATATAATGGGTAACTTCGCATTTTGCTTTTGCAATATTTTCTCGACTTCCAAGCCTTCCGATGTGAGCTGTCAAAACATTTGTTATTATTGAGTAATTTGGATTTGCATATTTTACAATTAAGTCAAGTTCATTCAAACCTCTCATACCCATTTCAACAATCAAAACTTGAACGTCAGGTTTTAATGAAAAAATAGTCTGAGCAAAGCCGATTTCATTATTGTGATTTAGCTTTGTTTTGTGTGTTTTATATTTTTGCGACAAAACAGAATATAACATTTCTTTTGTTGTTGTTTTTCCGCAACTTCCTGTCACCGCTATTGTTATTGGATTTATTTTGTCTTTATAATATTTTGCAAGTTTTAAATATGCTTCTTTGGTGTCTTTAACCAACAATCCCAATGCATTTTTAAAATTATATTTTTCATTGTTTGTGAAATAAATTTCAACGTCAGAATTTTTTATCGCGTTTTCAATGAATGAATGTCCGTCAAATTTTTCTCCAACAAGCGGCAAATAAACATTATTTTTATTTATTACTCTTGTATCGGTCGAGATAACAAAGGTTTTATTATCATCAATTTTAAAATCATTGAGCTTTCTCGCTTCTGTCACTTCCATTAATTCTTTTATATTAAACATTTCACTTATTACCTATTATAATTTTATTCTACATTTATTATCCTCTGATAAAAAATAAAACACAACAAAAAATTCTTGACTTAATCGTAAATATAACTATAATTGGATTATGGGGATTTATAAAAAAACATTAAATAAAATATCAGATGTGTTGAATAATTTAAATTATAACGACACAAATTTTCATAATTATTTTGACAATTTATATGATTTGATTAAATTTGACTCTTGTGCTTTGTTTTATTTGAGTTTGGACAAAATAAGTCTTGTTGATTTTAAGAATTATACGAACAAAAAGATATTGTCAGATTTGATTTCAAAAGATATTCCCTTTGATAACGAATTATATGTGCTTATAAATAACAAAAACACTTATACACTTGAAACAAATGACAAATTAATTGAACACATTTTGTTTCACGATAAAAAAAATATTAAATTTTTTGATAAGGAACTTCAAAATAAAAAGTTTTTAATTACAAATTTAAAAATTAAAAGCACATCGTTTGGTTTTTTGTTGCTTGAAAAAGATAGTGATTTTAGTGAAGATGAAGTGAATGCGATAAATGCATATTCAGCAATTATGTCTTACCAAATTAAAGATAAAGAATTGTCTGATGTTTTCAAAATGCAGCTAAAAATCCTTGAAAATAATATTGTTGAAAAAACACAAGCATACAAAAAAATTGAAGAGCAAAATGAAAAAATTGTTGAAGCAAATAAAGCGAAAAATGAATTTTTGGCAAACATTTCTCACGAACTTAGAACTCCTTTAAATTCAATTATAGGTTTTTCTGAAGTTTTAAAAGAAGGCATCATCGGCGAATTAAACGATAAACAAAAAAAATACATTAATGACATTTATGTTTCAGGTGTTCATTTGTTGGGTATGATTAATGAAATTCTTGATATTTCAAAAATCGAGTCAAATGCAATGAATGTTAACTATTCAAAATTTGATTTAAATATGTCAATAAATGAAGTCATAAATGTTATAAAGCCTTTGAGTCAAAAGAAGAATATAGAAATAGACTGTGACGTTCAAAAAAAACTGGAACTTGAAGCTGATTATCAAAAAGTGCAACAAATTCTTTATAATTTGTTAAGCAATGCGATAAAATTCACACCAAATGATGGTCAAATATCAATTCTGACTGAACTTGAAGATGATTATATTGTAATAAAAATAAAAGATACTGGAATTGGAATAGATTCAAAATATTTAGGAAAAATCTTTGGCAAGTTTGTTCAATTGCATAGTGTTTACACAAAAAAGAAAGCTCGACAGGGCTTGGTTTGACCATCACAAAAGAACTTGTTGAACTCCATAAAGGTAAAATATATGTTGAAAGTAAAATAAATGAAGGTTCAACATTCATTGTTAAACTACCCAAAAACACAATGGTTATTAAGGATTAAGATATATGTCAAAAGGCCGAATACTTATTGTTGAAGATAACCAAATGAACATAGACTTTAATGAATGATGTTTTAACTCATTATAATTATGAAACAATTTGTGTTGACAACGGTGAAGAAGCAATTGAAACAATAAACAATGAAAATTTTGACCTTATTTTACTAGACTTGCAACTTCCAAAAGTTTCAGGTTTTGACGTTTTAAAAAATATAAAGAAAGATGTAAAAGTGATAATTGTTTCAGCGTGTGCAATGGAAGAGGATGTAAAAAAGGCACTGAACTATAATTGTTTGGACTACATAACCAAACCGCTTCACATAAAGGACTTTATCGGTAAAATTGAAAAGTATGTAAAAATTTAAATTGAGGTATCGATGTTAAAAATAAAACAATATCCAACAAATTATTTGTCTGTAAATACTTATTTGGTTTGTGATGATGTATCAAAAGAATGTATAATTATTGATTTAGGTGGCGAAATAGACAAAATCTATAAAGATATAAAAAGAATTTGGTGGCAAGTTGAAGTATATCTTAAACACTCACGGTCATTTTGACCACATTTGGGGTGAAAAAGAAGCTCAGGAAAAATATAATATTCCTATATACGTTCATAAAGATGACTTGGAAATGGTCAACAATCTTGAAACATATACGAAATTGTGGGGATTTCCCGCTTCAAAGTCCCCCAAAAAGCTGTTTGCACATTTGATGAAACGACAAACGATTTGACAATAGGAGACAAAAAAATAAAAATATTCCACACTCCCGGACATACAAAAGGCGGTTCTTGTTTTTTGATAGAAAATAATTTATTTTCAGGTGACACTTTGTTTTTTAATTCAATCGGACGAACTGATTTAGAAGGCGGAAGCTACAGTGAACTTATTAATTCAATAAAAACAAAACTTTTGCCACTTGATGAAAATACAATTGTTTACCCCGGACATGGTCCAAAAACTACAATAAAAAATGAAAAACGAAATTTTTGAGATAAAACTTTTTATTTTCTAAAGTAAAACTTGAATTTTTTTGCTTTAATTGTCAAAAAAAAATAAATACAATTTCTATATACAAAATTATACAAAAGAGAGGTTACTTTATAATGAAAATTATTACAAACTGCAAGGATGTAAAAAAGCTTGCTGAAATAAATTACTATTTAACATGTGTTTTAACGGGATATTGCGAAAAAAAATAATGATATAAAAGAAGTGAGGTCTATATACGAACTTTCTCAGTATATTCTCAGTTTGTCAGATACAATAAATTATATTGTTAACGAAGGAGATAAAAATTAAAAAACTCTTTTGTTTATCTTAAACAAAAGAGTTTTTTGAGTGTATAACTTTTTAAATTTATTTTGCTTCGTCAATTACACGGTTTAAAGCTTCCAAAGCATCATTTGGCAACTTGTCAAGTCCGGCTTTTTCAGTTTCACGTGAGGCAATGAAGTTAATTCTATCTTGCATACGTTTGATGAATTGTTCTTTGTATTCTTTGTTATTAAAAGAAGTGTCGAAGCCGTCAATGTGCATAATTTGAATGTCTGAGAAGTTTTCCCATTTTTTCAAATTTCGCGTTGCCTTCAACAATAGCTTCCAAAATTCCCAAAGTATGTTTAGGTTCAACTTTTTTACCCATAAACTCACCTGTATTTAAAATATAACAATCAACACCGTCTTCGATTAATTGTTTAAAGCGAGTATAATCCATTTCCAAAGGATAAACGCGGAATGGATTTGCATAAGGCTCAACAACCAACGCATTAGGGTCAACGCCTTTTGCTAATCGTTCAGCGGTTGTGCGTTTTGTAGCTAGTGTTGCTCCCATTGCAGAGCCAAGCGAAGCACCTGATAATTTTAACACAGGAGGAATAGTTGGGTCTTTCATCAACCAGAATATCGCATCAATTGGCTCATTAATACGGTCAACACGGTTTGGTGACCACAATTTTGACTTGACTGCACGACCGTTTCCATTTCTTACATCTTCTGTTATTGATAACAATTTGCCGTCTTTTGTTTGGATAACACCATTATTTTGCTGAGTCAAAATGTATTTGTTATCTTCACAACCTATCGGATAATCTTGGGTTTTTATCGAAATATGCAGGTTCTAGCGCAATTGTGTATTTATCATGAACATTTATAATAAATGCATCATCGTGAAGAACTGTAATATCGTATTTGTTGTTGTGTTTAGCGTGAGTTATTGTCGATTTACCTGAGCCGGAAAGCCCAAAAACTGCAGCTTGGAATGATTTTTGAGGCAAGTTGTAGCGTTTCATTCCGCCGTGGCAAGAAGCATAACCGTTTCTGGCTGCACATCCCCAAGCAAGAGTCAATGTGCCTTTTTTGTGTTCACCAAAATATCTCATACCCAAAATTGCTGCACAATGGTGTGTTGCGGGTCAAAGAAAGTTAATCCGTAAGGAAAATCAGGATGAGACCAGTCAGGATCTGAGAAAATGAAAAGATCTCCTTCAGGCAATTCACGTGATTTTTCATACATTTTGGTATACTGTTCATTTATATATTGGAAATTTAGCATCCAAGAATACATGATGTTCTCGAAGCCTTCAGGGATAAGCAAATGAGCTTTCACCATAAAATCTTCATCAAGTCCCACAAAAGCTTCTGTACGATACATAAGTTTATCACGAGTTTGATAAACAGCTTCACGAATTATAGGTAACAAGGTGGGCAAATCACAATTTGGTTCGCCAACAATTTTTTCTTGCTGCAGCACATCTCCCAACAACAGTACCATCATTGAATAAAAGTTGATTTGCGTTTTGTGGCAAACCTATTTTCTCAGGTTCAAAAACAGGCATACCGGTCAATTCAACTGTTCCGGGGCTGTTTTTTGCAAGTTTATAAGCTTCTGATACGGATTTTACCTCTTCTACGTTGTTTCCATAAAAAGGTGCTGTAATTGTAGCTCTTGCACTTGAATAAAAGCTTTTTTACTTCCTCTGTAGTGTTAAAAAATTCTTTTGTTGCCATAATTTGCTCTCCTAAATTAAATTTTAAATAAGTGTTTTATTAACAATATTTTTAATTATATTACACTATTTTTAAGAAAAAATACCAGCTTTATTTTTAAGCTGTTTGAATGGTTTTAGAATTTTTCATATAAAATTCTCGGGCTTGTTGATTAAATTCCTTTTGTTGTTTTAATTTTTTACGAAAATCATCAATTTTCCTTCCAAAGAAGTTCAAAATCCAACCGGAAACAGTTCCAACAAATAACGATTTTATGGCATTATCCATTTTTGCAGCAGAAACAAAACTTACACCCAAACCTGCAATTAATGGAACTCCAACTGTCAATGTTTTTGAAATCCGTTCTTCTTTATCTTTTGATTTGCACAAATTATATCCAAAACCAGCAGCAGGAATAAGGAAAAACAATGTGTCACTTGTTGCTGAGCCAACGGAAAGTTCAATAAATTTCTCGTATAAAAGCTGACTTTCGGTGTTTACGGTTTTTGACAAGCTGTTATTTGCGTTTAACACTTTTTTGGCAAGTTTTTTATATTCTTTTGAATCTTTGCCCATAATTTGTGCCAACTCATTAAGTTGATTTTTTAATCCTTCATCTATCGTTGAATACTTCTTTAAAACAGCACCACTCAATTCGTTTTTCTTTTGCAAAATTTCAGGCAAATTGAAGCTTATATATTTTCTATCCTTGCCAAAAAAGCATTGAATGATTTTTGAAGTAGCCTTTAATTCCGTCGCCTTTTTTATAATTGAAAATATAATCACGGACTATTTTTTTTGCACATTCAAGTTTTTCTTTTGCATTTTTAAATCGTTTATTCCTGTTTATTTGAGAAAAGCCATCTTCAAATGCAGAATTTATTCCTTTTAAAGATTGTAAAAGTTTTTCTTTTTTGACATTAGTAATTTTTTCTGAACTTGCCAAGTTTTCAATAGTTTTTTCAAGTTCCAAATATGCTTGAAAACTTTGTTCCTGATTTTGAATACATCGAGTCAATCGTACCTATTGACAGTTTTTGATAAAATCCTTTCAACCAATTTGTTACTTTTGAAAGGTGCAATTTGTCACTTACCTCTTCAATTCCAATGTCTCTAATGGCAACAGGTTGTTCATCCAAGGAGAAACCCAATCGCTCATTTTTGTAAGAACATTTGTTGTTTTCTCTGTAACTTTATTTTTTATTTTTGTCCAAAAACTTAAGAATTTTTTATTTGCTGAATCAAGATTGATTTTTTTGCTTCTTTGTTTAAAATATCAACTTTTGTTTTAAAGTTTCCTTTGCTTAAAAAAAGTAAAATTCCAAGCCCCAATAAAGCTGTGGAACCAAGTCCAAGGCCTATCCCAATACTTTTTTTCAAATTTAATTTTTTTGTACATCTTCAAGTTGTATTTCAGGATTATTTGAGGGTATATTATAAACACTCTGATTATCAACGGTCAATTGATAATCGTTTTTGTCTTTATTTCGATTAAATATTGACCCTTGTTCGTTAAATTGAGAATTGTAGTTAATTTGTCCGCTATAATTTAACATTATTCACACATTCTATACCTAATTATATAAAAAATATAAAGTGAGAAAAATTGCTTTATTGTTAAGTTTTTTTTAATTTATATAACGTGCTACTGTGCTTTCAAATATATTTATTAAATGCTTATTTGTATCCATACAAAAAAATGAGCAGTTTTATTGAGTTTCCTTGCATATATCTATTCTGGTTAAACGAAATGTTGTTGAAGGAAAACAAAAACATGAAGGAAAAAGATATAATTGGACTTCAACGCCATAATCAATCAAAATCAATCCACATTGGTGAATGAAATCAATGTGTTGAACGCGCGCTGTCTTGGATTACGTCTGGTTGTTATTTGTGCAAAATTATTTATACCAAATTATTTGGCTCAGCGCAATCCTTCCATTTCGTTTCGGTCTTTCAGACCTTCAATCCAGCAGATTACTGCGAACTTACGTGCCGGATGTGCTAACGCACACACGGCGCACTAATCAAAATTTGGCTTTCCTACGGCGGTCATTAACTACTTCCTTTATACTCGGAAGCCGGGTCGCTTCTTCGTCTAAAGCTTCGTACGGATGCAACGCTTTTCTCCTCACAATCAGGCAAGCGGATTATACCCTAAAGGGTTCCCTCCTCTTATACGGCTCGATGGGCATTTCGCCTACAAGAGAAGCTGACGGACGGGCGTAGTCCCAAGAAGCGAAAAGCCGGAGCCGACAAGCCCAAAGGGCGATAGGTGAAGCGCTTTGAGTTAGAAGAAAAAACAAGACAGTGATAATTGTTCCAATCTGCGTATGAAGGGCATTTATTGCTATTACGAGATAAAAAAGACATCTTCACTGAAGTGAAGATGTCTTTTCTTGGTAAGTTTTATTTTTTTTAAATTTTTATAGTTTATACAATATTTTCTCTTATTGCTTTAACGGCAGCCTGAACTCTATCTTCAACACACAATTTTTGAAGTATCGAACAAACATATTGCTTTTGCGGTGTGGACAGAAACGATAAGTTCGTTTGCAATTTCAGTATTGCTTTTGCCATCGACAAGGTGTTTTAAGACTTCCAATTCTCTTTCGGTAAGTTGTGCTTTAATACTGTCAAAACTTGGTTTTGTAGACAAATTTGTGTTTTCCGGTTTTGGAAACGCTTTTAAAGCAGCATTTCTTACTTTAGGAGATAAAAAACAAGCACCCTTATAAATGTTTTTTATTGTGTCGGCAAGCAAATCAGGTGTAATATCTTTTAAGCAATAACCGGAAGCACCACAGCCTAAAGCAGCAGTAATTTCTTCATCACGTTCGTGAGAGGTGAGCATAATAACTTCACAATTTGGCATAATTTCTTTGATTTTTGTTGTAGCCTCAAGCCCGTTCATTCCCGGTAAGCCTAAATCCATAAGAACAACATCCGGTTTGAGTGATTTTACTTTTTCAATAGCTTCTTCACCACTTTGTGCTTCACCAATAACAGACAATCCCTCAAATTCATTTAATACGGAACGTAACCCAACACGGGTAAGTTTGTAATCCTCTACAATGATTAATCCAATGTCTTTAGTTTGAGACCTAAGTTGAGTAGTAGCATTTTCCATTTTTAAATTCTCCATAAATCTTAACATCCTTGACTAATCAAATTTTATGTGCATGGGAATAATAAATATATTGGTCGGTCGGAAGCATGGAAAACGATCCGGTTGGGGGATATTTGTTTAGTTATTTTTTTTGAGTTTGGTCATTTGGTGCTTCTTTATTATTTTTTCGGTATTCAAGATAACCTATAACGTATGAACCGTACAATTCAATAATGCTAAAATTTATTATCGCTCTTTGGATGTTTGTATCAAGTAATTTTGAGATTATCCACTTTATAATATTGGCGAATATGGTGTTAGATTGAATGCCGGCTAAAATATTTTGAATAAAGTTTTTTGTTTTATCATCTTTGGTCAGGTTGTTTAATTCTTTGACAACAGGAATAATAATAGCCGCATTATAATTTAGATTTTCTTTGGCATCTTTATCGTCGTATTCTTTGCAAAGGGTGTCGTTAAGTTTTGGAATTAGTCCAAAAAGTGAATCCGCAATTAGATCTGAATTTTTAAAACTATACCCAAAAGATGCAAATAAAGAAGCAAATTTTTGCACATTAAAAAAAGATTTAAATGCCGATTTTTGGAATAGAGGTTTTATATAATCAGATGAAAATCCTTTAAATGCAATATTTTGTCTGATAATTTGTTTTTTTTTTATTGATTTTTTGGGGTAATAAAATTATTGTTGTTTATTTTCATATTAATCTATAATTATACCTGTTTCGACAATACTAATTTTAACAAAAAATAAATAATTATAATTATAAATTTTTGTAAAATCTGTGTTTGCAAAAAAATAATATTTATAGTATAGTATAGAATATAAGTAAAGATGAGTCCTCAAAAATAGAATATAGAAAAAGTATGTATTCTATAGTTTGGGATGTTTAAAATAAGTTTAAAGAAGGTATACTATGGGAATTAAAGGTAAAAATGACAGAATGGTTGTATTAGCATGTGAAGATTGCAAAGAGCGTAACTATACAACAACAAAAAACAAAAAAACAAACAAAGAGCGTTTGGAATTGAAAAAGTATTGCCCTCGTTGTAAGGCTCATACAAGTCATAAAGAAACAAAGTAAGAATTGTATATATGAAAAACACGCGCCTTTAGTTCAGTTGGTAGAACGTCGGTCTCCAAAACCGGATGTCAAGGGTTCAAGTCCTTTAGGGCGCGTTTTTCAAAATAATTAAAGGATAAATAATGGGAAATATAGCTAAATTTGAGAAAAAAAACGACAATTTTATTTCACAAATGAAAACTTATTTTAAAGGTATTAAGACCGAATGGGGAAAAATTACATGGCCTGAAAAAAGACAAGTTTTGGTTGAAACAATTTACGTAATTGCAATCGTGTTTGTGTTCACATTATTTATTTTGATACTGGATTTGATATACAAAGGTGCTTTTAATATTTTAAAAATAAATTAGGAAATGGGTTTTGGAATATGTCAACAAATAGCAACGAAAACAACAAAGAAGTAATAGTTAGAAAAGCTGACCGAGAAATTGAATTTGATGAAGATTTAGGTAAGTATAAAAGCGTTGAGCTTGAGCCGCAAAAACCTAAAGTTCAAAAGAAAAAAACGTCAGATGAGTCATTAACAGGTGCAAAAGAGCCAAAAAAACGTTGGTACATTATTCATGTTTACTCAGGTCATGAAAACAAGGTTAAAGTGAACTTGGAAAAGCGTATAGAATACATGAACATGGGTGAAAAAATATTCCGTATCGAAGTTCCACAAAAAGCAGTAACCAAAGTACGCGACGGCAAAAAGCATGACGTTGAAGAAAAATATTTCCCGGATACGTTTTGGTTGAAATGATTATGGATGATGACTCTTGGTATGTTGTTCGTCATACAGCCGGTGTTACAAAATTTGTCGGTTCTGCAAAAAGACCAATTCCTGCACGTGATAGTGAAATTAAAAAAATCATTCAAAGAACTCAATCACAAACTGTTAAAGTTGAATTGGATGTCAAAGTTGGAGACCAAGTTCGTATCGTTTCCGGCTATTTGCAGACTTTATCGGTGAAATTACCGATGTTTATCCGGATAAGGCAAAATTGAGAGCAAGTGTTTCTATTTTTGGACGTGAAACACCTGTTGAACTTGAATATAAACAAATTCAAAAAGTATAAAATTATTATTATTTTAGTAAATAAACGTGGAAGGCGTTAGAAAAGCTGCCGTTATTACCACGAAAGGAGACAAAAAATGGCAAAAAAAGTAGTAGGCAAAATTAAATTACAAATCCAAGCCGGAAAAGCAAATCCATCACCTCCGGTTGGTCCTGCTTTAGGTCAACACGGTGTGAACATAATGGAATTTTGTAAACAATTTAATGCAAAAACTGAATCTCAAGCAGGTTACATAATTCCTGTTGTTATTGATGTTTATGAAGATAGAAGTTTTTCTTTTGTTACAAAATCACCACCGGCTGCTGTTTTAATAAAAAAAGCAATCGGACTTGATAAAGGCTCTGCCGTTCCAAACAAAACAAAAGTCGGACAAATTACAAAAGCTCAATTGGAAGAAATCGCAAAAGTTAAAATGAACGACTTAAATGCAACTACCATGGAAGCTGCTGTTGAAATGATTAAAGGCTCAGCACGCGCAATGGGAGTTACTGTAGTAGATTAATTGTGGGAGTTTTTTGAAAAAACGTTATTACCACGAAAGGAGATATTTTATTATGTCAAAGTTGACTAAAAAACAGAAAAAAATACAAGAACTTATGGAAAATTTTAATCAACCCGTTGGTGCTTGTGAAGCTATAAAAAAGCTTAAAGAAGTGTCAAAAGAAATAGCTAAGTTCAATGAAACTGTTGAATGCCACATGCGTTTGGGTATTGATGTAAAACATGCTGACCAACAAGTTCGTTCAACAACCGTGTTACCTGCAGGTTTGGGTAAAACTGTTCGTGTTTGTGTCATTGCTAAAGGAAATAAAGTGCAAGAAGCTCTTGATGCAGGCGCTGATTTCGCAGGTACTGAAGATATTATCGACAAAATTTCAGGTGGCTGGTTTGAATTTGACACCTTGATTGCAACTCCGGATTGCATGGGCATGTTGGGTAAATTAGGTCGTGTTTTGGGGTAAAAAGGTTTAATGCCTAACCCTAAAACAGGGACTGTTACTTTGGAAGTAGGCAAAGCTGTTAAAGATGCTAAAGCCGGTAAAGTTGAATTCCGTGCTGATAAGCAAGGTATGATTCACGTTCCGATTGGTAAAATCGAATTCTCTGAAGAAGATTTGGTGAAAAACTATGCTACGCTTGCTGAAGCTATCTTGAAAGCTAAACCTTCTGCTGCTAAAGGTGTTTATATTAAGTCTGCTTTCTTGACTACAACTATGGGACCTAGCATCAAGTTGGATTCAAAAAACATAGCTTCTGAAGTTAAAGAACTTGTTTAATAATAAAATAGTATAAGTATATTGTTTTTTAAGTCGTTTGAATTTTTCAAACGGCTTTTTTTCAAAATCTCACCTAGCATATAAAAAAGAACCACAGACTATTGTTAATTTTTTATCTTTTGTTGCATTATGAACAATATTTAAAACTTCTGATTTATTCAATATTTTAATCGGTTTATTTATTATTTTTTCTAAATCACTTGTTTTGACTGCATTTTGACAATTAAAATCATATAAAAAAACGTCATCTTTTTTGTTAAATAACACTTTAACAATTTTTTCATATTCTTTTGTGTTTAATGAGCCATAAATAAATTGGATTTTTTGTTTTTAAAATAAAAATCAAGACTTTTTCTCAGCTTTATAGCTGCATCAAGATTGTGCGCCCCATCTAAAATAACGTGGTTGTTTAGAAATTGAAAACGGTAATCCCATTTTACATTTTTTAAACTATTTTTTAAAACTTGTTGTTTATCAAAATTAATCGTTTTAAGTAAGTTATTACTTAAATAATCAAACGCATTTAGTACCAAATTGAGGTTTTCCGTTTGCCATAACCCAAAAAGATTAAACAGACATTCTTCTTTGTCATTAATTTTGACAAAATTTTGATTATTTTAAAAATTAATTTTATATTATTTTCGTTTAAAATCATTGAAGAATGTTTTTTAGAAGCAATACTTTGTATGACATTAAATCCAAGGTTATTTTCTGAAACAACAAGTGGCACATTCTCTTTTATAATTCCGGCTTTTTCAAACGCAATTTTGTCAATTGTGTCGCCAAGACGGTCTTTATGGTCGATTGAAATTGAAGTTATAATTGATAAAATGGGCTTTGTGACAACATTTGTAGCATCAAATCTGCCGCCAAGCCCTGTTTCTAAGATAACAACATCTGCATTTTTTCCTTAAAATATAAAAAAGCAGCGACTGTCAACAATTCAAACTCTGTTAAGTGTGTGTTGTTGCTTTTTGAAACTTTTTCGATTTTAAAAATAAGTTCGCTTAAATCATCTTCTTCAATATTTTTATCGTTTATCCGTATTCTTTCGCAATATGATAAAATGTGTGGAGAGGTGTAAAGCCCGACATTTAGTCCAACATTTTTTAACAATTCTGCCAACATTGCACAAGTTGAGCCTTTACCGTTCGTGCCTGCAATGTGGATAATTTTCAAGCTTTCTTGAGGATTATTGAACAATTCAAGGACTTTTTTTATCCTATCTAAACCAAGTTCAATATAGAATTTGCCATTTTGGTTTAATACATTTATTGCTTTTTGAAAATTTTTTTCCATAATGAATGATATCTTTTTTGATAATGTTCCTTTGGTATTGCTTGGATTATGACTTCACAAAGTCTGTCAATAGGGTCATAGTATAATTTGTAAACGTAATTGTCAAGCATTTTATCAAAAAGACAGGTATTTCAATAAACTGTTCAAAAGAATGATAAATACAAATTGCCATTTGTGGTCTATCTCGTTGTATTGTTTTTATTGCACCATTTAAGGCATTAAGTTCAGAGTTTTCCAAGTCCATTTTTATAAAATCGACTTTTTCAACATTATTTTCTGCAACAAATTCGTCAATAGAAATAGCTTCAACGTCAATGAAATCGCCTTTTTTATTTAAAGTTGTTGTGTTTGAAACATCTTTTATGGCTGAACCTGTGTATGCTGCTTGGGAAATAGCTTTGAATTGCAAAGTTCCTTTTTATCCCAAAGTGCTTTTTCAACAATCTTTATTTTGTCGTTTTTTGAAATTAATTTGTCCTCAAATTCCTTTTTTGCACAAGTGATAGAGAGGTTCAAAAGCGTATATTTTTTGAACGTTTTTTAAACTGTGAAGCAAAAACCGTTGAAATTTGCCCTGTGTTTGCACCGCCATCGATTGCTGTTTTAATAATATCTTTGTTTAGATACTCGCAATAATGTGGACAAACTTCATTTTTAAAATATTTTTTTCTCAATTTCTTATTAAACTTAAGTAGTTTTTTGTTGTTTTTAAAAAGGATAAAATATTTGAAAACAACATTTCATATAACTTTCTTTCATCTTTTGTTTCAAAAATATTTTTTGCGGTTTTGTATTTTTTGTATAATTCCTCTGAAAACACAAAACCTTGATTACACTTCGAAAAATTTTTATCCAGAAATATAATATTGTAAAAATTCAGATTGTTAAGAATAATTTCAATATTATTTTTATTAGCAATTGATGAAATTATTATATAGTCAAATTCACAATTTAAGTTTTCAAAGTCAAATGGAGATTTAATATCAACATCATCAATTTTGCCACATTTAAAAAGAATCCAAGAAGCAGACAAGTTTAATATCAGGGCGTAAAATTTTTAATTTTTTCTTATTTCTAAACCTAAATCACAAGTTCCATATACCCCCAACTTTTGAATTTTCTTTAATTTGAGCAAAAAGTTTTTCATATTTATTCTTTGTTTTACTCATAAAAAATCTCCCTATTTATTTTATATTTATTAAGTATAAAGTTATATCCAATTTTTGGCAAATATATTTTTTTTTTTTACACCTGAGCTAGCCCGAAAGACTAATCATTTTATTCAAATGATTAAATTTTTATTATACTTATCGGGAATATTTAAATTATTGTCTTTAAAATAATATAAAGCTATGAAAAATAATTAATAAGTTAAATTAGAGGGGTAATTATGGACAAAATAATCACATCGCAAGTTTGTGAATTGAAGAAACTTGAAAATCTTTTTTATTCAGCTTACTTATGCCAATTGTAATTTAAGGTGCAAGCATTGTTATATAACGCCACATAAAAAGTTGGAAAAGTCGGATTTTATATCGCTTGATTTAATAAAAAATGCTATTTATACAAATACAACAAAGAATGTTGAAAATATTTATTTAACAGGTGGAGAACCGTTATTGCACCCTCAGTTCAACAATATATTAAGAATGTGTTTAAAAAGAACAAATACAACAATTATTTCAAACGGGATTAATATAAACGATAAAAAAAGCACGTTTTTTTGCAAAGGTTGAAGACGAATTTGAAAATTCAAATTTATACTTTAAAATTGGCATTGAGCATTTTGATGAACTTAAAGTTGATGATTTAAAAGGACGAGGAACATTCCGTAAAAAGCATAAATGCCGTTGTGAGTTTGCTTAAATATGACTTTTCTCCGATAATTCTATGTGCAAACTATTACAATGAGAGCGAAGAACTTTTAATTGAAGGGTTTAACAAAGTTTTAGCCAGATATAATACATGTTTGCCACAGCAAAACATTAGAGTCATTCCCTTATTATGATAAATCAAAAGAAACAGAAGAGTTTGTAGAATGTAACAATATTGGTGAAATAGATTGCAAAACAAGCAGAATTTTGACATCCAACGGTGTATATTGTTGTAATTTCTTAGCAAACGATTATCGAGGAAGAAGCGGGGCAGATTTGAACGAATTTTCTTTAAAAACATACCTTGAAGCACCTTGTTGCAATTTGTGTTTGAAAGAAAATAAAAAAATTTTACTGACTGATTAAAATTTTGTAAAAGAATTTGTCCATCTTCTTTATTTGTAATATAATAAAGAAGTTATGTATAGAGAATGTCAAATATTTTGTGATTTTGATGGCACAATAACAAAAGAAGATACCATTGGCGCATTTTTAAATCGTTTTGCCGACAATAGATGGCTTGAAATTGAGAAGCAATGGAAAGATGGTGAAATAGGTTCAAGAGATTGCATGAAGCAACAGCTTGAGCTTGTGAGAACACTTTCGCAAAAAAGAATTGAATGAGTTTTTTTGACAGTTTGGAAATTGATGAAACTTTTATCGATTTTTATAACGAAACCAAAAAAGAAAAATTCCTTTCACAATTGTCAGTGATGGTTTTGACTATTTTATATATAATGTTTTAAGAAAATACAAGCTTGAAGATATCAAAGTTTTTACAAATAAGCTTGAAATAAAAAAACGGCAAATTTATTCCTGTATATGATGACAAATATAAAGCATGCAAAAGAAAATCAGGTGTATGCAAGTGTAAAGTTGTTGAACAGGAAACCTTGAAAGGTTTTCAAACAGTGTATATTGGTGATGGCTTGTCAGATGCTTGTGTTTCGGGTAATATAAATAAAATATATGCTAAAAAATATTTGGCACAATATTTAAGTTCAAATAATATACCTTATATTGAGTTTAATACTTTTTAATGATATAAGAATATAGTTATATTATAATGATTTTAAAACAATGAAGGGTGAGGTAAGAAAAATGGCAGTAAAAGAAGGTATTAAAAGACTTACTGATGATGAAATAAGAGAGTTGGACAATGAATATTGTTCTTGGGGTGACACGGCACACTACAGCAAAAGAACCCAAAATCTTTTCATCTTGCGAAGGTTCATATATGTATGATAGCAATGATACACCATATTTAGATCTTCAAATGTGGTATGCATCTTGTAACCTTGGATATAAAAACAAACGTGTAAGTGAAGCAGTTGTTGACCAAATTAACACTATGCCGGGTATTGCACCAAAATTTATATATAACTATAAAGCATTGTTGTCTGAGAAAATAGCAAAAGGCATGATGAAACGCTTTGGCGAAAAGGGCGTGTTCATTTTAACGTTGGTGGTGCTCAGGCTATTGAAGATGCTATAAAAGTTTTGAGAAATTATACTCATAAAAATCGTCAATTTGCATTTATGGGGGGATACCACGGACGTACAATCGGAGCTTCATGCATTACCTCAAGCTATCGTTACCGTGAGTCATACGGGCATTTTGGCGATAGAGCACATTTCGTTCCATTCCCATATTGTTTCCGTTGTCATTATGGCAAAAAATGTGAAAGCTGCAATTTCTACTGCGTGAAACAATTCGCAAAGAATTTTGAAAGTGAATACAATTCTTTTTATGATAAAAAAACAGGCGATTGTGAATTTGGTGCATTCGTTTGCGAACCGTTGCTTGGAACAGGCGGTTATGTCGTTCCACCAAAAGGCTATTTTAAAAAAATTGAAAAAAGTTTTGGATGAGTTCAACATTGTATTTGCAGTTGATGAAATACAAATGGGATTGTATCGAACAGGAAAACTTTGGGCAATTGAGCATTTTGGTGTTACACCTGACATTATGACTTTTGGAAAATCTTTGACAAATGGCTTAAATCCGCTTGCAGGTTTCTGGGCGAAAGAAAAATTGATTGCACCGGATGTTTTCCCACCGGGAAGAGCACATTCAACATATTCTTCAAACCCATTGGGAACAAGAGCCGGATATGAAGTTATGTCAATTATGGAAGAGGAAGATTTTGAAACAAGCGTTGCAAGAAAAGGTAAGCTTTTTCTTGGAAGGGCTTAAATCATTAAAATCAAAATATTCTGTTATTGGTGATGTTGATGGTTTGGGGCTTGCATTACGTATGGAAATAACTCAAACTGACGGCATTACTCCAAACCGAGAATTGTGTGACAAGCTTCAAGAAGAAGGCTTGAAAGGCGATTTAATTTATAGAGGCAAAAATGCGGTCTTGTTTTGAATAATGGCGGATATTACAAAAACGTTATAACTTTTGTACCTTCATTATATATTACAGATGATGAAATAAATATGGCAATAGAGCTTTTTAGACCAATTATTTACGAGGTTAGAAAAATAATTGTGAAAAGTTCACCTGATTTAGACTTTGAGTTTATTGATGACAATAATATTCAAAATACTAGTGCTGTATTGTTGTTCCACGGTTTGACAGGCAGCACTTTTGAGATGAAAAAATATGCACAACATCTCCATGCAAATGGTTATGATGTTTTTGCATATTGCCTTCCGGGGCACGGTGAAGACACTTGCAACATCCGCTGTGTCAGCTATGATGATTGGATTGAGTTTGCACAGGAAAAATTTTTGTTTTTGAAAAAAAATATAAAAAGTTTTTCTTGGCGGACTATGCTTAGGGCTGTTTTGGCCTTGTTTTTAGCACAAAAACATAAACTTGAAGTTGCAGGGGTAATTTCTCTTTCTACAACACTATTTTTGGATGGTTGGACTATGCCTTGGTATAATTTTATGATGCCTTTAGGGTTGAACACCTTAATACGCTATTATTATACCTTTCCTGAAAGAGAACCTTATGGGATAAAAAATATAAAAAACGAAGAAGTATCCAAAAAATAATGGGTAAAAATACTATTGCCATGGATAATTATCCACTCAGTTGTGTTTATGAACTTTTGAAGTTGTCTAAATTGGCTCGAAAGAATATGAAAGAAGTCATCTCTCCTATTTTAATTATGCACTCAAAAGATGACGATTTAACAAGTGTAAAAAGTGCAAAATTTGTTTATAATAATATAAATTCAGCAAAAAAAGAATTATTTATACTTAACGACAGCTATCATCTTATGTTATATGATAATGATAAAGATTTTGTATTTGATAAAAGTGTTGAATTTTTAAATCAATTAAAACAAAATAAGGAAATTATAAATAATGTTAATTAATTCTTTTATTATTGTAAATATATTACTTATTCTAGCTTTTGTTCTTGCTCAATATTTTTTGAAGTTGGATAGACCAAAATTGATGGCAGGTTTTTCAGTTTTGCTTACAATAATTTTGGCGTTTTATCTTTGCTTAATTATAATAATTTGTGTCAAATCTTTTATATTTAAACAGTATTTAAACTTGGTTTTGTTGCCGTTTGTTTTGTGCCATTTGTCGTTGGTGTGTTTGCAAATTACAAACGAATTAATTTTATACTAACATTCAAAATCTTTTTTTTGTGTTGAGTTTGGCAATTGCAATCTTTTTGTTTAAATAGAAATGGATAAATTTTGTGTGGTAAAAAGAAAAATGAATGTACTTGTTTACGGTTCAGGTGCTCGAGAACATATAATCGCAAAAAAAATTTCACAGTCAAAATATTTATCAAAATTGTTTCTTGCGAAACCAAATGACGGATTTAAAGATTTAGGACAAGTTGTTGAATTTTGTGATTTTGATGATTTGGCAAAAAAATGTAGTGAATATAAAGTTGACTTGGCTATAATCGGCCTGAAGATCCGCTTGCAAACGGTATTGTTGATATTTTAAATTCTTATAAAATTTCAACTATTGGTGCAAACAAACATTTTTCAACTCTTGAGTCAAGCAAAATATTTGCAAAAAAAATTTATGGAAAAATACAACATCCCCACAAGTCCTTTTGAAATAATAAATTCAAAAGAAGATATTGACACAAAAATTTGTTGAGTTTGTAAGAAAATATAATCAAACCAAATTTGTTTTGAAAGCTGATGGTTTTGTGCAAAGGCAAAGGTGTTTTTTATTTGTGAAGATGTTGAAGTTGCAAAAAATAAACTTGAAAAGCTTTTTGGCAGGAGAATTTCAAGAGGCTTCAAAGAAAGTTTTGGTTGAAAAATATCAAGAAGGAAAAGAAATTTCACTCATTTGTTTGTTTGACGGAAAAAGCCTTTTTGCCGTTTATCAACTCACAAGATTATAAAAAGCTTTATGACAATAATCAAGGTCCAAATACAGGCGGAATGGGAGCTTACTGTCCTGTTGTCGGTGATGATAAATATCAAGTTCAAATTGACCAATATTTGAATAAACTGGAAAATGCTCTTATTTGTGAAAAGGCAGATTTTGTCGGTTTCATTTATAGCGGTCTTATTTTAACAAATGAAGGTCTGAAAGTCTTGGAATATAATATGCGTTTGGGTGACCCTGAAACGCAAGCGTTGCTTACATCTTTAGAAAATGATTTTCTTGAAGTTTTAAAATATGCACAAAATAAAAATCTAGATAAAATTAAATTGAATTGGAATGATAAAACAGCATATTGCCTTGTCATTGCCACAGAAGGTTATCCTCAAACTCCAATAATCGGCGATGAAATAATAAATATAAACGAGTTGAAACAAAAATATAAAAACGTTGATGTCTATTTTGCAAATGTCAAAAAAAAAGAAGATAGACTTTTTGCCAATGGCGGTCGAGTTATCTCCTTTGTGTTCATATTATAAAAATGATATATATAAGTTTGCAAATGAATTAAATTTCAAAAATAAATATTATCGTAAAGATTTGTTCAATGCTCTTGCGTAAACTAAGTCATTAGCTTCAACATTAAATGAGTCGGCAATTTTCAATAAAGTATAAACACTAATTGTAACTTTTCATTTTCAATTTGATTTATATACTGTTGTGTCGTGTTGCACATATTTGCAAGTTGCTCTTGTGTTATATTGTGCTTTGCACGATAAATTCTTATATTTTGCGCTATTTGACTTCTTAAGCTTGCTTCATCCATAAATTTTATTATAAAATAATTGCCTATTAATTTTTACTTGTGATATAGTTTATTTAACACCATATAATATGTTAAAAATATTTCAATTTGTTATGGATATTTTCCTATTCCCAAAAAATATTCAAAAGATTAATAATTTTTTTAATAACCATAATATTATATTAATGAAATGATATTAAGGAGAGAATAAAAATGCACGAATATATAAATGAATTGACACTTGACACAAAAAAGCACAAAAGTTTTTTGCAAAAAACTTGCATATTTAATCAGCCCAAATGAACTTTTAAATAAAATAGAAGAATATGATGAAAAAATGGTATTGATTGATGTAAGAGATGAAGCATCTTTTTGACGATGAGCACATCCCAAGTGCTATAAATGTGCCGTATGAGCATTTGGAAAAATACATGTCAAAGTTGTCTAAAAATCAAATACATATTCTATATAGCTATAATCAAGATTGTTTATTAAGCGCAAAAGCAGCATTAAAGCTTACATTAAACGAATACCCTGCAAAAATATTGATGGGTGGATTTAACATTTGGAAAAGTTTTGGATTTGAGGTTGAATAAAGTTTAGATTAAACGTTTTTTATAATATCTAAAATATTAATAATAGATTTTGAAAGGTGGGTTTTACTTGAAATATTTTTTTCAATAAGTTTTGCAAACTCACCTTTTTGAAAATCGCCTAAACATTTAACGCGATAAAGTTTCTCCAAAGCTTCTACTTTTGATATACTTTTTATCGATATCAGAAACTTCTATTTGAACAACATTTTGAAATTTGAATTGATTGCTTTTTTTTATAAGTGATGATAAAAGTAGATCTTCAAATTCACCTTCTTCAAGTAAAATCATTTTGTCAGATTTTCTAAGTTTGGATTTTAAAATGTCATAAATCTGTTTGGCATCGTTGTCAAGCAGAATTACAATTGGAATTTTAACAAAATTGATATAATCAAGATAATATTTTGCAACCTGATTTTTTTCCGCCGGCTTGAACAAGCGCAACGTTATTTTTCTCAAAATCATAACCATAAATATGTGCAAATCTTGGCAACAATAGTTGTTCGGTTATTCCTTCTGTCAGTATAAGTTTTTTTTGTTGATGGAATTTGAATTTCAAGTTTCAATTTTTCAAGAAGCGGTTTTATTATTATTTTTGCTTCAAATATTTTTTTTCATATTCATTTAAAACAAAAATACTGTTTAAATCGTCAACTAAAATGTTTGAATATTCATAATCTTTTTTAAATATTTCATAAACAGAGCTGTTCCAAATTGTTTCAACAATATTGACTGTTTCATCAAGATTGTTTAAAATATAATAATCTAAATTTAATTTTGGTGAAATAAGGTATTTGTTGATGATATCCAAGAATACTTTTTTTTTTTTGTGATGGTTTTTGAATTTAAATAATTTTTTTTAGATAAAATAAAAGCCTATCTTCGCTTATAGGTTTAAATTTAATATTGTTTAAAATTATAGTATTCATAATAACATCATAGCATAAATTAACAAAACTTAATAAATTCTTTTAAAAATGGCAATTTTTTTATGTTTCTGTTTAATATAAATAGTTAGGAAAAAATTATGGTCAGTATTACAACAAGTGTGAATAATAGAATAGGTTTTACGTCTTCTTGCAAGGAACAAGGCATAAACGAGAGTAAAGATGCTTCAAATATGGCATCGTCAAATTCAAACAAAGGTTTGAATGAAAATAAAATGAGTGTTCCAATTGCATTTGAGCGAAATTATTATATGCAAAAAATGCCAAATATACATTTTGGATATGCACAAACTGTTTCAAACACTAAAAGGATTAACAGGGCTTGAAGATGAAAACAATAAGCAAATGTATAACGTTGTTTTCAATTCTTGTTCTGAAACATCAAGAAAAGGTTTAAATTATTTATTAACACAAAATATCCTTTTTTGATAATAATTCAAATGACAAGTCAACAGTTTTGACAAATCTTTATAAAATAGCAACAACAAAACGAGCAAAAGGTTTAAATAATCGAATAGTGCTAGACGAAACAATCCGTGAGTTGTGCAATCCGTTTTCCATTGAACAAAAATTTGGAACGTTTTCAAGAAAAGAAGTCAATCAATTGTTAAAAAATAGAGAAAGTTTGTACGTTAAAACGCAAAGTGAAACCCCCGATAAATAATAAAATAAACTCTTATACGTTAAACCCGCTTTCAAACTGTTGTGTGGCTGCAAGTATGGAGTTTAACCTTGCAAGCAAACATCCTGCTGAATTTACTCGTATGGTTGAAAATGTTACATCTGAACAAATGACAATATACAAAAAGTTCATTTGAACAGCATGTCAAATTCAATCACTAACTCAATTAACGACTTGGTCGACTTTAAAGTTGATTTCGAAAATGAAAACCTTGATTATGTGACAGTTATGATGAAGCCTGATAAAAACGCTATAATAAGAGCAACGAAGCAATCAAACACAAAAAAACATGGTGAAAGATCTTGTATTGACGTTCTTCTTCAATCGACATTCATGAGTTTAGGAACACAAGGCACATACAATTCTTTGACGGACACAAATGACAGCATCTTCAGTGCTGATGGGCGTGGCTTGACGGCGGTTGAGAAAAATTTCGTTGAACAAATTGTTGAAGATAAAAACAAAGTGACGGTTACATATCAAATGATTGATGAAAACAACATTTTGCAAAAACAAGGGCGATTATAAACAAAAAGTTGACCACCTTATCCAATCATTAAATCACGGTTCAAATGTAATCGTTGGCATTACGTATTGGGATAAAAACAACCGTGTCACCAACGGACACATTGACAGTCGTTGGGTATAAAAATAACAAAAACAATGAGCTTGTCTTTATCTTAAATGATACAGATGACGAGTATCAAAAACCTATTGAAATGAAAGCAAAGATTTAATTCCACGTATTCACCACGCAGGAATTCCCGGCGAGTTATTATCCGACGAGTTTAAAAATATGGATTACCCAAAAGAATGCCTCACTTTTTTATAACGAATATATAAAAAAGCAAAACGTAAAAAAATTATTTATTAAATTTATTAAGTTCTCTCAATTTTTTTAGTTGGTCTCGTAAGCTTGCTGCACGTTCAAAATCGAGTTGTTTGGCAGCGCTGTGCATTTCTTTTTCAATACGTTTAATAAGTTTTGGAACGTCATTTATATCAAGGTCTAAATTAGTCAATTCTTCAAAAACAATATCCTCAACACTTCGATAAGAATTGAGAAGTTGAAGCAGGTTATTTTCAATTGGTTTAATAATCGTTTTAGGAATGATGTTGTGCTTTTTATTGTAATCATCCTGAATTTGCCGTCTAAACAAGGTCTTGTCAATTGCATCTTTCATGCTGTCTGTAATTTTATCAGCAAAAGAATAACTCTTCCGTTTGCATTTCTTGCAGCTCTTCCGATTGTTTGAATAAGGCTTCTTGAAGAACGCAAAAAACCTTCTTTGTCGGCATCCATAATGGCAACAAGTTCGACTTCGGGCATATCAAGCCCTTCTCGAAGCAAATTTACACCTACTAAAACATCAAAGTTGCCAAGTCTTAAATCACGCAATATTTCAACGCGCTCAATTGACTCAATGCCGGAGTGCAAATATTTTACTTTTATGTCAAATTTTGATAAGTAATCGGTCAAATCTTCTGCCATACGCTTTGTCAAAGTTGTAATCAAAGTTCGATATCCGTTTGCAGTTGTGTTTTTTATTTCTTCCATCAAAGCATCAATTTGGTTTAAAGTTGGATAGATTTTAATATCAGGGTCAAGAAGTCCTGTAGGACGAATAATTTGGTCGACTTGATTTTGAGAAACTTCAAGTTCAAAATCCCCGGGGGTCGCTGAAACAAAGATTTTTTGATTGACTTTATTCCAAAATTCATCAAACATCAAAGGACGATTGTCAACGGCACAAGGCAAACGAAAACCATAATCAACCAAAACTTCTTTTCTTGATTTGTCAGCATTGTACATTCCTCTCAATTGTGGAAGAGTGACATGACTTTCATCAACCACAAGTAAAAAATCCTCTTGAAAATAATCAAGCAAAAACACTTGGCGGACTTCCCGGCGGACGTCTTTCTATAATCCTTGAATAGTTTTCAATCCCATTGCAATATCCCATTTCTTTTATCATTTCAATGTCATAATTGACTCGCTCATTCAATCTTTGTGCTTCTAAAAGTTTGTTTTGGCTTTTTAGTTCAACAAGACGGTTGTTCAATTCATTTTTAATTAAAGCAATGGTTTCATCAACATCATTGTCATAAGATAAATAGTGAACAGCAGGATAAATTATCAATTTATCAGGTTTTCCAAGAATTTCACCTGAAACAGGGTCAATGCGAGTTATTTTTTCAATTTCATCACCAAAGAACGCAATCCTATTTATAACTTTTTCAAATGTTGGCATAAATTCAACCATATCGCCTCTTGCTCTAAAATTTCCGGGTTTAAGTTCAAGGTCATTTCGAGAATATTGAGTGAAAACCAAATGACGCAAAAAATCATCACGGTTTAAACTGTCATTTTTATTTATCGTTATTGTGCCTTTATAGTAACTTTCAGGCGTTCCCAAACCATAAATGCAACTGACTGATGCAACTATTATCACATCTTTTCTTTCGTACAGGCTTCTTGTTGTATTGTGTCGCAACCTGTCTATTTCTTCATTTATCATTGCACTTTTTTCAATATATGTATCAGTTCTAGGTATATATGCTTCAGGTTGATAATAGTCATAATAACTTATAAAATATTCAACAGCATTGTTGGGGAATATTTCTTTAAATTCGTTATACAACTGTGCAGCAAGGGTTTTGTTGTGTGCAATAACAAGAGTCGGTTTTTGTATTTTTTCAATGACATTAGCGATGGTAAATGTTTTGCCGCTTCCTGTAATCCCAAGCAATGTTTGATTTTTTAATCCGCTGTTTAAACCTTTCACAAGTGACTCAATGGCTTGCGGTTGGTCACCTGTTGGGGCAAATTTGCTTACAATTTTAAATTTATTGTCCATTATTTTTTCTTTTTGTTCTAAATAATTTATTATTTCATCAATTTTTTTATATTTTCTTTAAAAACTTTTTCCAAACCGCACCCTTCAAAGAAAAAAGTACGTTTGTCCACAATAGGATATTTGCGACAGAAAGTTGGTCTGTCTTCATATATTTGGCATTTTTATCTTTTTTTAAGTAGCGGCAATGAAAAAAGGTTATTTCATTTTCATTTTTATGAGTTGTATTAAGTATCATATCAACGAAATGAGTGTTTACTTTTCTAGCTTCATCAATTGTTTCAAAAGGAACAAAAGTTGCAAGAAAATCATTTGCACTATTTACAATATCAAGTGAAGCATTTGTTTCCCGATTGGCGACCTTCAAAAGTTCTTCGTAAGTCAAACATCCTCGTGCCGTTCCTATTTCACAACACTTGCCACAAGCTTTGCAATAACCTTTGGGCAGTTGCATTAATTCTTCAACTTTTTTTGCATAATCTGTCATATTGTTAAATTTTCTTAATATTTATTGTTTTTTTAGCATTATTTTTTGACTTTTTGTTTTTATTTATATGTATAAGTAGTTTGATAAAAAGTGATTATGTATAATAATATATCATACCCTAATTTTAATAATAATTCTTTTTGTTATAATAATCAAGTTATGCAAAAGTCTGGGAATGTAAATAGAAATAATCGTCCAAGTTTTGGAGAAAATTTGTCAAATTGTGCTCAAACAGCACAAAATCCAAACCAAAATACTGTATATGTTCCGACTCAAGCTCCAAATGGCAATGGGTCAGGTGTAAATATAATTATTTATAATCCGGCGGTAGTTCCAGGAAACAACACAACTTTTAACAATCATTATACGCAAAGCCCAACCTTGAATACAACAACAAATGACTCTCAAAGCGGTCAACAAATGCCAAAAACAGAAGGTGAAAATCAAAACAACCAAGATTTTTACAACAATTTTTCAGAAAACGAAAACATAAATAATCAAGAAGATAATAAAACTCAAGAAACAATTATTCCGGAAGAAAATGAAGTGAAAAAAGAAGAAGAAAAAGTTGACTCAAAAGAAGTAACTTTGTTAACTGATGAATATATTAAAACTTTGGAAAATTATTTGAGAAACGATAATAAAGATATAAGGACTCAAGGCATTGAAATGCTGGCGAAGTGTTTCCGAGAAGACAAAACAAGATGTGATGACGAAGCGTTAAACAATTTGTTGAACTTGGCACTTCAAGATGTTGAGCCTCGCATCAGATTGCTTGCAATGTGCTTGCTTGAAACAAAAGATGCAAATGGTGATGATTTGACTTTAGACATTTTGACAAAACTTCAAGCTTCAACAGCCTATGGTGGTGAAGAAGCAAAAATGGCATCAAAAGTTTTGCTTGAAATGAATACAAAAAAGTAGAAATTAACCAAAATGAACAAGTAATTGAAAATGAGGTGGATAATAATGGCAAATAAAAATCTTTTTAGTTCGTTATTGTCAACTATTACAACTATTGGCTCATTAAGCATTATGGTATCTTGTGGTTATGATGCATATAAAAATGCAAAAAATTCTGCAGATGCAGATGTGTACAGTTTTAACATGCAAAATCAACTTAATAATCCGATAAATGCAAACATGTTAATCAATAACCCTTACCAACAAACAGCATATTTGAATTCAAATCAACCAAATAATTTACAAAATTTAGGTGTTAAAACAAAGGTTGGCTAAAAGGAGTAGTAAATTCTCTTTCAGGCAATTTTATAACTTTAAGCGCAGCTGCTTTGGGTGCCATTTTTAGCCGTAATTATTTTGGAAAATTATGTTTCTTTGGGTCACTGGTTTCAATATTCGGTAAAAATCTTATCAATGGAAACAAAAATCAAATAAACAATTAAACAGCTTGTCTCTTCTTGGCAATCAAATACCTTTTTCAGAAACAAACACAATGTCATACACTCCGGTTGTTGCAAATGTGCCACTTGCAACAGGAAACTTTGTGAACCCGATGATGCCTGTTGGAACTGCTCAAATTGTTAGCCCTGCAACACCATATATTCCATATCAACAACAACAAATAAGATTATATTAAAAAGTTACTTATACATACTGTCAATTAATTCTTTATGTTTTGCCAATACCGCATGTTTTTTAATCTTGGCAGTTGGAGTCATAAGTCCGTTTTGCATGGAGAAAGGTTCGTTGACAAATCTAATGTCGTTGATACGTTCGAATTCTCGGTAGTTTTCTCTGTTTTTATTCTTTTTCTTATGTCATTTAGAATTTTTTGTTTCAAATCAAAACTATTTTGTATGTCAAAATTTTTGTCAAGGTTTAAAACCTCAAAATCCGGCACAACAAGAGCACTTAGTGCATTTTTATCTTGTCCTACAATAACAATTTGGTTTATAAATTCACTTTCAAGACAGGTGTGTTCCAAGCTTTCAGGTTCAATGTTTTCGCCGTTTGACAAAACAATGGTGTCTTTTAAACGCCCATTCAAAACAAGTTTGTTGTCATAAGTTAAAAAGCCCAAATCACCTGTGATGAACCAACCGTCTTTAAGCAATACTTTTTTTGTGGCTTCTTCATTTTTATAGTATCCTCGCATTATTTGAGGGACCTTTTGCCAACACAAGTCCTTTTTGATTTGTTTTTAAGGTTTTGTTTATATTATTTGTATCGACAATTTTTATTTTGTTCCTTTTAACTGTTCACCAACGCTATAAATTGTGTTATCCCGTTTGCTTCTTACGTTTAATATTGGGGCTGTTTCAGTTAAACCATAGCCGACACAAACACAAATGTCTGTAGCCTCAAAAAAATCTTCAATGTGACGCGCCAATGCTCCTCCACCAGAAATACCGAGTTTGAAGTTTTTTCCAAGTGCTTTTTGGGATATTTTTTTATAAAAAATATTATTGAAACAAAAGTCTAAAGGAAATAACATCGATGAAACTACAATAGATTTTATTTTATTCAAAAAGGAGGCTTTGTTTAAACTTGAATTTTTAACAATTCTCAAGTTTTGACGATAACATTTAGATAAGTTTATCATTGGTGACAACGCTTTTGTTTTAGAAATTATGCCGGAATAAATTGATTCCCAAATGCGAGGAACAAGTATTAAATAATCAGGATTGCAAATGAGAAGGTCTTTTTGAAATTTTTAAATTGGTATAAAATTGAGCACAACCAATGCTTAAAAGATAGTATTCACAAGTCCTTTCATACATATGCCAAATTGGAAGAACGGATAAAGCTTTTGTTTTGCTTTTTAAGTTGCAACTCGTTCTTTTGCTTGAATAATTTGGCTTACAAAGGTTGCCATGTGTCAACATAACACCTTTTGGAGTGCCTGTTGTGCCGGAGCTATAAACTATTGTTGCAACATCATAAGACTTTACATCACAATTGACATCCTCATTTATTGTTTTGCCAAGATGTATAAGTTCATCAAAGGTAAGACATGGAAAGAAAATTTCTTTTCTATTTTTTCATTTCCGGTGTATATCACAAACTTTGTTTTGTTTTCAATGAGAAAATCTTCTAAATTGTTAATCAGTTTTAAGCTGTCACTTATTAAAGCAACAGAATCAGAGTGGTTGTAAATATATTTCAATTCACTGACAGGTGCATTTGAGCCTCGCACGGCATTTACTATGCCTGATTTTTGACAAGCCAAGTCGATTATCATCCAGCGTGAATTGTTTTCGCTGAATTGGGAAATATGTTCATTTTGCTTTAGACCCAAAGATATCAAGCCTTTTGCAACAAAGTCTACGTCCTTTATCATATTGTTATAATTGACACTGTAATTTAAATATTTGTCAACAAGTGCCATACAATTGCCAAAATCTGTTTGTAGATTGCATAAATATTCATATACCGTTTGATGCTTTTTTGACCTTTGCATAATTAACTTCCCCAAGATATACATGTTTATACACTTTTATTTACTTATTTTACAACAAATCTTTAATTTTGTAAAAATTGATGGTCTAAATAGAAAAAATTGTTTATAATTAATTATATGATTAAGAAGTTTAAATATATTTTTATTTTTATCTTTCTTGTGATTTTCGCGTTTGAAGTCACTTATTTGTTTGCTGTTCCAAAATTTGTAAGCTGTAATTTAAATAAAATTATAAACTTTGTTGAAAATAAATCAGGTTTGGCTTTAAGTTATGATAAATTTAAATTCAAAACAAAATTCGACTTGTCTTGTTCTTTCAATATTGAAAACTTGAACATAAAAACAAATCAAAATATAAACATATTGACCGTGAAGCAAACAAATCTGGCTTTTTACCCTTTAAAGTTAGTATTTAAAACTTTTGATATAAAATCATTTTATGCAAAAAATCTTAATTTGAATGTTTGTCGAGATGAAAATGGGGTTTTCAATTTTGTTAATATTAATTTTAAACCAACGGATTTAAAGCTTAAATATAACAATATTAATCTTAAAACATATAATATAAGTTTTGACGATAAGTATGTCAAAAATAAAATACACTTCAACGGTAATGATTTTTGATAAGTAAACATAAAACAAAATCATTGAAAGCTAAAATTGACGGGAATTTGCAAGTTAATGACAAAAATACTGATTTTAATATTGAATTCTATTCAAAATTGCCTTTGAAAAAACATTTTTTCGATGAAAAATTTGTTTTAGAGGGTTATGTCAAAAATTTTGACACATCAAATTTAGTTAAATATTTCCCAAACAGCCCTTTGTTTGTAAACGGTGATTTGCTTGTCAAAACGGCAAGTGACAGTTCTTTTAACAAACATAAAATTGACATTCTCATCAATAAATTTAAATATCAGGATATTAATTTACAAGACAAAACAAAAATTGTTTCTGATGTCTATTTTAAAAATGAAAATTTGTTTTTGAAAATTCAATTGTTGAAAACAACTTTTTAAAAGTTGTTGCAGATGGTGAAATAAAAATGCTTTTTCAAACAAGCCTGATTTGAATTTGAATTTGAAACTCAATGAAATTAAACTTGAAGACTTGGCAGACATTTTGCCAAGCAGCTTTAGTGGCAAAGAATTATATCCTATTGTAAATTTGAAGAAATATAAAATATTTGGGAAGCTAAACGGGCAACTTGAAATCAAAGGCAAAACAAGTGAGCCTAAAGTTTATGGAAAACTTCTTGCCAATGACTGTTATGTTGTTAAATCATTTCAAGATGTTCCAAAAGCCAAAGTTGAAGCCAAATTTAACGGTGAAACTTTTGATTTAAATACAAAAGTTTATACAAACAAAAACGAGTTTGTGAAAATTGAAGGAACTTCAAAATTGTATGACGACAGAAGTGGCGATTATAAGATTGTTTCAAGTGACAATGTTGATTTAAGTCGAGCTATGGTGTCACTTATTCCTATTAAAAAAATAATAGGTTTCAAACTTGGCCTTTGCCTTATATGAAAATATGCGGTTTGGGAAATATAAATTTGCACGCAAAAGGAACTTTGGACGAAAGTTTTCTTTATGGCAAGTTTAATTTTAAAAACACAAGTGTTGAATATGACACAATAAACGGAACAATAAAAAATGCATACGGATTTTTGAACTTTAATGGCAAAGATATGCATTTTGAAACACAAAAAGCTATGATAAACAATGACAGTATAAAAGTTGTTGGAGATTTTACAACATATAGTGACGTGAATTTGAAAATTTTATCAAACTCATTGGATGCTGATGTCGCAAGAAATTTGGTTGTATCAAGCGTCGGTTTAAAACAATATAGCCACAATTTTGAATTGATTTCAAAATTGACAAACAACTTAGTATTGATTTATCTTTTGTTGGAAAAATTGATGAAAACAAAGGTGAAAATTTAATTGATGACTTAAATTGCCATTGTGATATAAAAATGAAGGATAATGACATTTATTTAAAATTTTTAAACAACCCAATTTGTAATTTGAATGGAAAAATACAGTATAAAACAGGTGAAAAAAACAAAGAAGAACTTGTATTAAATTTAAACGGTAAATTCAACAATGATAAAATAACAGTCAAAACAGATATTAAAGATATTAAACGTCCTATTATTATTGAAGCTTCAAATGTTGATTTGGCAAATTGTTTGAAAAGCTTTATTAATCCTTATATGCTAAAACAGCTTGGCATAAAAGACTCTCAAGTTAAACTTTTAAGCAAAGTTTCAGGAAAATTGAAAATTTGTTTAAAATATTATGGAAATATTAGCAATTTTGAATTAAATAAATTGGTCAGGGAAGCTTGAATTTTTAAATCTTTTAAATGATAAAAACGGTTATCCTTTGAAAATAACAAACGGTGAAATAAAACTTGATGACAATCTTTACGTTCATAATCTGAAAATCAGCGCATTGCCAAGTTCAAACATCCACATCAATGGCAATATTCACAATATATTTAAAAAACGGAATGTAAATTTATCATTTGTTGCTCAAAACTTTGATTTGAGTTTTCTTAACAGCTATAAAGATTTAAATCTAAAAGTAAAAGAACTGGACAAAATTTTTAACGTTTATGAAAACTTTAAAGGTGATTGCAATTGTAATTTGAAAATAAAAAATGATGGAGTTTTTGGTGGGCTTAATATAAATAACTTGCGTTTTAACCATAGTGTTTTAAAATTTCCGATTGTTGTCAATGCTACAAATATAAATTTGATGAAAAATAAAATAGAAATAAAATCGTTGACAGGCGAAGTTGACAAAACACCTATATTCCTAAAATCAGAAATTCATAATTTCAATAATCCGTATATAAGAGGGTATTTCACGTTTAAATTAACAGATAATCTGGTGACAAAAGCAATGAATTCGTTTATGGTTTATCCTATAAAGGTTAAGGGTGACATAAATGTACTTACGGATTTTGTATTTTATGATAATAATTTAAACCTTCATCCTGTTTTGCGTTTAAATGAGGGTGCAGATATAACTTATATGGGCGCAAACATAGGTGATGAGGATGTTTTGCGTGAAATTAGGAGTTTATTGTATCTTTCAGGCAATAAAGTCGACTTGAAAAATATTGAATATATAAAAATACGTACAATCTCAAAACAACAAGAAAAAATCCGCTTAAAATGATGTCTTTGACAGGTGCTATTTCAAATTATAAAGATTATAAAAACGGATATTTGAACAATATTCATATAAAGACAGAAAAACCTTTAAATGCACGGTTGTTAAATATTATCTTTAAAAATCAATTTTTAAAGAAGGAATTTTTAACTGTGATGTAGATTGAATGGCAAACTTCAAGACACAAAAATTGTCAGGTATTTTGATATACTAAATGCCAATATGCCACTATATGACACAAAAATAAAGACTTTAAATATGCAGTTTAAACCCAATAATATGATAAACATAAATTCAACCGGCTCAACTTTGAACTCTGATTTTGAATTTGATACACGTATTAAAAATAATATTAACAGCCCCTTAAAAATAAACAGCTTAAATTTTCATTTGACAAATTTAAATTTGAGTGAAGCAATAAATTTTATTTCAAGAACAGCAAATTCGCCAACAAAATCATTCAACACTGTTTTGACCCCAAACAGTCAGAATGGTCTAAATTTTAAAACTAATTTCGACAATTTAATAATTGAAAATGCAAATTTGAATATCGATAATGTTTTAATACGTAATGAGAATTGGTAAAGATTTTCATCACAAAAGGTAAAAATGGGCAATGATGGCGTTTAAAAATTGAAAAATTATCAATAGAAGGTCTTGGCGGAAATTTGTTGGGAAAAGTCGATTATAATTTAAAAACGAATAAAATAGATACCAAATTGACCTTAAGCAATCTTGATGCAAACAAAAGTGCAAAATTTTTGCTTGAAGTTGAAAATCAAATACAAGGTAAATTAAACGGAAATTTAGATTTGATAACAACAGGCGAAACAGAAGATGAACGTCTGAAAAACCTTGATGGGAATATAAATTTTGAGATAAACGACGGAAAACTTCCCAAGTTGGGGTCTTTAGAGTATTTGTTGCGCGCCGGAAACATCATCAAGCGTGGACCCTTTAGGCTTAACAATAAACAATATAATAGATTTGGTTGTGCCCATTAAAACAGGTTATTTTGCACGTATAAAAGGTGATTTAATAATAAAAGACTCACAGGTAAGCGATATAAATATATACTCACAAGGTGAAAACATGAGTGTATATGTAAATGGTAGCTATAATTACATTAATATGGATGCCAAAATGAATGTTTATGGAAAACTTTCACCAAGTGCCGTGTCACTTTTAGGTTCCAATCGGCAATGCTTCAATAAGTTCATTATTTTCAATAATTGGCAAAGAAACAAGTTATGATGATAATAATTTAAAAGAAAATTCCAACACTTGTGAAAAACGACAAAATGGAACAGTGTAGATATTTTGAAGCGGTTGTTGATGGAGATATAAATGCAAGTAATTATGTCAAATCTTTTAAATGGCTTGAAAATTAATGTGGAATAATTATACTTAAATTATGAAGAGAATATTTCTAATTTTAATGTTAATAGTTTTAAGCTATGTTTTCTTGCGCAAATGCGACGGATTATCTAAAACTTTATGAAAAAAACAAATAAAGTTGATTTTTCATTTTATAATAATATTGACCCTTATCAGGATGAGGACAATTTTCGTTATGCATATTCACCTTATCCTTTATTTAGAACGTCAACAGATTTGTATTTTAAAGATATAACGGTACCTCACGGATATTATATTTTAACACCAAGACATTATAAAAACAGAGATATTGTTCTTTTTTAAAACAGCAGGCAAAGTAAGTTATATAATTCCGGCAATTACAAAAGAGCAAGTTCCGATTGGGTTTTATGAAAGAATATACCCAAGGTAAAAAAAACAAAATGGCAGAAATTTCATGATGGCTTTTTTGAAAAAATGAACAATTTTTTCAAAAGTTCACGAAAAGTTACTCCGCCAAGTGCTTTTATAACAGCCGAGCGATATGAACATAAATATCTTTTAGTGAAACTTTATTATTCTGAAGACGTTTATGTGATGTTGTTTAATCTTCTTGACATTAACAAACATTAATCTCCTTTTATGTTATGTTTACAAATCTTAATGTTACGTTTGACATAATACTTTTTTAATAGTATTGTTATCTTTGTAAAAGAAAATAAAAATGTAGATTTAAAAATTAGAGTTATATTATATATATTATGATTTAAATGAAAGGAGATAATTATGATACAATATAACGGATCAATGAATTTAGGAATATTGCAAAATCGAATTCAGCAAGGTTTACAAAGTAAAAAGTCAAACAGCAAAAAAAATGGCAACAACTTTAAATTCAAATCTCAAGCAAAAATTGCTCATAAAGCTCAACTTGAGCAAGACTTAGATGCTTTAACAAATGACGATGGTCTAGTAAGTATACATGCTGTTCCTGCTGGGGATATAGATATACATATGATGCTATGACAGATGATGGAAAACCTGTAACTTTTAGTAGTGGAATTAATTGGAGTCAGTATTATTTTAACTATAAAGCTCCGTCTGAAAAATTTCAAAATAAAAATATAGAACAATCATTTATGAAACCTGGATATTATCGTGGTGAAGAAATGCAAAATCCATATTTAAATATGTATTACGAAGATAGAAATTTGGGTTTATTTAATATTGAACCTAAAGGACTAAGAATGGTAAGTAATGAAGACAATTCAAAATCAATGGTTTCAAAAACATTTGGTGATAGATATATGGGATTTTTAAATAGTCAAATTCCATTACCAGCTTTAAAAACAGAAAATGGTGAAACAAAAACAACTTTTATACCCCTTGATAACTCACATTTATATCATGAAATTCCACTAGAACCTTTATTTGATTCCCAAGTTGATGTGGAGAATAATAGTTCTGTTATGCAAAATATGATTCGTTTTGTTAATAATGTAGATGATAATTCTCCGGCAAAAGAAAAAGAGTTTAAAAAACAATTTAATATGATTGATTTCTTCCAAGATAACAAATATGAAGTATTTGACGAACCGGTTAAGCTAGCTAAAAAGCTTATCAAGAACTAGAAACAACTGGTAAAGACCAAGGAATAAGTGATTTAAATGATGACGGTAGCAGAATAGAGTTTTTGAAAATAAAAAAGCCTGAAGACTTAGATCAAAATAAAAACGGATATACAATTTTGATAACTTCATATGATGAAGAGAATAGGAAGTCAATGCTAGGAATGTTTACGCTTTTGCGAGATGGCAAGGGCAATCCTTTAAAAGAAAACAAGGAAGGAAAAATATTCAAACCTGGTGAAGAAGGTTATGATAATGAAGACAATAAATTGTGCTTTGATATAAAACTTGAAAAATACTATTCTGATATACAAAAACTAGATTGTCAGTTTGAACGTAATATAAATTTATATGATGCAAAACATAGACAAAATATTAAAATGTCTCGTTACGATAGAAATGGGGCTTTTTGTGAGAGAGGAAGAAGCCTCTAGTCCAAAATATTCGGAAAATTGGCTAAAAAGAAGAATATGTAAAGTTTGGCACAATACATATAAAACAGATTTAAAAGAAGCAAAAGCTAATTTTGAACATGACATGTTAAATCCTAATGATTTAGATCCAAGCTTAAAAAACGGAGATTAATCCTTAGCTTTTTCAATGTCAAGAATTTTAGCAAGGGTTTGTGTGTCACCTTTTAGTTTAAAATATTCACTAAATTTGGGCGTTGTCTTTAAATTGAAAGACCGCCCATTTTTATCTTTTGTTTTAATGAAGATTAATTAGTATTAAATTCTATAAAACTTTTCTTTACAAATTGTAATATTACACTTGACATTGTAACATTGTTATTATAATATTACGTATGTAGAATAGAAAGGGAAATGTAAATGTTACAAGTAACTTACTCACCACAAATGAAAAATAGAATTATTTCACAATTTGAAGGCAAAAGTCAAAGTCCAAGTGCAAAACTTATGACAACATTTGTAAAGGCTAATAAATCAGTTAACGGTCAATATCGTTTGGGAAATGGAGATGATATGGTCAAATTAGATCGTTTTCTTAATCAATACTATGAAGCACCATCTGAGAACCATACAAACGGTAACATCAGTCAATCTATATATGACAATGATATCTATTTACAAAATAATAGGCTCGATGTAAAATATATGTCATTAAATTACAGTAGTAATGATGCTAAAATGGTATGTGATCCCCAAAATACAAAATCAATAGTTTACAATAATCCGAATCCTATTTATTGTCCACCAAACAGAGCAGAATATATTCCGGTACCTCCAATATTAAACATAAGAGAAGGTATTCCTATGCCTGTTTTAAAAACAGAAAACGGAGTATCAAAAACGACTTATTTAATGTGTGAAGATAATCCAATGAAGCCCTACGGCGGACTTGATATATTCAAGAATGGATTTAATTTACAACAAGTTATAGAGAATAGCTCACTTGAAGAACTTAAAAATAAGGTGGTTGCTCTACCAACACTTTCTCAAGAAACTATAAATAATATAGAAGGACAATATAAAGCAATTACAAAATTTGAAGATTGTCGAGAAAAAGTTTTTGACAAACCGGTTGAGCTAGCTACAGAAGCCTATAAACAAATACAAAAAAATGGTACACCTGATGGACAGACGGAAATAATTAATTTAAATGATGAAGGCGAAAGATTAGAAGTTCAAAAACAAGGTAATGTATTTAATATAGCTTTTTATAATGAAGATAATAAATTATCAATGCAAGGAATGTTTACGCTTTTGCGAGATGGCAAGGGCAATCCTTTAAAAGAAAACAAGGAAGGAAAAATATTCAAACCGGGTGAAGAAGGTTATGCTAATGAAGACAATAAATTGTGCTTTGATATAGACTATACAATGTATTATTCAGATCTGGATAATAAGAAACCTGAGTTAAAGTTTAGTCGAAAAAATAAATTTAAATGAAAAGAAACAACGACATACAATGTCTGCAGAAAAGTTTAATAGAAATGGTAAATCACTACCAGATAGCGACTCAACTTTTAATTTTACGCTTCCCTAAATATACAACAAGATTGGCTGAAAGGAAGCTTGTGCAAAATAGCTTATGAAACCAGCAAACATGATTTAAAAGGAAAAAAAGCTGATTTTGAAAATGATATGCTATATCCTGAAGATCTGGAAGCTAAACTTAACTAATAATCAAACCTCACCCTCTTGCTTTTTCAATGTCAAGAATTTTAGCAAGGGTTTGTGTGTCACCTTTGAGTTTAAAATATTCACTAAATTTGGGCGTTGTCTTTAAATTGAAAGACCGCCCATTTTTATCTTTGGTTTTAGTAATAAGCCCTTTTTCAACAAGTTCGTTGACATGGCTATAACTATCTGCGCCTCGAAGTTCTTTTAGGTATGTCAAGCGAATAGGTTCTTTTAGTGCTATTACACTTAAAGTTTTAAAACAGCACCACGCAATTCAACAGGACATAATTTTTCAACAATATCTAAATGTTCTTTTTTGACTTGTAGGATATAACCGTTTTCATCGTCAATTTCCAAGGCTCCATCGGAACTTTGATAGTCAAACATCAAATTTAAAAGCGCTTCTTCAATATCGACTTCTTCTTGGTTTAGAACTTCAGCAATCTCCTTCACACTCATTGGATTGGCTGCAACAAACAAAACTGCTTCTATTCTTGATTTCAATGTTGCTGCCATTTTATACCACCTCGGCTAAATTTGAACTTTGTGTGCGTTTAACCACATACAAATCTGAATAAAACTCATCTTGAACCAAATCATAGTTCTCATTAACACTTAAAAACAATAAAGCAATGTATGCACTTATTTTGTCCATTCCAAGAAGAGTCAATGTGTTTAATTCAACTTTATCCTCTGTTTCAAAAAATGCGAATAAGATTTTCATGCAACACTTCAACACTTCTTTCAATATATTCATCGTGGGCAATATTTATAATATCATCAGCGGTAAAATTTGCATAGGATTTTACACGTCGTTTTGCATGCCGTTCAAGCGTGTTTTTTAATGTTCTTTTTTATCAAGTTCTTCATAAAATTTCAACTGACGAATTAAGTCTTTCAATGTCACAACACGATTTCGATTGAGACGTATTGAAGTTCTTCTTTCCAACACTTCATCAATAGAAATGACATTATTTCGTGGCAAATCTTCTTCATAGTTATGATTATCATCGTCGCTGTCATCATAATCATTGTCATAAAAATCCTCATCCGATGGATTTTCTTCAAACTGATTAACACTTATTCCTTCAAGAATATTTGATTTTAGTTTAAGTAAAATAGCGGCAAACAGCAAAGTGCGACCGGTTAAGCGAAGGTTATTCGCTTTCATTTTAAAAATGTGGGATAAATATTTATCTGTTACATCAACAATATCGATATTCCAAGGGTCAACCTTTCCTTGTTTTGCCATTTCAACAAGAATTGAAATACCATCAATTTCATTTGAATCTGACGAATTTAATAAGTCATTTTCAATTTGATTATTTAAATTTATGGCATTACTTCCTTCAATTAAAGCGGTTGTTGATTTAATCTCTGTCATATTACTAATCTCTTAATTTTACCCCTGTAACTTTTGTTATCCCTTTGTCTTTTGAGTTACACCAATTGTCCTATTAGCTGATTCTATCATAGGTTTACGCAAACTAACTACTATAAATTGTGTATCTTTTGATTGAAGTTGAATCATTTCTGATAATTTTTCAACATTTATACCATCAAGGTGCATATCGACCTCATCAAAAGCATAAAATGGTGATGGCATATAACGTTGTATTGCGAAAACAAAAGCAAGTGCAGTGAGTGATTTTTCACCACCTGACATAAGTTCAAGACGTTGTTTTTTCTTATCTCTGGGCTGTGCTTCAATTGTCAAACCACCTGCAAACGGATTTTCGTGGTTTTCAAGTATCAAAGTGCCTTCACCGTCGGAAAGTTTATTAAAGACATCTTTGAAATTTTCATTTATTTTGTTATAAGTTTGCAAAAAGGTGTCTTTTTTTAACTTTTCATAACTTGACATTCTCTCTAAAATTTCTTTGCGCTCAGAAGATAAGGTATCTATACGCACTTGAAGTTCTTCTTTTCGAGTTGAAACTTCATCATAAGAAGTTATAGAAAGCATGTTTATCGGTTCCATTGCTTCCATTTGACGAGAAAGTTTATTTATTTTGCTATTTACTTCATCGATTGTATATTGTGGCGACTCGATTTTTGTCACATCAATATTTACTTCTTTTAATTTATTTCTCAATTCTTCTTCAATAGGTTCAAGTTCTCGTCTTCTTGACTTGAAAGACTCAATTTGCTCTTTAACCCTTTCTATTGAGTTTTCAAGATTATCTTTGTTTTTGGTAATTTCACGAATGACAAGTTCTTTTTCATCACGTTTTTGTTGATACTCATTTAAATCTTTTGCAAGTTCTTCTATCTTTATGTTTAATTGCTCGATTTGTTTTTTTATCTCTACAATTTCGTTTTCATATTTAATTTTATCTTGTTTTAAAATTTCATTGTCTTTGTGTAATTTTTTCAATTTGTATTTTTTTTGTTTTAATAACTTCAACATTGAAATTGATATCTCGGTTAAAATCGTTGATGTCATTTTGAGATTTCAAGACATTGTTTTCAAGAGTTTTGATTTCATTTTCCACATCTTGAGTTTTTGATTTCAATTCACCCAATTGGGTTTCAGTCATAGTAGCTTCAATAATTTCAATTTCTTCATTAAGTTTAAGTATTTTTTCATTTAAGTCAAACTCTTGTTCTTCAAGCTTGTCGAGTTTCTTTTCTAAAATTGGCACATTTGGTTCAAGTTCAAAGAGGATTTTTTTATTATCTTCCAGTTGTTTTAAATTCAATTGACTATTTTGAACAATGCTTTGATATTCAATTTTTGCTTTTGACAATTCTGTTGTAATGTTTGAATATTCACTTCTAACTTTATCGAGTTTTTCCTCAAGAGCCAATTTTTTTGTTTCAGCATTTTTATATTTTTGTTCAATTTGTTTCAAGCGTTCACGATATTTGTCAAGCTCCTCGTTTTCTGTTTGGCTGAATTTTAAACCACTTCTATTGTTGGTTGACCCACCTGTGATGGCACCTGATTTGTCAAAAACTTCTCCGTTTAATGTTACCATTTTATATTTGCCAATAAGTTTTTGAGCACATTGGTAATCTTCAACAATCAATGTTTCGCCAAGAGCGAGGTAAAATGCATCTAAATATTCATCGTCAAACTCAATCAAATTTATGGCAAAATCAATGACTCCGCTATCTTTTGGTAATTTTAAAGAATTTGGAGCAGGGCGAAGTTTGTTTAATGGAAGGAAAGTTACTCGGCCGGAATTTGTTGATTTTAAAATTTCAATTGCACTTTTTGCAACGTAATCATCATCAACTACAATATTTCTCATCCTATTGCCCATAGCGACTTCCAAAGCAAGTGAATATTCTTTGTCAACTTGAGCAAGTTTAGCAAGAGGTGCGTGAACACCTTTTATGTTCGAATTCATTATAACATCAATAGCACCACCATAGTTCGCTGCTTCATAAGCTTGTTTTGCTCCTTCCATTTGAGCCACTTTTGATGTTGCAATACGAATATTGTATGCCAAATCGTTCATTTCATTTTTTGTTTTATCTAAATCATTTAAAGTGTTTTGTTGTGCTATTTTATAATCACCAAGTTCTTTTTCAAGTTCATCAATTTGTACTTTCAACCTATCTTTGTTGCTTTCTGTGTCATTTTGAGAAAGTTTTTCCAAAATTTCTTTTGATTGTTGGATTTTATTTTTAGTGTTTGTTAAATCATTTTCCAAAGGCAACTTTTCTTTTTTGCAAATTAAGTTCTTTGTCCTTTAGTTCTTCCAACTCTTTTCTTAAAGAAACTCTTTTTTGGATGTGTTCATCTGCACTATCATTAAGTCCTGTCAATTCTTCTAAAATTTTATTTAACTCAATTTTTTGGTTTCAATATTTGCTTTTATTTTTTCAATTTCCGAAAGTTTTTCATTTATTTTATTTTTTGTATCATTAATTTTGTTATTCAAAACTACAATGCCGTTTTTAGCGTTTTCAACTGTCTTTAAGTTGTCTTGGATGTTTTTGTCAACAAAGATTATCGCGGAATTTTTACGGTCAAGAACGCCTTTTAATTCTTCGACTTGTTTTTTGACTTCAAGTTGTTCAAATTCACCTTTTTCTTTGACCAATTTTGATATTTCTTCAAATTCTTTTTGTTTTCCTCAAGTTCTTTTAGGAGATTGGACAATTTTTTAGTTTCGTCAGCTTTTTTCTTTTCAAACTCCAAAATATTTTCATGCACCATATTCAAGGATTTTTTGACATCAAAATATTTTACAGTGTCAATTTGACTTTCAAGTTTCGTTTTTTCATCTTTTTAATTCTTTATACTTTAAGGCTTGTTCACGTTCAACTTTCAATTCTTCCAACCGAACATTAACTTCATTTAAAATAAGAATAGATTTTTCAACACGTTGTTCAACAGTTTCAAGTTCATTTTGTGCTTGTTCAATGCGTCTGTCAAAATCAGCAACACCGGCAATTTCATCAATAATTTTACGTCTATCGGATGAAGAACAAGCAGTAATACTTGTCACATCACCTTGCATCATAACATTATAGCTGTTTGGTGTAATGTTATATTGTTCAAGTTTAGTGTGCACCTGTGTTAATGTACATATTTTATCGTTTAAATAATAAATGCTGTTAAAGCCGGATGGTGTTTTTTTAATACGTCTTGCAATTGTGAGGTCTGGCTCATTTTCTTCTTCTAAATCAAATGTAACTTTAACATAAGCTTCATTGCGTTTTGTATGTGTTGAAATTAGGTGGAATAATTTTTCAGCACGCAAAGCACGAGAGGATGACAACCCCAATGCAAACAAAATTGAGTCTATAATATTGCTTTTGCCTGACCCATTTTAGCTATGATATAGTCGTAAATCCCTTCAAAAAGGGGATATTCACCTCATTAGCAAAAGATTTGAAATTGTCAACTTCAAGTTGTTTTATATACATGCTAAATTTTTAAACTTCCCCACAATTAAACTATATATTTCTATTTGACTATAAGCATAGCGGCATGTCAAAAAAATTTACGTTTTTTACAAAAATGCAAGTTTAATTGTACGATAAAATCTAAAACAAAAATGTTTCGTAAAAAGCATTAATTGAACTTCAACGCTATAACCAAACTAAAGCCAATCCACGTTGGTGGGTGAACTCAAAAATTGAACGCACAAAGTTCGTCATATAAAACACGTTGGTTGCGGCGAAACTAGGCTTGTTTTTTGGTTTTTTCCAACAATATTTTGTTTCGCCATATTCTTTTTTATGTCAGGGGCTTCGCCCCCTGATAACCCCATAAAACTGCACATTAAATACGTTGGGGGTAGTAGGGGGGGGACGGCAAAGCCGTCCCCCCTACATATAAAAATTCGCCGTAGGACAGATGCCCGAATAAAATGAGGGCAGATGTCTTGGATTACGTCAGGTTCGGAACTATGCAACTCCGTTTCACAATTTTTTGCAAAATTGTTCCACTTCGTTCAGTTCCTCACAATCAGGCGAAGCCAACGACGAATCCGCTTCCATAGGCGGAAAAAAACAAACATGATATTTCGTAAAAACATTAATTGAACTTCAACGCTATAACCAAACTAAAGTCAATCAGCGTTGGTGGGTGAACTCAAAAATTGAACGCACAAAGTTCGTCATATAAAACACGTTGGTTGCGGCGAAACTAGGGCTTGTTTTTTGGTTTTTTCCAACAATATTTTGTTTCGCCAGAATAGTTTTTGCAAGGGGGCTAAAGCCCCCTTGCGACCCTGTGGAACTGTATAATTGTTTATCTATTAAAGTAATAAGGGCAACCCATATGCAGGCACGAACAATTATCACTTAGTGAAACATTGTCAGGCAGCCGTCTGTCTGAGCACGAAGTGCGAGTTAAGGCTCTCTTGGATTTCCTTCTCGCTCAAAGCACTCCGCCTGTCACCCTTTGGGTTTGCCGGCGTCGGCTTTTCGCTCCCCGGGACTCCGCCCGTCCGGAAATCCGCTGCTTAGGTTGAACTTAGTGAGAATGTGAGTGACAAATCGGGTTGCGGTTTTGGTTACTTTTTCCACAAAAATAACCTCGTCCGAGGACTTAAAATATATAATTAACATTTTGTAGGAATACAAACAAAATAATTAAAAGCATTAATTGAACTTCAACGCTATAATCAAACAAAAGTCAATACATGTTGGCGGATAAAGTCAATTTGTTGAACGCTTGAAATCCGTCATATAAAAAGAGTGAAAAACTAGTCCTCACCTTTTTTTCTTCTCAAAAGATTTGATATATTAAAGAAATATTTTTTTGATTTTTGATTATTATCACTTAAACCTAAAATCAAAAAGTAAATCGGTTCTCAGGTTTGAAATATCATCATATTTTTTCAGCAACCCGTCCATAGCAATAGAAATGTCTCCTGTTTCTTCTGACACAACTAAGCAAGCTGCGTCTGATATTTCAGATAAACCTATTGCCGCACGATGTCGCGTTCCATATTTCCAACTTAATTTTGGGTCATCTGTTAAAGGTAATAAAGCACCTGCTGCAATTATTTTATCTTTGCATACTATACATGCTCCATCATGAAGAGGTGTATTTGGGTGGAATATTGTAAGCAACAATTCAGGACTAAGTTTTGCATTTATTTCAACTCCAACTTCAGAATATGTTTTATAATCTGTTTCTTTTTGCAACACAATCAAAGCACCGGTTTTATTTTTGCTTAAATATTTAACAGTATCAATAAGTTTTTTGTACAATTATATTTTCATCCATATAATCATCTTTCATTGAAGTTTGATTATCGCTAAAAAAATTATGCACTAAATTGGTTTGTCCCAAATATCCTAAAAATCTTCTCAATTCAGGCTGGAATATAACAATAAGCGAAAATGCAATTATACTTAATAAACCTTTTAAAAACACTCCCCATATTTGAAGGTTTAACCGTATTAACACTTCAGATATAACGTATAACAATATTAAAACAATTATACCACGCACCAACTGTTCTGCTTTTGTGCCTTTGATTGTTTTTGATAGATTAAATACAAAGCAATAACAATTGTGATAATCTGAAAAAGCATAATTGCTAAATCCGTATTATCAGAATATTTTATAAAATTATATATTTTAAAGTATAAATTAGTAAAATAATTCATTGTGTTCCATGCTTCTTGACTATTTTTTATAACTCGACATCGTTTTCAATAAGTTGATTGTAGGTTTGTCTCTTTACGATTTCTTTGCTTGTCCCGTCATTTAATAAAACAACGGCAGGCTTCAAAGTGCGATTATAGTTGCTGCTCATTGAATATCCGTAAGCTCCTGTATCATAAACACAGATAATGTCATTTGGATTGAGTTTTGGAAGTTCAATGTCATTTATAAGTATGTCACCTGATTCACAGTATCTTCCTGAAAGAGTAATTTTTTTCTTTATGCTCAATATCGTAATTTTCTTTTTATTGGCAATTTGAGCTTCATAAATTGCTTGGTATAAAGAAGGTCTGGCATTGTCAGCCATACCGCCATCAACCGCCACATATTTTTTGTGGCTTAAAGGAATAGTTTTTGATGTTCCGACTTTGTACAATGTTACGCCTGCTGTTCCAACTATGCTTCGTCCCGGCTCAATACATATTGTCGGTTTTTCCAAATCGTATTCTTTTGTATATTTTTCAATGGAGCTTAAAATTTGTTTTGCTATTTCATAAACAGAGGGAGCTTTGTCATCCTTTGTATAATTAATACCTAAGCCACCACCTAAATTCATTTCAGTCAGTTTTATTCCGAATTTATCATATATACGTCTGAATTCGCCTAATATTATTTTAACTTCATCATAATAAACTTTTGTTTCAAATATTTGAGAACCTATGTGAGCGTGCAAGCCTTTTAGGTTTAAATTTTTATAGTCTTGAATTATTGTTTCAATTGCTTCGTCAAGTTGAGTTAAATCAAAGCCGAATTTTGAATCAAGATGGCCTGTTTGAATATATTTATGTGTGTGGCATTCAATGCCGGGGGGTAATTCTAAGCAAGATATCAACTGTTTTATTTTTTGATTTAGCAATTCTATCAAGCATTGCAAGTTCCAAAAAATTGTCAACTGAAATTAAGCGAATGTTGTTGTCAATTGCCATATTAAGCTCTTCTTCACTTTTGTTATTGCCGTTTAGAAGACAAGTTTTCAAATTGCCCAAAACACTTTTGACAGTATACATTTCTCCACCTGACACAGTGTCAAATCCAAAACCTTCTGATGAAAGTATTTGAACAATTGCTTTTGTCATAAATGCTTTTAAAGCAAACATAAAATTTGTTTTTTATAGTTTGAAAAGGCATCTTTATATGCTTTTGCCATTTCACGTATTGTTTTTTCACAGTATAAATAAAGAGGTGTGCCATGTTTTTTGCAACTTCAACAAGGTCACATCCACCAATTTCTAAGTTTCCTCTTTCATTTGTTTTTGTTGTTATCGGCTTAATATTCTGATTTGGTGTTTCCATTTTCTTTATATATCCTCAATTTACTTTTTCTTATATTCTATTAAAACATATTTTAAGCATATTTAAAAGTATTTTTTTATATTTCAAGTAAGCAATTATTTTTTTGTTAAATTTTTTCCATATTTGCTATAAAATTAAAATATTATGATACATATAGACAGTTTGACATTAAAAGCTTTTTAAACGAAAATAGCCATATTTTCACAAATGCATACGTCCAAAAAGTGAAACAACCAAGTCGCAAAGAATTGTTGCTTGTGTTGAGAAATTACGGTAAAAGTTTTAGATTTTATATTAATATCGATGCTTTTTTATTATCATATCGCTTTTTTGAGCTTGGAAGATATTGAAAAACGTCAAATTGAAACACCTAAACAAGCTTTAATGTTTTGTATGCTTTTGAGAAAATATATCGAAAATAGCAAAATTATAAAAATTAACCAGCCAAGCCATGAACGAATTGTCGAGCTTTTTTTGAAACAACAAATGACAATTTTAAAACCGAAAGACTTGTTTTGGCAATTGAATTGATGGGCAAACACAGCAATATTATTTTATATAACTTTGACACCAAAATGATTTTAGGCTCTATTCATAATGTGGGAAAAGAAAAAAGCCAATACAGAGAAGTCTTTGGGAATTTACCCTATATTTACCCAAATAAAAAAGAAAAAATTGATATATGTAAAATTTCATTTGAAAACTTTTTTGAGAAAATATCTGTTTCGCAAATCCCGATAAAAATTTTTTAAACGAAAATTTTTATGATATTACAAATGATTTTGCAACAAAACTTTTGTCAACATTTGAGCATTTTAAACAGGATTGTGAAAAAGATGTTCAAAATTTATTTCTCAAATTGTTGGATTGTATAAATTTAAAACAGATTAATCCAAGTTGTGATGAAAATTATAAAACATTTTCAATTTTTGGATTTTGCAAAAAAAAGTTTTCAAGTGTAAATGAAATGCTAAACAATTATTATGAATTTTATGTCTTAGAAAATAAATTTAATAGTCTAAAACAAAAAATCACGACCAATTTGAATAAAGAAACAAAAAAACTCGAAACAAATATTTTGAATGCCCGAATTGAATTAAATGACACTAAAAAAAGTGACAAATACAAACAATATGCAGATTTGTTAATGATGAACTTATACAACTTAAAAGATACAAAAAATCAAAAAGAAGTGGTTTTGGAAGATTTTAATACAAATGAAAAAATCAAAATAAAACTTGACGAAACACTAAACACAATTGACAATGCAAATAGATATTATAAAAAAATATAACAAATTAAAAAAATCAAAAGAATTTTTAAATGAACGTTTGAATTTTTGGATAATAAACTTGAAAAAATAAAAGAAACTAATCATTATGTGAATATTGCAAGCAGTGTTTATGATTTAGAACAAATTTTGGAAACAATGGAAAGTGAAACAAAACCAAAACAAACATACAGAGAAAAAAACAAAGATAAAAGGATAAATATTGAAACAAAAGACATAAACGGACACATATTATTTATAGGCAAAAATGATAAACAAAACGACTACATTTTGTCAAAATTGTCAACGTCCAATGATTTTTGGTTCCATATTAAAGATGCTCCAAGTGCTCATATTATTGTTAAAAACAGTAATAAATTAGAAAATCTGCCGGACGATGTTGTTTTTGAGGTTGCAAAACTTTTAAAAAACATATCTTTTGGTGAAAAAGCGAGCAAAGTTTCAATAATTTACACATTTAGAAAATATGTAAACAAAGGCACATCAAAAGGTTTGGCTTTTGTTACGTATAGCAACGAAAAAGAAATAGTTGTGGATTAAGTTTTAAAATTGTAACATTTCTTTGTAAATTTTTGAGTTTTATATTTGTTATATACTATATTAGGATATAGTAATAAGAAAAAGGATTAAAATTATGAAACCTGTACCTTTACCATCAAATGCAAAATTTAAAAAAAGTTAATCATGAAATGATTGTAAAAACATATTTAGTAAATATAGTCCAAAAACATCATTATTATTAAAAAATGATGAGTATTATTCATCATTGAACACAAAAACAATCGAGCCTAAGTTGAATATCTTTAACGCTATTCTTAAAAACTTTATGCCAAAAGAAGGGCTATTGTTAATAAAAAGATGATCCATATGAAGATGGTGTTGATTTTAAAGTGTATGAGCCCGAAAATGATGATAGTAAAAAATATCAATGAACAAAATATTAAAAATATATGGTCTAGAGCGAGAACAAAATCTGGAACAAGCTCAAGAACAAAAGAAAAAAATTTGAAATGAAGCAAAGTTTTGTTAAAGGTGAGCAATATTATGATTTATATTTAGATGCATATAAAAAATTAAAACAAGAAGGTTATCAAGTAGTTCCTGATTTTGTGATTTCGCATTGCAATTTGGCTGGTAATGCCGCCTTTGCACATAATGATGCTAAGGTGTATGTATTTCAAAAAAAACAATTACAAAATGCTGAAAAAAAGGAATATGAAAAATGTTCTATAGATAGTTCAATAAATTATATTTTAAATGCTCAACTTAGTGGTGTTTCACAAGACCTTAAAGACAAAATAGCAAACTTATCACAAGAAGATAAAGTTAAATTTTATAATTTTTTTAATAAAAATCTAATTACACATGAAATGCAGCATTATAAACAATTTGTTACAATGATAAAAGTTTATGGTGTTAAAGAAATGAAAAAGGTGGTTACGGATAAACTTGAAAATGACAGATTAAAAATATTGACAAAGAATACAAAAAGTATGTATCAGAAGACATTCCTCAAAATTTAAGTGAAGATGCAAAAATTGAAACAATAAAAAGAAGGTTATGCTAAGCATATAGAAAATCTGTTTAATGTTCTTACTCAGTTTGATGAAAAAATTGTAACAAATCTAATAATGCTTTTAAATATATATAATGCAATTAAAGATAGTGATGATATAAAAGTTGTACAAGAAGGGCTAAAACAAATATTATTAGATATAGAATATATTCAAAACCAATTAGAAGAAAAGAAAAAAGATTGTGAAGCAAAAGATGATGAGGTTTTAAAAAAATTGTTCGGACAAATGAATGAATATCGGAACTTTAGGGACATAACATTATTAATTAAAGATTTTGAAACAATAATAGATAAAAATATGACAATTAAAGAATTTTATGAACAAAGTGTACAACACTTACAGAAACCAGACTATGGAAAAGTAATCAAGGATGACGAATATATAAAAATCTATAATAGTGTAAAAGATCAAAATTTTACACAAGACGAAGAAAGAAAGCGAAAATTTATAAAGATGCTTATTTAGGATATGTTTCTGTAGATGACGATGTGACGGCTTATTTTCACAATCAGCTTGAAGTTGAAGCATATACAGTTCAAGCTGAAGCGGCACTAAAAAAACTTGAAGAATATAACAAAAGGCATAGAAGAAAGTTAATCAATAAATATAAAAATCTTTGTCAAAATAAAAAAAATGTAGTATAATGACATGCAAATAAAAATATAAGAGGAGATATCTATGAAATTACATATGCAGGTATTTATTGCTTTGGGGCTTGGAATAAAGCGAAATTGGCATATATTTTTAGGTCTTATTCTGGGCATAATTTTGGGTGTTGTGTTAAATGCCAAGAAAGGATATTTCGAATTGGTAAATCCTGCAATGTATAAAGGAATAATGACAACATTAAATTTTGTAGGTCAAGCATTTATCCGTCTTATCCAGATGGTTGTCATTCCATTGGTATTCAGTGCAATAGTTATTGGAATAACAAGCATAGGCGATAGCAAACAACTTGGTAAACTAGGTATAAAAATGCTTTTATATTATGGAATTATAACTGTTTTGGCGGTTGTTTTAGGTTCTTTCTTGGCATTGTTAGTAAAACCGGGGCTTGGCGTTCAGGCTCTTATCAGTGCTCAAAGTGCAAGTGATATCCAAAGTTTTGTTAATCAAGCTTTGCAAGCACAGTCCGGAAATATTTCAAATATATTTTTGAATTTAATTCCTCAAAATCCGATTGCGGCTTTTGCACGAGCCGACATGATACCTATTATAATATTTGTTGTTATTTTTAGCATAGCTTTGTCAAAAGTTGGAGAAATAAATCGCCCTGTGATTTCATTTTTTGAAAGTATTTTTGCTTCAACAATGAAAGTTACGGATTGGATTATGTACCTTGCAGCTCCAGGGGTTTTTGCTTTAACCGCAAGTGCTATTTCAAGTTATGGTATTTCTATTTTTGACAGCATTGGTAAATTGGCTGCTGTTTTTACTTGTTGGATTTGGAATTCAATTTTTATAATTTATCCTTTGCTTATGAAAATCTTCAGCAAAGTGCCTGTGATGTTATATTATAGTGCAATAGCAGAAGCAATGATGGTTGCTTTTGGGACAGCAAGTTCTTCAGCGACTTTGCCTTTGACCATTGCTTGCTGTGAAAAACGTGGAATATCAAATAAAGTGGCCAGCTTTGTTCTTCCGTTGGGTGCAACCTTGAATATGGATGGCTCAGCTTTGTTTCAAGTTGTTTGTGTTTTCTTCCTTATGCAGGCTTATGGCGTTGCATTGGAACCTGTTCAAATAGTTTTAATTGCTGCATTAGCTATAGTTTCTTCAAGCACTTGTGCAGGCATTCCCGGTGCCGGTTTGATTACCATCGCTTTGATTTTGAATGGTCTTGGTTTGACTCCCCGGACAACTCGTTGAAGGGTTTGCGTTCTTGTTTGCTTTTGAACGTATTTTTGATATGTTTAGAACACTAAATAACGTGACAAGTGATGCTGTTATTGCCGGAATTATTGCGGATAATGAAAACGAATTTAATTATGACTTGCTTTTAAACGCTAAAAATGAAAGTGAGGACGGTGAGTTTTAATTTCACTTTATGGATAAGTCAATTATCGGGTTTTGTGGATATCCCGACCCTTCTTTAATAAATATGTTAAAAGTTCAATATCCAAATGCAACTTGGCTTGATTTGGATGTTGAACTTTCTTTGTTGCAGATTATAAAATTTTGCCTCAAGTTTATTGTAAAATTATCAAAAATATTGTTAATAATGCTATTTATTATAAAGATAAATTGATTACTATCATTATGGCAACAGGACGTGAAAAATGTGATAGTGCTGCTTTGGCTTCTATTATCCTTAAAAATATGGGATTTAATGTTATTGAAACAAAATATGAAAATGTTGATGTTGAAAAAAGAGAACCAATTATTTCGACGTCAAATTTGCCATTAGTTGAAAAAATACAGCTTATCACAAAAGAAATTATTGAACCTATTGATAAAACTAAATTGAAGTTTGTAAAACCGAGGTTTGGTTTTGGGGGTACCGCCAAATGATTTGTCTATATTAAAACTTTTTCCGGATGACACTCACGTTTATGGTTGGACAAGATGCGTGGAAATGGGAGTGCCGGCTTGCTATGAAACAGAAATAACGGTTGACAAAAATGTTCCAACTGTTTTTTATGCTCAGGCTTTTTGTGCAAAAGCTTCTCTTGCAAAGTATTTAAGTTTTAAATATAATGGGCTTTACGTTGATATTGATGATGTCGCAACAAATTCTATTGTTGCAAAAAATTGAGGCTTTTTATTAATCTAAGATGAAAAGAATGTTTTTTGCCGATGCCGGCACAACTTGGTCCAAAAGTTGTTGTTTTAAATGATAACCAAGAATTTTATAATGATTACAAAAATTATTTTGTAAAAGAGGAAGGTTTTAAGTCATATTATGTTTTGCCTTCCAAGTTAATAAAACAAATGGATATAACGTTTGATTATACAACAGGACATATGGCAAAGCTGAAAAATGTTAATCAAAACAACCACTATAATGAAATTATAGCGCTTGCAAACGGAGTAAGAAAAAAATCGAAAATGAAAAAGAAGCAACCATTCTTGATTTGGGAAGTCGTGATTCCAAATGGATACGTTTTGTTGAGGGAAAATTTTGTGATTTAGATTGGAATGCAAGCTGCGGAAGTTCAACAGGGGCTACAATTGAAATGCTGCTTAAATTTTATGATTTGAAGGATGAAGATATAGAATATCAAGACGAAAAATATAATGTAACCTGCGGTATATTTGCGTTTGAAAAAATAATGGATGATATTTCAAACGGTTTGCCTTCAAGTGTTGCAGTTGGAAGACTTATCCATGGGATTGCTTATAACAGTTTTTGTTTTGCAAATAGACCTAAAAAATATATCTTTCAGGCGGATTTTGTAATTTTGAAGCTTATTTGACAAGTTTGAAAAAATACTGTGAAGTTGAAACTTTGGGACGTTTTCTCTTATGCGAGGGGCTTATTAATTTATCAAAAGCTTAAAACATTTGCCATATTTGTATTTTAATTATAAAATAAAAAATAATTGGTGATATTTTTTAAGGAGAAAAATTATGGGCATAATGGAAGGTAAAAAGGGGTTAATTTTTGGTGTAAGTAACAAACATGGTATTGCTTATGGGATTGCAAACGAGTTGTTTAAACAAGGGGCTCAAATAGCTTTCACATATGCAAATGAAGCTATGGAAAAACGTGTTAAACCTATAGCTGATGAAATGAATTCAAAAATGTGCATTCAATGTGATGTGACAAAAGAAGATGATTTGAAAAACACATTTTCAACTTATGAAAAGACTTATGGCAAGCTTGATTTTATGCTTCATGCAGTTGCATTTGCAAATAAAGAAGATTTGATGGGTGAGTTTATAGACACGTCAAAGGAAGGCTGGGATCTTGCATTGGGGGTAAGCGCTTATTCTTTGGTGAGTATGTGTCGTAACGCTCGTCATTTGTTTAACGAAGGTGCTGCTGTTTTGGCATTAACATATTTAGGCTCAACACAAATGGTTGCAAATTATAACGTTATGGGGGTAGCTAAGGCAGCTTTGGAATCTTCGGCTCGATATCTTGCCACTGATTTGGGTAAAAATGGTGTTCGTGTCAACTGTCTTTCAGCTGGTGCTGTTAAAACACTTGCAGCAAAAGGTATATCAGGATTTGATAAAATGCTTAAAGCAGGCACTTTGAGATCACCTTTGAGCAAAAATATTACTTTAGAAGATGTTGGCAAATCAGGACTTTATCTGCTTTCTGATTTGTCTTCCGGCGTTACCGGCGAAACAGTCTTTGTAGATGCAGGTTGCCACAGCGTTTATTCTTCTCTTGATGAAATGGAAGCTATGCTTGGATAATTTGTTTTTTATTTTAAAAGCGCCTAAAACATTTTTAAATTTTTAAAAATTAAAATATGTTTTAGGCGCTTTTTATTCTTAATATTTTTGAGATATAATAATATATGTCAAAAATATTATGGTGTAAGATTATGGAAGAATTTATAACGTTAAATTTTAATGAGTTTACAAATAAAGTTGAAGAAAATTTAAACAAAAAAAACGACAAATTGTCATATTTATGCGAAATTCTTGATATTTTTTTGAACAGGAACAATTGTTTAAATAAAATTGATGTTGAAAAACGTTTGTATATTGAAAATAAAATAAAAAATGAAAAAAATCAAAATGCAAATTCAATAGTACTTGCTCAAATAAATACACAAGCAGGGAATATTTCAGAAAATGCAAAAAAAATAATAGATTATATTAAAAGTGCAAAAATATAAACGCGCAAATGATTGTATTTCCAGAACTTGCATTGATGGGCTATCCTATACACGACACTATTGACAGATATCCGTTTATTGTTGATGAAAATATTCGTTATTTAAAACAAATAGCTAAATTTACAAAAGATATAACGGCTATAATCGGATTTGTTGAAAAACGTGAAGATGTTGACAGAAATTGTGGTAAAAAATATTATAACTCCCTTGCTGTAATTAAAAATGGAAAAATTGACTCAATTGTCAGAAAATGTCTTCTTCCAAATTATAGCGAATTCAATGATTATCGCTATATTGAACCTTCAAAAGTTGCAGGATGTCAGTATGAAACAGATTTAGTAAATGATGAAAACTCAAAACAGAATGAAACAAAACTTTTAAACGTTAATGATGTCAACTATGCCTTGTCAATTTGCGAGGATTGTTGGAATGATGTTGAGTTTTTTGAAAATAATTTGTACAATTTTGACCCGATTTGTGAATTATCAAAGTTAAATCCCGATATTTTTATCAATATTTCAGCTTCACCGACAAGAAGTAAAAAAAAACAATTAAAGCACAACATAAGCTTTCGTTTTTATCAAAAAAAATATAAAAAGCCTTTTATATATTTAAATCAAGTTGGTTCAACCGATGAAGTTACATTTGATGGTGCAAGTCGGATTTATGATGAGAATGGGAATTTGATAGTTCGATTGAAATCTTTTGTTGAGCAATTTTACCTGTTTGAATATAAAAAGAACAAGGATAAAATAGAATTTGAAAAAACACGAGAAATTTATCCTTTGGTTATGGGGTTGGATAAAACGTTAAATGATGAGAAAAAGTTTACCTTGAATTATGAAAATGACTTAATGCGAACTTATTTAACCATAAAGTGTGCTGTTTCAGAATATTTTAAGAAGAATAATTTGAAACACGCGGTTTTGGCCCTATCAGGTGGTTTGGATTCGACGGTTTGTGCTTGTTTGGTGGCAGATGCAATCGGAAAAGAAAATGTCTATGGTGTTAGTATGCCATCAAAAATCACAAGCGATGAGTCAAAAACGATGCGAAATTGTTGGCAAAAAATCTTGGAATAAATTTTATTGAGGTTCCGATAAAATCAATGGTGGATGAAATTGACACCACTTTTAAACCTTTATTTAACAATATTCAAAAAAAATGGGATTTTAGGTATAAAAAATCATTCACAATGGATAACATTCAGGCTCGAAGCCGAGCTATAATTTTGTGGGGCATTGCAAATGAATTTGAAGCTTGCATTCCTATTGCAACATCTGATAAATCTGAATTGTATATGGGGTATGCAACGATAAACGGTGATATGTCAGGCGGATTCGCACCGATTGCTGATGTTCCCAAAACAAAACTTTTTGCTCTTGCAAGATTTTTGAATGAAAACAGAAAAGAAAAGAATGCTATCCCAATTGAAATAATAAACAAAAAGCCGGGGGGCAGAACTAGCAATTGACGAAAAAACAGGCAAACCGCTTGTTGCAGAAGATGCTTTAATGCCTTATGAATTTCTGGATGAAGTTATATGGAGAATTGAAAATAAACGCGAAAGCTACTTTGATATGCTTAATTCAACTTTTCTTTATGAAACAAAACCGAAGTCACAAAAGAACAAAAACAAAAATGGCTTGAAAAGTTTTTCACAAGAATGTCAAAAGCTTTATATAAGTGGACAATCATGCCTCCGTCTTGCATTGTGGAAGCTCGTTCTATCAACAAAATGATTATCGCCAAAGTGTTATTTCAAATAAAATAAACTTTTGCAATTTTAAAACTGATGAAGAAATTTTTGATGAATTAAAAAATTAAATTCAATGAGTTTGCTTTTTGTTTTTGAAGGCTTATTTGCCTTACTGTTATTTTTTAAGCAATTATTTACAGAAACACGTTTGACAGAATAAACTTCAGGAATGCTTTGAAGAGAAGTTATAACACGACGAAGTCTGTCTATATTGTCAACTTCAATTCCTAAGTAAAGAATGCCTATGTTTTTTGCTTTATTGGATTTAATATTAGCATAACTTACATTAGCATTGCATTCTGTTAAAGTTGTTAAAATTTCCTTTAACATTCCAAGTTTATCTTGAACATCAACTCTTATAGAGGTTATATAAGTTTTATTAGAAGGATTTTCAGCCCAAGAAATGTTCATCAAGCGTTCTTGAGGCACGTTATATAAAGAATTGCAGTCTTTTCTGTGAATGGAAACACCCTTTGAGCAAGTGACAACCCCAACAATGTCTTCACCACGAACAGGAGAGCAACATTTTGCAAAAGTATAAAGCATACCCTCAAGTCCAACAACATCATCTTTTTTCTTGCGTTTTTTTCTGGTTTGAACAAAACTTTCGTCGTCTTTTAATTCTTTTTCAATTTCTTCATCTTTTTTAAGTCGATTAATAACTTTGACGACTGTTGTTTCACCATAGCCTAAAGCCGCAAGTAAATCTTCCGAGGTGCGATAGTTCATTTCAATGGCGACTTTATTCAATTCGTCATTTTTCATTTTTTCGTCAAAAACGTTTTTGGTCAATTCAGCTTCCAAAAGGTTTTTGCCCATAGCAATGTGTTCTTCACGCTTATTTTTCTTGAACCACTGTTTTATTTTGCTTTGAGCGGCTTTTGACTTTGCAAAATTGAGCCAATCAAGCCTTGGAGTTGCATTTTTGGATGTAAGAATTTCAACAATATCCCCATTGACAAGAGGAGTATCAAGTTGTGCTATTCGCCCGTTTATAAGTGCTCCAACGGTTTTACTTCCAACATCCGAGTGGATACGAAATGCAAAATCAATCGCAGTGGCGCCTTGGGGCAAGTCAAAAACATCTCCCATTGGTGTGAACACAAAAACTTCATTTTCATAAAAATACGATTTTACTTGGTCTACAAACTCATTTGTATTGTTTGCTTCTTTATCAAGTTCGATAAATTTTCTCATCCAGCTAAATTTGATGTCTTCTTCTTTATTATTTAAAGCAGGACAACCTGCCTCTTTATATTTCCAATGTGCAGCAACACCATATTCTGCCACTTCATGCATTTGTCGTGTTCGTATTTGGACTTCCAATGGTTTTGAGCGTAGTCCCTAAAACTGATGTGTGCAAAGAACGATACATGTTTGCTTTTGGCATTGCTATATAGTCTTTGAACCTACCTGCTATGGGTTTTAAACTGTGAATGAATTATGCCTAAAACTTCATAGCATTCTCTTTCTGTTTCAACTATAACCCGCACTGCAGTTATGTCATACAAATCGTGAAACGCTACATTGCCTCGTTTCATTTTGTTGTAAATGCTATAGTAATGCTTGGCACGACCTTGAATTTGTGCATTTATTCCGTTAAGCTTCAATGTTTTTGAAATGCTTTCAATGAGCATTTGGACAGTCTGTTCACGTTCTTGTTTTTTTGTGAAACAAGTTGGGCTATTTCAAAATATTTGTCAGGATGCAAATATCTTAATGACAAATCTTCCAATTCAGCCTTTATTTTACCGATACCTAATCTGTTTGCAAGCGGAGCAAATATATCCAAAGTTTCTTGTGCTATTTTCTGTTGCTTAGCTTGTGCCATATAATTGAGGGTGCGCATGTTGTGAAGTCTGTCTGCAAGTTTCAAAAATATCACACGAATATCATTAGCCATTGCAATTATCATTCTGCGAAAGTTTTCAGCTTGACGCTGTTCTTTTGATTTGAACTGATATTTGCCCAATTTTGTTACACCCAAAACCAGGTTTAAAACGTCATCTCCGAAACGTTCTCTAATCTCTTCAGGCTTGGTATCCGTGTCTTCCAATACATCATGAAGCAAAGCTGCTATTATTGTGGATTTATCAACAAGCAAATCTGCAAGAATTTTTGCAACTACAAGCGGGTGAACTATATAAGGCTCTTCACTCACTCGATACTGACCTTCGTGTACTTTTTTGGCATAAAATATGCTTGCTCTATTTCTTCTAAATCTTTTTTATCCCGATTTTGCGAAATCAGAATTTCTTTTAACTCTTCATATGAATGTATTTGCTGCATTTTTATTTGTTCTATCCGTATTTATTTTTCTTTTGTTTCTTTTATTTTACTATTTTTTTTTATGATTTACCAGCATTTTTTAATTTTATTGTATGATAATTTATATGAAGTTGAAAGATTTTGTTCTTAATATTTTTGTTTTAACTTTACTTTTCTTTTTATTTTATTTTTTGTGTTGAAAAATGAAACTAAAACAGGCGTGGTTAAAGAGATTGTATCGCCAAATAAATTGCGTGTTGAGTTTAAAAACCAAAATAACAGTGATTTTGTTTATATTGATGGGATACTCGATTTTACACAAAATAAAGCAAATCTTGGTTTTCATAAGCTTTATTATATGGCACTTGAGAAAAATGCTTTGGAATATTTAAACAAAAATGTTAAAAATAAAATAATAACAATTAAAAATTATAAGAAAACAAATAACTCCGACTATTATGCCGACGTTTATATTGAAGGACAAAATTTGGCAAATGTGTTGCTTCAAAACGGGCTTGGAATTATTGATCCAAATAACAACAAAAAATATAATTATTCAAAATATCAAAATATTTACAGGGTAAAAAACAATTTTGATATTCTCAAACAACAAAATTTTTATATTTTAAACACAAAAAATAATATTTATCATAAACTTTCTTGCAAGTATGCCTTTTTAATTAAAAGACCTAAATTTATCAAAGATGTTAAAAGTTATAAGCCTTGCCACAATTGTATTTTTAGAAAATAATACCAAAACTTATCATTATAATTTCATTGAAGAAAAAATGCTATAGTGACATTTGTTTATATTTTTCGGACTTTATTAACCAAAAAGACCAAATTCCAATTGTGACACCAAAATGTGTAAAACTGTCTTAAGCTCAATAAACAATGCTTCTTCTACAATTGATATTGCGATGTTTGGATATGAAAATGTTCCTAAGCTTGAGAATGCAATACTTAACGCTCAAAACAAAAGACATGTGAAAGTGAGAATTGTCTATGATTTGAATTCAAAAAACGAAAGCTATTATATCGATACTTTAAAATTAGTTTCAAAAATCAAATACACAAAACCGGACAACATAAATGAAAGCAATGATAAATTGATGCATAACAAATTTATAATTATTGACAAGAAAGAGGTTATCACAGGTTCAACCAATTTCACAGACAGTTGTATAAACGGTTTTAATTCAAACATTTTAGTAAAAATAAAGGATAAAAATGTTGCAAATGCGTATTTATCCGAGTTTGAACAAATGTTCAATGGAAATTTTCACAACAAAAAACAACTTAATAATTTTGAAAATATTAAGATGAAAAATTCTAACTTAAATATTTATTTTTCACCAAAATATGACGTAATCACAAACAAAATTATACCAATAGTTAAAAATAGTAAGAAAAATATTTATATTCCGATTTTTTATCTGACTCACAAAGATTTAATAAATGCATTGATTGAAGCAAAGAAAGCGAAATGTAGAAATATATATAATTATGGATGCCACAAGTGCAAACCATAGAAGTTCAAAAGTTGGTATTTTAAGAAGTAACAAAATAAAAAGTCAAAGTTGAAAATATGGCAGGTAAAATGCACACAAAAGCAATGATAGTTGATGAAAAGTATGTCGTTTTAGGCTCAATGAATTTTAGTTTGGCAGGCGTTAGCAAAAATGATGAAAATATTCTGATTTTTGAAAACAAAGAAATTGCAAAGGATATAATCAATTATTTTATGTACAATTGGGAACACATCGATGAAAAATGGCTTCATCATACCCCAAAACCCGAGTCATTTGACAGTATAAATTCGTGTACCGATGGAGTGGATAACAATTATGACGGATTTATAGACAAAGCTGATAAATTTTGCAAGATTAAACGTTAAATCTAAAATGCATTATATCACCATCTTGAACGACATAGTCCTTACCTTCAAGTCTTACAAGTCCTTTTTCTTTTGCAGCGTTTAAGGATCCTGATGAAACGAAATCGTCGTAGGAAACGACTTCTGCACGAATGAAACCGCGTTCAAAATCTGTGTGTATAACACCTGCTGCTTTAGGGGCAGTATCGCCTGCGTGAATAGTCCACGCACGGACTTCTTTTTCCCCTGCTGTAATGTATGTCCTTAAATCAAGCAAATGATAAACAGATTTAATCATACGTTCAATGCCTGATGATGCAACTCCAAGCTCGTTTAAATAATCTTTTGCTTCAGCCTCATCAAGTTGTGACAACTCTGCTTCAATTGCCGCTGATATGATAACTACATCTGCGTTGTGTGTTTTTGCATATTCTTTGACCTTATTCACATAATCATTACCATTTTTTAAATCAGTTTCAGATACATTTGCAGCATAGATAACAGGTTTTGTGGTCAAAAATTGCATTTTTTTAACAGCTTCAAGTTCATCACCTTCAAAATTGTCATAAATATTGACAAATTTGCCATCTTCAAGTAATTTTACCATTTTTTGAAGTACATTATTTTCGATTATTGCTTCTTTATCTTTCGATTTAACACTTTTGGCAATTCTCGCAATTCTTTTTCTCAATGGAAGCCAAATCCGCCAAAAGCAAGCTCAAGATTGATAGTTTCAATATCAGAAATAGGGTCAATCTTGCCATTGACATGAATTGTATCAGGGTCATCAAAACAACGAACAACTTCAATAATGGCATCAACTTCGCGAATGTTTGCAAGGAACTGGTTGCCAAGTCCCTCACCTTTGCTTGCACCTTTAACAAGCCCTGCAATGTCTACAAATTCAATTGCTGTCGGAATAACAGTTTGAGTTTTGACCAAATCTTGCAAGATATATAACCTTTCATCAGGAACAGTTACGACCCCTACATTAGGTTCAATAGTACAAAAAGGATAATTAGCGCTTTGAGCATTTACACTTTGAGTCAATGCATTAAATAAAGTCGATTTACCTACATTTGGAAGTCCTACAATTCCCGCTCTTAACATATTTTTTTCTCATTTTTTATAATCTTATGTTATTGAGGATAATACAAAAAAAACAAATATTCAAATATGCATATAATTATCAATGTAACATTTTGTTAAGTATGTTTTTATTTATGAAATTAAGGATTTTAAAATGTTTTTATAAAGTATATAGATTAAAATTGAGGGCATTATTAATGAGCGGTATTGGTAAAGTTTTTCAATCTGTAGCTAAAAATGTTGATGCAAGTGACATTTCCAAATTAGCAAAATCACAAACTGTCAAAAAGGCTGTAAATGAAGGTGCAAGTGAAATCGGTGAAGCTCTTGCACAAGGTTTGTCTAAAAACTCAACAGATGTTTCTTCAACTATTATCCAAGAAACAAGTGAAGCTGTTTCAACCCAAAGCACAAAAAAGGATTTCTTGGTTGGATAAAAAATTTATTCAAAGGTAAAAATGCAAATGTAAACGTATCGACAAAAACAGCGACAAATGGAGCTGTTGATCAAACGGCTGATGATTTACAAAATCAAATTTTAGAACTTCAAAAACAAAATAAAAAATTGCAAAAAGCTAATAATAAAATGCAAAAAGCTAATAATAAAGCACAAAAGAAAATAAAAACATTAAATGAAAATATAAAAATATGTGAAAATAATATGTCAGCGCAAGAGTTAAAACAAGCTAAAGTTGACAAAATGAATTGGTTTCAAAAACTCTTTAGCTCGGAATGTAAATTTAACTGGGATAATTTTAAATGGGAAGCTTGTTAAACAAGCTTTACAAAAAAAGAGCCTTCATAAAAAGGCTCTTTTTTTATTGTATTAATTAATTTAATTTAAGCATTAGCAGCGCCAGCTTTTGAAATAATTTCAGTTTCAATGTTTGCAGGAACTTGTTCATAACACTTAAATTCCATAGAGAAAGTACCACGGCCTTGTGTTTTAGAACGTATGTCAGTAGCATATCCAAACATTTCAGCCAAAGGAACAATCGCGTTGATTTTTTGAATTCCGGTTCCTTCAATGATTTCCATACCTTCAATACGGCCACGACGAGATGAGATATCACCAATAATATCACCGGTATTTTCCTCAGGCACTTCAATTTCAACTTTCATCATAGGTTCAAGGATACAAGGTTTAGCTTTTTTAGTACCTTCTTTCATCGCCATAGAACCTGCAATTTTAAATGCCATTTCGGATGAATCGACATCGTGGTAAGTTCCGTCATATAAAGTAACTTTAACGTCTATCATAGGGAAGCCTGCAAGAATACCACCTTCAAGAGCTTCTTCCATACCCTTACGAGCCGGTTCAATGTATTCTTTAGGAATAGCACCACCAACGATTTTGTTTTCGAATACAAATCCTGCATTTTCTTCGGCCGGTTCAATTTTAACCTTAACATGACCATATTGACCACGACCACCGGATTGACGGATAAATTTAGAATCTTGGTCTGCTGTTCCACGAATTGTTTCACGGTAAGCAACTTGTGGTTTACCAACATTAGCATCCACTTTAAATTCACGCATTAAACGGTCAACAATAATTTCCAAGTGAAGTTCACCCATACCGGAAATAATAGTTTGACCTGTTTCAGCATCACTTTTAACTTGGAAAGAAGGATCTTCTTCTGCAAGTTTTTGCAAAGCAATACCCATTTTATCTTGGTCTGCTTTAGTTTTTGGTTCGATTGCAACAGATATAACAGGTGTTGGGAAAGTCATTTTTCCAAAATGATGTGAGCTTTTTCATCACACAATGTGTCGCCGGTAGTTGTATCTTTCAAGCCAACAGCAGCACAAATATCACCAGCTGCTATTTCGGTTATTTCGTTTCTTTGGTCTGCATACATTTGTACAAGACGTGAAATACGTTCTTTTTGCCGTTTGTTGCATTAAGTACATAAGAACCTGATGTTAAAGTTCCTGAATAAACACGCATAAATGTCAAACGACCGACATAAGGGTCAGTCATAACTTTGAACGCAAGTGCTGCAAATGGTTCATCGTCTGAAGAGTGTCTTTCAACAACTGTTCCGTCTTCCAATTCACCTTGTATAGCTTTTACGTCAGTTGGAGCAGGCATATAATCAACAATTGCATCAAGAAGCAACTGAACACCTTTGTTTTTGAATGCTGTACCACAAGTAACAGGAACGATTTTGTTTTCGCAAACAGCCTTTCTTAGAACTTTTTAAGTTCTTCAACTGTTGGAGTTTCACCTTCCAGGTATTTCATCATCAAATCGTCATCTTGTTCTGAAATAGCTTCAACAAGCGCATCATGATATTGTTGAGCTTTTTCTTTCATATCATCAGGAATTTCTTCAACTTTGATATCAGTACCCAAATCGTTAGTGTAGATATATGCTTTCATTTCCATAAGGTCTATGATGCCTTTCATTTGGTCTTCAGCACCAATTGGAAGTTGGATAGGATGTGCGTTTGCTCCTAATCTGTTGCGAACTTGTTCAACAACGCGATAGAAATTTGCACCGGTTCTGTCCATTTTGTTCACAAATACCATTCTTGGAACTTCATAACGATTTGCTTGTCTCCATACTGTTTCAGATTGTGATTGAACACCACCTACTGCACAAAATACAGCTACTAACACCGTCTAATACACGCAATGAACGTTCAACTTCAATTGTAAAGTCAACGTGTCCAGGTGTATCGATGATGTTAATTTGGTGATTTTTCCAATATGATGTAACAGCAGCACTTTGAATTGTAATACCACGTTCACGTTCTTGGTCCATAAAGTCTGTGACAGCAGCGCCATCATGAACTTCACCTAATTTGTGTGTTTTTCCCGTATAAAAAAGTATACGTTCTGTTGTTGTGGTTTTACCTGCATCAATGTGGGCAGCTATACCAATGTTTCTGATTTTGATAATGGTGTTTTTCTTGCCATTTTTTTTATCCTCTTTTATTTTCTCTACTTTATATAATAAAATATTCTTAATTAATATTGTTGCATAAAAATATTTTTTTTAAAGTAGGTTATGAAAAATATTTTTATTCTTCTTCAAATTTTAAAGCTTTATAGGGGAATGCTTCATTGTATTTTTTCTATGGAGTATTTAAAAATATCAAAATCGTTGTAAACCATGTTATAAGTCGTTGTCATATTCTTTTTTTTTATATATTCATAAAAAATTTTTTAATTTTTAGGACAGTTTGCATTATTCATAAATTTATTATAAATCTTTGGTATCCTAAAAACTGCATATGTGTGATTTTTTATTGTATCTAATGAACATTTTATATTTAAATTGTTTTGAACATGTAAATGTATAAGATCTATATTTTTTGCACTATAATGTGATGTATTAGGCTTATTAAATTCAATACAACTGGTTATAATATATTTTCTTTGAAGTTTATTAAGTTGATATCTATTCTTTTTTTATCAGTTAACTGCACATCAAATAATTTATCACAAGTTTCATAAAATGCTTGTTCAATAGTTTTTTGACTTTCCTGTAAAGCATTTTTTTAAATTTTGACTAAATCCTGCTGTTATACTGTGTTTAATACTATTTAATAAATTGGATAAAGGTCGCTCATCATAGCTTTTTTGAATACTATTAGCTATTAGCAGATGAATCTTTTGACATGCAATAAGTTTTTGAGGCATTTTTTTTGCTTGATTTTTTGTATCTCCAACAGTTGCTTTTTTGTATGACATTCTTACCCCAAAGGCAGGGTTGTTTTGGCTTAGTGTATTGATTTTCATTTTTATATCCCTTTGGATACTACAATGATGATTGTAAAACAATGGGATAGCTTTTGTCAATTAACTATTTTTTTTAATTCAAGTAGTGCTGTATAGGTAGGCAGAATATTTAATTCATAATTGTTGTTGCAAGATTTTATACTAAGTTCAAAAGCCTTTTTTATATCCGGTTCAATGTGTATAAGTTTTGTGTCAATGTTTGCATATTTTAGTCTTAGTGCCATGTCATAAGCTCGTTTGCCCGACACGTAAATATCATTTGCAAAATTGCTAATAAGTTCAAAATTTGCATCCCAAATCCAAGACACATCTCGTCCATCTGCATAATTATCATTTAAAATAAGCAATAATTTTGTATCTTTTTTATCTTTAATGCAGTTTAAAACTTCACTTGCTCCTGTTGGATTTTTTATTAAGTTTATATTCACACTTGTTTTATTTATTTTTATTTTTTCATTACGACCAAATACAGCATTATAATTATCTAAAGCTTTTTGTATTATTTTTTCATCTATATCAAGCTCTAATCCAACACAAATGGCTCCGAGCAAATTGTAAGCATTATAGGTCCCTGTTAAGTTACTTTTAAAAAGTTTTATCATCTAAATTTATTAATATGCAATCATTATCAATTTTACAATCTGCTTCATATTTTACTTTCGGTCTTTTGTTTTTTGCAGTGAGGACAAAAATAATGACCTAAATGAGAATAAAAAGTTTTGCTGTATTCGTATTCTGAGCCGCAAGTACAATTTATTGCTTCTTTTGGACTCAAATTTTTATGATTTTGGTTATTTTCTATAATAATATTTTTAAATCCATAATATATTACTTCATTTTCTTTGTTATTTCCAAGCTTTGCAACCATTGGGTCGTCAGCGTTTAAAAACAGTTTTAAATTTTTATTTTTATTTATAGCTTCATCTATTTTTTTTATAGGTACTGTTTAATTCTCCATATCTATCAAGTTGGTCACGAAACAAGTTTGTTACAAGCAAAAATTGTGCATTCATTTCATCATACAATTTTGTTAAGTATGCTTCATCACATTCAAGAACAAAATAATCCGCTTTTATAAAAAACGATAAGTCTTTACCAATTGCTGTCGCTATCCCGCTTAGCATATTTGCTCCTAAAAAATTTGACACGATTTTTTGATTGTTTGTTTTTAAAATATCTGATATTAAATTTGAAGTTGTTGTTTTACCGTTTGTTCCGGTAATATTTATTATTCCTTTTTCACAAAATGTTTAGCGGTTTTAAGAAAATTTTTATTAAAATTTAATACGATTTTTCCACTTAATGATGTTGCATTATATTTAAATAGTTTTAAAATTTTGTTTAAAAGCTTTTATAAAAACTAAGTTAAGGTAAAATTTTATATAGTCCATTTTATTAATCCGATATTGTAATTTAATTTTTTACAGCATAAATTATAATATATAAATGGTTGAAATAATAGCTTTATTTTTTATTGTTATTTTATTGATGTTTGTAGCAATCTGTGCTATTAACATCATTATTTTAATATGCAAAGTAAGATGTTTTAATATAGTTATTGTAAAAAAATAAATTTAATAAGTGAGATAATAAGCAATATTTTTAAGGATTTAAAAAAATATAACGATTGTGTAAAAAAGTAAAATCATTTAAATAGCGGATAAAATAACTTGACAATTTGAAAATAATAATTAAAAGTAATCTGTGAAAGTTAATTGATATGCCGTTTCGTTACCGTTTACAAAAAGTTATTGATTTTCGTATTCGAAAAAAAGAAGAGCAACTGCAAGTTGTTCAAAAAGCACAGGAAGCGGTGGATCAAGCTCAAGCAAACATTGATAAAAATAACGAGGATATTCGCAATACAAAACATGCTATGTACACATCACCTCCAATTATGAGAGAAGGTTTTGATATTTTTCTAAAGCATTTGTATGAGAAAGGTGAAATTCTGGAACAGGAAAAACAAAAAGTTGTCGATATATTAAATCAGGAGAAAAAGAAACTTCAAGAACTTGAACAGGCTGTAAAAGTTTTAGAAAAGCACAAAGAAAAAATCACGTGAAGCTTATATTGAAGAAGAAAAAAAGGCTGAATTGAAAAACCTTTCTGAAATCGCAGTTCAAAAAACATTTCATTAATACCCGCAATAAAAAAGAAGAACAAGAATACGAAGAAATGCTACAACAATATTTAGATAATCAAAATGACTATGGAAATTATGAATAACACAAGCTCAACAACTAATATTTCAAATAATACTTCATCTTTAAATCAACTTAAATCGACAAACAACCAGATTGTCAATGAAGATAAAAGCTGTTTTGCAAAAAAATGAAAAAGAAAAAATCTTTTGATAAAATTATTTCTGAAACATTTAAAAATTCTGATAAAGATAAGAATAATCAAAATAAAAATATACTCTCTAATAACAATGCTAATAATAAAATAGAAAACAATGAAAGAAAAAATAATGAAATAAAAAATAATACAAGTAATAAACCAATAAAAACAAATAACTTGAAAGCTTCGGATAAAGATGATGCCGGTTTTAACATTTTATCCCAAGTTGAAACTGAACTTTTAAATCAAACCCAATTTGTTATAAATAACATTGAATTAATTTCAAATATTAATGAACTTAAAACAAATTTAAATAAAGCATTTGAAAAAGATACGACACAAAATGTGACAAGAGAAGCAACTTTGAAAGATACCGAGGGCAATATTAAACAAATAAGCATGACAATTGAAGATGTTGAATTTTTTGCAAATGTTGTTGATGCAAATTTAAACAACAATAACAATAACAGTATTGAAATTGATGAAACAACTTTAAAATCAGCAAAAAGTTTCAAATGCTTTACTTGAAATGTTAAATGACTCAAAAAATACAGGTCGTCCTGTTAGAGTTGATTTTGACAACAATATATCTGTTGTAATGCAAGTTACAAAAAGATGGCAAACTCAATGCAAGGTTTTATCCCGGTGACAAAGCGGCAGAGGAATATTTAAGACAAAATATACAAAGTTTAAGAAATCAACTGGACTCAAAAGAAATTGAATATGACAATATAAGTTATAAAGAAAGAAATAATCAAAATAATAACAAAAATAAACGTCAAAACCAAAACCCGAAGGAGGATAATTAGAAATGAATGATTCGTTTATAAATGCAATGAATTGTCAAAAATCGACACGTGATTGGATGAATTCAATTGCTGAAAACATGATAAATGCCTACACTCCGGGGTTTCGTGAAAATAAAGTTACTTTTAAAACGTTTTTTAAACAGTGCCATTATTGATGGTGTAGACAAAAAAGATGGTCAAGGAAAATCATTGCCGGGAACTTCAAATGAAAATGTATATCTTGAAGGACAAGGATATTTTTTACTTCGTCGTGATGATGGAAAGCGTGTTTATACAAGGCTTGGTGAATTTAAGTTTGACAAAGAAGGTGTATATAAAAACCCAAACGGCTATGAAGTTCAAGGTTATATCTTGAATGATAAAGGTGAAATAATGCAGGGGACAAAACCTGTAGATGCTGATATATACAATGAAACAGCATTAAACGGTGGAACGGTTGACTTGCCAACAACAAATATAAAATTATGGATTGACCCAAACAATGGTAAATACTTAGGAAAATATGATGAATTTGAAATAAAAAGAAGACGGCATTTTGTATGGTAAGGCTGATGGCGGAAAAGTTACAACACCTTTATACAAAATAGCTATCTTTAACTTCAATAATACAGGTGGGCTGAAAGAAGTTAAAGATAACATATTTATTGAAACAGAGGAATCAGGTCTTCCTGTTATCGGAAGAGGGACAATTCGCTCAGGATTAATTGAACAGTCAAATGTTATTATGGGCGATAATATTTCAATCTTTCAACAGGCTAAAGTCCAAATTGAATTAACAAATAAACTTATTTCTACCAACAAACAACTTCTTGAAGAAGCTTTGAGACTTGTTGGGAACTAGTCTTCTTTATTTTCTTCAGTTTATTATTCAATTTAAGCTTCTTTTAGTAATTTATCTATTTCTTCTTTTGAGTATTTTTTATAATTAATATTTAAAGTTAAATTTTTGCTAGTTTTATAATTGAGCTTAGTTTTTTACTATTTGGGTTGCATCTTTACAATTGCTTAAGCTTATTTCTAAGTTATCAATTCTTTCTAAATTTGGAGCAATAAAATTAAAATTATTGAGGTTATTCTTACTTTCTATTTTAAAATTATTTATATATTTTATAGAAGGTAAATTAAGCTTTTGTGGATTTAATACTGAAAATTCTTCATTTACTTTTTCTAGTTTTTCAAGAGTAATATCAGGTAAAGTAAGAGTACTATTGAAGTATCTAGAACCCAATACTAATTGATCACATTCTTTTAAATTGGGTAGATTTATATTTTCAATATTTGATAACCCAATAATTTTTGCATTTGTTAAATTTGGGGCATTAAAAACTATTGGTATAGTACAAGTACCAGTTTGTTGGATGGTATTTTTTAGTTCTTTTAAATTTAAGCAATTAAAATTATGGACATTGCTTAATGTCATTGTTCTTGAATAATTTGTAATAGAGTTTAAATTAATTGATTCTTGAGTATTGAAGGTTAATGGATAAGGTATTGTACTTATTCTTATAGGATTTAACGGATTAAAAAAATTTTTATCATGAAGGGCTACTATGAGCTTATTTTTTTTCGTTTTGGTTATAATCATTAATTTCTAAAGAACCATTTTGTATATTAATATATGGTGAGTTATTTAATATTTGTATTATTTCATTAATATTATTAGCATTTTGAATTTTATTTAATAAGCTGTCACATGATGGAAATCTATTCTCAATTCGATTTATTTCTTCTTGAGATACTATTTCATCCATATTAAAAATATTATTTTTTGCTTGTACATTATAACCATTATTTTCCATAGTTGAAATAAATGCCCATAAATGATTTAAATCATCATTTTCTGAAATCCAACAAGTATTATTATCGTTGTGGTCATTTTCAATATTGGTAACACTATTTATTTGAATATTATTTTTACTAATTTTACCTTGTATTCTCAAAATACGATTGCTATCATCATTAGGAATAAAAAGAAAAGAGTTTGCCTTACCTAAATATCTTTTACAATTGTCTTCATATGGCAAGTACACCAAGTTGGAGCTGCTAAGTTTTGTAGTCTTCTAATTTGTAAGCTATCATGTTCTTTATCGCCATTAAGTTGTTCAATATTATAAGCTAAACCTACTACTTGACCTTGTTCGTTTTAATTTCAAATTTTTCACAGTCTTTTAATAATTCTTTTGTTAAATTGGTTTTATAAGTTTCTATAAATGTATTAATTGAACTTTCAAAATCATTAGTGTCAAGGCCATTTTTAATATTCTCAAAAGCATCTTGAGCAGCATTTTGGTCAAAATAGTAAAAACGATTGTTATTTCTTACTTCTGCGATTTGTGCTAATTTTTTAGCTAAAATAAGAATTTTTAAATTATGTTCAAAATTTTTATTATTTTCATCATTTGAAGCTTGCGTATCAAGATTTTTAAATTACTACTAAAAAAATTACTCCATTTTGTGGTATCTTGTTTTAAATCTGTTTTAAGAAAAGCAGCACCAGAAAAAATACAATTTAACTCTTCAGCAAAAAGCTTCACTAAAATTTTGATTTTTAAATTGGTTACTATAAAAATTAATTTCAGGAATACGACTATCACTAAATTGAGAAATAGCTGATTCAATTAACTTAGTTTTAGCACTTAATTTAATTCCATCTATAACCTTCTTAACAGTTTCTCTATTTCGAGGAAGTTTTGGCTCAACCTCATTTGCTAAAGTAGTTTTAGCATTAGCTTTTTTTGACGGCAATGAATTTTGTAGTATTTCTAATCTGTTTATTTCCTCTTTATTTAAATCTTTTTTATTCTCTAATATTTGTTTTTCTTTATAAAAAGAACTTAATTCTTTTTTAATATTATCAAGTGATTCTTTAATATCTTTTTGAGCGTTTTTATCATTTTGGGTATTTTTTTGTTTTACTATCAATTCTTCACGCTTTTTAATAAGTCTGTTATAGTTAGAGCTAAATTTTTCTTTTCAGATTTTTTAATAACAGAGCTTAAAACACCAGAATATTCTCCTGTCAAATTACTAATTGAATTTTCATTATGAGTAGTATCATTAAGTGTTGTGGTATTTTTTTCTGCCTTACTTGCTGCTCTAGTAATAATGCTGTCAGCTGCTTCTAAACTTGTTTTTCTTAAAATATTATTTCCTGTATTCACTATAATTTCCCCTTTGATTGTTACAAATATAATAAAACAAGTTAATAAAAAAATTGACTAGAAAATCATAAAATATTAATTTTTGTTAATTTTTGGTGTAAAATAAATAATGTGATAAGAATTGATATAAAAAAACACATTTACATATAAACTTTCGCGTCTTTTTATGCTGCAAATTGTGGATTTTGTTGAAACAATCGGTATAATAGGAATGCAATTTGTCAAAAGTGTCAAGTATATTTTTCTGTTAAATTTTAGACTATCTCAAATAATAAAATCAGCCTCAATGTTTGCGTTTGATTCTTTGCCAATAACGCTTACCATTGTAGGAATGACAACAGTTATCATCACAATGCAAGTTGCACCTGAGCTTGTCAAACAAGGTGGTGGAAAGTATATTGGAATGCTTGTGGCTCTTGTGATGATAAGAGAACTAGCAAATGTTATGGCAGGTTTTGCAATAATTTCAATGATTGGCTCATCTTATGCATCAGAAGTAGCAACAATGAAAGTTACCGACCAAATAGATGCAATGAAAGCTTTAAAAGTTGACCCTATACGATATTTATTTGTACCAAGACTAATTTCAGGTTTTGTCATGATGCCAATGGTTTTGTAATAACATCTTTGTTGGGCTTGTTTGCGGTTGGGCTACAACTATGCTCACAACGCATGGGGTGAGCACTTTGAACTACATTGAGTCTATATGGGAAGGACTTCAAGTAAGGATATTTTTGTAGCTTTATTAAAAGCTTCAGTGTTTGGATTTTCAATTGTTTTGGTAAGTTTATGCTGTGGAATTATGGCAAATGGTGGGGCTAAAGGTGTTGGTATTGCCACTACAAAAGCCGTTGTTTGGTCTTTTATTACAATTGCTGTTATCGATTATTTATTCGCGTTGATTTTTTATTTTTAATATATAAATTATTGTTACATTTTTTAATATTTTGAGTTAATATAAGAATATAACTTTAGGATTTAATTAATGAGTGTAAAAATAAACAATTTAACTAAAATATATGATAATAAAAAGTGCTTGATGACATATCGCTTGAAGTAAAAGATGGTGAAATTTTGTCTGTTGTTGGTTTTTCCGGTTCAGGAAAAAGTACATTGTTAAAAATTATTTCAGGTTTAATTGAGCCGGATAGTGGTAATTTTGAAATATCCCAAGGTGATGTTGCAATGGTTTTTCAATATAGCGCCTTGTTTGATTCATTAAATGTTTATGACAACATTACATTTGCTTTAACGGAACGAAAAGAATACCGAAAAAAATATAATAAAGAAAAATTAGATGAAATTGTTAAAGAAAAACTTAAACAAGTTGGTTTAGAAGGCATTGAAAATAAGTTTCCACATGAACTTTCAGGCGGTATGCAAAAACGTGTAAGTTTTGCTCGAGCTATTGTAACAAATCCTAAAACCATTTTGTATGATGAGCCGACTTCCGGTCTTGACCCTGTTTCTTCAACTGTTATTGAAGATTATATTTTGAAGCTCAGGGATAAATTAAACTCGGCATCAATTGTAGTAACTCACCAAATGTCAACTATCAAAAGGTGTTCAAATCGTGTGGTTATGCTATATGATGGTAAAATGGTTTTTGAAGGTTCTTGTTGACGAACTTTTGTCAAAGCAAAACCTTTATGCTAAACAATTTGTTGAAGCAAGTATTGAAGGACCTTATGAAATTAAATATTTAAAATTTATGTTATTTTGTTGTAAAATGAGTTTAGAATAAGCAAAAAGGAAAATTATGCGATTTTCATCATCATTTAAAGTCGGTTTATTAACCATAATATCAGTAATAATATTAGTGTTTAGTGTTTTGTGGATAAAAGGACGTGCTTTAAGTACAGCAACTCGGATAACAGTCAATTTTAAAGATGCAAACGGTATGCGTCCCGGTAATGGTGTTCAGCTTATGGGGCTTCGAGTTGGACAAGTTGAAGAAGTTACACCGGTAATTGATAATGAAAATAGTTATAAAAAAATAAAGTTCGTTATTACTGAAAAAATGTTTCGATACCTTTTAGCTTCAAGCATTTCAATACAACAATCTGGGCTTATTGGAGAACAATTCTTAGAAATTACTCCTCCACAAGTTAGAACTTTATATATTGGTGCAAATAATTCTGATGAGCTTTTTACATTCAAAAAAGCGATGTCGTTATGAATTTGGGCGATGAAAAAAATGTATCGGTTGGAAAATAGAAAATGTTCAACTGTTAAAATCCAATTTGTTGCCAAATGATGTTAAAGAAACAATAAAATCAAAGTATGCTTATAAAATAAATTATATGATTACATTGCCGGGCTTGATACTCCCTTATGATGAGATTTCAGGTAAGATTGTAAATGACAAAAAAACACAACAAGCTAAAACTTTTTAGCTTAAATAATGAACATTTTAATAAACCTCAAGAATGTTTAAAATATACAGTTATCGAACCTTTAAGACTATCTGATTTTATGGACTTGCAATATAGAAGTGCTCAAGCGTTTACTGAAACAAATACAAGACTTGCTCAATTGTTATCTGATGATGTAATTGTTCAGCTTAAAGAATCTGTTGATAATATCCGTACTTTGACAAAAACTGCCAATACCACAATGGAGAAAGCTCAACTTTTGCTTGACAATTCACGTCAAGATTTGAATGAATTGATGCAAATGGCAAATGAGGTTAGTGATAAAATAATTCTTCTTACCAATAATCTAAATGAAGTTGTTGGGGATGAAACATTTAAGACTACTTTAACAACAACAGCTCAAAGCGTAAACAGACTTTCAATGAATTTAAATTCAATTATTGAAGACCCGACAACAAAGCAAACTATGGAGAATATGAAAGTTATAAGTTCAAATCTGGCACAAATTTCTGCCTATGTGAACGATGCAACAACTGACCCAAAACTTAAAGCAAATATAAATAAAAGTGTTTCAAAGCTTAACACTGCATTGGATGAACTTGCTATAACTTTAAATACTGTCAATTCTTTGACTGCCAATGACAAGTGCTTGATACAAAAAACTTTGAATGATGTTTCTCAAACGGCATCAAACTTGAATAAATTTTCTACAAAATTGAATAAGAGATTTTTATTATTTAGACTAATGTTTTAAAATTTATGAAAATATTCTTGACAAAATTTCATTATCGAAAAAAGTTCAGTATAACAACTATATTTTTGTTTGTTATGTTGTGTTTGCCGACTTTATTTTATTTTTTCATCACAAATTTAAGAAATTATTTATACGATAAGAAGATTTTGAAAAGCTATGAAGAAAAAAGAAGCCTTTGTTGTTTCAGTTGGGAATTTAACAACGGGTGGAACCGGCAAGACACCTTTGGTTATCAAGCTTGGTAATTATTTTGCCAATGTTAAAAATGAAAAAACTGCAATTATCTTGCGTGGATATGGAGGAAAATTAGATAATAACAAAATAAATCTTATTAAAAATGATGGGAAGATATTTTATAATGCCAATGTTTGTGGTGATGAAGCGTTTTTGATTGCTAAAAGTACGCTTGACAATTGTATTGTTATTACCTCAAAAAATAGAGTTGAGGCTATAAAGTATGCATCTTCTCAATTAAATTGTAAAATAATCATACTTGATGATTGTTTCCAACATCGAAAAGTCAAACCAAACTTGAATTTGCTTTTTAATCGACAGCCAAAAACAATTTGGCAATGGTTTTGTTTTACCTTTTGGTCCTCTTCGTGAAGAAAAAAATCAATCAAAAAAAAGAGCAGATAAAATTATTGTTGTAAATAAAGAAAAAAATACTAGCCAAAATATTGAAATGTTGATTGATAAATATAAAGAAAAGTATAATAAACCGACATTTGAATGCGATATGGATTTTTCAAAAATATATTTGCTAAATGACGAAAAACAAAATGACACAAGTGATAATGTTAAAAGTGTTTTTGCTTTTTCAGCTATTGGTTCTCCAAATCAATTTTATCAAAATTGTGAGAAATATAATCTTGTTGGTGTAAAATCATATCCTACCATCATCTTTATTTGCAAAGTGATGTTGATGAATTAAATAATTTAGCTAAAAAACAAAACGCAAACATAGCTTATAACAACAGAAAAAGATGCTGTAAAATTGGCATCTTTTAGTTCTGATTTAAAAATAAGCGTACTTAAAATTGAGCCTAAAATTGATATAGAAAAATTGTTTGAATTTAAATAACTTATTTATTTATAATTGGAATTACCTCATTTAAATAAGCAAAGTTTAACGCGTTTGTTATCACATCACTTGGGTTGACTATAGAACATTTAATGTTATTTTGTGAAGATAATTTAAAAATATCAACAAAAAAATTAACATTTTCTTTGTCAAACAAAAAGACCTTTGATAAATCAAGAAGTATTTCATTATATTTTGAAAGAACAGATAAGTTAATATCTTTCATCAATTCGTTGATGGCGTATGTTGAAGCCATATTGTAAACAGTATAATAAATAGCGTTGTTATCAAGGTGTGTTTTAGAAAATATTTCTTGTTGGTTTCTCTCAATTGTTTCACCCAAGAAGTTTAAAATATGGTTGTGCCAATCTTTTGATTTGACGATAAACTTATCAGCGCCCAATTCAAGAGCTTTAGCGATGATTTGTTTGTCATGAGAACCTGAAATTGCAACGATTTTAAGTTTTTTATTTAGTCTGTTTTTATAACTTATTAAATTTTTAATAAGCCTAAATCCATCATCCGCATCAGGCAGATAAATATCTGCAAAAAATATAATCGAATGTATGTTTTTTTAACAAATCATTTGCTTCATTGATATTTCTTGCAACAAGAGGATTTATGCCTATTTTATTAAAAAGTTTAGTAAGTTGATATAAAGAAAGTTCTAAATCGTCAGCAATAAGAACTTTAGTTTGGACACGTTGTTTTGAAGACGGTCCCAAGCTCAAAGAAGTTTAGTTTACGTTCAATTTCAACCAAAGCTTTTGAAATAAACTCAGGTGTCATATAAATTTCATCATACTCCATGCCTGCCAATTCAAACAGTTTTGTCAATTGTTCGTTCGTAATCTCCATTATTTCCATCCTTTTAAAATTTATATTTTTATTATACAATATATTGCATGAAAAGTGTAGAGTTAAAAAAAAAGAAACTTAATCCAAAGGCAAAAGTGCCGGAATATAAAACACAAGGTGCAGCAGGTTGTGATTTGTGTGCTCTATTAGATGAAGAAGTTGTTCTTAAACCGCTTGAACGCAAACTTGTACCAACAGGGCTTTCCATTGAACTTCCAATTGGCTATGAAGCTCAAATCAGACCTCGTTCAGGTTTAAGTTTAAAACATGGCATTACTTTAATAAACGCTATTGGCACAATTGATTCGGATTATCGTGGTGAAATTCTTGTGCCGCTTGTGAATTTGTCTAATGAACCTTATTGTATTAAACCTTATGAGCGTATATGCCAAATGGTTATAAACAAAGTTGAAATGCCCCAAATTGTTGTTGTTGAACAGCTGAACGAAACAGCAAGAAGCGCCGGTGGTTTTGGCTCTACAGGCACGCACTAATATTCATTTGCAAAAAAATTCAAAAATGCCTTTATTGTCTTGCCATAAAGTATTTTTGTCTTCATTTTCAGGCAACTCAAGAGTTATAGTTGGTATTTTTAATTCAAGCCCACAATAAGTGCCAAAACTGCCCGGGGTCGGATAGCCAATGTTTTCTTCAATCTTATAGCCATTAATCTGAGAAATCTTTTGTGCTATTCTATATGTTTCATTATATGGCTGGCCAAAATTAACACAACGATATGGCTGATGAAGTGAAAGAATGCAATCAGGCTTGAAGTGTTCAATAATTTTTATAAGCTTTTGAGTTTCTTCTTCACTTCCTTTGTATTCTCCACCAAAATAGTCGTCTTTGTTCTTGGATAATTCCCAGTTTGAAGTTGGAAAATTGCGATTTAAATCAACTCCATTTTTATTAACACGTGTGTTTTGAGCTTTGCCTGTTTCATTGACAACCGGAATAAAAATAATTCTGTTTTTTGTTATTTTTGGGTTTGAGTCAATATACTTTTGGATTAAAAACTCCCCATCTTGTTCATCACCATGAAAAACACCCAAGATTAAAACAGTTTTATCGTATTTTGTTTCATTAAATTTAATTATTTTCATTTTTATTTTTCTATTTTACAATATCACAACCGGAAGATGTTCCTAAAGTGTCAGCTCCTGCTTCAATAAGAGAAAGAGCATCTTCTTTTGTTTTTATGCCGCCTGATGCTTTAACTTTTAATCCATAAGGTTTTACAAGACTTGAAAGCATTTTTATTTTTTCAACTGTTGCACCAACACCATTTTTAGCAAATCCTGTTGATGTTTTAACATAATCTACTTTTTGTTTAACGCATATTTCACAAGCTTTTTTATTTCATCATCGTTAAGATAGTCTGTTTCCAAAATTACCTTTAAAACATTATTTGAAGTCGCTTCTCGAACTTTTTTAATATCTTCTTCAACCAAATCCCAACGATTTGAGCGAGCAAACCCAATATTTATAACCATATCAACTTCGTCAGCACCATTATCAATGGCATTTTTTGCTTCAAATGCTTTGACATCACCTTCACTTGCACCTAAAGGAAAACTAATTACTGTAACAAGTTTTATATTTTTATTTTGAAGTTTTCCCTTTGCATATTTAATATAGCAAGGCGCAATACAAATGCCGAGAAAATTATTTTCCAAAGTCTCATCAATAATCTTATCAATATCAGAAAAGGTTGCTTTTGCTTTTAAAATTGTGTGTTCTATATAACGATTTAAATTCATCATAAAATCTCCTCAAGTGTTTGAACTGTTTTAAACTTTTTATTTGAATAAAATTCTATATATTTATATAAAAATAAAAAGCAAGTTTTACATATTTTTTCACTAGCCATTTTATCATAATAAGTATTTTCGTTAAATTGAGATTGTTTAAGTGTATTTAAAAAATCTACAATTTTTTTATTTATAAGCATAGTTTGTGATAAATTTGATAATTTGCATTTATAACAAATCATTCCATGCTGATTGTAAGAGTAATATGCATTATTCATATCTTCAATAGGTTTTCCACAATCAACACAAAAATAAAAATCTAAATCAAACCCGGATATTTCCATAATTTTTAACTGAAATCTTAATGCAACAAGTAAAAATTCAAGTTTGGAATTTGTGTTTGCAATTTGTTTTAAAGCTTTAAAAAGTAAGTCATAAATTTGAGATGAATTTGGGTCTTTTTTCAATTCCAAAATTGATAACAATTTCAGATAAGTACATTGCAAATATAAGCTTGACGATATCATTGCGAATATTTTTGAAAGTATCAAGACTAGAAGCAGAACTAATAATATCAAGAGAACGTCCTGATTTACAAAATAGTTTATTAGCAACAAGCGCTTCTACATAAGCGGCAAGTTTGCTTTTTGTTTTTTTACCCCTTTTGCAACAAGTCTGATTAAGCCTTTATCTTTTGAATAAGCAAGAAGAATTTTGTCATTATCATTTAAGGGGTATGTTTTTAAGTTAATTGCTTCTTGAACGTAATCTTTAGTGTTTAAATTGTAAGTCATTTAAAATTTTAAATCACCTCGAAGCATTTGTTTTAATTGAACTTTGTCATTTGTAATATTTAATGCTTCCTCGGCAGATACAATATTATTTTTAATTAAATAAACTAAAGATGTGTTAAATGAGAGCATTTCGCCAAATGAGCCTTGGTTTACAAGATTATAAATTTCTTGAGTATTATTTTTTAACAATAAAGTCTGCAACCGTAGGAGTGATGAATAAAATTTCACATACAGGTAATCTGTCATTATTTGGAGAGTTTTTAATTTTTATAAGTTGTTGAGCAACAGTAACACGAAGAGTTTCAGAAAGTTGTTCACGGATTTTGTCATATTCAGACGGGCTGTAAAAAGACAAAATTCTGTTAATGGTATGATTAGCATCTGTTGTGTGTAAAGAAGCAAAGACCAAATGTCCTGTTTGAGCTGCCATAAAAGCAATATCCATTGTTTCTTTATCACGGATTTCACCGATTAAAATTACATCAGGGTCTTGTCTTAAAGCATATTTTAATCCGTTGGCGTATGATTCGGTATCAAACCCGACTTGTCTTTGAGTAACTAAGCATTTTTTGCTTTCATGAACATATTCGATAGGGTCTTCAATGGTAATAATATGTTTTTTTTCTTCACAGTTAATCTTGCCAAGAACAGCAGCAAGTGTAGTGCTTTTACCGCAACCGGTAGGATCTGTTACCAAAATTAAGCCTGTTTTTATTGTGGACAATCGGTTTATCATTTTAGGTAGTTTTAATTCTTCAATTGTTGGAATTTTTGAAGATACAACACGAAAAACCAGTGCGAAATTTCCAAGTTGTTTACTTACGTTTACACGAAATCGTGATATACCTTTTAACTCGTATGAAAAGTCAAGTTCGTTGAAAATCCGACATATATCTTTTGATTCAGGTGGAATAATTTCGCTTAAAATATTCATAATTTGAATATCACTTAAAAGTTCATCATCGTGTATTCGTTTCATTACACCTGCAACTCTACAAAAAATTGGTAGACCAACTTGTAAGTGAATATCGGATGCGTTATTTTTGACAGCTTCTTCTAAAATTTCATTTATTTCCACTTTTATTCCCCACAAAAAATATATTAATAATTATACAATAGTTTTATAAAAATGTAAATTTTTAATTATTTTTTATAAATTTATAATATAATAAAATAGATAAAATGTCATCAAAGTGGACTATTGAAGTTTTTATGCCATTTTTATATTCTATTTATAAATAAATTTAATTTGGAGTTTTTAATGTCAATAATTGATAAAATCGAAAATATAGGAAGTCAAATTAATGAACTTTATGAGTTCATCAATAACAATGAAGATATAAAAGAAGATTGGGAAGAATACAAAAGAACATTGGCTGTCAACAATGAAAATAAAGCTAAATCTGTTTCTATCCCTTATATTTTTGAACGAAAATTAAAACAAGGCACAACAGATGTCATTTCTATTTATATTGAAAATCAAGATAAGTTATCTAGAATTAGAAAAAAAATATTAACTTCGTTTCAAAATTTTCAAAATACTATTTTTGAAGTGAAAAAAGTTGCAAAAAATGGATTTGAACTATATAATTTGGTGAATGAAAAAACATATTTTGTTATTTCAATGGTCAAGATGACTCATTTTCGTCAAATTGGAAGTGGTGATTATGTTATAGCTCGTATTATTGAATTTGAAAATGACTATTATTTAATCGAATTATCAGATGCTATAAACGCAAACCAAAAAGAAGCTTGTTATAAATTTGCTGTTTCAAAAATTATGGAAAATCCGCAAAGTGCATATTCTGATAATAAAGATAAACAAAAAGTGATTGATAAATCTATTTCAAAAATGTATACAAAATTTTTGAAATTATTTAATAAAGACACAATAATAACAAGCAACAAGGTTGCTGATGATATTATTGAAATTTTTAATAATTATGAAAACAATGAGAAAGATTTTGACAATGAAAGTTTGCAAAAACTTTTAGATGTAAAGCCTGAAAAAACGAATTTTATAAAATAGATTCTTTTGATATTGAATATAATAATTTTATTGAAAATTCAATGAATGGCTTTAAAAGCAGCAAAAAAACATATGATGTGGGGATAATTTTTGACAAATATTCAGGTTTTTATGCTATTCCTTTTGGGGAACTTTTTGTCGAATTTTTGAAGAAGAAAATTATGAAAACACTGAAAATACAAAGGGAATGCGTTTTGTCATTTTTAGAAAATGATAAAATATCATATCATTTGTTTGAAAGTTTAAATGAGAAATATCCAAATACTTTTCTTAAACGAATTAATGAAATATTGAATACAAAATACACATTTGAAGAATTGATGGAAAAATATTTTAAAAAACAACTTGGCAAAAAAGTTTTTTCACCAACTTCAATTTTATATGCTTCATCTGCATTTAATGAAGTATTAAATTGCATAGAAAAGACACAACTGGCACAACAACAAAAAATGAAATTGCAAAATTCTTATAAAGAAGTTGGCAGAAATGATTTGTGTCCTTGTGGAAGCGGTAAAAAATATAAAAATTGTTGCTTAAAAATAAGTGTATAAACTTTTTATTTTTGCAAAAAAAAGACATATCCAAGCACAGATTTGGTTAATGCTCAAAAATGTCTAGTGTGAGTTGAAAATGGGAATGAGAATTTGCATGTTTAATATTTGTTAATAAATTATTATTAACAGGAACAAAAAAATACCTTTTTCGACTTATCTATTATAACACTTTAGTTTATAGCTTAATTAGCTGTGAAACATTGGAGTTTTTATTTGAGATGGTACAGCAAAGAAGATAATGTAAAAAATCAAAGCAAAAATAACTAAATTAATTAATCCCATAATTATAAAGACCTCCTTTTATACTTTTAATATTCCCTAAATTAAAGAGTTTGAAACATATAAGCAAGTGCGTTAAAATATGAAATAAGCAGATTAAAATTGAGTGTGCGTGGATATGAGTAGTATTGATAAAATTAAATTAAGACAGTTGTTTTCAAATATGTGTTGCTCAAATTGCAAAACTGATTTTGATGAGAATGCAATAAATATAGTTCGCGAAGAAGAAGGTATGTTCGTTTTAAAGATAATTTGTCCGAAATGTCAAAAATCTTTTGGACTTGCCTTTTGGGGCTAAATACGATTGATTTAAAACAAAATTACACAAATGAAGAAATGGCATTAAATTTTTTGCCGCTTGAACCTCAACCTATAAATTATGATGATGTCCTTGATGCACATAAATTTATTCAGAATTTAGATGAAACTTGGATGAAATACATAAAAAATAGTTAAATTAGAAAAAATCTATAATTTAAGTATTAGTTTTTTATTCTTTGATATAATTTACTTTCAGATTAAAAAGCTTATAATAAAAATATGCTTGTCAAAGGAATTAGGGATAGTGATCAAATATGCTTGGTTTATAATAGCCAAGCATATTTTGTTTTCAAGGTTGTTCAAACTAAAGTATGAGAAAATTTAAACTTTTTTACAATTAATTAGTGATAAAAAAAGTTGTAATATAAAAATATAGATTAGGAACTTAATTAAAAATAATTTATTTTAAGGATATGTAGTAATTTAAAGGATTAGGAGAAAAAACTATGAGTATCGTTGTACAAACAAACACATTGGCATTAAATTCACAAAAGAATTTAAGTAAAGCAACAAGTTCTATGAATCAAGCTATGGAACGGTTGTCAACAGGTTACAAAATCAACAAGGCAGCAGATGATGCTGCAGGGGTTGTATGTTGCGACAACAATGACATCACAAATCGGTGGTTCAGAAAAAGCACGTGATAACGCAAACATTGGTATTAATATGTTGCAAACCGCAGAAGGAAGTTTGACAACAATACAAGATAACCTTCAACGTATTCGTGATTTGACCGTTCAAGCAGGCAACCAAGTTTATTCAGCTGAATCATTGGCTGCGATGCAAATGGAAGTCGATGCACGTTTATCAGAAATAACTCGTATTGCAGACGTTGCAGAATTTAACGGTTTGAAATTATTATCTCACGATACCCCAATGGGTGATGTTACTCTTCAAGTTGGTGCAAACAGTGAAGCTGCTACAAATACCATTACTTTGTCTGATGTATTTACTGACACAACAGTCACCGCAGCAGGTTTAGATGTTGGTTCTACAAAATACAAAAAAGCGTTTACAGGTGGTGATGCTAACCAAATAGCTAATGCGCAAGCTTATTTAGCAGACATTGATATAGCCTTGGAAACAGTTGCAACAAAACGTTCAAAAATCGGGGCTTTTCAAAACCGCTTAAATTCAGCTATTGATACATTGACTGTTAACATTGAGAACTTGTCAGCAGCTCGTTCAACTGTTCAAGATACTGATGTCGCTGTTGAATCTTCAAACTATATCAAAAACCAAATTTTGCAACAATCTACAACAACAATGTTGTCAGCAGCTAACCAAGCTCCGTCAATTGCTTTAAGTTTGATAGGCTAGTTTTAATTCAAATGTCATAGTTATTATTAATCTCGAGGATTTTTATTAAAAATCCTCGGGTTTTTCTTTGCATTTTTATACAAAAGTTAGAGAAAATTCTAACTTTTTTATAATTACAATTTAAGTAAAAAATTTGTATTATAAAACCATAGAAAAGGAATAAAGCAAAACCCCTTTTAAGGGTGTGCTTTATAGCCTTTCACAAGGATGTAAAAAAGGTAAAGGATTAAAAGGAGAAACAACTATGGCATTAGTAGTACAAACAAACACATTAGCACTAAATTCACAAAAGAATTTAAGCAAAGCGACAACCGCTATGAATACTGCGATGGAGCGTTTGTCAACAGGTTACAAAATCAACAGAGCCGCAGATGATGCTGCAGGGTTGTATGTTGCAAGTAATATGACATCACAAATCGGTGGTTCAGAAAAAAGCACGTGATAACGCAAACATTGGTATTAATATGTTGCAAACTGCAGAAGGAAGTTTAACAACAATACAAGATAACCTTCAACGTATTCGTGACTTGACCGTTCAAGCAGGTAACCAAGTTTATTCTGCTGAATCATTGGCTGCGATGCAAATGGAAGTTGATGCTCGTTTAGCTGAAATTACACGTATTGCAGACGTTGCAGAATTTAACGGTTTGAAATTGCTTTCTCATGATGGTTCAATGGGTGATGTTACTCTTCAAGTTGGTGCAAACAGTAATGCTGCGGAAAATACAATTACCTTAACTGATGTATTTACCGATACAACAGTCACAGCAGCCGGTTTAGATGTAGGGTCAACAAAGTATGAAAAAGCGTTTACAGGTGGTGACACTAATCAAATAGCCAATGCTCAAGCTTATTTATCAGCAATCGATGTAGCTTTAGAAACAGTTGCAACAAAACGTTCAAAAATTGGTGCGTTCCAAAACCGCTTGAATTCAGCTATTGATACATTGACTGTTAACATTGAAAACTTGTCAGCTGCTCGTTCAACAATTCAAGATACTGATGTTGCAGTTGAGTCTTCAAACTATATTAAAAACCAAATCTTGCAACAATCTACAACAGCTATGTTGTCAGCAGCAAACCAAGCTCCTCAAGTTGCTTTAAGCTTGATTGGATAATAAAAACTTTAATTTATAAAACATATAATGCGTTTTTTGTCAGGGTTTATAAAATAAATCCTGACTTTTTTATTTTATAAACAATGAGTAAATGAAAACAAAAAAGTAAGTTTAGTTTCATCACAACATGCTAAAAATAAAATAAATAAAATGTTTAAAAAAACATTGCTTGAACTTCAACGCTATAATCAATCAAAAGTCAATCCACGTTGGTGAATGAAGTCAATGTATTGAACATGCGGTAGCCCGTTATATAAAACTAAAACATAAAACGCTTAACAAAAAGCATTGATTGAACTGCAACGCCATAATCAATCAAAAGTCAATCCACGTTGGTGAATGAAGTCAATGTATTGAACATGCGGTAGCCCGTTATATAAAAAGTTTCGCTGCAAACAACGTAAAATGTATATAAATCCTAAATTTAATTATAAATTCTCTCACCTGTCTTTGAATCAAAAAAGTAAAAATCGTAAGGGTTTAAACGAATTATAAATTCTTGATTGACTTGATAATCAAATTTACCTTTAAGTGTACATTTTTGACCGTTTATTTCAAAATATACCAATTTTTCATCACCTAAAATTTCGACAAAGTTGATTTTAGCGTTTATTTCAATATTGTTTGTATTGTTTTCAAATGTTTGGCTTGGGCGAAATCCAATTGTGATTTTGTCTTTGTTACAATTAAACGGCAGCTCAAAAACATTATTATTTAATTTAATTTTATTATTTTCAATTTCAACGTCAACAAAATTCATAGGATAAGACCCTATAAAACCGGCTGTGAATTTATTTTTTGGATTATAAAATATTTCGTTTGGTGAATCGGTTTGCATAATTTCACCTTTATTAATGACTGAAATTTTATCGCCCATAGTTAAAGCTTCAATCTGGTCATGAGTTACATATATAAAAGTTGTATCAAGTTCTTTGTGAAGTTTTTTTTATTGAAGCTCTCATTTCAACACGAAGTTTTGCATCCAAGTTTGATAAAGGTTCATCAAGCAAAAAACACCTTTGGTTTTCGAACTATTGCACGTCCCAAAGCTACTCTTTGTCTTTGACCGCCTGAAAGTTGCTTTGGTTTTCTTTTCAACAAGTGTTCTATATCTAATATTTTTGCCGCTTCAATAACTTTTTTTTCAATATCGTTTTTATCATTTTTCTCATTTTTAAAGGAAAAGCAATATTTTCAAATACAGTCATATGAGGATATAAAGCATAAGATTGAAATACAAAAGCAATATCTCGATTTTTAGGCTCTTCATTATTGACAAGATTATTATCAATATATATTTCGCCATCCGTTAAATTTTCTAATCCGGCAATAAGTCTTAAAATTGTAGATTTGCCACAACCTGAAAGGATACTACAAGCACATAGAAACTCTTTGTCTTTAATTTCAAGTGATATATCATTTATTATGCGTGTTTTATCAAAATCTTTAATTATATTTTTTTAAAATGACTTTAGCCATATTCCCTCAACAAATTTTTTTATTCATCCAATGATGTCATCTCAACATCTAAAATCGTTCCATATCGTGATTTTAAATCACTTATAAGCTGATTTGTTGCTTGAAGCCAAAAACAAGAAGCTGTCACAATTGACACACCGTTTACGATGAAAATCAATGGGTCTTGACCTTTATATTGTGCCATAAAATCTTTTAATTCAACCAACTGTTCATAGCTTATTTCAGCTTTCAATTTAAGCTTAACCAAATTACTGTTTTCAATAGGTTTTACTGAATCTACAACAATTTGAAGGTTTTGTTCATCACGTCTTGAGACTTTGCCTGAAACTATAATTTTTTGCCCGGATTCAATAAAAGAGCCATATTCAAGCAAAGTTTTGTGAAAAGCAACAAAATCGATTTTCGAAGTTAAATCTTCAATTGACCCCATTTTCAAAAATTTTGTCGGGTCTTTTTTTGTTGGGATTTGTCTGCAACTTATGACAAGTCCGCATATTGTGACAGATTTATCATTTGGCATATTCTGCAATTCAACGATATTGTGTGTTGTCAAAAACGGCAATTTATCAATGATGCTTTTTAAAGGATGTGATGTAATGTAAAACCCAAAAATTCTTTTTCAAAATTTTGAATAACGCTGTCGGGATAATCTTCACCAACTTCTTGAAGTTGAAGTTTTTCAATTGTAAAGGTATTAGAACTTTGAGTGTCATTTGTTGGTGCAAAAGCTGCAAAAGACTAACTTGTCCAGTTTCACGAGATTTTGCTTCACTTTGAGAAAAGTTAATTATGTTATCAATATTTTCAATAAGTTTTTTTTTGTTGGGTTCAAGTTCGTTAAACGCTCCAGTCTTAAAAAGGCTTTCCAATGTTTTTCTGTTCACACATTTTGAATCAAGTCTTGAGGCGAAGTCTGCAACGGATTTAAATGGACCGTTTTCTTGACGTTCTTTTTCAATAATTTCAATGACCGCTTGACCGACACCTTTAATTGAGCCTAAACCAAATCTTATGTTATTTTCGTCAGGTGTAAAATCGGAACTTGAAAAGTTTATATCAGGTGGAAGAATTTTTATTCCATACTTTTGAGATTCAGCAATATAAGCTTGAGTTTTTTCTTGGTCGTTTTAACACTTGAAAGCAAAGCTGCCATATATTCAACAGGATAATGTGCTTTTAAATATGCAGTTTGATAGGCAACAAAAGCGTATGCTGCACTGTGTGACCGGTTAAAGCAATATGCTGCGAATTTTGCCATTGTATCAAACAAATCTGTGGCTATTTTTTCATCAATCCCGTTTTTCTTGGATCCTTCGATAAAAATAGCTTTTGTTTTTCCATAACATCGTGTTTTTTCTTCCCCATTGCACGACGTAAAATATCAGCTTGTCCAAGAGTATACCCTGCCATAGCTTGAGCAATTTGCATAATTTGTTCTTGATAAACAATTGTGCCGTAGGTATCTTTCAATATTGGTTCAAGACAAGGGTGTGGATACTTTATCTCCTGACGTCCGTGTTTTCGAGCTACAAAATCATCCACCATTCCTGAATCCAACGGACCTGGTCTGAATAACGCAACTAAAGCACCCAAATCTTCAAAAACAGAAGGCTTTAAATCTCGCACAAGTTTTTTTCATACCGCCTGATTCAAGCTGGAACACACCATCTGTTTCGCCTTTTGTCAAAAGCTCAAAAAGTCTCTTTGTCATCAAGAGGTATTTTATTTATATCAAATGTAATTCCCTTTTTTCTTTTAATCAAATCCAAAGTGTTGCGAATGGTTGTTAAGTTTTTTAACCCCAAAAAATCCATCTTTAACAAACCAAGCTTTTCAATATCGCTCATTGCAAACTCAGTTATAACAGAATTTTCTTTTGACAATTGAACCGGAACGATATCATTTAGTGGTAAGTGTGAAATTATGACTCCGGCAGCATGTGTTCCTATATTTTGTTTCAGTCCTTCAATTGGAAGAGCCATATCAACAATTTTTTTTAACAGTTGGGTCTGTGTCATATAGTGCTTTTAATTCCATGCCATCAGCAAGTGCATCCTTTAGTGTCACCCCGGGACTGACGGGATAAGACTTGACCACTTGTTGGCATCTGCAAATGGAACATTATAAACACGAGCTACACTTTTAAAAGCATTTTTTGCAGCAAGCGAGCCAAATGTAATAATCTGGCAAACGTGGTCTTCACCGTATTTTTTGTTTACATATTCTATAATTTTGCTTCGACCTTCAATACAAAAAATCAATATCGACATCGGGCATACTGATACGTTCCGGGTTTAAGAAACGTTCAAACAACAAATTATGTTTAATAGGGTCAAGAGCCGTGATACCAAGGGCATAAGCAACAAGGCTTCCTGCTGCTGACCCACGCCCCGGAGCCTACCGGTACGTTTTGTTTGTGTGACTCGTTAATAAAATCCCACACAATCAAAAAATATGGAGCAAATCCCATTTTGTTTATTATGCCAAGCTCATAACGAACTCTGTTCTCCAAATTTTCATCAATTTCACCATATCGCTCTTTCAAGCCTTTATGGACTAAATAATCAAGATATGTTTCAGCTGTATGAGGTTTTGGAACGTCAAAAGGTGGCAAAAACGATTTCCCGAGTTCAATAATCAAATGACACTTATCCGCAACTTTAACTGTGTTTTCTATTGCTTCATTGAATGTATCACTATCCAGCCATTTAAAAGACTCTCGAAGCTCATCAACTGTTTTTACATAAAATTCATCATTTGAAAACCTAAAACGGTTTGTATCTTCTTTAAGAGAGTTTGTTTGAATACAAAGCAAAGTGTCATGCCAATTTGCATCTTCTTTTTTCAAATAATGACTATCGTTTGTGATGACAACCGGAATATCAAGTTCTTTGCCTATTTTAATAATGTCAGGATTAGTTCTTTTTTGGTCGGGCAAGCCGTGGTCTTGAATTTCAAGATAATAATCATCGTTAAAAAGTTCTTTATAGAATTTTGCAACATCTATTGTTTCTTGATACGATTTTTTTAGCAATGTTTGGCATATTTCACCTTGAAGACAAGCCGAAAGACAAATTAAACCATCATGGTAAGTCTTTAAAAGTTTCATGGTTTATTCGCGGCTTATAATAAAACCGTCAATTTGCGCAATTGAAACAAGTTTAATTAAGTTTTTGTATCCGGTTTCGTTTTTTGCAATTAAAACAAGGTGAAAATATTCCCGATTGTTTTGAGATTTGTCTTTTATATCACCTGTAGTCACATAAAATTCACACCCGATAATCGGTTTGACCCCAATGTCTTTAGCGTGGATGTATAAATCTAATGCACCATACATGACACCATGGTCTGTGATTGCAACAGCGGGCATATTATTTTCTTTTTGCGAATTCACACAACTGTGTTGTGCGGATTGCACCGTCAAGAAGACTATATTCGGTATGTAAATGTAATGGAACGTATTGTTGTTGTGACAAAGTGTATCCGGTCTCCATTAAATATCTTTTATAATATTTAACTTAACATAGATACACTTTTATAAAAAGTATTTTCTTGGTTTTATAACTTTTCTTTAAGCAGCAATTCCAAGTTGTAAATTTTTACGAAAATCCGTTTCAATTCCATTTGCAAATGGGTTATTTTCTTCAGCAATTATATCTTCTTCTTTATTTTGTTCTTCATTATGATTTAAAGTGTTTTCTTCAGTTGTGTAATTATCAGAATATAAAAATTCATATAAATCTTTACTTTTATTATTTTCAAGCAATTCAACAGCTGCATGGCTATTTAAATATTTTATAGTATCTTGAAAAGAAGTTCGTTTTACATCGATGCCTGAATTTTGACGAACAAGTCTTAAGCTTACGTTATTTGGCATTATATTGCCATAAAAGCTTATACCACCGTCGACGCGACGAAATGCGGACAAATCGGAGTTTTGAATATCAACGGCTTTTTTGTTGTTTTTCTTCATCAGTTCGATTGTTTTTTGAATTGTTTTTAATGTAAGTTGTAACTTGCCCTACTTGAGCATGATCGATGCCTAAATTTCCCATACCCATAATCAATTTTCTCTAATCTTTATCCTTGTTATATATTCTATATATCGGCATCTTTCATAATTACTTTAAATTTTTGAAGATTATTTTTACAAAACGTTACATTAAAAGACAAAATAGATTTATCACATACTTATACTAAAGAAATATAATCTTTTTTATATTCTCAATTGGTTGGAGCAAATCCAATACAGTAATCCCCTTGGTGCTCACATTCTCACTAAACTCAACCTAAGCAGCGGATTTCCGGACGGGCGGAGTCCCGGGGAGCGAAAAGCCGACGCCGACAAGCCCGAAGGGCGACAGGCGGAGTGCTTTGAGCAAGAAGGAAATCCAAGAGAGCCTTAACTCGCACTACGCGCTTAAACAGACGGCCGCCTGACGTTGTTTTGTTAAGTGATAATTGTTCGCGCCTGCGTATGGGTTGCATTTGTTGATATTACTAGTTATACAATTGAGCATGCCTCAGGCGGAAAAAAACAAAAAATGTTTAACAAAAAGCGATAATTGGACTTCAACGCTATAATCAAACAAAAGTCAATCCGCGTTGGTGAATGAAATCAAAAAATTGAACACGCGGTGTCTTGGATTACGTCGGGTTCTTTTTTGATTTTCAAAATTCATTTATACCAAATTATTTGGCTTAGCGCAATCCTTGCATTTCGTTTCGCCTTTTCAAGGCTACACTCCAGCGGATTGCTTCATGTTACGGGCTCGCTCGCTAACGCTCGACTCCGCCCTACCAAAAATTTGGCTCCGTTTCACAATTTTTACAAAATTGTTCCACTCCGTTCAGTTTTCGCTCCTGTGGAGTTTTCTTTCGAAAACTCTTACGTCGCCTATTAACTACTTCGCTTTATACTCGGAAGCTGGGTCGCTTCCTCGTCTAAAGCTCCGCACGGCTTACGCATTTTTCCTCACAATCAGGCGAAGCCAACGCCGAATCCGCAGCCCGTTATATAAAACAAAAACAAAAATGTTTAACAAAAAGCGATAATTGGACTTCAACGCTATAATCAAACTAAAGTCAATCCACGTTGGTGAATGAAATCAAAAATTGAACACGCGATAGCCTGTTATATAAAAACAAAAACAAAAAACCTCAATAATGTTATATTGAGGTTTTTACAAAAAACAAATTTAAGGTTCTTCTTACTTGTTAACCATTTCTTTGAATTTTTTACCAGCTGAGAAAGCAGGAACTTTTTTAGCTTCGATTTTAATAGTATCTCCAGTTTGAGGATTACGTCCTGTTCTAGCAGCACGTTTACGAGCTTCAAAAGTACCAAAACCAACTAAAGTAACTTTTTACCTTTAGATACTGCTGTTTGGATTGATTCAACTAATGAAGTAACAACTTCAGCAGCTTTCTTTTGTGAAATGTTTGTTTTTTTAGCTAACTCTTGTACTAATTCTTCTTTATTCATGGTCGTTAAACCCCTTTCCTAAATCTCTACATATCTTATTATATTTATATTTAATAATTTTGCAAGTACTTTTTTCTAAAAAAGCTTATAATTAAAGGACTTATTTATGTTTCATTGTCGGAAAAGCAATGACATCGCGGATTGTAGGCGAATTTGTGAGTAACATAACAATTCTATCAATTCCTATACCAAGACCGCCGGCAGGAGGCATACCATGCTCTAAAGCACACAAAAAGTCTTCATCAACTTCACATGCTTCCTCATCTCCCTGAGCTTTTGCAAGTGCCTGTGCTTCCAAACGCATACGTTGGTCAATCGGGTCTGTCAATTCAGAAAATGCATTTGCAACTTCCCAACCATTGATGCGTGTTTCAAAACGTTCTGTTAATCTTGAATTGTCACGATGAACTTTTGCCAATGGTGATATATCGCGAGGGTAATCAATAATATGAACCGGCTGTATAAGGCTTGGTTCAACTTTTTTCTTCAAATATTAAGTCAAGCACCTGACCCCAATTTTTGCATTCTTCCGGGTCTATTCCAAGTTCTTTAGCTTTTTCACAAGCTTCTTCAACTGTAAATATTTGGCTAAAATCAATACCTGTTTTTTCTCGTATTGCACCTATCATTGTTTTTCTGTCCCAAGGCGGAGTCAAATCTATTTCTTTATCGCCAAATTGGATTTTATAGCTGCCATTCACATCCTTACAAATTGAAGAAATCATTTGTTCTGTTAAAACCATCATATCATTATAGTCTACATAAGCCTGATAAAGCTCAAGCATTGTAAATTCAGGGTTATGACGAGGTGAGAGACCTTCGTTTCTGAAGTTTCTGTTTAGTTCAAATATCTTTTCACTTATACCACCAACAAGCAGTCGTTTTAAATATAGTTCCGGGGCAATTCTTAAATACATTTCCATATCCAAAGCGTTGTGGTGAGTTATAAATGGTTTTTGCAGTTGCTCCGCCAGCTTGTGTTTGAAGCTATGGGAGTTTCGACTTCTAAAAATCCTAAATTGGTCAGATACTCTCTTATTTTTTGGATTATTAAACTGCGTTTTTTAAATGTTTCACGCACATTTTCATTGACAATTAAGTCAACATATCGTTTGCGGTATCTTGTTTCAATATCTGTTAAACCATGAAATTTTTTCAGGCAAAGGAAGAAGCGATTTTGTCAAAATCTTTACTTCAACAGCTTTTTATGCTCAATTCACCTCTTGGTGTTCTGCGAATTGTGCCGTAAAACCCGACAATATCTCCAATGTCAAGAAGTTTCAATGTTTTAAGACTTTCTTCATCCAAATTTTCTTTGTGCGAAAAAATTTGAATTTTTCCGCTATCATCCATCAAATCAATAAACATACCGCTATTTCTCATAGCCATAATACGTCCTGCAACAGCATATCTATCGTTTGTTTCTTCACCGTTTGCTAAATCTTTATATTTTTCCTGTAAAAAACTTGCTTTTGCATCTTTGTCAAATGAATATTTGTAAGGGTTAACACCATTTTGTGCAAAGGTTGCAAGCTTTTGTATGCGAGTATTGCGAACGTTATTTTCATTAACTTCCACATGTTTTGTTTTTGACTTGTCTTCCATTTTTATTTTTTCCTCTTTTTATTTTATATTTATTATTTTATCATTAAAAAAACTTAAATAATATGAATGTTATAATCCCGATGCATAAACAATAGTATGCAAAAACTTTTAGAGAATATTTGCCTAAAAATTTCATAAAATATTTTATACATAAATATCCGACAACAAACGAAACCAAAAAGCCCATTATTAAAGCCTTTACATTGAACGTTTGAAGTTGTGCAAAATCAATTTCTAAAATCGGATAAAACACAGATGCACCAATGATAATGGGGATACTTAAAAGAAAAGAAAATTTTGCTGCTTTGACCCTATCAAGTCCCAACATAAGCCCTGTGGCAATGGTTAAACCTAGAGAAAATCCAGGAAATATTGCCATTCCTTGTGATAAACCAATCAATGCTGATTTTTTCCAACTTAAATTATCCGGATTATTTTTATTTTTTTGCGATAAATATTCAGCAAAAAACAATATAAAACCTGTGCCTACTAAAAATATTGATGTTATATAAGGTTCTTTCATTATGTTTTCAACAATATCTTTTAAAGGGAAGCAAAAAACAACCGTAACAACTGTTCCAAGCAAAATATATAAACTTAACTTTTGGTCTTCATTTTCAAGCTTTTTTAGTTTTAAATATTGAAAAGAAATCTTTTATTATCTTTATAATATCGTTTTTAAAATAGAGTAAAACCGCAATTAATGTTCCCAGGTGAATAATAATTGCAAAAAATATTCCTCACAAGAATTTCCGGCTAAATCTTTATGTGTAAAAAATTTATATAAAGCATTAACAATAACAATATGTGCAGAACTTGAAACCGGCAAAAACTCTGTTAAACCTTGAGCGATACTTATTAATAAACATTGAATATATGTCATTTATTATTTTCTCCTTAATTTTTAAAATAACTTGCACAAGCGTTGTTTGTTTCCCAAACAGAAACTTTTTTCAACATTTGAATATCTTTTTTAATTTTTCATAAATATATTTTGAAATCATTTCACTTGAAGGGCTTACATTTTTAAAATCATCCAGAGTATTTATATCTTTGTGGTCTAGTGTTTTTATGACATCATTAACGTGCTTTTTAACACCTTAAAATCCATTAATATATTCGATTTATCAAGGTTATTGCCTTCAATAAAAACTTCGACCTTCCAATTGTGCCCATGTTGATTTTCACATTCTCCGTTATAATTTAGCAGATGATGCGCTGCAGCAAAACTTGTTTCTATTTTTAATTCCCACATAAATTTAAACCTTGCAAACTATTTTATACTTTTTTTATATTGACACAATTACATATTTCAATCAAGATGAAGAATTGTAAAAATATGTTTACATTTAGGCAATAATTTGTTATGATATTACTTATAATATATGGTTCTTTAAAGTGTGTTAAGTAAAAAGGAGAAAAGATTATGGCTATGACTCTTATGTTACTTTTTTAGTTTGTTTTTCCCTGTTGAACATCGTCATTGATGCAAAAAAGTATTTAGGCACAATATTTACTTATTGTGCCTTTTTAAAAATTAATCAGCTTGTTCGGTTGTAATGCTATTTAGTTTGTTTGTATATTCGCCATACAACATGTTTATTCTATTAACTTCATCCGGCTCATCAACAAATATACAACACTGTAATGGCAAGTTTTTTTATACGTTCTATGCTCATGAAAAACTAATTCCAAGATTGGGCGAACTAGATTCCATTTGGCTTAAAATTTTTCCAAGTTCACTCAAATTACTACCCACTTTGTCTAAAAATGTTTCCAACTGAAATTATATTTCTTTTTTTTAATTCATTATTTTCTAATGTTGTAATAATATGTTTTTTTAAAGACTTGTTTTTATAAAAACACTTTTCACTTTTCATATATTTTAAAAGATCCTTTTGTGATACATCAGAAGCCTCTCCATCACTAGGTGTTACTAAATCTCTTAAATAAAAAAGAATAGAACTTAGTTTTGGATATCCTAAAATTATTCCTACAATATCCGATCTAAACGGTTTTTTGTTTTAACGGGTTTTCTTTATTATCACTAGATAATAATTTATAAATATCTTTATCCGATAAGTCTTTTTTATCAAGTAAAACATTAAATAATTGAAGATTATTTTGTATAATTGTTTTTACTTTTTTGTCATTAAAGTAACAACATGTGGTCATTCTTGATTGATATTTTATGATATCCATCAGGCATGTTTTCAAATGTCATATTTTTAGTAGCATAATACACCGGTTTAATCCCTGCAGCAAAACATAAAAAAATCCGGCTCTTTGATTTTTGCTAATTTGTTATAATCGGCATTGCCAAGTTTAGAACAAAATTCAAGTTTTCTAATATTTTCAGGATGTTCAATAAATTTACCATAAGCATCATCTGTAGCTTTTGCTATATTATAAGGCATACGACCAGAGCCGGTGCCAATTTTAAAAACATTGTCATCTAAAATAATTTCTTCATTTTTTTTTGTTGTTTCAGGATTTTTAATATTTTCAATTTGTATAATTTCTGCATTAGTATTTTTTTGAGCTTGCAAAACACCAATCATTCCAAAAGTAGAATTTGCTATTGCCTCGTTTGCAGCTGGTGACACAACTTCTTGTTGTTGAGGGGTATTTAAAACTTCTTGAATTATTTCTTCTCCTTGTCTTGCAAATGACCCTATAACTTTTGTGCCTGCATCTTTTATTGGTTTAACAATAATGTTTGATGAGATATTTCCGTTCATATAATTTACCTTAAAATATTACATATTACATAAGATAACATAAAGTAATTTTTTATGAGTGTAATTTCAAAAAAAGGAATATTTCTTTACAAAATTTTATAATTTATTTTTAGTTTTATTTTGAGTAAAATGTAATTAAATTTTATTATAATTCACTTAATTTTTTGTGCATTTTAACACTGCATTTTTAATACGCATAAACTCTGTACTTTCGGGTAAAAAATACTGCACATTGAATTGGACATTTTAAAAGGTTATTTTTTTCTTCATAGATATGATTTTCTAAAAAAATCATGCCCTGTTAAATTTTGAATGTCATCAGTTAGATCACTTAAAAAATCTTCACTCATATTTATATATGGTGATTTGTCTGAATATATATAATCAATAAGGTTATTCTTACTGTTTTCAAGACAAGATTTATCTCTTAGAAAATTTTTTGTACGGAATGCCAAATGGTATATTATTGAACTTGTTTTGGGATAACCAAGAATAAGTCCAACCATATCAGAGACACTATTTATATCATCGTTTAATAATGGACTTGTATTTGAATCTGTCAATAAGTCATATATTTCATCAGTTGATTTACCTGTGGCGTTTAATCTTGTCTCAAAAAGTTCTTTATTCTCATTAACAATTTTTTTAACTTCTTTTTTCGTTTAAAATATAACATCTTGTTTCATCATTTTCGATTTTTTTTTTTAGGACTTTATGGTCTTTTATATTATCTGGTATATTAATATTGTTCATATCAAATAACAATGTTGCCGGTTTATTGTCGGTAACTGTAAGTAAAAATTCGTCAAAACCACCAAGCTTTATTAATGTCGATGTTAAACATTTTCTTTCTTCTGGTGTCAAATTACTTAAGTGAGGAATACTAGCCAAATTTGTTTCTTTTAAACGTTGAGCTTGAGTATTAAAAGCTATTAGTTCTTTATTGCTTAACGTATAATTTTTTGTTTCATTATTTATATAAGATAGAGCACCAAGTTGTGAAGCCGGTATGTCATCAAGTTTTATTTTCTTTTCAGTTGTTGGTTCATTATAAGTTATGGAAGGAGGTATTTCACTTTTATTGCGTTTTAATGAACATTGATTTTTTATTGGAGATGAATTAACAGGATCCATAATTTTGCCCTCTATCTAAATATTATATATATATAAAGTGTAATATTTAAATAAAATTTCAAAAAAGACAGCTTTGTTAAGCTGTCTTAATATTTTTATTATATATTTTTTTATCCGCAAATAGAAAGCAAAACACCTGCAGCTACTGCTGAGCCGATTACACCTGCAACATTTGATCCCATTGCGTGCATAAGAAGATAATTTTGAGGATTTGCTTCAAGCCCAACTTTGTTTACAACACGTGCTGCCATAGGAACAGCCGAAACACCTGCTGCACCGATAAGCGGATTGATTGGGTCTTTTGAAAATTTGTTCATCAATTTACCAAATATAACGCCCATTGCCGTTGCAAATGAAAATGCAAGAAGTCCCAAAATCAAAATATACAATGTTTGAACAGTCAAAAATTGTGTTGCTTGCAATTTTGAACCAACGGATAAACCAAGCAAAATTGTAACAATATTTATAAATTCGTTTTGTAAAGTGTTTGAAATTCTATTTATAACACCACATTCTTTTGCAAGGTTACCGAAAGTCAATGCACCAATCAATGGACAAGCATCCGGTAAGAATATTATACATAAAAGCAAAACCAAAAGCGGGAAAATGATTTTTTCACGTTTTGTTACAACGCGAAGCTGTTTCATTTCAATTTTTCTTTCGTTTTCAGTTGTCAAAGCTTTCATTATAGGTGGTTGAATGATAGGCACCAAAGCCATGTAAGAATAAGCTGCAACGGCTATTGCGCCAAGCAAATGAGGTGCAAGCTTAGATGTTACAAATATTGAAGTCGGGCCGTCTGCTCCACCTATTATCCCGATTGATGCAGCTTCCGGAATATTAAAACCTAAAAGCAACGCTAGAAACAATGTTGAGAATATTCCAAATTGTGCCGCTCCACCTAATAATGCTGTTTTAGGGGTTTGAAATCAAGGGACCAAAAATCTGTCATAGCTCCTACTCCCATAAATATGAAAAGTGGAAAAAAGACCGGATTGTATCCCCATTGTATAAATTATGTGCAAAAATCCACCCTCGCCTGCTATATTGGCAACAGGGATGTTTGCAAGCAAACCGCCAAATGCAATTGGCACAAGAAGTAATGGCTCAAATTCTTTTTTGATGCCTAGATAAAGCAAGAATAAACAAACAACTATCATAATTGGCATACCAAACATTTGAAGGTATTTTTTCCAACCCTGAAACATTTGCAGCAGGTGTTGTTATAAAATTTGCCAAACCTGTTGAATGCCAAAGACCCATTAAACTTTCCATTATATCCATTAATCAATCTCCTTTATTCAACTTCAAATAATACTTGACCGGTTTGTATTTGGTCGCCTTGTTCAACCAAAATAGATTTTACAACACCTGAAAATGGTGATTTTATTTCTGTTTCCATTTTCATAGCTTCAACAACCAACAAAACATCGTTTTCATTGACCGTGTCTCCAACATTTGCTTCAATACGCAAGACATTACCGGGCAATGCTGCTTTGACTTCCTTTACTTCACCTGTGCTTGAAGAACTTGGTGTTTTTACTCCTTCTTTTATATCTATATCGTAAGTTTTGCCGTTGACTGTTGCTTTGTTATCATTTTCAAATTTGACGTTAAAGTTTTTTACCGTTTACTTTGACACAATATGCATCTGATTTTTTAATTGAAGTTGTTTCTTTATTTTCACCGCAATTTTTTCGAACCCCAATATGTGCCTTGCCTTCAAGGAACAAAATTCCTTTGTCTTCACAAGCTGCAGAAATGAAAATGTTTTCATCATTGACTTCAATATTGTTATCAACTAAACGTTTTTAGAAGCTTCAACACCAACATTGGGGTTTTCATCGTTGATTTGAAGCGGAGTTTTTTGTTGTTGGTTCAAGGTGAAGTTGTTCGCTTGCAATTTTGACAACTTCGCTGTCAGGTTCACAAGGAGTTTTGCCAAAATACCCAAGAACCATTTTGCCATACCCTTCAGCTATTTTGTTCCAAAGGTCAAACATAACATTATTAAAAGCTTGTTGGAAGTAGAATTGAGAAACAGGTGTCACGCTTGTACCATAACCGCCTTTTTCAACAACTTCTCTCATTGCAGCTACAACATCATTATATTTATCCAAAACGCCATTATCTCTCATCATTTGGGTATTAGCCGTCAAAGCACCACCGGGAAGCGGTGAAAAGACTATCATTGGGTTAACCGTTGTTGCTTCAGGTGGCATAAAGTAGTCTTTCAAAACTTCTTTTAAGACATTTTCAGCTTCAATTAATTTATCAATGTCGTACCCTAAATCGTAATCAGTTCCTTTTAAAGACATGCCACATAGTTATATGGTCAGGTTGACAAGTGCCTCCTGACAATGGTGCCATTGCAAGGTCAAGCCCATCAGCACCCGCATCAAGTGCTGCTTTATAAGCAATAACAGAAACACCTGCTGTTTCATGTGAATGAAAACGAATAGGAATATCATTGCCCAATAATGCTCTTGCTTGTTTGATTGTTTCATATACTTTGTTTGGTGAAGATGTTCCTGAGGCATCTTTAAAAGCTAATCTGTCAAAAGGAAGCCCCGAATCAAGTATTTGACGTAATCTGTCTATATAAAACTCAGCCGTGTGTGCTCCAACACAGCCCGGAGGCAATTCCATCATGGTTATTGTAACTTCATGGTTCATGCCATTATTTTTTATTGCGTTTGCACTATATATAAGATTGTTTACATCGTTTAAAGCATCAAAATTACGGATTGTATTGACACCATGTTTTTTAAATAATTTCATATTTAAATCAATGATATCGCTGCTTTGTGACTTTAGGCATATTAAGTTTACGCCACGAGAAAGTGTTTGAAGTTCAACATCGTTTCCAACAGCTTGGCGTACCATGTCCATATTTTCAAACGGATTTTCATTTGCATAGTAAACAAGTGATTGAAACAAAGCCCCGCCACCTGATTCAAAATGTCTTATCCCTGCATTTACGGCAGCTTCAATTGCCGGTATGTAATCTTTTGTGAAAATACGAGCCCCGATACAAGATTGAAAACCATCACGAAACGAGGTATCCATAACTTTAATTAATTTTTTACCCATAATTTAAGCCTTTCTATATATATAAAATAAGTATACTATTTTGCCAATTTATTAACACAAGCAGCTATTGCAACTGCAACCGTAGCTTCATCATTTTCATTATTATTTTTGTTTTTTTGTTTTAACCACTTCAACAGGCTCAGGCATAAACTTGTTAAACCAAGCTAAAAAATGATGCATGCCATGCATTGCCCACACCATCAACATCAAAAACACAAATACGACGCCCATGCCGATGACCATAATAATTAATCCGTCTGTTAAAACGCTTGACATGTTAAATCTCCTATATTAACTCTTCTAACACAAAGTGTCTCTTTTTCAACAATATCCAATGTCCCGTCATCGTTTATTGTTTTTATTTTGCCATTTATCTCATTATTTAATATTTTAACACTTTTCAAGAAGTGTTCCGCAGCCGCTTTTTGAACATCTGGCGGAACGACTCTCAAAAGTTCAACCGTTTTTGAAATAACCGGATCTTTGTCATACCAACGGTTTCCATCTGCCGGTTTAACCATTTCATAGAATTTTTCAATAGTTTCTTTCGAAACTCTTTCTTCAATCTTCAACAGAAAAACTTCCGCTTGTGCACGCAATTCTGTCTGATAATCTTTCAAAATGTTTATAACCTGCAAAAGCACAGGGTCGTGGTCATACCACCTTTTATACTTTGGTTGTTCCATTAAGGTTTCCTCTAACTTTGTCAGCGACAATATCTTGTTCGCCGTCAACTCTTTCAATATTTGCACCCAATGCTTTTAATTTCGGAACTAAAAGTTCATAACCTCTGTCAATGTGATGCAATTCGTCAATCGTGCTGTATCCATCAGCCATCAATGCCGCAATTACCAATGCAGCACCCGCTCTCAAGTCGCTCGCTCTGAGGTTTGCACCTGAAAGTCTTTCAACACCTTTAATCAAAGCATGATTTCTTTCTTGGTGAATATCAGCACCCATTTTTCTGAGTTCCGGAACTTGCATAAATCTGTTTTCGTAAAGACTTTCTGTGATGATGCTGACACCGTCTGCAACAGTCAACAAAGCCATTCCCAACGATTGCAAGTCTGTCGGAAATCCAGGGTAAGGTTGCGTTACGATGTTTAACGCTTTTAATTTTTGGTTACAACTTACTTCAAATGCCGTTGGCTCAATTAATTTAATCTTCGCACCCATTTGTGTAAGTTTTGATGTATAGAATGTCAAATGAGAAGGATTGATGTTTCGAATGATACCTTTTCCTTTGGTTGCAATGATTGCAGCCATATAAGTACCTGCTTCGATTCTATCTGGGATTGTCGTGTATTCAACCCCGTGAAGTTGTTCTTCCTTGACTCCGTTAATTACAATTTCAGATGTTCCTGCTCCGTTAACGTCTGCACCCATTGCGTTGAGGAAGTTTGCCAAATCAACGATTTCAGGTTCTTGTGCAGCGTTTTGAATTCTTGTTGAACCTTCTGCCAAAACAGCCGCCAACATTAAGTTTTCCGTTGCACCAACTGACGGAATATCCAAATAAATGTCTGTTCCGACCAATTTTTTGTGCATGAGCGTGAACGTATCCGTTTTCGATTTTAATAGTAGCACCGAGGCTTTCAAGCCCTCTGATGTGGAAGTCAACTCGTCTTTCACCGATTGCACAACCTCCGGGAAGTGCAACGATTGCCTCTTTACATCTTCCGACCAATGCACCCAAAACGATAAATGACGCTCTTTCTATTTTTTTTCAAAATTTTTTTTTTTTTTATTTTTTTTTTTTTTTTTTTTTTTTTTTTTTTTTTTTTTTGTTTTTTTTTTAAGGTTGTTTAAAAAATTTTTGGTTTTTTTTTTTTATTTGTTAAATATGGTTTTTTTTTTTTTTTTCAAACTTCTTTATTAACAATGGTGCAGCAATTTTTTTTTTATTTTTTTTTTTTTCCCTTTTTTTTTTTTTCCTTTAATTTTTTTTTTTTTTTTTTTTTTTTTTTTTTTTTTTTTTAATTATTAATAATAAATTATTATTTATTTAATTTTTATTATTTTTAAATTATTTTTTTTTTTTTTTTTTTTTTTTTTTTTTTTTTTAAAAATTTATATATTTTTTTTTTTTTTTTTTTTTTTTTTGTTTTTTTTTTTTTTTTTTTTGTTTTTTTTTTTTTTTTAAAATTTTGTTTTAAAAATTTTTTAAATTTTTTGATTAAAAATTTTTTTTTTTAAAAAAAAAATTTTTATTTTTTTTTTTTTTTTTGGTTTGTTTTTTTTTTTTTTTTTTTTTTTTTTTATTTTTTTTATGGGTTTTAAAATTATTTTGGTATTTTTTTTTTTTTTTTTTCCTTTTTTCGTTTTAATAAAAAAAAATAAAATTTTTTTTAAAAAATTTTTTTAATTTTTTTTTTATTTTTTTATTTTATAAATAAGATTTTACTTTTTAAAAGTGGAGTAATAAAAATATAAATAAAATTTTAACTATGATAACACCATAATAATTAAAAAAAATTATTTTTAAAATTTTTTCAAAATATTATTAAAAATTTATTTAAAATTTTAAATTTAAAAAAAAATTTTTTTTTTAATAATAATATTTTTTTTGACCTTGTTAAAGAGAAGGTTTAAAAAATAATTTTTATTTTTTGTTGGATAAAATAAAAAAGAAAAAATGTTAAAATTTTTTTTTTCATCTTGTAAAATCTATAGACAATAACAATATCTTGAATAAAGATGTATTAAATAAAAATATTTTATATAACGAGATAAAAGTCTCTGACAAGTTTCTTAACGATTGGCATTTAGTTGACAATTTTAACACAGATTTAACGCTTAAGCCTTTTTATAAAATATACAAAATAATACAAGAAAAAGAAGAAAAAAGCTGTTAAATTTTTTTTTATTATATAATATAAGTTATGAATGTGGGATATTTACGAATTTTATATAAAAAATTTTTAAACAAACTGTTAAGCAGGTTTTCAATTCTTGACAGATATATTATGTCACAGGTTTTGGAAGTGTTTTCTTGGGTGTTGTTGTTTTCACTTCAATTATCTTTGCAAGTGACACTTTCATAACGCTTGTGAAGCAAATAACAAACTATGGAATACCTTTTAATGTAGCTTTGATGATGATATTGTTAAATTTGCCAAGCATTATTGTTATGTCAATACCAATGTCTGTTTTGTTGTCTGTTGTAATGACTTTGAATAAATTGTGTTTATCTTCGGAATTGACTGTTTTAAGAGCGTTAGGTGTGGGGCTTGACAGAATTTCAAAGCCTATATTTATTTTTGCACTTTTGATGTCTCTTTTTGTTTTTGTTGTAAATGAAACAATAGTGCCTGTCACAACATCACAATCAAAAGCGCTTGCCATTTGGTCTTTGGGACAAAAAAATGTTCCCGAGGGAAAACAAAATTTTTCATTTAAGGTAAAAGGTCCTGACGAATCGCTTAAACGACTTTTTTATGTAAGAAGTTGTGAAAATAAAACTTTGAACAATGTAACTATCCTTGATTTGTCGAATAAAGATACCATTCAAATCATACAAGCGGATACGGGCAAAACTCAAGACAGTTCTTGGGTGTTTAATGATGCTTCGGTTTATACAATTTCACTTGTGGGAAAAATTTTGAACACAAGTTGGCTTGGCTCAACAACAGCCGATTTCGGAATAACACTTGATGAAAAAATCTTTGAATTAAAGCCTGAAGAATGTAGCTTTAAAAGCCTTACAAAATATATAAAAACAAACAATAGTAAAATTATGAAAAACAAACTTGAGTATGAAGTTATGCTTTATGACAAAGTGGCTTTGCCAATCACAACAATTGTTTTTGTGCTTCTCGGTGTTCCTTTGTCTATTACTCCGCCCCGTGTTCGCTATAATCGAGGTTTTTGTTTAGTATTTTGATTATTTTTGTTTTTTATATACTCCGAGCTTTTTCTTTCTCGCTTGGAGAAGCCGGACAAATTACCCCTATACTTGCGGCATGGCTTCCTAATATCATATTGATAACGTTGGGCAGTGTTTTGTATTATAAAAAAGTTTATATGATAAATTAATTATTGATTATGAAGTATAATTGTGCAAAACTAAAATATATAAATCTAAAGGAGATAATTAAACCATGGAAAAAAGTTTTAGTTCATTAAATGTCATAACGGCAATGGTTACGGCTTTTGATAGCGATGAGAAAGTGAATTATGAAAAAACTGTAAATCTTGCAAAACACTTGATAAAAAATGGTTCAGATGCAATCATTGCAGCGGGAACAACAGGTGAGTCACCAACTTTGACCCATGAAGAAGAATTGAATTTATTAAAAGAACTAAAACAATCTGTTGGTGACAAAACAATGGTGATTATGGGAGCCGGTTCAAATTCTACTAAAACAGCTGTCGAAATGTCACAAAAAATGCAGGAAAATGGTGCAGATGCTGTCCTTTCCGTTGTTCCATACTACAATAAACCATCTCAAGATGGAATGTATGAACATTTTTCAAATATAGCCAAATCAGTTGATATTCCTATAATTTTGTACAACATCCCGGGTCGTACAGGTGTGAATATGCAACCTCAAACTGTTGCAAAATTGGCAAGCGAGTTTAAAAACATAAAGGCCTTAAAACAAAGTTCTCCTGATATGGATTATCTTTCAGAGGTTAAGCAACTTGTTGACAAAGACTTCACTTTGTTTTGTGGTGATGACAGTTTGATTTTGCCGATGATGTCGTTAGGAGCTACAGGTGTCATTTCGGTGGCTTCTCATTTGGTCGGTAACAAGTTGCAACAGATGATAAAAGATTTTAAAAATGGAAATATTGATGAAGCTTTAAAAATACATTTAAGTCTGTTTCCTTTATTTAAAAAACTGTTTATGGCACCAAATCCTGTGCCTGTAAAAGAAGCTTTAAGCAAAATGAATTTGATTGAAAACGTTTTAAGACGGCCTTTAACAAAAATGAATGAGGCTCAATTAAAAGAATTTTATAGTGTTGTTGAAAAATATATAGATTAAAATTTGGAGTTAAAATAAAAAATGGATAAAATAAGAGTAAGAATAGCCCCTTCACCAAGCGGAAATTTGCACATTGGAACAGCTCGTACGGCTTTGTTTAATTATTTGTTTGCAAAGAAAAATAAAGGAGATTTTGTTCTTCGTATTGAAGATACTGATTTGGAACGTTCAAATGCAGCATACACACAAAATATTTATGACAGTTTAAAAGCATTGGGTTTAAATTGGGATGAAGGTCCTGATGTTGGTGGTGATTATGGTTCATATCAGCAATCCCAAAGATTTGATATTTATCCAAAATATGCTCAAAAACTTGTTGAAGAAGGGTATGCTTATGAATGTTTTTGCACTCAAGAAGAATTGGATAAAGAAAAAGAAGAGTCAATAAAAATAAAAAACCGCATAAATATAGTGGAAAATGCAGAAATTTAAGTGAGGAAGAAAAAAATGAATTAAAAGCCAAAGGAATAAAACCATCTATTCGTTTTAAAGTTCCTCAAGAAGGTGAGATTGGTTTTGACGATTTGGTTAAAGGAGAGTTGAAAGTCAACCTTGATACAATTGGTGATTTTGTAATTATGAAATCAAACGGCACACCAACATACAATTTTGCTGTTGTTATTGACGATATGGAAATGAAAATTTCACATGTCATTCGTGGTGAAGACCACATTTCAAACACATACAAACAAATTTTGATTTATGAGGCTTTAAAGCAGAAGTTCCAAAATTTGGACATTTGGGCATGATTTTGGCACCGGATAGAAGCAAGTTATCAAAACGACATGGTGCAACTGCTGTGTCTGAATTTGTGGAAAAAGGATATTTGACTGATGCTTTAATAAATTTTGTAGCACTTTTGGGCTGGTCGCCGTCTGATGGAAATGAAATAAAAACAGTTGATGAAATAGCACAAGATTTTCGCATCAATGAAGTCTCCTCTTCAAATTCTATTTTTGAATATGACAAATTAAACTGGATGAACGGTCAATACATTAAAAAAATGGAAATTCCCAAACTTGTTGAAAAACTTAAACCGTTTTTATCAAAGTATGATTTAAGTGAGCTAAATCAACAACAACTTGAAAAAATGGTTGAAATCACTCGAGAACCATTGACTTTGTTGTCAGATATAACAGATGAAGTTAATTATTTCTTTGGTGGAAAAAATGTTGAAATTGAAGAAAATGTTAGAAATGATGTTTTGAATACGGAAGTTTCTCAAAAAGTTTTGAAAGATATTTTAGAAAACAGAATTTCTTCTTGGCACTTTGATGATGAAGAAAAACTTCATGACGAACTTGCTGATTTAAGAACATATTTTAAAGAAAAAGAAGGAATAAAACCAAAGCAAACAATGTGGGCACTTAGAGCAGCTGTAACAGGAAAAACACATGGTGCTGATTTAGTTGCGGTGCTTGGAATTTTAGGCTTTGAAAATGTAAAAGCAAGAATAGAAAGTGCAATAAAATAAGGAAAATTATATGAATAGTGTAAATGCTGATATATTAAAAAAATATTCACAATTGACGAAAGTAGAAAAAAATGTTTGTGATTATTTGGCTTTAAATTTACAAAAAAATATAAGAGCTAAAAAACAACTTTCTTTTGATAAATTTGAACGTAGTAATGAAATGTTGCCACCTTCAAAAAGTTTAAAACAAATGAAACATGAAAATTAAATTTAAAAAGAACTTATGTGTTATGAAACAATAGATTAATATATTATACTTTAAAATTAAGTTTTTTATGTCTTAATATATAATACAAACAGAAAAAAAGGAATAATAATAATGCAAGCACGACATGCCGCAAGAGAATTGGCTTTAATAGTATTTTCACAATGTCCTGAAAATATTTCAAAATTAGATAGAGAAAATTATACAGATATTTTGTTAAAATCAGTAAGAACATTAACAAACAATGCAATGTCTGAATTAAAAGTTGCAACAAGTTGTTTTTTTGAAATAAAAGAATTTTTGGAACAATATGAAAACAATCATGAATACAACATAAAACGCCCTATTGGTACCCATAACATTGAAGTTCCGTTACCTACAACTTTAGATATGAGAGAAAAATTAGATGATTTAATAAATGTTTCAGATAAAGCCGTGATGGCATTGGAAATTGCTGAAATGAGTGTTTTAGAAGAAAAAGAAGAAGTTCGTGATTATATTGTTAAATTGGCTTTAAACTACCGTGAAAATAAAAATGAAATCGATGGTTTAATTAAAAAATACGCTTATGGTTGGAACATTGAACGTTTGGTTAAAATTGATAAAGATATTTTAAGGATTGCTATTTGTGAGCTTGTTTATATACAAGATGCACCTGTTAGAGTAACTTTGGATGAGGCTATTGAACTTGCGAAAAAATATTCAACAGGTGACAGTGCTTCATTTATTAATGGTATTTTAGGAAGTGTTATTTCAGAATATAATTTAAAATCTAAGTAAAGAGGTTTAATGTTCAGTTTTTTCAATAAAAAAGATAATGGTGATGAGAAAAAAAAAAGAAAATGAGTCAAAGGGCTTTTCTCATCCTTGAAGGAGACTCTTTCAAAGACAAGTAAGAGTTTAGTTTCAGACATTGTGTCTTATGCAAACGGTAAAGAAGAATTTGACGATTTGACACTTGATGATATGGAAGAAATGTTGATAAAAGCGGATTTGGGTGTTAGTGTTTCTTCTTACCTTATTGATAATTTAAGAAAACAAAATATTATAAAACCGTCTGAAATTAAATCATATTTGAAAAATGAATTTAGTCAAATATTAGACAATGCAGGCGATAACAAGCTTCGTTACGATGAAAACGAGCTTAATATTTACTTAATAACAGGTGTAAATGGTGTTGGAAAAACGACTTTAATTGCCAAGCTTGCAAATAAGTTTAAGAAAGAAGGCAAAAAGTTTTGCTCTCAGCAGGCGACACTTTTCGCGCTGCAGCGGTTGAACAACTTCAAATTTGGGCAGAAAGGATAAATGCAGATATTGTTTTTAAACACAATGCAGACCCATCAAGTGTTGTGTATGAAGCTATAAGCAAAGCTAAAAATGAAAAACTACGATGTCTTAATTATTGACACAGCCGGTAGATTGCAAAATAAATATAATTTGATGGAAGAATTAAATAAAATAAAAAATGTCATTATAAAAAACGCAAAGGACAGTTTAAAAGAAAGTTTGCTTGTTCTTGATGCAAGTATGGGACAAAATGGAATAAATCAAGCGAAAACGTTTTTTGAAGTTGCAAATTTAACAGGTGTTGCTCTAACAAAACTTGACGGTTCTTCAAAAGGTGCTGTCATAATCTCCATAGCCAAAGATTATAAATTGCCTTTAAAGCTAATTGGTGTTGGCGAAAAGGTTGAGGATATAAAAGATTTTGACAAAAATGAGTTTATTGAGTCTTTGTTTGTTTAAAGTTTTACATTTTTTCAAATTTTTGATATATTTATTATGAAAATAGAAAACAAGATTGGGTAAATGTGTTGGATATATTATTAAATCCGGCGATATTGTCGGTGGTTTTGCTTTCACTTTTGTGTTTAATGAAGATTAATGTGCTTTTATCATTAATTATTTCAGCAATTGCAGGTGGCTTGCTATCAGGAATGAAAATTGACGATGTAATGAATACATTTATAAACGGAATGGGAGCAAACAGCGAAACTGCATTGAGTTATATACTTTTGGGTGCTTTTGCCGCTGCTATGGCACATACAGGCTTGGCTCAGGTTCTTGGGAATAAGATAACAAAAATAATAAATAATAATAAATATGCTTTGATTTTTTATACTTACCATAATCGCGGTTATGTCACAAAATCTAATCCCTATTCACATTGCTTTTATCCCAATTGTAATCCCACCTTTAATCGGACTTATGAACAAATTAAAATTGGATAGAAGAAATATAAGTTGTGCGCTTGCATTTGGATTAAAAGCGCCATATATTGCAATTCCTGCCGGTTTTGGACTTATTTTTCAAGGGCTTATTGCTGATAATATGTTTCAAAACGGATATAATGTCGTCAAAACAAACATTTGGAAATATAATAGCGTTATAGGGTTGGCAATGTTTGTCGGGCTTCTTGTTGCGGTATTCATTACTTATCGTAAAGAACGAGTATACAAAGATGTGCCAATAGCTTGTTTGAATTCAAACACCAAAGCCGATGAAACACAAAAATTGACAAAAGAACACTATATAACAATATTAGGCGCATTTGTAACTCTTATTGTGCAACTTATAACAGGTTCATTGCCTTTGGGTGCTTTGGTCGGTTTGGGGATAATTTTTTTGGCAAGAGCTGTCAGTCATCACAAAATGGATGCACTTATCAATGAAGGTATATGTCTTATGGGCTATGTTGCTTTTGTTATGCTTGTTGCAGCAGGTTTTGCAGCTGTTTTAAAAGAAACTGGCAGCATTAACCTTTTAATCAATGAATTGTCAAATTATATGATGTATAATAAAATCCTCGCTTCAGTAATTATGCTTACTTTAGGCTTAGTTATAACAATGGGAATAGGAACGTCCTTTGGAACAATTCCTATTTTAGCTGTGTTTTTTATTCCCGTTTGCATAAAATTAGGCTTAAGTGAAATTTCAACGGTTGTTTTGCTTTCAGCTTCTGCAGCCTTAGGAGATGCAGGCTCACCGGCCAGCGATACAACTTTAGGCCAACTTCCGGCTTGAATGTGGACAATCAACATAACCATATCTTTGATACTTGTATTCCAACTTTTTTACATTTTAATATCCCAATTTTTATGGTTGCTTTAATAATTGTTATGATTTTTGGTTAAAGTGTTGATTTTATTTATTGATTTGATAACATTATTTTTGTAATAGCTTAAGATTTATGTAAAAAGGAAGGGGAGTATATGAATAATATTGGAAGTAATTTAAACACTTATGGAAGAAGATATTCTCAACAAACTATTGAGGATGGAAAAAAAATTCTATAATTTTATAAAAAAAGCAAATCAAGATGCTTATGATAAAAAGCAAAAAGAAATTGCAAAGGGTACAAATATTTTTCTTAATTTTATTAAAAAAGTTAGAGCAGATGTATTAAGACAATCTATTGAAAGACGTTATGCATTTATTCAACCTAGAAGAGTGCCTGAAGTGATTGATTTAACTACGGATTCAGATTCTCCATCATTAACACAATCACAATCGCAATCACAATCGCAGCCACAGCCACAACTGCAACCAAAGCCACAATCACAATCGCAAAATTTTAATACATCTGATGCAATACAGCATCCACAAAATAATCAACAAGATCAAGTTTATACATATAAATTAAATAGAATTTTAAATGGAAAACAAGTTCAATATTTGGATAATAGCTCTCGAGATCTTTTAGTGGTATTAAATAAAGGAACACCTAAAATTATAGCAAATCAATCTGAAAAAAAACATATGTTGTTTCAAATAATGAATTAAAAGCTCTTGTTACTATTGCTTTTTGCAAAAAATTTAATATTAAAAGCAGTAATGTAAAAGAATTACAAAAAAAAGTTATTGATTTTGATAATAATCATGATGGTAAAAAAATTAACCGAGCTACGGCTAAAAATTATTGTATTGTAATAAATGAGCTTATAAATAAAAAATACGGGTAGACATTTTAACATATATGATGCACGTCTAAGCGAATCAAAATTAAATAAAATGGATAATTTTGTTTTAAATGAATTAAAGGTGTTAGATAAATTAAAAAATACCGATAATAAAGAATAAGCTACTTTCCGACAATTGATATAACCATATTGTCATTAAAATATTTATTTGCAATTAAAATTATATCTTTTGCGCAAACAGAGTTTATTAATTCAACATACTTTTTATCAAATTCAAAGCTGCGACCTGAAGTTTCAAACCAAGCTAAAGTTGCAGCTTTTTTACCATTTGTTTCAAGTGAAATAATATAATTTCCAATGATTTTTTCTTTTGCTTCATTTAATTCTTTGTCCAAAACAAATTCTGTTTTAATTTTTTCAACTTCTCTTAATAACTCATTTTTTGAGTGTTCTAAAGTTTGTGGTTTTGTTCCAATATAAACCGCAAAAAGTCCGCTGTTTAAATTTGCAAGATAAGTTGAGCCGATTTGATAGGCAAGTCCTTGAGCATCTCGCAGATTAACAAAAAGACGAGAACTCATTCCGTTGCCTAAAATTGAGTTTATCACTTGAAGAGTTGCCCAATCTTTTTTGGTTAGTTACTCCATCTGTTTTCCAACCTATAGCAATCCAGCTTGTATTTGTGTCTTTTTTAGTGTTTATGCACGTTTTTTGAATTGGTCTTGCGAAAATGTTATTATAATTTTTTAAATTGATTTTTTCTCCCTTTTTATTTTCAAAAAGTTTTGTAAAATAATCAATGCAAGTTTTTTTCATCAACATTGCCATTCACTGAAATTACAAGGTTTTTGGGATAAAATAGTTTGTTATAATAATTTATTACATCATTTGTACTTATTTTGTTCAGTGTTTTTTCAAGAACTTTTCCTGTGTTGTTGTATGGTGTATTTTTCCATATTGCATTTTTAAATTCTTCAAACATAACGCTTGATGGTGTGTCGCGCTGTGTTTTTATTGATGTTAGTAGTTCTCTTTTTATTTTTTCTATTTCAAAAATATCAAATTTAGGATTATTTATAACCTCATCCAAGAGTTCAAATGTTTTATTCAATTCATTTTTTGTAGTCTGAACTGAAATTGTAAAGGTATCAGAAGTTATTGACGGTAATATAGTGATGCCGTTTTCCTCCATTATTTGTGAAAGTTCAAGATAGTTATAATTCTTTGTTCCTTTCATCAAAGAATTAGCCAAAATGTTTCCGACTCCGGGGATTTGCTCTGTGAAAACTCCGCCTGCGTCCATAATTTGGATTGCAACAATGTCGTTGCTTGTGTTTTGGTTTATTAATAATATACTTCCATTTGGCAATTCGTATTTGCTCACTGTGTCAACTTTTTTAATTAATTTGGCTTGAATATTTTTGTCATTTTTATTTTTGATATTAGAAACGGATGCTCATTTTTACAGCTGTCTTTTGGAACAATTATGGAGGTTACGCTTTTATTTAAGTCCAAATACTTATTTGCTACACGTTTTATATCATTTGATGTCACTTTTTTAATATCATCTATGTAATTTGAATACAATGACAAATCATTCGTCACTACAGAAATATACCCAAGTTCGTTTGCAATATTTGAAACTGATTCACGTGAATAAAAAACATCTTTTTCAATAATTTTTTTTGCTCGATTTAAAATTTCATTTGATACATTTATTTTTTTTTATATTTTCAATTTCATTTTTAATTGAAGCATCAAGTTTGTTTAGTTTTTTCTTTGTCAAAAGTTGCATAAATTAAAAATAAACCGTCATCTTTAGATGATGAATTTCTTGATGTGATTGAATTGGCAAGTTGTTTTTGTTCCTTTACATTTTGATATAGTATAGAACTTCTTCCATCGCCTAAAATAACAGACAAAACATCAAGAGCATAACTATCATTGTTTGTAGGTTTAGTACCTTTAAAGCCTAAAATATAATACCCTGTTTGTACATCAAGTTCTTTATTTATAACAATTGGAGTCTTTGGAGAATTATCAACTTTGTAGGTTCTTGGGTAATATTTATCAGATATTTTTTATTAAAAGTTGATTTTAGTAAATCAATAATTTTCTTTTCATCAATATCACCGACAATGACAGTTGTCATATTCTGTGGCACATACCATTTATTGTAAAAATCAAACATTTCCTCTTGTGTCACTTTTTCGATAATTTCTTTTTTACCTATTACATCATAACGATATGGATGTGTTTTATAAAATCCCGAATTAAAATTTTTATATAAAATATTTTGTGGATTATCAAGTCCGCGAGATATTTCTTCAATAACGACTTTACGTTCTTTTTCCAATTCGTGACGTGGAAAAAGCGGATTTAAAAAGCATGTCTTCATGCATTTTTAAAGCCAGCTCAAAATCTTTTGAAGGAATTGTGATGTAAAAATGAGTATAATCCTTGCTTGTTGCAGCATTAATAACTGCACCTTTTGATTCTAAAATTCTATCAAATTCACCGGCTTGATAATTTTTTGAGCCTTTAAAAACATATGTTCCAAAAAATGTGCAATGCCATTGTTTTTATCATCTTCATTTATTGAGCCGGTTTTTACCCAAGTATCTATTGTTACAATAGGATTTGTGTGAATAGGTTTTATTATAAATGTGTGACCATTTTCAAGCTTAAATGTTGTAAAATCGGCACAAAACGCTATATTAATATTTAAAAATAAAACAAATAAAGCAAGAATTATCCTCTTCATGTATATATCTCCAATTACTTTTATATTTTATTATATTTTAACACAATATTTATAAAGAAAAAGCTTCCTCTTTATTATATATTCTTATGGCTAATGTTTTTTTTCCTAAAACTTTATAAAGTCACAATATGAGGATTTTTATTTTATTAAATTTATTTATTATTTTATTTTTATCAAATGTAAATGAAACAAAAAGCTTATACATTCAAAACATTTGAACCGAATGGATACCAAAATTATAATAATCAAAATGGTTTTTATAATGTTGAGAATAGTCTAAACAATGATTACCCGAAACTTACATTAATTGAAAATACGTTGTTTAACACAAATTTTCAACAAGAAACAGTTTATAATCGTTTAAATCGTATTGAAAGAAAACTTTTTAGAAAAACATTTGAAAATATGGATCTGGCTTCGCGTGTTGACAATGTAATTGGCAATATGGAAAACAGGGAATTTTTATGGAAATATTTCACCATCTCAATTGAGCAAAATGGAATTGTTGTGTTTCAGAACAGCATACAAAAAAGACCCGCCAGAAGTGCGTATACAAAGGCTTGAAACTAATATTTTTGGAACTATTCAAAACGGAAATTTAAATAATCGTTTTAAAAATTTAGAATTGGCTATAAATAGTCAACAACAACCGCAAAACCAATATTATAACAATCAGTGTAATCAAAATAATTATTACACAAACGGATATGACATGAATTACAATGGAAACTATCATCAAAATTTAGCAAGTAATTTTAAAAATATAATTGGTAATATGTTTAATCCTATGCGTATGACAGGTTTTACCCCACCTGTTTATAATCCTTTTAACTATTATGATGCAAATTATGGAGCTCAAAGATATATGCAAGGAACCGGTTTTAGAGGATTTCAAAATAAAAACTATGGAATGGGGTCAGGTGTTAAAGTTTTTTTATTAAAATTTAGATTAAAATAAGTATGCATAAATAAACTTTTTTTCATTTATAATAAAATAAGAGATAATTATGGAATTAAAAAAGATGGAAAAAGTTTTAAATGAATTGTTGTTAAATGCACAAAATGAAATAAATAATGCAAATGAATTATCAGAAATCGACGAAATACGCATTCGCTATTTAAGCCGTAATTCCGAATTAACAAATATAAAGAAGAATTTAAAAAACTTAAGTAATGAAGAAAAAAAGAATTATTGGTCCTTTAGCTAATAAAGTGTCAAATGCAATTGAAGTTGAATTAAAAACAAAGTATGACCGGTTGTATACAAGGGATTTAAACAAAAAGCTTGAGGAGGAATATATAGACATCACTTTGCCGGGAACAGGTCGTAATTATGGCAAGTTACATCCATTAACACAAACAATAGATGAAATAACAACAATATTTGAAAAAATGGGCTACAGTTTGGTCAAAACAGAGGATTCACCCGAAGTTGAAACTGAGTATTTTAACTTTGATATGCTAAATGTACCAAAAGACCACCCTGCAAGGGATATGCAAGATACTTTTTATACCAATGTAGGTAAAAATGTAGTATTGAGAAGTCAAACATCAAATTCTCAAATACGAGCAATGATAAATAAACGTCCTCCAATAAAAATTATTTCTCCGGGACGAGTTTATCGTTCAGAAGCCGTGAGTGCAAGAAAAAAATAATTTATTCCACCAAATTGAAGGTCTGTTAATTGATAAAAATATAACTTTTGGAGATTTAAAAGGAACATTAAATGAATTTATTAGGTTATATTTTGGCGGTAATCGAAAAACACGTTTCAGAAATAGCTTTTTCCCATTTACCGAACCATCAGCAGAAGTGGATGTTGAATGCATAATGTGTCATGGCAAAGGCTGTCGTGTATGTTCAGGTTTGGGATGGCTTGAAGTTTTAGGAGCAGGTATGGTCGACCCAAATGTTCTTAAAAATATGAATATTGACCCTAATGAATATTCAGGCTTTGCATTTGGCATGGGGTTGAACGTTTGGCAATGTTGAAATGGGCTATTGATGATATCCGTTTATTCTATAATAACGATATTCGTTTCTTAAAACAGTTTTAAATTTTATATTGAACAAAAAATAATGTCATAGATATTATTATTGTGTTAAGCCTCGGTAGCTCAGTTGGATAGAGCAACCGCCTTCTAAGCGGTAGGTCATGCGTTCGAATCGCATCCGGGGTATTTTTTGTGCAAAAATTGTGAAAGCTGCAAAAATTTTAATGGACTTAAAATGAGTTATATAATAATATCTTGATGTTTTGTTTGTTTCTTTTTAAACTCAGTGATAGATTCAGAATTAAAGTGCAACACTAATAAAAATTTGATTAGGCGATTTCAATCCAAGTACTTTCATGCTTCTATTGTTAATGAAGTTTTTCCAATTGTTAAACCTATATAACAGTTTGATTTACTTTGTTGTAATAACACTTTGATTGTTACCTGTTCTTCTAAATTTAATTGTTTATATTTATTGATAACCACCTTGACTTATTATTTATATTTTAACATCAAGGTGTTCCACTTCTAATCAGATTTCATCTTAGCTTTTTTTGTAAACTTTTGTAACAAAATATCTTTTTTTGAAATTACATTCGTAAAAATCACTTTATAATATTATACATAGCATGTAGTATTTACAAGGAGAGCTTTATGGAATATTCATCTGGTAAAGTTGTTAATTCAATGATAACAACAACTGCAGGCGCATTTACAAAAAAAGAAACAGATTTAGTTGAAAGTATTAAGCCTCGTCCTCAACAAACAGAAGTTGCATCCACGGAAGCATCTCAGGGAATGGCAAGTATGATTTTGGGGGCTATTGGGTATCAACAAACTCGACGCGAAGAAACAGCAGGTGAAGGTTCTGACACTTCAGAAGCAATAGACGGTGAAACCAGCTCAAACCAAGAAGTTATAAATGAAACTGCTGAGGTAATGAATAATGATATTATTCCTCCGCCACCACCATCACCGGTGGATGATGTTGATTTTCCACCGCCACCGCCATTGCCGGTGAATATTATTCCACCGCCACCGCCATTGCCGGTGAATATTATTCCGCCACCACCATTGCCACCAGTGGATATTACTCTGCCACCACCATCACCAGTGAATGATGTTGATTTTCCACCGCCACCGCCATTGCCGGTGAATATTATTCCGCCACCACCATCACCAGTGGATGATGTTGATTTTCCTCCGCCACCGCCATTGCCACAAGTGGATAATGTTCCTCCGCCACCACCACCGCCATTGCCGGTGAATATTATTCCGCCACCACCATTGCCACCAGTGGATATTACTCTGCCACCACCACCGCCACCAGTGGAGGATGCATTTGTAACGGAATATGAAAATATCATACGAGAAACTAACCCTGATACAAAAAAAGTAGGTTAGAACAATTTTTCACTCCAAATGACGATAGCGACCTTACATTGAGGCAGGTTGGCTGGATATTCGATTTGCTTGATAACTTTAAAAACGATAGCACTCAAAACAATAGCGCTCAAAACACAATAACTATTGCATTAGAAGCGTTTTTGAAAAATCCAAGTAATGACAAAGATGTTTTTGTATTTCAATACAATCTTGCATCCAAGGCTATTGAAAAAAAATACTGAACACAGATGATAAAACATTGCAAAATTTATTTTCTCCAAGTGAGGATGACATTACTAGAGAAACACAATATAGCGTTCTAAAAAACGAGTTAGATTCCTTAAAGTTATTTGCTGGAGTACTGGACATCAACAAAAACTCGCTTAAAGTTGCATTAGATGTTTTTTTGCAAACTCCTAGCGAAGACGATAATATTTTTGAGGCTCAATGCGATTTAGCAAAAACTGCTTTTGAAAATCAAATAATAGATGCAGATGATGAAATATTTGAAAAATTATTTTCTCCAAGTGATAATGATTGGATTAGATTTACTCAGAAAAGCTTTATGCGTGATATGTTAAAGAATAAAATAAACGCTGACTCTGACGATTCTCAAAAAGCTTTTGCCAAAGCTGCTTTGCTAAAATTTTTGGCGAAAGATGATAACATGAATTATGACCTTCTTAAAAAGCAATACGACTTTACACAAACTGCTGTTACAAAAGGTATATTGAAAGCAGAAGATAAAGAGATTATAACCAAGTTATTGAAAAAGCCCAGTAATGACCAAAATATTTTAAGAGCTCAATACGATTTAGCAAAAACTGCTGTTGAAAAAGGTATATTAAATGCAGAAGAACCGATTGATAAAGAGATTATAACCAAGTTTTTGGAAAATCCTAGTAATGACATACAAGTTTTGGAATATCAATGCTATTTAGCAGAAGCTATAAAAGCAGATGATGAAATATTTCAAAAATTATTTTCTCCAAGTGATGATAAAGATATTAGAAATACACAGTGTGGGGTTATAAATAATAAATTAGATTGCGCAAGATCTTCTTCTGACAACTTAACATTTGTTAAAGTTGCGTTAAAAGCTTTTTGAAAAATCCTAGTAATGACAATGGTGCTTTGATACAGCAATCCTTTTTAGCAAACTTTGCTATTAGAAAAAAAATGCTAAATAAAGATGATAAAAATATTCTAATCAATTTATTGAAAAAGCCTAGCGATGACAAGGAGGTTTTGAAATATAAATACAAATTAGTAAATACTCTTATTAAAAATGGATTTATGGAGCCTGAAGAACTTAAAGAAGTTTTAGATAAAATTAAAAATTTAATCTTAGACCAGAAAATAACTGTTGCACAAAACTTGTCATCTTTAACAAATGACCAACTAAAAAGTATTGATGAAGCTATGTTATTGCAAGATACTAAAAATGAAAATAAACAATTTAAACTGGAATATTTCCTTGATTTAAAAATAAGTCGTGGATTATACAACGATAATTGGGAGGGCTTGGCAAATGTTATAAAGGATAATGCTAAAATATTAACACCTGAAGATAATAGGGATATTTATGATGACGGTGTTTATAACTTAGCCGTTATTGCATTAAAGCAAATGCCTTTGGATAAGCGCAATGAATTTTTAAGATCTATTTGCCCCCAAAAAGAAACAAAAAAAACTCCTCTACAAGGACTTTTAACGAATGACAACAAATGTAATAACGAAAAACTTTTAACAATTCGCCCTGTTTTAAAACAATATGAAAATAAAGCTGTGTACGATTGGTATACAAAAATACCACACGATTATCGCATACCAAGAACAACAGACAAATGTGAAGTTTTTGAAGAAAGTGGACAACGATATCTTGGTTATCAAGGAACAAATCAACGAATTAAAACTGATTTAGAGCAAAAACAAATTGAATATCTTTTTGGTGAACAAAGGCCAAACGGCAATCAAGCATTTGGAAACTGTTGGCTTATATCAGAACTTAAAGAGTTTAATTACGACCCGAAATTAAAATTATTTATAATGAGCCGGTTTTCAATGGATAAAAATGGTGACGTTTCGATTACGTTAAAAAATGGCAATAAAGTAACATTTCCAAAAGATATTGTTGAAAAAAGCAACTACAACAATAAATGAAGAACATATTTCACCGGCTATGGCTTGTTTATCTCTTCTTGCGGCATTAAACAGAACACGAGAAAATACAAAAGCAGATATTTCAGCAGATACATACGGTATTTTTAATCAAAATATTATAGCAAATGAAGATTATTTAAAAGAACAATTAAAAAAAGAAAACACCTATGCATTCAGAGGAACATCTATAAAACCATTGACAGATTCTCAAGATCCGATTTCTTATGCGTTAAGAGAATATAATGATGGTGGCTGGCAATATGATGATTTATTAAGTCTATTTTTTGATGAAGCACAAAATCCTGATTCAAATAAAGAAAACTTTATAATAAAAAGCACTTTAGGCACATATAGGCATAGTTGGAGCCATTATGATGATGAGCTTGCAGCAAACCCACAAAATAGCAACACTTTGTTTAAAAAAGGAAATGTTTTGCCATATCTATCATTAGAAGATAATGCTGCAGCATTTTATTCAGATAAACACTACTATGTTCCAAAATCGATATAAATAAGCAAGAGTTTTATAGATAAGTCGGATTTTGTAATAGTGAGAATGAAAGGAACAAATATATAAATTTAGCGTAACGATGTAACAATTATAAATATAATTACAAAATAAAAATGTGCTTAGTTTAATATATGGTAAACTAGAACAAAATCTTGACAAGAAAATACTTTTTTGTTATTATAACTTGTATTGTAGTTTCTGCACTTATATTTTAATTTTAGAGCTTAAAAATATAAAAGCTTGTAAATATATTATTTTGCTAAATGCAATCACCCATTAGATTTGCCCCCTTCTTTAAGAGATTCTTTTGATTATGCAGACTATTCTCTTTATCCACAAGACTACCATGCAATTTAAGTAATAATAATGTTGTTCTAAGGACGTTAAAGAACTTGAATTTAAAGTGGGAAATGTGTCTCTTTTTATTGAACAAAAAATTAACCTTAGCCTGTTGGTTATTTATATATCGTAAGATATTGATTTCTATAAATAAAGGTTATGCAGAAACTTGAAAGTTTGACAATGACACCTAGTTTTATTCCAACAAACGTGGAACTAAAATATTGAATGCTGATGCATCTTGAAATATTTATTGAATTGCTATACAATTATACCGAAAAAAATTTGTCATAAGTAGAAATGTAATTTATATATTTTTATGAGGAATTGATATGAGTATATTTGAAGCCGGAATGATGGCGTGTTTTGGGATAAGTTGGCCGATTGCTGCTTATAAAACGTATAAATCTAAGTGTGTAAGATGGAAAAAGTCTTGCTTTTTCATACTTAATTTTATTTGGTTACATTTGCGGAATTATGCATAAACTTTTGTACAGTAATGATTATGTAATTTGGATATATTATGCAAATACGGCATTTTTACTCGTAGATATGTTTTTGTATTACAAATACAGAAATAATCCTGCTTTACAAACAGATCCTCCATTAGAAATAAACGAAGAAGTTAAAATTGATTAATTTTTGAATATGCGAAACAAAATTTTATAAACTATTTTTTGTAAAAAAGCCATATAGTTGGCTTTTTTCGTGTAAGCATTTGTTTATTTGAAAAAAAATATAAAATCAATAAAATGTTTATTATGTTAAATAAGAGGACATAATAAAATTATTGCACTTATTGATTGTGATGCTTTTTTTGTATCTTGTGAACAAGCCAGGCATCCCAAACTTAAAAATAAAGCTGTATGTGTCTTAAGTAATAATGACGGTTGCGTAATTGCTCGTTCTAAGGAAGCCAAAAAACTTGGAATTAAAATGGGGGAGCCTCTTTTATTGCACAAAAAGAACAGCCTGATGTTATTTATATTTCATCTGATATTGATTTTTATGAAGAAATGTCAAAACGGGTTATGCAGAAAATTGAAAGTTATACAAAGATTGTTGAAAAGTATTCAATCGATGAAGCTTTTGTTGATTTAAGTGGTTTAAGAGGGCTTTATCATAAAAGTTATGAGAAAATAGCCAAAATGATACGAGAAGATATCTACAATGAACTTAAAATTCCTGTTTCAGTTGGGATAAGTGCAACAAAAAAACATTGGCTAAATTTGCTTGTGAAAAAGCTAAACTAAAAAATAGTGGGATTTATTGTATTAAACCTAAAAAATATAACCAAAGAACTTGAAAATGTTGATATTGGAGAAATATGGGGAATTGGTAAAAATACCTGCTCACTTTTGAATAAGTTTGGGGTCTATAAAGTCTGCGAATTTGTAAACTTGACTGATTCTTTTTTAAGAAAATATTTTAACAAACGCAGCCTTGAAATGAAAGAAGAGTTAAAGGGGAATGTTATCTATGAAGTTAAAAATGTTTTCAAAACCCCAAAATCTATACAAAAAACATGCTCTTTTGCCGAATTTACAAGTGATAAAAATTATATAAAAAATTGTTTAAATTTTCACATCCATCGCGCTTGTCGCAAACTTAGAGAACTTAATATGTTGGGGCAAATTGTAACAGTTGTATTAAAGGGGAAGGACTACTCTTTGTTTAAAAGAAAATATTACCTTAATACTGAAACAGATTGGGAGTTTCATATTTCAAATATTGCAATGAAGCTTTTAGATGAAATATATACCCCCCGACATTTTGTATCGTAGCTGTGGGGTGGTATTATCGGGATTAAAGCTAAATACCTCTCGTCAACTTTCTCTTTTTACTTTAAAGCAGGATGATGATAAAATAAAGCGGCTTGAAAATTGCATTGATGCTTTAAATGTAAAACATGGAAAATATACGTTAAGACCGGGGTTTCTTTTTACAAATATACAAAGTAAAAAATTTCTTCAAGTGTGATTGCAAAATATAGTACTGTATTTTTTCAGACAATTAAATATACGTAACGATTAAAGATAAAAAATTAATTTTTGTTATGTTAAAAAAAATTGTACATAATTTTTGGATTTCGGTATAATATTTTTATGATAAAAAAATATTAACGTTAATTTTATATTTTTATTTATTTCGTTTAAACAAATTTGTATTGCAGCCAATGAAATAAAAATAACAGACTTTATTTTCGACAATTCAAGCAAAATGATTTTTTTGCCAAGTTATAACACTCTTGATGAGGTTGAGAAAATAAGTGTTGAAAGCAAAAGCCTCAACAATCCGAAACGAACATTTTTGATATAAGCAATTCTATTTTGACGGTTGGTAGTATTGTATATCATTTTAAGAACTCACCTGTTGAAAAAGTTATTTTGGCGCAAAATTCGACAAATCCAAATGTTGTAAGATTGACATTTTATCATAAAGAAAACATTGATTTGTCAAAAGCTGAGCTATTGAAATTGAAAAATGGACTTGTTTAAAACTTGATGAGATAAGTGTTCCAAACTCTTGTCTTCATCGTTCATTTCGAGAAGAAAAAAGCCTTTCTTCAGATTTCATTGAAAAGCTAACTTTTTTAAAACAAGTGTCTAACGAAAATATAAATAATGGTGGACAAAAAGAAGTTTCTTCAACATTGAACAATCCGACTTCAGGCGATAAACCAACAGACGATGTCCTTAAAAACAATATTTATTCCCGATGAAACAAAAAGGCTTCGAAGCAAATCATATATTCAAAAATTGTCTGTCAGAAACGGCAATGTTTTGCTTAATGGGATTGGAAATATAACAGTAGAAAAGCCTATAATTCTTTCAAATCCCTCAAGAATTGCTTTTGATTTATCAAATGCAGTTGTTTCAAGCAGCATCAAAAACAAAACTTATAATATTTCAGCGGATGAAAAAGTTGTTATTTCACAGTTTGAACCGACAAAGGTACGTGTGGTAATTTTTACAAACAATGTTTATGATTATGAAAGTGTTTTTCTCTTTTGACTTGCAAAGTTTGCTCATTGTGAATAAAAACAGAATTTCAAATGTAAAACTTTCTGACAATATTTCAAAATTAAGTTCTTTTACCGTTTCAAATTATAATGTTGACGATAAAAATCTGACTTTTGAATTTAATAACCCATGTGTTTTTTCTTTCAAACGCAATTCAGATAAAGTTGAGTTTGTGATTTATAACGGTAATTTTTCAGACATAACAAAGATAAAGACTACATTGACAAATTCTTTTGGGGAAGCAAAAGTTATTTCTTACGGACATTCAATTATAAAAGTAATATTAAGTATAAAACCAAATGCCAAAACGGAATTTCTCGAAACAACAAATGGCAAAAAAGCAACAATATTGATAAAAAATAAGATGTTAAAGCCGCAACCGATAGTTATACCAAAGGAAGACAACATTGAGGAAACAATTAAAATTCCTAAGAATGCAGACAAAAGGCTTATAGTGCTTGATGCAGGACATAATGGTGGAAGCGACGTTGGTGCAACAAGAAACGGGATTTATGAAAAGGATATAAATTTAGATGTAACCAATCGTTTGGCAAGAATGCTTACTAAAAAAGGGTTTAAAGTTGTTTTGACAAGAAAAGAAGACAGCACTGTTTCTCTTCAGGAGCGTGTTGAAATTTCAAATGCAAAACGACCTGTTTTGTTTATGAGTGTCCATGTCAATGCAAGTGTAAATGAAACAGTCCGTGGAGTTGAAACACATTATTGGAAAGATAACAGTTTGAAATATGCAAACATTGTTCAAAAACATCTTTCAACTGTTGATTCACCTGCTCGCGGGGTCGTGAAGTCTAAATTTTATGTTATAAATCACACCGAAGCTCCTGCGGTTCTTGTTGAAATAGGGTTATGTTATTATTTACCCGAACAAGAAAATTAAGGAATAAATGAATGATTTCTGTAAACGATTTAAAAACAGGTTTAACACTTGAATTGGATAACGGACTTTGGTCAGTTATCGAGTTTTTAATGTAAAACCTGGAAAAGGCGCAGCATTTGTAAAAACTAAATTGAAAAAGATTGAAACAGGTCAAGTAGTTGAAAGAACTTTCAGAGCAGGTGAAAAAGTTGCAAAAGCACAACTCGACAAGAAAGAAATGCAATACCTTTACAAAGAAGGTAATGATTTCGTAATGATGGATATGGAATCTTACGAGCAAATGAATATCCCTGCAACATACATTGGAGACGGAGTAAAATACCTTAAAGAAAACATGAACGTAATGGTATTGTTACACGATGGCAAAATCATCGGCGTAGATATCCCGAACCACGTTGAATTGACAGTTACAGACACACCTCCGTCAGAAAGAGGAAACACTTCACAAGGCGGAACAAAACCAGCAACTCTCGAAACAGGTGCAGTTGTTCAAGTACCTTTCTTAGTAATGAACGGTGACGTAATTAGAGTTGATACAAGGACAAACGAATATCTAGGCAGAGTATAGGTAAATTAATATGAATTTTGAAACAGATTACATTAAGAAACTTGCGAAGATTTTATCAGATAACGATTTGACAGAAATTTCGCTCGGAAGCGGAGAAGAATCAATCGTAATCAAAAGAGATAAAGAATCTTCCCACGTTGTGACAGAGGTAATGCCGTTATCACAATGTGTTCAGCCGTTGCCTCAACAACCGCAACAGCCACAAGCACCTGTTGTTGTTGAAGAACCTGCGGCTCCCGAAACACCAAAAGGAACTCCTATTGTTTCTCCTATGGTTGGAACATTTTATGCTGCACCTTCGTCGGAAGATCCGCCGTTCGTCAGCGTCGGAGATACGATTACAAAAGGACAAGTAGTTTGTATCGTTGAAGCGATGAAATTGATGAACAAAATCGAATCTGACGTCGCAGGAAAAATTGTTAAAATTTGCGTTGAAAACGGCAAACCCGTTGAATACGGACAAGTTTTAATGTATGTAGAATAATTATAAAAGTTAACAAATTGCACTATTCAAGTTGAACATTGTGTCACTGAAATGGTTACAGGTGTTGACTTGGTAAAAGAACAGTTGCTTGTGGCTTCAGGAGAAAAATTGTCGTTCTCGCAAGAAGATATAAACATAAAAGGTTGTGCAATTGAGTGTCGGATTAATGCTGAAAACCCCGACAAAAACTTTATGCCTTGCCCCGGGAAAATTGAAGGTTATATCGCACCGGGCGGCTTTGGCGTGAGAGTCGATTCACACTCATATACAGGTTATTCTATTCCTCCATATTACGATTCAATGATTGGCAAACTTATTTGTTGGGGCAAAAATCGTGAAGATGCAAGAAAAAGAATGCTTCGTGCTTTGGATGAGTTTGTCATAACTGGGGGTTAAAACAACTATTCCCTATCACAAAAAGTTTTAAACCATGATGTATTTATTTCAGGCAATTTTAACACCGGCTTTATTGAACAATATATGAATAATCAGGAAGACAGTTTAAATAAGGTTCCAAGTGGTGTTTAAACTAAAATGGAAAATTTTGATACATTAGGTGAAGAAAAGAAAATTTTAATAATTCGTTTCGGTGCTATTGGCGATGTCGTCCATAGCACCATTATTTCTACCGCCATTAAAAAGAAATATCCTCTATATAAAATCCATTTTTTGACCCTACCTTTTATTAAAGAAATGTTGAAAAACGATTTGAATTTTGAAAAAATATTTGAATTTGATAACAGTAAAAAAAACAATTTGTTTTATTTGTTCAAACTTGGTTTAGCTTTAAGAAAAGAAAATTATGATGTCATTTTTAATTTGACAAATGCTTTTAGAACAAATTTTATATCGTTTGTTGCAAACCCTAAAAAAGTTATCAAAAGAAGTAAACAGCGCACAATTGCATTGGATGCCTTTTTTAATTCGGCTTTAAACTTTGATAAAACACTAGAATATCCAAAAAATTTGTCAATTGAAGCAGGTCAAGTTGAAAAAGACAATATCTTAAAAATGCTTGAAGGCAAAAAACACCCGATTGTTGTTTTCAACCCAGGGGGCAAAATGACAACATTCGGCAGGGTCGCATTTGGCCTTTTGAAAGTTGGATTGAACTTGGAAACCTGCTTAATGATAAATTAAATGCAACGATTGTTATTTCAGGTTCAAAAAATGAACAAGCTGAACATCAAAAATATAAAGCAATAAAAAATGTCATGATTTTGTCCGGCGAACTTAAATTGAATGAAACACTTGCTTTATTTTTCGTTGTCGGATATCGTCGTTTCAGGTGACAGCGGACCTTTACATATAGCTTCTTCTCAAAAAAATACTAAAACAATTGCGCTTATGGGCTCAACTGCAAAGATGTGTGATGCTTATGGCGAAAATTGTTATAACATTTATCCTGACAGCAATTGTATTGGGTGTTTTGAAAAAAATGTAAACATCTTCTTGGAAAAAAGAAAAATACACACCTTGCATGAAAGCCATTTGTGTTAATAAAGTTTTTAATAAAATAAATGAGGTATTAAAAAAACAAAATGTATAATCACGAAGTTTTAAAACAAGCAGAAAAAATTGTTGAGCCATATATAAAACATATTGATGAAATTGAAGTATACAATCAAAATAAGGTTTTAAATGCGTTTATAGAAAATAAAGTCAGTGCGACTGATTTTTCGTATGTTTCAGGTTACGGACATGACGATATGGGTCGAGAAAAGCTCGATAGAGTTTTTGCTTCAATATTCAAAACTGAAAAGGCAATAGTGCGAAACCATTTTGTATCAGGAACCCATAGTTTTATCTTGCTGTTTGCTTGGAAATTTAAATTATGGTGACACGCTTGTTTCGGTTGCAGGAAGCCCTTATGACACAATGGAAGAAGTCATTGGAAAACGTGGAAGTTCAAAAAATTCCTTGATTGCAAATGGTGTGAAATACAGTGAAATTCCACTTTTAAACGAACAAACAGTTGATTTTGACAAACTTATAAGTTCAATTGATGAAAAAACAACAATGGTTTTAATCCAACGTTCTTGTGGCTATTCTTTAAGAAATTCACTTAATATCGAAACAATAAAAAAATAATATCAATTGTAAAACAAAAAATCCCAAGTGCATTTGTTTTGTGGACAATTGTTATGGCGAGTTTGTTGAAAAAATGGAACCAAATGAAGTCGGTGCGGATATAATAGCCGGGTCTTTAATCAAAAACCCCGGAGGCGGCATAGTTGAAACAGGCGGATATGTTGCAGGTAAAGAAGAATACGTTACAAATGCCTCAGAACGATTGACAGCCCCGGGAATTGGAGAATATGGCGGTTCTATGCTCAATCAAAGTCGACTGATTTATCAGGGAATATTTATGGCACCTATGGTTGTTGCAAATGCTTTAAAAGGGAGCAATTCTTTCCTCTTGTGTATTTGAAAAAATAGGTTTTGAATCATATCCAAAATACAATGAAACAAGAACAGATATTATTCAAAAAAGTGAAGTTTGGACAAGAAGAGCCGTTAAGACATTTTTGCGAAACAATACAACACCTTTCGCCAATCGATTCTTACGTTACTCCAATGCCTGATGATGTTCCCGGGTATGACAACAAACTGATTATGGCAGGTGGGTCGTTTATTGAAGGCTCAACTATAGAATTGTCTGCCGATGGCCCTTTAAGACCTCCTTACGTTGCTTATATGCAAGGTGGGTTAAGTTATTCTCATGTAAAAATTGCTTTGGGCGGAATTTTAAAACGATTGAATGTGAAAAGTTGTGTGTGAAAATGGCAAGACAAAATAAAATAAAAACTTTAAAACTTAATAAATATATTGCACAATGCGGTGTGTGTTCTCGACGCAAGGCTGATGAACTTATTTTGTCAGGTGTTGTTTTTGTAAACGGCAAAAAAGTTGAAAACCTTGGAGAAATTGTCACTTCAAAAGACAAGGTTGTTGTTGATGGAAATTTGATAAAACCTGACAATTTTGTTTATATCCGATTTTATAAACCGGCAGGATATATTACAAGTCTAAACGATGAAAAAGGCAGAAAAACCATTTATGATATACTGCCTGAGGAAGTCAAAAAACTAAAACCTGTCGGACGTTTGGACAAGGATACGTCAGGTTTGCTTATTATGACAAATGATGGTGATTTTATAAATTCTTTGACACACCCTAAAATCAAAATCCCAAAAGTTTATAAGGTTGTTGTCGAAGGCAAAATGACTCGTCAAAAAGTTCTTGAGCTTGAAAAAGGCATTGAAATCGAAAAAGGAAAAATAGCATACGCTCAAGTCGATTGTGTTGATGTCCTTTCTGATACAACCGTTTTGCAAATCACTCTTTATCAAGGGCTAAATCGTCAAATCCGCAAAATGTGCCAAAAAGTCGGTCACGAAGTTGTCACTTTGAAACGTATTAAACACGCTAATGTTGTTCTTGACGGGCTAAAACGCGGAGCTTTTAAATATATTAATCAAAAACAAATTAAAGAAATAGAAAATTATATTAAAAAAATCCTTTAATGATACTTTAAAAAATACTTAATCCGGATGATATAATTAACCGTTTATATGCGGTAAACTTAAGATACTTAAGACATTCTTATTTAAAGGTGGAAAACGCATAAGTGAAAAAATTTAAGTTTCGTTTACAAACAGTGCTTGAATTAAAGTCTAAAATATTGGATGAAAAGTTGATTGAGCTTTCTAAAATTCTTTCTCAAATTAATACTGAGAAAGAGGTTTTAAATGAATTGGAAATGAAGCAGAAATCTTTAAATGAAACGGTTTTAAATGTTATTTCTAATTCTTCAAATATTGATGTTGAGCAGGTTATAAACTTGAAAAATTATTTACCTAAATTGGATGATAAAATAAAATCACAACATCAACTTATTTGTGATATGAAAAATGTGCTTGAACTGAAGCAAGATGAAGTTAATGCTGCATATCGAGATAAAGAAATTTTAGAAAAGTTGAAAGAAAAACAAAAAAATCTTACTATCAAGAATTTGAAAAAACTCAAAGCAATGAACTTGATGATATTACAATATCAAGATATAGTTTTTCGTAAATGGAAGTTTAACAGAGGATTGTATTGATGACGGCTAATAATATTTTAAATTTAAATAATTTATTAAAACCTCAAATTTCAAATGACAATAATTTGAATAACGTTTTTGATAATACTTTTAAATCTAAAAAAGATAGTTATACAACCAATATCGAGTCAAATTTTTCAAATGTTTTTGAAAATGCTAAGAAAAGCAATGTTGCTTCCAAAAACAAAGATTTTAGCGATGATAAAAATGTAATAAAAAATACAAGAAAAATAAATTCTCAGCAAAACTTCAATAAAAATAATGCAAACAATGATGCACAAAAAGAAAAAACTGATTTAAAAGAAGACAATTTTAAAATAAGCGAAAAAAATATTTCAGAAGAACAAAATGTTCAAAACGAGGAAGTTGATGACGATAATCTGGAGTTGAGGCAAGATGTTTGCATTAATAATCTTTTCTTAAATGATAATAATGTCAATGATGTTGTGGATTTAAACGAAAGTGGCAACAATTTTCAAGCAATTTCTTTAAACGCTAACCAAAATACAGCAAGTGAAAATCAAATGACTGACGAGATTGCTCTTTTAAATGATAAACAAAATGTTCAAACTGCAATTGATAATGGCGAAAATTTGTCAGATGAAAATTCAACAACAGTGTTTTTAAATGCTGAGAAAACAAATATAACTGAAGTTAATAATGTAGAACAAAAAAAGAAAAATGATTTCACCAATTTGAATGAAAAACAAACAATTAAAAATGAAGATTTGACTCTGATGGCAAAAAACGAAAAAACATCAGAAATTTTTCAAGAATATCAACTTGATACAAATCAAAACAATGAAAATTATTTAAATGAAATTAAACAAATAAATAATCAAGAAGAAAAGAATGTTTCCTCTTTTGGTGATGTTGTTGAAAATGTGGAAAATGAAGTCAATAAAAATTATGCTTCAAGTTTTGAAGATGAAAAAATGTCGGATATCTTATCAGAGAATGATGTCGATTTAAAAGAGTTGAATGTTGAATCAACACAACTTGAAACAGATTTAGACTCTTCAAATGAAGACAATTCTGCAAGTGAAGACAATCAAAATTTTAGTCAGTTTTTTGGTGAAACAAGTGCAAAATATAATTTTGAAAATACAAACAATATAAGCTTTAATCAAAGTATAAAAATAGATAATGTTTCTCAAATGAACATTGCAAACAAATTAAATCAAAATGTTAGTTCGGAAAATATAAGTAAGGAAAATATTTTAAATCAAATAACAAATAAGCTTGAAAATTTGAACGACTCACAAAGCAAAGTGAATATAGTTTTGCGACCTGAAAATTTGGGACGTTTGCAACTTGAAATAGTGAGTGATAAAAACGGAACAATAAGTGCAAATTTGACAGCTACAAATGAAGATGTTAAGCAACTGCTTGAGAAAAGTATTAATGAACTGAAAAATTCCTTAAATTCTCAAGGGGTAAATGTAAGCAACATAAATATAAAAGTTGAAAATACAAACCAAGCTTCAAACAACGGATTGAATTATCAACATCAAAATAATGAAAACCTAAATAATGGTTTCAGTTTTAATGGTGAAGCAAGGAACAATTTTAACAGTAATAAAGAAAATCAAAATTCAAATTATGCAAATAATTCAAACGAAATGAAATCATTAAATCAAAAAACAAATGAAAATTTGAATAGTGATATACAAAATTCAAGTGAAAGATTAGTGGATTTAAAAGTGTAACGTTGAAGAAAAAAGGAGATTACAAATGGCATTAAGTTCAGAGATAATAAATTTACAAAATCAAACAACGGCAATGCAAGCACAACAAACAAAAAAACAGGAAGTGAACAAGAATATGGTCAAGATATGTTTTTGAAGTTGATGTTGGAACAGTTGAAATATCAAGACCCTCTTGAACCAACAGGAAGCACCGAATTTTTGCAACAACAGGCTATGTTTACTCAAGTTAGTGAATTGCAAAAATTAAATAAAGAAATAAGCAATAATAACCAACTTATGCAAGCAAGTCTTATGATAGATAAGCAAGTGATTTTGACAGACCCTTCCAATTCATCAAAAGATATAACAGGTATAGTTACATCAGTTGGTTATAACGGAAAAGAAGCAACAATTGAAGTAAATGGAAAAGATTATCCTTTGTCGTCTGTAAAAACAATAAAATCAATGAATTGGGAATATATTCCGCCAAGCGATGATAAAACAACGGAAGCTACTGAAAACAATACCAAAGAAAAAACAATAGACAAAACAGAAAAAGTATAAAGATATTATAATGGAGGAATAAAGACTTATGGCACAGGCATTTTTTACATCAATGGGAGGTATTAATGCAGCGCAATCGCAAATCAACGTAATAGCGAATAATGTCGCAAATATTAACACAATGGGGTTTAAATCGAGCAACATGACATTTGAAGACATATACTATATAACCCATTCATCAGGCAGTGCTCCAACAAAAACCTTGGGCGGAACAAACCCCTCGTCAAGTTGGTCTGGGAGTTCAAGTGAGTGCCATAAGCAAAAATTTCACTCCGGGAACTACAACAACAACAGGGAGAAACACAGATATAAATATTCAAGGAAATGGCTTCTTTTGCGTGCAAAACGGTAATGGAGCAATAATGTATACAAGAGCAGGGAATTTTTTCAATAGATGCAAATGGTGTAATGGTAGACCCAAACGGCAACAAAGTTATGGGAACAAATACTATTTTTGGTTCGCAAGGAAGCGATACTCCTGTTAAAATACCAACCTTGATAAAAACTGAAACCGTGCCTAATACCAAGGATATAATGATAAAAGATTTATCAAAATTAAATGGTGTAGATATAATAAAAGGAACATTCACCATAAAGGCAGATTTAAGACCGGCAGGCGGAGCAATTGATACAACAGCGACAATAGATATTTCAAATTGTGATGATTTAAATTCAGTAGTGGCGGAAATTAATAAACAACTCCAAGCTGCAGGCATTCCTTCAACAGCTTCCGTTAAAGACGGAAATTGGTATTTACAAATGATACAACAAAATGTAATGGATTAAAATTTGGTTCAGGAACTTCGAATTTCACTTCTGTAACAGACTTGGCGGGGAGCACAAAGCGCTGCTGATGGTTCTTATTCTTCACAAGTTCTTGACTATAAGCAGCAAATCTCAATGCCTGATGTTATAGCAGAAGCTCAAGGGCATGAAGATGTTGCAATTTATGAAAGCGGAGCAATTGAAGTTACATACGCAAACGGCGATAAATTAAGAGTTGTGTTGGATGAAACAACCAATAAAAATGTTTTTAGATACACAACTGCTGACGGGATAATAATTGAAGGAAACGATGTTGAAATGAATCCTGATGTTTGCAAGGTTGAAAACTTACAAATACAACTTGCAAAATTTACAAATCCTGATGGGCTTGTGCAAGTTGGGTCAAATTTGTTCCAACAAAGTGCAAATTCAGGCAATCCATATTATGGATTTGCAGGTGTAAGTGGTTTGGGCGGTTTGCAAACAGGAGCTTTAGAAGCCTCAAACGTCGATTTGGCTGAACAGTTTGCAAATATGATTCAAGCTCAAAGAGCTGTTGAAGCTAATAGCCGTGTGTTCTCAACAACAAATGAAGTTCTAAAAACTCTTGTTTATATGGGACAATAGCGTAAATAATAAATTTTTGTGATAAAATAAGGAAGTGAAAAAATAATGCTTCCTTATTTTATTTTTATATAATACTTGACATAAATTAATTTTATTATATTAATAAATAGGAAAATATATACAAAAATTGGAATGGAAAGTATGGTAAAAGAATATAATAGTAATTATTAATTTAAATTGATAAATTTATCAATTAGACATCTGGCTAATTGTTTATTTTATCAATTTAAATTAATATTATTAAATCTTTTCATACTTCCAACTATTCTTAATTCCGGACACAAGAGGCTTATCACATATATAGGCCTCATTTTTTTGTAACAAAAACACAGCTAATAGTATTTTATTTTTTTATTTTAAGTTAAAATAGTTAAGTGTTGAAAAATATTTCAAGATTTTGGGGATAAGTTCAATGGCAAGAATTAATAAATTATCAAAAGATTTAATTAATAAAATAGCAGCAGGAGAAGTGATTGAACGTCCGGCATCGGTTGTTAAAGAACTCCTTGAAAATTCTATTGATGCAAACTCAACAAAAGTTGAAATAAGAATTTCAAACGATTGTCGAAATATAAGAATTGCAGATAATGGCGTTGGTATTCATCCTGATGATATAGATATTGCCTTTTTAAACATACAACAAGCAAAATATCCAAATATGATGATTTGTGGGACATCACCTCTTTTGGGTTTCGTGGTGAAGCCTTGTCAAGTATTATGTCTATTTCAAAATTAAAATGCACAACCAAAATAGATAATTGTGATTATGCCGTAAAAAGTCAGCTTTGATGAAAATGGAAACCTTATAAAATCCAAGACAGTTTCAAACCGAGGAACTATTTTTGAAATTGAAGACTTGTTTTATAATGTACCTGCTCGTTTAAAATTTTTAAAAAATCCTAAAACAGAGTTTTCATATATTCAAGAAATAGTGCAACAAATAGCACTTTCCAATCCTGATGTTTCAATAATATTGACAAACGATAATAAAACAGCCTTAAAAACTCTAGGCTCCAGCGACTTATTATCTACAATCAGTGAACTTTATTCAGTCAATATTGCTGATAATTTACTTGAAGTTAAAAATAAAGATATTTTTACAAAAATGAGTTTGGATGGTTTTATTTCAAAACCAACATTTGAACGTTCAAGTAAAAAATCAATAAATGTTTTTGTAAATAAACGCCCGATAAAGTGTCAGGTATTTTCAAAAGCTTTGGATTTAGTCTATAAAAATAGGCTTCCAAAGGGCAAATATCCGTTTGTTGTTTTGAATTTAACAGTAAATCCAAATGATATAGACGTAAATGTTCATCCCACAAAAAAAGAAGTTCGATATAGTGATCCAAATAAAATATTCAGTTTTATATTTCAAACATTAAATCGAGTTCTTGAAAACGCAAATTATATGGAACAAGATAATGTTGTTTTGAATATTAATGCAAAATATAAACAAGATTTGGATGAAGACGACGTTATTGTAACCGAAAAACAAATTCAAGATAATGCTAAAATTACTTTTTTATAGCTTGTTGGACAACAAAAATGAAAATGTTCAAAATGAAAGTTCAAACATTAAGACTTTGCAATTTGAACAGAATAATCATCACCTTTCGCTTATTAATAATGTTGAAGATTATAAAAAAGAAGAAGTAGAAAATAAATCTGAAACAGAAAACTTCAAGATTATTGGTCAGTTTTTAAACACCTATATTATATTTGAAGAAAATGAAAATCTTTATATAATCGACCAACACATCGCTGATGAAAGATATATTTACAATAATTTAAAAAACTCTAAAAATATATCTTCACAAATTATACTTATTTCGGATATTTTTGAGCCTGAACCTGTTGATTTGGCATTTTTGCGATGATAACCAAACTCATTTTGCAAAATATGGATATGAGTATATTTTTAAAGATGATAAAAAAATAATATTTAGGAAAATTCCAAGTATTCTCTCTCATATAAAATTGAAAGATATTTTATCACAATTGCTTGAGTTGAAAAATGAACAACAGGTAGATATAGAAGAAAAGTTGCTTATCACCACATCTTGTAAAGCAGCTATAAAAGCAGGCGATGCACTTATGCCTTGGCAAATGCACAACATAGTCAAAAATTGGAAAAAATACAGTTGATAACTTAACTTGCCCCCATGGACGACCTATTGTTAAAGAGTTTAAAAAGAAAGATGTTAATGCATTTTTTAAACGTTCCAATTTATAAATTTGAAAATGGAGTTATCGGATGAAGGAAGAGTGTGGTGTTTTTGCAGGCATTTTGTTTGATAAAAATAATAATATTATAAAAAAACAATTAAGGCTTTGTCAAACATTCAACACCGAGGGATACAAAGTTGTGGTGTTTGTGTTTCATTTGGTGACAACAAAGAAATCTTATTTAAGGATAAAGGGCTTGTTTGTCAGGTTTTAAGTTCTAATAATACAAAAGACATTTTAGGCAATATTGCAATCGGGCATGTTCGATATTCGACAATTGATGGTGATTTGAAACTTAATGCACAACCTTTAAAGGTCAAATTCAAAAACGATTATATCTATTTAGTTCATAATGGACATATTCCAAACGCTTTGGATATTAAAAATGAACTTGAAAATACTATTAAATTTGAAACACAAACAGATAGTGAAGTTATCTTAAAAAAAATTATTTTGAACTTGAAAAAAATAATCTTGATATAAATTTTGAAAATATAGGTAAAATTTTGTCTGCGTTTTTTGATAGAGGTGCATATTCTCTGTGTTTTTATATAAAAATAAAATTTTTGCGTTTCGAGACAAATTTGGCTTTCGTCCTTTGTGGTTTTGTAAAACCAATGACGGCTTTTTGTTGCCTCTGAAGATATTGCTTTCAAAGATTTTGAAATCAATAAAAAATTGAAATAATCTCCGGATTTGGAGTTGAGTTTGATTTAAACAATTTTGAAATAAAACAATTTGATGATTCTCCAAAGAAAAAAAAATGTGTTTGAGCATATTTATTTTTCTCACATCAATTCGAATATTTTTAATCATAATATTTTTGAACAGAGAAAAATTTTTGGCAAATTAATAGCAAAAAAAAATATACATCTAAAAAACAAATGTGATATGGTTGTTCCTTGTTGTAAATTCAGGAATTTGTGCGGCAATGGGAGTTTCATATATTTTTTAAAATGCCGCTTGTTTTTGCTATATTAAAGAATAAAAAACAAAATCGTACTTTTATTGAAGTTGAAAATTTAAGAAATAAAAAAATAGAACAAAAATTTAAAATAAAAGAGCAGTTAATAAAAAACAAAAGAATTCTTCTTGTTGATGATTCTATGGTTAGAGGGAATACGGCAAAAAATATAGTAAGCAAGTTATATGAAGCCGGTGCCAAAGAAATACACATGTTTATAGCCTCTCCAATGCTAAAAGACACCTGTTCTTTTGGTGTAGATATTCGCAACAAAAACGAGCTTATTGCAACTACATTTAAGGATGCCAAAAGTATTTCCAAAGAATTAGGGTTAAATAGTTTATGTTTTATTGATTTGACTGATTTAAAAAATATTTATCCAAAAGATGAATATTGTTTTGATTGTTTTTATAAAATATTTTAAGTAATGTTAATTTACTTTGCTACAATGTAAACTTTTGTAAAAAATTTAGCAAAAATGCGCAATTTTTTCTATGTTGGATGTTTTTATATATGTATAAAAGACTAAAGGAGAAAAATTGTGGGATTAAATATAAATCCTTTCCAAAACCTATTTATGCAACAACAAGCCGTTCAAGGAGTTGGTCCTAGAGTACAAGGTCAAAATCCTCAAGTTACATCTGCTCAACCAAAAGCAGTTGGAACAGCTGGTTTTGAAGGTGCAACTAAAGCTAGCCCAATGTTGAACCAACAAACTTCCGGACTTTCTTTTGCTGGTCGCGACGGTGTTGAAGGTGGAGTAAATGTCACTGGACAAATGGGTCGCGAAGCAGGTGTTGCAGGAAAAAAACTTATTGTAATTGCTTAATATAAAAAAGCAATTACAATATTTTTAAAAATTCACTAAACTCTATTGTTTTTTGGTTTGATGTGTTCAAATCTTTAATACTTATAGTATTATTTTTAACTCATCTTCACCCAAAATCAAAGCGAAATTTGCAGTTTTGGCTGCTTTTTTCAAACTGTTTAGTGAATTTTTTGTTGCTATAGTCAAAATCAACTGACTTATTGTATTTACGTATTACATTAACGAGTTTCAAAGCTTCACTTGTATTGGTTGAAATAACAAAATAATCAAGTTTTGGCTGTTCCAATTGATTAATCAACAAGTTTAGTCTTTCAAGTCCCATTGCAAACCCGACAGCAGGTGTTTGAGGATCGCCCAATGTTTCAACTAGATTGTCATATCTTCCTCCGCCACAAACAGCATTTTGTGACCCAAGATTGTTTGATTTTATTTCAAAGACTGTACGGTTATAATAATCTAGTCCTCGAACAAGTTTTTTGTTTTCAACATATTTAATATTAAGTTCATCCAAGTATTTTTTTAGTGTTATATAATGTTCACTGCATTCATCACAGATAAAATCACTTTGAATAAATTCTTCAATATCATTTGAAGCAAGTTCTTTTAAACAAGTTTCGTTTTTTACAATCAAGTATGCGAAGTGGATTTTTTTCATATCTCATTTTGCAATCATCACACAAGTTTTCAAGTTTAGGCAAAAGTATTTTTTTCAAGTTTTCTCTAAAATTACTTCGGCAGTTGTCACAGCCTAATGAATTAATTTCGACGGTCAAATCATTAAGCCCTAAATTATTTAAAAAAGTACAAGCGCTAAGTATAACTTCCGCATCAGCTGTTGGATTTGCTTCACCAAAAAATTCAACTCCAACCTGATGAAACTGTCTTTGTCTGCCGGCTTGAGGGCGTTCATAACGAAACATAGGGACCTTTATACCAAAACTTTTGAGGGCTTGGCATCCGGAAAAAACCGTGTTCTATATATGCTCGAACAACAGAAGCGGTACCTTCCGGACGAAGTGTCAGGCTTCGGTCACTTTTTTCAAATGTATACATCTCTTTATTAACTATATCTGTTGAATCACCAACCCCACGAGCAAAAAAGCTCTGTTGCTTCAAAAATTGGTGTTCTTATTTCTCGATAGTTTGCATTATTAAATGTATTTATTGCTATATTTTCCATAAATTGCCAATTTGCAATTTCTGATGGCAATATATCTTTTGTGCCTTTTGTGCTTGTATTTTTTTCATCTTTTATCTAACGGGCTTGTGCCCCTCATCCTTTCTTTTCTTTCACCAATGTGGATTGACTTTTGTTTTGAATTTGCATTGAAGTCCAACTGATACATTTTTCTTCAAGTTATTTGTATTAGGTTTATCTAACGGGCTGCGGATTCGTCGTTGGCTGTCTTGGATTTCTTTCTAGCTCACAGAGCCGTGCCTTATGTGCCTTGCACAAGCCGGCACGGTCTGTTCGCTCCCCGGGGCATTGCCCGTTCAGAAATCCGCTTCGCCTGATTGTGAGGAACTGAACGGAGTGAAATAATTTTGTGAAAAATTATGAAACGAAGTTGCATAGTTCCGAACCCGACGTAATCCAAGACAGTGTACCTTTACCCTTTCTTTTCTTACACCAACGTGGATTGACTTTTGTTTTGAATTTGCATTGAAGTCCAACTGACACATTTTTCTTCAAGTTATTTGTATTAGGTTTTATCTAACGGGCTGCGAATTCACTGCCCCAGGCGGTTTATTCTCTTCTTTAATTTTCAATGTACATCACATGAGCTTTATATTTTCAAAAATTTGCAATAGTTTTCCAAACCTTACAAACTGTCTTAACCAAGCTCAATTGCTTTTTGTCTACTATTTTTATATTATAAACTTACCGTTTTCATAGATAAGCTCATCGTCGACATAGATTTTGCCACCATTTTTCATGTTTTTTATCATATCCCAATGCAAACCGGATTCGTTTTTACCACCTGTTTCAGGGATATGAAGCACCAAGTGCTATATGAATTGAACCGCCTATTTTCTCGTCAAACAATATATTTCCTGTAATATCCTGTATCATATCATTTGTACCAATGGCAACTTCACCTACAAAACTTGAACCTTCATCCATATTAAGCATTTTTTTAACATACTCTTCATTATGGTCAGCTTTTATTGATGTAACTTTTCCATTTTCAAAAGTAAGAAGGATATTCTTTGCTTCAACACCGCGATATATTTGAGGAAAATCAAAATAAACAGTGCCACTTGCTGAATTTTCAACAGGAGATGTGAATATTTCTCCATCAGGAAAATTGTTCAAGCCACAGCAATTTATCCATTTTCGTCCTTTTATTGAAAAAAGTAATATCTGTTTTTTCACCAACAAGCCTGATTGTTGATTTGTTGTTGTTCAAATAGTCTACAAATTTTTGTTGAGTCTTGCCGATTTCTTCCCATTTTTTAACAGGGTCTTCAACATTTAAATGACAAGAATTTATAAGAAATTCACTGTAACCTTCCAAAGACATATTTGCTTCTTGAGCAAGTGCATTGGTCGGATAATCCGCTATAACCCAATTCAAAGTTCCTTCCTCAGAGCGTTTAAGCAAAAGATTTGATAAATCCTTTGTAGCCTTTGAGCGTTTAGCCATTTTATTATGGTCAGCTCGTGCCATTTCTTTTAAGTTTTCGAGCTCCAATTGATATCATCTTGTCAGCTTTTTTATATTCAATTTCTGTCATAGGATCTATATATTCAAGTTGACTATCGTTTGCATATTTGAAAAATATCTCGTTTAATCCATCAGTTGAAACTCTTACAACAGGATTTGCACCAAGTTCAAGGACTGCTTTATAGACTTCCTTAACAAGCGGTGTTGCTTCGTTGCTTGTGGCACGGATTACAACCAAATCGTCTTTTTTACATTCACACAATATTTTACAAGAACATTTGCATATTTTTTTACTATATTACTATCCATATATTTTTACTCCTATTCTTCATCTTCAAGTGACTGGTAACCTTTTTATGACTATGAAGAGTTACACCTCTTTTTGAAGTTTGGACAAATTCAATCAATTCTTCAATATATTTATTAGCTTGAACTTCATTTTTAATTTTTTCAATCGCTTGTGTTGTGTTTAAATCAGGCGATATTAATATTTTGAAAGCCTTATTGAGGTTTGTTCTGTCTTCAAGGGCAACACCACGACGTTTCAAAGCAACGACATTTAAGGCTCTTGGAACAGGCGGTCTGCCTTCGCCTTTGGAAAATGGTAAAATATCTTGTCTTGCTGCTGAAAATCCGCTAACAATACTCATTTTACCAATTCTGATATTTTGATGAAACACACTCATTCCACCAACAAATGCACCAAAACCAACCTTTATATGACCGCCTAAAGTGACAAGATTTGCCAAAATAACTTCATCATCGAGCACACAATTGTGAGCCAATGTGAAGATACCATAAGTAAACATTTATCACCAATAACAGTTGATTTTCCTTCGCCTGAAGCTCTGTGGATGGTTGCATATTCTCTTATTTGGCAATTTTTCCCAACAATAACTTTTGTTGGTTCGTTTTATAACCTAAATCCTGCGGAGGCGTTCCAACTGAAGCAAAAGGAGATATTATTGTCCCCTCACCTATTGTTGAATGCTCAATATATGCATTCGCACAAACTTTTACATTATCTCCAAGTATTACATTTTCACCTATATATGCATTCGACCTATATTTCACAATTGTTACCGATTTGTGCATCTTTTGAAATTATCGCTCTATTATCTATCATATTTAACCAACCTTCGAACTATCAATTATTGAAAACATTAAATCAGCTTTAACAGTTAATTTACCGTCAACAAAAGCCTGACAAGCTGCTTTTAATATAGAATCTTTAATTGTAACCAGTCTTGATTCCATATCTAGCCTGTCTCCGGGGCGAACAACGTTTTTAAAACGGCAATTATCAACCCCTGCAAACAACACAAGACGACCTTTGTATTGTGGCAATGTCATAACAACACCTGCACTCAATTGTGCCATTGCTTCGATTTGCAATACACCCGGCATTATTGGATTGTTTGGAAAATGACCTTGAAAAAATTCTTCGTTCATTGTCACATTTTTTGTAGCCTTTACAATATTCCATCGGAACACATTCTGTAATTCTATCTACAAGTAAAAATGGATATCTATGAGGTATCATATTCATTATATCCATAATATTAAACTGTAGAACTTCTTTGCTTTCGCTCATTTTGCCTCCTCTATTTTATATTTCAATTAATTTATCTTTTAATATTTTACATACATTAACATGAACAGCATGACCTGCTTCTTTCACAAGTATATTTGCTTTGAAGTTCAAAGGATTTTTTTGCTTAAAATAAAAATCACCAATAATATCAAGTATTTTGTGCTTTATTGGTTCATTATCGCTTTTAATGTACTTGTATAGCCGTCATCTGTCAAGCCCAATGTATTTTCAACTGTAACACCACGAGCAAACCCCCATTTGTTGCAAAGTTTCAAGTTCTTTCAAATACCCAAATGTTCTTGCTTCAACAATTTCTTTTCTTTGTTTTTCATCTTTATTATTAAAACTTACCCATTTTTGTGATAATTGAGGATGGTTAAAATTCACTGCATAAGTAATTAAAAATTCGTTTGAAGGCAGCACAACAAGCGAAGTTTTTCCGTTTTCATAATAGACAGGTTCTTTTACAGTATAATGTTTATCAGATGGCTCATTTACTCCAAACAATTTTATCCATTGAGCGCTTCCACCATCAAGAATAGGCAATTCATAATGCGACAAATAAACATCAAGCGAGTCAATGTTTGAAAAAGCACAAGCTGCCATAAAATGTTCAATCAACATAACTTTTACATTTTGATTACCCACAACTACACAATGGTCTGTTGCAATAACATTTTCGACTTTTGCCTCAACAATTTCATTGCCGACATGAAACCGAATACCTTTTTCGTTTGAAGGCATACATTTTACTTTTGATTCAAGTCCTGTCATCAAGCCTTGTGATGTAATTTCAAATTCTTTAGCTATTGTTGTCATTTACTTGCCTTCGCTTTCGTTTTGACCATTGTTTAATTCAAACTGTGACAACAAATGTTCATATTTTTGAATTTTTGAACTACATTTGCTGCATCTTTCATTAACTTCATTTGTTTGATAAAGTCTTTTCTCAAAACGGCAGGAGTTCCGGCAATGATAGATTTTTGAGGAAAACTTTTTGAAACACCGGTTGAAGCCATAACAATAGAGTCGCTGCCAATTTCAATGTGGTCAGCCAATCCTGCTTGTCCGGCTATGACAACCCTATCACCAATAACACAACTTCCTGCAATGCCCACTTGTGAAACTATCATACAGGCTTTGCCAATTTTACAATTGTGACCTATCTGAACAAGGTTATCTATTTTCGTCATTTCACCAATCACTGTATTTTCAATAGTTCCACGGTCAATACAAGTGTTTGAGCCTATCTCAACATCATCATTTATTGTGACAGAGCCGATTGAAGGGATTTTAAATATTTTTTGTTCTTTATTTACATCTTTTATTTCGCCACCTTCTTTTCGTGCTTGTTCAATATTATCAGGCGTTTCTGTAACAAAACTAAACCCATCGGCACCAATTGACACACCGTTGTGAAGAATTACACGATTGCCTATTTTGACATCATCACCAATGTAAACCCCGGGGTAAATTAAACAATTTTCGCCTATTTCAACATTGCGACCAATATAAACATTTGGCATTATTTTGCTTGAGTTGCCAATTTTCACATTTCTGCCGACAAATGAATTTGCACCAATTGAAACATTGTTGCCCAAATTTGCATCTTCAGCTACAACTGCGCTTGGATGAGTGTTTAAACATGTTTCAGGCGGTACATAAAACAAATGTAAAAGCTTCATCATTGCCAATTTAGGACGTTCAACTTCAATTGTGCTTATATTGTCAAAATTTACACCCAAAGGGACAAGTGCAACTTTTGCTTTTGTTTCTCTCAAATTTTCTATTTCTTCTTCTGATAAAGCAAGTGCTAAAGTGTTTTCATCAGCCTTTAAAGGTGGCAAAAGTTTGTTTATCTTAACATCTTCAACTTTATTTACCATTCCGCCAACAATTTCACTAATTTGCTCAATTGTATATGATTTCATTAAATGTCTCCTTTATACTCATTATTCTTATTTTATAACGATTATAAAAAAAATACAAAATATTTACATAATTTTAACCATATAGAAGCCGCGGGACTTTATTTTTTTAATAAAGTCCCACGGCTTCTATACAATATTTATTTAATTTTCAACAGGTTGTGGGTTTTCATTTTGTGCACTTACTTTTTTAAACGCAATAGATTTTTTATCTTCATCCATCACAAGCTGCATTTTATCCCCAGGTTTATAAGCCCCCATGAGAATTTCTTCAGCCAACCCATCTTCGATTTTCTTTTGGATTAAACGACGAAGCGGTCTTGCGCCATAGGCTTCAGAGTATCCTTCATTTGCAAGATAATCTTTAACTTCATCTGTCACTTCAATAGAAAATTCTTTTGTCTTCCAAGCGTTTAAATAAATCTTTCAACATTAAATCAACAATTTCACGAATTTCTTCTTTATTCAAGTGGGCAAAAACGATAATATCATCAATACGGTTCAAGAATTCCGGACGGAATGATTTTTTCATTTCTTCCATGACGGTTTCTTTTAAATGTTCGTATTTGTCTTTTTTTTAGCTTCATCACCACCAACTGAAAATCCAAGTTTTGAGCCGGTTGTAATCATGCTTTGCCCCAACGTTACTAGTCATAATAATAATTGTATTTTTGAAATTTATGTAACGTCCTTTAGAGTCAGTCAATCGACCGTCATCAAGAATTTGCAAGATGATGTTGAATACATCAGGGTGTGCTTTTTCGATTTCATCAAACAAAACAACACTATATGGTTTTTTACGTATTGTTTCAGTCAAGTTACCACCGTCATCATATCCGACATACCCTGGAGGTGAGCCGATAAGTTTTGAAGTTGAATGTTTTTCCATAAATTCAGACATATCAACACGTATCATATTATCTTCAGAACCAAATATAGCTTCAGCAAGAGCTTTTGCCAGTTCTGTTTTACCAACACCTGTAGGACCTGAAAAATAAAATGAGCCGATTGGTCTATTTGGACTTTTCAAGCCGACGCGAGCTCGTCTTATAGCTTTTGATAATGCAACAACAGCTTGGTCTTGACCAATTACTCTGTCATGCAATGTACTTTCAAGTTTCAACAATCTTTGGCTTTCACCTTCAGTTATTTTTGTTGTTGGAATACCTGTCATTGTTGAAACAACTTCAGCCACTTGTTCAGGTGTAACTGTTGGTTTATTTGCATCGTTTTCATCTCGCCATTTTTGAGAAACTTCACGTATTTTTTCTTTTAAATCAGCTTCATCTTCTCGAAGTTGAGAAGCTAATTCAAATTCTTGTTTACGAATAGCTTCTTCTTTTGATTTAACAATATCTTTCAATTGTTTCTCAAGTTCCTTACCTTCAGGTGGCAATGAACTCATATTAAGTCTTACCTTTGAACTGGCTTCATCAATTATATCAATGGCTTTATCGGGCAAAAACCTATCTGTTATATATTTATTAGCAAGTTGAGCAGCTTGCACTATTGCTTCATCAGAAATTATAAGTTTGTGGTGTTCTTCATATTTGCTTTTTAAACCTCTGATAATTTGAATTGTGTCTTCAACAGAAGGTTCATCAATGGTAACAGGCTGAAAGCGTCTTTCAAGTGCTGAATCTTTTTCAACGTATTTTCTATATTCATCTAAAGTTGTTGCACCAATAACTTGAATTTCGCCACGAGATAAAGCTGGTTTTAAAATATTTGCAGCATCGATGGCACCTTCAGCGGCACCTGCACCGATAAGGGTGTGCATTTCATCAATAACAAGAATAATATTTCCTGCTTGACGAATTTCATCCATAATTTTCTTTAATCTTTCTTCAAATTCACCACGATATTTAGTACCGGCAATCAAAAGCCCCATGTCAAGTTGTATAATTTTTTTGTTTTCTAAAATATCAGGAACTTCTCCGTTTGCAATACGAATGGCAAGTCCTTGAGCAACTGCTGTTTTACCGACACCTGGTTCTCCAATTAAAACAGGATTATTTTTAGTTCGACGTGCAAGAATTTGAACAACACGTTCTATTTCCTTATCCCTTCCAACAACCGGGTCAAGTCGTTGTTCTTGAGCGGCAAGAGTCAAATCTGTGCCAAATTCATCCAAGCTTGGAGTTTTTGTTTTTCCGCCACTAGCTCCGGCACCTGCTGTTGCAGTTTGTTGTGTTCTTGTTTCTCCAAGCATTTTATAATACTGCTTCTCAATTTATTTAGGTCAACACCCAAGTTTTCCAACACGCGAACGGCAACGCCTTCACCTTCACGGATTAAGCCTAAAAGTAGATGTTCAGTGCCTATATAATTATGTCCCAATTGACGGGCTTCATCCCAAGATAATTCCAAAACACGTTTTGCTCTTGGAGTGAATGGGATTTCAACCGCCACGAAGCCAGAGCCGCGACCAATAATTTTTTCAACTTCGGCACGAGCATCTTTTAAGGTTACACCCATCGTTTTCAATGCTTTTGCGCCAACACCGGTACTTTCGCCAATTAACCCCAAAAGGACCTGTTCTGTTCCAACAAAATTATGACCCAAGCGACGAGCCTCTTCCTGTGCCAACATTATCACTTTTATTGCTTTTTCTGTAAAGCGTTCAAACATATATTTAATTTTCTCCTAAACCTGTCTATCCTTTTTTAATATATTACACCCACAAAGCTTAATTTTCAAGTTTTTATAGTGAATTTAATATTTTCTTTATAATTTAATTTATCACACACATAAAATTATAACTTTACCTGTTTGTTTAATATATAATAGTGTTGTTTTTATTGTTGACTTATATAAAAAAAATAGTTTAAACTGACAAAAGTATTATAACATAACTTATTATTTATAAGGGAGACACAAAATATTATGGAAATTTGGCAAATATGGTGTGTTGTTGCTTTTATTTTTATAATTGTTGAAGTTTCAACACCTGCTATGTTTTTCTTAAATTTAGCTTTTGCTTCATTTATTGTTTCATTTTTTGCGTATTTTAACTTAGATATAACTTTACAAGTAGTTTTATTTGTAATTATGTCCCTTGTTGGCATTTTAATTTTAAGACCATATATGCTAAAGAAAGAAACTAAAAAACAAAAAACAGGAATTGAAGAAAAATATATAAACAAAAAAGCTAAGGTTATAGAAGAAATTAATGAAACTCAAGGTGCCATTACCATTTATGGGGAAAGGTGGCTTGCTCGTGAAAAGGATAATAAATTTGTAAATGTTAATGATGAAGTTAAAATTGTTGCAAATGAAGGTACTTTATTTATTGTTGAAAAATTAGATTAGATATAAAAAGGAGATTTTTATGGGTATTTTATTTATAGTTTTAATTGTAGCAACTATTGTTATTTCTTTAAGTGGTTTTAAAATTATAAAACAAGCAGAAGTTATGATTGTTGAACGTCTTGGACGTTATGAAAGAACATTGGATTCAGGGCTTCATTTTATTATCCCGATTATTGAAACACCACGTGGGATAATTGTTAAACAATCAACAAGGGGTGTTGATGGACAAACATATTCTTATTTTATAGAAAGTCCAAGAATTGATTTACGTGAAAAAGTTTATGATTTTCCTCGTCAAAATGTGATTACAAAGGATAATGTGTCAATTAGCATAAACGCTTTAATTTATTTTCAAATAGTTGACTCCAAAAGTGCTGTTTATGAAATACAAAATTTGCCGGAAGCTATTGAAAAATTAACACAAACTACTTTAAGAAATATTATTGGTGAACTTGATTTAGACCAAACACTAGTGTCACGTGACACAATTAATGCAAAGTTAAGAATTATTTTAGATGAAGCAAGTCAAAAATGGGGAGTTAAGGTCAATCGTGTCGAATTGCAAGATATAATTCCTCCAACAGATATACAAACTGCAATGGAAAAACAAATGAAAGCAGAACGTGATCGTCGAGCTGCAATTTTGGAAGCAGAAGGATTAAAAAGGCAGCTATTCTTCAAGCTGAAGGTGAAAAAGAATCAAAAATCAACAAAGCAGAAGGTGAAAAACAAGCAGCAATTCTTGTTGCAGATGGTTTGGCGCAAGCGCGCATTCTTCAAGCAGATGCTGAAGCGCAAGCAATCAAAAGGTTATTGAAGCTATTGGACAAACAGGACCTGCTGATAAATATTTAATAGCTACAAGATATATTGATACGTTAAAACAAATGGTTGAGGGTAAAAATAATAAAGTTGTTTATATGCCTTACGAAGCAAGTGGATTGTTAAGCTCGGTTGATGGTATAAAACAGCTTTTTGATTCTAAAAAAGCGTAAGCCGTGCGAAGCTTTAAACGAGGAAGCGACTCAGCTTCCGAGTATAAAGCGCAGTAGTTAAAGACCGCCGTAGGAAAGACGACCGAATGAAATGAGGGCGGATGCCACAGGCGGTGAAAAAAGACCAAGCCGGCAATTGAACTTCAAAATAAAAAGCAGAGGGAATGTGATAAAAATCGTAAGCCAAGCGAAAATAATTTATGTTATAATAAGACTATTATGAAACGAATTATTGATGTTAATTTAAATCGTACGGCAGAAGGTTTAAGAATTTTAGAAGAAATTTCACGATTTGTATTAAATAATCGTGATTTTTCTCTCGTTTATAAAAAAACACGTCATAAAATTTGCCAAATTCAAGAAGCTGATTATCAAAATCTTTTAATAGCTCGTGATAGTTTGAATGATATTGAACCCAAAATACAAAACCCTGATAGTCGAGTTGATATTGAAACGATATTTAAAGCAAATGTTAAACGTATTCAACAAAGCTTACGAGTTTTGGAAGAATATGATATCAATAATTCTTCTGTTTATGAAAAATTGCGTTATCAAATTTATGATTTTGAAAAAAAAATGTGGAGTGCTTTGAAATTGGATTTAAAAAAATATTTATTAAATAATAGAAACTTATATTTGGTTACAAATAGTGATGGATTTGAAAGTGATGACAAATTTTTTGGATGCTGTTGCACAAGCTTTATCAGGTGGTGTTGATATTATACAATTGCGTGAAAAAAATCAAATGCTAGACGAATCATAGAATTGGGTCATAAAATTCGTCAGCTTACAAGTATGTATAATGCCTTATTTATTGTTAATGATAGAGTGGATATTGCTAAAATTGTTAAAGCTGACGGTGTTCATTTAGGACAAGATGATGTTGAAATAGATTATGCAAAAAGAGATTTTAGGTAGTGATAAAATAATAGGCATATCAACTCACGAAAGAAAGCAAGCTATAAAAAAGCAGTTGAACAAGGTGCTGATTATATAGGTGTGGGGCCTGTTTTTGAAACTCCTACAAAACCAGGAAGAAAAATCTGTGGGACTTGATTATGTGAAATGGGCAAGTGAAAATGTTATTGATATTCCTTTTTATGCTATTGGAGGAATAAATCAAGAAAAATGTTCGAGACGTTATTGAGTTTGGTGCTAAAAATATAGCGGTTGTTCGAGCAATTATAAATGCGACTTCACCAAAAAGAGGCTACGATTAAATTTAAAGAATGTTTAAACGGTAATATTATTAATGCATAATAATAAAATAATACTTCATGTTTGTTGTGCTGTGTGTGCTACATATCCTATTGATTTATTAAAAAAGAAGGATATATCCCCATTGTCTATTTCGATAATCCTAATATTTATCCTTTTGAAGAATATGAGATACGTCGTGTTGAACTTGTTAATTACTGTAAAAAATATGACATAGAGTATTGTCAAAACAAATATGAAAACGAGGTTTGGGACGATTTTGTTAAAGGCTTAGAAAATGAACCTGAAAAAGGATTAAGATGCCAAAAATGTTTTTATTATCGTTTGAAAAATACAGCACAGTTTGCAATAGAAAAAAAAAATAAAATTTTTCACAACGACATTAACTATAAGTCCACATAAAAAAGCCTTGACATTTTTGATGTAGGGAAAAAAATTCAAAGAGAACTTAATGATAAAATCAAATTTCTAGAATATGACTTTAAAAAACAAAACGGATATCTTATCTCAACAAAGAATGCAAAAATAGAGGGTTTTTATCGCCAAAATTATTGTGGTTGCAAATATAGCATAAGAAAATAAAGAAGAGTTTTATTTTGTGTTTATTTTATCAAGTAATTCTTTATATGGACTATTTTTTACAATTTGAACAAGTTCCGAATTTCATTTAATATGCCGGCAAAAGTTTCATAATCCTTTTCATCAAGTGTGTGTTGATTTTCGGCAGATTCAAGTGACTGAATATTATTACCATTTTCAACAACCAAGCAAATTTTTCGTCCGCCTTCATAAGGAGTGAAACATAAAAAATCAGCATTTTGTAAATAACTGGAAGCACTTTTAAACTTAGTACACCAATTAGAATGACTTAAGTATCTAACAAGTGCAATATGTTTTGATAATTGAGGATCATCATGGTTTGTTTGTGGAATATTTGCAAAAATTCCTATTTCTTCACCTGTTTTAGAATGAATGGGCTTTATATTGATTTTAGAATCATAAATATCTTCTAAAAAAGCATATTTCATACATTGAGAAAATGTTGGTTTATTGGGAATGACCCCTATAATTTTACTAAGTGAAGATAATTCTTTTTCAGAAGGATGAGATTGTTCAACAAGATTTGGAGGATTTATAATTTGATAATTAATATATCTTTCAAGTGCATTTTGGAAAACAGGGATATTGTGTTTAAAGACTACAAAATTTTTATGTCTCAAGCCTCTAATAACACCTTGTGCAGAAGATAATTTTAGTGCTTCAGTATCTATTATTAGGCTTTCATCATTAGAAATTTGAAGATAATTTTGTTGTAATTTTAATAATTTAGTAGTTTTTTCTATTTGTTTTTTATTTCAGGAGATTGTTCTTTGTCCTGTTTTAAGGTTTCTAATTTTTCTTTATTTTTTTCTATTTCAAGAGGAATTTTTTTCTGCAATTTAGAATAACATTGCTGAATAAATCATCAGGAGTTGAGTTCAAAAGGTCGCAGCTTATGTTTTCAACAAAAAAATTTTGCCATCTTTTATGTTGATTTCGATAAAAACTTTCGTATCTTTCTTGTGTTTCAGAAATTTGAATTGCTTTTTTCATTTTCATTGTATAGCAGACTAGGTGTTTTTTCGTCTTCTAAATATTGTTTGATATTTTTTTAAATATTTGTTGAATTGGCAGGACACCTATTTTAGGAGATAAACAATTAAACTCGTGCCATAGGTTTTTCATTGTTTTCATTTGAAGAAAAATAGGCGACCGCATTGATTTTTTTAATACCGGATTTATCATTCCAAAAGAAACTTGGCTATGAAAGTGTTGAGGCAAAATTTTTGCGGATTATTTGTATATGAAATTGGCTCATTAATGTTTAAATTATTTTTTTGTTTGCTTTTTAAATAATTAGATGATTGATTAATTTGAAAATTTTGTGTTGTTATTAACATAAAGATACTCCTAATAATAGAACCTTTAATATTGTAACAAGAAAATAAAAATAAAACTATAAAGTTAATATTTGTGTCTAAATTGTTACAAACCAACAAAAAAAAGACTTAATTTAAAGCAAACTAAGTCAAAAGAAAAAGTATCGTATGAAAATAAATGGGAATAGAAATAAATTTTGTTTAGAGTTAACCTCCAAAAGTACCGAAACCAGATTTGATATTGTTATCAATAACTTTTTTAAGTGCTTCAAGTTCAGTTTGAATGGCACTATGTTCGGTATCAATGGATTTTAATTGTAATTCAAGTTTTTTGTCTTGTTGTTGGATTATGGCGGTTCTCGCATCAATATCAGCCATTTCTTTTTCATATTTTTCTAATTTGTATTCATATTCACGATAAGCTTCATTGTATGCCTCTTCATCCTTTTCTTGACCATATTCAAGAGTATAAGTTCCTTCACCTTGAATATCAAGTTTTGATAACCTACCGTTTTCATCAACAAGAATGTTAGCTCGACCTTCCAATATTTGATTTTTTCCGGTATATGATTTTTCAAAAGCATAAGAACAAACGGCATCAGCACTATCTTCATCTTTTGGGTAAACATAATACTTGATAGGATTAGAAAAATCAGTATCAGAATCATTGTATGTAGCATAGATGATATAATTGTCAAGGTCATAAGCTTCAGCAATAGTAGAAGGTACACTATTATCACTAACAACACAAGCAGTCATTCCTTCAATTTTGTATGTGTTGTTTGCATCATATTTATGAATATCATTATTAACTTGAACATCATTACTAGTGGCTGTGTATGTATCCTTTGGTTTAGCTATTAAATAATAACTACCACCGGTACCGGTTTCATCAGGCACATAATAGCAATCATATTCACCATTTTGCTGTGTATGTATAATACCGCTAGGCCAATCTTTTTCATCAATAAGTTGCGCTTCCTTTTCACCAATATTGTATGTTTTGTTGGCTTGGAAAAGTTTCCAACTTTCAGTAATTCCTCCATTTGTATCAGTTGTTGTGCAACATTCCCAAATGTCACCATTGCTGGAATCTCTAAAATATTGGTACTCTTTTTTATTTTGAGTATCCGAACCATTTTGGGGGTTATTCGCAGTAATTCCAAAATTGTTAAGTTTATCTGTCTCAAGTTTATAAAAGTCATGATCATCGATTGTCCAACCATCATCTTTTACATCAGTTGCTGTTTGGAAATAGAAGCCTTTGTCCCATCCAAATATATAATAATCTCTTACTGTATTAGAGTCAGTACCATAATCGTTATAATATACAGTTGCATTTTTATTTGTTGTATCATTAACACCTGTAGCAACAGAAAGTCCTAATAAAGCTGCAAGATCATATTCGTAAACACTTGTACTAGCATTTATACTATTATTACTATCAAATATATTATTTCCTCTTGTATTATCAGAGCCATCTTGAGCTTTCATAACATAGAATTTCATGTTTTCAGCATCTATGTAAAATGAAACATTGCCTTTTCTAGCAGCTTCGCTATCGTTTTGTGTACCACCATTTTCTCCAACAGTAACCTTACCGTCACTATCGCCAAACCCCTCTAAAATTTTAGAAAGTAGTGAATCTTTATAAGTAAATGTAGTACAATTAGGATAATCGTAATGGCCTCCAAATATTTCACAAACATTGTTTGCAGAAAGTTGATGCAAAGTTCTGGAGTCTTTGGTGCCATAATTGTAGGTAATAGTGTTATCAGCAGTTTTAGTCATTTTAGCAACGGAAGACGAAGACATAGTGCTGTTTTTAGAAGGTTTTGTAACCTCTGTTACTTTTTTCAATGTATTTTATTATACATTGATGCATAGTCATTGTGAAAATCTGCCTGTGTTGCATGATGTTGTGGTGATGAATCACTTACTGTAGAATTATATCTATCTTTATACTTAGTCGCATTCTGCATATTCACCAACCTAGAAACATTAGGAGAAGATTTGCTTTGAGGTTTGGAGTTGTCATAAGTGGTTTTAATTTTCATCATTGAAGAAACAATATTTGTTTTTTGTCCAACATTTCGACTGATAGCCCTTTTGAACATTTGAAACCGAAGAAGCGGCCAGTTGTTTTGTTGTTGCCGGTTTAGAATATAGAATATCGTAGCCATATCCGTCTTTTCCCATGCTTAACTTATAACTTGATAAAGTCGTATTATCTCCACCCATAGAAAAAGAATAAACATCTTTCATAAAATCGGTTTCTACAGGCGGGGTTGGTACAGACATGCTCAACATGCTGGAATAAAGATTAGCACTTTGATTTGAAAGCATTAATCTTGATTGGTTGATTTGCTGCCCGCGAAACTCTAAATCAGACTTGCGTGCAGTCAAACTCAAATATCTAGCTTGTGAAGCCGACATACCCATAGTTGACTATACATTCCCTTTTTTATACGATACATCTTCTTTATCGACACTCTTTTACAAAAACTTTAACAATTTATTCTCATGTTTGATGTTTTTGTTACAATTCTTTACATCTTGAACATTGTTTTTCCTCTTCCTGTTACCGGAAACTCGTTTCAGGAATTTACAAATTAAGTATGTTACAACAATAAGAAGTACATAAGTCGTCATTAATTTACAATTTGGGGGAGGCTTCTTCCCAATGTCTTTTTACGTTTAATTATTAAAACCTAATCACCATTTGACGGTTTTGGTTCCGGAAGATTTGTGTTTACTTGTGATTCTTGTTTTTTCTCAACATGTGGTGGTTGCGCCGGTGTTGTCACAGGTGTCGGTTGTTTGTTCACAACAGAGTTACTTTGATTTGATGAAGAATTGTTATTATCAATAGTTTCATCCACTGTCACAGCATGAGTTTGATTAGTTTGAGTTTCTTCATCATTTTCAATAATTTCTTCATTTGGTTTGTAATTATTCTCAAACTGTGGTTTTTCTTTTATAATATCAATTGGTTCATAGCTGAAATCAACATTACCATAGCTTTCGGTTGCAACTTTCATGGCATCTTTCCAAATCAATGCAGGAACAGAACCACCGGTCAAAGCTATCCCCATTTTTGAATTGTCATCATTTCCAACCCAAACACCAAGAACAACATCAGGTGTATATCCGATAAACCAAGCATCTTTATAGTTATCAGTAGTTCCGGATTTTCCGGCTGCAGGTTTGTTTATATTTGCACCTCGACCGGTTCCTTCTTTGATAACTGTTTTTAACATTTGAGTTATTCCGGAAGCAGTTTCTGTACTTATGGCTTTCATTATTCTTGCTTTTGGAGCTTCATAAAGAATTTTTCCTCGAGAAGTTTCAACTTTCAAAACAGAATAAGGCTTAACTTTATACCCGCCATTTGCAAAAGCGCCATAAGCAACAACCATTTCAGACAGCTTTACACCGTTTGAACCAAGTGCAATTGTCAAATCGTTTTCAATAGGTGTTGATATTCCAAGCGAACGCACAAGAGAAATGACAGGACGCACTCCTGTGTCTTTGATAAGCTTTGCAGCCATAACGTTTGAAGAATATGTTAAACCTTTGTATAGGGGTAAATTTCCACGATACTTTGAACCATAGTTTCTTGGTGACCAATCACCAATTGTGACAGGAGTGTCAGCTAAAGTGTCAGTAATTCTCCATCCTTTTTGAAGGGCAGCTGCGTATACAAAAGGTTTAAAAGCTGACCCCGGAGGGCGTACAGCGTTTTGTATCCTGTCATATTGACTTTTTCATAGTCTTTTCCACCCACATATACAAGAATTTCACCTGTCAAAGGAGATATTCCGTAAACGGCACCTTGTTGCTTGTCTTTAGTTAAGCCATAAGACCTTAAATACCTCCTCACTGCTTCATCTGCAGCTTTTTGGGCTTTATAGTTCAAAGTCGTTGTTATTTTATAACCACCTGATGAAACATCTCGTTCATCAAAACCCAAAGAATTTAATTCTTGCATAACTAAGTCAATGAAATACGGAGCTTTGTTATATGAGTATATATGAGGGGTTTTTGTTTAAAACAAGCGGTGCATCTGTTGCTGTATCGAATTCTTCTTGTGTAATATACCCCATTTTTAGCATGCGTTTTAAAACATGCCCTTGACGTTTTTTTGCCAAATCAGGATTGTTAAATGGTGAATAAACGGACGGTGCTTGCGGAAGCCCTGCAATTAAAGCACATTGTGCCAAATTTAAGTCCTTTACGGACTTATTGAAATATATTTGTGAAGCTCCTTCAACACCATAAGCTCCGGAGCCCAAATACACATTATTTAAATACATTTCAAAGGATTTGGTCTTTTGATAATGTTTTTTCTATTTGTGCTGAAACTATAAATTCTTTTTATTTTACGGTCAAAAGTTTTATCATTGTTTAAAAATAAAATCCGTGCAAGTTGTTGTGTTATTGTTGAAGCGCCTTGAACAAATGACCCTGCTTTTAAGTTTGCAAATGTAGAACGTATTAAACCAAACATGTCATATCCGCTGTGTGAATAAAAGTTTTATCTTCTGTTGCTATTATTGCTTCAATTAAGTGTTTTGGAACTTTTTCCACATTCACATGTTCAAATTTATAAGCAGTAAAAGTTTTTATTATATCACCATCTTGCGAATATATTTTGGTAACTATATTTGGAGTGAAGGATTCCAAGTTCTCAATTGGTGGCAGTGAAGCTATATAAAACTTCAATCCGACATAAAATGCAAGCAGCACCGCAAAAAGAAATCGTAAACAAATTTTTTATTGAATTCATAAATCCATTATTTTTTAACTTTTTATTTCTTTTCATAAATCTTATCTCTTCTTCATTAATTTATGCTATACTTATATATTATGGTAACAAAAAACACCTAAATTTTTCTATTTATTAAGTTTTGTGAAGTCTTTATACTGGGAAATTAAATCATATTATGTTCCTGAAAAAGTTGTTTATAAAATTGAAGGAGAATGTAAGCGATGTGGCAAATGTTGCAATTATATGTATAGCTACGACACATATACCGAAAAAGAGTTTAAAATTATGCAATTTTTGTTTCCAAAATACAAACGATTTTATATTAAAGGTCGAGATGATTTTGGAAACTTGATTTTGCTTGCAAATATGTGACAAAAGACGGTTTGTGCTCTCAATATGACAAGCGACTTGAAATGTGTCGACGTTACCCTGTTAAAAGTTTAAAATTCAAACCAATTCTTCATGAAGGTTGCGGGTTTAAAGTCGTTGAAAAAGATTTTTAAGTTATTTAAAATAAATTAAGTTGTTGTTAAATATTTTTATTTTTCAAAATATTTTCAACAAAAGATGGTTCGTTATAGATTATTTTAAACTCAACTCGACGACTTTTCGCAAAATTTTCCGAGCCATCCTTGTTCAAAACAGGGTTTGAATAACTTCTTCCATTAATGCTAATTTTTTTATATAGATTCTTGTCTATCTTTTCGTTATAATTTTTGCTTAAAAATATATTTTGATACGCTTAAGGCTCTTTTAGCACTAAGTTCCAAATTTAAGTTATAATTATCTTTATCGTTTTTGGCCTGATGAAAACTGTTTGAATCAGTGTGTCCTTCAATAACAATTTGTGATATTTTATGTGAAATATCATCATCACTTAATAAAACATCAAAATATAAAGGCAAGAATTTATCAAGAAAATTTTTACCGTTTTGAGTTAATTCCCAACTGTTTGAGTCGAACAGCTCCAAATCTGAAATCTTGACGATATTTGCAAGTTTATCAATTTCAATATTTAAATTATTTTTTACAAGTTTTTCATTGATTTTTCCATAGTTTGCATATTTTGGTTTTGCTTTGTAACTTTTTCTGTACTATAGCCTAAAATAGCCAAGACAAAAAAGCATTATAAAGGTAATCATAAGCCCCAAAAGCAGATCACTCATTGTTACCCAAAAATATGTTTTCTTCAATTTCTTCATTTTTTTTATTAAAATATTGTTTCATAGTTTATTCAAAAAGTTCACTTTCCGCGTCTTTTTTGTCCATGACCGTGCGAAGTTTATTTATTCCATATATTATATTTTCTAAGTATGGTTCAATTTGTGTCATTTGAGATGTAAAGTTTGAGCCAATAGAATCATTTAACTTTGTAATAGCTTTTAATTAACTCCACATTTTGAGCTTTACTGTCACGAAGTAACATAACTAAAAAACTTTTCAGAAGTAATGCGTTCAAACAAACGATTAAATTCTTTAATAACAAGATTTAATGGTCGAATACAAAGTTTGTTGTAAAAAATTCGTTCAATCAAAGTGAACAATAAAGCTCCAGAAACAGCCAAAACAGAAACAACAGCAGCAACTTTTAAAGCTGCAAGCAAGCTTGTGACAGAAACAAGAGTTTGTTCATTTGTTGAAAAATCAATATTTGAAAACCCTATTGCAATTGACAAAAATGTAAATAATATCCCAAACCTGTTAAAATGGTTGGTGTTGCATTTAAAAATTTGTAATTGTATTTTGAATGAACAAGCGTTTCTTCATTGAAATAGAAGATTGGGTCGTCGGTTGTTTGAATATTTTCATCGTTATTAATATTTTTCATATTTAAACTGATGGATGAGACATCTGAAGTTTTACTACGGTTAAAAATCAAATTTTCTTTATATTTTAGCCAATATGAATTTATATAGTTATTTTCCATTAGACAATTATCAAATTCTTTAAAACGATAAATTAATTCATCAGCTTTAAAACTTTGAAGTACTTTTAAAATGTCATTTAAATTTTTATTAATTTTTTAAAGTTAGTAAAAAGATAGATGACACAATAAATAAAAAATATTACAACCAAAAAAATTCCGGGGTCAGTAAAAACATGTAACATAATAAAAAACCTGCTTCTAAACTTGTGTTGTATATTTATTTTAAATAAGGTTCATCCTGCATAGCAACAGCAGATATTTGGTTTGAAAAAACGCAAACTTTTTTTATTGGTCCTAAAGTAGTCTTTTCAATTAATTTAGATTGTGTATGATAATTATTTATAATGTTTATAAATTCATTATAAACTTCTTCGGATTTTCAACATACAAAACAAGAGGAGCGGCTGCTCTTTTAATAAATAATAAAACAGATGTTTTAATTTTTATTTGTTGTGATGTATAATTTTGACTCATAATATAAGTTCCAACTTTATAACCTAAATTTAAATAATATATAATAAAATATTACCATTTTAAGTATTTTGAGTCAATTATAAAAATATTAATATTTATTATCGTCTTGGTTCATTTTGACAATAGAAGAGCCAAGGCCAACAACAGCCATTGCTAAAGTAGAACCAAGTCCAATTTTTCCTAAATATTTGGTTGGAATTGGGGTATCTTTTGCCTCCAAATACAGTAGCAATACCGTTAACTGCACCGACAACAGCCATTGAACCTGCACCACCAGTTAATGCACCACCAACTACACCACCAATACCTTCAGCAAATTTTGAAGATGCTCTTACTTCTGTTTTACTTAAATAAGCAAGAGCATCGTCTTGAGAAGTACCACTACCCCAAAAACTTAGTGAAGCACCGGACTTAACACCATTCATAAATGCATTATCACTGGTGTTTTTTAAGAACATTTTGAATGCTATAACCTGTAAGTTGTTGGAAAACTTGTTCTGCCATTGCAGCAACTTGTTTGGCATCGCTTGTGTCGATAGCTTGGGAATATATAGAATTTTGAGCGACAGCAGTTTTAAAGTCTTCCCATTTTTCTTTAAACTGGGTCAGTTGATTATTTTTATTAAGTTGCAAATATCTGTGGCAAATTTTTGAACCTCAGCTGTTTGAGCTGTTGCTGTTGCTGCTAACACATTGCCTTGATAAGCATTACTATAATTGTTTGTCATTGATTGAGAAGTCATTGTTTGATTTGTTTCTTGTGATTTTAAAGCTGTATCAAAGATACTATTTGCTCCGCCTGTATAATATGAATTAACATTTCCATAAGTTCCTAATGTGCCATATGACATCATTGTGCCTGTTGTAGGGATTACATTAGCACTGTTTGCTGATGTGTTTATCATTGGCAATGCATTGTTATAGCTGTAACTCATTATAGCCTCCAAATTAATTTTATTATCTTATATATATAAAAACATTTTGTATATATGAATTTCTGATATATACAAATTTTGTTACAAAACTTAATACAAAAGGTGAAAATCAATAAACTTAGGTGTATAATTTAAAATGCTGGTATATATTTAATATATATAAAAAAGGTATTTAAATGATTTAAATACCTCTTTTTTCAAATTTTAATAAATCTTAAACTCTGCGTTTGCGAGCAGCTTCAGACTTGCGTTTTTTCTTTAAACTTGGTTTTTCATAACGTTCACGACGTTTAATTTCAGATAATATACCTGCTTTTTGGATTTTTTTTCTTAAATCTTCTTAAAGCACTTTCGATATTTTCATTTTCACCAACACGTACTTCCGGCATTCTTTTTTCACCACCTTTAAATTCAAATTTATATTATATCAACCAGACTAACACAAAGATAAAAAAATGGCAAGAATTTATTTATGCAATGTATTCTTTTAAATGTCTAATATCTTTTTCTTCTCGTAATTTTTTTATAGCCTGATTTTCAATTTGTCTTATTCTTTCTTTTGAAAACCCAAGTATTTGTCCTATTTCTTCCAATGTTTTTCTTGATTCTCCAAACAAACCGTATCTGTTTATCAAAATTGTTCGTTCACGATTGTCAAGGTGTTTCAAGGCTTTTTGTATATCGTTATTTAAAAGAATGCTTTGTGTTTCATTGTTTGGTTGTTTTGCTTCATCGCATGAGATATAATCTTCCAAAGTTAAATCTTCAGCAACAGGCGTATCAAGACTTAAAGGATCACTTTTCATTGCATTCTTAATTGTTTCAATTTTCTTTATCGGCAATTTCATAAACTCAGCAAGTTGTTCATTTGTTGCTTCTTTTCCTGTTTGTGTCATAAGTTCAATTGTAGCTTTTCTTAAACTTCTTATTTTGTCAAGCATGTGAACAGGTATTCTTATAGTCCTTGCGTTGTTGGCTATTGCACGGACAATTGTTTGTTTTATCCACCATGTTGCATAAGTGCTGAATTTGAAGCCTCGTTCATAATCAAACCGCATGGCCGCACGAATTAAGCCCAAAAGAACCTTCTTGAACAAGATCCATAAACAAAACACCTTGACCTGTATATTTTTTTGCAATGCTTACAACTAATCGCAAATTTGCTTGTACGAGTTTTTTTCTTTGCTATAAGAACTTTTTGTGGGTCTTTATTCTCCTTAATAATTTTCCCAAGCTTTTTTTCTTCTTCATATTTTAGCAAATTTATTTTTCCAATTTCTTTTAAATATATTTGTAAAACATCATCTTCTTTTGAAATTGAGGTGAAATTTTGGCGTTCAGGTTTTAATGTTTCACTCTCATCATCGTTTAAAATATAAGTATTAAATAACTCTTCTTTGTTTTCCATATCCGCTTTTTCCCTCTTTTGACAATTATAAGTTACTTTTTTATATATTTATTATATAAAATTAGACGAAAAAGAAATAATAATTGTTCCTATTTATTTTTTTCTGTTATAATTTTTTTATATATTAATTAAGGAGAACAAATTTTATATGAAACATTCAAGAAGATTGACCAAATCCCACCATATTTATTTGCACAAATTGATGCAAAAATCGCAGAAGCAAAAGCAAAAGGCTTTGATATAATATCTTTGGGCATTGGTGATCCTGATAAACCGACCATTGGTGCAGTAGTTGAAAGAATGCACAAAGCAATAGACAATCCAAAAAATCACGATTATCCACCTTATGATGGTACAGCTGAATTTAAAGCTGCTAGTGCAAAATGGATGAAAGATCGTTTTGGAGTTGATGTTGATGCTAAGACAGAAGTTCTTGCAAACATCGGCTCAAAAGAAGCCATTGCACACGTTTTCTTTGCATATGTTGATGAAGGTGACTATACTTTAGTTCCTGACCCCGGGTATCCTGTATATAAAAATGCAACTATTTTAGCAGGCGGAACTTCATATTCTATGCCTTTAACAAAGAAAACAAATTCCTTCCTGATTTTGATAAAATTCCGGAAGATATTGCTAAAAATCTAAATTGATGTTCTTAAATTATCCAAATAACCCAACAGGTGCTGTTTGTGATTTAGAATTTTTGAAAAAAGCCGTAGATTTCTGTAAAAAATATGACATTTTATTGTGCTATGACAATGCTTATTGTGAAATGACTTATGATGGTTATGTTGCTCCGTCTGTTCTTCAAATTGAAGGTGCAAAAGATGTTGCAATTGAGTTTTATTCTCACTCAAAATCATACAACATGACAGGTTGGCGTGTTGGATTTGTTGTCGGCAACAAAGATGCAATAAAAGCATTGGGCACAATTAAAAACAACATTGATTCAGGTGTTTTTAAAGCTGTTCAGGAAGCAGCAAGTGAGGCATATAACGCTCCAAAAGAACAAATTGAAGCATTAAATAAAATGTATAAAGAGCGTAAAGTTGTTATGGAAGAGGGTTTAAGAGAACTTGGTTGGGATGTTGAACCGTCTAAGGCTACTTTTTATATTTGGATACCTGTGCCAAAAGGCTTCACATCAGAGGAATTTGCAACGTTGTTACTTGAAAAAGCTCATGTTGTTGTACCACCTGGCAATGGTTATGGCAAATGTGGCGAAGGCTTTATTCGTATTGCTATAACTAAACCTGTTGAAGTTTTGAAAGAAGCTTTAAAACGTATGAAAGATGCAGGTATAAACTATAATATGTCAAAATAAAACGCAAAAATAGCTTGTAAATTTTAAATTTTTGAGTTAATTTAATAGAGAACAGATTAAAGTAAAAGGAGATTATTTATGACAGAGAGAAAACTTGTCGGAACCGGAGAGATGTTCAAAGCTGCACAAGAAGGCAATTATGCTATTGGTGCATACAATGTAAATAATATGGAAATTTTGCAAGCTATTGCAGAAGCTGCAGAAGAAACTCGCTCACCAATTATTTTACAAGTGTCAGCAGGTGCTCGTAAGTATGCAAACCAAACTTACTTAATTAAATTGGTTGAAGCTGCACTAGCTACAACTACAGTGCCAATTGCTTTGCACTTAGACCACGGTGAAGACTTTGAAATATGTAAAGCTTGTATCGATGGCGGTTTTTCTTCAGTTATGATTGATGGTTCTCGTTTTCCAATCGAAGAAAATATTGCAGTTACTAAAAAAGTTGTTGAATATGCTCACCAACGCGGTGTTTCTGTTGAAGCTGAATTGGGTAAATTAGCAGGTGTTGAGGATGATGTTAAAGTTCATTCAAAAGATGCAACATACACTGACCCTCAAGATGCCGTTAGATTTGTTAAAGAAACAGGTTGTGATTCTCTTGCAATTGCAATAGGAACAAGCCACGGTGCATATAAATTCTCAGGTGAAGCTAAATTGGATTTTGACAGACTTGCTGAAATCAGAAAAGCTTTGGAAGAAGCAGGTTATAAAGATTTTCCTCTTGTTCTTCACGGTTCTTCTTCAGTTCCTCAATATTTGGTTGAAGAATGTAATAAATATGGTGGCAAATTGCCAAATGCAAAAGGCGTTCCTGAAGAAATGCTTGCTTTTGCTGCTAAAAACGGTATTGCAAAAATCAACATTGATACAGACTTGCGTCTTGCTATGACAGCTACTATTCGCAAATTGTTTGTTGAAAAACCGGAAGCATTTGACCCACGCGGTTATATGAACGGGCAGAACTGCTGTTAAAGAACTTGTTAAACACAAAATGGAAGTTCTTGGTACTGCAGGTCATGCATAATCTTTAAATTTAAACAGTATAGTATAATTTAGAAAATTAAAACTCCCTTTGTCTTTGGATGAAGGGAGTTTTAATGTTAAAAAGATATTAAGTATATATACAAAAAGTAGTTGACAAGCTTATTTTAAGTTGTAACATAAATATAAGCATCTTTCTGCTAGGTCTTGTAAATTTAAAATAGAAGGGGATAAAATTTATGAAACTGAATGGTATTTTATTTGAGACAACTAATCAATCAATCAATCAATCAATCAATCACAAGTATCAAAAAGGCATAAAAAAGATGCCAAGATATTCAAATTTGAAGTTGAAGCCAAACCTTCAAGCTGATGTTGTGATGTTTAAAGGAAAAGAAAATGTTTTGTCGCAAGAGCAAAAAGCGTTAAACAACTTGAATGCTTTGCTTAAACAAAACATTATAACTCCGAATTAAACACTTTTTTGACAAAAGAGGTAAATTCAAAAAACAAAAATGTAATAAAATATTTAAATGAGATAAAAGCAACAAATGACCCAAATTTGAAAGGGCACAAAGCAGTCGCCGAAAGGCTTGTTGCAAATCATTCTCAATTGTCCGGCGCTATTGTTTCAATGAAAAGTGTTGATGATGAAACAAAACAAAAAGCTTGATTTGAACAATCAAATAAGAATGGTGCATGGGATAAATGAGATTTATACAAAAGATAAGGGTGTGAAAACAGAAGAAACCAATGGTGAAGTTGGTTTTGGAATGACATTAAAAGAAAAAAGATTTATAGCTGGACAAGGTATTATTCAATTAAATGCTGCAGAGGCAAGTACTGTTGCTGGTTTTTTAGCTCAAATACCTGGTGCGGATATATTGCCTCTAGTAGGAATTGAAGCTAAAATGGCAGCGGAACTTTATGGACTTTATAAAGAACCATTTATTGATTTATCTGCAGCTGCTACTGCTGCAGGCGCAACAGGGCATCTTATTGGAGAAAACATATTTAAAGGAATTGTAGGACTTATTCCTGGCTTAGGGAATGTATTAAAAGCTTCTGTTGCTGTTACCACTGTGAACCTTTTTAGGGCAAGCTATTTTGGTCTATTTAGATGAAAAACATAAAAATGATTAATATTGGTGAAGAATATGAAAATTAATAATACAAATAATGGTTTTTATTCATATAAACATCAAAAGACGTTTAAATCATCTAATGATATAAATTCAAGCATTCAAATTGTAAAAGAACATCCATTTGATATCGTCAAAAATTTTGGTACGATGATGGCAATTGCAGGTGTTTGTGAGTATTTAGACAGTTATGCAAATAAAAATTTACCAGCTTTGGCTAAAAAAGGAAACAAAAGAAGTTTCCATAAATGCTTTAGTTGAGAATATATATGAGAAGTGTCGTGAAATAAAAAAAAATAAACCAGCAAAGTTCTATGCTTTCTTATTAATAGGGATGGCAATAACCTCGCTTGCAATGTTTGGAAATAAGCAAACATTTTTAATTAATGATGAATACAAAGAGAAAAATTTAAAGAAAAACAAAGCAGTAAATACTATTGTTGGAATAGCAGTAAGTTCTACTATTGGTAGTATTTCTGCAAATTCTTTTTTAAATGAAATAGACATTAAAGCCAAGATTAAAAATAATAAATCAAAAAACATTCTAAAGGGTATAGCTTGTGGGGCAGTAATAGGTTTTATTTTTGCAGCTTTAAGTCTTATTTCTAATAAACTCACTTTGGACAAGTTTAAAAAAGAACAAAAGCAAGAAGTTTGAGAAAAGAGATATTGATTAACAATAAACCTGAAGATATAGCTAATGTCAATTTATTTAGTAGAAATTGAGGTTGTAGAAAATGATTAATAATATTAGATTAAATAACCAAACATTCAAAAAAATGAAACTAGTGAAATAAAGCTTAAAAAACATCCCATGCAACATGCTTGCAAATTTTGTTACATTTGCTCCTACAGTTGGAATTGTTGATTATATTGATACATATTTAACAAAAAATATAGAACCAAGTTTAAAGAATGAAGCCAAGGAAAATAAAAGAAATGGCATTCTTGAAACAATGTTTGATAATATCCAAAATTGCAAAAAGAATAAACCTTTTAAATATTATACTCTTTTTAACTTTGGCGACTTTAGTATTCTCATTAAATTTATACAAAGATAATCCTATAAAAATGTCTGTAAAGAATGATGAAAATAAGGAAAAGAGTATAAAAGAAAAATTAACCCAAAATACTATAATTGGAAGCACTATTTATGGAGCTATATATGGAGTAACAACAAGTATTTTGTTAAATATGGCAGACGAGTGTATAAAAAAGAAAGACTACAAAACAAAAAAAATGCATTGAAAGGTCTTGCTTGTGGGGCTTTGATTGCAGGTGTTGTTGGTGGTTTAACGCTTCTTTCCAACAAACTCACTTTGGACAAGTTTAAAAAAGAACAAAAGCAAGAAGTTTGAGAGAATGTGCATTGATTTAGGAAGTATCAGCCGGTGGACTTCTTTGCATAAATTGAGTCGGTGTCAATAGCGATATAATCCTCTTTTTGCTTTCTTGTGAGTTTTTGAACCTTATTTCTTCACAAAGTGCATCGTGTTTGGTTTGAAATTCTTTTGAAAAACAAGTGCTTTGGGCTTATTTGCTCGTGTGAATTTTGCACCTTTACCTTCAAGGTGCTTTTTTAACGTGCCTCAACATCATTTGTATAACCACAATATAACTTGTTGTTTTGGGGTTAAAATAACATAGATGAAATGTTTTTTTTCTTCCATTTTAAACCTCAAGCAGATAATTTGACAAAATTTCATCAAGAATTTTGTTGACACCCTCCAAAGTTTCTTCGCTCATTAAAGCAAGACGATATTTTGAAGCGTTTTTTAAATTGTTTATAAAAAAGGGATAAAATTTTCGCATAAATTTTATTGCAACTTCTTCTTTTCGATAATCGCATTCTTTTTTATATAATCTTTCAAAACTTTGATTTTATTTTGAAAACTCATAACATTTTTATCGTTGTTTTCAATTCTTGAAAGCAAAGAAACATCATACAAAAACACCGCGTCCGATTGAAACTCCATAAGCGTTTGTTAACATAAGGCATTTTTGGCTGTCTTCATAAGATAAAATGTCGCCGTTTGCAAAAACAGGAATAGAAACACATTTAACAAGTTCACTGATTTTTTCCCAATTTGATGAGCCTGAATACATTTGACTTCTGTATCTTCCATGAATAGTTATAAAATCTGCACCGGCTTTTTCCATAAGCTGACCGAATTCAATAAAGTTTTCTTGTTCTTTTGAAAATCCAAGTCGAAATTTTACAGAAACAGGGAGTTCAACTGCTTTTTTCACCGCTTGCACGATATCATAAGCCAGAGAAGTGTTTAACATCAAAGCCGAGCCATCACCTCCGCTTGTAACTTTTTTAACCGGGCAACCCATGTTTATATCAATGCCTTGGCATTTAGGCGCCAATATTTTGGCTGCTTTTGACATTTTTTCGACTTTATGCCCTACAAGTTGACAAAATATTGGCGCCTCATTTTCAACAACTTCTGAAATTTTTACATCAGGCTTGTTGCATAACGCTTCGGCACTAATCATTTCTGTTGTGAGCAATGTGTTGGGGGAATATCTTCTCACAATGCTTCTTAAAACAACATCGGTTATACCTGCCATTGGGGCAAAAATTGTTTTGGGCAGTTTAAAATTATTTGCGATTATTTTGTAATCATTATCCATTATTTTTATTCCACACTCTTTTTATATTTTTTAATTTGTCAACTCGCTCAACCGTTGTTTTGCATAATCAGTGAGTTCATTTTGAACATTTTGCGATTTTGACAAATACTCATTATAATACTTTATGGCGTTTTCCTTTTGATTTATTGTATCATAGGTTACACCCAAAGAATAGTATACTTCTTTTTAAATTAGAATCAAATTTTAAAGCGTTTAAATAATTATTAACAGCTGCTTCTTTGTTGCCCTGTTCTTCGTTTGTTTGAGCGATTGTATAGTATGTTAAAGCCAAAAGTTCCTTTGCATTTTTATTTTTAGGGTTAAGTTGAACAGCTTTGTTCAAGTAGTTTTTGAATTACTAAAATCTTTCAAATTAAAATAGGGCAAGTCCAATATAATAAGCGGTGTCGGTATTTTGAGGGTTTACTTCAAGTGCTTTTTTTATAATAGTTAATTGAGGAAGTTAAGTCATTTAAATAAAATTTGCATCCTGCTATTCCAAGCAACACAGCTTCATTTTTAACCTGTATGGAATTATAGGCATTTAATGCTTCGTTGTATTTTTGCTGTTCAAAAAGCTTTGCAGCCCCATCGATTTGTTGAGTTAAATTAACATTATAAAGTTCATTGAAATGTGTTTTCAAGTTGTTGTCATTTGGAAATTTATTTTGAGCGCGTTTTGCAAGTTCAAGACTTTCTTTTAAGTTTCCGCATTCATATAGTGCTTTTGATAAATTTAAATATGCATTTGCATCGTTATTCCCAAGTTCAATTGAGCGTTTATAGTAATACAATGCTTCTTTGGGTTGTTTTGCTTTATGAAGTTCATATCCGATTTGATAATTCAAACTTGAGTCGTTCGGGTTTGAATTAAGCTTTGTTTAAGAAACGTTATTAAATCATTTGAGTTTAAATTTTTCATAAGAAGATTATCAAGGTTTTCTTTAGCTTCTTTATTGTCAGGGTTATTCACCAAGCATTTTTTGTAATCGTTTATGGCTTCGGGGAATTGGTTTAATTTTTCATAACATAAAGCTCTTAAAAACTGTGCACGGTGATTGTTTGGACTTTTTGCAAGTATTTCACTATAAATTTTATGGCATTTGAATAATCTTTTTTGTTCATATACAAACTGCCAATATTGATTTTTGAAATGCTGGTTGAAGAAGGCTCATATTTTGAAGCCAAGTTGTAATATTTTAAAGCATTATCAAATTTGTTCATTTTTTGACAAACGGCACCTAAGTTTATCAGACTCTGGTAGTCTTTTGGATTTTGATTTAATTTATTTTGATAATCCTGATATAATTTATTTAGAATACCGACATCATTTATATCACCGTTCATAGCTTTTGTATAAAATTGCTTGCTTGGTTTTTGTCCCCCAATGTTTCATAAATTTTTCCAAGTTTCAACAAGCTTTGAGCGTGATTTTGTCATAGCTTAAAACTTTTTCATAATAAACTTTAGCTTTATCTATATTGTTTAAAACATAAAAAATGTTGGCAATTTCAAAGTATGATTGATTTTGATACTTAGTATCATTTAAAACATAATGATATGTTGTTGCGGCAGCTTCAAGTTTTCCTTCTCGCTTTAGTCTTCTTGCTTCGTTGAACAAACCGCTTGGTGAGGTATCTTTTTTGCTTGTTTAACTACATCATTTAAGTTTGCTTCTGTTGTTTTTATGGCATTATCAAGTTGCTTTGACGAAAAATCGTTGCTATATTTAAGATAAAATAAAGCACTTTTTTAAATCATCTACGCAAGCATTAAAATCCTGCTTTTTATTGTAATAATATGTTGCACGAGCAAGGTATGAATTTATTATGCCTGCATTTGCGTGGGCATTTATAGAATCAAGGTTCAAAAGCACTTTTATAAGAATTTATTGAGTCCGTGTAAAGATGTTTTTCAAAATATTGCTTTCCTTGAAGGTTATATGCGTTTATTATATCAACATTTTGTGCAAAAGATATATTTTGGAATAACAAGACAAGAGTCAATATTATTGCGGCTTTTTTCATAAAATAAATTCCTCATTTATTATGCTTATATTAAATATTATAAGCAAAAAATAAGTTTTTATATTGTCCTGTAATCTTATATTTAAGTGTGATATAATATGTTAATAATAATTTTGAAAATAAAGAAAGATAAAATTATCTATGAGTGATAAAACATTAATTTTAATAGACGGACATGCCCTTGCTTTCAGAAGTTTTCACGCATTGGAAAGAACGGGTATGAAAACAACCGATGGTGTGCCAACTTGGGCAGTTTTGGTTTTTTTCCGTGCTTTGTTTGATATATTAAAAAATAAAGAGATAAACCCAATTCAATAGCTGTGGCATTTGATGTTGGACGTCATACTTTTCGTGTTGATAAATATCAAGAGTATAAAGCAAACAGAGCCTCAATGCCGGATGATTTAAGAACACAATTGTCTTTGATAGTTGAAGGATTAAAAGCTTTTAATATTCCTATTTATACAAAAGAAGGTTTTGAAGCCGATGATGTAATTGGTACAATTTCAAAGCAAGTTAAAAATCAAGGTGATAAAATATATGTTTTAACAGGTGATAGAGATTCTTTTCAGCTTGTTGACAAAGACGGGCATATTGTTGTTATTATCCCTCAAAATAGTGCTTTGCTTTTTTATGATTGGCAAAAAGTCTATGAAAAAATGGGTGTTTATCCAAATCAGGTTATAGATTTTAAGGCACTTTCAGGTGACACTTCCGATAATATTCCCGGAATTCGTGGAATAGGATACAAAACGGCCTGCAATCTGCTTGAAAAATATGAAAATTTGGAAAATGTTTATAAAAAATATTGATGAAATAACCCAAAAATCGTTGAAAGAAAAACTTGTTAATGGTAAAGAAGATGCATATTTAAGTCAATATCTTGCAACAATCGACAGAAATGTTGATATTGATTTTAATATTGATGATGCAAAGCTTGATATAACAAATTTGGATGATGTTGTTGCGTTTTTCAAAAAGCTTCAGTTATATGGATTTATTAAAAATATTGAGTCAGTTTTCGGTGCTTTTAATTTGAAAGTCCAAAACAGTAAAATAGAAGAAGCCACTTCAAACCACCATGCACAGTTGAATTTGTTCACACTTGGCTCTGAAAATAAAGACTCTCAAATCGATGTCACAACAGATGTCAAAACAGTAAATGTTTTTTAATGAAGCTAAGTTTAAACAAAACGTTATTCAAAATCAAAAAGAGTTTGATGACTTTTTACAAAAATTGAAAAAACAAAAATTTATTTCGTTTGATGTGATAACAGATGATGAAACAAATGCTTTTAATGCCAATATAACAGGGATTGCGTTTGGCTTTATTGATGATTTCAATTTATATGATGAATATAAAAATTATAATAATTACAAAGACAAAATGGAAACTTTTCTTCTGCCTTTAAATCATAGTGAATGTTTTGAGATAGATTTAAACAAAATGTTGAACTTGTTGAAACCTGTTTTTGAAAATGCAAGTTGTAAAAAAAACAGGGAAGCAATATAAAGTTTGCCCTTAATGTTTTGAACCGATATGATATAAAAAGTAGAGGGTATTGTTTTTGATGTTGTGCTTGCTTCTTATGTATATGATGCAAACAGGCGTCATTTATTAAGTTCACAAGCTCAGGAAAATTTAGATTATATTATTGATTCAAGCGAAGACATTTTGGGACGTGGAAAAAATGCATTGAAGTTTTGTGAATTAAATTTAGATAAATATAAATGTTATGGTTGTCAAAACGCTTATGCCATTTATGCATTGACTCATTTTTGGCTTGAAAAGTTAAATGAAGTTGAAAAGAATATATTATTTGACATTGAATTGCCACTGGCTTTTGTGCTTTCAATTATGGAGCAAAACGGTGTAAGTATTGACGTTGAATATCTCGAAAAACTCAATGTTGACATTTCTCAAACGGCAAAAGGCATTGAAAATAGAATTTTTGAGCTTGCGGAAGAAGAGTTTAATATTAACTCCCCAAAAAAAGTTGGTGAAATTTTGTTTGATAAATTGAATTTGAAAGTTAAAAGGTAAAAAGTCTGCCAAAAACTCAACAAATGCAAAAGTTTTTGGAGCAATTGGCAGAAAACTATGAAATAGCTTCAAAAATCCTTGAGTATCGCCATTTGATGAAACTAAAAAGTACATATATTGAAGCTTTACCAAAATTGATAAATATAAAAAGATAAGCGTATACATACAACATATAATCAGTTTGCGACAAACACAGGAAGGCTTTCAAGCACTAATCCAAATTTGCAAAACATTCCAATTCGTACGGAAATAGGTGCAAAGATACGACAAGCTTTTGTGCCAAGGGATAAAGAAACATCTCTTATTTTGTCAGCTGATTATTCCCAAATTGAATTGAGGCTTTTGGCTCATTTTCAAATGATGAAAATTTAATTGAAGCTTTTAAAAATAATCAAGATGTCCATTCACTTACTGCTTCAAAAGTTTATGGTGTTGATTTAAAAGATGTTACAAAAGACATGCGACGTCATCTAAAGCTGTCAATTTTGGTATTGTATATGGGCAAACAAAGTATGGCTTGGCAAGTGCTTTAAACATTTCAAAAGACGATGCTCAAAATTTTATTGATAAATATTTTGAAACATACAAAAATGTTAAAAAATATATGGATGATAATATAAATTTTGCATTAAATCATGGATATGCTCAAACTTTATATGGAAGAAAAACGGTATTTACCCGAATTAACAAGTTCAAATAAACAAATACAGGAGTTTGCCCAAAGAGCTGCAATAAATTCGCCACTTCAAGGTACTGCATCTGATTTGATTAAGCTTGCGATGATTGATTTAAATAAAAATTAAAAGAAAATAATTTGAAATCCCAAATGATTATCCAAGTGCATGATGAATTGGTTTTGGAAGTATTAAAAAGTGAAGTTGATATTGTAAAAAATATGGTTGTTGAGGCTATGGAACTCAATCAACCGTTGAAAGTTCCTCTTGTAGTTGATGTTAATTTGGGTGAAAGTTGGATGAAAGATTAAATTTAAGGATTTGTCGATGATTAAAAATGTTTTGTTATAATATTTTTATTTTGTTTTTGTCTTATTTTTAACGACAAAGCTTTTGCAAACAGTGCTTCAGTGCCAAATGGAGTCGCTGCATCACCTTATGTCAACTATAATGACTGCATAAGAAACTACAAAATTGACGAGGAAAGTTTATTTTATTTGACGTTGTCTGCGGTTTCAAGTGCAAAATATAAAATCCTTGAAATTCAGTCAAGAAGCGGCTATATTCTTTTTTAGTGCTTATGGAAGAGAGTTTTTTGGCGCAAGTTGTCAAAGTCACATCAAATGTAAGTGAGCTTAAAATTACACCTCAAAACAACAGTTATCTTTTCGACTACAACTTGATATACCGTATTTTTAACGATATTTATATAAATTTAACACCATAAGAAATAGTTTATACGTTTATAAGTTTACTGTTTAGTTTTTCAATGAACTGAGGAATTTCAAAGGCTTCATTTGTTCCTACAATTATTTTCCAATTTGGCAAAATTTCTTCAAGTTCTTCTTTCATACTTGCAAGAAGCCCCGGAATAACAATAAGTTTATGTCTTAAGCCATTCAATATTTCGTTTTCATTGACCATTTTTTTTCACCATGTCCGCTGTAAATTTTTCAGCAGACCAAGCTGTTAAAACACTCATTCCATCTGATGGTGTAATAAGAAGGAAAAACGGTGTATCAAGTGATTCAAGTTCATTAGCTACTGCAAAATACGTCAAGGCAAAATTCGTTGTCATAACCACAATTGCTCTGTCCAGATTTTCTTTCGGATTATTTATTTCATATATTTTACTTTCGACTTGAAGCGGTTTTTGAGGGTTTGTAAAAAATGTTCTGCCTCAAAGTAAACAAGCCGGAAAACAAAGATTTGTCAAAAACATCAAAAACGATAATGTTTGAATATCGACAAATGAGCAAACTTGCAATCAATGCAACTTTATTTATATCCTGTTCAACAATCCTTGTCATAACAGGAAAAGCAAACGACTGATTTTTATTTTCAATCGCTTCAAATCTTATATTAGTTAAATCATCTACAACCTTCTTTATGTTTTTGTGTTCAATGTTTTCATATTTTAAAATCAAAAGATTTGAAACCTTCTTTTTGAACTATATCACTTTTTGACTTAAAGTTTCAATGTTGTCTGATGAAACAACTATAGTATTTTTCTTATTTATATTTGAAAATTCATTTGCTTCAACCACGATTTCATCAATATTTTCAAATGCACTGGCTATATTTTCTGTTTTTTAAAATTATGTTTAATTTTTGAGCTTTGATTTTTTCAATTGCATTTTTTACATTTCCTTTATCAATAAGATAAATTCCATCAATTCTGAAAGTTTCACCGACACGTTCAATTTGGTAATTTGCAATTTCATTAAGTTTACTATTAAAATTAATATCATCCGAAAACAAAGTTATATAAAAGCAAGTTGGGTTTACAAAAGTTTTTTCATGGCGAAACATAACAGTTTCACCGCCAGCTTTAATATCGTTTCCCAAGTTTATTTCATGTTGTTGGATGATGTTTGCTTCTTCAAACAATTGTCGTAATTCCGTTGAAACAAAAGGACACTTTTCAATTTGGGTATTTTTTGAGGCAAGTTTTACAGCAAATGCCATGCAAGTTGGAAAACCACATTTTTGCAGTTAGCATTTTCAGTTTTTTCCCACCGGGTAAGTGTTTAAATATTTCAATAGCATTCATTATTTCAATACCTCATTGAGTGTTTTAACGGTGTTTGATTTGCAAACAACGACAATGTTTGCATTTGCGGCAATGATTGAAGAAGCGGCAGTTATTTCCCACAAATCAACACGCTTATCAATTTCTCCCCAATTGTCATCGAAACTGTCAGATTTCAATTCTTTAGCTTTTGAAACTTCTTCTCCAATAAATGAAATAATTGGAAAATCAAGCATTTCATCACCTTTCAATGCTTCAAGTTTCACTTTTTCCATCATAGAATAACCATAATCCAAGCCGTATCCCAAACCGCCTGTATCTGTGTCAATAAGTATTTTATCTTTTTTAATCCCATATCAAGTGATAAAATATTAAGTTCTTTAGCTAAATTTATATCAATCGGTGTTCTCAAAACAATTTTGTGCGAAGTTTCTATTATTGTAGGGATTATTTCTCGATAATTTGCTTCTTGTGCAAAAGCAATAATAGATTGTTTTTAACATTTGTGGCTAAAAAATTTAACAAAACAATATCAAGCTTTTCATTGTTGCAGCCTCTTAAAATTAAAGGTTTATTATATTTGTTTAAAATATCTGTTGCTTTTTTACATATTCAAATTGCTTTATCAAAATCTTTTAAGGATAAATTAAACTTTATCGAGATTAAATCAGCTTGAATATTTTTCGTATTTTCCAAACGTTGTAAGAAATCTTCAAATTGTTCAGAATAATTAATGCTATTGTTGTTGTCGTTAAAAAACGATATTTCAAAAGCGATTTTGAAATCTGAAGATTTTTTTGTAAATGCAACGTCATAGAGCATAATCAAATAACCTCTTTTTTTGTTTAAATTAGTAGTGTCAAAGGTTGGAAGAAGAATAGAGAAAGTAGAACCTTCGTTGATTTTGCTTTTAACCTTAACAAAACCGTTATTGTGTTTTTTTCCACACTTATTTTCACAAGATGTAATCCAAGCCCTGTTCCTTTAATAGAATGAGTGGCATTTTCAACACGATAAAATCTGTCAAAAATTTTGCTCAAATGTTTTTCTTCAATTCCAATGCCATTGTCAATAACAGAAATTTCAAGATATTGAGGGTCTTTTTGAAACTTCCGCTCTTATTTTAATTTTATCATTATTGTTTGAATACTTAATAGCATTGGATATCAAGTTTTTAAGGCTCTTTCAATACTTTGAACATTGATAAAGACATTTGGTAAGTTGTCTTCTTTTAAAACTGAGAAATGAAGACCTTTTTCCTCGGCAAGAATTTGCATAGAGTCAATTGAACTTTCAATAATAGTACTTATATCACAAAATTCTTTATGTAAAACAATATTTGGAGCTTCAAGTCTTGAAAAATCCAGTATTTCATTGACCATTCTGTGCAAATGGTCTGTTTCTTTGTTTAATGTTGCCAAAAATTCATTTTTTGTTTCTTCATCAAATTCAGAAGAATGATTATATAAAGTGTCGGCATAAGTTCTTAAAACAGTAACAGGTGTGCGAAGTTCATGTGATACATTTGAAATGAAGGAACTTTTCATCTTGTCAATTTCAACTTCTTTTGTGACGTCAATCAAAACGATTATATAACCTAAATAATCCTGACTTTTTGAAAACATTGGTGATATGACAGCTTTTAAAACGCGTTTGTCGATTTCAATATTAAACTCAAGGGGTTTTTTTTCTCCATAATGTCAAGCGGAGTGTCCTTAAACTGTTCAATTTTTTCTTTAAAACATAAATTACCGTCACTATAAAGAGTAACGCCGATGGGGATACCCAAGACTCGTTTGGATTATTTGCCGGACTTGATTGAAGTCCAAAAGAAATCCTTTGAGTGGTTTTTGACTGAAGGTTTGAAGGAAGAATTTCTTTCATACTCTCCGATTAAAGACTATACGGGTCGTTTGGAGTTGCACTTCTTACCGAATTATACATTCGACAATCCGAAATACACTATCGAAGAAGCAAGAATACATGACGCAACTTATGCAAAACAGTTGAGAGTTATGGTTCGTTTGGTTAACCGTGACAGCGGCGAAATCAAAGAACAAGAAGTGTATATCGGTGATATCCCGACGATGACTGACAAAGGTACATTTATCGTCAATGGTGCGGAACGTGTTATCGTTTCGCAAATCGTACGTTCTCCGGGCGTATATTTTAAGAGAGAAATCTCTCCGACCGGTAAACGTTTATACAACGCAACTTTGATTCCTAACAGAGGGGCATGGTTGAAGATTGAAACTGATGCGAATGATATAGTTCATGTCAAAATCGATAAAAACAGAAAGATTTTGGCAACAACATTGTTGAAAGCATTAGGTTTATCCGTTGCTGAAATGGAATCACGCTTTACCCACTTTGAATTTTTGAAGAAAACATTGGATAAAGATACAACAGAAACACAAGATGATGCATTGATTGAAGTTTACAAGAAATTGCGTCCGGGCGACCCTGCGTCACCACTTGGCGGTAAGCAAATTCTTGATGCAAGATTTTTTGATGAAAAGAAATACGACGTAGGTCGTGTAGGTCGTTACAAACTCAACAAAAAGTTGAACTTGAACATTCCTGCAACTCAAAGAACTTTGACAACGGAAGATTTGGTATCATCAATCGAATATTTGATTAACTTGACTTACGATGAAGGAAGTTGCGATGACATCGACCACCTCGGAAACAGACGTGTCCGTTCAGTCGGTGAATTGCTCCAAAACCAATTCAGAGTAGGTTTGAGCCGTATCGAAAGAATTGTTAAGGAAAGAATGACTTTGCAAAATTCAGAGTCATTGACGCCGTTGAACTTGTTGAACACAAAACCGCTTGTTGCAGCGTTGAAAGAATTCTTCGGTTCATCACAGTTGTCACAATTTATGGACCAAACAAACCCGCTTGCTGAATTGACTCACAAGAGACGTATTTCAGCATTAGGACCCGGAGGTTTGGTCAGAGAAAGAGCCGGATTTGCGGTTCGTGATATTCACCCTTCACACTACGGACGTCTTTGCCCGATTGAAACTCCTGAAGGTCCGAACGCAGGTCTTATCGGTTCACTTGCTACACACGCAAGAGTTAACGATTACGGCTTTATTGAAACTCCTTACTTTGCGGTAAAAGACGGCAAGGTAACGGAAGAAGTTCACTATATGTCAGCAGACGAAGAAGAAAACTTCCGTGTTGCTCCTGGTGACGTTGCATTGAACAAAGACAGAACATTCAAGTTCGAAAAAGTTCCTGTACGTTACAAATCTGAATTTACAGAAGATGATTCAAGCAAAGTTGACTTTGTCGGTGTGTCACCTATTCAGATTATTTCAGTTGCAACATCAGTTATTCCGTTCATCGAACACGACGATGCTAACCGTGCCTTGATGGGTTCAAACATGCAACGTCAAGCAGTTCCGCTTTTGATTACTGACAGACCGGTAGTTGGTACAGGCCTTGAAAAGAGAGCCGCAAAAGACTCGGGTATGGTCGTTGTATCAGAGGTAGACGGTGTTGTTGACAGAGTTGTTGGTGAAGAAGTTACTATTAAAGATAACGCAGGAAAACTTCACAGATATCAACTTATGAAATATGTAAGAAGTAACCAAGATACTTGTATCAACCAAAAACCGATTGTTAAGGTTGGACAAGCAATCAAGGCTGGCGATGTGCTTGCTGACGGTGCTTCAACTCACTTCGGTGAACTTTCACTTGGTAAAAATATTCTTGCGGCATATATGCCGTGGGAAGGCTATAACTTCGAAGATGCTATCTTGATTTCGGAAAGATTGGTTCAAGATGATGTCTTCACTTCAGTCCACATTGAAAAATTGGAAATTGACGCACGTCAAACAAAATTAGGACCGGAAGAAATTACAAGAGAAGTTCCTAACGTTTCTGAAGATTCACTTCGTCACTTAGACGAAAGAGGTATCGTCAGAATCGGTGCGAGAGTATATGCCGATGATATTTTGGTCGGTAAAGTTACTCCGAAAGGCGAATCAGAACACCCGCCGGAAGAAAAATTGTTGAGAGCAATCTTTGCTGAAAAAGCAAGAGATGTAAAAGACAATTCACTTCGTGTACCTCACGGTGAAGGCGGACGTGTTGTCGATGTTAAGGTATTTGACAGAGAAAAAGGCGATGAACTTCCGCCCGGAGCAAATACTGTAATCAGAGTTTACATCGCTCAAAAACGTAAAGTTTCAGTAGGTGATAAACTTTCAGGTCGTCACGGAAACAAAGGTATCGTATCAAGAATTCTTCCGAGAGAAGATATGCCTTTCTTGCCGGACGGAACACCTGTAGATATCGTACTTAACCCGCTCGGCGTACCTTCTCGTATGAACATCGGTCAAACTTACGAATGTTTGTTGGGCTTGGCAGCATACTTGACGGGCGAATATTATGAATCACCTTCATTCGATGAAATGTATGGTGCTAACCAATCAGAAAAAGCAACTAAAGAGGAACTTTTAAAAGGTATCAAAGACTCAGGTTGTGATTGGGTTAGAGAAGACGGTAAAGTAATCCTTATGGATGGCAGAACCGGTGAACCATTTGACAGACCGGTAGCAGTCGGACTTATCTACTTCTTGAAACTTGTTCACTTGGTAGATGATAAAATCCACGCACGTTCAACAGGTCCATACTCACTCGTTACACAACAACCTTTGGGTGGTAAAAGCTCAATTCGGCGGACAAAGATTCGGCGAAATGGAAGTTTGGGCACTCGAAGGCTTTACGGTGCAGCATACGTTCTTCAAGAAATGCTCACAATTAAGTCTGATGATGTAAACGGACGTTCAAGAGCATATGAAGCAATCGTTAAGGGCGACAATATCCCGAGACCTGGTATCCCTGAATCATTCAAGGTACTCGTAAGAGAACTTCAATCAATCGGTTTGGATATCACGGTTGCTAAGAAGGGCGGCGAAGAAGTAAATCTTATGTCTGATTCTGATGACATCAGAAAAGCAGCACCTAAGAGAGTTCTTTCGGATATGGATTCCGATTTGTTGAATATCAATTTCTTTGACGCATCATCATCGTTCAAAGAATAGTAAATAAAGGAGACAATTAGTAATGTCCACAAGTATAGATTATTTTGATTATATAAGAATCAGCATCGCATCTCCCGAGAGAATTCTTAAATGGTCATACGGCGAAGTTTCAAAGCCGGAAACTATTAACTACAGAACGTTGAAACCTGAACGTGACGGTTTGTTCTGTGAAAGAATTTTCGGACCTACAAAGGACTGGGAATGTTATTGCGGTAAATATAAAAGAGTAAGACATAAAGGTATCATTTGTGAACGATGCGGTGTCGAAGTTACCGATTCAAAGGTAAGACGTCACAGAATGGGGCACATTAAACTTGCTGCTCCTGTTAGCCACATCTGGTTCTTGAAGGGTATTCCGAGTTACCTCGGTTTACTCCTTGATATGACTCTTAAAGATTTGGAACAAGTCATTTATTTCAACAGTTATGTTGTAATTGACCCAGCAGATACTGAGTTCAAGAAATTTCAATTATTGTCAGAAGAAGAATATGAAGACTTTATGATGGAACACGAAGAAAGTGAACTTAGAGTCGGCATCGGTGCAGAAGCAATCAAAGAATTGCTTGGAGAAATCGTATTGTCAGACGCTGCAGCACAAATTCGTGAAGAACTTCAATCAGCAGGCGGTTCAGTACAAAGAAAAGCAAAATTAATCAAGAGATTGAGATTAATGGAATCAATGCTCGCAAGCAACACTGATCCTACTTGGTTAATTATGGATGTACTTCCTGTAACTCCTCCGGACTTGAGACCTATGGTTCAATTAGACGGCGGAAGATTTGCAACATCTGATTTGAACGACTTGTACAGACGTGTTATCAACAGAAATAACCGTTTGCAAAGATTGCTCGAAATGGGTGCACCTGAAATTATTGTAAGAAACGAAAAACGTATGTTACAAGAAGCGGTTGATGCACTTATCGATAACGGCAGACGTGGAAGAACGGTAGTCGGTCCGAACAACAGACCTTTGAAATCATTAAGCAACATCATTGAAGGTAAGCAAGGTCGTTTCAGACAAAACCTTTTGGGTAAACGTGTTGACTACTCAGGTCGTTCCGTAATCGTTGTAGGTCCTCAATTGAGCCTCAACCAATGCGGTTTGCCGAAAGAAATGGCAATCGAACTTTTCAAACCTTTCGTAGTTAACAAACTTATCGAAAGAGGACATGTTCAAAATATCAAATCGGCTAAGAAGAAGATTGAACGTTCAGATCCGGTCATCTGGGATATTTTGGAAGAAGTAATCGACGGACACCCTGTAATGTTGAACCGTGCTCCGACACTTCACAGATTAGGTATTCAAGCATTTGAACCGAAATTGGTTGAAGGTAGAGCAATTCAGTTGCACCCGTTGGTATGTACGGCATTCAACGCCGACTTCGACGGTGACCAAATGGCTGTTCACGTACCGTTGTCAATCGAAGCACAAGCGGAAGCAAGAATGTTGATGTTAGCAACAAACAACATTTTGGCACCTGCAACAGGTAAACCGATTATTACACCTTCTCAAGATATGGTCATGGGTGTATACTACTTGACCTTGATGAGAGAAGATGTTTCGGATACATTACATTACTTCTACAACTACGATGACGCAATTTCTGCTTATGATTGCGGTGTAATCAAATTACACGAAAAGATTGTAGTTCGTGATGAAAACAACAAGAGATTTGAAACTACGGTCGGAAGAATTATCTTCAATGAAACAATCAGAAAATCTCTTTTGTCAACGTAGTTAAAATTTAAGGTGATATAATAATGGATACTTTAACAAATAAAAATATGAAGAAGAACGTTGAGTTCATAAATGAGCAGATGAACAAAAAGTCACTTGCGAATTTATTGGCTCAAATGTATCTCGAATGGGGCGGTGCAAAGACGGCAGACCTTGCGAATAACATCAAAAATTTGGGCTATAAGTATGCAACAAAAGCAGGTGTTACAATCACAATCGCAGACCTTTCCGTTCCGCCTATCAAGAAAGACCTTTTGGAAGCGGCAGATGAAGAAATCAAAAAATCAACACACCGCTACTTAAAGGGTGAAATTACCGAAGTTGAAAGATATACAAAGGTCATTGACACTTGGTCAGAAACGACGGCGAAACTTACTGAAAACGTTGTATCAAACTTTGATAGATTAAACTCAGTTTATATGATGGCGTTCTCAGGTGCAAGAGGTAACCTCTCACAGGTTTCACAGTTGGTTGGTATGAGAGGCTTGATGGCTGACGCACAAGGTCAAATCATCGACTTGCCGATTAGAGCAAACTTCAAAGAAGGCTTGAGCGTTACCGAATACATCATTTCATCTTACGGTGCAAGAAAAGGTCTTGTAGATACCGCATTGAAAACAGCAGACTCAGGTTATTTGACAAGACGTTTGGTTGATGTTGCACAAGACGTAATCGTTCGTGACGTAGATTGCGGTACGGAACGTTATATCAACATGAAACCGATTATGGACGGTGACAAAGTTATCGTTCCTTTGATTGACAGACTTTTGGGCAGAACGGTTGCTCAAGACATCGTTGATGAAAACGGTGAAGTTATTATTGAAAAGAACACAACTCTCAACAGAGATGACGTTAAGAAAATTGCTCACCTCAATTTGAAAGAATTGAAGATGAGATCTCCTTTGACTTGTGAACTCGAATACGGCATTTGCCAAAAGTGTTACGGTTGGGCGATGACGACTCAAAAGACAGTAGATGTCGGTGAAGCAATCGGTATTATCGCTGCTCAATCAATCGGTGAACCAGGTACACAACTTACAATGAGAACCTTCCACACCGGTGGTGCTGTTGCTGTAAAAGGTGCTATGAAGCACGTTGAAGCGAGCGACGACGGTGAAATTATTTCAGATATCAGAACGAAAAACGAAAGAACCAGACACGGAGATGAAGTTGTCGTTACTATTACGGAAGGCGATATCGAACTTAAAACGGAAAAGAGAACTTATAAATATCATATCCCCGGCCATTCAAAATTGATGGTTAAAAAAGGTGATAAGGTTAAAAAAGGTCAACTCCTTGCAGAATACGCACCTCAAAGTGCTGTTGACAGTAACCGTTTGACAGAAAAGGCTACGAAGGATATTACATCAGACCTTTCTGGTGAAATCAGATTTGAGGACTTCGTTGCTGATGAAAAGAAAGACAGACAAGGAAACGTTTCAAGAACAGCAAACAAAAATGGTATTATTTGGGTGTTGGGTGGCGACGTATACAACCTCCCAGGTGGTTCAAAAATCCTTGTTGAAGACAAACAAAAAATTTCAACCGGTGAAAAATTAGCAGAAATTAACATCGCATCAGAACACGGTGGTGAAGTTAGAGTTAATGATTCACTTAAAGTTGAAGAAGTTAAATTTGAAGGAAAGAAAATCAAGAAGATTGTTTCTGGTAAAGAATTGACAATCGTAATTGCATCAATCCTTCCTGCAAACGCTACATTTGAATCAACTAAGAAGGAACAAATCTGGACAGTTGAAGAAACCGGCGAAAAATACATCGTTAAATCACCTATCGATACGGTAGTTGAAAACGGTATGATTATTGCAGAACTTATCGATGATGAACACACTGTTTCATCAAGCGGTGAAATCAGATACAACGGTATTGAAGTTGACGAAAACCAAATCATTACAAAACCCGGTGAAGTTATCTTTATTCCTGATGAAATTCACCAATTGGCAGGTAAAGATTCATCATTGAAAATGGTTGAAACAGGTACATACGTTACGGCAGGTACCGAAGTTGTTAAAGACTTGTATACTAACATTGACGGTATTGTTGAAATCAGAGAATTCAATGATTGTATTCACGAAGTAGTCATCACTCCGGGTGAAATTCATACTCTTTCAAGCATTAATGACTTAAAGGTTGATGAAGGCGAACTCGTAGAAGCAGGTACATTGATTGCACCGAAAATCAAGGCTAAAGAATTGTCTATCGTAACGATTATGGATTCAGAAAGTGACAACATTGATTTAGACGATACAGCAGAAGATGTTGAACTTACACTTGATGAAGAAACAATGACTAATAAGCCTATCCAAATCTTGGTACGTCCTGTTCAAAAATTCCAAATCAATCCGAAGGAAGTATCAATTAAATTTGACTCAACAGACGAATCAATCGATATTGTTCCTGTTACACAACTTCAATATAAAGACGGTCAAAGAGTTCGTAACTATGACGGTGCGGCACTTACCAAGACAAGTTTGGTATTGCAAATGCAAGGCTACCTTGGTCACTTGAAAGGTATGGTCGAACTTGATAAGAATAACAACCTCAAGGTTGTAGTTCTTGAAACTTTGATTATCAGACGTGAAATGGAAGGACAAGCAAAGATGATGCAATCAATGCAAACAGAATTGCTTGTTGAAAACGGACAAATCATCGATTCGAAAACACCAGTTGCAAAGACGAGAGTTTTGGCAATTAAAGACGGTGTTGTAAGCCTTAACGCAGAGGGCGAAGATGTCAGACGTTTGCTTTTGGTATCAGATAGTTTCGAAAAAACAATCCCAGTTAAGAAAGCAACCGTTAAGAAGGGACAATTCGTCAAGATGGATTCAGTCATTGGCGAAGATGGCGAAGTAACAGACGCTTCAGGTTTGGTTGTTGCTGTTGAAAAGACGGCGTAAAAATCAGAAAAGGACGTCCTTACTTAATTAGCCCTGGTACAATGCTTCAAATCGGAAACGGTGCATTGGTACTCCGTGGTGATATGCTTGCAACATTGGTATTTGAAAGACAAAAGACAGGCGATATCGTTCAAGGTTTGCCGAGAGTTGAAGAACTTTTGGAAGCAAGAAAACCGAAAGATTCAGCGATTGTTGCCGAAATCGAAGGCAAGGCTGAAATCGTTATCGAAGATGAAGTTCCTTCATTGTATATCGTTAACGACACAGGCAGACACGAAATCAAATATCCGATTGATTCAACTATTGTTGTAAACAACGGTCAAGACATTCACATTGGTCAAGCATTGACAGGTGGCCCGATGAACCCGCATGATATCATCAGATTGAACGGTATCGAAGGCTGCTCAACAATACTTGGTAGACGAAGTTCAACGAGTTTACCGTTCACAAGGTGTTGAAATTGCGGATAAACACGTTGAAGTTATCGTAAGACAAATGACCAAGAAGGTTAAAGTTCTTGAATCAGGCGATACGAAACTTCTTCCCGGTGAATTCCTTGAACTCAAAGAAATCGAAGCAGAAAACAAGGCGGTAGAAGAATCAGGCGGAACTCCGGCAGCATTCGAATCAGTCTTGTTGGGTATCACAAAGGCATCTTTGAATACCGAAAGTTTCATTTCAGCAGCATCTTTCCAAGAAACGACAAGAATCTTGACAGAAGTTGCAGTCGATGGAAAGAAGGATATGCTCAGAGGCTTGAAAGAAAACGTAATCATTGGTCGTTTGATTCCTGCAGGTACTGGTTTCTATCATCTTACTCACGCATCAGAAGAGAAAGATATGGAAGCACAAAAACGTGCAGCACAAAAGAACAATGTTCGTAAGCCTTCAGCAATTCTTGAAGAAATCGAAGGTATGTTCGGTTCTCCTGATTTTATTAAAAAAAAAAAAATATGACAGACCCAAATAAACTTCAACTTGGTCAACAGTTAAATATACCGCTTTAATTTAATTTTTTAAATTTATTAACTAAATTTTTTACTTAAGTGTTTTAAAACAGATATTTTCCTCTTTGCTTTTTTATCTTCTGTTTTATTTTTTACGTTTAAAAGAGTCATCATTGTGTATTATGTTGATTTTGATTAAAAACTATTGCAAGTATAAAAGAAAAAATATTTTCAATTAAGTCTTTGTTCATCAAGTGTAATCCTTTCGTTTTGCTATATTAGAGTTATTGAACAGTTACAAATGGATTTGCATTTTGAGCAGCATTTGTTGTAACGTTAGAAGTGAGCTTATTTTCAATTGCTTGAATTTTAGCGTTTATTTGTTGAGCTTTTTTTGAATCAGTTTCAGAAGCTGCTTGTTGTTTTGCTTGAGCTAAAAATGATTGTAAATTTATTTGAGAGCTAGCAACTGTTTGTGCTTGTTCTTCGATTTGTTCGTCTTGTTGTTTTTCAGTTGTAGATTTGCCGAAAATCCAAGATGAAAGTTTGCGACCTAAAATTGAACCGACAGAAGCACCGATTGTTTTTCCAATTGCTCCACCTATTGAAGCTCCGACAGATCCCAAAAGTCCACCAAGAGCGAAACCGAGAGTGCCACCAAGAATTTGACCGGCAGCAGAACATCCGACATCGCTAATTGCAATTGTTGCTGCTGATTTTCCAAGTTGAGCCCAACCTTCATTTGAATTTTGTTTAAATGCTGTTACAATGCTTGGTAATTCTGTTGTTAGCCCTGTTATTGCAGTTATCAAAAGTCCAACACCGCCAAAAGCTTCTTTGGCAACGGATTTAGAAACTGTTTTTATATTGGATACCGAAGCACTTGCTGCTTTGCCTAAAGCTTTTGTTGTATCATCAGCAGTATCTAATGCTAGTTGTGCCTTTGCTGCTTCATTAATTGTTTTATCAGAAATATTATTTAAATCCTTTATTGTTTGAACCTTAGCTATATTTCCTCCTGCAGTCTCTGCTAATTTTTGAGAAACTGTTTGCATATTGGTTTGCATTTGCTTGGCATTAGTAGTGCTTCCTTTTTCTACAACTTTGAAGCCTGTTATGTCTATATTAACTCCTTTTTCATCTTTTGTTATATTTAAAGCTTGGTGAATTACTCCGTTAGTTGCCATGTTTGTTTTTGTTAAAGTGGAAGATGGTGGAGAAGATGTTGCACCTGCACTTTTAGTAGATGATTGGTTCCACCAACTTTTTATTTTGCCCCAAAAAGTCTTTCCATTTGCTCTATTATAAGCTTTTGTTTCACCAATTAACAAGTCTTCAAAACGATTGCTTAAATTAAATTGTTCAAATTTATTATCGGTTACGCTTGTTGCTATACGATATGCAGCACGAACATCATCACGATATTTAACGCTTTTTATAACTTCAGGAGCTGCACCTATCAGACTAAATCCGGCAGTTGACAAAAGTTGAGATGCCATGTCTTCACTTTCGGTGTAACCTAATAATTCATAAAGCTCCTTTATATCTCCAACAGACACACCAGTGTTGTAGGACTCGCTAACTTGACCTACAACAAAGGATTATTATTTACTTGTTGGAAATTAATCGTCATTAATTTACTCGTTTGCTATATACCTTATATATATAAAGTATATTTTAATCTTGAATTTTAGAAATTTTATAATTATTTACAAAAGTTAATATAAAATGTTATAATATTTTTATATGGGAAATAGTGAGCTAGACAACAAATATAATGATTTTTTGCAGCTTTTGTCTCACGAAATGAGAACTCCTTTGACTTCCATTCGTGGGTTTGCACAAACGATGATTAACGCTTATGACAAGTTAAGTGATGAACAAAAATTAAGTTTCTAAAAATTATTGATGAACAAAGTAACAGACTTATTCATCTTGTTGAAAATATGTTGATGTCGTCAAAATACAACAAAGAAGCTGATACTTTTATTTTTAAGTCTTTTAATATAAATGAAATTATTGAAAACTGTATTCAACTTGTAAAAATTAAACATCCGAATTATTCATTTGTGTTTAATAAAAACAATTTAGTGCCACATGTATGGGCAGATGTTGAAAAAAACTCAGCAAGTGCTTGTTAATATTTTGGATAATGCTTGTAAATACTCACCTTCTTGTTCAAAAATTGAAATAATACTTAAAACCTGCTTTGAAAATGGAGAAGAAAAAGTGTATTGTTTCTATTTGTGATGAAGGTTGTGGAATTAGCGAAGAAAATAAGGATAAAATTTTTGACAAATTTACCAGATTGGAAAATTTGAACACGCAAAATGTCGAAGGCAGCGGGCTTGGACTTTATATTGCGAAGAATATTATGGAAAAAATGAATGGCGATATAACTTGTCATGCAAACCTTCCAAAAGGTTGTGTTTTTTGCATTTCTTTTTGCACTTTAAATCCAAATGATGAAATAAACCGAAAATTGTCAAGTGAGGATGTGGCAAAATGATTACAAACGTTGTGCTTTTGATTGACAATCGGGATGTCATGTCTACAAAGTATAAGAAAATATTATTAAAAAATAATTTTTCGGTGTTTCATTTAAAAAAGCATGGACGAAGCACAAAAATAATATTAAATCACGAGCCTGAAATTATCTTGATTTCAGATAGTCTTGGAACAGACATGGCTCAAAACATTGAAACTATAAGAGCTATAAATACCAAAACAAGACCTTGTGTTGTTGCTTTGTCAAAATCAAATGATATCAATGACAAATTGAAAGTTCTAAATTCCGGAGCCGATGACTATTTTCCGGAGCCTATTGAATTTTTGAATTTATAGGACGGCTTAAAGCTCATTTAAGAAGAACTTTTGAAAGCCAGTTGAATGACATTACCATGCTTTTTGGAAATAAAATTACAACCAAAATTTTAAAACGTACCTTAAACGACAATGTAGGCTATTCTTATCTTTATATAACCATAAAAAATATTGACTCCTATAAAGATTTGTATGGTGATATTGCATATTCAAAAATGCTTCAAACTTTGTGTGCTATTTTGAGTTCTTGTCTGGACAAAAAGGATTATTTGGGGCATTTCATTCAAGATAGCAGTTTTTTGGTTATAACATCTCAAAGCAAAATTGAAAATATTGCAAAATATATGATATATGCTTTTAATAAGGTTAAAGAAAAGTTTTATGCAAAAAAATGATGTCAGTCGTGGTTTTTTGATTATGAAAGGTGATGTTTTTGAAGAAACAAAAACTTCATTTGTAAAAATGTATATAGGTGGGGTCATAAACAGTTATAAAAAAATATACAAATATAAACGAACTTTTGCATGCCCTTGTTTATATAAATAAGCTTGCTACCTTGAAAGATGAGTCAAATTATTTAATTGAAAGACATCAGCTTGCTGCAAATGATTCGGTTGTTGAAAAAAAATACAATAATAATGTTATGATTATTGAAAAAGATGAACCTTTGTCTTTGCTTTTGGAAATTCAATGCAAATTGCACAACTATAATGTTTTGAATTTGAATGACAGTCAAGTTATTCTGGAAAACTCTACTTTTCAACCATCTGTTATAATACTTGATGCAGGAAGTGTTTCGAATTTTGAAGGTGTTGATTTGTGTAAAAAAATAAAAAGCATGGCATTTTATCAGGATGCAAAAATTATTTTAACAACAATATTTCATGATAAACAAACAATTTTAAAAAGTGGTGCAGATTTATATTTGCCAAAGCCATATAATATTGATACGGTTATAAGCTGGGTGAAACGATTTAATATTGAATATAATTTATAGATAGACTATCGCGTGTTCAACGCATTGGCTTTTATTTATTCAAAAACATGAAGAAAAAAAGATAATAAAAAAAACTGTTAGTTTAGACACATTGTGAAATAGAACATTAATTTGACAGCGCATGCTCTTTGTGTTAATTTTAAAGTAACAATTTTGAGGAAATTGGGTGAAACTCCCAAGCCGGGCCGCGACCGTAAAGTCGGAATGCTTAAAGTTGTTATTATAGGCGAAGGTCTTCGAGCAGTTATAAGTCTTTTTAGCCATATAGGTTTTAATTTAATAATAGCTTGAATATCCCGCTTCAAAAGTTAAGTCAAAAACTTAAGTTTAGAAAGGGATTTTTAATAATGGTATTTATAAATAAAAGGAATATATGTAAATGGCGACAGTATCAAAAGTGTCGCCAATGCGAGTGGGAACGTGTCCTCATGGAAACCGATTGGAGATGTCCAATTTGTAACGGCATGGGAGGTGGCGGCGGAAAAAAAGCGGATTTTAGTGCAAAGTTGGTGAAATGAGCTATGCTCAATGCCTTGCCATAGGTAATATGCTTAAAGCACAAAAACAAAGACGACTTGATGCTAAAAATGATTTTGTTAAAATGCAAGAACAGGTCGCTATTTTTTTTATAAAAATATGAATACCATGCTTCAAAAAATTCAAACGATTTTGCAAAACGTGTTTAATAAATTACCTGATGGGGTTAAGACAGCCATTAAAAATATTGCAAATACTGTTATAATGCCTGCTTTAAATTTTTTGAAAAATGTATTTAATAACATAAAAATGTAGTAAATAACGCTTTTCAACAGTTAAAAGGCATGCTCAAAGAAGATGTGACAGATTTGCAGGAATTATAGATGAATTAAAAAACTTTTTTGAAAAGCAAATTGCCGAAAAATTTAACGAAATAAAAACTAAATTGTTTAAACTTTTTGGGTTTGCAAATGCTAATTCTGAACAAAACATGAAAATCAAAAAAGTTAGCAAAGAAGAAAAAATTGTTAAATGAATTAAACAAAATAAAAGACTGGGTGAAAAAACTATTTAAAAATAACAAGAAAAAGAAAAAAGGTAAAAAATAAAAATGGTAAACAACATAGCCAACATAAACATTAATCAACAAAATAGTGAGCAAAAAAGATGTCTCAAAATGCAACAAAAAGAAAAAAACTTGGAAATGATGCCGCAGTTTTAAATACCGGATATTTAAATGATATGTATAATTCTTTAATTATTCCAAGTGAAGAAACGGTTAGCGATTTTTGTATAAATGATAAAAATTTTATCAAAGAAAATACATCAAATAAGGACTATAAAAAAGTGTTTATTGGAACATGCCTTGGTTCTTTGGGCTTGTCAGGTTTGATTGCAGGATGTACTGGCATGATAAAAGCCTCTGCAAGGAATAAAGTAAAAAATGCATTTGAACGACAGTTGCCTGAGTTGCCAAGAAAAAATATATGTTTGAATGATGAAAAAATATTTGCAACATATATGGCTATACAAAACCCTTCAACAAAAACTTTAATTGGTGTTACGGGTGTTTTTGGGCTTGGATTTATAGGGCTTATTGCCAAAAATTTTGTTGATGGCGTTAAATCAATATGGGTTAAGAAGCAGGAAGCTCAAACACAAATTGAACTTCAAAACAAATTGATAGAAATTGAAACAAACAGTTTTGCAGGGAAAGTCCAAATACAAAGAGATATGATGGCAAAATGTGCGAAAAAAATTTGAGCATGTTTTAGAAAATAAAAGATAAAGAGCATGTAGATGCTAAAGTTAATTTTAAAGCAAAAAGAAAAAAAAGAAAAAACAAAAATGATAATATATTTTATTTAGCTTTAGGAGCTTTAACTCTTGGTGGTTTGGGTATTATGGCTTATATAACAAAAAAGAATTTAAAGGAAGCTGATAAATATTATAAACAATTTCAAAGTAAATTAAAAAACACGGTAACTGATTTTATAAAAGATGTCGGTAATGAACCACAATTAACAAGTTTACCGTTTGATGTTATGGAAAAAATAAGAAATCGCTATGGTGACTTTAGCTCCGGATAGCAAAGAAATAGATAGCATATCTTGAACCATTGAGAGGCAAAATGAAAAATAGTGGTGAATTTGAGCAGTTTAAAAAGACAATAAAGCATGAAGTGAGAAAAATTTCAGATACAGCTTCAGAGGCAATTGCAGGAAAACCCGGGAATAAAGCAACTTTTTATTCGCATGTGGATGATTTGAGGGGGCATTTTTATAACTGGATAGTGAATGATTGTGATTCGACATTGGGATTTTTGTTTTGAGGCATGACTTTAACTACAAGTATTGGATATATTGGTACAAAATGTATCGAAGCTATAAGGGAAGTTGGTGTAATCAACGCAAATGCAAAAACGGAATATAATATGCAAAAACAGCTTGTCGATGTTGAATTAAGAAGTTATCAGGCTAAAAAAGAATACAGCAATAGCACCATTGATGAGTGAATTTGATAAAAAATCGAAAGAAGAAAAAGATGTAAAAGACTTAAAAGTCATGGCTGAAAATATACTAATGGAGATTAAAAATTCATTCCTCCATACATATTTACATAAGGAAAATAAAATGTTAATAAATATAATAAATTATCAAAAAATAAGCTTTAAATCGCAAAACAATAAACCGAACCCCAAAAGATGGATGACAGAATAAATGAAATAGGGAAAAAAACTGTTTTGCCAAATGGGAATATAAACTATTGCAAATTTAATGAAAAACTTGTAAATGAAATAGCAAGTCAAAAAGAAGCAGCATTGCCATATATGGAAAAGTTTTTGCAGAAGGCACGAGATGAAAAAGAAATAGTAGAAGGGCTTTATATAGTTGATTGTTTAATAGAAAACGGTACAAAAGGTACAGACAAGTTATATCCGACAATATCGCGGTTTAACCAAAGCGAAAGTCCCAATGTGCAAGTTTTTTTGGCAGGGATATATAGAAAAACACAAGTTCCTGATGCATTTGGTCCTTTATGTAGCATGTTAATAAGAAATAGTATAAAGCCAAATAAAATGTGAATTTTGACCCAAATGAGGAAGTTGGTGGAGCGATTTTAGAATATATAAGAAATAAAAAAGCTGCAGAAACTTACAATTATTAAAAATGTTAACCTGACAAGCAAGGTTTTGCAAGGTTTTCAAGAATAATAAAAAAAATTAAAAAAAAGACTTGATTTTTAAAATAGTGTGAGTTATATTATAAGAGTTGGGACTGATACAGTTCAGTTTCGAGTCTAAAAACTGATTGACAGAAACAACTTTTTAATTTGACTAGCAACGAAGTTTGCTAAAAGGTTTAACAATAGCCTTCTGAATTAAAAAAAAGAGTGTGGGATTGCCCAAAACATTAATACTTGAAAATATAAAAAATGAGACTTGACAAAATAAAATTTTATTTTATGCTTAAGTAGTTCGTGTTAAGTTAATAAAAAAAAGACTTGACTTTGAAAAACTTTTGAAATAAAATTAAACCAAACGGTTTTAAAAGATTGTTAAAAGAAATGTTGACAATAAAAAATGTTTGAGTTATGTTTATGGAGTTCGCTTTATGGATAAGCGAATGAGGAAAAGGCTCTTGACAATAAAAAATGTTTAAGGTAAGCTGATTAAGCGAGTGTTTCTTGAGTGAAACAAAAAGGTTTGTGGGTTTTGAAAAAAACTCTTGACAAAAAAATCTCTTTGAAATATGATAAAGAGGTTGGATGAAGGAGATATGAAACTTGGTTCGAATAACCGGTTTATGAATTTTTCTCTTTTGTGGTTTGAACTTTGAAAACAGAATAGAAAATAATGACGAAAGAATAAATGCCTGTTAATTTTAATAAAAGAAGACAGACAACGCAAAGGCGAGAGCCAAGCGAATTGAAATGAGTCTTAGACAACTTCAAAGTTGTTTAGAAAATAATTTCTGACAATGGAGAGTTTGATCCTGGCTCAGGACGAACGCTGGCGGCGTGCTTCATACATGCAAGTCGAACGAGAATCTCTAGCTTGCTAGAGAGGAAAGTGGCGGACGGGTGAGTAATATGTAGGAAATCTGCCCTTGAGAGGGGGACAACAGTTGGAAACGACTGCTAATACCCCATATGAGATACTTTGGAATGAGTATCTTGAAAACTCCGGTGCTCAAGGATGAGCCTGCATCTGATTAGCTGGTTGGCGGGGTAAATGCCCACCAAGGCGACGATCAGTAGCTGGTTTGAGAGGATGATCAGCCACAATGGGACTGAGACACGGCCCATACTCCTACGGGAGGCAGCAGTAGGGAATTTTGCGCAATGGGGAACCCTGACGCAGCAACGCCGCGTGTGGATTAAGCCCTTCGGGGTGTAAAACACTGTCAGTGGGGGACGAAATTTGACGGTACCCACAGAGGAAGCACCGGCTAACTCCGTGCCAGCAGCCGCGGTAATACGGAGGGTGCAAGCGTTGTCCGGAATCATTGGGCGTAAAGCGTTCGTAGGCGGCATAGCAAGTCTGGTGTTAAATCCCGGGGCTCAACCTCGGTTCGGCACTGGATACTGTTAGGCTAGAATGTGGTAGAGGTGAAGGGAATTCCTGGTGTAGCGGTGAAATGCGTAGATATCAGGAGGAACACCGGTGGCGTAAGCGCTTCACTGGGCCATTATTGACGCTGAGGAACGAAAGCCAGGGGAGCGAATGGGATTAGATACCCCAGTAGTCCTGGCCGTAAACGATGGATACTAGGTGTTGCGGGTATCGACCCCTGCAGTGCCGAAGCTAACGCGATAAGTATCCCGCCTGGGGAGTACGCACGCAAGTGTGAAACTCAAAGGAATTGACGGGGACCCGCACAAGCGGTGGAACATGTGGTTTAATTCGAAGCAACGCGAAGAACCTTACCAGGGCTTGACATCTGAAGAATCTTTGTGAAAGCAAGGAGTGCCTTCGGGAGCTTCAAGACAGGTGGTGCACGGTTGTCGTCAGCTCGTGTCGTGAGATGTTGGGTTAAGTCCCGCAACGAGCGCAACCCTCGTTATTAGTTGCTGATAGTGGCTTGCTGCTATTAAGCTCTCTAATAAGACTGCCGGTGACAAACCGGAGGAAGGTGAGGACGACGTCAAATCATCATGCCCCTTATGCTCTGGGCTACACACGTGTTACAATGGCTGGTACAACGAGCAGCGAACTTGTGAGAGTAAGCGAATCTCTTAAAGCCAGTCTCAGTTCGGATTGGAGTCTGCAACTCGACTCCATGAAGTCGGAATCGCTAGTAAACGCAGATCAGCACGCTGCGTTGAATACGTTCCCGGGTCTTGTACACACCGCCCGTCACACCATGGAAGTCGACCACGCCCGAAGTGGGTGAGCTAACCGTAAGGAAGCAGCCTCCTAAGGCAGGGTTGGTGACTGGGGTGAAGTCGTAACAAGGTAGCCGTACCGGAAGGTGTGGCTGGATCACCTCCTTTCTAGGGAGAATAGAGAAAAGTTTTCTCAATCCCAGGTCGAGATTGATGAAGGTATAAAGGTAAAAGCTGTCTGAGACCTTTGTATTGGAGATCTAAATTAAAAGGCATTCTTTCTTTTCTATTTTGTTTTTAGAGTTCAGAAGGCTCTAAAGCGTAGAAGAAATTCTATTTTGTACTTTGAAAATTGCATAATGTAATAAGCATATATCGAAAATATAGAAAATATATTTGAAGGTATAAGCGTAATCATCAATGAAATTAGGTAAAGCTACTAAGAGCTAATGGAGAATGCCTTGGTACTAGCAGCCGAAGAAGGACGCGCATGTCTGCGAAAAGCTACGGGGAGTTGACAAGAAGCCTTGATCCGTAGATATCCGAATGGGGAAACCCTATGAAGTTAAAACTTCATAACCCACGAATGAATAGATAGTTCGTGAGGAGGAAAGCCTGTGAACTGAAACATCTTAGTAACAGGACGAAAAGAAAATAAACTAATGATTCCGAAAGTAGCGGCGAGCGAACTCGGAAGAGCCTAAACCTTGTGTACGAGATAGACTGCAATTGTTGTGCATTAGGGGTAGAGGGACTTTCGTTACACTTTGCAGAGTGTAAAAAGAGTTAAAAATTGTTTGATAGATGAATCCAACTGGAAAGTTGAGCCATAGACGGTGATAGCCCGGTAATTTAAATTAAACAGTCTCTTGAGAGTATCCCGAGTAAGGCGGGGCACGTGAAACCCTGTCTGAATCAGCCGGGACCATCCGGTAAGGCTAAATACTAGCTAGTGACCGATAGTGAACGAGTACAGTGATGGAAAGGCGAAAAGAACAGTGAGAAGCTGAGTGAAATAGAACCTGAAACCGTTAGCTTACAACGAGCTAGAGCACTATTAATAGTGTGATAGCGTGCCTGTTGAAGAATGAGCCGGCGAGTTATCGTATGTTGCGAGGTTAAGGAGATGATATCCGGAGCCGAAGGGAAACCGAGTCTGAATAGGGCGAGATTAGTAACATGGGATAGACCCGAACCTTGGCGATCTAACCATGGTCAGAATGAAGCGTGGGTGACACTACGTGGAGGTTCGAACCGACTGATGTTGAAAAATCAGCGGATGAACTGTGGTTAGGGGTGAAATGCCAATCGAGCCAAGAGCTAGCTGGTTCTCTCCGAAATGTATTTAGGTACAGCGTCAGAATTATCTTATGGGAGGTAGAGCACTGGTTTGATGCGGGCGCAGAAACTGTGTACCAAATCATGTCAAACTCCGAATGCCCATAAAGTTACTATCTGGCAGTGAGGCTATGAGTGATAAGATCCATGGCCAAAGGGAAACAGCCCAGACCGTCAGTTAAGGTCCCCTAATTATATGCTAAGTGATTAAGGAGGTAAAATTGCTCTGACAACCAGGAGGTTGGCTTAGAAGCAGCCATCCCTTGAAAGAGTGCGTAATAGCTCACTGGTCAAGCGACTTTGCGCCGAAAATACGACGGGGCTAAGCATATAACCGAAACTGCGGCAGGATAATTTATTATTCTGGGTAGGAGAGCGTTCTGTAGTAGGTTGAAGCTAGACTGAAAAGACTAGTGGACGAGACAGAAGTGAGAATGTCGGCATAAGTAGCGAAAACATTGGTGAGAATCCAATGCACCGAAAACCTAAGGTTTCCCACGGCAGGCTCGTCCGCGTGGGGTTAGTCGGAACCTAAGACGAGGCCGAAAGGCGTAGTCGATGGAAGACAGGTTGATATTCCTGTACTATCTGGTAGTCGTTATCAGATGCGGAGGGACGGAGGAGGATAAACACGCAGTCGATTGGATGTGACTGTTTAAGCGTGTAGCTAGTTCAAGTAGGAAAATCCGCTTGGGCGATAAGACGTGAGGCGTGATGAGGAGGGTCTACGGACCTGAAGGTGTTGATTCCACACTTCCAAGAAAATCTTCGCACTTGAGAATATCAGGTATCCGTACCATAAACCGCCACAGGTAGGTTGGTAGAAAATACTAAGGTGCGCGAGATAACTCTCGCTAAGGAACTCGGCAAAATCACCTCGTAACTTCGGGAGAAGAGGTACTCTGGTAGCGTGAATTACCCAAGCGGTAAGGAGCGTGATAGAGTCGCAGTGAATAGGCCCATGCGACTGTTTACCAAAAACACAGGTCTCTGCTAAGTCGAAAGACGATGTATAGGGGCTGACGCCTGCCCGGTGCTGGAAGGTTACGTGGAAGAGTTAGAAGCAATTCGAAGCTCCGAAACTAAGCCCCAGTGAACGGCGGCCGTAACTATAACGGTCCTAAGGTAGCGAAATTCCTTGTCAGGTAAGTTCTGACCCGCACGAATGGCGTAACGATATGGGCGCTGTCTCGGCGAGAGGCTCGGCGAAATTGGATTATCCGTGAAGATACGGATTACGCATACCAGGACAGAAAGACCCTATTGAGCTTTACTGTAGCTTGAAATTGAATTCGGGTTGTTATTGTGCAGTATAGGTGGGAGACATTGAGTCAAAGGCGTCAGCTTTTGAGGAGTCGTCGTTGAGATACCACTCTGTGATAATTTGAATTCTAACACTAAACCCTCTAAGACCAGGGTAGTGGACAGTTTCTGGTAGGCAGTTTGACTGGGGCGGTCGCCTCCTAAAAGGTAACGGAGGCGCTCAAAGGTTCCCTCAGGTTGGTCGGAAATCAACCGTTGAGTGTAATAGCACAAAGGGAGCTTGACTGCGAGACCAACAAGTCGAGCAGGTACGAAAGTAGGATATAGTGATCCGGTGGTTCCGAATGGAAGGGCCATCGCTCATCGGATAAAAGTTACCATAGGGATAACAGGCTTATCTCCCCAAGAGTCCACATCGACGGGGAGGTTTGGCACCTCGATGTCGGCTCGTCGCATCCTGGAGCGGTAGTACGTTCCAAGGGTTGGGCTGTTCGCCCATTAAAGCGGCACGCGAGCTGGGTTCAGAACGTCGTGAGACAGTTCGGTCCATATCCGGTATGTGCGCAAGAGAATTGAATGGAGTCTTCCTTAGTACGAGAGGACCGGGAAGAACGAACCTCCAGTGTATGGGTTATCCTGCCAAGGGTAAACGCCCAGTAGCTGTGTTCGGAGCGGATAAGTGCTGAAAGCATATAAGTACGAAGCCCACCATAAGATGAGTTCTCTCATCGGAGCAATCCGAGTAAGTCCCCAAGTAGATAATTTGGTTGATAGGTCAGAGATAGAAGTGTGGCGACACATGTAGTCGACTGATACTAATAGGACGAGGGCTTTTCCTAGATATTATAACTTATGTTATTATGGAATTGATAGTTACGTTGAGTTTATTGCATTGTGCAACTTTAAAAGTACAGAAAACATTGAGTATCTTCAATGTAAAAAGAATTTCTGGTGACCAAGCGGCAGCAAACCACCCGTTCCCATCTCGAACACGGTCGTAAAGACTGCTCGCGGCGACGATACTTGGAGGGTGACCTCCTGGCAAAATAGCTAGTTGCCAGTTCCTATTTGAATAAGCGAGTAAGGTTTTATCTTCTCGCTTTTTTTGTTACATATTTTACTTTTTGAACTTTTGTTGTAAAATATATTATATGATACAAAATGATTTAAAAAATGTTAAGTTTGGGTTAATAGGGCATCCTCTGGGGCATTCTTTTGTCGGGCATTATTCATAGTGCAGCTATGAAAAGTGTTGGCGTTGAGGGAGAATATTTGTTATTTGATACCGAGCCGGAGTATTTGATTGACCAGGTAAAATATTTTAAATCTCGAAATTTTCTTGGCTTTAATGTTACAATCCCCTTTAAAGTCCCTATTACATTGTTTTTAGACGATGTTGATAATTTAGCCAATCTTATCTCTTCTGTTAATACTGTAAAGATTACACCTGATAAAAGATTGATTGGATACAATACAGATGTTTATGGTTTTAAAAATGCTATTCCTTCTGATTTTGATTTGAAACGTAAAAAGTTGCATTAATTGGTTTGGGTGGTGCTTCTCGTGCCATTTTGGCTGCATTTTCGCAAATTGATGTCGAATGTGTTGATGTTTATGTCCGAAATGTTATTAATGCTAATGAATTTTTATCAAATTTTCGTATTAATTTTCCAACCCTTAAAGTAAATTTATTTCAAATGCAAAATTTGAAAACACTGGAACATTATAAAATGCTTGTAAATGCTACTCCTGTTGGTATGCGTGGACATTCTATGGATTTATCTCCTGTTGGAGAAGCTTTGCTCGAAACGTTTGATAAAAATGGAATTGTTTATGACATTATTTATAACCCTGTTAAAACAAAACTTATTAAAGATGCTATAAATTTGAGCATTAGAACTATTAACGGACTTGATATGCTTGTTTTCAAGCCGCAAAAAGCTTTTGAAATTTGGACCGGTTTATCTCCTGATGTAAAGCTTATGAAAATTGCCGCCTTAGAACAAATGCTCTAATTTTTATTTTGGAGAAAAAATTATGTTTAAAAATATTGATTATAAAAATTTTAATCAAAATCCCTTTGAATTAATTGGCAATGAATGGATGTTGATTACTGCAAAAACAAACAAAACGGAAAAGTTAATGCAATGACCGCTTCTTGGGGTGGTCTTGGTTTTATGTGGGGAAACCCTGTTGCATTTGTTGTAATTCGTCCTCAAAGGTATACTATAGATTTTGTAAATTCTTCTAATGAATTTTCTTTGTGCTTTTTTGATGAAAAATACAAAAAAACTTTGTCATATTTTGGCACCGTTTCCGGACGTGATGAGGATAAAATCAGCAATTCTGGTTTGACAGTCGCTGATAATACAGAAATTCCTTTATTTTAATGAATCTAAAATTGTTCTTTTGTGTTCAAATTTGTTTAAACAAAAGTTTGAAGAAAATTGTTTTGTTGATAGCCAAATAATTGAAAAATGGTATCAAAATAAAGATTATCATTATCTTTATATAGCTTCAGTTAATCAAATTTTACAAAAAATAAATCGGTATATTTTATGGCAAAAGTTAAAACTAAATGGGTTTGTCAAAATTGTGGGTATGAAACAGCTAAGTATCTTGGAAAATGTCCTGATTGTTTAAGTTGGGGCACTATTGTTGAAGAAGAAATTTGTGTTGTAAACACTAAAACATCAAGTTTGAGCTTACAAAATATTAATAACAATCAAAAGCCTGAGATGTTATCAGCATAAATTTCAACCAAAATGATGGTATAAAACGTCAAAAAAGTGGGATTGAAGAATTTGACCGTGTTACAGGCGGTGGTTTGGTTTTGGGTTCTTTAAATTTAATTGCAGGAGACCCGGGAATTGGAAAATCCACTCTTTTGCTTCAAGTTTGTTCAAATTTGGCTAAAAACGGTTTAAAATTGTTGTATGTTTCAGCTGAAGAATCATCTATCCAAATAAAACTTCGAGCTAATCGATTAAATATTAATTCTGACAATTTATATATTTATTCAAACACAAATTTTGAGTTGATTGAAAAACAAATAAATGAACTAAAACCTGATATTTTGATAATTGATAGTATTCAAACTATATACAAATCAAGTCTGGGTTCTGTTTCCGGTACTGTTTCTCAAATAAAAGAATGCACTTTATCATTAATGCAAATTGCAAAAACTTTAAATATAACAACGATAATTGTAGGACATGTTACAAAAGATGGAAACATTGCATAGCCAAAGATTCTTGAGCACTATGGTTGACAGTGTATTTTATTTTGAAGGTGATAAATATAAATCTTATAGAATATTGCGCTGCAATAAAAATCGATTTGGTGCGACTGATGAACTTGGTATGTTTGAAATGGAAGAGTTTGGGTTAAGACAAATTTTAAATCCGAGTGAGTTGTTTTAAATAAACATCAAAAAGATGACAAAGGCACTTCAGGAAGTGTTGTTGTGGCAACAAACGATGGCAATCGACCCTTGCTTGTTGAAATTGAATCACTTGTCGGAATTACTCCTTATCCTTCGCCAAGACGGGTTGCTAATGGCGTTGATTATAATAGGGTGCTTCAAATTTTGGCGGTTTTGGAAAAACAAGTCGGCTTAAACTTAAGTAAACAAGATGTTTATGTTAATGTTTCAGGCGGTTTAAATATTTATGAACCTGCTTCTGATTTGGGCATTGCTGTTGCTATTTTAACTTGTGCTTATGATATTGTTTTTGACCCTAAATCTGTTCTTTTAGGTGAAATAGCTTTATCAGGTGATATAAAAAACGTAACTAATATTGAAAAACGTATTTTAGAAGCCCAAAAATTAGGATTTAGTCGCATTATTATCCCAAAACAACAAAATAAAAAATTTAAAGACTATCAAATAAAAATTGTTGAAGTTGAAAAACTAAAAGATGTTGTTAAGTTGTGTATTCAAAAGAAAAAGGTTGATATAACATAATGGAAAATAATTTAAAATTTTGCAATAAAGATGAATTTGATAAAAATTTCAATGTGGCTTTTGTTGAACAAAACGTTGAGCCACCTTCTAATAGATTAATTTTAAAACACTATTTATCATCTTTAATTATCTACGGAATAGCCTTGATTGTTTTTCAAATGACCCCATTTTACACCAAAACTTTTGTTGATGTAAAAAATATAAATATATTGTTAAATGCTCTTTATGCTATTTACTTGATTTTTGCTCCATTTTTCTTATTCACCTTAAAGCCCAAAACAATTTATAAATCACACAGCATTGATGTTGTCAAATATTTTTATAATCATTTAAGTTTAAAAAGGGGTTCAAAAAGATTTTAACGCAATTGAATTTATAAACTGGTTAAAGCCAAACTATTATGAAAAACAGTCTATGATGATATTTTTTATAAAATTTCTTTTTGCACCGCAGCTTTTTTGCTGGGCATATAATCATTTGCACACCTTTTTAGCATATTTTGAAAAGTTTATAAAATTAAACAACATTTATTTTGATGCAGGTTTAAAAGATTTTATAGCACAAAATAAAATTAAGTTTATTCTTGCATATCGTAACGTTGTATATTGCACTTTATATCAATTTTTGTTTTTGGTTGATTGTATAATATTTTTTATAGGTTATTTTACAGAATGTGTATTTTTAAATAATAAAATTAAAACAGTTGACACTTCTTTTCTGGGAATATTTGTTTGTATAATGTGTTATCCGCCATTTAACTATATTTTTCATTCTTTCATACCGTGGAAACACAATGATATGGCATTTAGTTTTGTTTCGTCTGAAATATCTTTTATAAATTGGATTTTTTATATAATAGCCATTTGTTTAATTTTCTTTTATGTAAGTGCTTCAGTTGCATTGTTCACAAAAGCGAGCAATTTGACAAATAGAGGTATTGTCTCACATTTTCCATATAATATCATAAGACATCCTGCCTACATTTCCAAAATTAGTTTATGGTGGTTGGCTTCATTTTGCGTAATAAAGAATTTGATAGACACTCAAATGTACTCAAAGGTTATTTTATTTATCATCACAGCTATAATTTGGACATTTATCTACTTTTTAAGAGCAATCACTGAAGAAAGACACTTGATGCTAGACCCTGATTATCGAGAATATGCCGAAAAAGTTAAATATCGTTTTATTCCTTTTGTTTTGTAGAAAGTGAGTGAGTTTCATCCAATTCAAAGTGCCAGTATTCATCAATAGTATTTCCACCCCAACTCCCTCCTAATTGTTGCCAGAGTAATCCTGCTTTTGTATATTTTTCATTATTACTTAAATTATTATCAATTGTAATGTCTATTGCCATTCCGTTTTCATGTTCGCTGGTTCCGGGCAAACTTATCTTATCGTTGCCATAAATATGAGCATATTTGTCATAAAGTTCTTTTTGTTCTTCATAAGTTCTCAAGCCACTTGCTATATCAAATTTTATATTATTTTGATAACATAATTCATAAAATTTAAAAACTTTTTCTTGCATTTTTAGGTCAAGTTCATATATTTTTTTAAATTGTTTTCTCCAATAAATGATTTTAACACTTTTTTATTCATAATATAATAAGTTTATGACAAAACAATTTACAAATACAATACTTTCTTTTTCAACCGGTAAAGATAGTATTTTGGCATTATATTATCTTATACAAAATGGACATAAAATTGAAAAATGCATTTGTTACATTAAATAGTGAATATAAAAGAGTGAATTTTCATTCAATCAATGAAAAATTAATTGATAAGCAGGCAAGTTCCTTAAATTTAAATATTGAAAAAATTTATATAGATAAAAGTGAAACTGTAGAAGAATATAAATTTAAAATGACTCCTTATTTTAATAAAATTAAAAACAATGGTTATAAAAATATAGCTTTTGGTGATATCTTTTTGACTGAATTAAAGGATTTTCGTGATAACCATTTAAAAGAACATAATATGAAAGGTGTTTATCCTCTGTGGGGAAAATCTTCAAAAGATGTTATGAATGAATTTTTACATTTAGGTTTTAAAGCAATAATAACTTGTATAGATTTAAATAAGCTTGATAAATCATACTTGGGAACAATATTGGATGAACAATTGATTGCTTCATTTCCAAAAAATGTAGATATTTGTGGTGAAAATGGAGAATATCATACATTTGTCTTTGATGGATCAATTTTTAAAAATAGAGTTAATCTTAATATTGAAAATATCTATCAAAAAGATAATTTTATATATTTAAATTTAAATTAAATTTTGTGAGATTCGATTAAAACCATTAAAACAGAGATGTCTGCAGGTTTAACGCCTCCAATTCTGTTTGCCTGAGCCAAGTTGGAAGGTCTAACTTTTGCAAGTTTTTCTCTTGTTTCAACGGAAATGTGTTTAATTTGCATATAATCAATGTTTTGTGGAATTTTGACTTTTTCCAATTTTGAACTTTGCAAAACCTGATTTTCTTGACGCTTAATATATCCTTCATACTTAAGTTTTATGGAGGCGGTTGTTGTAATGTCATCAGGCAAGTTTAAATTTTTGTTGTTTCATCCAACTCTTTTAACACATTATATTCAATCCCGGGCGTTTTAAAAAGCTCATTTAGGTGAATGTTTTTGTTTATTTTTTCATTGTATTTTTCAAGAATTGCATTATTTTGCTCGTTGGCTTGAATTTTTGTGTATGCAAGCCTTACAATTTCATCATTTATTGTTTTTTCTTTATCTTTAAATATGTTATATCGATAAGCATCAACGAGTCCTATTTTATAGCCTATTTCAGTTAACCTTTCATCGGCATTATCTTGTCTTAAAAAGCAACCTATATTCGCTTCTTGAAGTGAGCATGCGATAAGGTTCATCCAAATCTTTTGTAACAAGGTCATCAATCAAAGTGCCGATATAAGAAGAATTACGTGTTAAAGTAAGCATATTTTCAACATTATCAATATATTTAACGGCGTTAATGCCGGCAATAAGCCCTTGAGCAGCTGCTTCTTCATACCCGCTTGTGCCATTGATTTGACCTGCAAAAAATAAACCTTTTATTTTTTTGTCATAAGTGTGTGATTAAGTTGATATGACGGGATATAGTCGTATTCAACCGCGTAAGCAGGTTTGATGATATGAACGTTTTCAAGCCCTGGAAGAGTTTTTAACATTTCAATTTGAACATTTGCAGCCAATGATGTTGAAAAACCTTGAACATACATTTCATAAGTGTTTTTACCTTCAGGTTCAATAAAAATATGGTGAGAAGGATTTTGCGCAAACCTTATTATCTTATCTTCAATGCTTGGGCAATATCTTGGACCTTTGCCGTGGATTAAACCGGAATATAATGGTGAAGTATTAATATTGTCTTTAATTATTTGGTGGGTTTTCTCATTTGTTCTTGTTAAGTAGCAAGGATATTGCTCTCGAACGGGTCTGTTTGGCAGAAAAGAAAAGAAACTTAAAGTGTCATCGCCCGGTTCAAGTTGCATTTTACTAAAATCAAGCGTTCTTCCGTCAACACGGGCAGGTGTGCCGGTTTTGAGTCTTTTTACATCAAATCCGATTGCTCTTAAACAATCAGAAAGCCCATTTGCACTAGCTTCACCAAGCCTTCCAAACTCTTGTGAAGTATGTCCGACCCAAATTTTGCCGTTTAATGATGTTCCTTGTTGTCAAAACAACTGATTTTGCATAATATTCAAGCCCAAATTCATCAACAAGCCCTAAAACAGTGTCATTTTTAACAATGAGTGATTTCATAATGCATTGTTTTAGTGAAATATTTTTTTTCATTTTCAATGACTTTTCTCATAAAAGCCATATATTCTTTTTTGTCGCTTTGTGCACGAAGGGCATGAACAGCAAGGACCTCTTGAGCGATTAAGCACTTTCATTTGCATATAAGTAGCATCAGCAGCAATTCCCATTTGACCGCCAAGTGCATCAATTTCTCTAACAAGACACGATTTTGCAGGACCGCCAATGGCAGGATTACAAGGCATAAGTGCAACATTATCCAAGTTTAATGAAGCCAACAAAACCTTAGCCCCCCAATCTTGAGGCACTCAAGGCTGCTTCACATCCTGCATGACCTGCTCCAACTATTATTACATCATATTTGAACATATTTATATTATAACCCGTAAATATTTTTAAGTTATAATATTTTTTATGAAAGATTTGATTTTAAAAGCTAAAAATAAACACGATTTGTCTTTTGATGAAATTGTAACTTTGCTTAAATATCAAAATCACAATGAGATTTTTTTCGCTGCCAATGAAGTTAGGGAAAAATATGTCGGCGATGAAGTTCACATTCGAGGACTCATCGAGTTTTCAAATGTTTGCAAACAAAACTGTAAATATTGTGGCATTAGAGCAAAAAATAAGTGCATCGAAAGATATCGACTAAAGGAAAACGATATAATCCAAACAGTTTTGGAAGCAACAAATTTGGGGTATAAAACAATTGTTCTACAAAGTGGTGAAGATGACTATTTTGATGAAGAAAAGATGGTTGCTTTAATAAAAAAAATAAAAAATTATGATGTTGCTTTGACTTTAAGTATTGGTGAAAAAACAGAAAAAGAATATAAAGCATATAAAATGGCCGGGGCTGACAGGTATTTGCTTAGAATTGAAACCACTGATGAAACGTTGTATGAAAATGTCCACCCGAATATGAGTTTTGAAAATAGAAAAAAATGCCTTTATTCTTTGAAACAAACCGGTTTTGAAACAGGAACAGGATGCTTGATTGGACTGCCAAATCAGAAAATTGAAAGTTTGGCAAAAGATATTTTGTTTTTTAAAGAACTTGAAGCAGATATGATTGGTGTAGGATCTTTTATTGCAACAAAAAAACACACCGCTTGAAATGTTTCAAAATGGTGATATATTCTTAAGTTTTAAAGTTATGGCAATTGTTCGACTTTTGATGCCTGATATTAATATCCCTGCAACAACAGCAATGGAAACATTGCTGGCAGATGGACGAAAAATCGCTTTAGAAAGTGGTGCCAATGTTGTCATGATTAATATTACACCTCAAATATATCGTTTGAAATATAATATTTATGACAATAAAAACTTGGCATCTGTTTCACTTTCCGAGATAAAAAAATTGCTTTATTCTATAAACCGAACAGTTGGTTTAGGGTTTGGGTCGCATAGAGTTTAAATATACTGGCAAATGTTTAAATTTTGAAATATGTCTTTGTGTGTTTTGTAGCAAGTATGTACTTATGTTTTTTTGGGGGCGAAACAAATGAGTTTAAAGAGAAAACTTGAAACCTGTTTGTTTCGCCCCCCTATAAAATATTCTATTAAAATTGGAAACAAGAGAGGATTTTTTTCATTATTTACATTTAACTATATAAATACTTCAATTCAATAAATTGACTTTGTTGACTTTTTTATATTAAACTTAATTTATTATGTTTAATCCGATTTTAAAACAAAATTATCCTTTTTTAACTGATTATTTTGAAACAATGTTTTCGAATGATGTTTTAAAAATACCAAATTCGATAGTTTTTTACGGACTTGATGCTTTGGCACAGTATTATTTTTTCATTAAATATTGCAAAAATATTGAATTGTATGGATAATAAGGAGTCGGACTGTCAATGTCAAAATTGCAATTGGATAAATAAAAATATGCATCCAAGTGTTATTACTGTTTCAAAAATTGACACCAAGCCAGATAATGACAATTCTAAAACAGTAATTTCAGTGAAGCAAGTTGAAATGCTTAAACAGATGGTTTTTTCACGACCGGTTGACTATTATACGGTGGTTATTTTTACAGATAATGAAATAGTTAAAACAGACAGCGTTCAAGATTTGAAAAGTAAGTTTGAAGGGATAAATTTTTCTCATCCGCAAAGTCAAAAATTGAAAGAAGATGAATTTTATTTGCCAAAAGGTTTAAGTCGCAAAGTATTTCAGGAAGAAGCTTCTAATTCTTTATTAAAAATGATTGAAGAACCGCCATCAAAAGTCCTTTTTATTTTCTTGACAAAAGATTTAAACGACTTAATTGAAACAATTGTTTCCCGTAGTGCTACCTTTTGTTTAAATTCAAAAATGAAACAGACATTTGACACTTCTCAATGTGGTGAGGTTTTTCAATTTTTATTTTAATAATTTTAAATATAACCCTATTGAGTTTATTGAAAATTTAATGAGTTAAGAAAAAATAGTAAAGAACAAAGTTTTTCCTATCTTATTGACACTTTTGAATATTATCTTGAACAGTTGTTGCTATTAAATATTAACAATAAAAAATTAACCTATTTGATAAAAAAGATATACATACACTTGAAAATTCAAAAAAAATGGAAAATTCTTATGTCCGTGAAAATTTGATTGTTGAAAATATAGCATTTAGTTTTGCTAAAAATAGAGAATAAATTTATAAATTATCTTTATTATTTTCGTTATTACAATTACATTCGATTTTGTTGCATAATAAACCAAACTCATTAAAAATATAGTTTGATAAAATTTGAGAAACTGCAAGTTCGCCTGAGAAAACAATATCAGCACCTTTTTCTTTTAAAATTTCAATATCATTAATATATGACGTATTAACAAGTATCTGAATATTGGGGTTTAAAGATTTTACAATTTCGGTAATTTCTTTACTGGAAGCAAGTGTTGATGAAATTATAAATGCAAGTGCATTATTAATTCCGGCATTTATTAGAACTTCATGTTGCATAGCATCACCATACAATGCTTTTTAAACAATTGGAATTATTACTGTTGATTTTTTTGACAGTATCTATGTTAAGTTCAATTATATTTACACTAATGCCTTTGTCGTTTAGAATTTTAGTAACTGCTTGTCCAACAGATTCATAACCAACAACAATTATGCTATCTTGTTCAGTTTCATTGTTAATAAAATCAATACTATTTTCGTTTTCTTTTTTTACTTGGTTTATGTCTATGCCTCTTTTATTTAAAAATTTCACAAACGGATTTATAGCTTTAAATAAAATGGGGTTTAAAGTTATGGATATAATGCTTGAAGCAATAATTGCACAATAAGCTTCTTTGGGCAAAATATTTAAAGAAGTTCCAAGTGAAGCCAGAATAAAAGAAAATTCACCTGTTTGAGCAAGTGCAACGCCTATTGATATAGCTTGTTTTAAAGGTTTCTTTAGAAGTATTACAACTAAAAAAGCGATAAGGGGTTTAATTATTAAAATTATAAATAAGGTTAAAAACATTAATTGCCAACTATTTTTTAACTCATTGACATCAAGCAGCATGCCGACAGACACAAAAAATAAAACAGCAAAAATGTCCTTTATCGGAAGTGCTTCAGAAGCTGCACGTGCTGAAAAATCTGATTGACCGACGACAATACCGGCTAAAAAATGCACCTAAAGCCATTGATGCATCAAAAAAATGAGCAGAACCAAAAGCTATGCCAATTGCAAGTGTCAAAACAGATAAAGTAAACAAATCACGAGAACCTGTTTTAGAGATAAACGTTAAAAAATATGGAATTAATTTTCCGCCAACAAGAAGAGTGAAAACGGTCAGAAATATAAGCTTTAAAATAGTTAGTCCAAAAATTGGCAAAAGATTTGTATTTGAAATATTTGGTGAAAATACAGCAGGTAGTAAAACAAGAACTAAAATTGTAAAAAGATCTTCAACAACAAGCCACCCAACTGCCGTGTGTCCAATTTTGGTATGCAAAACTCTATTATCTGACAACACCCGCATTAAAACAACAGTGCTTGCAACAGAAATGGAAATACCAAATATTAATCCTGCTTTGAAATCCCATCCGATAACGTGTGCTAAAAGCATTGAAGCTATTGTAGTTATAACTATTTGAGAAATGGCGCCAGGGATTGCCACATTTTTTACGGCTATTAAATCTTTAATATGAGAATTTAATCCGACTGAAAACATAAGCAATATTACACCAATTTCTGCAAATTGTGATGCTGTATTAAAGTCAATATGTAAATTAGGGATAAAATTAACTAAAATCCCTGCAAATATATACCCTACAATTGGTGAAAGTTTTAAATATTTTGATAAAAGCCCAAAAACTAAAGCAATGGACAAACCGCCTATTAAAGTAAGTATTAAATCAATATTATGAGTCATAGGCTTCAATCCTTAAAATACTAAGTTTATTAATTATATTAAATTTATTGGAATTTGACAATATGCGTGCTAATGCAACACCAATTAAAATATATATTTTTAAACAATTTTAGTGTAGGTTGGGGTGAAACTAGAAGTTTTTTTATTTTAAAGTCCTCCGGACAGGGTTACTGTCTTGGAGCAAATCCAAGACGCTCAACTGCGAATTCGCAGCTCGTCATATAAAAACTAATAATTTGTAGTTGTACTTATTTCCAATTGATGTTAAATTTTAAAAGTTAGTTGTCTTATGTACAAAAGGAATTTGAAATGACAAAGATAAGTGAGATAAAATTGGCGGTTTTTGACTTTGATGCGACGATAATGGATGGAGAAACAATAAATTTTTTGGCAAAAGTGGTAAATGTTGAAGAAGAAGTTTCTAAAATTACTCATTTAGCCATGATGGGAGAAATGGATTTCTTTGAAAGTTTAATTAAACGTGTAAGCCTTTTAAAAGGATTAAGTGAAAAAAAGTGAATGATGTTTGTCAAAATTTGCCTATAATAAATGGTGCAAAAGAACTTGTAAATTATTTAAAACATAATAAAGTAACGGTTGTATGCTTAAGTGGAGGATTTAAAAAACGCAACAGAACCGATATGTAAAAAAACTTGGTTTTGATGCTTCTTTTTCAAATACTTTGCATGCTAAAAATGGTGTTTTAACAGGACTTGTTGGCGGAGAAATGATGTTTTCAGACAGTAAAGGGATAATGATTAATAAAATTCAAAACCTTTTAAACATTGATAGTTCTCAAACACTTGTTTGTGGTGATGGGGCAAATGATATAAGCATGTGTAAATATGCAAGCTTAAAAGTTGCTTTTTGTGCAAAAGATGCTTTAAAAAAAGTTTGCAATTACCATATAGAAGATAAAGATTTAAGTCAAATAATTAACATATTTGAAAAATAGCGTGGATTTATGATACTATAAATTAAGGATAAAAATAGAAGGAGTAAGAACAAATATGGAAAATACTGCTATAAAAGAGCAAGGTTCTGACAATCAAGGGTTAAAAAAGTTTTCAACGTTTCAGTTGCTAAATTTTTGTCTTGGGTTTTGGACTTCAATTTGCTTGGCAAATGAGAATTATATTATCAGGGCGTGACTGAAAACCTAGGTGCTTCACCGTTGTTGTTTGGGTTAATATGGCTTGCAGGTCCATTTACCGGTATGGTTGTGCAGCCGATTGTTGGAGCATTAAGTGACAAAACTCATACTCGTTTTGGGCGTCGTCGTCCATATTTGCTTTCGGGTGCAATTTTGGCAAGTATTGCTTTAATTGCTTTTCCAAATTCACAAAATATAATAAACGGATTGTTTTCAAGTGTTGGTGTTGCTGTTCCAACTTTTGCAGCTTTGTTTTTGCGGCTATAATGATTTGGGGTTATTGATGCTTGTGTAAATATAGCACAGGGTCCTTATCGCGCTTTAATCCCTGATACAATACATCAAGAACAACACAGTGTTGCTAATTCATTTTTAAGCTTTGCAATAGGTCTTGGCTCTGTTATTGCCGCAGGCACTGCTCCTGTTTTAAAATGGGCTTTCGGGTTTCAAATGTCGATAAACGCTCAATTTTATATGGCGGCTATTGCTTTTTCTTTGGGCATGATTTGGACTTGTTTAACTATCAATGAGTTGAAAAAATAAAACAGAAAATAAAGAAAATGAAATTTCTCAAAATGAGAAAAAAAACAAGCTTCATTAACGATTTAAAAGAATTTTTCCTTCTTTCTCCTGAAGTTGGCAAAATTTGTTTAATGCAGTTTTTCACTTGGATTGGCACAATGTGCATGATGATATTTTTTACACAGTATACAATCCACACAATTTATGGAGTACCGGATTTGACAAGTGTGAGTGAAGCTGTCAAAAATCAATTTGCAAATGCAACGCTCAGTGGTACAAACCTTTCTTCAATAGGTTTTGCGGCTTTTAACCTAATATGCTTTATTATTTCTATACCAATCGGGCTTTTGTCTTCAAAATTTGGCAATAAGAAAGTTCATATTGTTGCTTTATTGTCAATGGCATTATCTTTCTTAGGTTTAACGTTTGTCAAAGATATTCCGTCGGTAATGTTTTTTCATGGGGCTTGCCGGCATTGGTTGGGCAAGCACATTATCTCTTCCTTTTGCAATGTTATCTCAATATATAAAACCTGGAACAGAAGGCTCTGTAATGGGAATATTTAACATATTTATTGCAGGCCTCAAGTTTTTGTTTGTACATTAATTCCTTGGATAATAAATGCAAAACCATTCACTCAAAATGGAATGATTAATTACCATTGGGAATATGCTTTGTTTATAGGAGCTTTAATGTTAATATTTGCTTCATTCATAACATCTTTTATAAAAGAAAAAAAAGCATAGGATATAAAAATATAAAGTAACAAAAGGGCGGCTCGAACTTTTAAGTTCGAGCCGCCCTTTTTTCTTATTAGACCATTAAGATTGAGCTGCTTGTTGGGATGAATTTTTATAATCACCTTGAAGTTTTTCCCACATTTTTTTTCTGTTGTGGCTTTGTTGAGTTCTTGGCTTATGCGTTGTCCTTCTTTTGATATTTCATCAAAATCTATAACATTAGAAGCTTGTTCTTCAAGTTGCATTTTTGCTTCACTTAAAGCGTTTTGCAGTTCTAAATACTGTTCATTATACTGTTCTTGCGTAATAGAACCGGCTTGCAGTTGTTCTTGAAGGGTTGCGACATCTGCATTAAATTTAGTCGTCAATTGGTCATTTGCTTGATGTTTTGTAGTTGTCTATTTGTGATTGTGCATCAATGCTGCGTTCAGTCAAAGCAACATCAAGTTTTTCAAGTTTTGTTACTTCACGTGTTAAAGCAGAAACACGCGATGTAGCAAGTTGAAGCATTCCAAATTTTACTGTAATACTGCCAGACATTATATTTAGCCCTTATCTTATCTTTATATATATATAAAAAATATTTATAGTATATTATTTCACAACATATTAAAATTGTTACAAAATTTAATATTTATTTTCTTTTTTTATAAACAGGCTTACCTAATACAAAAAAATCCAATGGTTGACACTTCAAAAGTCAATGTATCTTTTTTAAACTTCTTGCTTATTTTCTTTTTAAACTGATTTAAAGTTTTTTTTATCGGATATTAAACTAAAAATCATCCACAATGCCCCAGAACTCAAGCCGGCTCCTAACAGTTTAGAGTAAATATTTTTTGTTGTTCTAAGATTACATAGTGCCAAACCAGTATTTATAATAGCACATAAACAACTTTGAAAGATTGTATTCTTTAATAAATATTTTTTAAGAACTTCTTTATCTGTTTTATTATTATCTTTTTTACTTTAATAAGTATTTTGTTTTCATCTTTAAATTTTTTTTAATAAAAAATTTGAAACACAATATGCCAGAACTCCAAAAACAGCAATGCCCATACATATTTTTTTTGGTGGTATTAAGTCTTTCATTTCTTTCATTTTTTTCACGAAAGCTTTTTCTCTTTGGTAGTTCAAAAGTATTAAAATCAGAAATAAATAGCTTCCAACTTCCATTATCTTTAATAACATTTTGAAATGTCTCATAGCATTTACAGTGCGAAAATGCAAGAACAACAGCAAGTGGCAACTTGGCAACTTCAAAATTTGATTTCTTAGCCATAAAATAATTTGAAGAACCATCTTTACTTTTAAATGTTTGTTTTTTTTGAAAATTATTTTTTTTGGCAAAATTGTTAAAGTAATATTATTAATATTCATTATTTTTACCCTTTTTTAGAAATTTCTTTCTGGTTATTTATTTTTTTAAATTATTATATGTGCTTGCACCGACAATAAGACTTAAAATTGTAACTCCAATGCCAGCTATTGCATTATTCCTGCAAGAATTATGAAAAATATCTAAATATCTGGACGGACATAAATAATTTGGCTCATACATATAAGGTCTTACGGTTAAATAAGTAAATAAAATATTTAAAGCTGCACACAAACTGCCATATAGTAATGATTTATTAAACAAATATTTTTTTTAACGTTTTTTCTTTTGTTTCATTCTCATTTTGTTTAATTTTTAATATTTTTGTTTCTTTTTCTTTTTTATTATTTTTAATTTTATCAATACAATAAACACTTGCTAAAGCAGCAGCCGTAACCCCTAAACCTCCTAAAAACCATTTTCCTCTTTTGCTTGTAACAAAATGTGATAAAAATGATTATCATCCTCTTTCTTTTTGCATATAAAGAATATTGCCAACAAAAGTTGCACCAACAATGGGGGCTTTTAATGACTCTAATTTTGATTGCTTTACATATATATAATCAGAAGAATTATTATTTTTTTGAAAGGTTGGTTGTCATTTATATTATTAAGTTTTATATTGCAGAATTTAGATAAATTATTAATTTTCATTTAACATTTTCCTTAATTGGTAATTTAATTTAAATAAATAACTTTACTATCTTTTAGTATGGATCATAATTAGGTGGTGGTGGAGGTGTCCAGCCGTGACCTATTTGTCCGCTGTCATATAATTCATTCCAATCATCTACATATTTATGATAAGACTCTGTTTTATAATAAGATTTTTTATTGCCATATTGATCGACATTGCTATCATCTTTTGCTTTCTCTCCTTCAGGAACACGGCTTGCTCCGTTTGATGTATTATACACAGGTGGTGGTGGAGGTGTCCAACCGTGACCTATTTGTCCGCTGTCATATAATTCATTCCAATCATCTACATATTTACGATATTCCTTTGAATTCCAATAAGATGCCTTGCAACCGTTTGTAGGCTCCACATAAACACCGTCATCATAACTCTCAATATTTATATTACCACTATCAGGTATAATACCTTGTTCTATACATTTTTATGCTCTTTTTTTTCATCTGTAGTCATACTTGTGCAGATTTTTGATTTTGTCCAATTTTCGCACACATTTATACAACTATTTCCAAACAACTCTACAAGTTCACAAACTTTATATTTAGATATTTCTTTATTTGAATAATTAGAAATATTTCTTAAGTCATTTATTTTAAATTTACAAGAAATGCCATTAAAAGCAAAGCCAGCAAATATATCTTCAAGCGAAGAAGTGTCCCGTTTAATATTTGAATACTTGGCAGTATTTAGAAGCATTTTGTTTTTATCAAAGCAGATAAAATTATATTCTTCTGCAATTTTGGATGCTAAGTTTGCTTCCAGTTGTATAATCCCTTTAATAGACCCGACAGGATATTCAAGCCCATTTATATTATTCGTAATGCAAGATGAAGCATAATGTTTTATGTGTTCGAGTGCTTTGTCTCGTCCTTTAAAACTCAAGCTTTTATTTTTTAATATTTAAATCAGTTGAAATATTTTGTTGTTATCACATAACAAAAAACATCCGATTGAAGATTTGACTTCATTTTCAAATTCAAATACTTCGTCATTTTTTATACCCAGAAGCTACATTTGCGTATTTGCATGCTTCCAAGTAAATTACCATTTACTTTCATAATTTTATCCCCTTCTATTTTAAATGCACTAGACCTAGCAAAAAGATGCTTATATTTATGTTACAACTTAAAATAAACTTGTCAACTATTTTTTGTATATATACTTAATGTTTTTTAATATATAATTTAATAACTTATATTGTTTATACCGTTTTCGTCATACATTTTTTACGGTTTTCTGAAATATTTTGAATAATATCAAGATATTTATTATCATCTATTAAATTTTTTATTGAATTTTCAAGCATTTTAAACGCATTAATAATATTTTTACCATTATAAGTTAACATGTCAGATGCCATTTGGGTGTTTGACATTGCAAGTCGTGTCATGTCGCGAAAGCCGGATGAAGCAAGAAGTTTTGCATCGTCATTGTTTTCAATGTTTTTAAATAATCCTTGAGATAAGATTAGTGGCATATGTGATATAAGAGCAACGGCTAAATCGTGTTCATTTGCATCCATTATGATTGGCTTCGCTTTTGTATAGGTTATAATATTTTTTAGTGTTTCAATGTTTTTGAGATTTTCATTTTCTTTTGGTGTTATAACCCACTTTGCACCATTAAACATGTTTTCATTTGAATAATCAAACCCTGTGTGTTCTGTTCCTGCCATTGGATGTGAACCTATAAAATTAAAGTTATAGGTTTTGTTCATAAATATGTTTTTGACAGAAGCAACATCAGTAACAATTGTGTTTGGGCTAACAAAACCGTTTAATTTTTGTAACATTTCCTCTATTTTTGAAATAGGTGAACATACAAAAATAACGTCACAAAATTTTAAATTGTTCAAATCATTTGAAACATTTGTTGTAAATTTTTTGCCTTATTAATAGTATTATCATTTGTTGTGTATGCAAAAGTTCAATGTCTTTAATGTTTGACAAGCTTTTTAATATTGAACCACCAATTAAACCTAAACTTATTATACCTATTTTTTGCATAAATATTTATATTCCAAAAACTTTTTTGACATTATCTGTTGTTGCTTGAGCAATTTCGTCATAGGAAATATTTCTTAAATTAGCAATTTCTTCTGCAACAAATTTTGTATAGCCCGGTTCATTTTCTTCACCGCGATAAGGAGTTGGAGTCAAGTATGGGCTGTCTGTTTCAAGAAGAAGTCGATTTAGCGGTATATTTTGAGCAACGTGTTTAACATTTTTTGCATTTTTAAATGTAACAACCCCGCCAATTGCTATATATGCACCTAGTTTTATACATTCATTTGCGAACTCTAAAGAACCTGAAAAACAGTGAAAAACGATATTGCAAGTTTCATAAGCTTTTGATGTTTTAATTATGTCAAATGTGTCACCATGAGCATCTCTGTCATGAATAACGATTGTTTTTTTGTATTTTTTCGCTATTTCGATTTGTTTTTGAAAATATCAATTTGTTGTTCTTTGTCATCTTTTGAATAAAAGTAATCAAGCCCTATTTCACCAATGCCGACAATTTTTTTTCATTTTTTAAAAATCTTCCATTTTATTAAGAATGCTATCATCCCAACTTGAAACATCGCTTGGATGAACTCCAAGCATTGCGTAAATATTTTCGTGTTCATTGGCTATTTTAAAACATTTTCCCATAAATCAGCTCGCACACCGGGAATTATAATTTTTTTTACATCATTTTCCTTAGCTCGTTCAATAATTTGATTTAAATTATCGTTATAATTTTCAAAATCTAAATGTGCATGAGTATCAACAATCATAAAAATTTCCTTAATTATTTTTCCATATTTTTTCAAGTTGAGCTTGTTTTGCAAGTGCTGTTTTAGTAGTGCTTAAGCCACCTTGAGAGCTTTCTTTTAAAGTTGAAGACATTAAATTGCCGACTTCTTTCATAGCATCAATAACTTCATCAAGAGGTATAAAGCTTTTTATATTAGCCATTGCAAGGTTGGCTCCTGTGAAAGCATGTACTGACAGAAATGCATTTCGTTTGACACAAGGCACTTCGACAAGTCCAGCAACAGGGTCGCAAGTCAATCCCATAATGTTTTTCAAAGTCAAAGCGCAAGCATTTATAATTTGTTCATTTGACCCACCAAGTAATTCAACAATGGCACCGGATGCCATACCGGAAGCAACACCGCATTCACCCTGACATCCCATAACAGCCCCAGCCAAAGCCATTTTGCAAGCGATAATTCTTCCTATTTCACCGGCTGTAATCAATGCATTTATTTGTACGTCTTCATCAATTTTAACTCTTCACTTATTGATATAATTGCACCCGGAATTATACCGCAAGCACCGGCAGTCGGACAAGCTACGATTTTTCCCATTGTTGCATTTTGTTCACAAGAAGCAAGTGCATAAACAATTGCTTTATTCATTACATTTGAAAACAATGAACCGGCTTTTGAATGGTGGCATTGCATTTTATAGCAATCAGTTCCTGAAAGTTCACTTGAGGATTTTTCATTTGTTTTTATTCCCTCATTTATCGCACTTTTCATTACATTTATGTTTTCAAGAACTTTTTTGCGAATATTATTTACAGATGTTTCCATCTCATAAGCTTCATTTTCTTGACATACTTCAAATATTTTTTTTATTTTGACTATTTGCAAAATTGATTAAATCGTAAAAAGTTTTTATGTTGCTCATTTTTCCAAAGCCTCAATATAACGAATAAAATATATCTCATCCATTCTTTCTAAAGTTTTAATATCGGAAGTATCAAGATTATTGTCCAAACTAATTGACATATGTGCTATTTGACCTTTAGACGAACGTGAACAGGTCATATTTGCAATATTTATATTTTTTTACATATTAAGTTTGTGACAAGTGAAACCATCCCAGGTTTATCTTTATAATTTAAAATTAAAGTAGGATAATCTCCTTTTAAACGGCAAGAATTTTCGTTTATTTTTACTACTTCAATTTCTCCTCCACCAGTTGAGTTAGCACTTATTTTCATTTTGTTATCATCAAAAAATTACATCAACGGAGTTTGGGTGACGATTGAAGTCATCACGACATTCAATTTCGACTTTTTATACTTTGTTCCATTGCTATTTTAAATGCATACTTTATATTTTTATCACTTAATTTTAACCTAAAACACCACCTAAAAGTCCTTTGTCTGTACCATGTCCTTTTCCTGTTTTTGCAAAAGAATTATACAAAACAAATTTAACTTTTTTTAAATTAGTTTCGCCATAAATTTTTCTTGCAATCATCCCGATGCGACAAGCCCCTGCCGTGTGAGAACTTGATGGACCAATAATCACAGGCTCTATTATATCAAACAATGATGTTGTATTTTCCATAATTTTGATTTTAACATAAAAAAATATTATCGCCAAAAGAATAATGTTTTTTTATTCATTAATTTTATTTTATAAAAAAAGGAGTTTAAAATGGAAAAACGTGATGATGTATACCCAAATCGTGGTTTAAATAAGTATGGTGATGTTGAATTTGCAGATGTCGTCAATAAAAAATACCCGATTGACACAATTGAACATATTAGAGCGGCTTGGAGTTATTTTCATATGCCACGAGATTATCAAAAAGTATTCCAATGAAGATAGAAAGATAATTAAAAATAAAATAATAAAAGCTTGGAAAGAAAAAATAGACCCCAATGGCCCCCTGAAGCTGATGAAAAACTTGATTAAAATATACTACATCGACATGTCTAATTTGCTTTGAGCTAGCACAATCAGTTGATACTTTCCTTTATTTATATTAAAATTAATGTAAAAAGGTATAAAAATTAAATGGAAAATTTGATAAAGATTATAGAATATATAAATCCTGCTCAACTAGTAGCAATTACTGTAATTATGTGTTTTTTTATAATAGACTTGATAAAAAAATCGATAATATTAATCACCGTATTGATATTCTTGAACAAAAAATTGATAAAATATACAGTGAATTAAACGAAAAGATAGATAAAGTACATCTGAGCTAAACGAAAAAATTGACAAAAAAATTGATAAATTAAATGACTTATTAAGTCAACGTATTGATAATTTGTATGGTTTTATGTTGAATTTATTTCAAGCTAAACGAAATTATGATATAAATAACGATAAAGCAGCATAATTAATTATTTATTGTAAAAGTTTATAAATCCTTCTTCATAAGCCTTTTTAACATTCTTTTGCAAATTGTTTTCGACTTGTCCAATAAGCATTATGCGACTTTAAAAATGTTTTATAACTTTTAAAATTATTGTATTCATAAATTAAACCTAAACCGTTTTTTACATTTTGGGTTTTATATTTTGAGTATTCAAAATTTTTTGGTGTAATAACACTAAAAGGGTCATCTTTATAGTTTACAGTCAAGAAAAACATGTCGTTTTCAATTATATACTTTATTAATAAATCATTTAACTTTTTAAAAGTATCACCTTTATAATACTCATCTTGGAAAAATAAAATTGGTGCACCAAAATTTATTACCCCATTGATATTGTTAGGATTGCAGTACATTTTTGTATAACAATCTATATTTTTAAGATTTTGTTTATAATCGTTTGCTTTTTTAAATTCCAATTTATATCTAAATCTATTGAATTTGATTTAATTAAAGCACCTAAGCAAGTGTTTTTGTTTGATATATTATTATCATCAAAGAAATTTTGTGTATTAATATAAGGAATTTTAAAAAGTAAATAGTTATAAGTAATCAAAGCTCCTGAACTATAACCAAGCAGTATCAAAGAATTTTTATTATTATTATAATTATTAATTGCAATATTATTTATATCTTCTACAATATTTAGCATATTGGGATAAAAACTAATCCAGACTGTATCATGCATTAAGTGAGCAAGTTGAACTTTAATAAAATCGGCAAGTTTTGGTGCATAAATATTGGCAACATCAAGTCCTTTGTTAACTTTATCAAAACTTGCTAAAGTTTTTTCTCCCCAATAGTATGTTAAAGGTGATGAATTTATCTTTTGTTACCTAAAACATTTTTTCTAAAAAACCTCACTTTTATTAAGTTCTTTTTCAATATTTTTATGAAGTTTTTTTGAAACATTATTAAAAAAATCAACACCTTCTTCATATGAACCATGGGTATATAAAAAATTAACATCACAAAAAGCAATGTTAATTGGAAAAATAATAAATAAAAAAATTATATATAAAATTATTTTTTTAACTAAATTCATATTTAATTTAAATTTATTAAGCTTTTAATTTTTTCAAGTCATTTAATTCTTTTTTGAAAAGGAGAAATATTATTTAATTTATTAATAACTTCAGGAAGAACTTTAAGAGTATAATCAATTTCTTCTTTCGTTGTAAATCTGCTCAAACTGAAACGAATGCTGCCATGCAAACAGGTGAAAGGAACGCCCATTGCCTTTAAAACATGGCTTGCATCAAGACTTCCCACTTGTGCAAGCACTTCCTGAACTTGCACAAATTCCCAAATCGCTTAAATGAAGCAAAATAAGCTCGCCTTCGATGTATTCAAAACCTATATTGGATGTATTTGGAACACGGTTTGACACATTTGTATTAAGTCGTGCATTATAAACACTTTTCAAAATGCCGGCTTCAAGAGTATCTCTTAATTGTTTAACTCGTGTAGCTTCATCACCTAAATTATCATTTGCAAGTTTAGCGGCTTCAGCCAGACCAACAATATAAGGAACATTTTCAGTACCTGCACGTTTGCCCATTTCTTGGTGTCCGCCAATTAAAAGAGGAGAAAGCAATGTACCGCTTTTTTACATATAAAGCTCCAATTCCTTTTGGTGCGTGCAGTTTATGACCTGAAATACCCATCAAATCAACTTGAGTGTTTTTTACATCAAGTTTTATTTTTCCGGTTGCTTGAACGGCATCCACAAAAACTTTTGTGTTAGGATTTTTAGTTTTTACTATTTCTGCAAGTTTTTCATAAGGAAAAATGACACCTGTTTCATTATTTGCAGCCATACAGCTTACAAGTGCTGTTTGGTCTGTAACCATATTCTCAAGCGGTGTCAAATCAAGTGAACCATCTGAATTTACATCAAGATAATCAACTTTATAGCCAAATTGTGTTTCAAGGTTTTTTGTACAAAGTGAGAACACAAGCATGTTCAACTTTTGTAGTTATTATGTGTTTTTTTGTTTTGTTTGCTGTTAAAACACCTTTTATTGCTGTGTTTGCACTTTCTGTGCCACAAGATGTAAAAATAATTTCACCAACTCGATTTGCACCCATAAAATCTTTTAAAGTTTCACGTGCTTCAATTATTTTATGTTGTACATTTCCTCCAAAAGTGTAGGTGGAGGAAGGATTGCCATATTCTTCAGAAAAGTAAGGCAACATTTTTTTCAACGACTCTTTCATCAACTTTTGTTGTTGCATTATTATCAAGATATATTATTTTTTTCATAATTTTATACTTCTTTTCTATACTTAAGCTTGTTTTACTTGGATGTTTTTATCAACATGTTCTCTTAAGGTAGTTTCAACTAAATTTTTTAAAGTTAGAAGTGCATTTTTGCAAGCACTGCAGCGACCCTTTAGTTTGACAGTAACAATATTATTTTCAATATCATAATCAACAAATTCAATGTCACCACCGTCTTTTTTGCAACATTGGCACAATGCTTGTTTCTATGACATTATTTATTTTAAGTATTTTTTGAGTGGGGCTTAATTTTGCAATTTCTTGTTGTTTTTCAGAAGAAGCAAGTTCCTCGTTTAAAATTGCAGCAATTGAGCTTTTGCAATGACCGCAAGCACCACCGGCTTTAACATAATTTGTTACATCTTCAACTGTTTTAAGGTTATTTTCACGAATTTCTTTTCTCAACAAATTTTCGCTTATATTAAAACACTGACAAATTATTTTATCACTGTTGTTTTGTTGTTTATCTTCTTTTTCGCCTGATAATTTTTTTAGGGCATCTTCTAAGGCTTCTTGCCCCATAACAGAACAATGCATTTTTTGAGGTGGTAATCCGCCAAGTTCGTTTGCAATATCTTTGTTGGTTATTTTTTTAACTTCATCAAGCGTTTTGCCTATTATCATTTCAGTGAGAATGCTTGAACTTGCGACAGCAGAACCACAACCAAAAGTTTGAAATTTTGCATCTTCTACAACATTTTTATCATTAATTTTTAAATATAATTTTAACATATCGCCACAAACAAGCGAACCTGCCTCTCCAACAACTGTCGGGTTTTCAATTTCCCCAACATTTTTCGGGTTGCGATAATGCTCCATAACCTTTTCAGAATAATCCCACATGGGATAACCCTCCTTTATTTATAATATTATTATTTTTCAACTATATTTTAACTCAAAATTGTTAAAAAAGTACAAATGTTAATTTTTTTAACATCATAAGCATTCTTTTAAAATATTTTCCGTTGAAGTTGCTTTATTTAAGGTGTAAAAATGTGCTTCATTGACTCCAAAATCGATAAGTCCTTTTACTTGTGTGCAAGATGTTCAAAGCCTATTTCAAAAATTGCTTGTTTTTCATCTTGATATTTTTCAAGTTTTTGGAATAATTGTTTGGGAATTGAAGCATGGCACATTTGAGTCATTTTGTATGTTTGTTTAAAACTTGTAATCGGCAAAATCCCTGGGATTATTGGTGTATCTATTTTTAAGCTTCTTGCTTTTTCAAAATACCTATAGAATTTTTCATTGTCAAAAAAAAGTTGTGTATAGATTGACCCGGCTCCAAGCTCTGTTTTCAGTTTAAGAATTTTCAAATCCTCATTTAAATTTTCAGCTTCATTATGTCCTTCAGGATATCCTGCAGCTGAAATATTTATAGAACTATTTGTTTTTATAAATTTTATCAAATCACTTGCATATTCAAAATCAGATTTTATATCATTTTGTTTTTGTTCGTCTTTTGTTTTATCGCCACGAAGTGCAAGAATATGATAAAACCCTAACTTTTCAATCTCATTTATATAATTTAAGACAAAATCGTTTGTAGAATTTATGCAAGTAAAATGAGGCATGCAGTTTAGTTTTAATTCTTCTTTTATTTTTTTGCACAAGCAAGCGTTTTATCTTTTGAACCTAAACCACCTGCTCCATAGGTGATTGAAACAAGGCTCGGCTCATATTGCTTTAGTTTTTCAAGTTCTTTAATTAAAATGTTAAGTTTTTCTTCATTCAAATCGTCTTTGGGTGGAAAAACTTCAAGTGAAAAATTTTAATTTCTTTTTAACTTCAATATTTTTTATACAAATTTCTTTATCAACTCTTTCAGTATTCATAGCTTTACAATTATACAATTTTTTTTTTACTTGTAAATTAAGTTATGTAAAAAAAAACAATCAAAGCTTGAAAATAAATTTTTTCAAGGTTATAATTATGTTTAGTTTATAATATTTTAGTAAATTAGAGGTTTAAATTATGAAAGCTGGAATACATCCTGATTATAAAAAGTTAAAATTAAATGTATTTGTGGAAATGAAATTGAAACAGGTTCTGTAAAAGATGATATCACTGTTGAAATTTGCAACAAATGTCATCCGTTTTACACCGGTAATCAAAAAATATTAGACAGTGAAGGACGTGTTGAAAGATTTCGTAAACGTTATCAAAAAAGTAAAAATTTGTGGCTACCACAAGTCTTTCACTTGAAAACGTTTGTTTTGTCTTAAAAATTTAAATAAATTAATCATTTTATTCCTTTAATATATTATATAATATATTAAAGGAATTTGTTTTGAAAAAAATTGACAAATTTATTGTCTTTCCCTTAATAAATCTTTACTTTTGAGCAATATATAATTTTTCATCGTTAATAATTTTTTCTATATTTAGTATTGAAAACAATTTGTTGTCATTAAAAATGTCACCCATAATATATCCTGTGTGAAATTTTGAGTCTGTATTTAAAATGAATTCATCATGTTTTAAGCTTCGAATATTATAAATTTCGTTTGCCAGTAATCCTATTTTTAAGTGTTTTAAATCCAAAATAATAAGGTTTTTATAGTTGTCAGCTTCCGGTTCTTCACAATCCAAACTGTTTAAAAATAAAAGATAAGTTTAATGCATTTATATAGTCCCCACGCACATTTACAATTTTGTTTATATATTTGGGCACTTGTGGAATTTCAATTGACTTATTTTGAGATAATTTTACTATTTCTTTTATATATTTTATATTTAAAGCTAAATTTAGATTATTTGTTTGAAATTGTAGAAAATTTTCTTTTTCAATAACGGTTTCAAAAATTTGTTTTGATTTTTCATATAAATTATTTTGTCTTTTCAAAAGAATTTCATTTGAGTCTTCATCTTGCAAGAATAGGTTAGCATAATTATATTCACTTTTTTCATTTTTTGCGTTTTTAACAATTTCATCTATAACTTCGGGATTTATTACAGAAACATTTGAGTCCTGATAACGATATAGAAATTCAATTAATTTATTTTGTGTATCAAACGGCAAAAGCTGAATAGAAGCTTTATCTAAAGTTAAAATATCAATAATTTTATTCACAATAATTCCAAAAATATTTTCGCTTGTTTTAAGGATTATTAATGAATCGTTCAAACGATATTTTTCAACTTCCATATTTAAAATAGAGCGTATGTCAATAATATTAATAGACATGGGGTCATAAGGCATCACTCCGGAAATGTATTTTGACATTTTTGCAGGTGTTTCAAATTTTGGTATATGCATCAACTCAACAACAAAAGACGTGTCAATTGCATATTTTTGATTATTAATTTCAAAAAACAAAAATCTTCTGTTTTCATTTTCTGATTGTTGTATAATAACGTTATTTTCCTTCATAAATTACAACTTTATTTCGTCCGCTATTTTTAGCTTTATATAAAGCAATGTCAGTATTTTTAATCAGTTGTTCAAATGTCATGGCATCAACACAATTATCAGCCAAACCAAAACTTGCTGTAATATTAAATTTTGCATTATTACCATTAAATTCAAGTTTTTCGATTTCCTTTCGCAAACGTTCAATCGGGATATAAGCATTATTAACATTTGTTTCAGGCATTATAATCATAAATTCTTCACCGCCATATCTAAAAAACATAATCAGATTTGCGGAACAATTTTTTTATCAAAGAAGCTATTGTGAATAAAACATCATCGCCTATTTTATGCCCATAAGTGTCATTTACGTTTTTAAAATGGTCTATGTCTATTAAGCATAAGGTGAGTGGTGTTAAGTATCTTGTGGCTCTTGCAAATTCATGTTCTATTGTAACATCAAATTGTCTTCGATTATATATTTGGGTTAGAAAATCTGTAATTGCAAGATGTTTGGTTTGTGAATACAGTTTTTTAATACGGAATAATAATCTTAATTCAGATACTATAACATCAAAAATATCATTATTTTCATAATTTTGATAAGAGTTGTTAAATATGGCAAAGCAACCTAACAAGTTATCTTCAAAATATATTGGAATAATTTTTTTTGAAGCAAAACTTTTATAATCATCAAATTCAACATTTCTATTAATAAAAAGAGAATTATTGTAGGTTATTTTGAAGTTTTGCAAATCATCTTCGCAGTGTGATTGGCTAAGAATATCTGTGATTAAATTTTTTTTAAAATCTGAAGACAAATTTAAATGAGTATCAAAATAGAAATTTTTACATTCATTATCATTTTCTTTAAACCAAACTACTGCAATATCGTAGTCAATAATCGATGAAATGATTTTATAAATATTGGCTAAAAGTTCGTGTTCATTGTTCATGTTCTCTGAAAGCAGTCTGAATTCATTCATTATTGTTGAACGAACAAGAGTACTATCAAGAATTTGATTTAGAATATTTTGAACATCATTAATATTAATTTTTTAGACAATATTTGTTCTTTTGTTTTTTCACATACCGGATTTTCATTTATAACATCATTACAAATTTTAATAAGTTCATCACTTGGCAAAGTTTTCGGGACAAAACGATTGGCGCCTGATTTTGAGCTCCAAAATTTATCTATTTTTTTGGTCAAGTACAGTTAATAGTATTACAGGAATTTCTTTTGAATAACACATACTTTTAACAAGCTTGCAAAATTGATAACCGTTTAAATCCGGCATTACAATATCTGAAATTATTAAATCAGGAGCTATTTCAAAAATTTTGCAAAAGCCTTCCTGTGGATTATAAGCCGTTACAACATTATATTCACTCCGTTTTAATATTATTTTTAATGTCTCTAGTTGAGTTTTACTATCATCTATTATAAGAACTGTTTTTTTCATACGATTATTTGAATTTCTTTAATTTTCATTGATTTTTATTATAACATATTATAATATAAATTAATACTATTTATAGACGAAAAAAGAGTCTTTTATGTATTATAAAAACGATTTGAACTCTAAAATCAGATTAAAATCAATAATTGACATAGCTTTTATTTTAACTTTTACTGTTATTTACATTTTATTCAAAGATTATCTTGCTCCACATATAAGTGACTCAAAGATACTTTTTGTTGCTATTATTTCTTTATATACTTCAATATTTTATCTCCAACTATTTTATAAATAAGGATATAAATCTTTATATAAGTAGTGCTATAAATGATAAAATCAAAAAAATACAAGATTTGAATAAAAAAAGCTATGAAATGATAGATGTAAATCATAAACTTTTGGATCGATTTATTGTAACTTTAAAAAATATAAAAAATATTTCAATAAACACACGTATGAACACAAAAAATGCCATTGAGAAAACACAATCTTCTTTAGCTTTTACAGATAATGAAATTGGTATTGTTAAGCAAAATTATGATAAAATGGTAGTTTTAAAGCAAAAAATACAGGTCATTGCGGAATTAATAGTTGAATTAAGTGAATATATCCAACAAATAGAAACAACAATCGGTGTTGTTGAAGATATAGCAGAACAAACGAACATGCTAGCTTTGAATGCAGCTGTTGAAGCTGCTCGTGCCGGTGAACACGGTAAAGGTTTTGCTGTTGTGGCAGCTGAAATAAGAAAAACTTGCTGATGATTCCAAGCAGGCAACAAACAAAGTTACTTCTTTGATTGGTGATATTCAATATGTTACAAATTCTACCGTTATTGCTACTGAAGAAGGGGCTAAAGAAGTCGAAGCTGGGGTAAAACTGGTCACAGACATTGAAAACGATATTTCTAATTTAATTAAACAAATAACAGATTTATCAAAATCTATTAATAATGTCGTTGATTGTGAAGTTGATAACGATATAAACTTTGAAGAAATCGATAAATTGTCTTTTAAAATTGAAAATGATTTTGTCGAAGTGAAAAAAATAATGCAAAACAATTTGAATTTGCTTGCTTCATTTTTAAATATGTAAATTTTAGGCTAGGATATTATCAAATGATTGATTTTTTCAGATGAAGAATTTGAAGAAATATTGAATATATTTCAAAGTGAGGCAGATGAAATCACGTCTCGTTTCAATGATACTTTGATACAACTTGAAAAAATCCTTCATCAAGTGAAACTTTGAATATATTGTTTCGCAATGCGCATTCTTTGAAAGGTGCTTCAAGAATGGTCGGGTTTAATAATATCCAAAAACTTGCACATTCTATTGAAGATGTTTTGGGCTTGGCTCGGGATAAAAAAATACTCATAACTAAATCTGTTATTGATGTTCTTATTGAAACTATTGATTATATAAAAATTTAATTAATTTGTCTGTTAAACAAAAAAGTGAAGTTTATGATGACAGTTTTAATAAATATTTAGAAAAACTCAATAATATTAAAAAGTGAAAGACGAAAATCTTGAACAACCGGAGAATAAAACACAGCCAAAAAGTGAAGAAATTGTTATTAATGTTTTATCAAACGAAAATTGGCAAAAATATTTAACGTTATTTCCGATACTGATAAATTTATTGAAGAATTAAAAAAACACAACAATTGTTATCTGACAGAAAATATTATCAACCATTTTCAAAAAATTAAGAAAATTTTTGAGCAATATTCTTTTTAATGACGAAGTTGCTATTTTAAATCATATAATTGAGAAATTGAAATTTATAAAAAATGCAACAGACATTGTATCACAAGATGATGTTGAATATATTTTTTAGTCAATTTGAAAAAATAAAGAAAAATGTGAAAACTAAAGCAACAGAAAACAAAATTAATATTGTTTCTGTGACTTCAGAAGTTGAACAACAAAATCTTCAGGAAGAAGCAGTCGGATTTTTGGAACAAAAATTGATTGTTTACATATCAATTCAAAACTTGCTGATGAATTAGTTGATATTTTAATAAAATTTGACAATATGACTAATTTGCCTTCAAAAGAAAAAAGTTTATGCAAAAATAGATGAAATTTTAGAAAATATAAAACATAATAATAATTTTATAAAAGAAGATGTAGTATCATATATAAAAAACACTTTATTTGCGGTTACTTTATGTGATGAAAACTTAGAGGATGTTGATTTAATAATTAATCAACTTTCAATTGTTGAAGAATTATATGAAAATAATAGTTCTTCAAACAATCTTATTAAATCAAATAATTTGGTTAATATTAATCAAAGTTCATATAAAAAACTTGATGATATAATAAATGACACGGAACAAAACGAAATAAAAACAATGAGAGTTGATACTTTAAAACTTGATAAGCTTGTAAATCAGGTTGGAGAGTTGATAACAAATAAAATAAAAAACTCGTTCGCATCTTCAAGGGTTAAATGAAATACAGGATGATTTTGAATTTTGGCATAATTTTTCGCATAAATCATTAAATTATATAAAATATTTTGAGCGTAAACTAAATCATTCAATTAGCGTTCGTGATGTTGATTCAATGCTAACATTTATGCGACAGTTTTTTATGGTATTTAAAGACAATTCAGACAGAATACATGATTTGATATATAAATTGTCAAAACTTCATCGCAAAATACAAGATGACGATTCTAAAATGAGTCAAACAATAATGGAAATTGAAAACATGGTAAAAAACATACGAGTTTTACCAATGTCAATAGTTTTTCAAGCTCTTCCAAGAATGGTGAGGGACATTTCAAAACAAAGCGGCAAGGAAGTTGAATTGTATATTATGGGGTCAAATGTGACTGCGGATAAAAAAATTATTGAGGAAATAAAATCACCGCTTATACACATTTTAAGAAATGCAATCGACCACGGTATTGAAATGCCTGATGTGCGGGAAAGAAATTTGAAACCGCGTGTCGGCAAAATATACATTTCAGCTCGTCATATAAATAATAAACTTGTGATTGAAATACAAGATGACGGATGTGGTGTGAATATTGAAAAAATAAAAGAAAAAGCTTTAAGCCAAGGACTTTTGACAGCTGATGAAATAAATTCTCTGCCTGATGAACAAATTATGAATATCATTTTTTACCTGGGTTTTCAACCGCTGAAACCATAACTGATATTTCCGGACGTGGCATCGGCCTTGATGTTGTTCAAACAAAAATAAATAAACTAAACGGAAAAGTCAATATGACTTCTGTTTTGTCAAAAGGTGCAAAAGTTAAAATTGAACTTCCAACTTCTATGGCAACTGTCAAAGTATTTGTCTTTGTGGTTGCTAATCAATATTTTTCAATACCTACAAATGTTATTAATCAGGTTAAATTTGTGAACAATGATGCAATCATTGAAAAAGAAAAATATAAATATGTAATCATTGACAATGAAAGCATTCCTGTCTTTAGGTTTAGTGATGTTTTAGAGATTAAAAATAATCTACAAACAAATAATAACAAAAACCAAAAAGAAACAATGATAGTCATTGAAGCGGACAATATAAAAATAGGTTTTATAGCAGACAGAATAGTTGGTGACCAAGAAGTTCTTCATAACAAATTTAATCCTCCAATAATAAAACTTAATTTAATAAGTGGCATAACAACGCTTATTTCCGGAGATTTGTGTTTAATATTGAATGCTTCAGGGCTTGTCAATGTTATGTATAATAGAAGTGAAAATTTTTTAAATCATGTTGAACCAACAAAATATATTGAAACCGATAAACAAAAATCTGTTCTAATCGTGGATGACTCCATATCCATTGCTACAAGCATTAAAAAATATATTTAAAGATACAAACTTAAAAACAGACACAACTTTTAATGTATATGATGCTTTAGAAAATTTAAAGAAAAACCACTACGATTTGGTAATAACAGACATTGAAATGCCCAAACTTACAGGTTTTGATTTAATAAAGAAAATGAAATCAGATGAAATGCTTCACCAAATTCCTATTGTAGTTGTTACAGGCGTTGAAATGAATGAAGAATTTTATAAAAAAATTGGCAACAATGCACAATTTGTCATGCCTAAGGGAAATTTGAATAAAGAAGACTTCAAGCTAAAAATATTTGAAGTATTAAATAAAAATTGACGTCATAATTTATTAATAATACATATCACCAATGCCAAAAGTGAACGCACCACGTTTGTTACCTTCGCCGACATTAGTAAGAGGTACACCCCAATCGACATTTAAAGGTCCCAAGACCCGGGATAAAAATTCTGGCACCAACACCTGCTGTGATAGCTTTAAGCGGACGATTATAAATAGAGTCTGTAGTGTATGAATTAAATACCTGACCGGCATCCATAAAGAAAGCTAGTTTGATATTTTTCAAAAACGGTAATTTTTCAATCCTATCGAAGAATAAAAAAGGAGTTTGCACTTCAGCAGAAGCCATCATGAATGCTTCGCCGGTGCCGACTTCGCTCATTTTGAAACCACGAATAGAATATGGGCCACCTAAACGATAGCCGAACACTTCAGGCATTTCGCTGCCGTAAATTTTTCCACCACCTCTTGCCATCAACGATATTGATGATTTTTTCATCAAAGGAAAATACTTTTTGATTGTAGCGGTTGCACGAGCATGTGTTTTTTCAAAATCAAGAATACCAAATGATTGGTCAAGCCTTATGTTGGCAATTGAACCATGACGAGGGTTCATTATGTCATCACGTGTATCATAAGTAATTGAAGGAGAAATTGTAGCAAACAATCCGCCTTCAAGTTGTTTGTCACGATTTGCAAAATCAAGTCCTTTTCCTGCATACAATCTTTTTATTTTGTCAAAATCACCTTCTTTTATATCAACATTTTCAACACCAAGTGAAATTGAGCCATAAGTGTGTTTTTGCTTCTTTAAAGCGTCTGGAAAATGTCAATTCACCGCCATATCTGCGTTCTATGGCAAGAGGAATTTGGTATGAAGCGAAATCACGTCCGAAAGCTTTTATAGCCATAGAAGTGTCTGAGCCTAAAAATTTGGGTTCAATAAAGCTTATTTCAGCTTGAAGGTTGGCACGGTCTAAAGTAGAGCTGTCTGAAAGCAGCAACCCTGTACCGGCCATAAAGTTTATTGATAACTTCTGCCCGCGACCAAATAGGTTGTTATCAACCAAACCTGTCATGCCAAAAAACCGGTTTGTGAATCAATCCCCCCACCAAGAGAAACAGTTGCACTTCTTTGTTCTTCCAAGGTTATTTTAATATCATACTTACCGTTTTCATTCTGCTCTATTGAACGGTTTACTTCTTTGAAAGCTTGTGTTGCATACAAACGAGACAAATCTGCACGAAGCTGGTTTTCGTTGTATACACTTCCTTTTTGTGTCAAAATGTTTCTTTTTACGACATAGTCTTTTGTTTTGTGGTTGCCTTCATAAGTGATAGAATTTATGATACCTTCGTCAATCACAAAGTTTACTGTTCCGTCGGGGTCATCATATACATTTTTAACTCGTGCTAAAATATAGCCCTTTTTTGAATAAAGATTTTCTATATTGTTTATTGCATCTGTAACAGCTTTAATATTTTGAGGTTTTCCTTCAAGTTGAGAAAGAGCACCGTAAAGCTCACCATTTGATATGCTTTTGTTTCCTTCAATTGTAAAATTAACAATCGGAATGTTTTCTTCAACAACAATATTTAAAATGACGTTGTTGTCATCGTATTTTACCGGGATTGCTTTCATTTTGTGTGAAAAATACCCCATTTCATAAACTTGTTTCAACGAATTTTGAATATCTTCGCGTTTAAACGAGTCACCTTCTTTAACGGTTAATGAGTTTTTTATATCATTTACATCAATTAAATTGTTACCCTTGATAACAATTTCTTTAATAAAAACAGTATTTTGCAAAGATTTTTCTTCCTGAGCAAACTCATTGATGTTTGAAGATGCGTCCCACATAAGCGGTTTTATGCTGTCATCATCTTTTTCTTCTCCGTCAATTGGTGTTTCAATTTTTATCTTGCTATTTTTTTTCTTCCAAAATTTAAACTTGTGTTCTTTGTTTTTGAAACATTGTTGTTTATTTCGTGTTTTTCTTTTTTCAACGGAAAAATTTTTGCAGAAACCTCATTGCCACTTATCATTGTTAATGCAAGCGTCAGGATACAAAAATTTATAAAAACCTTTTTATATTTATTGTTTTGGTACATCTAATCTAAACTTAAATACTCGTATATTAAAAATTATAACATCAACTAAAAAAAATAGAAGAGGTGACATTAAAAAAAATTTACAAAAAATTATAAATTGTGGGTTTTTATTTTGTTTTTTGATATAATATTAGTTCATAAAGAGTATAAATGAGTAAGAATAGTGGAAAATTTAAACTTTAAAATAAAGAAAAATGATTTAGATGAATTATTTTTGAACTTAAGTGAAAACCCAAATTATCTTGATAACAAAAATTTTCGTACGATATTGTCAACAATATACGAACTTATTGAAGAAGAGTATTCACAAACATTTGACAATATTAATACCCCATTTAGAAATACTGACTTTTATTTCTTAACAGAACCGAAGAAAAAGTTGAACTTTTTGTTACCCCAAAAACAAATTTTGAGTTTTACCTTAAAAATAAAGGCTCAATGTACCGTTTGAGAAGTGAATTCAAAGACATTGAAGGATTGGGACAAAAAGAAGGCTACAAAGTCCCGCTTGAAATGATTTGGGATTATTTTTGTTCATTTAATGAATATCTGAACTTAGATTACACAACAACGTCTTTTAAGTTGATGAATATCCTTTCTCAATTGGGAAATCGTCTTATCGAAAAACTTTATTTTATTCCAAAAGTCTACGAAAATGGCAATTTTTTCTATATTCGATATGAAATACTTAAAGAAAATAAAGATGTTGCAAGTCTTTTAAACCAAATTATTAATCTCGATTGGGAACCGTATTTAAAAGACAAAAATTTAATAATAAAATTATTAGATAATTATGTAAATGCACAAATATACAAATTTTTAAACTCCAAGTCGCAAAAATTTACTCAGTATAAAAGTGCAATTTACTTTATAAAACCGCTTGAACGTAAAAAAATGGCTTCTTCTCACAATCTTGCAGAATTGATTGATGAATGGTTGGAAGAAATATACATTGGAAAGTATGACATTGTTCCAAGGTTTGAAGTCCAAAAAATCGATGCAAACAATTTTGTCTTCAGAATTTATGTTGTAGACAACAAAACTGGTGAAAAAATACTTTTGAATGAGATTTATGAAAAAGATACTATTTTCTCCCAAGAGGCTTTGTATGTTCGTTCAATTGTTGAAAAACAAATTGAGTATATTAAAAAGCAATCTGATTTGTTGTGTGGAATCATTGAAAATGAAAGCCATCACCTATCTTTAGATGAGGTTTATAAGCTTATTACCCACAACAATTATAATTTGCAAAAGCCAAAATTGAACTTGTTTTGCCTGGCGAATTTGATAATATTATCATTCCTCGTGTTTCAATTTCAAGCCAAATCAAGGACAAGCGTGAAAAAGAATTGCATGAGTTTATGTCAAATCCAAATGGCGGCACAATAAAAATAAGTGAAATATTGAAATTTCAAACTCATATAAATATAGGTGATGAAAAACTATCACTTGAAGAGTTTCAAAATTTAACAAAAGATAAATCAGGCTTAATTGAATACAAAGGAATGTATGTTTTAATTGATGAAAAAGACAGAAATGAAATTATTGAAAAGGTGACTAATCTTGATATTGAGGAAAAAGAATTAACTAATCTTGAACTTTTAAACTTGGCTTATAGCGGTCAAATTAAGGATATTGAATTTGATTATGATGAAGCTTTCATGCGAATTGTTAACGATTTAAACCGACATGAAGATGTTGAAGTTCCAAAAGAGTTGAAGGGAATTTTGCGCAAATATCAAGAAAACGGTTTCAAGTGGCTATACACAAATTCAATAAAAGGTTTTGGCTCTTGCATTGCTGATGATATGGGACTTGGCAAGACAATTCAGGTTATAAGTCTGATTTTGAAAATGAAGGAAATGAAAAAAATTAAAAGGTCAAGTTTTGATTGTTTGCCCAACAACATTGGTTGGCAATTGGGTCAAAGAATTGAATATGTTTGCCAAATCTTTAAAACCTTTAATATACCACGGCCCCGAAAGAAAATTTGACACACAAGCTGATGTTGTCATAACTACATTTGCAATTTTGCGTATTGATTTTGATGAGTTTAAAAAGAAAAAAATGGGGAATGTTGATTGTTGATGAAGCACAAAATATCAAAAACCCTGAAACCTCTCAAGCCGTTGCATTAAAATCTTTAAAGGCTGACTATCGGGTTGCAATGACAGGTACTCCTGTTGAAAATAGGTTGACTGAATTGTGGAGTATTTTTGATTTTATTAATAAAGGATATTTAGGAACATTGAAAGAGTTTCAAAGGTCTTATGCAATCCCGATTGAAAAATTCAGAGAAACAAAACGTGCACAAAAAGTTAAAATTGTGCGTTTCACCTTTTGTATTAAGACGTCTGAAAACTGATAAAACAATAATAAACGACCTGCCGGAAAAGGTTGTTATTGACGATTATTGCTATTTAACTAAAGCTCAAACGATTTTGTATAACCGTGTTCTTGAAGAAATAATGAACGAAATCTCAAAATTAAACGGTATAAATCGTCGTGGCATGATTTTCAAACTTATTACTACATTGAAACAAATATGCAATCACCCTTATCACTATTTGAAATCCGGCTCAATGTCTTATGAAAATTCAGGCAAGGCACAAAAATTAATAGATTTAGTGTCTAAGATGATTGAAAATGGTGAAAAAGCTGTTATCTTTACTCAATATAAAGAGATGGGCGCTATTTTGAAGGAAATGATTACAAATGAAATTAATATGGAGCCTTTATTTTTCCACGGTTCTTTAAATCGTCTTGAACGTGAAAAAATGATTGATTTGTATCAAAATGATGAAAATAAAAAATTGATGATACTGTCATTAAAAGCAGGAGGTACCGGGTTAAACCTCACAGCTGCAACAAATGTAATCCATTATGATTTGTGGTGGAACCCTGCGGTTGAAGACCAAGCAACTGATAGAGCATATCGTATAGGACAAGATAAAAATGTTATGGTGCACAGGCTTATCACACTTGGCACTTTTGAAGAAAAAATCGATGAAATAATTAAATCAAAACAAAAACTTGCAGATATGGCTGTCTTTGAAGGTGAAAAAATGATAACTGAACTATCAGATAAAGAAATTATGGAAATATTCAGATTAAGCGCTTAAATTTTGTAAATTATTGTTAATACTTTAGTACCAAATGTCAATTTTTATGTAAATGTATTTTTTATATATATTATAGATAGTAAAATAGTATAGTGAAATATGTTAGCTACAATTGGTGCTGTCGCTGCAGTAAATGCAATTGACAAACAACAAAGAAAAAATAATAAGCCGTCTTTTTTTGATAAAAAAATTACAAAAGCTTGTGCTTCTGCTATTTGTCCAGGGGCAGGGCAGTTTTTGGATGGACGAATTAAAGAAGGAGCTATTCATTTTGCAGCTGCTTTATTATGTGATGTTGTTGTTCGGTTTGGACCTCGTGGTATGGCAAAATATCTTGAAAATTTTCTTAATAAAGGAACAAAACTTACACCTTTAGGGTTGGGTACTTGGAATTTTGTACTTATTGCAAGCAGAATCGGACAAGTGGTTACAAGAATTGTTAGTGCTGGTAATGCTTATATTATGAGTAAAGAAAATAAAAAAATTAAGACTGTTCCAACATTGCTTTTTTAGTGTTATAAAATTCAACAAAACTGTCATTAAGTATAGCCTCTCTCATCTCTTCCATAAATTTGACTAAGAAACGAGTGTTGTGAATGGATAACAAAGTTGCGGCAGTTGCTTCATTCATGCGAAAAAGATGACGAATGTATGCTTTTGAGTGGTTTTTGCAAGCATAACAATCGCAGTTTTCATCAAGTGGAGAGTTGTCGTATTCGAATTCTTTGTTCTTAATAATTTTGCGACCAAAAGATGTGAAAAAAGAACCGTGTCTAGCATTTCGAGTTGGCAAAACACAATCGAACATGTCAACTCCAAACTTGACACCTTCCAACAAATCAAGCGGAGTGCCGACTCCCATTAAATACCTAGGTTTGTTATTTGGAAGCAAAGGAGCGGTAAATTCAACAAGATGATTTTTAATATCAGTCGGTTCACCAACAGATACACCACCAATAGCATAGCCCACGGCATCTGAAAAGTTTTTGTTATATAATTTGCACTTTCAATTCTAAGCTCATCGTTAAAAGCACCTTGAATAATAGGAAATAGAGCTTGGTCATCCTTTTTGTGAGCATTAAAACAACGCTCAAGCCATCTATGTGTTCTGTCCATAGATTTTTTAGCCTCTTCATAAGAACAAGGATAAGGTGCACACTCATCAAAAGCCATTGCTATATCAGGTGCAAGTGCCATTTGTATTTCCATTGAAACTTCGGGATTTATAAAATAAGTAGTTCCGCTTTTGGGATCTTTAAATTTTACCCCATCTTCACTAATCTGTCGTGTTTTAGCAAGGCTAAACACCTGAAAACCGCCGGAATCTGTCAATATCGGTTTATCCCAATTCATCCATTTATGCAATCCACCAAATTGTTTAATTAAATTATGACCGGGACGTAAAAATAGGTGGTAAGAATTTGATAAAATAATTTGTGCATTTGTATTATACAGTTGGTCGTTTGTAAGAGTTTTTACAACGCTATTTGTACCAACAGGCATAAAAACAGGTGTTTTTATTTCTCCATGTGGAGTTTTGAAAACACAAGCTTTAGCTTTTGTTTTTTTACATTCTTTTATAACTTCAAATTTAAAATATTCACCTTTATTCATTATCGCATTTCATTATTTCAATAATATTTTGCCAATCGTATAGTTCTTCATCTTTAAACCAAATAGCGATTTCACGTTTTGCGCTTTCAGGTGAATCGGACCATGAATGACATTTGCTTCTTTACGGATGGCAAAATCGCAACGAATTGTTCCCGGTTCAGCTTCGTCAGGTTTTGTTGACCCCATTATATGGCGAATGCCTGATATGGCATTTTCACCTTCAAATACCATTGCGATTATTGGAGCTGAAGTCAAATAATTTATCAATCTTTGAAAAAACGGTTTGCCAACATGTTCAGCATAGTGCTTATGAGCAAGTTCAACACTTGGTTTAAGCATTTTCATGCCAATAATTTTATAACCTTTATTTTCAAGTCTTTCAAGAATTTTACCAATTAACCCACGTTTTACACCATCAGGTTTTATTGCCACAAATGTTCTTTCTATCATAATCAAAGCTCTTTTATAAAACTACACTCTATTTCAATTAAAGCACAGTTTTGTTCTTTGGGCAAGTTTGTTTGCTCTTTGATTTGTTAAATGAAATCTTCAATATTTTAGCTTGCTTCTTGAGTTACTAATTTACAGGTGTTATCAAAATCTATTTTTTGCATCAGTGGTACTTCCGTCTTTGGTTAAAATTTCACAAGATTCATTTGTTTGAAAAGTTTAGTTAACATCTAAACCAAGAAGTTTTAAAAGAATTTGTGAATCTTGCGGAAAAATAGTACCATCAAAACTAACAGGATGACTCGTTTTTAATTTTTTCGAATCTTTCTTTTAATTTTTCAATGTTTTGTGGTTTATCTGTTTTAAGCTCGCTAACGTTTTCAGTATAATAACACTTATCATCTTTAAAGAAGAAGCGTGCTCTGTTTTTATTCGTGTCTGTGTCTATAGAAAGAAGTGCTTTTTCTAGAATAGACCTTGAATCAATATTACTTCCAACTATGGTCTTTTGATAGTTTATTAAAGATAACGTTATTACTGGATATGGCGCTAAAGATAGTCCTGTGAACACTTTTTTCACCTTTTTCATTTGTGTAATATAACATATTGAGTGTATCTGTTTCATATTGTCTGTTTAAGGGGAGACCAAGAATTTTAAAGGCATTTTGGGCATTTTGATTTAATATGTTGCCATTAAATATAGCAGGTGTAACGGATTTTATTTGCTCACATAAAGCGTTTTCGGTCTTCACTAATTTACCAAATGTTGATGAAACTATTCCAAGTTGTAATTCTGTTTCTTTGTTTTGTAATATTTTTTGTGCATATTGATTAGTGGTGTATTGATTTGTTATACTACTGTCAAGCACCACATAATTTTTATATTTCCAAACCCGTCAGCCATTCTATAGATCAATCTGTTTTGTTCAAAAGTTTTGTTTTGATAAAAGCATTTTTTATCTGAATCTAATTCCTTTTCATTTTTGAGTTTAACATTGTCTTTAAGTTCCATTGCATAAATTGGGGCACCATTTAAACCTGTATTTAAGCAAATAAGCGAATTCATATTAAAATCATCTTTGTGTTTCGCCAAACTTTTTATACCAAGTAATTTTGTTTTTAATTCTTTTGGTATTGTATATTGGTCTTGAGTGTATAAAACAGTTGTGTTTTTTATTAGTAGTATCAGGTAATTCAATTGTTGTTTCTTTTTTCATAAAAAATGTTTTTTAGGTCGAACAATAGAAATAGTTGTATTAGCATTAGATTGTGTTGCATTTTCTATATCTTGTGTTTTAACCTCATTTTTACTGTTGTTAGGCTGTTGAACAGTGGAGTCTGTTGGAATTATGGACATTTCTTCATCGTTGTGTTGAACAGTTTTCGGTTGAATTCTAGGTTTTTCTTCAACAATTTCATTGCTTCTTGTTTCAGTTTTGGACAATTGAATTTGTGGGGAAATTTCCATTTCTTGTATAGCTGATCTTAGAGGTTCTTCATTTTCAACTAATTTTTCAACCGGTTTTTCAGCTGGTTTTTCAGCTGTTTTTTTCAGCTGTTTTTTCATAAAAATACTTTCTTTTCTAAGACAAAATAAGTAAAGTGCTTTATAATCATTTTTGTTTGCTAAAAAAGCTTTATCATAACAATCAAAATAGTGTATTGCAGAGGAATTAAAGTATGTTAAGGCTTTTTGGGTAATCTCTGCTTTTTCTTCAGGTGTTGCAGCCTTTTTTATTTGTTCGTCAAAGTCTGAACTTGTTTTCTCTAAAAATACTGTTTCTGCAATTTTATCAAGTTCTTTTTTGTCATTTTCATCAGGCATTTTTTTTTCAATTGTGTAATAATATCACTAATCTTAATGCCTTTATTTTGTTTAAGTTTGCGTACTATAAAATTAATGCTTTGCATTTTAAAATCTAATTTTTTCGTTTCCATTTTCATCATATTCTTCATAAGGTGTAATTTTGAAATCTGGAGAATCAGCCAAATTCTTTTTTTTATTTTTTATAGTTAAGCATTCTTTTTAAAGCATTTACTATTTCCTCTCTAGGTGTAGATTTATATTCTTGCTTTTTTATACCAAGTAATACATGTATTTGATCGCGGCTTAAATTTTGAAAACCTTCTATTTTTCTTAATTCGTTTTCTTTTTCTTCATCCTTTTTATTACTTTCTTTAATTTCGATAATTTGTTTCACCCTAGCCTGCTTATTTGCAATCCTTGTTTTCATATCTGAAGCATTTATTCCATTAAAAAATATAGTTGTACATAATTCCATATTCTCCTCTTACTTGTTGTGTGATAAAACTATTTACGTTACAAGTAGAGGATAACTTTAATAATCGTTACAATTTTTAACAAATTTCAATTAAAACGTAAAAAATAAATTAGTTATTTTTGTATAAAAAAGGTTGTCAAAATATTCTGACAACCTTTTAAAACTTTTATTTTAATTTTTTTATCTGTTACTATCTCTTAATTTTGCAAGAAGTCTAACAATTTCCAAATATAACCAAACAAGTGTTACCATAACTCCAAATGCACTATACCATTCCATATATTTTGGAAGCATCATTTGTGAGCCTTTTTCAATAAAATCAAAATTAGGCAACAAACTTAAAGCGGCAATAATTACAACAAAAATGCTAAATCCTATGCCAATTGGAGAAGAAGAAAACAAATATGGAATTTGCTTTCCAAAAAAGCTTAAGATAAACGATGTTAAATATAATAAAAATATCCCCCCCATTGCCGATAGCAACACGGCTCTAAACTTGTCTGTAACTTTAATTAAGCCTGTTTTATAAACAACAAGCATAGCAAAAGTTGTCATAAATGTAAGTGCAATTCCTTGAATGGCAACTCCGGGGTATACAGCTTCAATTTGCGCAGAAAATCCGCCTAGAAAAGCTCCTTCACAAAAAGCATATACAGGAGCCAAATAAGGCGATGTAGTTTGCTTAAACGTTATAATTAGTGCAAGTATAAATCCTACAATTAAGCCTGCCATCATAATGAATTGAACTTTGTCCATATAACCTAATGAAAATTGATACCAAGTCACAAATGCAGGAATTGCTAAAAATAAAAGCAACACAAATGTTTTTACAATTGAACCTCCAATTGTCATAGGAGCTCCAATTGTGGTATAGTTTCCGCCTTGAAGGGCATTTTCCTGAATTACAGGATTATTGTTAAACATAAAAACCTCCTTATCCTTTAATCCATAGTATTATACCATGTTATAAAAATTTGTCATACTCCTAATAGTAATACTCAATAGCTGTTACAAAAATTAATATAACTATTGACATAATGTTTGGTCTAACGTACAATTTAAACATAAAATGTTTGGGGTAGTGAACATTTAGAAATTGAGGTAAAATGAAAATAAATTCTTTTAGTTCTATCGGAAAAAGCATTGACCAGCCGGTTGTTGTAGCCAAATTAGGGGAAGCAGTTCCGGCACTTCTAATTGGTGGGGCAGTTGTGAAATGTGGAATAGAAACCTATAAAGCACCGGAAAAAAAGAAAAAGGACACTTTTATAAAAACCGCTTTGGTTTTAGCTGGAACAATAGCTGGTGCGTTGCTGGCTTCAAGACAAACACTTGGTAGTTTTTCTGTGAAAAAACTATTGAAAGTCAAAAAAAGATAGCTGATGAAATTTTGAAAAATAACAAAAATTTAAGCGAAAATGCTAAAAAACTTATTTCAAAAGTGGTGAAGGTAAGGCGTTTAGCCCAAAACAAATTCAACAGCTTGGTGAAGAATTAAAAAATCTGGACACAGACAAAGCTCAAAAAATAATGGACAAACTTATTCCACCGCCTGTGTGTACAAAAAAGCAAAAGACATAATCAAAGAATTAGGAAGTTTATCTTATCTTGGATTGTTACCTGTTGTTGGAGGTGTTGTTGGTGGAATTTCAGGCAATATGATTACTGATAAAAAAATTGGAAAAAAGAAGTTCCAAACCAGGTTAAAGAAGCTTCTTTTCAATATTTGGCAAATATTTTCTTGTGTAACATTGGTGCAGCCGGTGCTTTAGGAGTTTTGGAGCTTTTTGCGAATAAAGGACAAAAATGGGCTGAAAGTAAAACAGCGCGTGTTGTTGGTATGGTTTTGGGGATTATGGCGACAGGGGGTACTTGGTGGAAGTGCAATTGCCAATTGGATTAGCAAAAAAATAATCAATCCAATTTTTGAAACAAAAGAAGAAAAACAAAAACGACTTTTAAAAGAGAAAAATCACGAAAAAGACTCGCTTTTCTCTGAACGCAAAGTTGAGCTTGCTGATATGGGCTTGCATATTGATGATTTTGCAACTGTCGGTGTATTTAACGGTATAAAGTTTATCGAACCTTGTTTGCCAATTTTATATTCAATCTCAGGATACAAAGCCGGTATAGGCTATAGAAATGGAGATGAAAACGGACATTCACATTCACATACACATAGACATAGACATTCTCATCATTAAAATACGTTTTAACCACTAATTTAATTAGTTTTTTAACGTTAAAAGCTGTTTAAGTATATTAACAGCTTTTTTATTATGATTAAAGTTTTAAATATAAATTATCATAATTTTTTATCTCATTAATTATTGATGGGAAAACTTCCTCAAAAACTTGGACTAAGTTTGGGTCAAATTGTGTATAAGTTAAAGTTTTAATTTTGTTTAAGGCTTCATTCGGTGTTAAAGCCTGACGATATGCACGATAGGAAATCATTGAGTCAAAAGTATCACAAATTGCAATAATTCTTGCTCCCAATGGTATATCGTCGCCAACAAGTCCAAGCGGATAACCGCTTCCATCATATTTTTTCATGATGATATCTTACTATTTCTATCACATCTTTTAACTGTTTTATTTCGCTTAAAATTTTGACACCATGTTGAACGTGTTCTTTTATTTGAGTATACTCTTCACTTGTTAAAGGTTCTGTTTTGTAAAGAATATCATCACTTATACCAATCATTCCTATATCATGAAGCAGACCGGCAAGTTCTATTTTAACTTGTTCGTCTTTGCTCAATTCAAGTTTTTGAGCTATTTTTAAAGCATAAAAGGCAACTCGGCGACTTCTACCTAACGTAAAAGAATCTTTAGCATCTAATGCTTCAATAATTGCCATAATAGTTCCTGAAAATAAATCTTTTAAATCAGCAACTAAAATATTGTTATCATTTTTTAATTGTTGATATTCCATTGCTTGTTCAACAATAAGAGTCATTTCCTGAGGATTATAGGGCTTTTTTACATATTGATATATAGAGGCACGGTTTATTGAATCAATCAATATAGAGGCATCAGAAAATGCGGTGACAAGAATACGAATTATATCCGGATTATATTTTGCAACATTTTCCAAAAATTCTATACCGTCCATAACCGGCATTTTATGGTCTGATATAACTACATTAACGTTGTTATTTTTTTATTATTTCCAATCCTTCAATTGGGGATGTTGTTTTTAATATTGTATATTTATTTCTAAATATTCTATATAACAATGCTAAATTATCTTCTTCATCATCCACAATTAAAATTGTATTATAATCCATTTTGTCACCTAACTAAACTATTATATATTTACTTTTTTGTTGTAACTGATTTATTGGTAATTCTATATTAAAAGTAGTGCCTTCATTTAATTTTGAATTTACGGTAATTTGACCGTTATGGCTTTGAATAATTTTATAGCTTATGGAAAGTCCTAACCCTGTTCCTTGACCTACAGGTTTTGTTGTAAAAAACGGATTAAATATTTTTTCTTTGGTTTGTTCATCCATTCCACAACCATCATCTTTTATTTGAATAATACATTTGTTTTTGTCTTTTTCTGTATGAATATTAATCCAAATATTTCCCTCATTTTTAATAGCCCCAATTGAATTATCGAGTATATTCATCAACACTTGATTTAATTGACCGCCATAAGCTTCAATCATTGGTAAATTTTCTTCGTATTCTTTATGAATTTTTATTCTTTCTTTATATTTGCTATGTAATATATTTAAAATAGTATCAATTTCAGGTGGTAAATTAACATCACTAAATACAGCTTCTTCCATACGAGAGAAGTTCTTTAAATCAGCGACGATATTTTTTTGTTCTATTGGTACCTTCTTCACAACTATGAAGTAAAGAAGGTAAGTCGCTTCTTATAAAATCAATATCGATTTCTTTTTTTCTTCTTCAATTTCGTTTTTGTGAGCATCTGATATTTCGTTTTCATAACTATTATATTTATCGATTAGTTCAAAAAGCTGTCTTGTATAATCTTTCAAGTATATTAAGTTACCATAGATGAAATTGATAGGATTATTAATTTCGTGAGTTACACCTGCAACTAGTTCACCTAAGGATTTCATTTTTTCACTGTGAACCATCATAGCTTGTGTTTGTTTAAGCTCATTTAAAGCATTATTTAATTCTTTAGTTCTTTCTTTTTACCTTATTTTCTAAAGAATTATATAACTGTTGCAAATTTTCAGCCATAATATTATATGCGAAAATAAGTCTGTTTATTTCGATATAAACACATTCTTCAATTCTGTTTGACAAATCGCCTCGAGCCATTTTCGTGCTTGAATCAACAAGTTGGTTAATTGGTCTTATTACCATATTTACCATTGAACGAGATAATAAAAATCCTAAGCATATAAAAATAGCGACCAAACCTGCAAGGTTTTTTCTAAAACTGTCAAGAGATGAAACTAAAACCGGGTCTTGGTAAAAACCTATGTGAACTGTATATTGTGGAAAACTATTTACAAGGCTGTAAGTTTCACGTTCGCAATTTGGCATTTTGTTCTTTTTCTGATTTCTGTGATTAAATTGTTACTTGGAAATAATTTTTTATTTTTAAGGTCAGGTAGTGTTGAAAATTCGATTTCTTTTGTTTTAACATTTCTTACAACAACATAAGATAATAAATTAACTTTCATCATGTTTTCTATATCAGTTTGAATTTTTGGCAATGAATTAGTATTTATCCCATTTGCAGCCATTTCCGTAACCATTCGGGCAATTGTCTCATTTAACATCAGAGATTGATTTGAAGCATTTTGTGATAAATTTCTAACGAATGTCATTACATAAAATGATATAGATAAAACAATCAACATAACAAGCAAACTTGTAAGTAATGTAAATTCTAATTTTAACGTTCTTTTTATTTTATTAAGCCATGAAAACATATTGAAACTCCAACTTTAAAGTTTAACACTTTTTATTTTTTAACAAGAGAATAATCAACTAATTCTCCAATTTTTAATCCTAAAAACCAAATACAATACCGGCAAATAAAAGATTTTTTAGTGCGTATAAAACAGTTACTAAATCAAAAGAAAAAGTTCGACAAAATATAATAATACCATATATAATAATGGCACTACTTGCAAATAACCCGCATATACTTGTTTTATAAGAACTATTTTCCATAAATTATATCCGTTTAATAGTTAATATATCATATTTTTTATATTTTTAAAAGACATCCAAGTAATTTTTTTGTTTTAATAATTAGGGGCATTTTAAAAGCATAAAAATAAAGGAATAAATAATACTTGCAAGGGGGCTGACGCCCCCTTGCGACCCTGTGGAATGTTTGCTTATTTGTTTGGCTCCGTTTTCCACGTTTTTAGTTGTTAATATCCAAGGGGGTACAGGGGGACGGCTTTGCCGTCCCCCTGTATAATATAATATCCGCCGTGGCTGGATGGCTTCACGAAAGTGAAGACAGCATGTCTCAGGCGGAAAAACAAAAAATATTTAGCAAAAAGCGTTAATTGGACTTCAACGCAAAAAGTAAACAAAAATCAAACCGCGTTGGTGAATAAGCTCAAAATTTGAACGCGCGGAATTCGTCATATAAAAAAACATGTTGGTTGGGGCGAAACTAGGCTTTTATATAACGGGCTACCGCATGTTTAATTTTCGGTTTCATTCACTAACGTAGGTTGACTTTTACTAATTTAATTAATTCAAGTTCAATTAAAACTTTTTTCTTCATGTTTGTTTCGCCAGAATGAGTTAGTGCAAAGGGGCTGACGCCCCCTTGCGACCCTGTGGAACTGTACAATTGTTTATCTGATAATAGCAACAAATGCAACCCATATGCAGGCACGAACAATTATCACTGTCTTGGATTTCCTTCTCGCTCAAAACACTCCGCCTGTCGCCCTTTGGGCTTGCCGGCGTCGGTTTTTTCGCTCCCCGGGACTCCGCCCGTCCGGAAATCCGCTAATGAAACATTGTCAGGCAGCCGTCTGTCTGAGCACGAAGTGCGAGTTAAGGCTGCTTAAGTTGAGTTTAGTGAGAATGTGAGTGACAAATCGGGTTGTAGCTCCTCTTGTAGGCGAAGCCTGAAAGGCTGAGCCATACAAGGGAGGATGCCCTTTAGGGGTACGGTTTTGGTTACTTTTGACACCAAAAGCGGATTTGCGTACGGATGGAGCGGAGCGAATCCGGATAGCGAACAGACCGTACCGGCTTGTGCAAGGCACATAAGGCACGGTTCTGTGAGCTTGGAGCAAATCCAAGACAGTAACCCCGTCCGGAGGACTTAAAATATATAATTAACATTTTGTAGGAATACAAACAAAATAATTAAAAGCATTGATTGGACTTCAACGCCATAAACAATCAAAAGCCAATCCACGTTGGTGGGTAAACTCAAAAATTGAACACGCGGTAGCCCGTTATATAAAACTAAAACAAAAAACATGAAGAAAAAAGATATAATTGGACGTCAACGCTATAAATAAACAAAAGTCAAACCGCGTTGGTGAATGAAATCGAAAATCGAACACGCGATAGCCCGTTATATAAAAACGTATGTTATAAATTTTCAAAAAATACGATGTTCTTTTTTGTATTTATTTATTTTTTTCTTTTGAGGTTTTAATGACTTTTTTGGTTTGTACTTTTGTTTTATCGTAAAAAGCACCTGCAATTTCACCTTTCATTAAAAGGTTGAGGTGGCAATACTTCTCTATTTCCCGGGTAATCAGCATAAAAAAGTTCTATACTCAACACATTTTGCAGCATCCGTAACTGTTTTTAGTGTTTGTTTTTTTATTTCAAACATTTGAGTGTTTTCATACGTACTTATAGGAATAATGTCTTGATTTTTTGATTTTACAATGTCTTCACAACTATATTGCCATAAAACAGATTCTTTTAATAAGTCAATTAAAGTGAAAGATGAATTTATAACAAGTGCAGACTTTACTGTTCCCTCACCTGCAATGCTTAACTTATACCAAACTGTCGGATGTAAAAATTCTCGTTGAGTGTCAACGTATGAATTAACAATCAAAACTTTTGAAGCGTTTGCTTCTTTGCCAAGCTGTTGTAATATTTTATAATCGATTGTGTTTGTGTATTTATAAGAATTGATAAAATTTTCTATTTGTTTTTTTTCAAGTTTTGTCTTTACATTATTAATATTTATTGCTTTAACTTTATTACCTCTATTTATTTCATTTTCAATTTCAGAGCTAATCAAATTTGAAATGCCATTATAAATAAAATAATGATTAGGGATGTTTTTTTTATAATCAGATACAACTAACAAATTTTGTTGGGCGGAAACCACAACTTGAGTAAAATAAAAACATAAAAATAATAAAAATATTTTTTTAAAAATTTAATCATAGACTTAAAACCCCACACTCCCTAGTTAACATTAAACTATATTATGGAAAAATTCCCAAAAACTTTAATCATCTCAATGATTGATTTTTAATATATATTATAGCTTTAAAATAAATTTATGGTAAATGATTATGAACTTTTAAATATTGCAAAGGAAGCAAGCAAAATAAATTATGCACCTTATTCGAATTTTAATGTTGGCGCTTGTGCTTTGTTTGAGTCAGGAAGTGTGTATAAAGGTTCCAATATTGAAAATGCGAGTTACGGTTTGTCGCTTTGTGCGGAAAGAAATGCTATTTCAAGTGGTATTTCAAATGGCGAAACAATTTTAAAAAAAATAGCAATTTATTCACCAAATACAAAGCTATGTTATCCTTTGTGGCGCTTGTAGGCAATGGATTAAGGAATTTTCTTCTAAAAATGACAACGATATTGTGCAAGTAATTCTTGAAGATGAAAATAATAAAATAAAAGTTTTTTCAATTGATGAACTTTTGCCACATTGTTTTAATATATAAGTTTAAAAAAATAAACAAAAAGAAACCGCCTTGATAACACACAAAAAGACGGCTTCTTTTTTTTTATTGCGTTCAAATTAAAGTAAAACTACTTGCAATAATATTCGGTCTCCACACAAGGAGAGTATGCTGTTGCAAGAGAAACTATTGCGCTAATACCAACCAATGAATAAATGATACGGCTTGCAAGTGTCATATAACCAAATAAGAACGCAATTAAGTCAAACTGAAGTAAACCAACAAGTCCCCCAGTTTAAAGCACCTAAAATAACTAATGCGTATGAAATTTTTCTTAAAATTCTAACCATAATTCACTCCTTTTTTTAAGGTATGTTTATATTATTTACTTTTATTTTTTATTTTTTAATAACATAACGATTTAATTCATTTGTTTAATATTTTATATAAACGAACCAAAAATAGTACATATGGATGATAAAAAGAGAAAAATAAAAAAACTTTGAAAAAAACTTAATATGTGGTAATATAAATTAACAAAAGGAAATATTTTTTAATATTTATCTTTGTTAAATAGAATTAGATGTAGTAATAAGTGAAAATTAAGGTTTAATATGAGTGAAAACGAACTTGAAAATGATTATTTAGAAGATGCAAAACAAAAAATACTTGTTGCCGATGATGAAGCAAGTATTCGCAGAATTCTTGAAACAAGATTGAAAATGATAGGATATGATATTGTTACTGCAGCGGATGGAGAAGAAGCCATAGCAGTATTTAGTAAAGAAAATCCGGATTTAATCGTTTTGGATGTTATGATGCCTAAAATGGATGGTTATGGAGTTGTTCGTGAAATACGTCGCACATCTGATGTTCCTATTATCATTTTGACAGCTTTAGGTGATGTATCTGAACGAATTACAGGGCTTGAGCTTGGCGCAGACGATTATGTTATTAAACCTTTTTAGTCCAAAAGAACTTGAAGCTCGTGTTAAAGCTATTTTAAGAAGAACATCTTCAAGTAAGGCTTCTTTTACAAGTGGCAAAATTGCAAAAATGTTATTTCTACCGGTAATATTAAAATTGACACCGCGCGTCGCCAAGTGTTTAAGAAAAATGAGCGAATTCGCTTGACTGGTATGGAATTTAGTCTTTTGGAATTGTTGGTAAATAATTCTGGTCAAGCATTTTCAAGGAATGAAATCCTTCAACACGTATGGTCGTATCCTGCAGACCATCGTATTGACACTCGTGTTGTGGATGTTCATATTTCTCGTCTACGTTCAAAACTTGAAAATGACCCGGCAAATCCTGAGTTAATATTAACAGCTCGTGGTATGGGGTATATGTTCCAAAGAATATCCTAATTGATAAAAATATTTATTAATTTATTAAAGTACAAATTTCTTCAAAGTTATATTCTTTTGAAAATTCCGGGTTTTTTACTAAGTATGAGTTTATAGATGATTTAATTGCTTTTAGATAATAATTGCTCTGATAATTTTCTGTATTTGGAATAAATTTATATTGTTCTGAAAAATTCGATTGAAAAAAATCCATTAAACTTTCGCTATCTCTACTTGAATTTTGTATTAAATCTCCTACTACTATAATTCTAAGAGGAAGTTTGTCTATTTGTTTTTTTATTTCAGGATGATTGGTTAATAAAAGTTGCGCTTCTTCGTAATTTGAAGGAATTTTATAGTTTTGTGGTAAATTTACATAACTAAAAATATTTAACATTTCTTTATCGTTAACACCATTGCCTGCTACAATTACTAAATCATTATTTTGTTTTGCTTTTTCAAGTTTCATTATAGCATCAGTATCTTTTGCAAGACTTTGACCGTTTCTTTTTTAATTTTACAAATACCTCATTTTCTTCTTTATCAGCATAAATATCAAAGCTGGTATCAAGAAGACCTAATTCGTCATAAAGTTGATTTATTATTGATATATATTGTGTTTTATCTATTTTATCAAATTTGAAGCTAAGTTTTAAAGGAAAATGTTTGTTGTATTTTACATTATTTGAAAGATTGTTTTTTTCGATCGTTTGTTTTATAATAAGCCCCATTTTTTTTAAATCTATTTGAAATCGTTTTTTTTAAAAACTCAATTTTTTTTTATTTCGTAATTTTCACTATATGTAAGTTTATTATCTATAATCTTATATTTTTTTTCCCATTATTGGCTATTATAGAACTAACATTTGGATAATATTTTTTTCTTATTTTAGGAGAAATATCCCTTTTTTTATAATCCATTTCTTCATTTATTGCTTCTTTACACCAGTATTTATTTCTTCCTGTTGATATAATAATTTTTAGTTTATTGCTTAATGCGTTTTGAAATTGTCGAATAGAATAAAAATAGTTATAAAGATTATAAGAATTAAACATAGATTCTGTTTTAATGTACCATCAAAGTCTGTTATTAAATATGTTTTTCCGCCTTTAAAATTAAGTTTATTTTGATTTATTTTATTATTGTATGTATTATTCCAGCCATTACTTACTTTCATAATTATTTCCCTTAACTTTACATATTTAAAAACATTATATTACAAGAATAATGTTTAATATATATTATTATAGAATATATTAATAAAAATTTACAATTATAACAAAAGGCTCTTTTAAAAGAGCCTTTAAATTATTAGGTGTCAGTTTTTTTTATTTGTATATTCGTTAATTAAAATATTAAGTGGTTCCTGCTCCACCTGCATTTGCTTCCAGTTTATTTTTAACTTCTTCGGGTAAATCTTCACTTTCTTTGCGATATTGTTCTTTATAGTCATTATATAATTGCATAAATTGTGTTTCGGTATGTTCATCTGCAAATTGAATTAAATCAGGGTTTTGCTCATATAGTTCAATGTATTCTTCAAGTGCAGTTTGTTGGATATTTATTAAAGTATCACTTGAGATTGTCCTTATTTCATCATTTGAAAGGCTAAATGATTCAGCTGTAAAAGGATTGTTACCTTGAGAAACAATATCGGGTAATACATTATCCAATTGTTGAGTTTGTGTATCAGAAGATGTTGTTTCATTATCAATAGAATATTCATCATTAGTTTCTATAGTTTTTTCTTGTGGTGTGTATGTTTCATCAAGAATTTGTCCTAATTGTTTTTCAATATATTCTTTAATTTCAGTAGATAATGGCTGTTCTCCTTCTAAAAAATTGTTTTGCTATTTCTTGAAGTACCTCAAATATATTATATTTTTCGATAAATTCCTCTAAAGTTATTTGGGTCGGGTCAAAAAGCTTCATAGGTTATTAAAGCATCACCTTGAGTAAATTCGTCAGTTTCCTCAACTTGAGTATCTGTTCCTTCTGTATTATCTATGTTTCTAGCTTCTATATATTGAAGTTGTGCATCGGTAAGTTTTTGAGTTCCATTTGTGTGTGCTTCAATTAGAGTTGAAAGTTGAGCATTTGAAAGTGTTTTAATAACATTTGGAGTAAGTAATGAAGAATCAACAGAACTAAATGAAGTTTCTTCACTTGGCGGCTCATTTATAGTAATACCAAGTTTTTTTTCTAAATATTGTTTTATTTCAGGTGTTAATTCTTGATTGCCTAATGAATATTGTGTAGCCATTGCCATAAGTTTTTCTTTGGGAAAAATTTCTTCATTGTCAAGCAAACTCAAATCACTAAGCAAGCTTATATCAACAGTTTGCCAAGGTCTTTCATCGATATCTTGACTATAATCGCTATTATCGAATTTACCATTTCCAAAAGGAGGTTTTATATTAGTACCATCAAAAGAAACGTCATCACCGGTTTCACTAACGCCATCATTTTTAAAAGACCTTCTTTAAGTTTTGTAGTTTTGGAAGAAGAACCCATTTCGCTTGAACCGTTTACACTTGGTGTGCTATTTGTTAAATTAATTCCAAAATCACTCATGTTAAAAAGCTCCTAAATTTTTTCTTATCTTATTCTTGTATATATAAAAACAATAAAAAGTTTAAAAATTCATTTTATAAGAAAATATTTACAAAAATTTACATAAAAAAGTTTAATATATATAATGTTTTAGATTTTTATTAAAATTATTATTTTTGCATAATTTTTTTAGTTTAGAAATAGCTCTATTTTCGATTTGTCGAATGCGTTCGCGAGAAACCCCATAACGATTTCCAATTTCTTCTAAAGTTTTTTTCTGACCGTCTTCATTTAGTCCATATCGCATAATCAAAACATCGCGTTCTTTTGGACTAAGCTGGTTTAGAATTTTACGAATATCACCAAACATATTTTCCTGTGTTACTTTAACATCAGGAGAAATAGATTCTTCATCAACAATAAAATCGCCTAAAATGCTTGATTCTTCTTTTTGATTTGTTGGTGTTTCAATGCTTACTGTTTCCTGTGCTTGAGAAATAAGTTGCCCCAATTTGCTGACAGTAATGCCCAAGCGATAGGCAATTTCATCTTTTGTTGGCATTCTGCCAAGTTCCACACTTAAATCTGTTGAGGTTTTTCTTATTTTATTTAAAGTTTCAATCATATGAACCGGCAGTCTTATAAGTCTTGATTTATCGGCAATGGCACGTGTTATTGCCTGTTGTATCCACCAAGTTGCATAAGTTGAAAACTTGTACCCTTTAGTATAATCAAAACGTTCAGCAGCTTTTATTAAGCCCAAATTTCCTTCCTGAATTAAATCCAAAATGATAATCCGCGACCTATATATTTTTTAGCAATACTTACAACAAGGCGCAAATTTGAATTAACTAAAATTTGTTTTGCTTTCTCATCGTTATTTTCTTTTTATTCGTTTTGCTATTTCTATTTCTTTGTCACCTTTTAAAAGAGGGATTTTACCTATTTGTTGAAGATATATTTTGACAGAATCATCGGAGTTAACAGTTTTTAAATTTTCTGCAATTTTGGGTTCTTGCACTTGAGATATAATATCATCATCATTATTATCATTTCCTGATTGTGTCAGTTCTTCAAAGTCTTGCATAGTGTTGTCGATATTATTTTTATTTAATTTTTGCATAGCACTTTCCTCTATCTTTTAATTATACATAATTTTAAAATTTTGGCTACAAAAATTGTTGTCGTATTGTTTCGTATATTAAAATTGATGCTGCATTTGACACGTTTAGTGAGTTAAAATCACACATCATCGGTATTTTAACTTTAAAATCAGCATTATTTAATATTGATTGTTTTATCCCATAACCTTCCGAGCCCATAATAATAGCGAAATTCATATTTTTATAATCAATTTCAAAGTAATTATCTTTTGAATTTGCACTAGTTGCAATTATCCAGATGTTTTGTTTTTTTAACTCTTTGATTATATTACCAAGGCTATTGACAAGAATGATAGGAATATGATTTATAGCACCGGCACTTGATTTTTCGACAATATGATTAATTTTTTGAACTTTTATGCTTAGGGATAATAATGCCATCATATCCTGCACAAACGCAGGTTCTTGCAATAGAGCCAAGATTATGAGGATCTTCAATGCCATCTAAAATTATTAATTTTAATTTATTTGACTCTATTTTTGTTTATTATTTTCAATAAAATCATAAAAATCCGTGTATTCAACAGGGATACAAAAGCTATTACACCTTGATGTTTAACAGTTTCTTTAAATTGTTTATCAATATTTTCTTTTAAAGTTATATTATATAAAATATTATTTTCACGTGCTAAATCAAAAATTTGATTGATTTTGGTATCATAATGTAAATTTTTTGCAATAAAAATTTTATTTATATTACGTTTTTTTTGCTTTTAATAGCTCAACAACAGCATTTTTTGCCATATACAATATTATTATTTTCCATACAAATCTCATTAAGTTATATACATATTCATACAAATAATACATTAAATGTATAAACTTTTAAAGTTTTTATTGGATTTTTTTTCATAATATGTTAATATTTAAATTAGTTTATAGGTGAGTAAGTATGAGTTAAGCATGGACGTAGTTAAAACAATATCAAAATTCTTTGAAGTAAAAAAAAAAATTATATTGGTATTACTGTATCATTAAATGGAATGGTCGAAATAATACAGATTAATCCATCAACACATGAAGTTGTAAAATATGCAAGTTCTCATGTAGCTTATGATACTAAAATGCGTGAAATAGAAGATTTCATAAATTTTCAGGAAACGCTAGAAAATCTTTTTTAGAGAAATACATATTGAACCAAAAGATAGTGATGTTATAGTTTGTTTACCCAATATATATTTTAATTTTATGAATATGCCGTCGGATTTATCAAATGAAGAAATAGAAACGGCAATTGTATCGGAAGCTGAAAATAATTATGTAATTCGCACAACAACCCCAAAAAGTCAGCTTCTTTAAACTCTTAAAACAAGATGAAGCAAATCCTGACCAAGCTCGCTATGCTGTAAGTGCTATACAGGAAAATGTTGTTCTTAAAACTCAGGAAATTTTAGAAGAAATGGGTTGCAATATTGTTGCAATCGAAACTTCAAATAGTGCTTTAATACGTGGTTTAATATGGTCTAAATATTTTAAGGCAAATGTTCTTACAAATGTTATTTTGATTTCGCCAAACTCATTTTGTATATTTACATTGAATGGTGAAGATTGGAACGACTATACTGAAATTCCAATGCCGATTCAATCATATGATGATTTGGAAATTTATCAAAATATAATAAATGCCATAAATGAGTCAATGGAGTCAAATCCCTCCGAAGCTATGCTTATTGTAAGCGAAGTTGAAAATGTAAGTGCTGAACTTTTAGCTACCAAACTTAATTTTAATGGTGAAATAGGCTTTATTGAAAAAAATAAATATTCATCATACCCTGTTACTAAAGTTAATTTGAACATATTGCCGGAATATGTAAATAAAATTACTCCGGAAGCAGTTGGTGTTTCTGTTTATAATTACATGCCAAATATTTATACTTTGAATTTTGTCACAACAAATCTTGCAAATGTGGATAAAACAGTTACGGTTGAATTTAATGGACAAATTCTTGTTGTAACAAATAAACTTATGCAAAGTATAACATTTGCTATTATATTAAGTGTGTTTATAATTTTTGCAGGTGTCTTTTTCTTGCTTTCGTATACAATTAATGCACAAGATAAAATTGTTCAAAAATATAATGATGAAGCAAATGATTTGCAAAGCAAAACTGGAATCCTTTGCCGGTAGCACGAAAAAAGTTGATATACGCTTAATTCAATTTGATATGCTTCAACAAAACAGAATGGAAAAACTATATTATGACTCAATATCAATAGATAAACCGCACAATTTATGGTTGACAAAGTATTATACAGATTCAAACGGTGCTGTTTTAATTAAAAGGTGAAGCATCTTCTGTTAGTGTCGTATATGAATTTTTCAAAAATGTAAAAAGTATGGTTTTGGATTCTGATATTTTATTAACAAAATTGGAATTCAAAGATGCTGAAAATGTTGATAGTTTATATAACAGTGGTGGTCAAATTTATGAGTTTGAACTGTCAAATACTAAGTATAATAATGTTTTAGCTGCATTAAGTGCAAATAGTGAAGATGGAAAAAATAATGAGCAAAATGGAGCTAATGTTCAAAATCCGGCTCCTGTGGCAAACGGTGCTTCAAATACAAATAATCAACCACAAAATACAAATGTTCCAAAAAATGGAACCGGTTTCAGCACCACCAAAACAAATGCCAACTCGATAAAATTAAAAAATAAAAGGGTGAATTCAAGTGAAGATTTTAAAAGCATTTTATTTATATTTTCTTGTAATTGTTTTAGTTATAGCATTTTGCATCTATCAGGTAGTTCCAAAAGTGCAGACTGTTTATAGCAATATAGCGCGCATTGATGAAATGGAAACAAAGGTAAACGACTTAAACGTTAAATATCTTGAAGTTCAAAAACGTCAAAATATAGAAAATATGAAGTACGAAAATTTAGAACAAAAAAGTATTTATCAACCACAATATGCATATAGTAATTCTCTTCTTGCATTAAACGGTATGCTTGAAGATATTACTAATAAAGCATTAAAAATCAATTGAAATTGCGGAAAATTGACTATATCGAAAAATTTGACTGACGATGTTATCATTACAAATGATCCTAATTCTTTTAATGCTTGCGGAGTTAAGTTGTCATTGATTGGTTCTTATTTGGAATTTCAAAAGTTTTTAAATGAATTATTTACTTATCCATATCTTGTTAATATGAATACCATTGATATTTCACCATATCAACGTGATAAACGTGTTTTGATAATTGACGTAACTTTACATATGTATGCTAAAAAATAATAATAATGTGTTTGAAAGTGTGTCAATTCTAAAATGAAAACAGCGCAATTAATTAATAGTAAGATAGAAATTCAAGATTTTCCACCTATAGAAAGTCTTAATTTTGCAAATAAAAATGGGGCAATCATTAAAGTCATTGGCTGTGGCTTGTGTGGCTCTGATATTGTTAAAATAAGACATTTTACATCTGACAACAACTCTTCAATTGGACATAAAGTTGTTGGTGAAATTGTTGAAATAAACAGCGAAACAAATTTTAAAGTTGGTGATTGTGTTGTGGTGGCACATCATGTTCCGTGTTTCAAGTGTGTTTATTGCAAACATAAAAATTATTCAATGTGCAGTAACTTCAAGAAATCGAATATAATTCCGGGAGGATTTTCGGAGTATATTTATGTAAGTGAGGCTCATTTGAAAAATACCGTGTTTTAAAACCCCAAAACTTGTCAATTGTTGAAGCTTCTTTTATGGAACCTTTGGCTTGTTGTGTTAGAGCTTGCAAAAGAGCGGATTTGATGCAAAATGACAATGCAATGGTTGTTGGTTTAGGCTCAATAGGCTTTTTAATGGCACAGGCATTGAATACCTATAACGTTAGAGCTATTGGTGTTGATTTAATCCAAGAAAGAGTTCATAGACTCGCTAATTTGAACATAGACAATGTGCTTTTTCAAAATAATGATATTACCTCTGAAAAAATAAAACAAATGACAAACGGCTTTGGAGTTGATTGTGTTTTTATGACTTCAGGGGCTAAAAGTGCTCTTGAATTTGCATTGAAAAGTGTTAGAAATGGTGGAAAAATTGTTGTATTTTCATCAATCAGCGATGATGAGATGGGATATCAAAATAATCAAATATATTACCGTGAACTCACTGTTTTGGGAAGCTATTCACCTTCTCCGACAGATTTAAAGGAAGCATTAAACTTGTTGGAAAATAAAAAAGTCAAGGTTGAAGGTTTATCAAGTGAATATGCTTTAAATAATATAAATCAAGCAGTTTTAGATACAATAAACAATAAAATAATGAAAGCTTTTATAAAAATATGAAAAAAATGCATGCAATAAATTTTATGCTCCAAAGAACATAAAATACGAAACAATTAACATAAATGACCCAAAAGATGATGAAGTGCAAGTTAAAATTGATACTGCATTGACTTGTGGCACAGATGTAAAAACCTATGACAGAGGACATCCTGTTTTAATCAAAAAAATACCATCAGTTTTTGGACACGAGTTTGCAGGTACAATTGAAATGGTTGGCAAAAATGTCAAAAATTTTAAAGTTGGGGATAGAGTTGTTGCCGCAAATAGTGCACCTTGTGGAAAATGTTTTTTTTGTAAAAAAGAAGAATATAATTTATGTGAAAATTTAAACCTTCTAAATGGAGCCTATGCAGAATATATAAACATTCCAAAATTGATTGTTGAAAAAAATTTATATAAAATCCCTGATGATTTGCCATTTGAGTATGCGGCATTTGCTGAGCCTTTGGCAAATGTTGTTCATGGAATTGAAAAAACAAATATAAAAAAAGGTGATACAGTTGGTGTTATTGGTTTAGATCCTATAGGTTTAATGTTTGTAAAACTTGCTAAGCTAAAGGGGGCAAAAGTTATTGCTGCCGGCAGAAACCCTTTAAAACTAAAACTTGCCAAGGAATTTGGTTGCGCTGATGAAGTTATTGATTTAACAAAATATAAAAACCCAAAAAAAATATTCCTATCATTTACACCGGAACAAAAAGGATTGGACGTTGCCTTTGAATGTGTTGGTTTGCCTGAAATTTGGGAGCAGATGTTTGACCTTGTTCGTCGTGGAGGAACAGTTCATTTGTTTGGCGGGTGTAAGTCCGGAACTAAATTTTCAATTGAAACATCTCGACTTCATTATGATTCGATAAAAGTTTTGTCGATATTCCACCATACACCAAAGTATTTCAAAATGGCACTAGATTTGATTATCGATAAAAAAGTCGATGTTGCAAAGCTTATAACCCAAACGTTTCCTCTTTCAGAAACTGAAAAAGCTTTAATTATGCATAAAAATAGCGAAGTAATTAAAGCGGCGATAAAAATGTAAAATATGATATTGTTTGATAAAAATTAAGCGGGCTGCTGAATAGCAGCCCGCTTAAGATATATACATTACCAATTTCGTTCAGATTTAACTTTGTTCATTAACTCTTCAAATTCTTTTTCATCAATAGTTTCTTTTTCAAGAAGTTCTTTTGCAATAATATCAAGCATATCACGATTTTTACTTAACAAATGCTTTGCTCTTTCATAGTTTTCATCAACAATTTTCTTAACTTCTTTATCTATTTGAGCAGCAATATCTTCTGAGAAATCTCGAGTATGTCCAAAATCTCTACCCATAAAAACGTGTTCTTCACTTTTTCCATATGCCATATTTCCCATTTTTTCAGACATACCCCCAAGTTGTAACCATTTTTCGAGCTAAGTTTGAAACTTTTTCTAAATCGTTTTGTGCACCAGTTGTAATAGAGTCAGAGCCATAAATAATCTCTTCAGCAACACGTCCGCCAAGTAACATTGTAATTTTATCAAGCAATTGTGATTTTTTTAATGTTAAGTGATCTTTTTCAGGCAAAGTCATTGTAACACCCAAAGCCATACCACGAGGGATGATTGATACTTTGTGCAGTGGGTCAGAATTTTTGAGTAATTTAGCAAGAAGCGCATGACCGACTTCGTGGTAAGCTGTATTTTCTTTTTCTTCATCAGAAATAATACGACTTTTCTTTTCAGGCCTATGCTATAACTTTATCAATAGCTTCTTCCATATTTTCCATAGTTATTTTAGAACCGTCATATCGAGCTGCAAGCAAAGCAGCTTCATTAAGTACATTTTGTAAATCAGCACCTGTAAACCCGGGAGTTCTTTTTGCTATAACTTTTAAATCAACATCTTCATCCAAAGGTTTATTTTTAGCATGAACTTCAAGTATTTGTTCTCGACCGTTGACATCAGGACGATTGATAACAATTTGTCTATCAAAACGACCCGGACGTAAAAGGGCATTATCTAAAATATCGGGGCGATTGGTAGCTGCAATGACAATCACATTAACTGTTTCATCAAATCCATCCATTTCAACCAAAAGTTGGTTTAATGTTTGTTCTCTTTCATCGTGTCCTCCGCCTAAGCCGGCACCACGTTGACGACCAACAGCATCAATTTCATCAATAAATATTATACAAGGTTGATGTTTTTTTGCTTGTTCAAACAAGTCCCGAACACGAGAAGCACCCACACCAACAAACATTTCAACAAAATCTGAACCTGAAATAGAGAAAAAAGGTACTCCGGCTTCACCTGCTACGGCTTTTGCCATTAATGTTTTACCGGTTCCGGTGAGCCAACAAGCAAAACTCCCTTTGGAATTTTCGCTCCAAGTTTTATATATTTTTCACCATTTTTTAAAAAATCAACTATTTCTTCAAGTTCTTGTTTTTCTTCATCAATCCCTGCTACATCTTTAAATGTTACCTTTACTTTATCCTGTAACAACTTGGCTTTGCTTTTGCCGAAAGACATAGCTTGGGAACCGCCTGTTTGTATTGTTTTAAATATAATTATCATAATCCCGATTAAGAAAAGTAAGGGTAAGAACGTTCCAATCCAACTGAAAAAAATTTATTGGCTCATTCACTTTTTTAACTGAAATATCAACGTTATTTTGTTTTAACATTGGCATTAAAGTCGAATCATTATTTGGAGCTTCTGTTTTATATATGACTTTTGGAGCAGGTGCTGAAGTCGGTTTCACAATTGTTACATTTTTTTTGGGCTGAACTTTAGGTTCTGATAAAATAGTATTACCGGCCACTTCAACTTTTGAGATTTCACCAGATTGAACTTTATTTACAAAATTTGAATATGATATTTCAACCGTATTTGTGGTTGTTCCGCTTAAAAGCATCAAAAATAAAACAACTGTTAGTACTCCGATTACAATAAAAAATCCGACTTGTTGATTTTTCTGCATTACTAATTGTCCTTTACATCTCTTCTATTATATTTACACTTATTTTAGTATATCAAAACAAAAATGAATTTCAATAAACAACACGATAATATATTTAATTAATCATAATAAATAAATTCAATGCTGTTATGACCTTTGCTTGTCGCGTTTTGACAGTTATTTTCGCAAGTGTTAAATTTTGTTTTATCGATGATTGCTTTTTTTTCATTGTTTTTAGTAGTTTCTATTTTAACAAGATATCCTTCATAAAAATTTCCACGACCGCCTACAAAAACAGAATCTCCGTCTTTTAACCCCAGCTGTTTTAATGCATCAAAAACTGACATTGCATCCAGAATATTATGAAGTCGATATGTTTGGTCAAGATTTCTCTCATCGGTAACGGAAACAAGCCTTCTTATTTTACCACCATCAGCACAATAACAATTTTTGCCAAGTTTTTGCACATAAAATTCACTATCGTCGTTTTTATTTGCAACGTTATCAAAATCGATGTCAATATCTAAATCTGATTTTTCAATTTGAGTTGTTTTTAAAGTTATAAAGTTTAAAAGCTCTTTAACACCTGTTTTTGTGGCTGCAGATATTAAAAATACATCATTATTGAATTTTTTAAACTCTTGCAATAGATTTTGTTGAGTTTCTGCATCAATCAAATCTGTTTTATTTAATGCAATTATTTGATATAAGTCGCTTAAATGTTGGCTATATTTTTTCAATTCTTCATTAATTTTGTGGTAATTTTCAAGCGGACTATCACATGAAGCATCAATGATATGAACCAAAAAGCGGCATCTTTCCACATGCCTTAGGAATTGAAAACCAAGCCCGACTCCCAGTGAAGCACCTTCAATAATCCCTGGGATGTCTGCTACTACAAAAGAATCACCGTTTTGTTTTTTTACAACACCTAAATTGGGTTTTAAGGTAGTAAAAGCATAATTTGCTATTTTAGGTTTTGCATCAGATATAACTGATATAAATGTTGATTTACCGGCGTTTGGCATTCCTAAAAGTCCAACATCTGCAATAAGTTTTAGTTCAAGTTCAAGCTCCCTAATTATGCCGGATTCACCCGGTTCGCAAAATTGTGGAGCTCTTTTTTGAGGTGTTGCAAAACGTGAGTTTCCTCTTCCGCCACGACCGCCTTTGGCAATAAGAACTTTTTGACCTTCTACTTTTAAATCGGCAATAGTTAGGTTATTATTTACATCTTTAACAACAGTACCTAAGGGCACTTTTATATATAAATCTTCTCCGCCTTTTCCATGCTGATTTTTAGTTCGACCGTTTTCACCATTTTGAGCTTTAAAAATACTTTTATATTTAAAGTCAAGTAATGTTGAAATGCTATTATCGGCAATTAGATAAATATCACCGCCACGACCGCCGTCGCCACCATAGGAATACCTTTATCTACATATTTTTCTCGGCGAAAAGCAACCATTCCATTGCCACCGTTGCCTGATTCAACTTTAATTTTGACTTTATCTAAAAACATTACTTAATTATATCAAAAAAATGAAACATGCAAATTAATACTTCATTTTGTTTTTAACATATGTTCTAGTTTGAACGCACGCTGTCTTGGATTACGTCGGGTTCTTTTTTTGATTTTCAAAATTCACTTATACCAAATTATTTGGCTCAGTGCAATCCTTGCATTCCGTTTCGCCTTTTCAAGGCTACACTCCAGCGGATTTTTTTATATTGCAGCCCGTTTTTTAAATTCTTAGTCTAATCATTGTTTTAGTTTTGTTACGGGCTCGCTCGCTAACGCTCGATTCCGCCCTACCAACAGCTCCTCTTGTAGGTGAAACGTACTTGAGCCATACAAGGGAGGGGGTACCCTTTAGGGTAAAATTTGGCTCCGTTTCATAATTTTTTACAAAATTATTTCACTTCGTTCAGTTTTCGCTCCTGTGGAGTTTTCTTCGAAAACTCTTACGTCGCCAATTAACTGCTACAAACAAATCCAAAACTGAGCCGTTTTGGATTTGTTTTACGCACGGATGCAACGCCTTTTTTACCGCCTGGGGCATCTGCCCTCATTTTATTCGGGCATCTTTCCTACGGCGGTCATTAACTACTTCGCTTTATACTCGGAAGCTGGGTCGCTTCCTCGTCTAAAACTCCGCACGGCTTACGCATTTTTCCTCACAATCAGGCAAGCGGATTTCTGAACGGGCGTAGTCCCGGGGAGCGAACAGACCGTGCCGGCTTGTGCAAAGCACATAAGGCACGACTCTGTGAGCTAGAAAGAAATCCAAGACAGCCAACGACGAATCCGCAGCCCGTCATATAAAACTAAAACAAAAAATGTTTAGTATAAAGCTATAATTGGACTTCAATGTAATAATCAACCAAAAGTCAATCCACATTGGTGGGTGAATTCAAAAATTGAATGCGCGGTGTCTTGGATTACGTCGGGTTCGAACTATGCAACTCCGTTTCATAATTTTTTACAAAATTATTTCACTTCGTTCAGTTTTTCGCTCCTGTGGAGTTTTCTTCGAAAACTCTTACGTCGCCAATTAACTGCTACAAACAAATCTAAAACTGAGCCGTTTTGGATTTGTTTTGACGCACGGATGCAACGCCTTTTTACCGCCTGGGGCATCTGCCCTCATTTTATTCGGGCATCTTTCCTACGGCGGTCATTAACTACTTCGCTTTATACTCGGAAGCTGGGTCGCTTCCTTGTCTAAAAACTCCGCACGGCTTACGCATTTTACCGCCTGGGGCATCTGCCCTCATTTTATTCGGGCATCTTTCCTACGGCGGTCATTAACTACTTCGCTTTATACTCGGAAGCTGGGTCGCTTCCTCGTCTAAAGCTCCGCACGGCTTACGCATTTTTCCTCACAATCAGGCAAGCGGATTTCTGAACGGGCGTAGTCCCGGGGAGCGAACAGACCGTGCCGGCTTGTGCAAAGCACATAAGGCACGACTCTGTGAGCTAGAAAGAAAATCCAAGACAGCCAACGACGAATCCGCAGCCCGTTATATAAAACTAAAACAAAAAACATGAAGAAAAAAAGATATAATTGGACTTCAACGCTATAAACAAACAAAAGTCAATCCACGTTGGTGGGTGAATTCAAAAATTGAACGCGCGGTGTCTTGGATTACGTCGGGTTCGGAACTATGCAACTCCGTTTCATAATTTTTTACAAAATTATTTCACTTCGTTCAGTTCCTCACAATCAGGCAAGGCCAACGACGAATCCGCAGCCCGTTATATAAAAACTAAAACAAAAAACATGAAGAAAAAAAGATATAATTGGACTTCAAAGCTATAAACAAACAAAAGTCAATCCACGTTAGTGGGTGAATTCAAAAATTGAACGCGCGGTAGCCCGTTATATAAAACTAAAACAAAAAACATGAAAAAAAAAAAGATATAATTGGACTTCAACGCTATAAACAAACAAAAGTCAATCCACGTTGGTGGGTGAATTCAAAAATTGAATGCGCGGTAGCCCGTTATATAAAAACTAAAACAAAAAACATGAAAAAAAAAGATATAATTGGACTTCAACGCTATAAACAAACAAAAGTCAATCCACGTTGGTGGGTGAATTCAAAAATTGAATGCGCGGTAGCCCGTTATATAAAACTAAAACAAAAAACATGAAAAAAAAAAGATATAATTGGACTTCAACGCTATAAACAAACAAAAGTCAATCCACGTTGGTGGGTGAATTCAAAAATTGAACGCGCGGTAGCCCGTCATATAAAAACTAAAACCTGCGTGGAAAATTGTATAGGCTAAGATGTTATGAATTAGTACAACCTCCTGACCTATTGATTATTTTTTTTTTTTTTTATACTAGTGAAGTAAAATTGTAATTAAATTTTTTTTGATATATAATCAATAAAAAGATTAATTTTAGGGAGGAAAAGTGCAAAATAAGTCACTTAAAGATTGGTTTATAGAACGAAAAGAACAACAAAAACTTGCACGTCCAAAAGATGTTGAAATTGATGACAGAGTTGGACAGTTGTGGGTAAAATGTTATAATTGCGGACTTCAAATACCCAAAAAAGAATTTGAAGCGAATGAACATGTTTGTCCTGAATGCGACTATCATTTTCGCATAAACGCAAGAACAAGAATAAGCCAACTGTTTGATGAAAATAGTTTTAGCGAACTTTTCACCAATATTAAACCGACTGACCCTTTGACATTTGTTGATACACAAAGTTATAAATCTAGAATTGATGCAGCACAAGAAAAAACAAAGTTAAATGATGCGGTCATTTGCGGTAATGCAAAAATTGATGGTTATAAACTTTTGACAGCTGTTATGGACTTTGATTTTATGGGCGGTTCAATGGGCTCTGTTGTAGGTGAGAAAGTAACATTGCTTATGGAAAAAGCATTAGAAACCAAATTGCCTGTTCTCGTAATAACAGCTTCAGGCGGAGCGCGTATGCAAGAAAGTGCCTTAAGTTTAATGCAAATGGCTAAAACAAGTTTGGCTGTTTCAAAACTTAATGATGCCGGTATATTATATATGACTCTTTTAACAGAACCGACTTTTGGTGGTGTTACTGCAAGTTTTGGGACTATTGGTGATATAATTATTGCTGAAAAAGGTGCTCGAATTGGTTTTGCAGGTCGTCGTGTTATCGAGGGAACAATTCGCCAAAAATTGCCTGACGATTTTCAAACTGCAGAGTATCTGTTGAAATATGGACAAGTTGATATCGTTGCAAGACGTGAAGAGTTGAGAAGTATTTTTTCAAAACTTCTATCAATTCATTCTAAATAATTATTAATTAGGAAAAGAAAAATGGCATTGGATTTTGAAAAACAAGTTAGTGAAATTGAAAATAAAATTGATGAATTAAAACAGATGAGCGAGCAATCTGGACTTGATTTGTCTTCTGAAATTAAAATTTTGGAAAACCAAGCCCACGATTATAAATGTGAGTTATATGCAAATTTGAAACCGTTTCAAAAAATGCAAATTGCTCGTCATCCAAACAGACCAAATTTTTTAGATTATGTTAATTTAATCACCGAGGATTTTATTGAACTTCATGGTGATAGGCACGGTGCAGACGACAGAGCAATGATTGGCGGTGTGTGTCATATTGGTCAGAGAAGTGTAATGTTGGTGGGAACGCAAAAAGGAAAAAATACAAAAGAAAATTTAGAATACAATTTTGGCATGCCCCAACCGGAAGGATACCGCAAAGCTTTAAGACTTTTTGAGCATGCAAATAGGTTTAATTTACCCATTGTTACTTTAATTGATACACCCGGAGCATATCCCGGAATTAAAGCGGAACAAACAAACCAAGGTGAAGCTATAGCTTATAATCTGAAGGAAATGGGAAAATTAAAGGTACCAATTGTTGCTATAATAACAGGTGAAGGCTGTTCAGGTGGTGCTTTGGGAATTGGTGTTGCTAATAAAGTTTTAATGTTAGAACATGCTTACTATACAGTTATATCACCGGAAGGTTGTGCTTCAATCTTGTGGCGAGATGCTGCGAAAGCCGAAGAAGCTTCGGAAGCCTTAAAAATTACAGCTTGTGATTTGTTGAAATACAATATAATAGATGATGTTATAAAAGAGCCTCTTGGCGGTGCTCACACCGATTATGAACAAACTGCCAAAAATATGAAAGATATGATTTTAAAATCCTTATCTGAATTTGATAAAATGAAAGGCGAACAAGTTATTCAACATCGTTATAATAAATTTCGTAAAATGGGTGTTTTTATATAATGAATGTTTATGAATTGTCTATTCCTTTAAAAACAAGACTTAGTGAACCTTATCAAGTCAGAAGTGATGCTTTTGTCACAAAAACAACAGAGGATGTTCTTGTTGAGGATGAAAAAATTTGTTGTCTTTTGGAAGAAGAAAATATAGGAAAAGAACTTATTGTTGATTGGTTTTACGGAAATTACAATGTTCTTGGAGTGGTAGAAGGTGAGATTACATTTTCTAAATTGCGACCAAAAAGAATTTAAAAATGTTTTGAAAATATATTTAGATGAAAAACCCGACACTTATAAAATAGCTTCAAATCTTGAAAAGTTGTTTCTTGAAACTAATGTTAATATTAATGAATATATTGAAAATAAAAATTGTATTTCATATCGCGTTGTTGAAAACGAAGATTGGTCAAAAAAATGGAAGGAAAACTGGAAACCATTTAATATAACTGACAAAATTGTTATATGTCCAAGTTGGGAAGAATATCAAAAAAAGAAAAAAGAAATTGTTATTAAAATAGACCCATCAAATGCTTTTGGCACAGGAGTTCATGCTACAACAAGCTTGTGTGCAAAAAAAATTGAAGAATACTTGCCTTGCAAATTGAAGACGAACCCGAATTTGAATTTATTGGATTTGGGAACAGGAAGTGGCATTTTAAGTATTATTGCTTCAATTTTAGGCTGCAAGGATGTTTTGGGTGTGGATATTGATGAAAGTGTAATAAAAACTGCAATTGATAATGTTAATATGAACCATGTTAAGAATGTTAAGATTTGTGAAGGAACAGCTAAGAATATTATAGGGACTTATGACATAATAGTTGCTAATATACTGCACAATATAATTATAAAAGAACTGGATGTATGGAAAAAGCTTTTAAAAAAAGATGGTATAATGATATTAAGCGGTATTTTGGATGAAAAAAAAGAGTTGGTTCTTGAAAAAATTAAGGAATTGAATTTGAAAGTTGTTTCAGTTGAGCAAAAAAAAGAATGGGTATGCATTTGTGTTGAGGGGTAGTGATGCAATCAGATAATAAAAATAAAAAAGCTGCCATTATAATTCCGGCAAGATATAATTCAAGTCGTTTAAACGGTAAACCGTTACTTGAGGTTAATGGAAAGCCTGTTATTCAATATGTTTATGAACGTGCCTTAATGGTAAAAAAATGCTGATGTGGTTATTGTTGCGACTGATGATGAACGTATTTGTAAAAAATGTGTTGAATTTGGCGCAAATGTTGAAATGACAGATATTAATCATAAAAGCGGAAGTGACCGGATTGGTGAAGTTGCTAAGCGTCATGATGATTTTGAATATATAATAAATCTTCAAGGTGATGAACCTTTAATAAATGTTGAAGATGTTGAAAAAATAATTGAGGTACTTAAAAAAGAAGAATGTCAAATGGCAACGCTTGTTCGTGAAACTGAAGACAAGGAAGAAATAAATAATCCCAATGTTGTGAAGTGTGTGTTTGACAAAAACAATAATGCCGTTTATTTTTCACGTTCCCCCATACCATACCCGAGAAATGAAGAATTTGCCGAATATTTCGCTCACATTGGAATTTACGGATATAGAAGAGGTTCTTTGTTTGCAATGATAGGCGCACAACAATCAATGCTTGAAAAAAACTGAAAGTTTGGAACAATTGAGAGCTTTTGATTTAGGTTTTAAAATAAAAGTTATACAAACAGATAAAAAAAGTGTTGGGATTGACACTTTGGAAGATTTTAATAATTTTAAAAAATAATTATAAAATAATTGTTTCACTTTTAAACTAATCGGGAATTATATTTATGAAGAAATGAAGGAAAAATTTATGAGTTGATTTTTTATTTAAAACTGGTATAATTTTAAAGTAAAGAAAAAAAAAACTTGGAGTAATAAAATAGAAGAGTATACGAAAGGTGGTATTTTATGATGAAGAAACAGGGCTTTACGTTGGCGGAAGTTTTGATTACGTTGGTAATCATAGGTGTAATTGCAGCGATGACATTGCCATCATTGTTGGGTGGTACAAATAAACAGGAAATAAAAACCGGTTTGCAAAAAGCAATGTCAACATTGTCTCAAGCTGTAACCTTGCATTATGCATTAACTGGTGAAGACTTCTCTACTATTTCAAACTATGAAAATTTTGCTAAGCAAAGATTAAATGCTAAAGAGATATCTGGTAATATTGTAACCACTGCTGATGGAATGATGTATAATTTTACTAATGCTGTGAATGCAGAGGTTCCCGATACAAATCATTTTGTAGATGTAGACGTTAACGGTCATAAAAGGATAAACAGCAAGTTCTAATACAAGTGTTATTGCTGATAGTAATAGTTTTGCGCAAAGTAGTAACACATATAAATTAAGTAGTGTTAAAGATACTTTTTAGAATTTATGTAGCTGGAACTACTGTAACTGTGTCACAGCCAACAACTGCTTCTGGATTAACAACATATCAAAGAACTAATGCTGCAGACTTTTTAGAAGATTGTGTTACTGCATCAGGTAATAATTGTCAATCTTCATCTTCATCATCATCTTCTTCTTCAACAGGAGGTTAGTTAGCACAAAGATAATATAAATATCAAAATACGAGGTGTCTTAAATGTTGACACCTCGTATTTTTTTCTCTATTTAAAAGATATTTAAAGCGCCAAATTTACATAAAATCTATGTAAATTTGGCGCTTTATAAAGTATATTGGTGCTTTGTCATTTGGCACGAAACTAGGATTGATTTTTAGAAACATCAAAACCATCATTTTTTATCGTTGGTTTGTGTCAAAAACATCTCTTATTTTGTCGCTTAGAATGTTATAAGCAAGGACAGTTACAAAAATCAACACACCGCTTGCAAGAAGCCAAGGACGAGAGGTTATAACAATATAACTTTGAGCATCTTTAAGCAAGTTCCCCCAACTTGCATCAGGCTGTTGAATACCCAAACCAATAAAACTTAATGCACTTTCAGACAGAATGTAAGAAGGTATAGAAAGTGACACTGCAATGATTGTGAATGTCAAAGTTTGAGGAAGAATATGTTTGATAATTATATTTAGCTTTGATTGTCCAATAACTTCGCTTGCAAGAACATATTCTCTTGTTTTTATCGACAAAACCATCCCCCTTATTATTCTTGATAAAGAAGCCCACGAAACAAAAGCCAAAATTGCAGTTATCATAATAAAGCGTTGTGTGCTTGTCAAGTTTGCGGGTAAAATCCCGGCCAAAATAATAAGCAGATAAAAACTTGGAATGGACATTATAGCTTCCGCTAGGCGCATCATTACTATGTCAACTTTTCCGCCCAAATAGCCTGAAATTCCACCGTAAAGAAGTCCAAGCGGAACTGATATCAAAATGGCTATAAAGCCTATAAAAAGTGATATACGACTCCCTATCATAAGACGAGAAAAGAAATCACGCCCATTTATGTCTGTCCCCAAAAGAAAAAACTTCCCGCCATTTGTTGTACCAAACAAATGCAAGCTTGTTTTATCCCTAAAAATTTATACTCATCTCCTTTTACAAAAAGTTTTAACTTGTATGCCTTTGATGTATCTTCAATATAATCCACTTTGAACTTGGACTCATTGAACATTCGTTTGTAATTGTATGTATAAGGAAATGTGAGTTTGTTGGTTTTATCTAAAATATAAATATTAGAAGGTGGAGCATACGATAATTCTTTGTTTGATGAGTATGCACTATATGGAGAAATAAAGTCAGCAAGAATAGAACAAATATACAAAAACACAAGAACAACAAAAAGCAAAGAATACTATATTGTCTTTTAGAAGTAATTTAAATTTGTTTTTTTTTATTGTGTTTTGATTCATATCAATTTATCCTCGGGTCCAAAAGTTTTAAAAAGTATATCAGCAATGAGATTTCCAATTATTAACATTACTGTTCCAAGCATCAAAGAAGCCATAATTAAATTTGTATCAGTTCTTAACACAGCTTCAAGAATAAGTCTTCCAAGCCCGGGATATTGAAAAACATACTCAGTCAAAGCGGCTCCACTTAAAAAGCGAAGCAAATTCAAATCCCAACAATGAAAGCATTGGGTTTAATGCGTTGCGAAGTGCATGTTTATATAAAATCTTAAAATTTGAAAGACCTTTTGCTTTTGCAAATTTTAAATAATCAGAATTTAAAACATCAAGAAGATTGCCCCTCATTTGTCGGATTATGGAAGCAAGTGAAATGATAATCAGAGTCAAAGCCGGTAAAAATATATGATGAGCTATGTCAAACACTTTATTTAAATAACTCATATTTGAAAAGTTGTATGAAGTTAATCCTCCAACCGGAAATATCCCTGTTTTAACCGCAAACATCAAAAAAAGAAGTGCAAGAAAAAACGAAGGAATAGCCATGCCAATTGTTGACATAATTATAATTGTTTTATCAAGTGGTTTATTTTGATTGGAAGCTGCCAAAATTCCAAGAGGAACACCCATTGCCCAAGTGAAAAAAATAACAACAAAAGACAAAAGCAAAGTGTTTGGAATGCGTTCTTTCAGTTTTTGCGAAACTTTTTCACCGTTTGTTGTATAGCCCAAATCCCCTTTAATAAAGCCTTTCATCCAATAAAAATACTGAACGTAAATTGGTTTATCAAGTTTTAATCGTTTTATTTCATGGTTAATGGTTTCTTGTGAAATAGCAGGGGTTCAATCTCATTTCAGACAAAGGATCGCTCGGGCTTAGTCTTATTATAAAAAAGCTCAAAATTGACACCATAATTAAAACAGGTATTGCTTGAATAAGTCGTTTGATTATAAATTTTAAAATATTCATTTAATAATTTTATAGCAATTTATTAATTTTGCATATAGTTTATTAAGCTAAATGATTGAATACGAAAGTTAGATTTTATGTTAAATTAAAATTAAAGTATGGAAATGATAAAGATATATGAAATCAGAAACTAATATTCAAAGGAATTTAACTTCTCGTGAGTTTGATGTACTTAACTGTGTCTGTCTGGGAATGTCAAATAAAGAAATAGCTAAAGAACTTGGCTTGTCAAAAGAAACAGTGAAGTCTTATATGAATAAAATATTTTTAAAGCTTAATGTAAATAATCGTACGAAAGCTTCAAGATGGTTTATTTATAACAAGGATAAACATTTTCAATAAGATTTGACTCAAAAATTTGGTTTTGTTACAATTAATAGGTCGAAAAATTAATATATTTAAAAGAAAAGTGAGATAGAAAATGTTAATTGAATCAAAAAAAAAAAAATTGTAGCAACATTGGGTCCTGTTTGCGAACACGAAGAAGGAATCCGCAACTTGATTGAAGCTGGTGTTTCAATGTTTCGTTTGAACACATCACACGGAACAGAAGAAGACCACAGACGTAGAATAGAAATTATTCGTCGTGTATGTAAAGAAAAAAACATCCATCTTCCTGTTTTGGTTGACTTGCAAGATTCTAAAATCAGAATTGGAAACTTGGAAAGTGAAATGGTTATAACAAATGGTCAAAAACTTGTTTTTAGCCCATCAGTTAAAGAAAAAAGACATCATCCCTTGTTGATTATGCAGGTTTAGCTAATGACGTTAAACCGGGAGATATGATGTTAATTGATGACGGAAAATTGGAAGTTGTTGTTGAAAAAGTTGAAGACGATAAAGTTTATACAGAAGTTGTAAATGGTGGTGTTTTTAAAATCTCGTAAAGGGTTAAACATTCCGGGGTCAACTGCAAGTCTGGCAGCTGTTACTCCTCGCGACGTTAAATTTATTGAATTTGCCGTAAACAACAATGCTGATTATGTAGCTTTATCTTTTGTTCGTCAAAAAGAAGACATTTTAACTGCTCGTGATTACATCAAAAACTTTGGCGGAGATATTCCTATCATTGCTAAAATTGAAAAACCGCAAGCTGTTGATAACATGAAAGAAATTATTCAGGTTTCAGATGGTGTAATGGTTGCTCGTGGCGATTTGGGTATTGAAATATCACCTGAAAAAGTGCCTATAGTTCAAAAAAAGAATTATCAACGAAGCTTTACAACAAAGAAAGGTGACAATTGTTGCAACACAAATGTTGGAAACTATGATTGAACAACCTATTCCAACTCGTGCAGAAGCTTCTGACGTTGCAAATGCAATTATTGATGGAACAGATGCTATTATGTTATCAGGTGAAACTTCTGTTGGTAAGTTTTATGCAGAAGCTGTTCATATGATGACTATGATTGCCGAAAATGTTGAACACAGTGATTTCTGTCGCTATGATTTGGATTTGCCTATCAATCCTTGTTATCAAGATGACTCGTCAAGCTGTTGTGAATGCTGCTGTTAAGATGGTGAAAGATATTGATGCAAAAGCTATTCTAGCTTTCACTCACACTGGTTATACACCAAAATTGATGTCAAAATTGCGTCCAAAAGTGCCTATCATTGTTATTTCTGACTCTGAAGCTACTTGTCGCAGATTAAATCTTTTCTGGGATATGTTCCCATTCTGCCGCAATTGGGATAGAGTTTTGAACCGTGAATTCTTGATAGAGTTGGATGAGTTCTTGCTTTCAAATACTGATTTAAAAGCTGATGACCGTGTTATTTTGACAGGTTCAATACCTAAATTGATAACAGGAAAAACAAACTTCATCCGTGTTCACAGAATTGGTGCAACTTCTGTTGAAGATGTATAGTTTTAATATATTAAATAAGCAAACAAAAAACGCTATATAAAGATATAGCGTTTTTTTATTATTAATCTTCTTTTTTTCGTCTTTGGATTTTGCACTATCTTAATTTAATAAGCTTGCTAGTTTTTGTTGTTGACTTTTTGAAAAGTAAGCATTCTTTTGTATATTCTGTATGATAGTTTTTGCACGAGTTTGAATATCATTATCACCATAATCCATCAAGTCTTGAAGAGTATTAATTATTGTTGATTGCCTTTTATCCCAACAAGTTGATTTTGGAAGATTATTGTTATTGATTTCTTGAGAAATTACTTCAAGAATATTAATTCTTATTTTATTGTCATTTTTAAATGTTGTCAACAAACTACTTATTTGTCCTTTAAGAATTAAGGTTTTTAACAATTCTTTTTGAGCATTATCCTCTTTTGTTTGTTTTATATTTTCTATTTTATCTTTTTCTATTTCTACAGATTCCTCATCAACGTTTTCAGCCTGGTTTGAACCAAATACATAATGGACTCCATGACCAACAAAGTTCATTATGTTTTCTTTGATTGTTGCATCTTTGTCTTTTAAATTTCCTTTATTATCAAGCTTACCTTCTTTTTTTATTTTCTTCATAAGTTTGCATTGAGCTTGAGCAGAATTTATAACCACCAAAGATACCTAGACCTGTAAGTATTAGTCCAAAATTATTTGTACAAAATTCACCTATTTTTGAAAACACAGATTTAAAACCATCCCAAAAACCTTTGCCTGTTTGCTGTTGTTGGTTGCTAACATTTATAAATGTATCTGTTTCTTGTAGCATGTTCTGAATTGCCGGAATATATGTTTGTATATTTTGAACCGGCATGTTTGCAATTTGCTGTTGTTGCATACCCATTGGAATTAATTGCTGATTGTTTTGTGGTAGATTAAACATTGTTCCCTCAAATATTTTTTGCTTATATATAATATAAAACAATTTTATATAAAAAATTGCTCATTAATATATATTTTTTTACATAACTTAATATATTAGTGAATTATAAACTTGAAAAAGCTTCATCAATTATTTTTTGTATGTCATTTTCGCCAATCAAACTTTGGTTTTGTTCATCTTTTTGAAATGTATCAAGTATTCAATATTGCCTTTTAGATCTTTTTATTGGTGAAAAAGTTAAATTTAGTGTTTTTAAATTTAATTTTTGTGTTTGGTTAATTATGTTTGAAATTATGTTAAAATGCACTTTTTTATCTTTAACAACACCGTTTTTTGCCAACATTTTCTTTCCCTGCTTCAAATTGAGGTTTTATAAGTGCAACAATTTCACAATTATTTGAAGTAAGTTTGTTTATATTATCTAAAACTTTTAAAATTGAAATAAAAGATAAATCCATAGCACAAAACGAAGGAAGCAAATCTTTTTCATCATAAATTTGAGAATAATCGCAATTTTTTATATTAGTTCTTTCAATAACCTTGACTTGGTTTGTGTTTTGTCTTAACTTCCAAGCCAATTGACCATAGCCGACGTCAACAGCATAAACGAATTTTGCATTATTTTGTAACATACAATCGGTGAAACCACCGGATGAAGCACCGGCATCAAGGCAAGTTTTATTCTCCAAGTTAATATCAAAAGCCAAAAGAGCTTTTTCAAGCTTGAAACCACCACGAGATACATATTTTAAAGTTTTAATGTTTATAGTATATTCTTTGCTTTCATCGATATCATAAGCAGGTTTGTATATTGTTTCACCGTTAAGTTGAACATCGCCAGCTAAAATTGCGTTTTGAGCTTTTGTTTTTGTTTCAAAATATTGTTTTTCGCATAAATATGCATCAAGTCGTTTTTTTTTCATAGTTATATATTTTTATATTCATAAATGAATTTTCACGAGATATAGCAACTTTGCCACTTCTAACCAACTCTTTTATACCAAGATGTCTTAAAAGTTCAATTAATGCTGTTATCTGGCGTTCTTCACCAACTGCCATAAGTGTGTATGTTTTTGGGGATACGTCGATTATTTTGGCATTAAATATTTCGGCAATCCTTAAAATTTCAGAACGGAATTCATCACGAGCTGTAACTTTAACAAGAATTAACTCATTTGAAACAGAATCATCCTCAGTAACTTCCAAAACTTTTAAAGTAGGGATAAGTCGATTTAGTTGTTTGGTAATCTGTTCAATTATGCCTGTTTGCCCTTTGGAGACAATTGTAATACGAGAAAAATCAGTATCAAGTGTAGGAGCAACTGTCAAGCTTTCGATGTTAAACCCACGACCTGAAAAAGACCGACAACGCGTGATAATACACCGGCTTCATTTCTAACCAGAACTGATATTGTATGTTTTTGTTCACTTGTCATTTCTTTCCTCTTTCAATAATTATAATTCTTCATTTTGGCAAGGTTCGTTTGATAAAAAGCACCTGATTTAAAGGATGACCTGAAAGTACCCAAGGATAAACCATTTCAAATGGTTCTACAATAAAATCTATAAATACAGGTCTTTTTGCTTCAATTGCTTGTTTTACAACAGTTTCAATATCTTCTTCTTTTTCAACTCGAAAACCTAAAGCGCCATAGCTTTGAGCAAGTTTTACAAAATCCGGGCTTGAAATTTTTGTTTGGGAGTAATGTTTATGAAACAATTTTTCCTGCCATTGTCGCACCATTCCTAAGTATCCGTTGTTTATGACAGCCACGATTATGGGCAAATTATAATCAACATATGTTGCAAGTTCTTGAATATTCATTTGAATGCTGCCATCGCCGGCAATATTCAAGACCAATTTATCTTTTGTCCAATACAGGCACCGATTGCAGCCGGAAAACCAAAACCCCATGGTTGCCAAGACCGCCTGATGTCACCAATCGACGTGGCTTGTTGAATTTAAACAATTGTGCAGTCCACATTTGGTGTTGCCCGACTTCTGTACAAACAATCGGGTCATAGTCTTTTGTAAGTTTGTATAATTTTTTAATAACTATCATTGGGTTTAACTTTGTTGATTTGATTTGAGGCAAAGCTCGTTTGTTTTTCCATTCTCGTATTTGGTTTAGCCAATCTTCTTTGTCTTCTTTATTGATTTGATAGTTTGACTCATTAAATTCTTTGAGCATTGAATTCAAAACAAGTTTTGCATCACCAACAATTGGTACATCAACTTTCACATTTTTTGAAATAGCGCAAGGGTCAATGTCAATGTGAACAACTTGAGCATCTTTTGCAAAACGTTTCAGACACCCTGTAATTCTGTCGTTAAATCGTGTGCCGACTGCAAAAAGGACATCACAATTACAAACTGCAAAATTAGCCCAATAATTCCCGTGCATTCCAAGACATGCCCAATGACAATTCATCATCGCTAGGATAAGTTCCGGTACCCATTAATGTATTGCAAACAGGAACATTCAATTTTTGAGCAAGCTCGATAAGTTCGTTTTCAGCGTTTGACTGAACAACTCCACCACCTGAAATAATGACAGGGCGACGAGCTTCGCACAAAAGTTTCAACGCTTTTGACATTTGACGAGGATGCCCTTCATAATTTGGATTATATCCTGGCAGTTTAACTTTATCCGGATAGACAAATTCTGTTTTGTCACTTAAAATGCATTTTGGCAAATCTACAACGACATACCCGGGTTTGCCGGTTGTTGCAATATGAAAAGCTTCTTTTATTATTCTTGGTAAGTCTTTTAAATCGGAAACAAGATAGTTGTGCTTGCAGCAAGAACGTGTGATACCAACAATGTCAGCTTCTTGAAAAGCATCGTTGCCAATTTGATTTAAACCGACCTGTCCTGTGAACACAACAAGCGGATATCCGTCATAATATGCGTTTGCAATTCCTGTAACGGTGTTACAAGCTCCCAGGGCCTGAGGTAACAAGTGCAACTCCGGGTTTGCCTGTAACTCGAGCATAACCTTCCGCAGCATGGATGGCTGCTTGTTCATGACGAACTAAATAGTGTTTTATATCAGGACAATTATATAACGCTTCATATATTGTTAAAATTACACCACCGGGGTATCCAAAAATTTCTTTAACATTCTCTTTTTTAAACATTCAAGAAATATTTGAGCGCCTGATAATTCTTCTTTTTTTTCTAAATCTTGTTGTTTTTGGCTAAGTTCTTTCAAATTTGTCTTCTCCTTAAAATCCCAAGTTTAAGTTATATACAATTTTAACACATTAAAAGTTTCTAGAAAAGTTTTTTTTAAGTATTGTTACTATCCTAGACTTTTTCAAGCTGGCTTTTTATAATCCCTACTGATTTTGCTTTTATGTTAGTTACAAGTTCATTGTATGACATAACAGCTATTTGTGGATGTGTTTTTTCAATAAAGCGACGGAAACACATCCTTATTGGGGCAGAACAAAGTATAACCGGGGCTTGAGAGTGCTTGACTATTGCTTTTTCTATTTCTTTGTCCATGTTTTTAATGAGTATGTTAAGCTTACTGTCGGGTCAAGAGTAAGGCTTTGACCATCAGGGCTCATTCCTTGTGCTATTGCACTTTCAATGTCAGGAGCAAGCGTTATTGCAAGCAATTCTCCGGTTGGACTTAAATTTTGTTTGCAAATTGTTCTTGACAATGCTTGACGAACATGTTCCGTTAAAAAGTCTGTGTTTTTGCTCACTCGAACTTGAAGACTCATTGTTTCCAATATTGTTCTTAAATCTCGAACAGAAATTCGTTCTTTTAAAAGGTTCTGCATAACTATTTGAACATCAGAAATATTAATTTCTGTCATCAAGTCTTTCACATAGTCTTCAGAAACTTCTTTTTTCAAGTTTTCAATAAGTTGTTTCACATCATTGCGTGACAAGATATCTGCTGCATTTTTCTTTATTATTTCTGTTAAATGCGTTGAAATGACAGCAGACGGACTAACAACAGTGTAAGAAGCCATTTCGGCATTTTCTTTATCTTTTTCTTCAATCCAAATCGCACTTAAACCAAAAGCAGGCTCAATTGCATTTATACCGCTTATTGAAGAGTCATCAGCCATTCCGCTTGCATTCATTGCCAAAAATCTGTCAGGGTATATTTCACCTTTTTCAATAGGAACACCTTTTAGCTTTATTTGATAATGGTTTGGCGGCAACTGCAAATTGTCACGCACACGAATTGAAGGTAAAATTATTCCCATTTCAAGAGCCGTTTGTCGCCTTAATTGTGATATCCTTTCAAGCAAATCCCCACCTTGTTCAACGTTTAAAAGCGGTACAAGTCGATAACCTATCTCAATTTCAATAGGCTCCATTGCCAAAAAGCTCCATGACACTTTCTCGAGAGCCCTTTAATGCTTTTTTCTTATTTTTAACTAAATCTTCTTTTTCTTTTCTTCTTCTTGTTGTTTTGCTTCTTCCTGTTTCTTTTTCTTCTCAATATTTTTATTATATGCAACGTACCCGCAAACAGCCCCAATTAAACAAAAAGGAATAGTCGGCATACCCGGAACAAGCCCCAGAAACACAAGCAAACCGGATACAACACCTAAAACAGTCGGGTTTGAAAACATTTCTTTTTTATATCGTCACTTAAAGAGTCATCTTGACCGCTTGCACGTGAAACGATTAAGCCTGTTGCAAATGAAATTAATAAAGCCGGGATTTGAGAAACAAGACCATCTCCGACAGTCAAAATTGTATAAGTACTTAAAGCTGTCATAAGGTTCATTTTAAGCTGCCACACACCAATAATCAAACCACCGATAATATTTATGACTGTGATTATAATCCCTGCGGTTGCATCACCTTTGACAAATTTCGAAGCACCATCCATAGTACCATAGAAATCGGCTTCACGCTCAATTTTTCGTCTTTTTTTCTTTGCTTCATCTTCACTTATTAAACCTGAATTTAAATCAGCATCAATACTTAACTGTTTCCCGGGCATAGAATCCAATGTAAACCTTGCAGACACTTCAGCAACACGCCCTGCACCGCCTGTAATTACCATAAAATTTATAATAACAAGTATTGCAAAAATAACAAAACCGACCACATAATTGCCACCAACAACAAATTCTCCAAAAGATGAATAACGTCACCGGCTTCACCATGAAGAAGGATAAGTCGTGTTGAACTTACGTTTAAGCCAAGTCGAAAAACCGTTGATATAAGAAGAATTGTTGGAAAAGTTGAATATTCAAGCGGTTCCTTTGTGAACAGGCAAACCAACAGAATGATAACAGACAAGGATATATTTATTGTAAGCAAAAAGTCAAGCAAACCGCTTGGAAGTGGGAGCACCATCATTCCAATTACAACAACCAAGCCCACAGCTAATACTATATCATTATTTCGCAACAAGTCTTTTAACTTTAACATATTTAAAATTGTAACATTTTACGTTGACAAAGTCTATTTTATGACATATTGTTAAGGTATTTATTGTTTGCTGTGTTTTTTCTGTTCAACATATGTATTATTGCACCAATTGTTATAATTCCTATAACAACTAATAATGGTAAAATTATTTTTGAAATATTATTTTTAATTATTTTTTTTTTTAAGCATCTGCATATTTTTTATTAGAAAGCTTATATTCTTCAATAGATTTTTCAATATTATCAAAAAGTGGGTTTTCTCCTATTTTAAATGCTTGTTGACCAGTTTTATAGTTGTTTGGAAATGTTTTTATTAGATATTGATAATACTCTTCTTTAGCACAGTCACCCTCCATAATAATAACTTTTAAGGGTAAATTGTCTATTTCTTGTTTTAATTTTGGATATTTAGCTAATAAGTTTTCACTTTCGATTTTAGATTTTGGGATTTTTTCATCTTCTGGAATGTCAATATAGGAATAAATGTTTAAAAATGAACGGTCATTTGTTCCATCTCCGGAAACAATAATTAAATCATCTTCTTTTTGTGCTTTTTTAATAGCAATAAAAGCATCTAAATCTTTTGCAATTTCTTTGTCCTCGATTTTTATCTTTAAGTTCTTTTCGAAATTTATCTCGGATTTTATTTTTTCAACATCCTCAATTAAAACAATTTTGCCATCAGTTTCACTAGTTTTAAAAAATGCTCTTCCGTTATTTTCAATAACAGCTTCTATTTTGGTTGATTTTCTTTTTTCAAAAGTGAAAATCTTTGAAAAATAAAATCGGCTTCTGTAAATCCTTTACCTTGCTTTCTTCCGCTTGAAATAAAAATTTTAAAAAAAGTCTTTCATCTTTTTTTGTAAATCGCTAAATTTTTTAAAATAAGGATTGGCAATATCTTCATAACGTTTTACATCTTTTGGTAAATATTTATCTTCAAAAGCTTTAGGGCTAAAGGTGAAATCAAAATCTGTAATTAGTATAGTCTTTCCAGCTTTAAATGAAATATTTTTTTGCTTATGATACATAACTCTAGAATTAATTTTCATAAATATTCCTTATCAATACAAAATAAAAACCATTATATCTTTACAGTATAAATTATTAAGAAAAAGTGTCAATAATTTTCTTTTTTATTTTTGTTTTTATTGTAAATATAAGCAAGAACTTCTGCCACAGCTGTATAAAGTTCAGGTGGTATCATTTTGTTTACATCAACAAGCTTGTATAAAGATCTGGCAAGAGGTTTGTTTTCAACAATCGGCACATTGTTGTTTTGTGCAATTTCTCGAATTTTAAAAGCCATAAAATCAACTCCTTTTGCCACAACCACGGGTGCAGGGTAGTTAATTTTGTCATATTTTAAAGCAACAGCAAAATGTGTAGGGTTTGTGACTATGACGTCGGCTTTTGGAACGGCTGCCATCATTTTTTGATTCATTATCGCCATTTGTTGGGCTTTTACTTTTGCTTTGATTTTTGGGTCACCTTCTGCATTTTTAAATTCATCTTTTATATCCTGTTTGCTCATCTTTATTGATTTGTTGTACTCGTAATCCTGATATTTTTTGTCTATAAAAGCAATAAAAAGCATTACAACACACATATTTAAAAGCATGTTGAATAAAACATCTCCCAAAACCACAAGTGCAGTTGGAACCGATTGACCTACAAGCCCCATTAAATCATCTTTACGACTCAATATAACATTATATCCGACAGAGCCGACAATTATCATTTTTAAAAAAGATTTTGCAAGTTCAAAAAGATTTTTTAGGACTAAACGGATTGAACATTTTTTTTAGTTTGTTCATTATTGCACTGCCTGTCAAATTTTGCATTGACGGTTTTATTTTTTTGAACGGCAAACAAAGTTCCAACTTGTGCTCGAACAAGGAATAAAACAATTATCATTAAAAATCCCAAAAATGGAACAACACACTTTGACAAAAAATTGCATGTGGATATAAAATGGATAAAATATCTCTATATTCAATCGTGTTTGGGTTTAAATTTGTAAACGTATAATAAAGCGAGTCTTTTAAATGGCTAACAATTGAGTTTCCAAAACATAAAGCAAGGCAAACCCTGAAATAAGGACAGAAACTGAAGATAAATCCTGACTTTTAGAGATGTTACCTTTTTCGCGTTCTTTTTTCTCGTCGTTTCGGGGTGGCTTCTTCTGTTTTTTCGTTACTCAACTATCTCACCTCCTTTATTACGAAAATATTTTTAATAATGATATAAAATAGTTTTGCACAGTTTTTGTCAAAAAGCTAACCATCGGGCTTAAAAACATCAACATCAATGAAAACGCAATGAGAATTTGAAGTGGCATTGCAACCATATAAATGTTTAATTGTGGTATTATTTTAGACACAAAGCCTAAAAGTATTTGCAAAACAAACAAAACACAAAAAATTGGCAAAACAAAACTTACGGAAAGTGCAAAAATGTTTGAACTTAATTTTAGTATTGTGTCAATTAAATTAGCATTGAAGATGGTTTCAAAACCAAGCGGAAGCTTTACAAAACTTTCATAAACAGCTAGCAACATCGGATGATAAGCGTTTAAAAGTATAAATATAATGCTTAACATATATAAATAAAATTCACCCAAAACAGGAGTTTGTTCGCCGGTTGACGGATTCATAACATTTGAAGCACTTAAGCCTGATTGCAAACTGATTAAATGTCCTGACATTTGCATTGTATAAAATAAGAAATTTGATAAAAAACCAATTGTAAATCCAACCAAGAATTCTTTAACCGTATAAACAATTAAAACAGGCAAAGAAGTTGGTATTTCAACATTTGAAATGTTTAAAACATAGGGAAAAAATATATAAGACAATATTGCCATAAACCAGATTTTAACTTGAATGGGTATGGGGTAAGTTGAAAAAATAGGTGCCACAACAAACAGACCGGATAATCTTGCAAAAATCAGAATGTAAATAATAATGTTATTTGGAGTTAATATATTTAAAAGTTCATAATTCATATTTATATGCATCCTTTTAGCATTTACTGTAGCATTAAAGGTATTTTGCTAAACAGGTCATTTACACGAGCAATAAATATATTTAACATCCAAGGTAATGTTAAAATCAAAACTAAGACACAAGCTATGATTTTGGGAACAAAAGTTAAAGTTTGTTCTTGAATTTGTGTGACAGATTGAAAGATACTAATGACTAATCCAACAGCAACGGCAACAACAAGAATTGGAGCAGAAAGCTGCAATATTAAAATTAATATATCTTGAATAACGGTTAAAAAATAGAGAACTGTCCATATTTAGTGCATAACTCCTTCAAGCAGTGATTTTGTAATTAAATACCATCCATCAATCATAACAAATAAAATAAGTTTAAAAGGCATGAGCAACAACAGTCGGTGGCAAAAATACCATCCCCATAGAAACAAGAACGCTTGCCACAACAATATCAATAACTAAAAATGGTAAGAAAAGAACAAATCCGATTATAAAAGCAGCTTTTAATTCGCTCAAAATAAAAGCCGGAAGAATGATATAAGTTGGAACGGTTTGCCAATTTTAGGTTTTTCCATTTTTGCCATTTTTATAAATAAAGCGATTTCTTTTTCTTTAGTGTATTTAACCATATATTCTCTAATTGGTACCATTGAGCGTTCAAGTGCGATTTCTTGTGTTATTTGATTTTTTAAATACGGTTGAATGGCTTCTTGATTGATTTTGTTGTAAGTTGGAGCCATAGACAAAAATGTAAGAATTAAAGAAAGCCCGACAATAATTTGAGATGGTGGTAAACTTGATGTGCCCAAAGCGTTTCGAACAAGAGATAAAACAATAACAAACCTTATAAAACAAGTTGTCATAATAAAAATACTTGGTGCAAGAGAAAGAACTGTCAACAGAATGAGAATTTGAACACCATTTGTGAATTCTTGAGGCGTGTTAGCTCCATTGAAACCAATGCTTAAATTTGGCATTGCAATTTGAGAAAATGCTTGATTTACACCAAAAAAGAAAACAACAAGCAATGATATAAAAAACTTAAGTTTTAAATTACTGATTAAATTCAAAGCACCTCACAAAAATAAACTTTTCTACCCAATTAAATTATACTTCTACCAATAAGTTTTTTTAAGCACAATGGAAATTTTGTTTACAATTTGAAACATATAAAAAATGCTTAAAGGCGTTAAATGCAATTATGACAAGCATATTCTGGATTTTGTAAGAAATTTGTTAAGAAATATTAAAATCGTATATATCAATGTAAAGTTCTTATATATGTGGGCTTTTCTGGGTCATTGTAAAGAAATATTAAGAAAAATATATAAAAAAGAGCAATTTTTATATAACTTAACCTTTATATATATGTAAGAGTTAAACGAAAAACAAAGAAAGGTTAAAACAATGGCACACGTAACACAAGCATCATCAGTTGGAAATATTCAATGGTTGACTTTACAAGAAAGCCAATTAAATCGCGCTATTCGTGATAATAACCAAGAAGTTATTCGTTTAACAAGCTTGATAAGCGGTATAACAACAGATATTGCAACAAAAGAAGGTCAAATTGACGATTGTGAAGCTAAACTTGAAAAAGGTTGTGATTGTGGTGAAACTACTTGCCAAGCTTTTAATGATATTCGTTCAATGATGCGTGAACTTGAAATTCAAGTTGAGGATTTGAATGCTGAACAAAATAGAGCTGAACAAAGAGAAGCTGAATTGCAAACAGAAAACAATGAATATGAAACAAAACTTGCTTTTATTCAAAATAAAAAACAAGCATCTCAACAATGGATAAACAATGCAAATTATATAAGTAGAACATAATTAAATAAAAGATTTGGGGAAATCTTTTATTAACAACTATAAAAAAACACTTTTTGGGTATTACTAGATTTAAGGTATGGAGAAAAACAAAATGACAAACTTTATTTTTAAACAATGTACTAACTTTGTAGTCGATGCTTACAAAGAAACAAGTATCAAATTTGATGAAACTCAAAATCAAGAAAAAGGCAGAACATATACAAGTCTTTCATCTATGTTAAAAGAAAACTTTTTCTTAGGCTCAACTAAATTTGGTGAAAATTTTATAAAGATGATAATACACTCTTTGCAATTTAAAAAATTTTTTTCCCTTGTTTAATCCATATCAGACAAAAACAATTTTTTCTTCAATTGTATAGTAATAATACAAAAATATCTGGTAATTCATGTTTTATAGTATTTTTTTTAATTATAGTTGTATTTTTTATACTTTTTTCTCTTGTTGTGGTGAAGCTAGGTGTGGCTATTGATTTTTACCACAATCATTTGTTTTGCAACAAAGCTATGTTGCCAGGGTATGAATCCTCCTTGCAACTCTGCTTAGAAAACTGTTCGTTTTTTTGTAGAAGTGTAAACATTCAAACCATTTAATTGGGCTACAATAATAGTGTTAAATAAAAATTCATCATTTAGTTGATTTTATATTAATAATATTTTGTTAAGATATGTTAAGTTGATGAGCTTTTTATTAAAGGTTTTTTCTTTTTATTATGAATTTAAATGAATTATGTTTACTTGAATTTCTTAAAAACTCCGAGGGATTAACACAACTTGTTGTACTTTTAAAAACGATTTTCCCCAAGATATTTTATTAACAGCTGTACAATATGAAAATTATGTTATATAGTTAAAATATTATGGATAATTTTAATTTTAACTTTAGTAAAAAAGAATTTGGTAATAAGTGCAATATGTATTTTTTTTATTGTACTTTTTGTGGTGTTTAACTTTTCAAACATCATTAATTTTTTTGACATTATCGAAAACAAAACTTTTGATTTAAGACAAAATATAATTGCACCATATAAAAAGGTGAGCAAGGATATTGTTATAATCACAATTGATGATAAAAGTTATGAGGGATTAACTCAAAAATTTGGTGAGTGGCCTGTCCCCAGGGGTGTTTACGCAAAGCTTGTAAATGAGCTTCAAAAACAAAATCCAAAAGTTATAACTTTTGATTTGATGTTTGTAAACCCAATGCGTTATATGAAAGAAAATGATGCCGCGCTTATTGAAGCATTCAAGAAAAACAGAATTTTATATACCGCAATAAATTTTGACAATCAGGACAGACGTTCGAGAAAACCAATTGAACTTCCTGAAAAACTTATGACATCTGTTGTGTCAAGTTCAAAAAACATTAATTTTCAAAATGACAAAATAAACTTTAGTAATTGTCGTGCAATTTTACCAGGAATTATAAATGCAACTTCAAACATCGGGCATGTCAATATGACAAGAAGTGATGATGGAATTGTAAGAACATTTCCCATATTTGTGAAATATCGTGATGATTTTTATCCTCATTTGGGTTTAAAAACAATTAATGCATATTTAAATCAGGATTATCAAATTTATAATATAGATAAAAAAGAGTAATCTGTTATTGAATAATATTAAAATACCGCTTGATAATGAAGGTTTTGCTATTTTAAACTGGTATGAATCACAAAATGGTAAAGTAGGTGGTTTTAACACATATTCTTTGTTTGATGTTATTGAGGCGATGGAACAAAATACTTTAAATGAATTTGATTTTAAGGATAAAATTATTTTAATAGGCACATCGGCTTCATCTTTGTATGACATAAAAAAGCGCTCCGACTGATAAATTTTTGCCGGGTGTAGGGCTGATTGCCACTTTTATCAACAACGTCATAGACAACAATTTTATTTATAAAGCAAACGTTCAAACTAATTTCATCATTGCGATAATTTTAAGTGTTGTGATTGCTTTGGGGCTTTTGTTTATAAACTCAACTGTTTTATCAGTTGCTTTTGCCATTTCATTGGCAATTGTTTATGTAATTGTTGCAACTGTTTTGATGCACTATTTCAACCTTTGGGTCGGTGTAATTTTACCAATATTAATGATGGCAACAACTTTTATAGTTATGTATATTTATAAATATCTTTTAAAAGCAAAAGACTTAGAGTATACATATAAACTGGCTACAACCGATGCAATGACCGGGTTATATAACCATCGTTATTTTCAGGAGCAAATGTTTTTGTCTGTTGAAACAGCAAAACGTTATGAAGGTGTAACATCTTTGATTTTAATAGACATAGACTTTTTCAAAAAATTTAATGATACTTATGGACACCAAGCCGGTGATGCTGTTTTAAAACAGGTTGCACAAGTTATAAAACAAAACATAAGAACAACTGATATTCCATGCCGATATGGTGGAGAGGAAATGAGTGTTATTCTTTCAAATACCAATTATGAAAAAGCTCTTCTTACAGCTCAAAAAATATGTGATGCTGTTTCTTCAAGACAATTTAAGCTAAATAATGTTGTAACTGTAAATGTAACAATAAGTTTGGGAGTTGCAGCGTTTCCAAAAGATGCAAAATCTGTTGAAGATATGATTGAAGCTGCCGATAAAAATTTATATTTAGCAAAAGAAAACGGACGTAATCAGGTTGGGAATTTTGTAAAACAAAATAGTGAAAATGAAAATATTGATAACAATTGATAACTAATAGGTGTGGTGTTTTTTTGTAAAATATATTATAATAATTACAAAGTATAAGAAAAAGAGAAGTTCAAATAAATGTTAGAAATGAAAGTAATGGGAATTGCGATTGATACTCGGACAGGAGCACCAATTGTTGTTTTAGATGATTTAGATAACAGAAAAGCGCTACCTATTTGGATAGGCTCAGCAGAAGCCAGTGCAATAATTCGTAAAATTGAAAATATTAGTGTCACAAGACCTTTAACCCATGACTTAATAATCGATATAATTGAAAAAACCGGTTATGAAATTGATAGAGTTGAAATTAATGATGTTGAAAATGATACATATTTTGCCGATATTTGCTTGAAGGATAAAAACGGAGAAAACGAAGTTCGTATTGATTCTCGTCCGTCAGATGCGATTGCTGTTGCAATACGTGCTGATGTGCCAATATTAATCGGAACAAGTGTTATGGCAGAAGGAGCAATTTCTGTTAATTCTCAAAAGAGGAAGAAGAAGCTCAAGAATTTAAAAGCTTTATACAAAATATAAAAGCCGTCTGATTTTGGAAAAATTCTGGGACAAAACAATGAATCCGAACAATAAACAGAATTTTTCGTGTAGTTATAGTGTATATAAAGGAAAATAAAAATGGAAAATCAAAAAGTGACAAAAGATATGGGAATAATTGAAATTCTTCAAATAAAACCTCAAGCTTTAGAAATTTTTTGGAAAATATGGTAGGATGTATCAGGTGCTGCTGCGAAATTTGAAACATTGGAAGCAGGTGCCATTGTTCATGGCATTGACCCTCAAGCAATGGTTGATGAAATTAATGCTCTTGATGACTAAACTTTATATAACTTAATGATTTAACCAAACAGTATTATATTTAAAAAATTTTTATGTTATAAAATATATAATAAGTTAAAGAAGAATTAGTACAATTAAATTAGGAGAAAACAAAATATGTCAGTTGGTTCATTTGTGTTTATGTTACACTCACACCTACCATATTATAGAAAGGCAGGTATGTGGCCTTTTGGTGAAGAAAATTTATATGAATGTATGTCTGAAACTTATATTCCTTTGATTAAAGCCATTGAAGAACTTTATGATGATGGGATTATGGCTAAGTTGACTGTTGGAATTACACCAATTTTGGCAGAACAACTCAATGATGAACATTTGAAAAACGGCTTTGTTGCATATTTAGATGAAAAATTGCGCGTTGCTCAAGAAGATATTGAAAGATATCCAAATGAAAATGTTGCTCACTCTCAACATTTACGTTATTTGGCAGAATATTATCAAAAATGGTACGGTAACATCAGAGATTTATTTGTTAATAAAAGTATAATAAAGACTTGATTGCTCAATTCAAAAAATTCCAAGATTTAGGGGCAATTGAAATTACAACATCAGGTGCAACCTATGGTTTTTCACCTTTGTTGTGCACAGATGCAAATTTAAATGCACAATTTAAAGTAGGTTCAGATACTACGAAAAGATTGTTTGGCAAAAAAGCAAAAGGTTGTTGGTTGCCGGAATGTGCATATCGTCAGGGTTATTTATTCCGCTCTAAAACAGGTGAAAAGAAATGGCGCCCGTCAATTGAAGTTACTTTGCAGAACAATGGCATTGAATATTTCTTCACGGAATCTCATGTTATTGAAGGCGGTAATTCGATAGGAAATCGCCGTGTTATTGGTATGTATGGAAATATTGAATACATTCCTCTTCCTGAACGTGAAAAGACAGGTTATGACACCTTTAGCGCCTATTGGTTGCCGGATGCTCAGGTTGCGGTTATGGGAAGAAATGAAAGAGCCGGTTATCAGGTTTGGTCGGCGGCTGATGGGTATCCTGGCGATGGATGTTACCGAGAATTCCACCGTAAAGATGCTAATTCCGGATTAAATTATTGGAGAATAACAAGCCCAACAACAGATTTAGGCGATAAAATGCTTTACGACCCTGTGCTTGCCATGAGTCACAAGTCAATTCAAACTCAGACCATTATGTGACCTTGTTGTATCATTTATTAAATGACCATAAATTGGCTACAGGTGAAGAAGGCTTGGTGATGGTTTCATTTGACACTGAACTTTATGGACACTGGTGGTTTGAAGGTGTTGAGTTTATAAAACAAGTCATCACAAAACTTGATAAATACCAAAAGGCATTGAACGTTTGACAGCTTCTGAGTATTTGGAAAAACATCCGCCAAAAAAGAAGCAATCCAAATTCCTGAAAGCAGTTGGGGACAAGGCGGACACTTCTGGGTATGGCAAAACCATTTGACAGAGTGGATGTGGCCAATCATTCACAGTTGTGAAAAACGTATAAGTGATATTGTTTCAAAATATGAAAATATTCCAAGCGATAAGCTGCTTCACCGTGCTTTAAATCAGCTTTCGCGTGAAAATTTACTTCTTCAAAGTTCAGACTGGCCGTTTTGATTACAACTTGGCAAGCTAAGGACTATGCTACTGACAGGTTCCGTGAGCATGTCGAAAGGTTTGAACAAATTGCTGAAATGATTGAAAATAACAATATTGATGATGCTAAATTATCAGAAATAGAATCTATAGACAATTGTTTCCCCTGATATTGATTATAGAGTCTATTTGCCGATAGAAGAGGGCGTTATTCCTCAACAAGAATGCAAATTGGCTCCATTATATCAATAACTGATGGAACTTCCTTATATTAATGCAGAAATTATAGCGAATAAAAAACTAAAATTTTTTATTCGCTTTTTTATTAGAAACAATACTTTTCAACGGCAAAAGCAAAACCATCCTCATCAATAGATTTTGTAATATAATTTGCTTCTTTTTTTAAATTTTCACTTGCGTTTCCCATTGCTATTTTGACTTTTGCGCTTTTTAACAAATCAATATCGTTGTCTTCATCGCCAATTGCAAGGATTTCATCTTTTTTTTATGTTGAATAAATTGCTTAAAAAACTTGACAGCTGTTCCCTTGTTTGAATTTTTGCTTGAAATTTCACAAAAGTTTTTTGTAGAGCGAACAATATAAAGTGAATTTTTGTATTTTTCTTGAAGCTCACAAGTCAAATTCTCAATCAATTTTGTATCAGGGTCAATTGCAAGGATTTTATTAACTTGATTGTTCAAATCTAAATCGAGCAAGTTTTCAACAACTTTATAAGGTATTAAACGTTTGTTTGTGTAATCTTTGATTATATCGTTGTCATGTTCACAAAATAGCTCATCATTTAAGTATAAATTTGTGTGGATATTTTTGTTTTTTAATTCTTGAAGAATTTCAAGTGCCAAATTTGGCTTGACCGGGTCAACATATAATGTTTTTTTATCATTGCAAGAATTTTTAATTAAAGCACCTTGATAACACACCAAGGGTGTTGAAATATTGAGTATTTTTGCAATTTTTATTGCAGCACAATACATTCTGCCTGTGGCAAGTACGACTTTAATGTTTTTTTAGTCAATTCATTAATCGCATTAATAACATTGTTTGAAACGGTAAAGTCTTTTTTCAAAATAGTACCGTCAATATCCGTGACAACCATTTTAATCATATTTATACATTCAATTTTTCTTTTGTATAATTGATTAAACCACCTTTTTGGATAAGGTTTTGTATTTTTTGAGGATAAGAATTTGTTTTATACTCTTTGTTTTGAGTAATATTTTTTATAATCCCGTTTGCAATGTCAACTTCAATTTCATCACCATTGTGGCAATCGTTGACAAACTCAGATTGTTCAAAAATAGGAAGGCCAATGTTTATAGCGTTGCGAAAGAAAATTCTTGCAAAAGATTTGGCAATTATACAAGAAATTCCAGAGGCTTTGATTGAAATTGGGGCATGTTCTCGAGAAGAACCACAACCAAAATTTTCTCCGCCAACCATGATATCACCTTGTTTTACATTTTTAACAAAGTCCTTATCTATATCCTCCATACAGTGTAATGATAATTCTTTTCATCACTTGTATTTAAGTATCGTGCGGGGATAATTACGTCGGTGTCTACGTTATCGCCATATAGGTGAGATTTTCCAAAAATTTTTTTTCCATTTTCATCCACTTCTCCATTTACAAATCCGTTTTTTTGTAGTATACATAAAAAATAAGATAGTTTCAACATTAATTTAATAATGGTACTTAGAAAAATGAAGGAGATTTAAACATGAATTACTACATCGGAGAAGCTGCAGGAAAAGTTTGGGGAATACTTAAACAACCAAAAGACTAAAGAAGCAACATTTTCAAAGTTGGAAAAGGATTTAGATTTAGATGATAACTTTATAAAAATGGGCATAGGCTGGCTTGCTTATGAAGGAAAAGCAGACTTGTCAGGCAAAGGTGCTCGTGCAAAAGTAAGATTGGTTGAAAATCAAAATTAATTTTTCAAAATGAATAAACAAAAAGCCTCAAGTCAAAGTGATGATTTGAGGCTTTTTGTGTTTTAATTGTATTAAACGATAAATTAAGGTAAAAGCAAATGATGTACATAAAAAACTAAATAGATATACAAATCCTGATGAAAATGGGTTTTATGGTGAATTTGGCGGGATGTTTGTTCCTGAAGGTTTTAAAAATGTTTTAAGAAAGCTTGATGAGGAGTTTGAAAAATGTGTCGATGACGAAGATTTCTTAAAAGAGGCTTATGCCTTGCTTTGTGAGTATTCAGGACGCCCAACGCCTTTATATTTTGCAAAAAAATTTGACCCAACACTATGGAAAAGGAAAAATCTATTTAAAACGTGAAGATTTAAACCACACAGGCGCTCACAAAATAAACAATGTAGTCGGTCAAGGTTTGCTTGCAAAAAGAATGGGTGCAAAAAAGTTATAGCCGAAACAGGAGCAGGTCAACACGGTGTTGCAACGGCAACAATTGCTGCTTTGCTCGGGCTTGAATGCACAATTTTTATGGGAGAAGTTGATGTCGAACGTCAAAAGTTAAATGTTGAGAGGATGGAACTTTTAGGGGCAAAAGTTGAAAGTGTCAAAACAGGCACAAGAACTTTGTCTGATGCTTGTGATGCAGCCATTGAGTACTGGTTGAATAACAGTGATGATGTTTTCTATATCCTTGGCTCAGCGGTTGGTCCTCATCCATATCCCAAAATGGTAAGATTTTTTCAAAGCATTATTGGAAGCGAAATAAGACAACAAATTCTTGCAAAAGAAGACAGATTGCCAAATTATGTGCTTGCTTGTGTTGGCGGCGGAAGCAATGCCATTGGAACATTTTATGCATTTCTTGATGATGAAAATGTTAATTTAATCGGGCTTGAAGCTGCAGGCTTAGGAATTGACACTGACAAAACTGCAGCCTCTTTGACTTTGGGCAAAAAAAATTGTGCTTCATGGTGAAACTCAATATGTTTTGTGTGATGAAAAGGGAAATGTGAAAGAATCCTACAGCATTTCAGCAGGACTTGATTATCCCGGATGTGGCCTGAACATTGCTTTTTAAAAGACATCGGACGAGTTAAATATGAACCGATTACTGATGATGAAGCGGTTAATGCTTTTGCGCTTTTGACAAGAAAAGAAGGTATTGTGCCCGCCATTGAGTCTTCGCACGCTTTGGCTTATTTAGATAAATTAATGCCAAAAACAAAAAAAGATGATATCATTATTGTAAATCTTTCAGGTCGCGGTGATAAAGACGTCGAAAGAATTTTGAAATTATTAAAAGATAAAAAGATTTTGAGTGTATTAAAAGGTTTAATTTAAGGAAAAAGGAAACGATGAGTGAAAACGAAGTAAAAATCGAAGAAAAATTTATTGAGCAGGCAAACTTGATTGCACGTGGAGCCGAAATTATCCCAAATGGCGTGATGGAGCTTGCTAAACGACTTCAAGAAGCTGAAAAAAATAATAAACCGTTAAGAGTCAAACTCGGACTTGACCCGACTCGGCCTGATTTGCACTTGGGACACACTGTTGTTATGAGAAAATTAAGATTGTTTCAACAGTTTGGGCACAAAGTCGTTTTGATTGTTGGTGGTGCAACTGCCATGATTGGTGACCCCTCAGGAAAATCTCAAACAAGACCAAGTTTGACTAAAGAAGAAGTTGAAAGTAATGCAAAAACATACTTTGAACAAATGGATAAAGTTGTTAATATAAAAGAAGCAGAAGTAACAAACAATGCCAATTGGCTTCACAAAATGGGGCTTGTTGATTTGTTGAAACTTGCTTCCAATGTTACCGTTGCAAAACTTATGACTCGTGATGATTTTCAAAAACGTTATCAAAGCGGGCAACCAATTGCCGTTCACGAATTTTTCTATCCTCTAATGCAAGCTTATGACTCGGTTGTGGTTGATGCTGATATTGAACTTGGTGGTACAGACCAAATGTTCAACCTTTTGCTTGGACGTGAAGTTCAGCTTGCTTATGGCAAAGAAAATCCTCAACTTGTATTTTTGTTACCTTTGTTGGAAGGTACAGACGGTGTTTTAAAAATGTCTAAAACTTATCCTCAAAATTGCATCTCTTTGACCGAAGAACCCAAAAATATGTATGGAAAACTTATGTCAATTAAAGATGAAATGATTATGAGATATTATACTTTATTGACAGACAAAACAGATAATGAATTAAATGAAATTGAAAAAAGACTTAAAAGTGGTGAAAATCCACGTAATATAAAAATGGAGCTTGCTTATTACATTACAAAAGAATATTGTGGTGAAAACAACGCAAATTCGGCTCAGGAGGATTTTATAAACGTTGTTCAAAATCACCAAGCACCTGAAGATATTGAAGAAATAAATGCAATAAACAAAAACATTTTGGATATTCTTGTAGAAAAGAACTTTGCAAAAAAGTAAATCAGATGCAAAACGTTTGATACAACAAGGTGCTGTTAAATTTGACGATGAAAAAATTGATGATATAAATTTCGTTGTTATAAAAAGTGGTATTATAAAATCAGGAAAAAGAAACTATGTCAAAGTTGTATAACAATGTGCTTGAATTAATCGGAAACACTCCCTTGTGTTAAGATAAACAATCTCGTTAATGACGGGGCAAATCTTTATGCTAAGCTTGAATATTTTAACCCCGGATTTTCAATAAAAGATAGAACTGCATATAATATGATTGTGCAGGCTATGAAAGATGGGAAAATCAATAAAGACACGGTAATTATTGAGCCTACAAGTGGAAACACCGGAATCGGGCTTGCTCTTGTGTGTTCAATATTTAAAATGACACTTATTCTAACAATGCCCGAAAGTATGAGTTTGGAACGTCAAAAAATGTTAAAACATTTGGGTGCAAAACTTATTTTGACAAAAAAAGAACTTGGCATGCAAGGGGCAGTCGATGAAGCCATAAAAATAAACAACGAAACAAAAAACAGCTTGATTATGTCGCAGTTTGACAATCCAAACAATCCATTGGCGCATGAAAAAACAACTGCGATTGAGTTATTTAATGACTTTGACGGAAAAATAGATTATTTTGTTGCTTCGTTTGGCACAGGCGGAACCGTAAGTGGAGTTGGCAAAAAACTTAAAAAACTTATACCAAATATAAAAATAATAGCTGTTGAACCGGCTGAAAGCCCTTTATTATCTCAAGGCAAAGCTTCTTCACATGGTATTCAAGGAATTGGTGCAAACTTTATTCCTGATAATTTAGATAAAAAGCGTTATTGATGAAATAGTAACCGTTAAAACAGTTGATGCAATTGAAACTGCAAAAGAAGCGGCTAAAAAAGAAGGTGTTTTGTGTGGAATTTCATCGGGGGCGAACATTTTGCCGCAATACAAATTGCAAATCAAAACAAAAGTAAAACAGTTGTCACCGTTTGTACGGATTTGGCAGAGCGTTATATTTCAACTGCTTTATTTATGTAAAAATTTAAAGAAAGATAAAAAATGTTTAAAAAAATATTAATAATGTTGTTTTTATTTTTTGTTTCAACAAGACAAATTTGGGCAAAAAGACTTAAAATTTGCTCAGATTGCTGATGTTCATTATAATCTTGATGAAACTTCAAATTCAAAACAAAAGTTTAAAATGGGCAATTGATGAGTTGAACAAAATGAATGATTTAGATTTTGTAGTATTTTTGGGTGATAATATCGAAAAATCGAACAAAGAATCTTTAAAAAGTTTTTTAAATATTGTAAATTCTTTAAATAAGCCTTATTATCTTGTTTTAGGCAACCAGGATGCACATAAAATAGCCGGAATAACAAAAGATGAGTATATAGATGTTGTATTAAACTACAACAAAAATCAAAAGGCATTTTCTTCAAATTATATGTTTATCCCTAAAAAGGAATGAAATGTCTTGTGCTTGACGGTGTTATGCCTTTTATGCCAAGCAAACACGGTCAATACACAAAAGAGACACTGGAATTTGCAAAAAATAATTTGAAAAAATATAAAAAAGATAAGTTTATAATCTTTCAACATTTTCCAATATATGAGCCGTTTGAAGAACAAGCACGAGAAATTTATGAAAAAGATGCATATTTAGAATTATTAAAGGATTTTGATAATATACTGTTAATAAGTTCCGGTCATTACCATCTTCAAAGTTAACTTATGATAAGAAAAATGTGCTACATCTTTCAACAGAGTCATTTGCAAAAGAAGGGCATCATTTTGATATTGTAGAAATAAAGTTGAAAGATAGAAAAACTAAAAAATTTGAAATAGATGTAAAAAATATTCAATTACAATAAAATTGTATTCTAGCTTTTTTATATGACGGGCTGCGGATTCGTCTTTGGCTGTCATATAAAAACTAAAACAAAAATGTTTCGTAAAAAGCGATAATTGGACTTCAACGCTATAACCAAACTAAAATCAATCCACATTGGTGAATAAAGTCTAAAATTGAACACGCGATAGCGCGTCATATAAAAACACGATGGTTGGGGCGAAACTAGGTTTGTTTTTTGTTTTTTGCCAAAACGATTTGTTTCGCCATAATAGATTAGTGCAAAGGGGCTAAAGCCCCTTTGCAACCCTGTGGAACTGTACAATTGTTTATCTGATAATAGCAACAAATGCAACCCATATGCAGGCACGAACAATTATCACTGTCTTGGATTTCCTTCTCGCTCAAAACACTCCGCCTGTCGCCCTTTGGGCTTGCCGGCGTCGGTTTTTCGCTCCCGGGACTCCGCCCGTCCGGAAATCCGCTAATGAAACATCGTCAGGCAGCCGTCTGTCTGAGCACGAAGTGCGAGTTAAGACCGCTTGGGTTGAATTTAGCACAGCTGTGACAATCAAAGGGGTTGTAGCTCCTCTTGTAGGCAAAGCCTGAAAGGCTGAGCCGTACAAGGGAGGATGCCCTTTAGGGTACGGTTTTGGTTACTTTTTCCACAAAAAGCGGATTCGCAGTTGGCCTTGCCTGATTGTGAGGAACTGAACGGAGTGAAACAATTTTTACAAAATTATTTCACTCCGTTCAGTTTTCGCTCCTGTGGAGTTTTCTTCGAAAACTCTTACGTCGCTCATTAACTGTTACAAACAAATCCAAAACTGAGCCGTTTTGGCTTTGTTTTACACACGGATGCAACGCATTTTTACCGCCTGGGGCATCCGCCCTTATTTTATTCGGGCGTCTTTCCTACGGCGGTCATTAACTACTTCGCTTTATACTCGGAAGCTGGGTCGCTTCCTCGTCTAAAGCTCCGCACGGCTTACGCTTTTCTCCTCACAATCAGGCAAGCGGATTTTCCTCTGAAGAGGATCTCCCTTGTACGGCTCAGCCTTTCAGGCTTCGCCTACAAGAGGAGCTGCTGAACGGGCGTAGTCCCGGGGAGCGAACAGACCGTGCCGGTTTGTACAAGGCACATAAGGCACGGCTCTGTGAGCTAGAAAGAAATCCAAGACGGCCAACGACGAATCCGCAGCCCGTTATATAAACCTAAACGAAAAATGTCTCATAAAAAGCATTAATTGATCTTCAACGCTATAATTAAACAAAAATCAATCCGCGTTGGTGAATGAAATCAAAAATTGATCGCGCGGTATCTTGGATTACGTCGGGTTCGGAACTATGCAACTCCGTTTTATAATTTTTTACAAAATTATTTCACTCCGTTCAGTTCCTCACAATCAGGCAAAGCCAACGACGAATCCGCAGCCCGTCATATATAAGTCTAGTTTCGCCCCAACTAGCGTGAATATTGTTAAAAATTTAAATATATAACAATCATAACTTGACTCATTAATTTTTATTTGATATAAACCATATTATGAAAAAGACGAAGTTTAGGGTTGATTTATGGCTCAATTGCAGCAATAAGCTACGGTACAAACCCATTGTTTGCATTGCCTTTGTATGCAAATGGAATGAGGGTTAATTCCGTGTTATTTTATCGATATGGTCTTGCTCTTTTAATTTATGGTTTGTGGCTTAAGCTTATTAAAAAACAATCTTTTACTATACCTAAAAAAGCAATTTTACCTTTGTTTATTATAGGATTGTTTTTTTCACTTTCGTCACTTTTACTTTTTGAAGCCTTCAATTATATAGAAGCCGGAATTGCCTGCACCTTGCTTTTTGTATACCCTGTTTTGTTGCAGTAATTATGGCATTGTTTTTTAAAGAAAAAACTGATAAAAATATAATAATTTCACTTTTGTTGACATCTTGCGGAATATGTTTTCTATATAAAAACTCAACTGGGGCAAGTTTAAATATCAAAGGAGTTATAATTGTTATGTTCGCCTCTTTATTCTATGCTTTATACCTTATTGGTGTAAAAAAAAAAAAAAAAAACTTTAAAAACTATTAAACCCAATATATTATCTTTTTATGTAATGCTATTTGGCTTAACAGTTTATATTTATAATCTTACCTTTTGTACAGAACTTCAAATGTTGCCCTAAACCGTCCTTGTGGCTATATGCTTGCGGACTTGCAATAATACCGACGATTATATCACTTGAAAACAATAACTTTGTCCGTCAAATTAATTGGGTCAACAAAAACAGCGCTTCTTGGTTCGCTTGAGCCTTTAACCGCTTTGTTTATAGGTGTTACTGTTTTTCATGAAAATTTGACTTTAAGAATTATATTTGGCGTCATTTTGATACTTATTGGTGTTTCATTGATTGTTATCAAAAAAGATAAGAAATGTTTAAATTGAAAGTTGAACATTAAATATGTCGTCCCCCCCTTTTTTTTCTGTGCATTCACCTGTGAAAATAATATTTTCTGCAAAAAAAGGTTAAGTAGATTTTGATAATAATATACTATTAATAAGTTCTGGTTACTACCATGTTTCACGGCAATTCGTCATAAGAAAAATGTGCTTCATTTTTTAAACAGAGTTATTTGTAAAGTAAGGATATTATTTTGATATTGCTAAAAGTTGAAAAATAAAAAAATAAAAAAACTTGAAAAAATGTAAAATATTCAATTTTAGTAAATTAGTTTACAATTCTCATTTTTTAAACTAAAATTAAAAATAGAGTAAGTATTTGGGGTGATTTATGCTAGATTTGCAAGCTGAATATGAAGTTATTGTTTATGCAGTTGGTGATACCAAAGCCGGTACCAAAATGGGAAAACTTCAATTGAAAAACCTTGAAGATGAGTCTGTTTTGAACTGTGTGTTGTGGGAAGAAGCTTTAAATAGACTTGATGCAAAGTTGTTTCGTTGCGGAAATATTTTAAAAATAATAAGTGGAACATATAATGAGAAATTTAATAATTGTAATGTTACCAATTTAAAACTGATTTATGAAGCCAAAATGGGGTTGTCAGAACCTGTTCGGGAAGAGCATTTTAAAAAAATCGTAAAGTGTGCAAACGAGATTAAAAATCAGGATTTGAAAAATTACATTTTAAATTTATTAAAAACTTATGAAAAAGAATTGAAAATAGCACCTGCAGCCAAGATGCACCATCACAACTATATAGGCGGTTTAATACAACATATTGTTGAATGCCTTGAGTTTTCACAAATAATAAAAGAAAAAATGATATACAAAATTAGTGATGATGACATTTTTGGAGCTTGTATACTTCACGATTTTGGGAAAATTTTTGAATACAAAATCGACGTCGAAACAGGACTCATTGATTATGATGAAGATTTTCGTGAAAATTGGCGAACTCACACTCAGTGGGGGTATTCAAATTGTATGACAATGGGGTTTACTAATATTGCCAAAATGATAGCAGCACATCATTCAAAGATTGAATGGGGAGCTATTATTGATTTAAATGAAAAAAATTTAGAGCCTATGTTGTATTTTATTCACCATATTGATGATCTATCGGCAAAATTTGGTAAAATATCAGTAAAAGATTTATAAAACGATTGAGGAGAGAAAATGATGTTAAAAATAAAAAAAAATACTTGCATTGTTTGCGTTTGTTTTTGTGTTTGCAAACGCTACTTATGCAAACATAAATAAATCCTTTGATGCCAATATCGAGTCAAAACGGCTTGATGTGGGCACTTGTTTAAATTTGCAACTTGTTAATCAAATTAATACGGACAATATTTTAATCGGTGATGCTTTTCAAGCAGTCTTAAAAAATGATTTAAAAGAAGGAAAAGTGTTGATTTTGCCCAAAGGCACACTTATTAGAGGAACAATTGCAGATATAAAACAAAAGAAAAAGACCTTCAAAATCAGCTGTTTTATATTTGAAATTTGACCACATCGTTACACCAAACGGCCGACAATTGCCGTTTAAAGGCAGTTTGTTTAACCTTGCCAATTTAACAATAGATGGTGGTATTGATGGTGGTGGAAACTACTTTAGTGAATTTAAACGCAATTGTAAGTCAAGTGGTGAAATTTTGAAAACAACAAACGAATGGGGCTTTGAATCAGGTGAATGGTTAAACGGCTATGGCAAAATTGTAACTTGTCCGGTTGCTTGGGTTGGTGGCGGAATTGGTGCTTTTGGATATTTACTTGGTGATAGTGTTGCTGATTTGTTTAAAAAGGAAAAAATGTTAATTTGACTAAAAATTCAACTATTGATGTGCTTTTAACCAATCCAATTGATGTACCTACAAATTAAGAAAGAATTTTAAGTGTTAGATATTATTTTAAATTATTTAAAAATACTTGGACTTATTATTTTAACAATATTGAGTTTGAAATTGGTAAGATTTTAAAAAGAAAAAAAGCTCAAAGTAGCAACAGCGGAATCTTGCACAGGCGGTCTTGCTTCAAGTCGTCTGACAGATATTTCAGGAAGTTCAAACTATGTTGAGATAAATTTTGTTACCTATGCAAATGATGCTAAAGTAAAATTTTTGGGTGTTTCAAGCGAAACATTGGAAAACCTTGGTGCAGTCAGTGAAAAGTGTGCTGTTGAAATGGCGCAAGGTGTTTTGAAAAATAACCTCAAATTGATATAGCGTTAAGTGTAACAGGGATTTTAGGATCAAACGGTGATACTAAAACGAAAGAATTGGGACTTGTTTATATGTGTGTTGCCACAAGAGAAAAAGCATGTTGTGAAACAATACAATATGTTTGAAAAAAATCCTTATACTAACAATAATGAATTTGTGAACAATCTTATACGAAAATATTCAAAAAATTGAGTTTTCACAAGTTGCGTTAAAACTATTGTATGATTTTTACTAAAAATTATGCAAAATAGAAAAAAATTGGTAAAATGTAATAAGTTGTATATTATTTTTGAGGAATAGAGATTGGAAAAATTAAAAATAGAGGAAGTGAATTATCCATATTTAGAAAAGCCTCTAAAAGTTATTGAACGAGAAAATGGACATAAAATTGTTTTAGGATATAAAAGCGGCGGTTTGTGCAACATTTCAAGTTGGGTGAAAACAGGCTCGATAAATGAAAATGATGAAATCAACGGAATTTCGCATTTTGTTGAGCATGTTATGTTTAAGGGAACTAAAACTTATAAAGCCGGATATTTTGATAAAACGCTTGAAGCAAAGGTGCTATTGTCAATGCTGCAACTTGGAAAGACTACACTTTTTACTATGTAACTTTGCCATATGGAAAAAATGGTGAGGATTTTAAACTTGCTATAAAACTTCATGCGGATATGATGATAAACCCTATATTCCCTGAAGATGAGCTTGGAATTCCTTTTGACTTTGACAAAGAAACCCCCGAAGTCAAACGAGAACGCTCTGTTGTTATTGAAGAAATAGGAATGTGCGAGGATAATCCTTGGACAAAAGTTTACAATCAATGCAATCAAAATATGTATACAAAACATCCGTACAGACGTGATGTCATTGGCAAGCGTCAAATTATAGCTTCTATTCCTCAAAAAAGAGGTTATGGATTATTATTTAAAATTTTATACACCCAAAAATATTACAACAATTGCTGTTGGAGATTTTGATGAAAATGAAATTTTAAATTTGCTTTTGAAAAGAATTTGATTTTAAAAGGGCGAGAAAATGCAGTTGAGCAGCCTGTTTATGAAATTGACAAAAAGGAAAAAAACGCAAGTTTTTGAACAAAATGCCAATGTCAACACCGGTTTTATGATGTATGGATTTTAGGGTACCCTCAAGCTTGTGAAGCAAAAAGAAATCATTGCACTTGATATGATAAGTATTATTTTAGGCGAAGGTGTAAGTTCAAGGCTTAACCAAAATTTGATTGAAAAAGCATCTGAGTCTGTTTTTAATATGGTTTCAAGTTGTAACTATCAATTTAAAGACGGAAGCAATTTCTTTGTTCAGGCTAATTTTAAACCTGAAAAAAAAGATATTGCCTTAAAACTTATTGACGAAGAAATAAACAAGTTAAACGAAAAAATAAATGAAAGAGAGTTTAATAAAGCCAAGAAAAAAATTCTCTCTTCTTTTTGCTTGTGAAGCTGAAACTGTTTCTTCAATCTCTGAAACAATTGGCGATTATATGACTAAATTAAATGATATAAAGCCGATTGAAGACTATTTGAAAATTGTTGATAAAATGACAATTGACGATTTGCTTCAAATTTCAAGAGAGTATATAAACTTAGATTTTGTAACTGTTTTATTTTGCTACCCAATAAAAAATGAAAAGGATAATTAAATAATGTGTTCATTGCATAAAATAAAATTAAATAATGGTATAAACTTAATAACAAAGATTAATAAAAAAACACCCAGAATAGCTTTTTACTTTGTATTTAAAAATTAACGAACAGGAAAAAATATAGCGGTTTATACTCGCTTTTAAACAGACTTTTTTTCAAGGGAGTAAAAATATTCTTCAAGTGAGTTGGCAAACATTCTTGAAGAAAATGCTATTGAGTGCTATTCAAATTTAAAAGCTGACAGCTTACAATTTAAAATCTTTTGCTTGAACGACGATTTTGAATTAGCTTTGGATATATTAAGCGAAATAATTGAAAATTCAACATTTGAAGAATTGGAAAAAGAAAAATAAAGCTTAAAGGAGAAATCGAAGCACGCTTGGATTCACCAAGAAGCGTTGCTTACGATGCCTTTTATCGGAATTTATACAAAAATCATCATTATGGAAATACAATGACAAAAACCTTGGAAGACCTTGATAAAATACAGAAGTCAGATATTTTAGATGCATATAATAATATCATAAATAATTCCCAAAAAGTTATGTCGGTTGTTGGGGATTTTAATAATGAGAACATTTTAAAAACAATTAATGATAAATTTAATTATCTTAAAAATCAAGAGGTTGAGTCAAAAATTGAGGAAGTTTCTTTAAACGAAGAAAAAATCATAAAGATTGAAAAAGAAGACGTTGCTCAAGCTCAAATAATTTTGGGATATTTATGTGAAAGTTATCAAAGTCAGGATTATGCTCCAATTCTTGTTATGAACACACTTCTTGGTGCTTGTGGATTATCTTCTCGTTTGTTTTTGGAATTGCGTGGATAAAAAAGGATTGGCTTACGTCGTGAGAAGCACTTATGAAGTTTACAACAAATCAGCAAATATAAATGTTTATATAGCAACACATCCAAACAATATAAAAACTTCAATTGAAGGTTTTTATTTGAAATTGACAGGATAAAGAAAACAGATATAACAGAAGAAGAATTGGAAAATACTAAAAATAATATACTTGGTAAAAGAAATTTTTATTATGAAACAAATATACTTGAAAGTTCTATGTATAGCGGCTTTGAAATAAATGATCTTGGGTATGATTATGAAGAAAAATTCATTGAAAAAATAAAAATGTAAAAATTCAAGATATTAAAAAAGTTGCCGATAAATATTTTAATGACAAATTTGTATTAACTGTTTTAGCACAAAAAGAATATTTGTCACAAGTTGATGAACAAAATTGTAAAAAAAGTTAAAGGGGGCTAAAAATGAAAGCATTAAAAATTGGTAATGAAGTAAAAGTCGAATATTTGAATAGTGAAGGAAAAGTTTCATCAATCGTATCAAAAATCTCAAATATAGAATATGATAGATTGGAATTGTCAACACCAAAAGAAAATTATGAAGAAGCTTGTGAATATTTAAATGAAGGTACCACTATTTTAGTGTATATATATACCTCAAATGGTATTCGTGCTTTTGATTCAATAGTCCTAAATCCGTTAAAGGAAAAATTGATTATCGATTTTCCAAATGATTATAAAAATATACAACGAAGAAAAAATACATTCGTGCAAATTGGATAAGCCAAGCTATTTTAATTGACCCTAAAACAAATGAGTCATTTAATATAACAACAAAAGACCTGGGCGGTGAAGCTTTAAAATTTATTACAAGTAAACCGTTAAATCAAGATGATGAGTATAAAATCAGTTTAACTTTAGATAACTTCTTGCCATCTGTTGTTATTGAAGGTAGAATAGAAAAGAAAGCTCATTTCAAGGAGCAGGAATATTTGTTCTTTTATGAAAATATAAAAGATTCAGACAGAAATAAAATAATAAAAAGTGTCTTGAACTTGAAGTTTGTGAAATGTGGGATAAATAATGAAAAATATTCACACTATGGAAAAAAATCAAAAAAAAAAAAAATTCCATAAATAAAATGAAAAAACAAGGATGTATTCAAGAAGCTATTGAATTTTGTAGGATGAACTCAGTTTAAATCCTAATAACTACGAAATACATGTCAACTTAGGTGATTTGTATTTGGAAAAACATTTGGATTTATCCCAAGCTAAAATGTATATAGATGAAGCAATAGATGAATATCAGCTTGCGTTGGAGTCAAATTTAAACAATTATCAAATTTTATATAAGCTTGCATTGGCTTTTTATTACAAAGACGATTTTGAAAAATCGTTGCACTATTTCAACAAAGTGTTAGAGCAAAAGCCAAAGTATGCTAAAGCATATTTGATGATATCTAAAATATACTTAAAGAAAAGTAATTTTCATGAAGCACTTGATTGGGCAAAATTAGCTGTAAAATATGGCAAATTGCAATCATCAAGTGCACATTATTTGATATTTAATATTTTAAAAATAATGTCCCACCGAGAATTGAAAGAAAAAATCAAAATAGTAAAAGAATTCGTTTTGACTCTTTTGACCTTGCCTTTTGATATGGATGGGATAAAAAATGCCATCAAAACTTTGTCATTTGTAAGGTATTTGCCTTTAATACTTCAAGCTTTATATTTAGTTCAAAATAAAAAAGTGAACGAAGCAATAAAATTATATCGTCAAGCCATTGACAAATCTCCAAAGTTTGCAACTTTATACTGCTTACTTGGATATGTATATCGTATTGTCGGAAAACTAGACGATGCAATATGCGAGTATAAAATGGCAATATGGCTTGATAGTTTGAATATTGGTGCTCATCAGGAATTGTGCCATTTGTATGAAGAACTTGGTGACTATGATAATGCCATTATCACATATTTAAAGCTTATTGAAATACAACCGCACGTTGCAGAGTACCAAAGTAATTTGGGGAATATACTTTACTTAAAGGGTGATGTTCAAGGAGCCATTGCACGGTATGAAAATGCAATTACTCTAAACCCAAATCCGCTTTGGACAAGCGTTATTGCTCAAACTCTTGGTTATGTATTGCAAGAATCTGGAGCCAATAAAGATGCCGCTGTTTTGGCATATCAAAGTGCTTATCTTTTAACACCTAAAGATATTGATATATATGTCAATTTGGGTAGTATCTTTTATGAAAAAATGAATATGAAAATGCTCTTCTTGTGTATCGTCAGGCTTTGAATTTGCAGCCTCATAACCCTAAAATCCACTGTAATATAGCGTTTTTATATTGGGGCATTGGAAATACAGAAGAAGCTATTAAAGAATATGAACTTGCTATAAAATACGATTATACATACGATATTGCTTATAATAATCTTGGTGTAATTTATTTGGATGATTTAGGTCGTGTTCAACATGCTATTGAATTATTCACAAAAAGCAATCACTTACAATCCAAACTATGCCCTTGCTCATTATAACCTTGCACGTTCTATAGCTTTAAGTGGTGACAATGTCGAAGCTGCAAAATTATATCAGGTTGCATACGATATAAATAGCATCACAAATGAAATGGACCCTATGGAAATAACCGATAGACTGAATGAGTTGTTTAATTGATTATGATAAATAGTTTTAAAGTAAGAGTCTATCATAGTGATACTGATTGTTATAATGTTGTTTGGCACGGAGCTTATATAAAATGGCTTGAACGAGCAAGAGTTGATTATATTGAAGCTCTGGGACTCAATTTACCGGATTTGGAAAAAAACGGCATATTGTTTCCAGTTGTTGATTTAAATATACGATATAAGTATAGTGCAAAAATTAAATGACTTTCTAACTATTACCACACAGTTAAAAGACATTTCAAAAATCGGCATTGAATTTTCGCATACAATAACAAATCAAGACAATAAAACAATTTTAAATGCTGTTACAAAAGTTGTTACCATTAAAGACGGAAAATTGCTTAAACAAATTCCGTCTGAAATTCAAGATGCATTTTTAAAAGAAAGTTTTATATGACGGACTTTGTGCGTTCAATTTTGATTTCTTTCACCAATGTGGATTGACTTTAGTTTGGTTATAGCGTTGAAGTCCAATTATCGCTTTTTACGAAACATTTTTTGTTTTAGTTTTATATGACGGGCTAACGCGCGTTCAATTTTAGACTTTATTCGCCAACGTGGATTGGCTTTTTGATTGTTTATATCGTTGAAGTTCAATTATCACTTTTACGAAACATTTTTTTTAGGTTTATATGACGGGCTGCGGATTCGTCGTTGACCGTCTTGGATTTCTTTCTAGCTCACAGAGCCGTGCCTTATGTGCCTTGCAAAAGCCGGCACGGTCTGTTCGCTCCCGGACTACGCCCGTTCAGAAATCCGCTTGCCTGATTGTGAGGAAAAATGCGTAAGCCGTGCGTAAAACAAAGCCAAAACGGCTCAGTTTTGGATTTGTTTGTAGCAGTTAATAGGCGACGTAAGAGTTTTCGAAGAAAACTCCACAGGAGCGAAAACTGAACGAGAGTGGAGCAATTTTGTAAAAATTGTGAAACGGAGCCAAATTTTTGGTAGGGCGGAGTCGAGCGTTAGCGAGCGAGCCCGTAAACATGAAGCAATCCGCTGGAGTGTAGCCTTGAAAAGGCGAAACGGAATGCAAGGATTGCGCTAAGCCAAATAATTTGGTATAAATGAATTTTGAAAATCAAAAAAAGAACCCGACGTAATCCAAGACACCGCGTGTTCAATTTTTGATTTCTTTCACCAACGCGGATTGATTTTTGTTTAATTATAGCGTTGAAGTCCAATTATCGCTTTTACGAAACATTTTTTGTTTTAGGTTTATATGACGGACTTTGTGCGTTCAATTTTTGATTTCTTTCACCAACATGGATTGACTTTTGTTTAATTATGGCGTTGAAGTTCAAGTAATGTTTTTTTAAACATAGCATGTGCTGAACTAGGACATCTTTTGCAAAAAATATAAAAATATGTAATAATAACATTAAAGCAGTAGAGCTATCGCTAGAAAAGTTTCTTTTTTAGAGGAAAGTCCGGGCACTTAAGGGCAGACCGCCTGATAACGTCAGGTGCAAGCGATTGTGAGGAAAGTGCCACAGAAACAAAGACAGCCCACCGTTGGGTGTTCTCAACGAGGCAAATGGTGCAAAGATGAGGTAAAAGCTCATTTCAAAATATCAAAAGATATCTTTGAGGTAAACCCCGGTCAAGTGCAAGGTTTGAAAAAATATAGCGGCCGCTAAATTTTCAAAAATCCGCTAAAATATTAAAGCAATTTAATATTTAGACAGATGATAGCTAGAACAGAACCCGGCTTACTCACTGCTTTTTTAAAAAAAATGTTAAGCATTTTAATAATAGTTATTGTTTTATTTTAGCTTTATGCTAATATATTGAATGTAGAAAAAATTAATGGAGGGATTACAATGAAATTTGTATGTACAGTATGCGGATATACTTATGAAGGTGAAAAACCACCTGAAAAATGTCCAATGTGTGGTGTTGGTGCTGATAAATTTAAAAAGTTGAAGAAAATGTTTCAAATGCGCTTTGGGCTGATGAACATAAAATCGGTGTTGGAAGTGGTGTTGATGCTGAGGTTGAACAAGGGTTGAAAGACCATTTTCTTGGAGAGTGCACAGAAGTCGGCATGTATCTTGCAATGTCTCGCCAAGCTGACCGCGAAGGATATCCTGAAGTTGCAGAAGCTTATAAACGCATTGCTTTTGAAGAAGCCGAACATAAGCTTCAAAGTTTGCTGAGTTGTTAGGCGAAGTTGTGACTGATTCTACAAAGAAAAATCTTGAAATGAGATATCAAGCTGAAGCAGGCGCTTGCGAAGCTAAGTTGAACATCGCTAAACGCGCTAAAGAACTTGGTTATGATGCTATTCATGATACTGTGCATGAAATGTGCAAAGATGAAGCTCGCCACGGTGCAGCTTTCAAAGGCTTGCTTGACAGATATTTTGCTTAATAACTTTATTTTTTATTTATCTTTAAGTAAACATCAAATTTATTTTGGTGTTTACTTTTTTCATTATATAATATTCTTAATAAAGAAGATATAATGGGGTTTTGTTATATGAAAAAAGTTAAAATATTAACAATTATTTTACTTACTTTTGTTGCTATTTTTTATCTTGCATTTTTATTTATTTTGCCAAATGTTATAAATTTGAATAATTACAAAAACGATATAAATAAATTGGCAAAAGATAGTGTCAATTTGGATGTAAAATATGACAATTTGAAACTTATCACTACTCCTTTATTAAAAATAGGGGTCAAGGCTCAAAATTTAAGTGTTAATTATGATGATGAAAATGAGTTTTTAAGCGTTCAAAATTCAAAAATTTTGTTGAATGTTTTACCTCTTGTTGTAAAAACTATAAGCTTTGATGAAGTTTCACTTGATGGCATAAATTTAAATTTAAAAATTTTGTCTGACGGCCAGTTGTATATCCAAAAATATATTAACGATTATTTAAATGCCAATCAAACCCAAGAAGAAAATGATGGTGTTGCTAACAATTTTCCTTTCAAGTTTTCGTATAAAATGCCTGACATTTGCATATTAAACTATAATATCAATTTAACCGATGAAAAATTGGTTGAACCTTTGTCTATAAAAGGTCAAAATTTCAATTTGAAAGATTTTAAATTAAATGAAAAAGCAAAAATTGATTTAAAAGGAAAAGTTTTGTCAGAACAAAAAACTTATCTTGATTATGATATCAAACTTGACACAATTTTGCCCGAATTCAATTTTGAACAAAATAAAGATGAAAATGAAACTCAAGAACCTATAAATATAGGACATCCTTTTTACAATCTTGTGCAGTATGATTTTTATTCAAATATCAATGGTAATTTAAAAATTAAAAATGACAAACGTGACAAAATCCATTTGAACGGTTATTTTAACATTGACAATTTGAACTTTGTTTTAAACGGTAAAAACATTGATAATAATTATCTAAAAATGAATTTTGACAAAAATAAAACCCAAATCGACTCAAATTTATTTGTTAATGAAAAAGATAAGATGAGTCTAAATGCAATGGTTAAACATGGCAAAAAAAACAAAGTGAATTTAGATTTTGAAGCTTTAAATATAAAAATTGCTGATATTAAAAATATAATAGATGCGTTGGCAAAAATTGCAAATGTGGATTTAGGTTTGGAAGATTTTTTAGTCAATGGTGTTTTAAATGCCAAATTAAATGTTGACTCAAATTTAAAACAATTTAATTCAAATGGCTATTTCGCAATTGAAAACGCAAATATTAAGCACAAAACATTACCTTTAGCTATTGTTGGAATAAATTCAAATGTTGATTTTTCGAACAATCAAATGGATATAAAAAATACTTATGCACTTATAAATGGGGCTAAATTTATCGTTAAAGGCAACATAGACAAAAATGCGTTCGCCAATATAAATGTAATGTCTGAAAAATTATACCTTTCAACTTTGTTTGAGGCTTTTGCTCCAAAAGATTTGAAAAAAAATTATAAAATTAATTCAGGTGATGTGGAATTCAATGCTTTGATAAAAGGCAATTTGGACAACATTAACCCGATTGTCAAGTTCACTTACAATGATTTTAAGCTTTCTGATGTTATAAACAATATCAGTTTAACCTCAAAAGAAGGTGTTCTAAATATAAAATCTGATTTGAAAGATGCCGAAGGTTTTTGAGTGTACCAAGAGTTTATATTGTTTTATCGGATTTAAATTCAAATGTAAAAGTTATGAATTTGAATTTAAATATAGATAAGAATAAAAATAAATATCAAACCTTTTGATGTTTTTATCAACAATTCGCCTGTAAGTTTTGAAGGTGAAATTAAAAATTACCAAACAAAACCTGATATTAAAATTAAAGGAAAAGGACGTTTAAATGCTTATGATATTAAATCATTTATTCCAAAAAGAATTTAAATCTATGGTCAATGCAAAAGGAGCTTTGCCTGTTTTGTTTGAACTTTGTGGTGATGGTGTTAAAAAACAAAATTGATTTTCAAATCCTTGCTAATGCCTCTAATAACTTGAATTTTATAAATATAAACGAATTGTATAACAAATCAAGTTTGTTAAATATCTCATTGCTGATAGATGGTGATGAATTAAACCTTGATAATACAGGCTTATATAAAGTTAATTCAAACCTGAATGTTTTATCGGATAGTGTTAAAGACAATCTTCACCATTCAAACAAGTTTATTTATCTAAGTGGGAAAATAAGTGATTTATATTCAAAATATCCCAAAATAAATAATATAAAAATAAATACACCAAATGAAATTTCGTTTTCTTTGCCACAGTTTTCAAATTCAAGTATGTTGGTAAAAACAGATATTAATATAAACGGAAAACTTCAAAGTCCTCTTTTGGGCGGGTATATAAAAATTTTAAATGCAAATATTCCACAATTGAAAATCAGTTTGTCGGATTTAAATGTCACATTCAATGGTGAAGAAGCTTTAATAAATTGTGCAGATTTAAATTTAAACGATGCAAAATTCAATTTTACCGCTTCTATAAATTCTTTATACGATAAAATCCTTACAATAAATTCTCTGAATGTAAGTTCGAACTCCATTGATGTAGATAAATTGTTTGAAATTATGAACAATCTAAGCAAAATTCAGTCAAATGGAGGAAGTTCCAATGCTTCTTCGTCAAATGCTTTTGATTTGCCTATAAAAATCACAAACGGACGTGGCGAAATTTTGAAATTTAAAATGGGAAATATTGTTGCAACTAACATAAAATCTGATTTTAGTTTGTCAAACAACATCTTTTATTTATCAGATTTGATTGCAACTGCGTTTGATGGAAAAATAAACATGCCAAAAAGTTTCCTATAATTTAAGAAATACTAATACAAACGTTAAAATTGTCGGACGAGCTTTGAATGCAAATGATGCAATTTATGCAACAGTGTTGATAAAAGACCAAGTGAAAGGAACTTTGGATTTCAATGCCAATTTGAATTTGCGTGGTGTTGATTTTAATACCCAAATGAAAACTCTCAAAGGCAATGCGAACTTTTTAATTAAAAACGGACAGCTTGGAGATTTTGGAACTTTTGAACATTTTCTTTATGCTCAAAACCTTAGTGGGATAAGCTTATTTAAATCCAATTTGGCAAACACTTTAAGAACAATTGCGCCAAAAAATTCGGGTGAATTTGACTATTTGAAGGGCAATGTTAGTTTTTCAAACGGTTGGATGAGCTTAGACCCTGTTTCTTCTTCCGGAAAAAACATGAGTTTGTTTATAGACGGCAAAATGAACTTGCTGAATAATGACAGTGACATTGAACTTTTAGGATGTGTATCAAATGAAATAGCTTCCTCATTGGAGGCCTTTAAATGACATGTCTGTTTCAAAAACTTATTGCCAATGTGGGAAAATTTGGCACAACAATGTCCGGTTTGTTGAACAGTTACAACCAATCCGCAAGCGTTGAGTTAATCAATAAAATACCAAAGTTGACACCTGAAAGTGACAATAGTAAATATTTTAAAGTTAAAATCAATGGTAATATTCAAAGCCCGACTTCTGTTAAGTATTTCAAATGGTTGATGACAAAAAGTGATGAAAATCAAGCACAAAGTGTGTTGTCGACTTTGGGAATAAATGTGAAGTTTAAAACTCAAGAAGAAGTGAAAACACAGCTGGAACAATCAAAACAGCAAGTTATAAATGAAACGTCTCAAAAAGCGAAAGAAGTTATAAACAAAACATTGCCTAATTTCTTGGATAACCTTCAAAAAAATATAAAACAGCAGCAGCAACAACAAACAAGTACTCAACAACAACAATAATAATAATAAGGAATTTTTATATATGGAAAAAGTTAATGAAATAAAATGTCCGAATTGTGACTATGTTATTGATATAGCTGACATAATTAAAGCAGGCGCAAAAGATGAAGTGAACAAAATGCTTGAAATACAGCAAAAAAAATACCAGCAAAAATTGGAACAAATGAAAAACGAGAAAGAAAATTTGCTTAAGTCGGCAACAAAACGCATGGATGAAGTCAAAACACAGCTGGAAAAAGATTATAAAGAAAAATTGTTTGAAAATGAAAAAATATTAAAAGAAAAAATCGCCGAGGAACAAAGCCTGCTTACAAAACGATTACAAGAAGAATTAGATGAAAAAACTCAAAAATTGAAACAAATGATTGAACTTGAAGCACAAAACTTGAAGTTAAAGCGTGAAAAAGAGTCAATGAAAGAAGAGTTTGAACTTGAATTACAAAAAAAATTAAGTGAACAAATTTTGACTGAAAAAACTAAACTAAAGCAAGCCATTGATGCTGAAAACGAGCTTGTCATTATACAATACAAAAAGCAATTGGAAGACCAAGGCAAACTTATTGAAGAGATGAAACGAAAGTATGAACAAGGTTCAATGCAGCTTCAAGGTGAAGTTCAAGAGTTGGCAATTGAGCAATATTTAAAAGAGCAGTTTATTCTGGATGAAATTCAGGGAATAGGCAAGGGCAAACAAGGTGCCGATGTGCTTCAGGTTGTTAATACTCGTGAATGTTTAAACTGTGGCAAAATATATTATGAAAGCAAACGAACAAAGACCTTTGGCAAAGATTGGATAGAAAAGTTCAAGAATAACTGTCAAGAAAAAGGTGCGGACATTGGTGTTTTAGTGACACAAGTATATCCTCATGAAATGGAACGCATGGGGTTGAAAGACGGTATTTATATATGTTCTTATGCTGAATTTAAGGGGCTTGTTGTTGTTTTGCGTGAAACCATAATAAAGTTGAATAATATAATAAACGCTCAGGACAATCGTCACGAAAAGACTGCCCTTTTGTACAATTATTTAACCGGCAACGAGTTTAAGACACAATTTGAAAATATAATAAATGCTTTTGTGACAATGAAAAGTGATTTAGAGAAAGAGAAAACTGTTTTTCAGCGAGAATGGTCGAAGCGAGAAAAGCAGCTGGAGTTGGTTTTGAACAATACAACAGCGATGATAGGTTCGATACAAGGAATAGCAGGAAGCAGCATTGAAACAAAAGAATTGTTGAGCATTGGAACTTTGTTGGAAGAGGAAGAGCAATAGGATGGGTCAGGCGCGCGAGCGCGCAAACTTTTTCAAATTATTATAATCAATATTGTTTGCGCGCTCGCGCGCTCACAACAAAAAACTAATCTTTTAACGCATTAAAAACAGCATTCACCATACTTTGAGTAAACTCGACAATGTAGCTTGCACAGACGCAACCGTTTAGGACGATATCGGCGTTGTGTTTGTGTGGTCGAATGTATTTGGAGGCGGCATTGTTCACATCATTAAATTGAACATTGGCAGCGTCGCCTGTTTTGCCTCTTGAAGCGGCGCGTTTGAACCATCTTTCTTTTATTATGTCAAATGGAGTATCGATGTAAACTTTTATGTCAACAGAATTGTGTAATTTTTCGTTTAAAGCAAAAAGCCCTTCGAGAATGATTATTTTAGAAGATTTTTTGAACTCACCTTTGTTTAATTCACTTTTGCAAGTGACAAAGTCATATTTTGGAGAAGTTATATCAATGTTGTTTTTGAGTGCTTCAAGGTGAGAATTAAGTAGTTCAAGGTTCAAAGCATCAGGTGTGTCAAAAGAATATCCCAACTTGAAATATTCTTCAAAACTGCCATTGACTTTTTCAAGAGCATCGGAGGTGTCGAGATAATAGTCATCACAACAAAGAGAGGTATAGTAATTTTTGTTTTTGAGGTGAGAGAACACACTCATAATAGAAGAAACAAAAGTTGTTTTTCCGCAAGCGGATTCGCCGGCTATGCCAATTGTGTGGTTGATTTCTTTTTGTGTGACAAGCAAGTTGATAAACTTTGGCAAAAACCCGTCCTGAATTGACAACACCAAGGGTTTTTTCTTTTTGCTTGTCTTTTGCAAGTTCAAAATTAATAGCATTTAAAAGTTTCAAAAGCTTGTTTATTTTTTTATTAGAAGTTTTATTTTCACGAACAAGAAGTTCCATAACAAATTTGATGTCCTATAAACATTTCATAAAAATTATAACACGGTTATAGTTATAAAAGATTGGTAAAAATAAAAATTGTTACTTAAATTCAAAATTTTAACAAAAGTTAATATAAAAGAAAAAAGATTTTAGTTCGGGTTTTAACATTATGTGCCAATGTGAAATGCTTTTAATTTAATTATTAGCGTTAATGTAATCCGAAGTCTGTATTTTATTATGTTTTTATTTTTTTACCCCAAAAAGTGTTCCCTTTTTTTTGTGGGAACACTTTGAAACTTATTGTAAAAGGAATTTTATCTGTTAAAAAGTGGTATTATCGCCATTACTTGTCGCTGTTTACTTTGTAAAATTAACTTTGTAATAATTCGTACCATCATAAAAAACATAGCGTACTATCTATATTTATAAATACATCCTTGGAATGTTTTTCCGGTTTTTTTGTGGCCTGAAAGTCCAGACATTAAGATTAAAATTACTACTACTACTATTTTTTTAAGGTAATATTTAAGTTTGGAGTAGTACATTCTGCTCTTTCTATATTATTGTTTAATGCCAGAAGAGCAACCTTTTTAACGTCGGCATCAACACCAGCATTTGTAACAATCTTATATAATTTTGTCACGTAATTATCTTTGGTTGCAGCATCAAGTTTGTCAACCTCGACAGCGTTAATCGTATCTTTTGAACCTTTGTAGGATCTGTGAGCATAACAATTTGAGCATTGGCAGCTGTTTTAACGTCGGCCTTAACACTAGTACTAGGATTTGTCGCAATATTAGATAATTTTGTCACGTACTCAGTTGTCTCATCAAGTTTAGTAACATCGACAGCATTAATCATTTCTGGTGTAACATTTATATCCTCTGTGAGCATAACAATTTGAGCAATTTGAGCATTGGCAGTATCTTTAACCTGATTAATGGCAGAAGAAGTTTGGCTTACAATCTTATATAATTTATCCAAGTACTTATCTCTGGTTGCAGCATCAAGTTTGTCAACCTCGACAGCGTTAATCGTATCTTTTTTTAACCTTTGTAGGATCTGTGAGCATAACAATTTGAGCATTGGCAGCTGTTTTAACTTCAGCAGACTTAACACCAGTATTTTTCACAATATCAGATAATTTATCCACATACACAGATTTATTAGTAAGCAAATCCAACTCTTCTTTAGAAAGTTTATATTTGTTAAATTCATTAGTATCAGTTAATGATCTTACTTCTAAATTCTTAAATATATTAACTTTTGCATTAACAGCAGCTGTTTTAACGGTGTCAATCTGGGTTTGTAAATCTATTCCAAGACTTTTACACCTTTCTTCAATATATCTGATTAATTTAAATGCATTTGTTGAGTCAGCACTGTTTATCTTTGACGGTAACAAGTTTCCAATTCCTGTTACCAAATTTGCAAAGTCAGACTGTTTATTAACTCCTTTAGCAATAACATAGAAGATATTTAAAGCTTTTTCTATCGCTTTATCTTTAAACTCAGTATTACCAACACTATTTTTAGCTAGTAGGACTACATTATCAATTAATATATTAAGAGCTGTTGAATCAATATTGGGTGTAATGCTATAATTGTATCCTAATATATCTAAAGCATTTTCATTATCTATATTAATTTTTTTGCATTTTTTATATCTTTTGTAGTAAGTTCTTGTATATCTGTTAAATTTATAAACTTACTTAACTTTGTACTTTCTGTACTGAGCTGATTATTAAAATTGGATTGTTTTGCTTTGCCAAAAGGTAAAAAAAATCTTATCACATTGAGATTTTATATCATCTAGTGCTGTAGATGTAGATGCATGTGCTGGTTCAGGCGCTGGCGCAGGTGCAGATGCAGGCGCTGGCGCAGGCGCAGCAGGTGTTGCTGGTGTTATTGTTGTTGGTGGTACAGACACTATGCCTTTACTTTTTTTGTTTCATCATCATCATCATCATTTTCTGTTTTATCGTCTTCTACTTGTGCTTCATAAGGTTTCATAACACCAACAGTGTCGGATAAAAAAGTACACAAATGATATTTGGCTTTTTGCCATAAGTGAAGCATCATCACTTGGTTTTTGCGCATTTTTACCATACGGAACATCCAGGTCAATAAATTTTTTGCCAAGAGCAAAAGCTCCCAAGCCGCCAAATATGGTTACGCCCCAACCAAAAATCTTTGTTCCGTATTGCGAGAAAAACATTTTTGTTTGATCCCAAAAACTAGGTTTCTTTGTTTGGCTGCCAAAATATCCGTCATAATCCATTGGTTTTGTCGGGGCAAAATATCCTGTATTACCCCCCCACACCGTTTTGCGGGTTGATAAATGGATTGTTATTTACTGGTAATCCGAAATTGTTGAAGTTATTCATCTTTAATATAGTCCCACACATTCTTCCGTTTATTGTTTTATCGGCTATTTGTGTCGTAAACTTTAGAATTTTGTGAAAAATATTAAGAAATATTAAAATTAGTTTTTATTTTTTCTTCAACTTTGCAAGCTTTTCCTTTTATTTTTTTTGATTTTTTTATTTGATTACTTAATTTTTTGAGTTTGTTTTCGTGTTGTTCTTCCGGTTTTGAGTCAAAAAGGTTATATTCATTGAGCATGTGTTTTTCTTTTCGGTAGTTTGGCTCGTTGATTGCTTGGTAGCTTTGGTCTTCTTCAAGTTGATAGATAAGCTTCAAAAGCTCCGGGGCTTCAAAATCTGTGTTCATTTCATAAATCTTGTCGATTTTTATTGCATTATTCACATTTTTCACTTCCACAACAACATCAATTGATGTTTGAACTAGTCGCTTCAATTTAAAGTTGTTTATGTTGTTTGAACCATACTTTATCATTTTTTTTATTTTTGATATGGCATCTTTGGCATCGTTGGCATTGATTGAGAATACCGAACCACGAAAATATGAGTCAATGTATATCAAAAACTCTGAAACATCGCCAATGGTAAGTTCATCTAATATTAAATTTGATGCTTCAATAAGCAATAGTTTATTCAAAAGTTTTCTTGACAAAATCTCATTGTCGCCTATTTCATCTGTTGCATAAAAAGGTGTGATGTTTATTTTGGGAAAGTTTGATTTTATATTGACAGCAGATATTGAGTTTTCAATAACAATGCATTTTTGTTCTTTTTCAAAATTTTTCAAAAGGTAGTTTATCAAAGTTGTTTTGCCACTTTTTGTTTTCCCTGCAATAAGGATATTCAATTTATTGTTTATTGCGTTTTTTAAATATTTAATTATAGAGTTGTCATAATTGTTATCAACAAGTATATTTTCTTCGGTTTTGCGGATAAGTAAAAATCGGCACGCTTTGATAGTTGTATGGCAAAACACCCATAAACAGCAAGTTAGACTTCAAATTGCCTTCAATGATAAAGTTGTTTGAGCCGAATTTTTGATTTGACATTTGGCTTAAATATTTTATAAATTTTTCAAGTTGGTTGTTGCTTGAAAACAAATTGTCAATGGTTTTGAGTTCATTATTTTCAGATTCAATTTTGACGTTGTCATAACCATTAATCCAAATGCTTTCGACTTTGTTTTCTTCAAATAGTTGGCTTATTATATCAAAAAGTTTTTCGTTTTCACTTTCGCACTTCAAAGCGGGAGTGTCAAAATTTTTGTTTATCTCATCATAAGTTTTAAAAATTTCATCTGATATTGAGTCATCAAAAAAACATTTTCCATTGACAAACACCTGCCTTACTATGTATAATAACATATTAATATAATTATACTTTAAAGAAAATAAATCATAAAGTACATTTTTTAATTTTTGTGTGGTGTTGTATGAAATCACTTACAATTGAAGAATTATTAGATGAAAAAGCATTGCTTTATAATGTGGTTGATGAAGTTGGCAATGTGTTATTAAAAGCCGGCGAAATTTTGACTCCGGGAAAAATACTTCAACTTCGGCAAATTCCAAAGTTGTATAGGCTTGATGCTAAAAATACAAGCCAAAACACGGAAAAAATTGTGGATTTGAACACAAATTTAAATAATTCAAATGTTGTTTTTAATGAAAAAATCTTATCTTATGACTCAAGTTCCAAGAACTGTTTTTTCTATTGATAAACTTGACACCACAAACTTTAATGGTGTTGTCAACAAAACATCAAAAATTGATTCTCTTACACAAAACAGAATAAAACTTTTTTACACAAAAATATTAGATGCAATGAAAAAAATGAATACACAAACGTTGTTGCAATGTACAATGAAATACGGGATAAAATTATCTATGACATAAAAACATTACTAAGTGCCGTGAGTTATTTTTCTCAATTAAAGTTGCTTGGTGAGTATTCGCTTTGTCATTCTTTGAATGTTGGAATTTTGTCGGCTGCATTGTCTTATAAACTCGGGTTAAATCAAGATTTAATCTCAGATATAACCTTGGGGGGCTTTATATCATGACATTGGAAAAATATATTTGCCTGAAAATGTTCAAACGACTGAAGGGCTTTCAAGTGAAGAGTTTAAGGTTTATAAATCACATCCTGAAGTTGGCTATAGAATATTAAAAGAGAAATTAAATATCCCTGAAAATGTTGCAAAAATCGCACTAAATCACCATGAAATTGCAAATGGGACAGGGTTCCCGTTTGGGATAAGTTTGCAAAATATTGATATTCAAACTTCAATTGTATCTGTGTGCAATTTTTTCGACAATTTAACATTCAATAAAACGGAATATCGAGTAAAAAATACACGTGAAGCTTTAAAAGTAATGTTACAAGTTGGCTCGTCTCATTTTAAAGCTGAGGTTTTGTATGGATTTATAAATATGTTCAGCTACAATGACACAACACCATTTGAGGAAATGATTTTATAATGATAAATATTATAGGGGCGGGGCTTGCAGGGTGTGAAGCTGCACTTCAAGTTGCAAAACAAAAAATCAATGTAAATTTATATGAAATGCGACCAAAAATTGAAACAGGCGCTCATAAAACAGATAAACTTGCAGAGTTTGTGTGTTCAAACAGCTTGGGCAACAAACAAATTACAAACGCAAGCGGATTGTTAAAAGCTGAACTTGAGTTTTTGGGATCTTTTTTAATAAAAACCGCAAACAAGTTTCAAGTGAATGCCGGCGATGCGCTTGCCATTGATAGAGAATTGTTTTCAAACGAGATAACCAAACTTATTGAACAAAATCCTTATATAAACTTAATTAGAGAAGAAAAAACAACGATAAATAAAGATGAAATAACAATTGTTGCAAGCGACCTTTGACTTCTGAAAATTTGATACAAAGCATTATTGAGCTTACTAAAGAAGAAAAAACCTCGCTTTTTTTGATGCAATTGCTCCAATTGTTGAAAGAGATAGCATTAATTTTGACAAAGCGTTTATCCAAAATAGATATGACAAAGGAGAAGCTTGTTACATAAATTGTCCGATGAACAAAGATGAATATCTGAAATTTTATGATTATTTGATAAATGCACCTAAAATAGAGTTAAAAAGTTTTGAAAAGGATGCAATGTTTTTTGAAAGTTGCATGCCAATAGAAGTTATGGCTTCTCGAGGTGTTGACACATTAAGATATGGATCTTTAAAACCTGTCGGGCTTGTTGACAGTCGTACAAATGTTGAAAACTATGCGGTTGTCCAACTTCGTGAGGATAATTTGGCTAAAAGTTTATACAATCTTGTCGGATTTCAGACAAATTTGAAATGGAGTGCACAAAAAGAGCTTATCCATCTAATTCCGGGGCTTGAAAATGCAAACATTGTTAAGTTTGGCGTAATGCATAAAAACACATTTATAAACAGTCCAAAAAGTTTTAAATAGCACCTTGAACCTTGAAAAACATGAGAATATATTTTTGCAGGTCAAATTACAGGCACTGAAGGCTACACAGAATCTATTGCAGGGGGATTGCTTGCCGGGATTAATGCTGTTAAAAAATTAAAAACGAAAAATTATTAACATTGCCACAAACAACTATGCTTGGTGCTTTGACCAAGTATATTTCATATAAAGAGCATAAAAAATTTCAGCCAATAAATTCAAATTGGGGCATTGTTGACTCTATTGACTTGCCAAAAGGTCAAAGAAAAAATAAAAAATTGAAAAACGAACTTCTTGCAAAGCGTTCGCTTGAAACATTAAAAGCAATGTTCCAAGCGGTTTAGCTTAAAATTCAAGAGCTTTTTCAACAGCATCCGTAAATTCAAAATTTGAATATACATTTTGAACGTCATCATTTTCTTCAATTTTTTCCATAAGCTTTAAAATAAGCTTTGCATTTTCAACATCATCAACTTCGATGGTGTTTTCACTGATGCGAGTGAGTGAAGCTTCTTTTGGTTTAATATTTAATTTTTCAAATCCTTCGGTTATAGTTTGAAAATCCTCAGGAGAGGTTAATACCTTTATTTCGTCTTCTTCTTGGTAAGCATCATTTGCACCAAGTTCAATGGCATGTTCAAAAATTTCATCAAAATTTGAACTGTTATCAAAAAGTAATCATTCCATATTGTTTAAACATCCAACCAACACAGCCGTTTTCACCAAGGTTGCCTTGATATTTTGTAAAATAACTTCTTAAATCGCCTGCCGTACGATTTTTGTTGTCAGTAAGTGCTTCAATAAAAATCGCAACACCATTTGCACCATAACCCTCATAAGTCAATTCAAAAAAGTTGTCAGCATCAGAACTTTTTGTTGCTTTTTTCAATGGCACGTTTTATGTTATCATTAGGCACACCTCCTGCTTTAGCTTTTTCAACAGCGGTTCTTAAACGGAAATTGGAAGATAAATCACCGCCTCCAAGTTTAGCAGCAACAATAATTTCACGAGAATACTTTGCAAAAGCAACTCCTCGTTGAGCATCAACTTTTGCTTTTTTATGTTTGATGGTTGACCATTTTGAATGTCCTGACATTTTTTTCTCCTTTTTATTTTTCTTATTTATATAGAAATTTTACCATAATTATTGTATAATTTTAAGTATGGAAAATAAGATTAAAGAAGCGTTAGAATGTTTTAGTAAAAAAAGACTATCAGAAGGCTCTATCAATTTTCAGTGAAATTCTTGAAACTGACAGTACTAATCCAAATATAATAAGTAATATCGGGTTGTGTTGGGCAAATTTGAACGATGAAGAAAAAGCACAAGAATATTATCTAAAAGCTTTAAATATTGACAACAAAATGGTTCAAACGATTGTAAACTTAAGTGATAGTTATGTTAAAACCGGGAAGTTGCTTGAAGCAATAGATCTTCTCCAAACAGCTGTTTATAATTTGCCTGAGGTGAGTGTTTTGAAGCACTATTTGGCTCGAGTTTATTCAATTGACAAACGATATGAAGAAGCGGTTTTTGTTTTGAATGAAATTCTGGACGAAAATCCAAAAGATATTGATGCCAATTGGGATTTGGGAGTAATTTATTTTGAATGGGGCGATTACCAAAGTGCCATAAGTTACTTTGAAAATGTAATAGCTCAAAAGACGATAATCCTGCAATTTTCTACAAAACCGCTTTAGCCTATGAAGCAAATGACGAATTAGACAAAGCCATTTCATATCTTCTTCGTGCCATTGTTTTGAATGAAAATTTTGAAATAGCATACAAAAAAACTTGGCATATTTTTTTATGGCTAAAGGTGATAATCGAAGTGCAATAGACTATTTTGAAGATTATCTCAATTTTGATTTAAGTGAAGATGAAAAAAACAAGTTCAAAATTTAATAAAGAAATTAAAATAATAAAACCACTTGTTAAAAAAATATATTTCTGATAGAATAAAAATATTGTTAAGGAGAAATGGCCGAGTCGGCTGAAGGCGGCACCCTGCTAAGGTGTTATGTGGAGTAATCTGCATCGTGGGTTCGAATCCCACTTTCTCCGTTTCGTTTGTTTTATTTCTTCTTTAATTTTTTATTGTGGTATTTTATTTGATGTAATTTAACGAGTAAACTGATTTTGTACGGTTAGATTGATTAATTTGTGAAAGTTGGCTGTGCGAGGGCGTTTTAGAGGTCGGGAAAATCATTTTATCCGTTCACCAAAGTACTCCAAATGTCCCATTTTGTACTCATGTTTCGGCAATGTTTTATCATGGTTTCAAAGATAGATTATGGCTGTGTTTTAGAGTTTGTTTACCTTTGAACGGATGAATTGATTTCGTTCGGCAATGAGACATTTGAAATTTAAGTCAGAAAGAATGCCGAAAATTTGGGAATCTTTTTATTTCATACAATATGCCATTTATTAATGCTTACTTAACCTTAATTTTTTATTACTAATTTAGGCAAATTTTTTGAATCGATATAATACTGAGAAAAATCATTTATACAATAATTATTAAATTTGTTAATAAGCCAATTATCACTATTCATCATATTTTTCATTCCTAAAAAATCTATATATGCGATAAAATAATGTTCTAATTTTAATTCATCTATATCTTCGGTCATAGTTTTTGGTGGTAAATTTATTTTAATTGTTGATACTTTATTTGATTTCATTTTTCCCCTCTGTTTTTAAATATATGTTTTCAAATTCCCTGTTGAAAAACATTTTATACTCATCTCTTTTTAAAGCTTTTAATAAGCCGTCTTTCTTTCCTGAGCCATCATTTGTTAGTACTATAAATTTGTTTATGTATGCTGTAATGGCTAAATTTAAGTCATACTTAAAATTATTGTCTCTATGATTTTTTAAACATTTATGCTTAATGAGAATACGTTTAATAGTATTTACGACTTCAGAATTTGGGAAAAAACATTCTTTATTGATACATGGAGCGTTTATCATAAATACCCCTGTAGTTTCTAAAGTATAATTTTCTTTTTATTTCTTTTATTTTTAAAAAGTTTATTTAAATCAGAAATTTTTTCCAACTCTATTTCTTGAGACCAAATGTAATAAAATTTCAGATTTAAATCTTTTATTAAGGATATTTTTCAAGAATGTAATCAAAAGCATTACAATCCAACAATATATTTACATTTATATCATTTATACTTTTATCCATTTTTACTTCTTTTCTTACACATTAAACAATAATTTTTTCTTTTATTCATGTCTTTTACGATCGATTTCCATTCATAACCACAAATAGGACATTTCCAATACGCAACATAACTACTTCCAATCGCAGTGTTATCTGGAGTGCGATTTAAATTTTATCATAGTCCCAATATTTTGCTAATTCTTGATTTAATCTACTCAATTCTCTATATTTAGTTTTAGTTTTAATTAAATTTTCTTTAGCTTTTTTCTTACTACACTCAGGGCAATTAGTGCCGTTACTTCTATATGCAATATTACAAAGATAATCTTTTTACAGTTAGGGCATTTCCACCAAACTTTTTTATTAGAATACTGCATAACCTGTGACGGCAATAGTCCATCATTTAATTCGTAATTCCACTCTTTTGCTAAATCAGGATGCACGGTTTGTAAATCATTATAACCTACTAAGATTTTTCTATTTGAACAATATGGGCACGTAATTCCTTTAATTCTATGGTACGGTGAGCATTTATAACTATGCCCATTTTTGCATAACCACCAAACTTTTTTTAATGAACCCGCTTTTTATAGAGTCAGGAGTTATATCATTTTTATTATAATCCCATTCATTTAGTATTTTTGGATATAATGTTTTTAAATCATTATATCCTTTTAATAGATATTTATTACTACAATATGGACAATTGTTTCCAGAATTTCTACTTGCTATTGTAGCTTGCCATTCATGACCTTTTTCACATTTCCACCAAACTTTTTTAGTTGAGTTACAATTAAATAAATCTGGAGTCAATTTGCCGTTTTTATCATAATTCCATTCCTTTGAAAGTCTTGGATTTAAATTAAATAAAGATTTATTTTTAACAATCGAAACACTTTGTTCCAATATAAATATTCTATCTCTTTCAATATTTACGTCAGGATTTATGCCCACTTTTAAAGTGTTAAAAATATAATTAATCGCATTAGTAAGTTCTTTTTTCTGTTAAATTTTTGAGTTCATATACATTTTTAAAATCTAAAATATTTAACTTTGGACATTGAGGTTCCCTAATTCTAATTAAGTTAATTCCTTTATTTAATAAATTTTGAGTTTTTTTTATGTCTTTATTCGCATTTTTGTGCCAATTTTCTCCGTCATATTCAATTGCAATATTTAAAGATGGTAAAAATATGTCAACTTCAATATTATCGATTTTATATCGATTTTTTGCATTTGAAATGTATTTTGATAGATAAAAATATATTGCTTGTTCTGGAAAAGAAGTTTGTTTTTCTTTTTGAGCAATGTGGACAGTTTCTTGATTTGCGACTATTAATAGTTGCAACCCATTCGTGTCCCTTTTCGCATTTCCACCAAACCTTTTTATTACTGCCCTGCATAACCTGTGCTGGCATCAAATTTCCATTTTTTTCATAATTCCATTCTGCTGCTAACTTAGGATTTGTTGTGGCTAAATCATTATAACCAGCTAAAAGTTTTTTATTTGAACAATACGGACAACTCGTTTCTTTTCTATCATTAATAGCTGCGATCCATTCATGTCCTTTTTTCGCATTTCCACCAAACTTTTTGTGGCTGCCTTGCATTACTTGTGTTGGCAACAAATTTTTATTTTCTCATAATTCCATTCTGCTGCTAATTTAGGATTTGTTGTGGCTAAATCATTATAACCAGCTAAAAGTTTTTTATTTGAACAATACGGACAACCTGATCCGTTAGCTCTACTACTAATTTTTGCAATCCATTTATGTCCATGTTTACATTTCCACCAAACACTTTTATTACTTTTTGGTAAAATATCCTTTGGGGGTAATTTCGTTTTCTATACTATCCCATTCATCCAATAAACTTTTTTTTTCATTCTTTACACAAAAATCATAAAAACTTTCCATACTCTTATCCTAACATAAATAATTTACTAAAAGTTAAGATTTAGAAATTTAAATTTTGGTATTTTAATTTTGTTATTTTAACATTGATAATTTTAAAATGTATGATATCCTAGTATCTGATAATTTTTATTTTTGCAATTATTTTTATTGGTAACAATACAACTATCTGGTTCGGATTCGCCTGGGAGTACTATCAAACCAACTGTTAAAAGATGTCAAACTGCAAGTGTTTTTACAGTGTAATATTAATATAGTTGTTATAATTAATACCTTTAAGACATTAACCATTTAGGTAGTATACAAATAAATTTTTATTTTGTATATTGATATTAATGTATTTAAATTTTATTAGATTAAAGAATAGTATAATATATTTTCCACTACTTTTTTATTATTTTAACAAATATTCAAGTTGATGCAGCACATATTTATCAAGAAAAAAATATATCAAAATTATTGGTGTCAAAAAGTGTGTGGCACTTTGGAATACCGTTTACCTCAAGGTCAACGTGTAGATTGTTTAACAAAGACTCATGCAATAGAATTTGATTTTGCAAACAAAGTTTATGAGGGCATTGGACAGGCTATATATTATTCTGTTGCGACAGGTTTAAAGCCTGGGGTTGTTTTGATTATAGAAGATGAAGAAAAAGAAAAAAGTACTTAGATATTTTAAAAATGGTTTCAAAGTGCCAAGGAATTGATTTTTGGATTATCAAGCCTGAAGATATCAGATAAATTTTATTTTATACTAAAACTTATTTGATTATTAATTTTGTTGCTTTTAATGTCATTTATTAATTCATTTTTAAATTCATCACGATATAAAAATCCAAGATGTCCTCCGTTGCTGAACAATACAAGTTTATCACCTGAATATTTTTTTAAAGCTATGAGTTGGGTTTGGTTGACAAAATAATCGTCTATTGTGTGGTATATTTTATAATTTTTGTTAGTTTTTAAATATTGAGAAATATAATGTAAACTTGTGTCATAATTCAAATCTTCAAATGACTTATATTTATTGTTAAACAAATATTTTATTGCATAATCCTTATAGCTTATCGTATTTATTTGGTCGTAAATATCTGTTCTGTTTGATTTTGAAGCATTTTCAATTGTGAATATTAAATCAGAAAGTTTTGTCGCATAATAAAACCTGTAATAAGTTTTGCTTCGTGAGGTGAAAATGGAAGTGTTTCAATTTTTTTGTTGCTTTCGTTGTTCACTTGTGCTGTTTGAATTATTTTTGCAGCAGTTGTACCAACTCTATGTTTTAAATCGTCAGGATTTTTATTCCAATCCAAGTTGTTTTTATCAAGTTCTTTTAGTGCGTAAACTATCTCAATTGGCGGATTTATTGAAATATATTTGGTTATATTTAAAGTGTTGTTTTTACTTTGGTCATTTGCAACAAACAAAGTTGCCATTGCGCCAAACGAGGTTCCAATGAGAATATTATTTCTAAAAGAACAATTATATTTTTCTTCCAAAGATTTTACAATTTTACTTGTTAAATTTTTTAAATAAAAACATCATTCGATGGAATTCCCGGACGATACTTTTCGTCCATACTTTTATAAATTCCCAATGGAAATGACTCCCTTGAATTAAAACAGAATAGCCTTCATCATAAAACATTTTTGCCAGAATAACAGAATGATGTGACATAATTCCTTCACCAATTGAGGGATAAATTATTGCCAATGGAGAATTCTTGTCTTTTTGAAGGATATAGCGATATTTATAATCTTCACGGTTTGGATAAATGTTAATTTTTTGCAGTTTTTATTTTTCTCATAAAACTTCTATTCCACAAAGAAATTTCAGCCCACATAGAATTATCAACATTTGGCACTTCAAATAAAGCCGTTCTCATAGAATCAATGACAGGGTCTTGCGGGTTATAATTTTCCAAAATAATATCCGGTTTTAAAACAAAATTGTCATTTTTAAATCTTTTAAAGAAAGATTATCTTTTTTATACTCCCCTCAATCACTTCATTGACATAAGCCTCATTGTTTTTTTAATTCAAAATTTTTTATGTTGCTTTTAACTTTTAATTTTTAATGATATTGTTATCTTTTTTTCCTTCAATTGTGGAATTGTCTACCAAATAATCATTATTGTAATTTTGGTTGTGATTATTAAAATCAATGTCCAAATTTTCTTTTCTGTCAAGATTATTATTTTTAATATAGTTTTCAAGTCCATACAGTTTTTTTGCTATGTCATAAGGGTCAGCGTAAGTTGATTCAATCATTTGAATTAAAGGCTGCATATAAGAAGTTCTATTTATGGTAAGCCCCATTTTTACAAGAGCAATTACAGGCATTCCTAAATATATTGTTGGGTCAAGCGAATAATCAAGTAGTCTTCCGGCAAGCGAACGAGTGGTTGCAGAATTTATAACAGGCAACACAAAATAATTTCCGCTTTTCATTTTGCATTTGCATAAAGCTTGTTCCATATCTTCATTTGCCATTTCAAGGTTAAAAATTTTTTTAGCAGGGTCATATAAACCTCCAAGTCCGATTGTTGAATTTGTCAAAAATCGAACTGTTTCTCGTCCCGAGGTTTTAAAATCCCTTTGAACTATCGAACTTACAAGTCTTTTTGGGTACTCAATATTGTTATAGGCACACTGAAGCCTATCCATTGCATATTTTGGCATTATTGAAGCCCATACAATATGAACAGGTTTAATAACATATTTGTTCAGTTTTAAATTAAAATTGAACATCTTACGGTTAAAATTCTCATATTTATCTTCACCAACAAACTCTTTTGAATAGTCAGGATATAAGCTTTTTTGTGTGTTTTCAACATCCCCAAGTGCAAAAACAACGTTATAATTTAAACTTATTAATAACAAAATGCAAAAACTTTTTCTTTATTGACATAATTAAATATCCTAACTTTTCATAAATATTACTTATCTTTTTACATTCTATTTCGTTTAATAAAAATTTAAATTAATCATTTGTTTGTAAAGTTGGTTAGAAAAAATAATATACAACTATTAAAAATTATTAAAAAAAGGCAATATTTTTATATTTTTATTTTTTATTATATATGTAGAATGTTTGAAGGAAATATTAAAAATGCAACAAAAATAAAAGACGTTAGTCAAGCAATAGTACCATATTATAAAAATCATGCACTTCAAGAAGTAATATCACAAATAAAATCACAACCCCAAAAAGAATGTGAAAGTTCTATTCAAAGTCTAAGTGGTGAACAATGTGAAATTATACTTCAAAATTTCACATTCAAGCAAAAAAGGATAATAGAAAATTTATCTCCATCTTATATTGTTAAATTATTAAAAAATGGAGAAACAAATTCGTCAACAAAATCTAGTTTTGAAACTTTTTTAACTGATACTTATTTTTGGAATAAAAAATTAAATTATGAAGAAATCTCAAAACAAAATGAAAAACTTTTAGAACTTTTTGAAAGTGCTAATGAAAAATTACAAAATCTTGAACCTCTTCAGGATAATGAAAAAAAATGGGGTGAGTTTTTTAAAAAACATATAAAAGATATAAGTCCTAATAATTATGAGAATGATTTTAAAATAATCTTAAATGTATTATATTTTTGCAACAATTGTTAAAAGAATTTAAACCGGTAACAATTAAAGATAGGTTTGGTGTAGATAAGCCAGTTATAAAAAATGCAAGATTTTATTTATTTGATGAACATTTAGCCAATAAAGTTTTTGAAACCAATTCTAAAAAAGGTTTTTGGCAAATTATAAAAATTCTTTATATGATAAATTATTTAAAGATTGTAAAAAAAATAGAACTTGATAATGGTGCTATTTTTGAAATTGAAAGACTTGATAATAAAGATGCCCAATATTTAGAAAATTTAAATGAACATGATGAGCTTCAGGTCAGTCGTTTAAGATATTTAGCTTGTGAAGCTTGGTGTACAACAAATAAAAAAGAGGCTGCTCATTATTTATCGCAAGAAAATTCTTATGTATTTGTACCAAAAGTTGGGAACAGAAAATGAGAATTCAAGGTAATATTAAAAATAATATTTTTCAGATAAGTCATATTACACCACTTGAAAATCATTCAAGATTACTAAAAGAAGATTTTTTAAATCTGGATAAATTTGTAAAAAAATTGCAAGAAAATAATATAGATACTATTGGTTATATGCCTCCTAATGAAAATTGCAAAAATGATAAAGAAGTTTTAGAAATTTTACAAAAAATTTCTTTTGCACATTTAGTTGAAAAATTTAAAACTAAACATTCTACACAACAAAACATACTAACATTATTACCAAATGTAAGTATTCAAAATAATGAATTAAGTGTAAACAATGAAAATAAAGAGGCAAACAATATTTTGTCAGCATCTAAAATTTATAAATTTTGTTTGGAAAATAATCTTTTAGATAAAATGAAAATAGAAAAAATTGTCACAGATGAAAAAACTGTTGATTGTTTAGATTTACAAGATATGGATGAATTAATATTAAAAGACTTAGCAAAAACGGATGGTAGCATTGCTTTATCTAATTTAAATAAAGTTCATTTACCTGTATTTCAAAAAGCTTATAATATATTTATAAGAGGTTGTAATGAAGTAAATTTAGAACAATTATCAGAAATAGAAAATGCTTTTTATATTGATTATGCGAAAAAAGTTAATTTAGACAAATTGCAAACAATTTCTCTTTTTATCAATATCAACGAATAATAGTGGTATACAAATTAATGCTCCATCTTTAAATAATGTTGAAAGATTGGAATTGTATATTGATGATTTAACACCAAATGGGATTGATCCTCAAATACTAGCTTTTCTAAATGAATTTCCACAAATTTCCGGAATGGAAAATGATAGTAACGCAGAGCTATTAAAGATATCAATCGATGATGTCGTAAATTATTTTACTAACAATCGAAAAAACTACAAGAATTACTCAAACTCATCCCACTTGTATCAAAAACACTAGTAATAAATGAGCGAATAATAAAAGGGGATGAGTTAGAGTCTTTAAAAACAAAACTTTCATCAATTGATTTATTACAAGTCTAAACTTTTAATAATTTGAGAGTTTAAATTTGCAAATTCAGCACCACGTGCTTCCATTGCAAGTTTAAGATCATAAATAAATTTAATCCTTTATTTTTATTTAACTGTTCAACATAAAAATCAATAAAGTTATTAGGAATGCGTAAACTCCAGTTTTGGTCTCCTGAGGTGCCTGGTTTATTATAAACTTTTTCAAGTCCTAACAAATCGGAGAAGAAAACTTGGATGTTTGCAGCTCTTGAAGCAAATATTTCAACAAATTTAGTTAAAGTTAAAAAGTCAGAGTCTTTTGACAATTTGTCAATAAGTGCATTTTTAATATTTGCGTTTGCTTCACTCCATAAGTCATCTGCCAAGTTTTCACAATGAGGTTTTGCATCAGCTGTGTTGACAAGTTTTTTAGCCCAAAGAGTCAAAGGTTCGTTGTCATGGGTGCCCACCATAGCCCAACAGTTTGCTTCAATATTTTTGCAACGGTAAGCATGGTCTGGGTCTTCTGCAACAACAAACTGTGTCAAACGCATTCCAAGTAATTCATAACGTTTCAAAACAGCCGCAACGGGATTAGTTAAAGTTCCCAAATCTTCACAAACAATTGCATTTTTATCAAGTCCGTTTTCTCTAGCTGAAGCTATAACAATTTTTTTCAATCATAGCACCATACCTTTGAACTTGTTCATCTGTAAGATTTATAATTCTTTTTTCGCTGTCTTGTTTTACATCGTGATTTAAGTTTTCCATATTTGCAATAGCAAAACGACCCAATTCAGGATGCTCAGGTGAAGAGTAGAGTCTAGATGCACCTTCTTCAATTTTCGGCTTTTTGCCGGCCTTATAAACCCAAGGGTCAATCAAGCCGACAATGTGGTCAATTCGAACACCACCTTGATTTTCTTTAAACATTTTTGAATATAATCTTTTTAATAGTTCTCCACCTTTTCCTAAAGTGCCATCAGCGTTAAACATTGTGTCAGGATTGATGACAGGAAATCCCCAAGCTTGACCGTCTTCTGAAAAATAATCAGGTGGACAACCTAACATCCAACCATCCAAAAATACACTTTGATATGCCCAAGTGTCACGGTCTGAAAAAGCAACTTGCCTGTCTGCTATCATTTTTATGCCTTTTTGTGAGGCATATTCTTTTGTTTCAAGGTTTTGTTTTGATACAACAAATTGATTGAAAGCATAATTGTCAATTACATCTTGATATTTGTTTTTAATTCTTTTATTCTAAAATCAGAAGCTGATTTTTGTTCTTCGTTTTTAGGATTAAACAAATTTTTATCCAACTCATTTTCCCAATTTGGCCAATAATCATTGTTGTGTTCCAATGATAAGGCTTCATAAAGGCTGTCAGACAGCAACCAATATTCATTTTCTTTTTTATAATTTTCAAATTCTTCTTTTAAATCATTAAGATTTGAGTTTTTAAAGTTTTGATAAGCTTCTTTTAATGCATCCTCATATGCTTTGTAAGCATACGAATATGCTGTTTCTCCAGAATTGCGTTTTGGATTTTTTGAAACTATATCATTGTATGTTTTTGTTGATAAAATTTTTCCCCACTTATCTTGAGTAAGTTGTTTTAAATCAATAAACATGGGGTTGTTTGAAAAAATAGTGCTTGTATAAGGCGAAGAGTCAATACTTTTTGTTTTCCCTGCCGGTCCAAGCTGGATTGAATTAAACACACCTGAAGCAAAATCAATCAAAGCTTTTGCACCGTTTGAATTTGGAGAACCATAGCCTGTATCTTCTCCATCAAGCGAAGGAAAGCTGCCCCCATGGACAATTAATGAAAAATTGTTTTTTCCTAGCGCCTTTAGAGCATTTTTTTAATGCGGATTTATTTTTATTAATCTTTTCATAAGTAAACGACTTTTGAGAAGCTTGTACAAACATAATTCTCCCTTTCATTATTTATCAAATTTTTCTTCTATCCATAAATTTTTATTTAATTTATTTTTATACTAGCATGTTTTGATTTATAAATATACGAATTGTAAATAAATTTTACAATTTTTATAAAATATTATACTACTTAACTAAGTCTTTCATTTCAAGCACTGCATTTTTAAGCCTACAAAAACTGCTTTTGAGATAATGCTATGTCCAATATTTAATTCTATCAAATTTGGAATTTCTTTCATTAAATAAACATTTTCATAATTCAAGCCATGCCCTGCGTTGACATTTATTCCCAATGACCGGGCAAATTTTGCACCTTCTTTTAATCGATTAAATTCTTCATTTAGTCCGACTTTATTGTTTTGATAAAAAGATTTGAAAATTTGCCTGTGTGCATTTCTATATATTGAGTGTTCACTTCTTTAGCTATTTCAATTTGTTTTAAATCCGGTTCAATGAAAAGGCTAACCACAATGTTTGCACTATTTAATTCTTTGATAAAATCTTTTAAATATTCTTTTTTTGAAACAACATCAAGCCCGCCTTCTGTAGTGAGTTCTTCACGTCTTTCAGGCACCAAGCAACAACTGTGCGGTTTTAAATCAAGTGCAATTTTCAACATTTCATCATTTACTGCCATTTCTAAATTTAAAGGGATTTTTAAGTGTTTTTTAATCAAATAAACATCTTCATCTTTGATGTGTCGTCTGTCTTCTCTTAAGTGAGTTGTGATGCCGTCAGCCATACCTTCGTTTTGACAGATTAAAGCGGCTTCAAGCACATTTGGCTCAACATTTCCTCGAGCATTTCTCAATGTTGCAATATGGTCAATATTTACCCCTAATTTCATTTTCGGTTTTCTCCTTTTAATTTATCCAATCCGAACAATGCTGCTCCAATTATTCCTGAATTGTTGTCGAAATATCCCTTTTTATTTCTGTTTTTTGAACAACAATGTTATTATTTACAAAGTTGTTCATTTTTTCATAATCAATGAATTGAGCCATTGAGCCTGATAAAATAATGCAATTGGGGTCAAAATGTTAATAAGTCCGATAATCCCAAAAGCCACATCCTGCTGCCATTCATTTAAAGCCTTAATAGCACGTTCATCATTTTTACCAGCAGCTTCAATAACATCATAAGTTGTAATTGTGTTGTCATTATAAATTTCTCTTGCGGTATTTTTTCAAACCGTTTCCTGAAGCGTAAGCTTCATAGCAATCGTGAAAACCACAAGTGCAGGGTCTTTGTTTTTCTTTTATTGTAAAATGCATTTCGCCGGCACTGCCGCTTTTTCCTTTTAAAAGTTTTCCATTAACAATTATCCCACCGCCAACACCTGTTCCCAGTGTCAAAAGAACTATATTTTCTCCACAGTCTTTTCCGCTGCCTAATTTATATTCTGCCCAAACCGAGCAATTGGCATCATTTTCAACAACAACTTTTTTATTTTCTGACAAACTTTGAAAATTAATCTCATTGTAGCCCGCAGGCAAATTTCCTGTTGAACTTAAAATTCTTGTATTTTCATTGTTAACTGCACCTGCTGTTGCTATTGTTATCAAGTCAACTTTACTTTCGTATTTGTTGACAATGTTTTTTAATGAATTATATATGTCTTCTTTTGTATTTGGAGTGTTAATTTTTTGTATATCATTTATTACATTGCCATTTTCATCAATGATTGCAAAATTTATTTTAGTTCCGCCAATATCAAAACTTAGTGCTTTTTTCATTATTTTAAACCCATATCTATAAACCGTTTTACAATCAACTGAGGACGAGTGACAGAAGAGCCTATAACAACGCTAAATGCTTGAAGTTCAAATGCTTTTTTGACATCATTTGGTTCCCAAATTTTTCCTTCAAGTATAACAGGGACATTGAAATTTGAAGTTATTTTTTGTAAAAGTTCAAAATCCGGTTTGTCTTTTTGGGCTTGAATTTTCAGTTTCAATGGTATATCCGCTTAGTGTTGTTGAAATTATATCGACCCCCTTTTTCGTAAGCCGTTTGTGCTTCTTCAAATGTTGCAATGTCTGCCATTGCAAGCTTGTTTGCATTTTTAATTGTTGTAACAATTTCATCAATACTTGAATTGTTTTCGTTTGTTTTCTTTTTTCCTAACTGTTGCATCAAATGCAACAATATCTGCACCTGCCTCAATCAAATCAACACAATCTTTAACCGTTGGAGTGATATAAACAAGTTCTTTATAATTTTGTGGGATTATATGAGGTTTGGTGATACCAATTATAGGAACATCAAAATTTTTTTTTGCATTCTTAACATCTCGAACATTTGCAACTCTTAAGCCTTTTGCCCCACCATTTATAACAGACTTCATCATTGCAAGCATACAATTTTCATCATACAAAGGTTCGTCAGATTGAGCTTGAACAGAAATGATAATATTATTTTTTATTTTTTTAAAACTTCTTGTTTGTTCATTTTGATTAAAATTGTTTTACTAAATTCAACATTTCAATTGCTGTTAAAGCAGCTTCAGAGCCTTTTATTGCCGGCTTTTGTACCTGCACGTTCAATAGCCTGTTCAATGTTTTCAGTTGTCAAAACGCCAAACACAACAGGTATTTCATACTCAAGCCCAACATAGTGCTATGCCTTTTGTCATTTCAGAAGCAACATATTCAAAATGTGCTGTATTACCACGAATCACAGCACCAAGAGTGATTATTGCATCATATTTGTTTGATTTTGCAGCTTTTTTGCAATTAAAGGTATTTCAAAAGCGCCGGAGTCCAAACAACGTCAATGTTGTTTTCGCTAACATTGTGACGAACAAGTGTGTCTATTGCCCCCTGATAATAATTTTGAACCAATAAATTCATTAAAACGTCCAACAATAATACAAAACTTTTCGCCATTTGTAACCAACTTGCCTTCAATTTTATTAACCATGCCTTTTGCCTCTTTTCTTATTTAATGTACTAATTATTTTATCACAAAATTAATTCTTGAATTTCATTTAAAATACCGTTTAAAGATTGTTTGTAATGGTCAGTTTGTTTTTTTATGTTTTCAGGTCTGTATTTTGCTCCGGCACCTGAGTAAAGCATATACTTTGAATAGGTTAGAGCTTCCATTCTAAGTGTTGAAATATTTCTGCTTTCTTTCGACAAAGTCAGCAATAATTTGTAAAGTTTATAGTTTTCTTCAACTTTGCCTTTGTATTTCCTTTCAACATAGGCAATGTTGTCTATAAGATTGCTGTTTAATGAATTAAATCTTTGTATTTCATTTGTTGTATCAATACATTTAATAAGTTTTTCAATAATATTTTTTATATCAAAAGCATCAAGCATAAAATCTGTTTCTTTGGGCTTTTTTATAATAACATCAACATATTTTCTGTTTTCAAGCGGAGCTTTAAGTAAATTTTCAGAATCAAGTTCTTTTTTTTGAATCATACAAATTTTTGATTGTTTTATTTTCATTAAGTTCCCTAAATTGTTCTGTCAAATCAGGCAAAGTGCCATAATAACCTTTCAAAGGTTCAGTTTCATGCAAAAAGCGGTTGTTTTTTTTTGAACAAAGAAAATCCAAAAGTCGAAGATTGAAAAAATATTAAAATTAAAAATAACAATAAAATTTTTGATTTCATTAAAAAATTCCCAATTGTTTTGATTTTGATTCAAAATGTTTTTTCAAAAAACTTTACGATGATATTTTACCATACCATATTTATCAATAGCATTCAAATGTTCTTTTGTTAAGTATCCTTTATTTTTTTCCAATTGTAGTTTGGGAATTGTTCGTCAAGTTTAATCATATAATTGTCACGACTGACTTTTGCAAGAATGCTGGCTGCAGCAATTGAAGCAGATTTGCTGTCTCCTTTGACAATTGATAGCATATTCAAATCTAAATTTTTATTTTTTATTACCGTCAACCAAAACCAAAACTTCATTGTTGTGTTGAACGTTTAATTGTGAAACAACATTTTTAACAGATTTTGCCATTGCCATAAATGTTGCGTTTAAAATATTGTATTTATCGATTTCGCCAACACTTGATTGGTTTATTGAATAAATTGAATTTGAAACAATTATTTTATAAAGTTCTTCTCTGATATTTGAAGAAAGCTTTTTTTGAATCGTTTAATTTCTTGAGATATTGAGCAAGTTCAACATTTTCCAAGTCAAAACAAACGCAAGCTGCAAAAACATCACCGCCCCCCACTTCTTCCTGCTTCGTCCACGCCCAGTACGTATTTAGTATTATATTGTTTGTCAAAAAGAAAAGTTTTTCAATGTTATCCATAATTTTTTAAGTTTATCATATATTTTAGTATCTTAGTTTCTAATGTAAATTTTGTTAAAAAAAATTTATTATGTAAAATAATGTAAAAATAATGGCAGCTGTTTTTTGTTTTTTGTATCATAATAAAATGGATATAATGAAAACATTTGAAATATTTTTGTCACTTCCAAAAGTATTATTATGGGACAACCGACACACGTTGAAAAATACGGTACAGTTGTTTGTATCGCAGGTGGTTATGGTGCTGCACCGTGCTATTTGATTGCAAAGGCTTTCAAAGATGCAGGAAACAAAGTTTATATGATTTCTGGTGCAAGAACAAAGGACTTGATTTTCTGGCAAGACAAAATGAAGAAGGCTTCGACAGAATTGTTTATCACAACAGATGACGGTTCTTTGGGGTATCAAAGGTTTCGGTACACAAGTTCTTAAAGACCTTATGGACAAAGAAAAAATCGACTACGTTATCGCAGTAGGTCCTATGCCGATGATGAAGGCTGTTGCTGACTTAACAAGAGGCACAGGAATTAAGACTGAAGCAAGTATGAACCCGATTATGGTTGATGGAACGGGCATGTGCGGTGCTTGCAGATTGACTGTGGGTGGAAAAGTTAAGTTCGCTTGTGTTGATGGACCTGATTTTGATGCTCACGAAATCGATTTTGATGAAGTTATCAACAGAACTAAAATTTATAAACCCCTAGCCTTGTTTTTTAATTACGGTCAAAACGTTGTTGAACAAGAATTTGAAGCTGTTAAAAATATTTGTAAATTTTTTAATATAACATTAAAAACAATAAAATTAAATTTTCTTGAAGATTTAATCGACAAAAAACAAGCACCATGCCTTGAAGAAAGCAATCTGGATGACATTAATATATGCACAAACACCGCTAAAAAGCGTTTGGGTTCCGAATAGAAATGCTTTGTTTTTAAATATTGCCGGTTCTTTTTTTGTGATAAGTATGGAATAAAAAATATTGTAATTGGTATTAACAAAGAAGAAGGCACAACTTTTTCAGACAATAAAATTGAATTTATTGAACTTCAGAACAAAGTGTTTGAATATTCAACACAATCTCGTCCTAAAATTTTAGCCCCAATGGCAAATTATACAAAAAGAACAAATTGTTGAAGTGGGCTTAAAGTTGAAAACACCGTTAAAATACATTTTTAGCTGTTACAACTCGAAAACTCAAAAAACACTGTGGTAAATGTGAATCATGCCAACGTCTTTTAAGAGCTTTAAAATGAACAATCAACATGATTTAATAAATCAGATTTTTGATTGATAGACGTATATTTTTTTCAAATGTTATTATATAATATAATTAGACTTAGGATGAATGGGGAAGTAAATTGTTCAGTTATTTTTTTGAAAACAATATAAAATATACAGGAAAAGAGCTTAGTCCACATTTTATTTATCGTAAAACCGGTAAAATGGGCGATGGAATTATAAGTTTTATTGGAGAATGCGATGTTCCTTTAAATCACATGGTTGACATTGAAGATGTATTGAACAATAGTCCTATTTATAGCAAAAAAAATGCTTCATTTTATCGTAGAAATATTTAACATTGATTTGTTTGAAGGTGTTATGTTGCAAAGACTTTTGGTCGCAAAAGCTATTGAACAAATTCAATCAAGCTGTCACAATCTAAACATTAAACGCGATGGTGATGATATATTTATTAACGGTAAAAAGGCATCAGTGTCAATTGCGGCAAAAACTTTAACATCTGTTTTAATACACTTTGCAATTAATATAATAAGTGAAGGTGCAATTATTGAAGTAAGTTCTCTTGGAGATGATACAACAATTTCCAATTATGAAGAATTTGCAAAAAAAACTTATGATAAGTTATATTAATGAAATTGAAGATATAAAGCTTGCAACAACAAAGGTTTTGGGTGTTTATAATGAACAATAACTATGATGACAACAACAATAATAATTTAAATTCAGATTTTATTAAATTTAATAAAAAGAAAAAAGTTAATTCAAGAAATATATTTTTAAAGACATTTTCGTTGACATTGATATTGATGGCTATTGGTTTATATTTTTTTACGCCAAACATTGATGTGCAAATTGGCGACATATCTTCTGACAATGAATTTGAAGATGAAATTGATTATGTAAATAAAAAAATGTAGACTATCGTCTTCGCTGGATACAACTTGAGGACAACGGAAATCAGTTAATAGACAGATTAAGAAAAAACGATGCAAATCCAAGTGGCATTGAAGATGGAGAAAGTCATCAAAAAGATGACGAAAAGAACATCAAGACAGTGCATACAATGACAATTCTCTTCCAATGGAACCAAAAACAACAACAACTCCAAATGTTAATCATCATGAAAATAGTGTGGAAAATGAAATTCATCTTTCTGAAAATACAAATCAAAGATGCCACACAAGTTAAAAGTACTTTTTCAAAAGTATATATTGGTTCATATGGGGATATAAATGCTGCAATAGAAGCTCAAAACAAGCTTCTTGAAGCAAATTTGCCTGTATCTCCTTTTTATCAAGAAAATGAATAACGTTTATGTTATCCAAGTAGGTTCTTTTGCAAGTTTGAATAAAGCACAAATTCTTGTAAATCAGCTTGCACAACAAGGTTTTCAGGCACGTATAATTGAAGAATAAGTTAAAAATATAAAATTTTGTTAAGAAAATTAAAAAAAAATATAGCAAATTTTTTTATGTTTGATTTATAATATAAGTAAACATTTGAATTAGGAAGAAATATGCAACTTACAAAGTGTGATGAAAATTTATATGGTCGCCATCGATTTAATACGATGGCAAGAAGGACACTTAGAGATGAACTGGGTCAAAGTGTACATAAGTATGACAGTATAACTCTAAGCAAAAATAAAATAGGTATGACTAAATCCGCCACGGGTGCAAAATTGCAGGGCGGATTTTTTAATGCAAAAAAAATCAAAAAGTTTCATTTGGCGGAAAAAAATGGGACAAGTTTTTAAAAAGTGATAAATTAGCAAATTTTTAAAAAGGCATGAATGATGTGTCTTGGATGGAAAGTATTTTTGTTTTTCTTTTGGCCGTAACTATTAAACCACTGGCCGTTATGGCAACACCCGGAGCTAAAAAACAAGACAAAGAATATTCTGCAACCAAAAGTTTTGTTGCAGGTTTTGTTGATTTTGGTTTGTCAACTTTAACAATTCTGCCAATTACATACGCTGTTAAAAAATTCGGCGAAAAGTTAAACAATCCAAAATATGCAAAACAAGTGACAGATAAAGTTAAATATCTCCAAAACAAAGATAATTTTGATGCGTTTAAAAAAGTTGTTACTTATATTCCTAAATTTTTAATGATACCTGTTCGTTCTGCTTTAACCATTGCTTTGATTGCACCTACAATGAAATATTTATTCCCAAATCATAAAAAACTAAGAAAGATAAAAATATATCTCAAAATGAAAATATTAATGACGTAAAAAATGTAAAATCTTTTCAAAAAAATTAAAAAATATAAATAATGCTTATTTAGAAAATACAACAAAAAACTTTATCACTGAAAATTCAGTTTCAGAGCTAAAACACAAAAAAGTAAGCTTTAAAAATATTCAGGAGCCAAATCTTAATGAACAATAATGTCTTAAATATATATAACAACAATTCATATACTTACAAGAAAAATAATTATAATTTTTCAAAAACATATCAATTATACCCAAGCAAACTAATATAAGTTTTAAAGCCAAAACAGATGACTCCTTTTTTACTCGTTTACTTGATGGATTTCAATCATTGCCCGGAGTGAGTCATTATGTCAATTGGTGTAAAAATAAATGGAACAAATTAGACGAGTTATTTTGTTCGCTTGCTGATACAAAAGGCATGAAAAAATTGGTAAATTGGGCTACTAAAAAAACATCAAGTAATAAAATGTCTAATTCTGAAAAATTAAATCAAATTTTTATGATTGCTTTTTCGGCTTGTCTGCAAAGTTGCTCTATTTTTAATATTGCAAAAGATAAAAATATTCCAAAAGAACGCAAAGAAAATTTAATGGTTAATACAGGCTTAACTTTTATTATACCCACACTTGGTGCTTTGTTTGTGGATAATATTATCAACAAACAGTTTGACAAGTTGGTTGAGCAATATAAAAAAGTGAATAAAAACAATCCTAAATTAACAAAAGAGTCCGTTGAATTAGCTTGCAAAGGTATAAAAAACTTTAAATCAATATTTGTTTTTACGCTTATGTATAAATTTGGTTCAACATTGATAGCTCTTCCTATAGCAGATAAGGTAACTGATTATATGAGAAAAAAAGGATATTTTAAACCATCACAACAAAATCAAAACATTGTTAATGTTGCATAATATTTAAATTTAAAAGGCTTAAATATTCATTTAAATAAGGATAATATCCGCTTTCAAGTAAGTTATAAAATCTTTCAAAAGATGTGTTTGCAATTGTTTGGATTAAATTTTTATCAATAATCAGTCCTTCAATAAACCGTGCAAAAAGTTCATTCGGGCTATAGTAATATTTTTTTAAACTATTAATCCTCTTTGATATATTCGTTTGTTTTTTGCTTAAAGATCTAAGCCTTAAATAATTACGAAATTCAATTGGCATTTCTTTAAAATCAACGTCAAGATTTTTTATCGAAAAAAACTTTTCACGTCTTAAAAATGGAGTTATAAGTTTTATATTGTCATATTTCAACAAAAATCTAGCATCGGAGTTTTTTATATATTTATTAAATTCTTTAAACGGTTTTGATTTCAAAAAATGTGGGTATTTGGCTTTGATAGATAGTTCAAGTGATTTAATTTTGTTCTTTATGTCCTCTTTTTGTTTGTTTAAGTTTTCAAATGTAGAATTTTTGTCAACATAATAAGTTACCTCAATCAATTCTCTATTAATGAGGTTTGCTATTTCAAGATTTTCTTTATCGATGTTAAAAACAAAATTTAAGTTGTCTTCATTTTCTCTAGTTTTATTTATCATAATATTATGCACGAAATGTGCAAATTCATGTGACAAAACTTCAATAAATCTTTTGTCTGTTAAATTAGCTGAAATTTTTATCTTATTTGTTCTATACGTAGTTGTTTTTGAATGAAACATCCCAAACGACGCTTTGATTTAGAATTTATAGACAAATCGATATTTAAACTTTTTACGTAATTAATTAAGTTATCTTTGGTAGTTTTTAATTCTTCAAAATTTAAGTAAGTCATAAAAATAATTCTCAAATAAATTTTATCAGAAGTAAGATATATATTCAATTCATTATTCCTGTACAAAGCATAATAGGCTAAGCAGCTTTTTTAGGTATATATATCAAATAAAACAGGGTTTATAATATTTAACAATTTTAAAGTTTGTTTGAGCGCGAAGCGCCCTTGTGACCCTAAAGGACTGTTTATTTTTCGTATGAATGCATTTATGACGTTTATTCTTTTGTCAATCCTATGGAATTGTTCAAACTTTGTATCTGATTGAGGCGGCGGCGCACGGGCGCCGCCGCCTCATATTTATCCATTGTCAAAAAGCTTTACTTTCTACTTGCATGTAATAATATCCGCTGTAAGATACACGAATGAATGAAGGCGGATACCAAAGGCGGAAAAATATTTACATTCTTGCTTTTAACATATTTTTTGTATTATAAACATTAAATAAGATATGCTGATTTTGGATAATAAATGCAATGAATATAGTTATATATGGTGCAAATGACATAGGAAACTTAATAGCTACGGAGTTTTCGAAGATCACGATATCACAATAATTGATAATCAAGAAAATCTAAAAGATGATTTTAGTAAGCTTGATATAAATTTCATTTTTGGTTCCGGTTCAAACATTGAGACATTAAAAAGGCTCAAATTGAATATGCAGACATATTCATAGCTTGTACAAACAGTGACGAAACAAATATTATAAGTTGCATTTCTGTAAAAAACATTTCAGAGGCTCAAACTGTTTGTTTCATTTCAAATGAAGATTATATTGAGTCATTAAATTTGGTAAAAGGTTGTGAATTTAATGAAAAAGTTTTGATTGACGATGTTATAAGACCAGAAAATTTACTTACACAACAAATATTTCGTTTAATCACAACACCTGAAGCCATAAGTATTGAAAATTTTGCATATAACAAAGCAGCGTTGATAGAATACCGTATAAAAGAAAATTCTATTATATTAAACAAAAAAGTTAAGGATTGTCATTTTCCGCCATCAACTTTGATTGTTGGTATAACGCGTGATAATAAATTATTTATTCCAAATGGTGAAACGACTTTGGAACTCAATGACAAAGCTATATTTATGGGGGTTTCTCATAATCTTGATATTTTGGCTGCGAAGTTTTTTATTGTAAATAATAAAAAAGTTGAAACAGTGACAATAATTGGTGGCGGACGTGTCGGGTTTATGTTGGGACAAAATTTGGAAGAACTTGATATAAAAACTAAAATTATAGAAAAAAATTTTAAACAGTGTGAATTTTTATCTCAACACTTGCCCAAAACACTTGTTTTGCACGGTGACGGAAAAGATTTAGAATTGCTAAAAACTGAAGATGTTGGCGATAGTGACGTTGTCGTTTGTGTTACAAACAATGATGAAAAAAATCTTCTATGCTCTCTTCTTGTAAAACAACTTGGGGCAGGAAAAATAATAACAAGGGTTTCAGAAGCTACAAACATCAGTCTTTTTGAGAAGGTCGGTATTGATGTTGCGGTTTCGCCAAAATTTGCTGCAATAAATGAAATTAAACATACCATCGTTGACCCGGATAAAGGTATTTTAACCACTGTTGAACAGGGACTTGGCGAAATACTTCAAGTTAGTTTAAGTGAAAAATTTCAAGATACTTTGGTTATGAACCTTAAAATGCCTTCCAATTCTTTAATTGCAATAATTGAAAGACGAAATAATGTCATTATTCCAATGGGTAATACACTTCTTCGTGCATATGATAAACTAATTATCTTTACAACATCTGATAATGCACAAAATGTCAAAAACTTCTTTGAGGACAATTAAATATGAGAATTTCTTATATATTTAATGCATTAGGGTTGATTTGCAAATATGTTGGAATTGTTATTGCTGTTCCAATTCTTGTTGCTCTTTACTATAATGATATTTATTCTATAAAACCTTTTTTGACGGCTTCTGTTGTATCAATAGTTTTGGGTTTTGTATTAAATAACAAAAATATAAAAAACGATTATTTAAATGATTTAAAAAAATCAGAGGGATTGCTTATCGTCCTTTTGTCTTGGGTGACGTTTGCAATGATTTCTTCTATTCCATATTATTTTTATGGGTTTGATTTTATCAATGCAACTTTTGAAGCTATTTCATCTGCAACAACAACCGGCTCAACAGTTTTGACACATTATGATTATCCAAAAACAATGTTTTTTTGGCGTTCATTTTGTCAGTGGCTTGGTGGTATGGGGATTATCGTATTGTTTATTGCGATTTTACCACAATTTAAAGTTGCAGGCAGACAGATGTTTTTTGCCGAAGCCCCGGGTCCCGGGGAAGATAAAATAACTCCGAGAATACGCAACACGGCAACGGCTCTATGGGCAATATACGTTATATTTACAATTGTTGAAATTGTTTTTCTAAAATTTTCAGGAATGAGTTTATTTCATCTTTTTGCACTTCTTTTTCAACACTCAGTTCAGGCGGTTTAAGCCCAAATCCTCAAAGCATCCAAGGGTACAACAATTTAGCCATTGTGTGGATTGTCGGATTATTTTGTTTTTTACAAGCTTAAATTTTTCTTTATTGTATAGTGTTTGGACTAAAAAAAAGCCTGGCTTGTTTCTCAAAAACGAAGAATTTAAATTGTACGTCAAAATACTTGTTTCTCTAATTGTGTTAATAATATTAAGTTTAGTATTTATTGACAAATTTAGTTTCTGTGAGGCATTCACTCATGGGCTTTTTTCAAGTCGTTTCATTTCAGTCAGGTGGTGGATTTTCATCAATTGATTACACAAAGTTTAATGATTTTGCAAAAGTAATTTTACTTATAGCTATGGCAATGGGTGCTTGTGCAGGTTCAACCTGTGGTGGCATTAAAATAGTCAGGTTTTTGCTGATTTTTAAGTATATAAATACCGAAATAAAAAAGATTATTCACCCAAATGCAGTTTACCCGATAAGAATTAACAATCAAATGGTGCCTAAGGATGTAATGACTCAAATTATCACATTTGTTTGTTTTTATGCAATGGTTTTAATTATAAGCATACTTCTTGTGATGGTTATTGAAGGTGATGTGACAGTTGCAACAACAGGGGTGTTATCTGCCATAAACAATGTGGGCATCGCATTTGGCTTGATTGGTCCCACAGGAAGTTTTGAAACACTTCATGGTGCAACAAAAATGATACTTGCTGCTAATATGCTTATCGGCAGGCTTGAAGTAATCCCTTTTATTGCACTATTTTCTAAAGATTTTTGGAAATTTAAAAATTATTAAATTACTTTCTTTTATCTTCACCACGTTCGCGGAAAGAAATTCTAAAAGGAACTCCAACAAAACCAAACGCTTCTCGCAGTTGGTTTTCCAAGTATCTTTGTAGCTGTCTTTTACAAGCTTTTTGTCATTTATAAAAATAACAAATGTTGGCGGAGAGTCACAAACTTGTGTTGAATAATAAATTTTTAAACGTTTGCCCTTAAAGGAAGTTGGTGGGTTTATCACATACGCTTCATTGACTATTTTATTTAGCAAGCTTGTTGAAATTCGTTTTTTGTATTGTTCATAGACTTTTTTGGCTTCAATAAAAATGGTATTAATTCTTTGTTTAGTAAGAGCCGAGATAAATATTTTAGGAACAAAATTTAAAAATGGAGCTTCAGATTCAATTTTTTTCTCATATTTTACTGTAGAATAAGCATCTTTATTTTCAACGATATCCCATTTGTTGACAGCAAGAATAATTCCTTTACCTGCTTCTACAATAATTTGAGATATTTTTTTATCTTGGTCTGTTAAGCCAATTGTTGCATCTATAACCAAAATAGCAATGTCACAATCACGAATAGCACGAATTGAACGGTCAACTGCAAATTTTTCGACTCCATAATCAACTTTTGATTTTTTTCTTATCCCGGCTGTATCAATTAAAGTATATTCATCATTTTCAAATTTTAATTTTGAATTGATGCTATCACGAGTTGTACCACTAATATCTGAAACAATGAGTCTGTTTTCGTTTAAAAGGGCATTAACAATGGAGGATTTTCCGGCATTTGGACGTCCGACAATTGCTATTTTTATAGATTTTTCATCTTCATTTGTAGATAAATCATCTTCCATATCTTCAACAATTTTATCAAGCAAATCACCAACACCTCCACTTCCGTGAAGTGCACTTATAATATATGGTTCACCAAGTGCAAGTTGATAAAATTCATATGCACCGGAGGATTTATCTATTGTATCAACTTTATTTGCTGTTAAAAAAATAGGTTTCCTAGAACGTCTTAAATAATTAGCAATTTCAATATCAACCGGGTTGATGCCATCTTTAGCGTCAACCATAAAAATAATTTTATCTGCTTCATCCAATGCTAATTCAACTTGAGCAAAGATATTTTTCATTATCTCATCTTCATCATTTGGGATTATCCCTCCTGTGTCGATGACTGTAAAATCTTTACCACACCAAGAAACATCAAAATAAATTCTATCACGAGTCACACCGGGAGCATCATCGACAATTGATTTTCTTGCACCAACTAATCTATTTACAAAAGTTGATTTCCCCACATTCGGGCGCCCAACAATTGCTATAATTTCACGTTTATTAGACATTGTTAATTCTTACTGTTCGTCTTGATTTTCACCTTGTGGTTCATCATCGAAACGAATAGACTCACCTTTATTTTTAGGGTTCAAATGTTTATCTTTGTATTTTATTATTTGTCTATCTAATTTATCAGCAAGTAAATCTATAACTGCGTACATAGACTCGGCTTTTTCTTCTGAAACTATATTTTGTGAAGGTAGTTTACATATAACTTCCGCATGGTGTTTTTCATTCACTGATGGGTTTTTAACCACACTTAATGTTAATTCTATCATTTGTATTTGGTCATAATGTGTTAAAACTTTTCCAAACTTTTCTTTTGCATAACTTTTTATTGCATCTGTAATTTCTATATTACGACCATTTACAACTACACGCATAATTTATTTTGCCTCCATAAAACTTGTACTTTTTTATTATATAACAGTTTTGTAAAAATTACAAAGGATTGTTTTTTATGCTAGAATACGTTCTTGGATATTGACTTGAGGTTTCTTTTTATTTTCTTTATTATTAATAAATGTCTTTTTGTAATCTGTCTCAAGTGGCAGGTTATAATCAATAATATCAACGATTTCAGCATTTAATTTTTTTAAAGCACCTTTAGCAAGAAATATTTCATCTTTTATATGTTTACCTTTATATGCAACAAAATAGGCTTCTTTTTTTGACAAAAGGCATTGCATATTCAAGAAGTATATTTAATGGTGCTAAAGCTCGTGATGTTAAAATATCATAACTGTTTTTTAAATCATATGGAAGGTTTTCAATCCTTATGCATTTTGTTTTTAAATTTTCTATTTCAAGTTCTTTTACTGTTTGATTTATAAATTCAATTTTTTTGCAATCGAATCAATTGCAAGTATATCAAGATTATTAAAACATATGCTTAAAGGTATTGCCGGAAATCCGCCACCTGTACCAATGTCCATAACTTTTACTATTTTGTCATAATATGAATACTTTTTTAAAAACAATCCAAAAGACAACGAGTCATATATATGTTTTTCAAATATTATGTTTAAATCATTCTTGCTCATTAAATTTGTATGCACATTATAAAGCTTGAATAACTCTTCAAATTTGTTTAATTTTTCTATTTCTCTATCTTCAAGTTTCAACAACAAACCTTCATTTATTATATTTTTAAAAAAAAAGTTTATTTGCATCCATACTAGTCAACGCCTCTTAATCTGCTTTTGTTTACAATTATTTTAAATTTTTCTTCACCAAGTCTTATTTTTTAAATCTTTTAATCGAGATTTTACGTTTTCAATATTTTCATCCGAGAATTTATTTTTAAGTGCTATTGAAAGAACAAGAAGAAAAACACTTCAAAGCTTCTTCATCATTTTTAATGAAATAGTAATAATCTCCCAAGTTCAATTGACTTTCAGCTAAATAAAATTTATCATTTAATTTATTTGCATACGTAACAGCATCTATAAAATATTGATGTGCTTCTTCTGTTTTTTTGTATAAAAAGCATTTTTCCTAAATTTATGGCAGCAAAATAAGCTTCTTCATAATTTTGATTTTCTATTTCATAGTTTAAAGAAAGTTTAAAATATTGATACGCATCATCATTGTTATTTTCATCCAAACAAATATTTGCTATATTAAAATAGATTGCTCCTATTAATCTATGATGATAATTTTTTTTGTTAGGCTCAATATATGATAGACATTTATAATAGTATGCTTTAGCTTCAACTATATCATCCATATCATCATATCCTGTTGCGAGCTTAAAATAATAGTCAATTTTTAAAGCGATGTCATCTGATTTATTAACTATATCGTTAATTTTTAATAATGTTTCAATGACAGTTTTAGGTTCATTTAAAATTTCAACATAATCATTTGTTATTTGTATTTTCAAGTCGTTTGGCAAAGTGACTTTTTTGTCATCTAGTATTTTTTTATAAATTTCATAAGCCAAATCATTTTTAAATGTAGCCTTATATATTTTTGCTATTTGATAATAAATGTAATATGCTTTTATTGTTTCGTTTTTATTTATGCATATTTCCAAGGCTTTTTATAGGAATTCAATGCTTTTTTATAATTTGACAATTTTTGATATAACATTCCAAGTTTTGTAAAAAGTATAAATTAATTTTTTATCGTCTTCTTTTATATCCTTGTCTAAAATTGAATGGTAAATATCAATAGCTTTATAATACTCAATTTTTGTTCAAAACCTAAAGCCATTTTGAACAAATTTTCAATTTGGTTGCTATCTTTATTTTCATCTTTCTTTTGCAATTTCTTTGTTTATTTCACTATTTTTTCCTTTTTCTTGAAGAAAATTGTTATTTATATTTGTCATTGGAGTGTCAAAAGAAGAGGTTAAAAGTAGTTGTTCCTCTCTTGTTAACGCAAATGGGGAAATTATTTTTCTTTCAGCCATATTTTTGTTTTTTCTAGATTTATATCTTTTTTTATTTTTATTGATATTGTTATAATCTGTAGTTATAACTCCTTGGCTTCTGGCATAGCTGATGGAGGTAATTTCTAATTGTTTATCGCGACTTTTTATTTGTTCTTTAAACTTGTTTAAAAAATTATTATGATATTCAATTTCATGGTGCAAGCTTGCCCTTGACACTTTTAACTTTCGTTTCAAAGGCGACAGCTCAAGTTGGTTTTTGTAAATGTCTATTAATAATTTTGTTATATTAGCTTTAGACTCATCATTCAAGTTATTTAAAACATATTTTTTATATAACTTTTTATATAAACTATATCTTTATCTTCTTTTTACAATTTTATTTGAAATTAATAAATTTAAGTCTTCTTTGTTTATAAATTGATTATTATATAAAAAATTCCAGAGGGGTTTGAAGTCTGTTTATCGTTAAAAAAAAAAAAAAGTTTTTGAATTTATTATAATAATTATTCATCAATCTTGAAATTATAAAATCAAGTATGTATAATTTTTTGATTTTTATATTGATTTAAAAATTCGTTGACAGATAAATTATAATTTTTTCAAGTATTTTAATAAGTTCAATATATAAATAATGTCCGCGTGTTATTTTATAAAAGTACTCACAATCGCTCAAATTGCATTTTGAACTAAAAAAAGCTTTGTTTTGATTGGTATTATTTACATTAAACAACTCGTATTTTATGTTATCTAAATTGTATGGTCGAATTATTGAGTTTTGATAGTTTTGTGTGTTGAGCAAATCAAAATTAAACGACAGAGAATTTATAATGATTTTTAAAGAATTTTGGTTTTCGCGTTTTGCAATTAATTCATTAATAAAAAGCATTAAATCTTTAACTATTGTATCATTATTGTTTTCATCAAAATCAAAAACAAAAACAATCGGCTGTTTTATTGCAATCAAATGACTTAAAATTTTTTTGTGAAAACTCTTTTATTTGAAGCTTTTCCATTTGTATTTTATGTTCGTGATGCAATTGAACCAAAGAATTATAAATTTGAACATAAATGTCATCAACATGATTTAAACCGTTAAAATTAATGTTAAATGTTATAATGTAATCGTTAAGTAAATTGTCAACAACAAAATCAACCAAGCATGTTTTGCCTGAATTCATAAAGCCGTTGAGTATCATTAATTGTTCTTTATCGGAATTTAAAAATTCCAAAACATCTTTCAAGTTTTCAATGTTGTGGTTTAAGAGATGAAAGTTTTCATCATTGCAAATTATATTGTGCAAATTATTTTGTTTCAGATTTTCAACAATATTTAACTTTAAAAAATCATTTGCCATAAATTAATTTTACAATATTATTTTAAATAAATAAATGTTTTAATCTACTTAAATACATATTAGACTAAACGGATTTTTTTTATTAATTTATAGTAATCTTTTATTGGCATCAAGTAATTTAGGCTGTAAGATTTTAACAATTTTTCACGCCGGTTGGGTTTTTATATGACGGACTGCGGATGTTCAATTTTTGACTTTGTTCACCAACGCGGATTGACTTTAGTTTGGTTATAGCATTGAAGTCCAATTATCACTTTTTACGAAACATTTTTTGTTTTAGTTTTTATATGACGGACTGCGGATTCGTTGTTGGCTTCGCCTGATTGTGAGGAACTGAACGAAGTGGAACAATTTTGTAAAAATTGTGAAACGGAGTTACATAGTTCCGAACCCGACGTAATCCAAGACAGCGTGCGTTCAATTTTTGACTTTATTCCCCAACGTGGATTGACTTTAGTTTGGTTATAGCATTGAAGTCCAATTATCACTTTTTACGAAACATTTTTTGTTTTAGTTTTTATATGACGGGCTGCGGATTCGTCGTTGGCTTTGCCTGATTGTGAGGAACTGAACGGAGTGAAATAATTTTGTAAAAAATTATAAAACGGAGTTGCATAGTTCCGAACCCGACGTAATCCAAGACAGCGTGCGTTCAATTTTTGGATTTCATTCACCAACGTGGATTGACTTTTGTTTAATTATAGCGTTGAAGTTCAATTAAGGCTTTTAATTATTTTGTTTGTATTCCTACAAAATGTTAATTATATATTTTAAGTCCTCCGGACGGGGTTACTTTTGTTGGAAAAAAGTAACCAAAACCGCAACCCGATTTGTCACTCACATTCTCACTAAACTCAACTTAAGCAGCCTTAACTCGCACTTCGTGCTCAGACAGACGGCTGCCTGACGATGTTTCGTTAAGTGATAATTGTTCGTGCCTGCATATGGGTTGCATTTGTTGCTATTATCAGATAAACAATTGTACAGTTCCACAGGGTTGCAAGGGGCTTTAGCCCCTTGCACTAATCTATTATGGCGAAACAAATGGTTTTTGCAAAAACAAAAAACAAACCTAGTTTCGCCCCAACCAGCGTGTTTTTATATGACGCGCTATCGCGTGTTCAATTTTAGACTTTATTCGCCAATGTGGATTGATTTTACTAATTTTATTAATCAAGTCCAATTAATGCTTTTTGTTAAACATTTTTTGTTTTTTTCCGCCTGGGGCAGCGGATTCTACCCTAAAGGGCACCCTCCCTTTGTACGGCTCGATTGCCATCTCGCCTACAAGAGGAGCTGACAGTTGGCTTTGCCTGATTGTGAGGAGAAAAGCGTAAGCCGTGCGGAGCTTTTAGACGAGGAAGTGACCCAGCTTCCGAGTATAAAGCGAAGTAGTTAATGACCGCCGTAAGAGTTTTCGAAGAAAACTCCACAGGAGCAAAAACTGAACGGAGTGAAATAATTTTGTAAAAAATTATGAAACCCAGTTGCATAGTTCCGAACGCTGCGTAATCCAAGACATGCCGTCTTCACTTCATCGTTCCAAATTATTGACAACTTGCAATCCTTGCATTCCGTTTCGCCTTTTCAAGGCTCCACTCCAGCGGATTGCTACGAACTTACGTGCTGGGTGTGCTGACGCACACACGGCGCACTAGTCAAAATTTGGCTTTCCTACGGCGGGTTTTATTACTTGAAGGGGGAAGCAAAGCTTCCCCATTCTACCCCCAACGATTGAATAAGAAATTTCTGGTTTCGGCTCAATAAGCCAATGAAGCGGTTTTAAAAGGTTATGTGAGATACAAAGGTTGCCAATTTGAAACAAACACGGACAACCAAAGCAACATGACCGCAACTGCCAATTTAATGCAGGCACAAAGGGATTGAAGCTACACAATGGCTAAGTAAAGACAATATCCCGATTGAGTTGACGTTAAGTGATTTTCTAAATATCGGCGGTTTGATTTTGAACTACAAAACAAATTTGTGGACAAACGTTTATGCAGGCTTTGAAGCTCAAATTGAAGCAGCGCAAACCATTGAGGATGTTGAGAATATTGTAATAAATTATTAATTAAATATGTTGTGACTTATCTTTATCTATTTTGGAAATAACTGTTAAAAGCAAAGGAAATGGTTACTATAACAGCAAAAAACATTATGTTATTTATTAATTCCATAATCATCCCTTTTTAAAATCTTATTAATTTTTTCTTCAATATTCATACAATTTATTGAAAATTTACAAGCAAAATATAATCCTGCAAGTAGCAATATTATTGTTTGTACAGATATTTTTACAAATAACAAACCTATTGTACCTTGTCGTTATAAGGTAAATTCCTTGAATTAAAGAGGTACGTTTTGCTATTAAATTACTAATATTTAATTTTCTAAATTCTAAATTAATATCATCCATATACATTCATTATACACAAATTTACAAAAAGCACAATTTTAAATTTTATTAAAAATATGAAAGGAGCATTTATGCACATAGCAGAAGTAACAGCAACAAACCAATGGCAAAAACTTGAAGACCTTACCAAGCAAAAGGTTTCAAGCTTTGCTTTTGAAAACGGTAAAGAGTATACCATACAGAATATCGGTATTTCAGACGTAAAATTTATCGAAAAAGCAAGCACACCAACAAACGAAGTCGGATTTATCAAACGAGCAAATGAAATTCCGATTGTGTATACAAAAACAAGCGGAGATTTATATGTCAAAGCTCGTGATGTCGGTTACTTGACAGTGTCGGATGAGGATTAAAACTACATCGCAATAACCTGAACGTTATCAAGATTTACTCGTTGACGTGCTTGCCATAAGTCATATTGCGTTTGAAGGTCTAACCATAAGTCAGCACGAGAGTTCAAAGCTTTTTCTATCTTTAAAGCCATTTCAGGACTAATTTTTACTTTACAATTAACTATTTCGGATAAATTTTTTCTACTAGTACCTAATTTTAATGCAAATGCTGCAATGCTATAGCCTAGAGGCTTTATGCATTCTTCAAGTAATATTTCACCCGGATGAGGTGGGTTGAACATTTCCATAATTTAAACCTCCTTTTTAGTGATAATCCAAGTAATCAACGATATATACGTTATGGGTGTTTTCGTCAAATTCAAAAGTTATACGCCAATTGGCTTGAACAGTTACTGACCATAAATTTTTTAAGTTACCTTTTAGTTTATGCAATTGATAACCAGGCAAGTTAATATCATCAATATATTTCAATTTATTTAATACACCAAGTATTCTGGCTATCTTTTTTTGATGAATAGGCTGAATTCCCTTTGTTGAGCCTGTTAAAAAAAATTGTTCAAGTCCTTTATGTTTAAAACTTTTTTATCATACTTACATTATAACACGTTACGTAACAAGTGTCAATTAACTAACGAAAGGAGCAAAAGAAAGAAAATGCTAAAACTTACAAACAGTATAAAAATAGGCGGAGGAAGCGGAGGAAGCGAAGCGACACCAGTTATAAGTGTTGTTGATTATGTAAATGGCATAGGCTCAACTTCTGGAGAGCACGACCCAATACAATGTACACAGCGAAGCTGGGTTGTATGTTGGGGAGCCAATTCTGGAAACTCTGACTACTTAACTTATGTTTCACCAGACCAAACAATGCCAGAAAATAACAGATATATCGTAGGACGACGACAAAGCAATGGTTCTGGAAGTACAAATGACGTTGACACATTTGGTTTTGAAGTGCCTGCAAATTGGTATTTCAAGTGCGAAGCTAGTGTTGCTTTTCAATATAGAATTTATCCGTTCAAAAATGTAGCAACCGACAATGTTACTTATGAAGATTTTGTCGAAATGACATCAACCACCGCAACGCTTGAAACAGGCAAGTTTTACAAATGGGGCGAGGTTTCAAGCTTGAACATCTCGTTTGCAACACCACAAAGCGGAAAACTGCCCATTTATGCTTTTAAATTTACATCAGGTGAAACAGCCGCAACGCTAACAATAAACGGCACCGTCACTTGGATTACAGGCGGAACAACGCTTGAAGCCAACAAAACATACGAGATAAACATTTGTGACGGTTTGGGGGTGATGGCTTGTGTCTGATTCGTTACTTTTAAGACGGCGTTTGTTGCTTGGGAACAACAAAATTGACCTTGGCTATGTGTCAAACGGGCTTGTTTTTCAGATTGATGGTATTTTTAACACTAAAAACGGAAACGACAAAACGTCAAATGTTTGGGAAGATTTAGTCGGGGATAATTTTGTGCCAATCGGCTCAAACACTTGGGGGTTAAACTGTTTAAATTGTTCGTCAAATATGACTTCAAACAAGGTTATTCCGGATTTGGGCGAAAATTGCACAATGGAGATAGTTTACGAGTATGAAGGAACAACTTTTCACCAATGCGGTTTAGACAATCAGAAACCAAGGTTTAAAGGCCGTCCTAATACCCAAAAACCTTGGTGGCATCACCACAGCTCTCAAAGAATTTATTATACAGCACAACTAGTTTACAACACCTTTTTATTCAGCTGCCACAACACGTTTGGGTAATGAAACTAAAGCATATCTTAACGGTGAACTCAATTCATCCGCGACATTGAATTTAACAGAAAATAGCGGTAATTCTTTACTTTATATAGGCTCGGGTTCTGAAATAATGAAGGGAAAAGTTTACGCAATACGCTTGTACAACAGGGCTTTGACGGATGAAGAACTTTTTGCAAAATTACAACATAGATAATGAAAGATTTGGAGGATAAAAATGGACTGGGCAAAATTTATTGATGAAAACAAAATAGAATATGCAAACCCAAAACGCTTGGTGTTGGCGGACAAGCAGATATTCAATCCCAAAGAAGCTGATTTTATTTCAAATGGGGTTTATCCGTTGTTGAAGTTTCACCACCAAAAGATGAGTTAGCAGAAAATCAATACTGGTGTGCAAAAGTACACTTTTGAAAACAACAAAATTATTCAAAATTGGCAAATTAAAGAAGACCGGTCTACTCAGTCTTAAAGCCGATTTGGGATGGTTTGGTTACGTCTATCAAATAGTTTAGGGCTTGGTTTATGCGTGCAATTTCCTCATTGTTTTCTTTTCGCATAGGTCATGATGTAGTTTTCCAATTCGTCAATGCGTTGCGATAAGTCTTTGTGTTCGATTGTATATTGCTTCATCCTGACAAATGTTTTCATTATTTGTATGTTAATATTAATCGCCCTTTGACTTTTCAAAACACTAGACAACATTGCCACACCATAATCAGTAAAAGCATATGGCGTAGTTGGTGAATGTTTAAGCGTTTTGAACCTATCGCAATTTGCGATAAGTTCTTTAAGCTCATTATCATTGAGCTTAAACATAAATTCTGCAGGAAAACGTTCAATATTCCGCTTAACAGCTTCATTTAACCTGAATGTAGGCACCTCATAAAGCTTTGCAAGGTCACGGTCAATCATAACGCGCTTTCCGCGAATAAGAAATATTTGTCTTTCAAGTGTGTTTACAGTTATCAATTCATCCATATTTTGTATCCTATTTTGTATAAAACAAATTTTAAACAAAACAAAAAAATTTTCCACTAAAATATTCAAGCCTTGAAGTTCAATATTATTTTTTTCCCTACAAATTAATAAGAAAGGAGTTATATATGTTTAAATTTTTACTTAAAAAATACGAAAAGCAAATCTACGAGCTTGCAGACCGTGCGGTCAAGGAAGCTGAAATATTTTTAGGAAGTGGCAAAGGCAAAGAGAAAAAAGCAAATGGCGGTTAATTTTGTCTTGAAATATTTACCACTTCCACCATATTTAGTCTTTTAAGACCATTAATCGACAAAGCGTTGAATGGCTTGATTGACAAGGCTATTGAACATTGTGTCGACAAGATGAATGAAACAATTGACAGATTAAAAGAGGTGTGAAATGGAAGAACATTGCGCGAAATTTATTGAATTTGCCCCGATTTTGATTGTTGTTTGATGTTTATTTGGCAGCATAAAATCTTTGTGACACCTGACGAGTTGGAGAAAAAGCACCGGGAAATCCTTGACGATATTGAGGAAAAATACAGAAATAAATATGTTGAAATCAACGCATACAAAGAGTTTCAAAACCGTGTTTACTCGGAGTTAGAGAAGGTGAATTGCGGCATTGAGGAGTTAAAAGAGTTTATAATGAAAGGTTAATAAATGGGAGAAAAGAAGTAGAAACGGATCCAAACGAATGAACAAACATTTTTGGGGTCGCCAGGGGCTTTAGCCCCCTGGCATAAAAACTATTCTGGCGAAACAAAATGATTTGAAGAAAAAAGCTATAGTTGAACTTCAACGTCAATAAACAATCAAAAATCCATCCACGTTGGTGAATGAAGTCAAAAATTGAACGCGCGTAGCCCGTCATATAAAAAGTTTCGCCGCAACCGGCGTAAAAACTTAAATAAAAGAAAGGTTAATAATGAACAAAATAATAATTCACTGGACAGGTGGCACTTGGTTCCCAAACGCAACGGACAAGGAGCATTACCACTTTTTGATAGATAAAAACGGCAAGGTGATAAACGGCAAATTCAAAGTCGAGGATAACGAAAATTGCAACGATGGCAAATATGCGGTTCATTGTGGCGGTGGGAACACAGGTGCCATAGGTGTTTCAATGTGTGGGATGTATGTACCTAAAGGTGTAAATATTAAAGATACAAAATTTCCACTAACAAAAACTCAATGTGAAGCGTGTTTCAAGCTTGTCGCACAATTGTGCAAAAACACTTAATAAATTTGAACAACGTTTTAACGCATTATGAATTTGGACAAGCTCACCCAAAAACATAATCAAGCGGCAAAATCGACATAACTTTTCTGCCCCCATACCCTGAAATCAAGCAAAATCAAATTGGTAGTTTCATTCGCAACAAAGTGAAGTGGTATCTTGAAAAAATTTAGTTTTTCCTCTTCCTTTTCTCACACTCGCATATGCTTAGCACCCCTTTTTTTTAACTTAAAAAGGGGATTTTTTATATTTTAAAATTACATTTTTCTATGTCCATTCTGTGTCCACTTTGTATCATAATTCACATAATTAGTATTTAATTCAATATAGCTAAAAGTCCTAATTTTAAACTAAATTTAGTTTATATTAAAAGATTTCCAATCTAAAAAAACAACTAATGTTGCTCTTGTGGGTTTACCCGTGAATGGATTGATAACTTGGAAATTAAGAACGTGTCCATCAGCAATGATTATATCTCCTACTTCTATTTTTGAAATATCTCTTTCAATATATGGTTCAACTATATCGTGATATGCTTTCATACCCTCTCTTTTTAGAACCCATTCAGTATAGTTATTTTTTCTAAAGTTTTCAGCATATCTTTTAAATGTTAAATCGCAAGGTAGGTTTTCATAACCTTGCTTACGAAGAATTTCCTTAGTTAATTTTATGGCTTTGCCATAATTAAATTTATTTTGATGAAGTAAAAAACGAAGTAAAACGTGTTTCATTTCATCCGTTAGAATTGTATTGTATTCACCCTGCTTATTAAATTTGTACTGAAGAATTAAACATTCTGCGTTTTCATATCTTTCATAACTTTTAACCCAACGGTGAAGCGTGCCGACACACCATCCGTTAGTCCGCAAAATGAGTATTTTGGAGTAGTTTGAATTACGAATGGTAGTATTATTTCCTACCCCTCAATCGCCCTATTTAAGCCAAAACCCCTAAATAATCGCACCATCTGTAATAATCAAACCACTCAATAAATTACAATAATAACAATCAGGAGCTTGCATTGAATTTGTACCAACTTGATGTAATGTACAACACTTCTTCAAAATTGGCAGGTACTTTGGACAAAACAAAGTTGATTGATATAATGCTTGATGGTTTGGAGAAAAGTTTGAGTTTTCAACTCTCCTACACCCTTATTTATAATGCACAGGATGATTTGACGTTGATTATAAATTCACTTCATCCTTTATCAAAACGTTTTGAACAGGCTATAAAACTAAGAGCACTATTGAGTTATAACAATCTTTTTTGACAAAAAGAAGCACTTTGTGAACTTGATGCATACAACATTAAAACAATAAAACATATCAAGCACCCTTTCAATGAATATGATTTAAATATATTTAACAATGACAGCCTTTTTTGCTCCAATTGCAACAGAGGAAAAGTTTTTTGGTTTGATTGAAGTTTTAGGGAAGAAGAATTTTCTCAAGAAGATGTAACTTGTTTTCAAACTATCGCCAAACAGGTTTCGTTGCCACTTGAAAGCGCTATATTATATGAAGAAATAAAAAATGCAAATATAAGACTTGAACAGCTTGAAAGGTTGAAATCAGACTTCATTTCAATTGTATCGCACGAATTGAGAACTCCTCTTACTGCCATAAAAAATTCACTTGATATTGTATTAAACGGAAAAACAGGCGAACTTTCCTCTGCAGGACACAAATTTATGGATATGGCAAAGAGAAATGTCGAAAGATTATCAGGAATTATAAACGACCTTCTTGATTTATCTAAAGTTGAAGCCGGAAAAATGGAGTTTAGATTTAAAAAAGAAAATATTAACCCAACTATTGAGTTCGTTAAAAGTACTTTTGAAAATTTAGCTAAAGAAAAAATATAAAAATAAAATCTAATTTAATAAATGATAACCCAAAAACTGTATGTTGACTCTTCTCGTATCGAGCAAATTCTGGGCAATTTGATTTCAAATGCTATTAAATTTACACCGGAAAACGGTCAAATTGAAATTCAAACACAAATTATTGACGGTGAAAATATTAATGAAAATCTTCTTTACGACCAAGATATCAAATTTTAAATAAAACCGGCAAATATTACAAAATATCCGTTAAAGACAATGGCATTGGGATTGAAAAAGAAGATATTAATAAAGTTTTTGACAAATTTCGTCAAATTGAAAATTCACTGAACAGAAAAACAGGCGGAACAGGCTTGGGACTTCCAATTGCAAAACAACTTGTTAATGCTCATAATGGTTTTATATGGGTTGAAAGTAAAGTTAAAAGAATATACTAAATTTTCATTTTGTTTGCCTATTTTAAACGATAGAGAAGTTTTTCTTGTGAACCTAAGACGTCGCTTTGACAATGTTGTACAAAATAAACAATCACTTGGAATAGTTTCAATTTCAGAACCTTTAGGTTTGAAAAAGTCTTTAATTCAGGATATTAAAGACAAAAATTTAATGCTTATTCGCCAAAAAACTCAAGAAGAAAACGATTTCTATTTTGAAGATGATAATATGAAATATTATTACACATTGATAAACAATGCGGATAAGTTTGCGTTAGATTTTATTTTCAAAAAAAATTGAAACACATATAAAAAAATACTCAATTGAACGATTTTTGTGATAAAATAATACTTTCAAGTGTATTATACCCAAATGAGTGCGATAATATTAATGATTTGTTAAATAAAATCATGGACAAAAATGTTGGAAAAATCAAAATTGAAGGTAAAAAATAATGGAAAATGAAACAAAAAAGAAAATATTAATAGTTGATGATGAAATAGATATAGTTGAAACATTAAAATTTATACTTGAAGATGCGGGATATCAGTGCTATTGTGCGTTTGATGGTGAAGAAGGGTTAAATTTGGCACGTGAAATAATGCCTGATTTGATGATACTTGATGTCATGATGCCGAAAATCAACGGATATAAAATAAGCCGACTTTTGAAGTATGACAATAAATATAAAAATATTCCGATAATGATGATAACGGCACGCTCACAGGATGAAGACAAACTGATTGGCGAGGAAACCGGTGTCAATGAATACATTACTAAGCCTTTTTGAAATTGATTATGTTGTTAAAAAAGTTAATGAGTATTTAAAGGCTGCAAATTAATATGGATGCTTCATTAAACAAAACATTTGAAAAATTGAAATATGACCTTGTGAGAGAAAATTTGATTTCTTATGAAGATCTTGAAAATGCTCAAGCAATTGCGCAAGCCCAAAATATAAATTTAGGACAGGCACTTATTAATTGCAATTTGATTGAGGAAAACAAGTTGCTTAAATTTATTGAGTCAAAATTACATATTCCTTATGTCAACTTGGACGATTATGACTTGGATATAAAATGTTTAGATTATATAAGTTTTAATGATGTATTAAAATATAAAGTTATCCCTCTTTTTAAAATAGAAAATTGTTTAACGGTTGCAATGAGTGACCCTCTAAACCTTTTTATTGTTGATAAATTTATCGAAAAAAACTGGGCTAAATGTGGAGCCGGTTTTGTCTGCAGAAACTTCAATTATGAAAAAAATTGAAAAGTATTATGAAACAAACAACACTGTGGGACAAATTCATCTTGACGAAACAACAAAAAAAATCAATTGGCAAGACAGTTTATCCAATCAAAATCTAAGCGAAGAAAATATTCAGGTTCTAATAAAAAGCATTATAGAGCAAGCTTTAATTGAAAACATTCACGAATTGTTTTTTGAATATACACAAAATGGTTTAAGCGTAAATTTCAAAAAAATCATGAAAGTAAGTTGGTGGGCACAATACCCCCAACTTTTGACTTGTTCTTTTATAATGAGACTAAAAACATTATCAAACTTGGACCCCCAAGTGAGTGAAATACCACAGTTGGGAAAATTTGTATTCAAAGTAGATGATAAACAACTTATAGCAAGCATTTCAGCTTTTCCAACAATTCATGGTGAAAGGATTTCTTTAAAAATATACAACTCGCCAAGTCAACTTGAAAATTTGCCAATTTTAAAAGGCGATGTTGTAAAAATTAAAAACGCACTTAAAAATCCCGGAATAATTCTCACTTGTGGCGGATGACTTTTAAGTGGTAAAACTCACATAATTTATTCACTTTTATCAAGCTTGAAAAATGAAAATAAAAATATTATGACTATTGAATCTATTGCAAAATATGATTTGGGTAATAATATAAATCAATGTGAATTGAACGAAAATATCGGTTTTAACTTAACTAAAGCAATGAAGTTTATTGAGTTTCAATCACCTGATATAATATATTTTGAAGGTATAAACACTCAAGAAGCACTTGATTATTTCAATTCTCTTGTGTATAAAAAATAAGACGCTTCTCACTGAATTTTTGACAGATAATGTGGCAGATTTAAGAAAAAAATTGATGCTAAATGAATTTTCAATATTTAAATCACTTATAAGTTTAATAATATTAATACATTCACATGACAGCATTGAGGTTTTTGATAAAGAAAATTTGAAAAAATTTTTATATGACAATAATTTAAGTTGGAATTAAACTTGTATTAAAAAGAGGCAAAAATGAATTTAAATAATACAATCGACAGAATAAAAGAAATGTTAGATGACAACAACAATGAAGCATTAAAAGGGTTGTTGGGAAAATACCACAGTGCAGACTTGGCGGAAATTTTGCCTCAATTAAAAGAAGATGAGCGAATAAAATGTTTTTTGCTCATAGATAAACAAAAAGAAGCAGAAATATTGGAATATTTATCTCCACAGTATCAAGTTGAAATTTTAAGCGGAATAGATGAACAACTTGCCTCAGATTTGATAATACAAATGCCACATGATGAAGTCGCTGATGTTTTGGGCGATATGGAAGAGGATGAAACAGAGTCATATTTGAACAAGTTGCCAAGCAAACTGTCAAATCAGTTGCGAGAATTGCTTGCCTACAAAGAGGATACTGCAGGTGGTATAATGAACCCTCGAGTCTTGACTATAAATCAGGAAATGAAAGTTGATGATGCCCTGTCTTTCATTCGTACAAAAGCTATTGACGATAACACTGAATTGTTTTATTTATATGTAACAGACAAACAAAAACACTTGCTTGGAGTTGTGTCCTTGAGAAATTTGCTGACTTCAAATTTAAGCACACGAATTGAACAAATCATGATACGAGATATAGTAAGGCTTCACGTTGATGACCCACAAGATATGGTGGCAGAAATATTTATGAAGTATCAATATAATGCACTGCCGGTTGTTGATTTGTATAACAGGCTTCAAGGGATTGTCACTTGGGATGATGTACAGGATGTTGTTGAAGAGGAAACAACTGAAGAAATTTATACATCATCAGGTATCGCAACCGATGTATTTGATGAAGATGACATATTGTCAGGTAAAGTTATAAATTCTGTTCGAGCCAGAACTCCTTGGCTATTTATAACCTTGATTGGAGAGTTTTTTGCGGTGTTTGTTGCAAACAAATTTGACTCAACTCTTGCAGTTTTGCCTATAACAGCTATTTTTATGCCTCTTTTGGCAGGTTTGGGCGGTAATATTGGAACACAAAGTATAACATTGATTGTTCGTGGTTTGTCAACAGGTCAGGTTAATTTAAAAAAAGCATTTAAATACATTTTTTCGTGAATTTGGAGTCGGACTTGCAATTGGTTTGCTTTTTGGAGTGCTTGTCATGATTACAACGATAAAATGGCAACACAACATTGAACTTGGTTTTATAGTCGGACTTGCGATGGTTGTTAACATGACCTTGGCAACATTGATTGGAACAATAACTCCTTTTTGTTAAAGTCGCTTAAAATTGACCCTGCAATTGCTTCAGGACCTGTCATTGCTACTTCAATTGATGTTGTTGGGTTGTTTATTTATTTTACACTTGTGACTACGTTTTTAGTTAATAAGATTTCATAGTTTTTTGATACTCTGAACACATATTATTATTCTGATAGCATGGAAAAAGAGGACTTTTTTAGTAATTTTCAAGTTATTTATGAGTTTACTAAAGATAAGAGTAAACAGTAAGTTTTTTTGCATTTTTTTTGTTTTATATGAATAATTATTAAGAAATATTAACCCGAAATTCCTTTATTAATGGTTGTTTTATTGATCATGGTTTAAAAATTTGTTTTTATTATTAAAGTAATAGTATGGACTTGCCGATAATAATATCACGGAAGTAGAAATATAAAGGATATAGGAAATGAGTAAATTAACGAAAAACATTTTAAAACTAAAACATTTAAGGTTATTAAGTCATAGACTTTTACCTCCCCGAATGAAAATATATGAAAATATAAATTAAAACATTAAATTATAAAAAGGTTAGGAAAAGATAAAAAGGGGAACTAAAAAATGGGTATGGCAGCATCGAGCTTGAGATTTGCTCAGCTCACAGCACGGAAAAAATCAAGTAGAGTTTGAAGGACAACAGATTAACCAACAACGTTTGGTTTTATCACAAAAAATCGTCAGCAATATACAATGATATGTTGACAAAACAAGTACCAACAGCACCTGATCCAAGTCAGTTTACAAAAATTGTTTATAAGTTTAACAATGGTAATGGTACATCACAAATTTTAAATTTAGCACGAAAGACAAGCGGTGCATATAATTACAACATCACTTATAAAAAACCGGCTACATCAACTGTATTAAGCCGAACAAAATTTCAAAATGTAAACTTTATCAAAACAGTTGGTGAAGGTGGATACACAGCAAATATTAATGGTGTTTCAAGAAAACTTACAGCAGTTGGTAATTCAGACAAACAAGCTGATTACGAAAAAAAACAGGCTATTTTTTTATCAGCTAGATGCTATTCAAAAAACTCGTGAGAGTATAGCAAATAATAATGCTGAAAAATTTGAGACTAATGCATTAAACAAATACGCAAGTGACGCAGGTTTAAAAAACCTATTTACATCGAATTCGAATGGTAGCTATAAAATAGATCCAAACGACAAATTTGCTAAAGCTTTGTTTGAAGCAGCTGGTGTAACATTTGATGAAAAGACTAATTACGATAATATAGTACTACCAGAAAATTCAACTTTAAATGGAGTTACTGCAAATACAAAAAACTTCATTAACGCTATAAGTGGCAATGGTTCAACTCAAGAAATTAGCAAAGATGAAACAGATGCTATATTTAAAGAAATAACTAAAAAAATTAGCAGGTGATGATAACATAACATCAGCAGCAGAATACAACACAAAAGTTCTAACACCTGCGGAAATAGCTTATCGTGAAAGTTGTTCAACACCTGGAATTATGAATGTACCAGAAGGTCATGTTTTATATTCTTATCAAGATGATAATGATCAAACAAGCTATATGTATGTTCCATTAGAAAATGTAACAAATGGAGTAAATAGTTCATACGCAGATGAAGTTACTGTTTATGAAAATTCTTTAACATACCTTGATGGACAAACAGAAACTGAACAACAAGATGCAAACGTTATATTAAGTGATGAAGGTCAAATCTCAAAAATCACATTTGCAGATGGAACAGTTGTGACACCTGAAGTTGTCACAGAAATGGACCAAGATGCTTATGATGCAGCTATGGTTGAATATGAATACAAAAAAGATGTTTATGAAAAAGAAATGAATGATGCTAACGCTAAAGTTAAAGTTATTCAAGCACAAGACCAAAAATTAGAAGTCAGATTAAAACAATTAGATACCGAACAAAAAGCCTTATCTACTGAAATTGATGCAGTTAAATCAGTACGTGATAAATCAATTGAAGGCTCTTTCAAAACTTTCGGTTAATATTAAAAACAAAAGGGAGCAATTGCTCCCACCCACTTTTGGGTCAAATCCTCAAAAGAGGATTTACCCGCCAAAAGTGGATTTCTTTTCGATACACAACACCCGCATTTTAACAAATATAATATAATTATTTTTATTAAAAAAGTTCCCATATCCGTTTTTATAATTAAAGGCTCATTAAAGAGCCTTTTTTATTTTTATTCTTCAATAAGTTCTATTTCATTACCGTCGGGGTCTTTTAAAAATGCAATTTTCATATCATAATTTTTTAAAATAAAAGGATTAACAAGCCAATTTATCCCAAATTTGTTCATTTTCTCCTCAAATTTATCCATATTTTTTATTGAAAAAAGCAAAATGCCCAAAAGCATCTCCATTTATATAACCATTTTTTGGAGTGTCAAAATTATATGTAAGTTCGATTTGAGTTTGACCGTCTTCATCAGACAAAAAGTATAGTTTTGAATCTTCAAGCTCCATTTCATTAACTAAATTCATATCAAATAAATCTTGATAAAACTTTAAAAGATTTATTTATATCTTTTACTCTTATCATTACATGTTAAAAATTTCATAAATACTCCTAATATTATTTAAATGTTCTAAACAATAATATTTGAACCGTTCTTTATAGTAAATTTTATAATAAATTGAATCTAAAATCAATATTTTTACCTTATAATGTTAACTCTAATTTATTAGGCCATTCAAAAATAGAAACAACAATGAGATATGCACACGCAGTTCCAAAAAGAAAACTGGAAGCAATAGAAGTACTTAATTCATATAATTAGGATTTAACTCAAATTAAAAAATGGACACATTACAAACATAAAAAATAAAAGTAAAAATGCAATGAAAACCTTCCCTTGACAACTTCAAAACTTTTTGAAATATGATTAAAAATATTTAAATTTTCATTTAAAGCAAAGCTTTGAATAACAAAAGCCAAATAAATAAACGTGATAATGCCACCAATTATAAAAAATAAAGAGCCTAACGACACTATAAGTGATGTAATTAAAATAAGCACTAAATATGACGTAATATGACGAGATATAATCTCATTGTGAGTTTTCATATCAGAAATTGTGCCATCTTTTGCTTTGAGATTTTTGACCTAAAACAGGAAAAGTCATATATTTTAAAAACTTGTCCAAGTTTATAAAATAAAGCTTTATACTTTCACAAATAATTGAAAAAAACAAGTCCTATATTGCTTTGTGTGCTTTCAATTATTTCATTTTTTATTTTTCTTATTGTTTTTTTACTTTTTTTTCATAATTTATCCATTGCCTATTAAAAATAATTATATCATGCACAATGATTCGAGTGGTAGACCATTATGTAAAAAAATTCACACTTGTTAAAGCGTAATTAGGCTTGTTTTTTCATTCAATAATATTTTGTGTCTTGGATTTCTTTCTAGCCCAAAGCACTTCACCTGTCATTTTTTGGGCTTGCCGGCTTACGCTTTTTTTACCGCCTGGGGAAGCGGATTCGTCGTTGGCTTTGCCTGATTGTGAGGAACTGAACGAAGTGGAACAATTTTGTAAAAATTGTGAAACGGAGTTGCATAGTTCCGAACCCGACGTAATCCAAGACATCCACCCTCATTTCATTCGGGTGTCTGTCCTACGGCGGTCATTAACTACTCCGCTTTATACTCGGAAGCTGGGTCGCTTCCTCGTCTAAAGCTCCGCACGGCTTACGCTTTTTTACCGCCTGGGGAAGCGGATTCGTCGTTGGCTTTGCCTGATTGTGAGGAACTGAACGAAGTGGAACAATTTTGTAAAATTGTGAAACGGAGCCAAATTTTTGGTAGGGCGGAGTCGAGCGTTAGCGAGCGAGCCCGTAACATGAAGCAATCCGCTGGAGTGAAGGTCTGAAAGACCGAAACGGAATGCAAGGATTGCGCTAAGCCAAATAATTTGGTATAAATGAATTTTGAAAATCAAAAAAAGAACCCGACCTAATCCAAGACATCCACCCTCATTTCATTCGGGTGTCTGTCCTACGGCGGTCATTAACTACTTCGCTTTATACTCGGAAGCTGGGTCGTTTTCTCATCTAAAGTCTAAAAAAGCATGAACTTTATTAGAGTAAAAAATTCTAGTCTTTTTCTATGGTTGAATAAGTTTAACAAAAAAGTTGGAAAACGTAAAATAAAAACTACAGAATTAGAAAATTTCCCTATCGTCTATAAAATTTTTCTTTACAAATTGTAATATTACACTTGACATTGTAATTCCATTGTCATATTATTACGTATGTAGATAATAGAAAGGATATATAAATATGTATTCAATAACAAAGAGTGGAATAGGCAATAATAAATTACAAGATACATTTAAAAACAAATAGCTAAGGCATTCCCAAATGGGGGACAACACTATTAAAAAGTGAAACTGAAGCTGCACGACTAATGTCAGCAAAAATAAGAAATGAAATTAAAGGACATGATTATGATGAAAAGACTGGAGCAAGGTATAGCTATAATATATGGCCGGTAGACTACAAAATGCAATACGAGATACCCATAAAACCTATAAATAGATTGTCTGTTTATTTATCTCAAGATATAAATTTAGCTGACAAAAACATGCGCTTAAAATATGACTGTAATTATCGGAATTATCATTCATTGGCTCAAAGCTTAAACTATGACGATAGTGATAAAAAGTTTCATTTTTTACATCAAAAACTTTATCCTGGTATGTCTAAGATGAGCTGTAATTTAGATAATACTAGATCAGAAGTTTATATCGACCCCCTAGAACAGCATTGCAATATTTACTACCAAAACGATTCTGACTACATATATTATGTCGATAAGATTCCAACGCCTGTTTTAAAAACAGAAAATGGTGTAAGTAAAACGATTTATAAAAAAAGTCAAGATGATATGAAGCAGGTAGATTTAAAAAATATTTTATTTGAATCTCTCAAAAATGAGGCGCTTAAGCTGGAAGAACGCAAAAATGATGAGGAATTAAGATTTGAGAATATATGCTGTCGTGGAGATGGTGAAAAGGTATTTAGTGGTAAACTTGATAAACTTGTTGAAAAGGCATATTGGGGGCTACATTTACAAAATGGTGAACACGAGGACGTTAGAAGGCTGAATAATAATAATTCTATAGAAGTTAGGAATTTAGGTTTAGGTTTCGACAACGGTGAGAGAATGTATGTTACAAAGCTGGTAGAAGATGCTTCTATCTTTAATATAACTTTATATAATGAAAAAAATGAAGTAACGCTAGATGGTGAATTTTATTGCTTCAAGGATAGAAATGGTAATGTTCTTAAATTTGATTCAATAAGGCGGCAAGTGAATTCTGATGATGAAAAAAACTATAACAACCCTAACAATATACTTGACTATGGTTGGAAGGGAAGCATATATGGCCTAAGAAAATTTATGGGGCAAAAATATGTAAAACAAGGTAGAGAAAACCTAGAAGCCATAGAAACCATCGAAAAACAATATGAGGCAATTTCGATGTTTCAACCATGCAAGAAAGAAGTTTTTGACATCCCGGTTGAAATTGCAACAAAGGCTTATGAAGATCCTGAGAGTGATAGAAATCAATTCTTAAACCAAATATATATTCCAGAGCTTAAATGTTTTTATTCTCTGAACAAACGAAATGATAAAACCTATCGTATAGCTGCATATAATGAATATAGAGAACAAACAATGTTGGGTTATTTTACAATATTAAAAGATGACCAAAATAAGCCTTTAAAAGAAAACAAGGAAGGAAAAATATTTAAATTTGGTGAACCTGGTTATGATAACAAAGACAATAAATTATGTTTTAATATAAGTCTTGAAATACTTAACCCAAATACGCGCGACAAGATATATGTGTTTACGCGAGATATTGTGAATTCAGGTGAAAAAAAGGCACATTCTTTATCAATAGAACAATTTGGTGAAAATAATAAACTATTAAAAAGTGCCGAAGCAACTGTAAATAAATATTCAGAAGATTGGCCGAAAGGAAGATTGTTAAAAATGGCTTTTGAAACTAGCAAAAAAGATTTAAAAAGAAATAAAAGCTGATTTTGAACATAATATGCTATGTCCCCAAGATTTAAATTTGATAAAAATAACAAACGAAAACGCAGCTTCACTCTTAGCAAAGAATAAAAAAAGAAATTTTGGATTTTCCTACAGAACTTGCAACAACGGCTTATGAATACGTTATAGATAATCCAGATTGCTTTCAAGACAAAGATAAGTATCAACGTATCAATCTTGCTGACGGTAAATTTATAGATGTATGCAAACATGAAGTGTATAATGACAATCAAAGTAACTATGAAATAATTTTATATAATAGGGATAGTAAACCAACGATGAAGGGTATATTCCTATTTAGTAACGGAGAATATCTTTTAAAAGAAAACAATGAAGGGAAAATATTCCAACCTAACGAACTGGGTTATGATAACCAAGACAACAAGTTGTGCTTTCCGATGTGGTATGAAGTACTAACCCCGGATACTGGCAAAAAGACATTTGAGTTTATGCGAGATATAAGAAATTCTGGTGAAAGAATGGTACATCGTATATCAATGCAACAATTTGATGGAAATGATAACTTTGTATCTGGTACCACCCAAGCTGCTGGTATAAAATTGGAGCAGATATTGCCAAATCCGGAAGCTTAACCTCATCCTCTTGCTTTTTCAATGTCAAGAATTTTAGCAAGGGTTTGTGTGTCACCTTTGAGTTTAAAATATTCACTAAATTTGGGCGTTGTCTTTAAATTGAAAGACCGCCCATTTTTATCTTTGGTTTTTGTAAAGATTAATTAGTATTAAATTCTATAAAACTTATCTTTATAATTTGTAATATTACATGCACTAGTTCAAACACATATTAAACTACGGCTCACTTTTTTAGAAAACTAGAAAATACAATTATGAAAGAATACATCAAAGTCTGAATTATTTGACACCTATAGATTATTACTATAGTCTCAAATAAAAAGTTGCTTAATCTAATATGTGCTAAACTAGGACAAAGACTTGAATTTATAATAAATAGCTGATATAATCTAAACTATGAATGATAAAATAAAATATATTAACAGCATTAAACAAGATAACTTTACAGAGAATAGGACAAAAAAGTTTGTTTCAGAGTCTCAAACCAACCCTATTTTAAAAGCGTTTTTTGAATTTAAAAAAAAAACAAAAACAAATTTACTTTAAAGGATTTGTTTAGGTAAGTGTTGTTGTGTATTCTTTAAAATCCAAATTGTTTTCAGATTTGACCAAAATTCAAAAATCTTCGTTATTGAATTTTTTAAAACAGTTTGTCAAAAAAAATCAGGCTTAAGTTGTGATGAGATTTTTTATGATTTTCTTGACGAACAAGATTATTATTTAAAAATCAACTGCCCCCCATTTTGATTGGATTTATGATTGTTTGGATGATGAAAAATTCCTTAAAGAATTAAAACTCTATATTAACGCAGTAAAAAAGAGTTGAAATATAAAGAAACTCAAAAACCTTTTTTAGATCAAATAAAAAAAAGAAATAAAGAATTCCAACAAAAATTAAAAAGAAAATAAACAAAAGAAAGAAAAACCAACTCGAAAACAAATTTATTGTTATAATAAATTATGTGAAAAATACAATTTGGAAAAACAAAATACAGATAATTTATCCAAATTTGATTTAATTAATCTTATTTCTAGGTTAAAAAAATTTGAGGCATAATTTATTTTGGACAATAATATTAGAAATTTAAAAACCATGTTTTTGAAAGCGGAATTGAAAAATCAGAGGCACAAGCAGAAATTGATTTTATACTTAAATATGTTTTAAATATAAAGTTTGAGGATATAATTCTAGGTAAAAAAATGATGAAAATCTTTTGAAAAAAGCTTTTGAAATAGTAAAAAAAAGAGCCACTACAAAACAACCATTAATGCAAATTTTAGGTTTTACAATTTTTATGGATAACAAGTTTCTTGTATCTAAGGACACTTTAATCCCAAGGGTTGAAACAGAATTATTAATTAAAACTTGTCAAAATTTAGTTAATAAAAATTCTAAAGTTCTTGATATCGGTTGTGGCACCGGAATTATATCAATAATGCTTAATAAACTTACAAACTGCAACGTTGACTCCTGTGATATATCATCTGAAGCATTAAAAATTGCAAAAGCCAACTCTCAAAATCTGAACACAAACGTCAAGTTTTTTAAGTCCGATTTGTTTGAAAACGTCCAAGACAAATATGATTTAATTGTTTCAAATCCGCCATACATCCCGATTAAAGAGATGGAAAAACTTCAAAAGAAGTGAAAGATTTTGAACCTCACCAAGCTTTGTTTGCCAATGATGAACAAGGGATTGATTTTTACAAGAAAATTATTCAAAATTCTCAAAAATTTCTCCATAAAAGTGGTTTTTTAGCTTTTTGAGATTGGAATAAACCAATCAATCCTTGTTGAAGACTTATTTTTAAGCAATAATTTTCAAAACGTAAAAATATACAAAGATTTAAACAACATTGAAAGGGTAATAACGGCGCAAAAGTTATAAAAATAATTCAGAAATATTGATAACTTTTGCGCCGTTATCAATATTATTTTCCTGAAGCCCCAATAAAAGTCCGATTTTACACAGATTACAGCTTGTCACTATTGTATCACCTGAGTTAATTTGAACACTGTTAAATTTATCTTTTGCAATTTTTTACAAAGTTCAAAATTTTCAAACCCAAGCAAAGAACCAAACCCACAGCATTTTTCAAAATTTTCAATATCTTTCAAATTTGGGATTTTGGTTTTCAAAATATTTTTGCAAGTGTTGTCACTTTGACAAGGTTTGTGGTAAATAATGTTTTCGCATTTTTTATTCTCAAAAATTTTCAAGCCTGTTTGATTTGCAAATTCAATAAAACTTAAAGCTTTTAGACTCAAATTTTTATCAAATTTATCAACATAAATTTTAAATGATTTCAAACAAGTATCACAATCAAAAAGTACAAAATCAGTATCTTTAGCTATTTTTTTTATTTTGTTTTTCCAACTTTTTTCAAAACAACTAAAATCACCGTCAAAGTAGCTGTTTATATTGCAACAACCGAAATCCGGCACAACAACCTGATACCCATTTTTTGACAACAGGTTTATCACAGAATTTTTTGAGTTTTGGTTTACATAACGATTAAAGCATCCTTCAAAAAAAACAACTTTTTTGTCTTTGGGTATTTTCTTTAAATTTTTATCAATTTTAACATTCCGGCAAGACAAAGTTTGCAAAAAACTGTTTTTTCAAAAAATGATTTAATTTTAAAACTCTATACATTTTAAGAATAATAGAAAAAGCATTCCATTTTATTTGAAACAAAAACGGGTTATATTTTGAAGCTTTAAAATTATGTTTAAAACCGGATAAAATATCGACCAAATTTATATCACTTGGGCAGAAATCTTGACATTTATTGCAATACAAAACAAGTTAAATCAATTTTTTTATTAAACTTTATCTTACCTGATAAAATACCATAAATTATATTCAAAAACCTTTTGCACTTTTTGTTTCATCTTTTTTGTGCTTGATAAAGTGGGCATACCGATAAACAAAGTGTGCAACGAGAACATTTATTAACTTCTTTAATCAATTCTTCATTTTTTTTCATATAATATTATGATACTAAAAAATCAAATTATGTTCTATAATAAAAAAATGGATAATAAAGAAGTTTTGTTTAAAAAATTTAACAGGTAAAATGAACATTTGGCATTAAAAGCAGCCAATGAAGTTTTAAATAGTCATAGTAACGAAGAATTTATTGAATATTTTGCTTTAAAATTCGAATTTTTGTTCGATTTTGTTCAGAATAATGTCAAAACCCGATTTGAGCATGTTATTAACAACGAAAATTATTTAAATCTGTTAAAATTTTTCAAATATTATAGTTACAATTTGGATGATTTTGTTGTTTCAATTCTTGTTAAATATGCAAATGAAGATTTAACAGACAAAATATTAGAAATATTTGAAGCAGATAATTCAAGTGATATTGAAAAATTGTATTGTGCAAAATATTTTTATTATATTCCTGATACTATAGCTATTGATGCATTAAACAAAAAACGCGTTTTGTGATTTTGAACCTTTGATGCTCAATTGTGCTCAAAGTTTGAAGGAAATGAATGATTACACAGGCTTGGAATTAGCTTGTCAAAAGCTTGAAACAAAAGATGATTTTGAAGTTTTAAAAAGCTGTTAAATTTATTGTAGCATTTGGAGATAAAAAACTTGCAGATAAGCTTTATGAAGCCCTAAAGCAAAGTCACATGAAAGAAAACATTGCTTGTGAAATTCCTTATTTGGTTGATATATCAGATGAAATCAAGCAAGGAAAAAACGAAGCTCTTTTTGTTTCAATTGTATCATTGATGGATTGGGTGAAATATTGCCATTATGTGAAGTTTTTAATTATAAAATAAAACAAATTATAAATTATTTATCTTCTAAACAAAATATTAATCAAAATGAAGCATTAGTAATATTAAACACAATGTTGAAGTTTGATTTAATAACTCAAAATGATGAATATACATTTGATGAAAATAAAAATACCAAAAATGAACTTAATGAAATTCAAAAAATATTTGAAAATTATAATGAAGAATTTAAAATACAATTAAAAAAATATTAATAAAAGATATAGATTTAAATTCTGTATTTTTAACGGATACTTTAAATTTGATATCTGAACTTCAAATTCTTGATGCAAAAAATAGTTTAAAAAAATTACTCGAAACTTCAAATGACCGTATAACTTGTGAAATAATAAATACATTAAAAAGCATAAATGGGCTGGATAATTTAAATCAAGAGAAAATATTAAATAAAATTGTTGATAATAATATAAAAGCTATTGTAAAAAGTTGTTTTTGATAATTTTTTCAGGTATTATTAAAATTGGGCTTGCGCTGAAAGTTAAGGGAATGAAAATAAAAAACATGCACAAAGGGTTGGACTTGATTTGAAGGATTGTGGAAATGCAAATAAAAAACGTGCACAAAGGGTTGGACTTGATTTGAAGGATTGTGGAAATGCAAATAAAAACTTACACAAGGGTTGGACTTGATTTGAAGGATTGTGGAAATGCAAATAAAAACATGGCACAAGGGTTGGACTTGATTTGAAGGATTGTGGAAATGCAAATAAAAACATGCACAAGGGGTTGGACTTGATTTGAAGGATTGTGGGAATGCAAATAAAAGCTGAAAACTTAGTTAAGATATATGGTGATAGACGCGTTGTAAATGACATATCTTTTTACAGTAAATAAAGGTGAGGTTGTTGGATTGCTTTGACCAAACGGTGCAGGCAAAACGACAACATTTTTATATGATTGTAGGTCTTGTTAAAGCAAATTCCGGCAAGGTGTATTTGGATGATGAAGATATAACTAATGTCACTATGTCAGATAGAGCACTTGCAGGAATTGGATATTTGCCTCAAGAGTCATCAATATTTAGAAAATTGTCAGTTGAAGACAACATAAAACTTGTTTTGGAGTTAAATGAAAAACTTTCGAAAGAAGAAAAAAGACAAAAATTGGAAGATTTACTCAATGAATTTGGGGTTGCGAAGTTGAGAAAAGAACCTTCAATAGCCTTATCAGGAGGTGAAAGAAGACGTGTTGAATTGGCTCGTGCTTTGGCTGCAAGCCCCGAGTTCATTCTTCTTGATGAGCCATTTACAGGAATTGACCCAATTGCAATAGGCGAAATTAAGGATAATATCCAAAAACTATCTAAAGAAAAAAAACTTAGGTGTTTTAATAACAGACCACAACCCTAAAGCTACTTTGTCCATTACTGATAGAGCTTATGTTATTTTTGACGGTAAAATAAAAATTTCAGGCAAAAGTGAAGATGTTGCAGTTGACCCTGTTGCCAAGGAATTTTACTTAGGCAAAGATTTTACTTTGTAATTTTGGTGTATAAAACTAATGAGTATTAATTTAAAAGAAAAAAATATAGCTTCTGATAAAATAGAGCAAAACGCAAAAAAAAACAAAAAAGACAAACTTTTAAAAAAAGCTTAGAATAAGTATTTTTGATAGGTACGTCTTTATGTCTGTTTGCAAAGCTGTTTTTGCTTGTATATTCCTTTTATGATAGTGTGGATTGCACCTGAAACATTGTTTAACACAATCAGACAAGCGATGAAAGGTGATATAACTACAATAACTGCCATAAAAATTTTAATTTTTAAAACACCTGAAATTTTGGGTCGGGCATTGCCTGTCAGGGTTGTTGTTGGGAAGTTTGTTCACTTTTGACAAGTTAAGCAAAGATAGTGAACTTACCATTTTCGAGCTATTGGATTGAATTTCAAAAGGATAGTTGCAGCTCCTGTTGTTTTGAGTTTAGCTTTAACTGTTTTGTGTTTCTTTGTTGAAGGGTATTTTATCCCATATTCAACTTCAAGACTTGTCGAAATTAAAGATAGTGTGCGTGATGGTTATTTTGTACATAATATAAAAGATATTAATAACGATTTGAAACAGGTGGTTATTGTGTCAAATTTCACCACTAAAAATGACATTAATAACGTTGTTGTACTTGATTTTTATAAAAATAGTAATAATGCTAACGAATTGAGCGATTTATCTCGAATTACCATTTCTGATTATGCTGTTGATGACGGCAAAAATGGACTCTTTATGGTGTTAAGCAATATGATATAACTTCACAAGGTGTTTATGACAAAATTGACACTCCACAAACTTATCAAATATACAACGAAGGAAATTTAGCTACAAATGTTCATAAAATGATGTTATATTCAATAAAAAAAAAAAAAGAAATTTCAAATAACGAGTTAAAAATTATTTAAAATTGTTGAAACAAGAAAACTTTAATGATGAATATAATTATTATTTAAATAAACTTATTCAACGACACTCGCATATCTTTTATGTGTTTTTATTTACAATTCTGGGATGTTTGCTTGGTTTTTCAAAAGTTCGAGAACAAAGGCTCATTGGTTTTACCGCTGCAATTGGGGTAATTTTTGCATATTTTATAACATTGCCGTTTTTTGACATGTTGGCTGAAAAATCAATCGTCAATCCATGGATAACATCAACAATTCAGCCGATTTTGGTGTTTGTTGCAATATTAATTATTAAAAAAATGAAAGATTTATAAGATGAAATGTAGAATATTTTTGTGTTTTGCTTTTTATTATTTTTTGTGTGTCCGTCTTTTGGGAAAGTGTTTATACAAAACAACGAAATTAAATTTTTAAAACCAATTGAAGGTGTGTTTGTTTTTAGAATCCCCAACAACGGCAAATTTGAAGTTGTACCTTATGTTTCAGATAATTTAATAACAAATCGTGATGTTTTTTAACATAACGAAAAGTAAGCTTGTTATAAATGCCGGCTTTTTTGACCCAAGCAATCAAAAAACAACTTCAAATGTTGTAATCAATCAAAAATTGGCTGCTGATTTAAAAGACAATGAAAACTTAATTAAAAACAAAAAATTTTGCCTCATTTGAACAAAATTTCAAATCGTGGTGAATTTCGGGTATTAAAAGTAAAAAAATAAAATAAAATATGACATTTGTTATCCTTATGATGCAGTTGAAAAAATGAAACAATAGTGCATTCTATTCAAGGTGGTCTATCATCTTGCCGGTTATGGATTTGGAAAAAGAGTTTTTTATATTGAAGGATGAAAAAGGAAAGGTCATAACAGAAGCGGCTTCAGTGCTTCAAAAGAGAGCAAGAAGTGTTGTGGCTTTGAAAAAAAATAGCAATGATTTATATTTTATCGTTGTAAGCAAAGAAAATCCTATGTCTTTACCTCAATTACAAAGAGTGTTAATGTCATTTGGATTTGAAAAAGCGTTAAATCTTGATGGCGGACCTTCAACTTCAGTCAATTTTAAGGATTTTGAAATATTCTCAAGCAACAAAACCCCACGAAAACTCAAATCTTTTTTAATCGTTAGATAATTTATATGACGGGCTGCGGATTCGTCGTTGGCTTCGCCTGATTGTGAGGAACTGAACGGAGTGAAATAATTTTGTGAAAAATTATGAAACGAAGTTGCATAGTTCCGAACCCGACGTAATCCAAGACAGCGCCCCTCAATTTTTGATTTCTTTCCCAAACGTGGATTGACTTTTGCTTAATTATAGCGTTGAAGTCCAATTATATCTTTTTCTTCATGTTTTTTTTGTTTTAGTTTTTATATGACGGGCTGCGCGTGTTCAACAATTTGATTTCATCCACCAACGTGGATTGACTTTTGCTTAATTATAGCGTTGAAGTCCAATTATATCTTTTTTCTTCATGTTTTTTGCTTTAGGTTTATATAACGGACTGCAGATTAGTCGTTGTCCGTCTTGGATTTCTTTCTAGCGAACAGAGCCGTGCCTTATGTGTGAACTATCCCCTAAAAAGTGTACAAACAAAGTAGCAAGTGTAGTATAAAAAAAGAAAGGGTGGAAAAAATGGAAAAATTTACAAAAAGAAATCTGCATATCAAAAAATTACTTGAAAGAAATAAAAGGTGCAAGAGGAATTAGAAGGATAAAAATGGATTTAGAAGATATTCACGGAAAAAATAATGAATAGAAAAGAAAATATCCAGAATTATGAAAGAATTAAATTTGAGAACAAAGAAATAAATATTCAAAAATAATCCATTCAGACAGAGGAAGTCAATTTGCAAGCAAGGATTACAGAGATTTATTATTGGAACATGGATTAACTCAATCAATGTCATCTCCTGCCGGTCCAAGAGATAATGCAGTAATAGAATCATTTTTTTGAATTTAAAAGATGAAATATGTTTAATAGGATTAAAAACTTTTGAACACGTTATTCAAGTAATAGACGATTATATGTATTACTACAACAATAAAGACGACAATGGGATAAAAGCAAAATGACTCCGGTTGAATATAGAATTTACTTGCGAGTTAATTGTACTCTTTTGGGGGACAGGTCACCCCAGTGTCCTCATTGGGAGCAATTGAATAATTCAGATTATTCAATTTACGTTTTATAGTTTAAACAAAATTTTTAAATTTGTCATTACTTAATAAACAATTAATTTTTTTGAAGCTTTTATGATATACTTAATTATCGAACTTTGAAAAAAATAACCATAGGGTAAAAAGATAGCTTTTTTCAAAAGGAACACCGTCACAAATATTTTTATGACTTCGGGCGTGTGTCCGACTAGAAAGAGAGGTCTGTATGAATGATATCAATCTGACTTTATTATTAATCTTTTTGATTTTATGCATATTAAAAAATGGTTCCCACTCAAAAGAATAAGAACCATCTAGATCTCTAAAGGCTATCGGCAGTTTCTCAAGCTGCCACCCTATGGTATTATTATATCACTTTTTTATTTTTTTCAAGATGTTGTCCTAGTTCAAAACAAATCAACCTAATTTATTTTTTAGCATCATTTGTTTCAATTTTTTTGACACCATTTAAACTAGTTTAGCCACCACAAACTTTGCATGGTCTACCACCTTTTTTAATGGCTTTTTCTTGCTCAAGTTTAATACAATTAACTGTACATTTTTGTGCCCATTTGCAGTAAACGTTGTGGTATTTCATAGTTTTTGTATTAAATACAACCATTTTTGCATCTGCAACGTTTAAACCACCTATTATAGAAAATAGAAAACAAAATATCAAACAATTTTTTTTCATTTTTTCTCCTTTGATTTATATTTTTTAGTGTCTTTTATTTGTGTATTAATTACATCTATTAAAGCTGTTGATATAACACCAATGACAAGCCCATGTAATCCAACACCAAAAATAGCAGTAAAATTTTCAAACATTACACTATGTAAAAATGTACTTATTTTGTTTTTTAAACCAAACATTTATTTAACCCAACAATATTAAATTCATAAAATTATTCTTTTTGTGTTTTTTTATAATGCAAAAAGGAGTTTTTTATGACAAAAATGAATTATCACAAATCTTGTACGCTTTAAAATTAACTTTTGGTATAAAAGGAGTTAAAATATTTAAAAAGCTACTCAATTTTATCAAACTATAACCCCTTTGCTTTAAGCATTTTTTCTACTTTTTCGAGGATTTCATCTTTGACATCCTCGTATTGAGATGCTATAAATTCATTTCCTATACTTGCAATTAGATAATTTAATTATCAACTAATTAAATAGTTTACTTAATAATTAATAATACCAAAAACACACAAAAAACGGCAAGAGTTGACCGTTAACTTTGTGTGGTTTGACTTTGACAAGAAAGGAGAAAAAATGAACCAAACAGAAATTACGGAAGGACTTAGCGTACAGATGATTAAAACAGTAGGCTTCGATATTCCATTGTTTAAATGTATTGAGAAATGTCGAACAATGAAAAAATTATTCACGCTCAAGATTTGTGAATTTGGCATTGTCTGAATATGTTAAAACTCACAATTTAGAAACAGTTACAGTGATTGGAATATAAAAATATAATCCATCTTGAACTACCACAAAGGAGTATAAAAATGACAAAAACAAAAATTAAAAACTACGAAAAAGAAAAGTTTGAAAATTATGTGAAGATAATGTCGGGGATAATCAAAACAACGGCGCTTGAGATGACAAACGGAGAGGAAGTTGATTTGTTCCCTTCAAAAGAAAATATTCTTACTCGTGCTTGTGAAAAATTTAGCAAATTAAAACAAATTGGTGTGTACGACAATTTAAACAGATTGGTTTTGACTGCAGGAAAGTAAAAAAAATGAGAGAAAGTTTTGTGTTTTATAGAAGTTTTTTGAAGCAATTAAAAATTTAGACGACAAAAAACGATTAAAAATGTACGATTTAATTTTAAATTTTGCTTTAAATGATGAAGAAATTGAAACAAAATATGAAATTTGTAGCCAACTTTTTACATTGATAAAACCTCAATTATCCGCAAATAACAAGCGATACGAGGATGGCAAAAAAGGCGGACGACCTAAGAAAATAAAAACCGGTGGTTTTTCTGAAAAAAAACCTAATGTAAATGAAAATGTAAATGAAAATGAAAATGTAAATGTTAATGTTAATGAAATGCAGAAAAAAAGAAAAAAAAAGAAACTGAACATTTTCAAAATTACAACAGGTTGCAAACAAAACAAGATCCATATTTTGGTGAAGATGTCAAAAAATTCAAAGCTCGTTACAAAGCTCATTTTAAAGCTGAACCGTTTCTAAGTTCCGTGCAGTGCCACCAATTGCAAGAGTTGGTTTCTGTGACACCGGATTTTTTTGAAACGTTGGATGAGGTGCTTCAAAAAATGAAAAATATCGGAGAGTTTAAAGACAAAGACGGCAACGGCTACAAACCATCGGTGAGCTTTTTGCTCAAAGACAAGAACTATTCTGACCTAAGAAACGGAGTTTATGACAACCGTGCGGCACCAATTGATGATGAATTGACGATAAAAGTTGAAAAAATGACAGAACGAGAACGAATAGAGTGGTTAAATAATTTGTAGGGAGCAAAAAAACATATGGCATACAGTAAAGGAGAATTTTTAATTGATTTATTCACATATTTTAAATGTAAAAATGATGCGCTTCGTTTGGAAGATTATAGCAGGCTTTTAAGGAATTTGACAATTTGGAATTACAAAAAATGTTACGACTTGATTTTAAGCGAATATCGTTCATCTGAATTGCCATCAATAGCTTTGGTGAAAGAGTTTAGAAAAAAATGCAGATACGATACAGCAATGAAAGACAAAAAAATACACAACTGTCACATTTCGCAAAAAAAATTTATGGTGAATCCGGCGAGCTTGAAAAACAGTAACATACCAGTTTGCAGTTCCGGAAGGTGATGATGCAAACTTTGAAAAGCTTATAAACAAAGGCTATGAACGTGTTTGAAATTGGTAATTTATGATGAGGAAAAGAAAAAATGATAAAAAGTTTTAAAAAATTTCATATTATTCCGCCTGGGGCATGCTTGTCTTTACTTTCGTGAAGCCATCTAGCCACGGCGGATATTATTATGTAAGGGGGCTTCGCCGCCCCCTACAACCCCCAAAGTTTAGTAAATAAGATTGTGAAATTGCATATTGAAAAATGAAGGAAAAGAAAAAATGATAGCAAAAACAAATTTGAAAAAAAGAACACAAAGATGCGTATATACTTGTGCCCAAGGCTAAAATACAAGAGATAAAAAAGAAAAAACATCTTGATTAATGATAAGTTCAAAACAGTGTTCACTTGCGAAAGTGCAAAAAACAAAGACGGCACAATGTGTGTTGTGTGGGGCTATACAAAAATAAACACCGGGGATACAGTGCAGCTTAAGAGTAGTTTTAGAGACAAAACTTTTATCGTTTGGTCTCTTGAAAATTTTAAGAAAGGGGGGCTCAAAATGACTGAAATAATGCGATTTAATTCTGATAGGGAATTTAACAAAAACTTTCCAAGCAAGCTATATGTTTGTTCACGCTGCGGAAAATTGACATCAAATCCTTTTTTCTGCACAAATTGTGAAAATCAGTCAAACAATATATTTTATGCTTCAAATACTTTTTTTCAAATAGGAAACAAAAACATCACACAAATATTTACTCCGATTGAATATAAAATCTATCCTCCACACTAGCAAGAAGCATTAACGATTTTGACAATAGCAAATTGCGGGGGGCATCTCCTTAATATTCTAATACCCATTATTTATATACCGCCCCGCTTTTTTTAACAGAAAAGGAAAAAGAAAAAATGATAAAAAGTTTAAAAAATTGCATATTATTCCGCCTGGGGCAGCGGATTCTACCCCTAAAGGGCACCCTCCCTTGTACGGCTCGATTGTCATCTCGCCTACAAGAAGAGCTGACAGTTGGCCTTGCCTGATTGTGAGGAAAAAGGCGTAAGCCGTGCGTAAAACAAAGCCAAAACGGCTCAGTTTTGGATTTGTTTGTAGCAGTTAATAGGCGACGTAAGAGTTTTCGAAGAAAACTCCACAGGAGCAAAAACTGAACGGAGTGGAACAATTTTGTAAAAATTGTGAAACCCAGTTGCATAGTTCCGAACGCTGCGTAATCCAAGACATGCTGTCTTCACTTTCGTGAAGCCATCTAGCCACGGCGGATATTATACACGTAGGGGGCGGCGAAGCCGCCCCTACAACCCCCCAAAGTTTAGTAAATAAGATTGTGAAATTGCATATTGAAAAATGAAGGAAAAGAAAAAATGAAAGCAAAAAGGATAGGAATAAAAGCAATAAGGGCAACCCATATGCAGCTGCGAACAATTATCACTCTCTTGGATTTCCTTCTCGCTTAAAACACTCCGCCTGTCGCCCTTTGGGCTTGCCGGCTCCGGTTTTTCGCTCCCCGGGACTCCGCCCGTCCGGAAATCCGCTAATAAAACAACGTCAAGCGGCCGTCTGTCTGAGTGCGTAGCACGAGTTAAGGCCGCTCGGGTTGAATTTAGCACAGCTGTGACAATCAAGGGGTTGTAGCTCCTCTTGTAGGCAAAGCCTGAAAGGCTGAGCCGTACAAGGGAGGATGCCCTTTAGGGTACGGTTTTGGTTACTTTTTCCACAAAAAGCGGATTTTCCTCTAAAGAGGACCCTCCCTTGTAAGACTCAACTTTGTTTCGTCAACAAGAGGAGCTGACGTACGGATGGAGCGGAGCGAATCGGATAGCGAACAGACCGTGCCGGCTTGTGCAAGGCACATAAGGCACGGCTCTGTGAGCTTGGAGCAAATCCAAGACAGTAACCCCGTCCGGAGGACTTTAAAATAAAGAAACTTCTAGTTACGCCCCAACAAGCGTAGAAATATTTAAAAAATAAAGGAGTAAAAATGCAAATATCAAACGAAGTTTTAATGCTCGGTCAAATAGGCGAGCTGAAAAAGCAAAATAAAAGCCTACAAAAAGAAAATCAAATTTTGCGTGAAATGCTGCTTGATGAGATTGAAGGATATTGTGAAAAAATTCTCTCTGATGTATTACACTACTCACAAGGCACAGTAAATACAGCAGAAAAGATTAGAAACATTATTAACAAGACAAAGGAGAACAAATAATGCAAGATGTCAACAAAAAATTTAAGAGGTGATGAAAATGAGTGAAAAAGTAAAAATGAAAAAATATAATTGATGTTTGTTGCGGAAGTTAGAGTTTACGCCCCTGAACTTTTGGAGAAACAACAAAAATGACAAGAATAAAAGCAATGCCAAGGCAAGAAACGACATGTTCAAAACATCAAATCTGGTAGGGTGCTTGCCAACATCTTTCCGAGTTTATAAAAGAAGCGTTTGCGGATCCAAGCTTGTTTCAATTGCCGGAAGAAAAAAGCAGTTATGCAAAACGTAAGCAAGAGCCCGAAAAAAGACGGCTGTTTGATTATGAGAAAAACAAGGCGGATTTTCTCCGACTTGCCCCATCAGGCTTGACAATAAAAGAGATAAGCAAGTATTTTAACCCTAGCGTGTTTAGGAAACTTGAAAGAATGTTAAAGCACGACGAGTCTTTAAAAAGAGCTTTTACCGCGTGAAATTTATTTTAATTTGTTTGAATTGACTCCAATGGAGCAAGAAACAAAAAAGTTGCTTGAAAAAGGTCTGACGAGAAAAGAAATAGCGCAAATCTTGTGTGTATCGAAGAACAGTGTCAGAGTGTACGAATGGCGGTTAAGGCAAAAGCAAGGCTTGCCAATGAGAGCGTACAAGTGGAAAGTTGAAAAATTGGGGAATAGGTAATGACTAACGAATTTTTATTCACATCCAAAGGCAAAAATGATGAATGCTATACTTGTAGATACGCAGTAGAGCCGTTGCTTGAATTTTTGCCACAATTCAAAGATAAAATAATATGGTGTCCGTTTGACACGGAAGAAAGCGAATTTGTAAAAGTGTTTAGAGAAAATGGTTACAATGTTGTTAATTCTCACATTTCAACAGGACAAGATTTTTATCAATACGAGCCTGAAAAATGGGATGTGATAATTTCAAATCCGCCGTTTACGAATAAAAAAGAAATTTTCAAGCGTGCAATCAGTTTCAATAAACTTTTTTGCCTGTTTATGACCTTAACATGGCTTAATGACCGAGCGCCAAAACTATTATTTAAAAATATCGGTTTACAACTTTTGATGTTTGAAACTAGGATGCAATTTAAAAATCAAAACACAGACAAAGCAATCAACTTTTCTTCCGCGTATTTTTGCAGGGATTTTTTGCCAAGCAGGGTTGAAATAAGAGAGTTTAAAAATTTATTACAAAAAGGTTTGTTTTAATGAAATATAGTTTAAAGCCAAAAATTAATCTAAAAATTAATAGACCAAGGCTAACAACAGATTTAGAATTAATTTTGTTATCACCTAAGGAACCGAAAGAAATAAAAGAAGATCATATAAAAAAATTTTACTTGAATTTAACAAACATTTTAATGAATGAATACTAATTTTGTGTTAAAATTTGTTTATGAAATTAGCAGTTGGTTATGGACGTGTATCATCGAAAAGGCAGGAAGAAGAAGGTTTTTCTATCCCTGCACAAATAAAGTTGCTTAATTCCTATGCAGAAAAATAGATAATTTATATATGGATAAACTAGATGGAAGAATTAGTGACGATTATTGGCAAGAAAAGCATAATGAGTGGCATGACGAAAAAGACAAACTGATTGAAAAATTGAAAGCGATAAGTTCAACATCAAGAACATTTGATTTGATGAATGTTTGAACTTCACATATAAAGACAAAAAAGTAAGCATAGAGCTTACTTCTGTCTTCAATTATCTTATTAATAATCGTTTTGTTAAGTATGGAGCGGAAGACGAGGCTCGAACTCGCGACCCCCTCCTTGGCAAGGAGATATTCTACCACTGAACTACTTCCGCAATCGCTTACATTAATTATAATACAATATAAAAAAAAAAATCAAGTATTTTTTTTACACAACAAAATGTAAAGATTTGTATACATAGGTACTGTCTTTTGTCAACTTTTTTATGCTAAAATACTTTAGTATTTATAAAAGTAAAAAATTGAAAGGAGCAATATGCGAAATTGGAAAACATACAACACTTTGGCAATGAAACTGCCGGATACTTAGGTCGTCATATATTAGCTGAATTTTTTTGAGGTGCGATCCGAACATTTTGAATAATGTTAAAATGATTGAAGAACAAATGACAAAAGCTGCCGTCGAGTGTGGTGCTACTGTTATTCAGAAGTGCTTTCACATGTTTAGTCCGATTGGTGTAAGCGGAGTCGTAATAATTGCTGAATCCCATTTAGCAATACATACTTGGCCTGAACTTGGTTATGCTGCCGTTGATTTATTTACTTGCGGTGAAAGTTGCGATCCTAAGGTTGCTCATGATTATTTGAAAAAAGCTTTTGGTTGCAAAAATAGCTCATTTACTCAATTAAAACGTGGCATGTTTAGCAAAAATAATGTAGTTGAGCCAATTCCTTTTAAAGTTGAAGCTCAAGTCTAAGTGACGATTTTGTTAATATTTTTAATGTGCACTTTTTTAAGTGTCACATGTGTTGTGGTATCGATTTTGTAATGATGTGAGGTTTATATGGATTTAAAATATACTGAATTGAATGATTATGGTTATGGTTTAACCGTCAAAGTTAAAGAAACGTTATGCCATGAAAAAAACACCGTTTCAATCAGTTGATATTATTGAAACAGAAGGATTGGGAAGAATGATGCTTATGGATGGACTTGTTATGACAAGCGAGAAAGATGAGCATTTTTATCATGAAATGATTACCCATATCCCTATGCTATCTCATAAAAATCCCCAAAATATACTTGTTATTGGTGGTGGTGATGGCGGTACCGTTCGTGAAGTTGTTAAACACGATTGTGTTGAAAATGTTACAATGTGCGAAATTGATGGAAAGGCTGTTGAAATTTGTAAAAAATATTTGCCAACAATAGCTTGTGAACTTGATAACCCTAAAGTTAATGTCGTTATTGGCGATGGAGTCGAATTTATTAAAAATAAAAAAAATATGTATGATGTAATTTTAATTGATTCTACAGACCCACTTTACCTGGGGTTGGGTTGTTTACTGAAGAATTTTATACAAATGTTAAAAACGCTTTAAAACCAAACGGGATAATGGTTGCACAATCTGAGTCTCCAATAGCCGATAAAAAGGAAATGAAAGCTATGTATTCACTTTTAAATAAAGTATTTCCTGTTGTTAAGCCATATTTGGGAATCAATCCCTACATACCCCGGTGGTTTTTGGAGTTGGGCTTTTTGTTCAAATGATGTAAAACCACTTGATTATATTGATGAAAAACGTGCTTCTTTTATTTCTAAAACAGCGAAAATTTATAATACTGATATCCATAAAGCCTGCTTTGCGTTGCCAAATTACGTTAAAGAACTTATTGCGGATTAATTGTTATGTTGAATGAAGATTATTTTTTGTCAAAAAAACTGGATGTGTTCAAAAGAAACTTATGAAGAAGCAAAATGGGTGATGCTTGGCATGCCGTTTGATTCGACATGCTCAAATCGTCCCGGAACAAGGTTCGCTTCAAATGAAATACGCTATGCTTCCTATGGCCTTGAAGAATATTCTTTTGTTTTCAATAGAGAATTGGAAAACACTTCGTTTTATGATGCAGGGGATTTGGATTTGCCTTTTGGAAACCCTGAAAATGCTTTATCTATAATAAAAAAACTGTGCTAATGATATAATTAATGATGACAAATTCGTTTTTGGAATCGGTGGAGAACATCTTGTGTCGCTTCCTTTAATACAAGCAGCTTATGAAAAGTATCCAAACATGCTTCTTGTGCATTTTGATGCTCATGCGGATTTAAGACATCAATATTTAGGACAAAAACTTTCACACGCTAGTGTCATAAGACGAGCATTAGATAGCATTTCAACAGACAAATTAATTCAAATCGGCATTCGTTCCGGTGAAAAGGATGAGTTTTTGTTTATGGAAGAAAATAACACTTTATGCCAAACTAATGATGAAATTGTGAAAAAACTCAATGAACACGGCTTGGATATACCAATATATTTAACAATTGACCTGGATGTCCTTGACCCTTCTATATTCCCAGGAACTGGAACACCTGAACCCGGTGGAATGACATATAAAGAGCTTATTGAAAAACTATTGTTGTTTAAAAATAAAAATGTCATAGGGATTGATGTAGTTGAACTGTCACCACATTATGATGCTTCCGGTGTTTCAACTGCCGTGGCTGCAAAGGTTATTCGTGAATTATTGCTTGAATTTGCATAAAAAAGGATGATTTTTGTGAAATCACCCGCTTTTGATTTTTCCCATTCCATTTTCCTAATTTAGTTTAACCTAGTAATGCCTCTAATATTGATGCATTTTTTAACAGCTTGTTTATTAAATTTGACATTTGCTTTATTCATATATGCTCGAAGTGCTTCACGAATTAATTCTGAACGTGTACGATTTTCATTTTCGGCAACTTTATCGATTTGTCCTAAAAAGCCTTCGGGCATTGAAATTAAAACTCTTGCCATTTTATTAACTCCTTTTGTTTTTGTTTTGTCTTTCGTACTTATATAAACACAAAATATATAAAAAAATTGCCTTTTTTATATAAAATATGTGAAAAATACTTAATATTTCTTAATATTTTAGGTTGAAAATCAATAAAATCAAATGTTTTAGTTTGCCTGCAAAATAGAATTTTCATCGTTGAGTTCAACTTTTAAAATTGAAAAATCATCAAGATTATAGTTTTTTATAAAATCAAATGCATCGTTTTTGGCATTTTCCAGCGTTTTAATATCGTTTACAATGTTTGCAATTTTAAAATTTTGAATACCGCTTTGTTTTGTTCCTATGTATTCTCCGGGATCTCGAAGTTCCAAATCTTTTTGAGCGACAATGAAACCGTCGTTTGTTTGAGTCAGAATATTTAACCGTTCAACTGTATCTTCATTGTTTGAATTTGAAACCAAAAGGCAGTAAGATTGTTTATCATTTCTTCCAACTCGTCCTCGAAGTTGGTGAAGTTGTCACAAGTCCAAAACGTTCAGCATTTTCAATCATAATAACTGTTGCATTTGCAACATCAACCCCAACTTCAACCACGGTTGTTGAAACCAAAACATCATACAAGCCGTCTTTGAAATCTTTCATAACTTTTTCTTTTTCATCATTATTCAATTTTCCATGCAACAAGCCGACTTTATAATCTTTAAATTCGCCTGCTTGAAGTTCAATTGCAGCAGTTTGCGCTGCTTGAGCGGAAATTGTTTCAGATTCGTCAATCAGAGGATAAACAATATATGCTTGATGTTTTTTCTTTAATTCGTCTTTTATTAATTTATATCCTTTTTTCGATTATTTTGAGATAGCAAGTTTGTAATAATTGGTTTTCTTCCTTTTGGACGTTCGTCAATGATAGTAATATCCAAATCCCCGTTTAAAGTTAAAGCAAGGCTTCTGGGGATTGGTGTTGCAGTCATGCTCAACAAATGAGGTGTATTGCCTTTGTTTGAAAGTTTGCTTCTTTGGTTGACTCCAAACCTGTGTTGTTCGTCGATGACACAAGCTCCAAGGTTATAAAACTCAACGTCATTTTGTATTAAAGCGTGGGTGCCGACGGCAACTTGGATTTGTCCGTTTAACAATCCTTGCTTTATTTCTTTTTTCATTTTTGACTTGTTGAGCCTAAAAGAAGACTGACACTTATTCCCATTGGTAAAAGCCATTTTATAAAATTATTATAATGCTGTCTGGCTAGAATTTCAGTCGGTGCCATAATTGCTGTTTGATATCCGTTTTCTATTGCTGCAAGCAACATTATGCAAGCTACAACCGTTTTTCCGGAACCAACATCTCCTTCAAGCATTCTTCTCATTGGTTTTTGACTGTTTAGGTCGTTCAATATTTCATTAACCGCATTTTTTTGTGCATTGGTAAGTTCAAAAGGCAAGCTTTTAATAAACTTATTTACCAAACTATTTTCTTTTATGTCAAATTTTAATGTGTAATTATTCTTTATATCGTTTCGATATTGTGCGATTTTTAATTCAAATAAAAATAATTCTTCATAAACAAAGGGTGTTTCTTGCCGCTTCAAGTGTATAGGAATTTGTCGGATTGTGAATTTCTTTTATGGCTTCATAGCGTGATAAAAATTATATTTTTTTTGTAAATATTCCGGCACAATGTCTTGAATTTGGTTTTGATAAATATCAAGTGCTGTTTCAATACCTCTTTTTAAAGTTGTTTCGCTAAAATTTTCACAAAGAGGATAAACAGGTGAAATTCGTCCTTTTGTTTCATTGTCATAACTTACAATATATGGTTCTGTTTTTGGGTTTTCAAAGGTGTATTTGCCATTATACCTATCAAACTTAACTTTTCCGCTTATTATAAAAAGTCAAACCTTTTTTAAATTCATCTCTATACTTATTTGTGAGATATTTATTATTTTGTCTGAAAAAATAGTTTAAAACAATTGTGCCGGTTGCATCTTTTAATGTGACTTTAACAATTGTCAAATTCTTTTTGAAGTGAACATAGAAAATGATAAAACAGTTGCTTTTATTGTGCAAAACTCCCCTTCAACAAGCTCTGAAATAGTTTTGAAAAGAGTATAGTCAATATATTTTTTAGGATAGAAGGTTATTAAATCGTTTATCGTATTAATCCCAAGTTTGTAATAGTAATATGCAATTTTAGGCTGAAACACCTTTTAAAAACTTTATATCCGTATTTTTTATATTTTTAAAATTGTTTTCATCATTTATTACTTTTTCGCTTTTAAATTCTTTTTAAATATTTTATAAAATTTTTAACTGTTTTTCTTCTGTCACTTAAGGAAGCTTGTGGGTAATATTCAAATGCTTCAATTTGAATTTTGGTTTTGCCGTCTTCATTTTTTTTATAGACTTTGTACAATTCATTTAAAATAAATTTAGAAAAGCACATTTTTTTTTCCCCCGTATATCAATATACGAGTATTCTATTTCAACATCTAATGCTTTTTTATTGTTTCATAATCAAACATACTTTATTTATAACATTAAATTTAAAAAAATAAAATTGATTTACCAAAATAGCCCTTTTTATATCTACACAAATATATAAAAATATGTTAAAATAAAATAAAATATATGTATTAAAAAAGTTAACAGATTTTTATTTATATAGGAGGCATCTTTTATGGAAGAGAAAAGAGTATGGCTTTTTAAAGAGGGTAATGCCAAGATGCGTGAATTGTTAGGTGGCAAAGGTGCAAACCTTGCTGAAATGACAAATATTGGTTTACCTGTACCACCCGGACTTACAATAACCACAAAAACCTGTATGGAATATATTGATAACGGAAATAAAATGCCTGATGGTTTAATGGAAGAAGTTAAAAATGCATTAAAAGATGTTGAAAAGCAAACAAATAAAAAATTTGGTGACAAGGATAATCCATTGTTGTTGTCAGTTCGTTCGGGGCTCAAGTTTCAATGCCCGGGATGATGGAAACAATTTTGAATTTAGGTTTAAATGACCAAACTATAGTCGGATTAATAAATTTAACCCAAAATGAACGATTTGCTTATGATAGTTATCGAAGGTTTTTAACTATGTTTGGTTCGGTTGTTTTGGAAATAGACCGCCAAAAATTTGAAGATCCTTTATCAAAAATTAAGGAAGAAGAAAATGTTAGTCTTGATGCAGAAGTGAGTGCTGATGGATTAAAAAGTTAATCCCTATTTATAAAAATTTAATAAAAGAAGAAAAAAGATAGAATTTCCTCAAGATCCTTATAAGCAACTTGAAATGGCAATTGAGGCAGTGTTTAAATCTTGGAATATTCCAAGAGCCATTGCATATAGGACTCATTATCATATTGACCATCGTCTTGGAACAGGTGTCAATGTGCAAACAATGGTGTTTGGAAATATGGGAGATGACAGTGCAACAGGTGTTTCTTTCACTCGCAATCCATCAAACGGGGAAAATGAATTTTATGGTGAATATTTGACAAATGCACAAGGAGAAGATGTTGTTGCCGGGATAAGAACTCCAAAACCTATTTCTGAATTGAAAAACGAAATGCCTGAAATTTACAACCAATATGTTGAAATTGCGAAAAAAACTTGAAAGTTATTATAAAGATGTTCAAGACATGGAGTTTACAATTGAAAAGGGCAAATTGTATATTTTGCAAACCAGAAACGGCAAAAGAACTGCAAAAGCAGCAGTTAAAATAGCTTGTGATATGGTAAAAGAAGGCTTAATTAATAAAGAAAAAGCTATTATGTTGGTGGATGCCAACCAATTGTATCAACTTCTTTTGAAAGCTTTTGATGAGAAAGCTAAGAAAGAAGCAAAAATTATTGCAAAGGTTTGGCGGCTTCACCTGGGGCTGCAAGCGGCAAAATAGTTTTGACACGGAAGAGGCGGCAATGCGTGGTGAAGCGGGTGAAAAAGTTATACTTGTTCGTGTTGAAACTTGTCCTGATGATATTCATGGAATGATTTGCTCACAAGGTGTTTTAACCTTACGAGGCGGAATGACCTCTCATGCTGCAGTTGTTGCAAAAGGAATGGGAAAACCTTGTGTGGCTGGTTGTGAAGATTTGAATATAGATTTAAAAAATGAAATATTAACTACAAAAGACGGAAAAGTCTATAATAAAAATGAAATCATTTCAATGGATGGCTCAACCGGTGAAATTATGGAAGGTGAAATTAAAACTGTTGAACCGAAAATGGATGATGATTTTAATACTTTCTTTGCTTGGGTTGATGAAATACGAGAAATGGAAGTGCGAGCCAATGCTGATACTCCAAAAGATGTTGAAAATGCATTGAAATATGGTGCTAAAGGTGTCGGTTTATGCAGAACCGAACATATGTTTATGGATCCCAACAGGCTTCCTTGGGTGCAAAAAATGATTATTGCAAAAAACAAAGAAGAAAGAGAAGAAGCTTTGAATCACTTGCTTCCGATGCAGCAGGAGGATTTTTATAATATGTTTAAAGCGTTGGGTGAATTTCCAATGACAATAAGACTTTTGGATCCGCCATTACATGAGTTTTTACCTTCAAAAGATGAGTTGATTGAAAAAGTTGCAACTAAAAAAGCTAAAAATGAAGATTTTAAAGCCGATGAAAAAATGCTTGGCATTGTTGAAATCCTTTCTGAGTCCAATCCAATGATGGGGCTTCGTGGTTGTCGTTTGGGGCTTTTGTATCCTGAAATCAATGAAATGCAAGTGAAAGCCATCATTCAAGCTGCAATTGATGCTAAAAAAGAAGGTGTTGATGTAAAACCTGAAATAATGGTGCCATTGGTTGGAACAGTCAATGAGTTAAAAGAAGCACGCAAAATTATTGAACAAACTGCAAATGAAGTTATGCAAAAAAACGGTGTCAAAATTGAGTATAAAGTTGGTACAATGATTGAAATTCCAAGAGCAGCTTTAACAGCTGATGAAATTGCACTTGAAGCAGAATTTTTCTCATTTGGAACTAATGATTTGACTCAAATGACATTTGGTTTTTTCTCGTGATGATGCGGAAGGCAAGTTTATGAATGCCTATTTAACAAAAGGTATATTGCCAAACAATCCATTTGAAAGGCTAGACCAAACAGGCGTTGGGTGTTTGATGAAAATAGCTTTGGATAAAGCTTTAAAAGTTAAACCCGGATTAAAACGTGGCATTTGTGGTGAACATGGTGGAGATCCTTCAAGCGTTAAGTTTTGCTATAAACTTGGTTTAAATTATGTTTCTTGTTCTCCATTTAGACTTCCTCAGGCAAGACTTGCTGCTGCTCAAGCTGTTATTGAAGCTAAAAGTTAACGATATCTAAATTCAAGCTTGAGGCGGTAATGGTGGTAATGGTGGTAATGGTGGTAATGGTGGAACCTCTGGTAGCGTAAGAGTATTGTCGTCTAATATATTTAAATCAGGTCTTTTATAATCAAGATCAAGATCTGTGTGTGACAAAGAAACAATATCATTAAATAGTGATGAATAATTTTGAATCGGAAATCCAAGTGCTTCATAATCTGGCGCTTCCTTTAACCGGTTCGAAGAATAGCATGTGTGATTAAACTTACGAAACCGATCTATTGTTTTGTCATCAAGAGTGCTATCTAATTCTAATAATTCAAGATATAATTTAACATGATTTAAATTTATATACTCTTTAGATTGAGGATTCAAAAGTCCACCAATAAGTTCATCCTTTGTAAGTGTTTCTAAATTTAAGTTTTTAAGTGCAGATTGATAAGAACTTCTTATTTCTCTTATAAATTTATTTTTTTCATCTTCACCTTGTATTTCACTTAACTTATTGAAATAATTATTCTTTGTAGTAATTGAATATAAGACTAGTAGACTTAAATTATGTGCAAGATTTTGTTCTTTAATATTTTTTAATTCTTCACTAGTATATAAGCTTGAAATTTGTTCGATTAAATCAATATCGATATTGTCTATACAATTATTTTCATCTGTTATTTCATAAAATTTCATTGAACTATCATATCCAGAGCCTATCTTAACTTTTTTGTTTTGATCTAATATAATGTAAAAGTGTTCAAGTTCTTTGTATTGCTTACTATTGAAGCTTTTTGTACACCATGAATCTGGACTTATAAATTGTAATTCGTTTTCGTGAAGTTCACCTGAGGTGTCTTTTCTTTTTTTATTTAAATCAAGATGATAAAAACCATTTTCAGTTTTTGTTGCAATACCGTCTTTATCATAATGTAAAGAATATTTTTGAATTATATTGTCTTTATAACACGTTTCATAATGATTCATGAATGGTTGATTACCTTTCATTTTACTTGCTTTTTTCAAAAAGCTCTTCATTAAAAAACGGAATAATATTTTTGGGATTAGCATTTGGAATATTCTTTTCTTTAGCTTCCTGTATTAATTTTCTATCTTCCATTACACTTTTATTTATATATTTAAGAATATCATTTAAAACTAATGTATCTTCGAATTTGTCTGACTTTTTTAATTCATTTATTAATGGATACCAAGTTTCTAAACTATATTCTTTATATTCATCTGCTTTTGCATTTTCACCTAAACATAAATCTTTTTAATTATTTGAAATGTTTCTTCATTTTGGGCTAACTCTTCAAGAGTTGTTTTTATGTTATTTTTTTGTGTTTCGAAATTTGTTGGATTATATTTTGGAATGCTTTGAATTTTATTTTTATTTGGGAAGCAATCTATAAGCCTATCTTGAAAAATTTGTTTTAAATATTTCTCTTCAATAATTTCATCATGTAAATTGTTTAACCAATCTTGTCTGTTTTTTAAATTTGCAATGATTTTATTTAAAGTTTTTGGGTTAAATTTCGGAAATTTTGCAAAATCTATGTTTTCTTTGATTTTTTCATAATCTTTCTTTATTTTTTGATTTTCAGGTTTATTAAATTCTGTTTCTAAAGCAGTTTGCCAATTTTCATTTTCAACTTTTTTTACAACAGGTAACATAGAAGCTTTAATTGCATCGCTTGTTTTTTTGTCATTTAAAAACCTATCAGCCACATCGACATAAGGCATTCGTGTTATCTTTCTTTGCAATAATTCACCAGTCTTTGAATTCAATGTTTGTTTTACACTATTACTTGCAATATTACTTACACGATTTGTACTCATTTTCCCACCTAATTAACTTTACTACATTACTTATATTGTAATAAAAACATAGTGCGTAAAAAAAATGTTATTTTTTAATATTTTTGTTACAAAACTTAATGGCAAAAAAAAATATGTTTGTGGTTTAAACAATTATAGAAATATTTTATAAAGGATTAAAGTATGAGTTTTGATATAAATTATAATATGTATAGCTATAAACCCATTCAAAATACACAAGTTTCATACCAACAAAAGACAAATCTAAAGAAACCCCCAAAAAGTACAGATGTTGTTTCTGAAAATTCAACAAATAAAAGCAAAAATTCAAAAGTTTCAATATTTTATATAAATGATGTCCATGGACAAATTCCTCGTATGGAACAGTTGACAAGCGCCGCAATGGCACACGATTTATATGTAAAATCAAATAATATAGATGGTCTAAAACTTGCATCCGGAGACATTATGCTTGGAAAGAATGAAGCTGTTAATAAAACAGCTTTATCTTTTTTTACAACTTATTGGTACAAACGGTTATGGACTTGGCAACCATGAATTTGATGCCGGAGCAACACAGTTACACTCAAATATAAAAAACAGTGATTTAAAAATATTGGGGATGAATTTGAATTATCCAAAAGACGGGTCAAAATTGCAAGAAAAACTTGTGCGTTCAAGTATTGAAGAAATAAATGGAAACAAATATGGAATAATTGGTGTGCAACCTTCAAGTTTGTCTGAACGTGTTCAAAGCAATAAACAATTGGAAGGTATTACGGTTGACAATATCCCAAAAACAATAGCAGAAATTCAAGAAGAAGTAAATATGCTTAAAGAAAAAGGAATTAATAAAATTATCTTGCTTTCTCACAGCGGTTACGAAGTTGATAAAGCAATTGCAAAATATGTTGACGGTTTGGATGTTATTTTGGGTGGCCATTCACACGATTTGATTGAAGGCATAAAAGAAGGTGAAAATTTATTTTATTCAAAATCTAATGAGCCAATAATCATAACTCAAGCAGGTCGTGACGGCAAAAACTTTGGTGTTTTGGATTTGGAATTTGATGAAAACGGAAAAATTATCAAAGCTAAAAATGATGTAAGAGTAACTGACAATTATCCAAGGAATATAATTACAACATGCATTGCCAATAAATATTTTAATGATGTTCCTGAAATTATCGGAACTTTAAAATATGCTCAAAAATGCCCGCAAAATCAACTTATAGCAGAAAACCCGTATGCAAGTTTTATTGCAGATGGAATGAAAACACAATTGAATGCTGATATTGCGCTAATTAACAGTGGCAATTTACGTGGAACCATTCCGACCGGTCAAATTTCAACAAGAGATGTTTCAAGCATTGTTCCTTTTAAAAACAAAATGACACTTGCTTATGTTTCTCAAGCTGATTTGGTTGAGGCTTTGAAATTCTTTTTCAAAATCGTTAAAACACTATGATACAAAACCCGGACTTCTTCAAGTTTCCGGACTTAGATATGAAATAACTAAAGAAGGTAAACTTAAGAAACTGGAATTTGTTGATAGAAATGGAAAGAAAGAAAAAATTGACATTGAAAATCCTGATAAAACTAAAAAATATTTGGTTGCAATGGATGATTACGTTTCTTCAGCCAACGAATGCCCTGATTGTATAAAAGAAACATGGCACAAAAGATACCGTTAAAGTTTTTGATTATGACAAAGACAAGCTTGCCATTGATTATATAAAAAGTTTTAAAGATGCACCTTTTGAAATAAAATGTGACGGACGGATTAAAGTTGATGATTAAAATAAAGTTATCGGCGAGAACTGTTATTCGTGTTGCTATTTTCAAAAATAGTTCGTGCTTGTGAAAGGCTCAAGATTTTAAATGAGCAAATTCCCTCGTCTTTTTTCATAACTCCCAAACTTGTCAATTTGCTTACCATATAATCATTCAAATCTTGAGGATTAATAAACAAAGGACATATATCATTGCATATTTCGTTTTTAAACGGACAAACTTTCATTATAATTCAACTCATCAATTATAGACTTTTTTATTGTCAGGTCGTATTAAAGACAATAATAAATCTTGCGGACAAACTTCTTCTGTTTTATCGCAAATGCTTGTAATAAAACAAAATTCAACTTTTTCACCTTTTGTTATACTTAAATCATCAAAGGGAATACTTATATATAAATTATTATCAAAGTTATATTCAACATTGTTAGACAAACTGTAAGCCCAAAGATTATTACTGATGGCCTGAGATAATTGTATTGATACGCAATTTCTATCCTTAAAAGTGATTTGAACTTCATTTGTATATTTTTCTTTTAAAGTCGGATAAATGTCATCATTGCTAATCAATGTGCGAACAGATGATTGATTTAAAACATTATCAGTCAACAATTCTGCTTCTTTTTTTGTAGTATATGAATATTTTAAATTGATTATTTAAGCTGAAATCATTTCCGCATTCAGAAAGTAAAAAATTATTCAAATCAAATTTAAAATACATTTTGTCACTATCACATCCAAAGAAAATTTTATTTAAAATTCTTTTTATCTTCCATAATAGGTCGAGAAGGGATTTCAATAAAACCGGCATTTTGCCAAACATTGTCATTGCTTGTATCATAAATATTGGGAGTTATTAAGCTTTTTTGATTTCGAGAAGGTTTACCAATGCTTGAAATAAGAGAAGTATTAAGATATTCAGGATAATCCATATACAAAGCGCGGTAGACATTCATTAAATGTTGGCGGAATAAATAATCAAAAATGTTATCTTGTCCGCTGTCGTTTGGTTCACCATACCACCAAAACCAATCGCTTCCTTGGGCTATTTGAAGTTCCTCACGAGCTTGTTTAAGTTGTTCTTGCGAAAACACACCCTGACGTTCAAATTTATACAAATCATTACAAGTATTATTTAGATATTCCCAAGCAAGGTTTTTTGTAGGCTCGGCAATCCAAAGCTGAAAATTGTGGTTTATCCAACTTCCGGGGGTAATTTTGTTCAGTTGTGTTTTTTGTTATTTTCGATATAGTCGCTTAAAAGCACACAATCAAGGGAAGTATCTTCGTTGATTTTTGAATATAGTCCGTTTAAAAAATCAATGCCATCATTTTCAAAGCTTTCCCAGCTGTTTTCTCCGTCCATAGCAATAAGCAGCAAATGATTATCCGAAGGTGAATTTTCCAATTTGCTTTGAATGGTCTTAATTCTGTCGTATATATCATTTAAAGAGTCTTTTGTTTCATGAAGCGGATATTCAAAACTTATCAGGTTTGGAATAACGCTGTTTCTGAAAAACTAAATTAATATCACCTTTTGTATTTTTGTAATTATAAACTTGAGTCACATCGTATGGGTCAATGATTGAGCCACGATGGTCGCGAATAAACTCTTTCTTTAAAGAAGAAGACAAAACACCTTCATCGGACAAAGTCCAGTTGACACCTGCTTTTATAAGACAATCCAGAGTATCTTTTGAAATACAATGCTCAGAAGGCCAAATTCCTTTTGGTCTTTTCCAAAAAGTTCTTCCATTCTATCCAAAGCATTAACTGTTTGTTTGTAAGCATCGTCTTTCATGTTAAAATCGCCTTTGGGAAGAGGATATCTTGTTGCAGATGCTTTTGCATCTTTCATGTTTAACAAAAGCGGCAGAATCGGATGATAGTATGGGCTTGTTTGAAGTTCAATTTTACCCCTTTGTTGGTGTTCTTTGTATTGTGGAATTATGTTTCGGATTATATCTCTTTGAATTTCAATAATTCTTTGTCTGTCATCAAGAGTATAATTTTTTTCTTTTTCAGTAAGCGTTTTTATTTCAGGATAAATTTCTTTCCAACAAGGGTCCATCCAAGAAATGTTAAAAAGAGCCATAATGTCAGAATATTCTTGGTCTGAAAAACATTCAACATTTGTGTCTTCAATGGTAAGTCGTTTTTTGTATAATGTTTCATAATATGGATGATGTTTTATCATATTGCCGATAATTTGCATCAAAGAAATTATTAAGAATGTAAACTTTATCATCAAAAGTAAGTTCATGAACATCCGTAACAGTAAGTTTTGAATGAATATCATGTGTATTACTATCAGTATAATCAATTAAAGCATCAAGCAAAACAGGAACAAAGTTGAAATTAAGTTTTATTTTGTCATATTTATCAGCAATTAAAAGCATATCCAAATAGTCTTTGACGGCATGCAACCTGACCCAAGGCATATAATAAATGCCATTTTCATTGATATCTTTATATAAAGGTTGGTGCATATGCCATAAAAAGGCTATTGATAACTTTTTTTTCATAATAACATTATACTTTAAAATAAATCTATGATAAAATTGTATCATAAATTTAATAATAGTTAAATGATGCGAGGAGTCAAAAGCATGGAAGAAAAGAAAACAGCTTGTTATAAAGATACTTTAAATTTGCCTCAAACGACTTTGCCAATGAGAGCCAATGCAACAATAAAAGAAGTTGAAACTCAAAAATTTTGGGAACAAATAAATATCTATGAAAAAATGATAGAAAACAAAGATAAAACAAACAAGTTTATTCTTCATGACGGACCTCCATACTTAAGTTCTGACAAAATCCACATCGGTACGGCTTTAAATAAAATTTTAAAAAGATATAGTTTTAAAATATAAAACACAAAGAGGGTTTTATTCACCTTATGTTCCGGGGTATGACGGTCACGGTTTGCCGATTGAAAATGCGGTTGTGAAAACTGTCAAAGGCGGTCGACATGCCATTTCAAAATACGAATTGCGACAAAAATGCAGAGAGTTTGCGTTGAAAAACTTGAAAGGACAAGAAGCAAACTTTAGACGTCTTGGTGTTTTAGGCAACTGGGAAAATCCATATTTGACTTTTGATAAAAATTTTGAAGCTCATCAAATTAAAATTTTTTGGTGAAATGTATAAAAAGGGGTATGTTGAAAAAGGGTTAAAGCCGGTTTATTGGTGTGCAAGTTGTGAAACGGCACTGGCTGAAGCAGAAGTTGAATATGCTGACCATACATCAACTTCAATATATGTTAAATTTGAAGTTTGTGAAAACTCAAAAAAGAAATTTTAAATAAAATTAATGCCAACATTGAAAAACCTTTGTATGCAGTCATTTGGACTACAACACCTTGGACAATTCCTTCCAATATGGCAATATGTTTGAATGAAGCTTTTGACTACAACATCTTTGAATATGAAAATGAAGTTTATATCATTGCAAAAGATTTGACCGATAATTTTATCTCAGAAGTCGGATTTGAAGCTGAAAAAATTAACATAATAGGTGTTTTAAAAGGAAAAGAGTTTGAAAATCTTGAAGCAAAACATCCGCTTTATGACAGAATTTCAAAATTTATTCTGGGCAATCACGTTACACTTGAAGCAGGTTGCGGTCTGGTTCATACAGCCCCAGGGCACGGTCTTGAAGACTGGGAAGTTGGTTGTCGTTATGGCATTGATGTCTTTTCACCGCTTGACAGCAAAGGATGCTGGACTGATGCGTGCCCTGATTTAGAAGGTGTTCCGTACTATGAAGGAAATAAAATTGTCATTGAAAGATTGAAAGAAAAAAATGCCCTGCTTTCTCAAAAAGACATAGTTCACTCGTATCCGCATTGTTGGAGATGTAAAAAGCCTGTAATTTATCGTGCTACACCACAATGGTTTGTTCGAGTTGACAAGTTTCGTGAAAATGCATTAAATGCAATAAAAAAAGTAAATTGGGTGCCAAAATCAGGTGAAAATCGAATTTCTAAAATGGTTGAAAACAGAAGCGATTGGTGCATATCACGCCAAAGAACTTGGGGTGTGCCTATTCCTGTTTTCTATTGTGAAGATTGTGGAGAAATCATTTGTGATGATGAAACTATAAATAATGTTGCAAAAATCTTCAAAGAAGAGTCATCTGATGCTTGGGAAAAATATGAAGCAAAAGACTTGCTACCAAAAGACTATAAATGTAAAAAATGCTCAAGTTCAAAAATAAAAAAAGAAACCGATATTATGGATGTTTGGTTTGACTCAGGTGTGACTTGGAGTGCTGTTGTTAACGAAAGAAAAGAAGAACTCGGGCAAACACCTGTAGAATTATACCTTGAAGGTTCTGACCAACATCGCGGTTGGTTCCAGTCTTCATTGCTCACATCTGTTGCAATAAACGACGAAGCACCTTATAAAAATGTCTTGACTCATGGTTTTGTGCTTGACGGTGAAGGACGCAAAATGTCCAAATCTTTGGGCAATTTTATCACCCCTCAAGATGTCATAAAAACTACAGTGGCGACGTTTTAAGACTGTGGGCTGCCTCAATCGACTATCGCAACGATGTCAAAATCGGTGACACAATTATGAAACATTTGGTCGAAATATTCAAAAAAATTCGCAATACAGTAAGATTTTTGCTTGGCAACACTTTTGATTTTGACCCCAATGTTGATTATGTAGAATATAAAAACCTTGAAGAACTTGACAAATTTGCACTTCACAAATTGAATGAATTGATTAAAAATGTAAGTGCAAGTTTTGAAGACTATGAGTTTTATAAATATTTTCAATACCTTCAAAATTTTGCAGCAGGCGATTTAAGTGCATTTTATTTGGACATTGTAAAAGACAGATTGTATACTGCAGGAAAGAAATCATTATCACGCAGAGCTTCTCAAACTGTTTTATATGAAATAATGCAAGCACTAATAAAAATCCTTGTGCCCGTTATGCCACACCAAGCCGAGGAAATGTTTCAAGCAATGCCGGATGTTCAAAAAGGAAATCTTGAAAGCGTTTTGTTGACTTCTTGGCCAAACGTTAACCCTCTATGGAATAATGAAAGCTTGAATGAAGAATTCTCTTATATTTTGAATTTGCGTGAAACAGTAACAAAGGCTATTGAACCATTGAGAGCTAATAAAACGGTTGGAAGTTCACTTGAAGTTTCAATTTGTATAAATCCTAAAAAACAAAACAATATTTTTGAAAAATATAAAAATGATTTGGCAAATATATTTATTGTTTCTCAAGTTTATCTTGTTGATGAAAATAAAGATAATGCTTTAAATACACTTGAAACAGAGGATTATACAATTTTTGTTGAAAAAGCTCACGGTGAAAAATGTGAACGTTGTTGGAAATATCGTGATTTGGGTGTTAATTCTAAATATCTGACAATTTGTGAAGATTGTGCAAAAGCTATTGAAGAAAACTAATTTTTAATAGAATAATTGTAAACTTTTGTTAAAAAAATATATATTTTATGTATTTTTTGTATATAAAATGTTTTTATATATATATAAAGATAAAAGAAAAGGTTTGCAATGAAAACTAACGGTATCCCATCACAAATGAAAGCTGCTTGGAATCAGGCGCAAACTACCTTTGGTGCCGCTCAAGAAGTGCGTAAGGCAATTGATAATGGCGGTTTGGTAGGTGGTATGTCTGAGGGCATAAACCAATATTGCAAAAACAAGGGAGGGACTGTTGCACAAGTTCTTGCCGGCTTTAGTAATTCCGGTTTAGGCAAATTTTTTCTAAAAAAAATGCTCCATTTAAATTTTAATGAACATGGTGATAGTGTTGAAATAGAAACAGATAATATAGCAGAAGCAATGGGACAGGATGGAAAGCTTGGTGGCTTTTTGCTCAAAATGATAGATGGAAAAAAGCCAATGGCTTAGCAAAACTTGTTCTACAGTATGTACAAAATGTTCACATGTTGTAAGTCATGCTGTTAAATCATTAGTTAGTAAAATAAAAAGATGATGATATTCGAAAAGGAATAGAAACTATTTTATCTCATGATGAATCATCTGCAAAAACACGAAGCAAAGAAGAAGCTAAAAAAGCTCGAGATGAAGCTAAAAAAGCTCGAGAAGAGGCATTTAATGAAATTCAGACAGATATATCTAACATAACATCATTTAGCGAGTTAAAGGAACAAATTTCAGATTCAGAAGTATCATTAACTGATGATCAAAAAGATGAATTATATACAGAGTGGGCTAAAACTCATTCCAGGATTCCTGAAGGCGACAAAGAAGAAGTATTTGATGCATTATCTAGAAAAGCAAAACGAAATTGTGGTTATGAATTTGATGTAGAGGATTCTAAGAAAAAATCAAACCGAAGCGATGCGGTTAAAAAACTTTTACAACAGAAACATCAAAAAAATAAATACTTAATATACTTTCTTTAACTTCCTAAATTTATATAAAACGATTATTGATTCAATAATACCAATACAAACGAAAGAAATGGCAAGACCTATCCAAAAACCTTTGAGCAACATATTGTATTTATAACAAAGAACAAACCCAAGAGGAATTCCAAAAAGCCAATAACCTGATATGACACAAGCTGAAACAGTTTTTGTCATTTTAAACCTTTTAATATTCCGCTTAAAGAAACTTGAAATCCGTCTGCTACTTCAAATATTGATGCAATCATTAAAATAGGAATTGCAAGCGTTAGAACTTCTGTGTTTGAGCTGAAAATGGATATCAATTCTTTTGGAAACATGAAAAATGTCAAGCCAAAACAGAACATCACAAAAACAGCCAAGAAAGTCCCTGTTTGAGAATATTTTAGTATTCCTTTATAATCCTTTGCACCGTTATAATACCCTATTTTTATAGCAAGTGCGTTTGACAATGCAAGCGGTATCATATAAGCAATTGAAATTATTTGAATGATTATTGTGTGACAAGCGGCATAAATGCCATTTAGTTTACCCATTAAAATGGTAATTATGTTAAATCCTAAAAACTCAAGCAACAAAGCTATTCCAATCGGGTATCCGATTTTCAGAAGCTGTTTGACAAAATCAACATGAAAAAAGCACTTTTGTTTTACTATTTTAAACAAATACACTAGAAGTGAAACACCCATAAATGTTCTTGAAATCAAGGTTGCATAAGCCAAGCCAATGGCTCCAAAACCGTTAAAATTTTTGAAACCAAAAACCAAAACCAAATTCAGCACCAAATTTAAAAATACTGCAAAAATTAGAATAATATTTGGCACAAATACAATTTCGTGTGCTTGCAAAAATTCTTTTAAACTTTGATAAAGATACATTCCAAAAAAGGAAAATGATGATATAAAAATATAGTCTTTAATTATAGGAACGAGTTGTTGTTCAAACCCCATAAGGTCAATCAAAGGCACGGAAAGAAGGCAAATGGCTCCAAGAATAATGCTTAAAATTATTGAAAAATTTATCACAGTTGTCAAAAACAATTTTGTCGGTTTTTTATCGCCTCTATAATTTGACAAAACTATTGATATACTTGACATTAAACCAATTCCGACAATGTAAATACAAAAGACAATGGCGTTTGCAATGCTTATTGCACTTAAAGTATTGATACTATGTTTTGAAGCAACAAGTATATCTGTTATTCCAATTAACATTAATCCCAAATTTCCCATAACCATTGGAATTGAAAGATTTGTTAACTCTTTTATACATTTTTTAAATGTTAACTGATTCATATGCATCTTCTTTATAGATATCTATAGTATTTTCAATTAACGCTAACATTTTTTTTCGATATTTTTCCGGACGAATAATTTCGCAATGTGTCGTGTATTTTAAAAGTCTTCTTAAAAAAGTTTCTTTATCTTCTTCACAGTTTTGAATTATAATGCTTCCGTCGCTTTCTTGACTTAGTAATTTTTCTTCAGTTTTAAGTTTATATATTTTAGCAAACTCGGAATCAAGTCGATAAATTACTTCATTTGAATACCACATTTGTCTGGCTTTTTTGTGGACGTTGTACAACTTTTCGTATATTTCTTAGTAAAAATAATTTTAATTCATTTGTTTCGGTATCATAAGCTTGTAAAAATCCTTGTCTATTAATGATTTTTACACATTTTGGCTCAAGATAATATGTATCTGTATTTTTTGTACTAATATCCACATAATCAATTTTTAATTTTTGTTGGTCGTTACAAATTTTTTCAAATTTATTTATAAGTGGTATATCATTTAGGTTATTAACACTTTTTTCAACGGATAAAAATGAAAAATTCGTATTATATCTGTTTGTGGTTTCATTATCAAAGCATTTTTCAAGTGTACCAATAAGCTTTTTTAAATTCAGTGCAACAACTCTGTTGTTTTTTCATTAATAATATAATTTTCAATTTTTTCTAAAGTTTTTAACTCTTTTTCATTTAAATTTAAGTCAATAGAATATTTTTTTTAAGACAAATTTCCTTTTTTCTTTAGCAATATTAAGTCCCATAACTCTTAAAGTTGTGATGTATTTAATAATTGTTTCTTGTGTATAAATATTGCGATTACCCTCTTTTTCGCTTAAAAGAGTAATTAATTCTTCAATTGTATACGGTTTTTGAATTAATAATTTTATTACTTCAAAAACTCTTAAACATGTATTACTTATTTTTGGATTGTTTATCATAATATATTGCTTTCATTAAATTAAGTTTTGTTAAAAGTTTTGTCTTTAACCATTGAGGTTCAATAATTTTACAATCATTTCCATAACTTAATATTTTTTGCAAAAAATTAAATTCACTCATAACAGTTGATTTAATCTTAATAGATTCATTTGTTGTTTCTAATACTTCATCATTGTCTGATTTAAAGAAAGTGCAGCGTGTTTGACCCTTAAGAGTATAAATTACATCAAACTGAGGATAATTAAATTTTTCACTGTTTGCATAAACACAAATGATATTTAAAATTCTATCAATTCTTAAATAACTTACGGATTCATATTTATAGTTATAACACCATAAATACAATTTTTCATTTTCACTTGAAATGTAATCGCATAATACATCCAAAGTTAAATTACCTTTACGAGGATCGAAATATTCAACTTTTTATTTTAGACTTGTTTTTACAGTGAATTTTTAATTCATTTAAAATATTATCATTTACATTGTTAAAAGGATTAAAGCTACGTATTTTTTCAATAATTTCTTCATTATTAGTTAAAAGTGCAATTTTTTCCCAAAGTTTGCCAGTCTCAATCACAAGTTGCCAATTGTTAGAATTTGTGAAATCTTTTTCTATTTCTTCCAAAGTTTTTAGTTGATTTTTGTTTAAAATTAACCCAAAAGGATGTGAATGTAAAATATACTTATTACCATTTTTGGGTATTGGTTTTTCAATGTCACATCCAAGTTCTCTTAATGTGTTTACTGTAATACAGATTGTATCTTTTGAAAACTTTTTATCGATAACGCTGTTTTTTTCAAATAGTTGAATGATTTCATCCATAGTTAAAGGTGAATGTAACAAATATTTGAACAGCACAAAAGCTTTAAATGCGGTTAAGCATATTACACTCTTATTTGCTTCTATATTCCTTTTAACATTGTAAACCATAACAAGCTTATAATACCTTAAATATTGTGGTTTGGCAAATTAAATTATTAATAATTATAAGTTATATTAAGTTGCATTAATAAATTAGCTTAAATGTTTATTGCACTTTATTTATAGCGGATGTAAAATATTATAATGAGACTTATAAAATATATTAACCAAATTAAAGAAGATATTCATACAATCTATGAAAATGACCCGGCGGCAGTCAATATTTTTGAGGTTTTGTTTTGTTATCCCGGGTTGCATCTTTGATTTTTCATCGTATAGCCCATAAATTGCTCCATTGGAAAATACCATTTATACCTCGAGTTATTTCAAACATTTCTCGTTTTTTAACAGGCATTGAAATACACCCCGGTGCCACAATTGGAAAACGTTTTTTTATTGACCACGGCATGGGTGTTGTTATTGGAGAAACTACAATAATTGGAGACGATGTGCTGGTTTATCAAGGTGTAACTTTAGGCGGTACAGGTAAAGAACATGGAAAAAGGCATCCTACCATAAAAAATAATGTTATAATAGGTGCCGGAGCAAAAATCCTTGGAAATATAACTATTGGCGAAAATTCACAAATTGGTGCACAGTCTGTTGTTGTTAATGATGTCCCTCAATATTCAACAGTTGTAGGCATTCCGGGCAGGATTGTCAAAAAAGCTTATAAATGTTCACAAGAGGGCAAACTTTGTCATAACAGAATTCCTGACCCCGTAAAGTGCGAGTTAAATAGGCTTAAATATGAACTTGAAGAGTTGAAATTTTCATTGAAGCATAAAATTAAATAACTTTTTCCGCCTGAGGCAGCGGATTCTACCCTAAAGGGCACCCTCCCTTGTACGGCTCGATTGCCGTCTTGCCTACAAGAAGAGTTGACGTACGGATGGAACGGAGCAAATCCAAGACAGTAACCCCGTCCGGAGGACTTTAAAATAAAAAAAACTTCTAGTTTCACCCCAACCAACATGTTTTTTATATGACGAATTTCGTGCGTTCAATTTTAGACTTTGTTCACCAACGCGGATTGACTTTTTGTTTGTTTAAAGCGTTGAAGTTCAAGCAATACTTTTTATTAAACACATAATTATTTTGCTTAGTTCAATGTTATTAATTAGCACATTGTATTGAAATTGCAAACAAGATTATGTATACTTATTTTATGAACGATTATATAAAAGAAAAATTAACTTCAATACGCAACGAAATGAATCATATTTGGAGTGCAATGTTTCTTCTTGGCGGAAGTTCTTTGGCATTTATTGCATATGAACCAAATGTCCTAAGAATTATTTTAGGAATGTTTGGTATAGTTTTCTTTTTGTCTTTTATTTAACGCATATTTTATTAAACGAATTGAGCTTGTAAAACTTATAAGTAAATATAGGGAGTGATAATATGAATTTTATTATGTTTGGTCAAATTTTTGTAACAATGATTTTTTGTATTGACTTGCATTTTTGGCATTTTTACATATATCAAACAAAACAAAAATTTGGGATAAAGTAGATATTTTAAGAACAGAGTACCTCGCTTATATTGAAATTCACCTCAAATGTATGTTATAATATAGATAATATAAAAGAGGTATAAAATGGATATTCTGTTAAAAATAGTTGAACGAATGGATTTTGGCACAATTCTTGCGATGGTTGTTATGTTTGGTTTCTTTTACCAGCGCTTGGAAACAAAAATTGACAAAGTCGAAGTAAGATTAGGTCAAAGAATTGACAAGGTTGAAGAAAGTTTGAGCCAAAGAATCGACAAGGTTGAAGAAAGAATTGACAAGGTTGAAGAAAGTTTGAGCCAAAGAATCGACAAGGTTGAAGAAAGAATTGACAAGCTTGAAGTAAGAATCGACAATGTCGAACAAAGTTTGAATCAAAAAATTGACAATTTAGAAGAAAAACTTAGAAAAGAAATGTCTTCAAACACGAAAGAAATAAACTCAAGGATTGACAGTTTATACAATTTTATGTTCACCTTGTGTGGATACAAAAGAGATGTGCTTGATAGACAAGATGATAGCAACAAAGCAGCATGATATTTTAAATTATTTTAATAGAATTAATAATATAAATAAAAAAATCCGATTTTTAAAGTCGGATTTTTTATGTTGATTAAAAATTTTACACTAGCATATTTGCCAAAAATATCTTTGATACAAATTAAAATTTTTGTTGTCTGAAAATCTATTTTAAATTTGCTAACCGTGCATTTAGGTCTTCTATTGATATAGTAGGTGTAGGAAGTTCAGTAGTTGGGTATGATGACTCTAAAGAAGGGAATATACTACTACTTGGTTGGACAGAAGGACTTGTTGGGCTAGCTCCCCCCCAGATGGAAATAAGCTTCTTTATGTCGTCCTCACCAATGCCTGCATCTTTTGCTCTTGCTCTTAATAAATCTTGATGCTCCTTATAATATTCAAGCTCTGCCATTTGCTCGAAATCTGCTTTTTGGTTAATTGTGTTTTTTATAAAGTTGCTATCAAATAATGTTTGAGCATCATCAACTGTTAATCTATTATTCAAAGTATCCATAATTCGAAGATGATATAACGTAGTATCATATTTGTTTGAATAATAATTCTTTTTGTTAGTAAATAAATTACTAAGATTTTCTATACTAATTTCTGAATTTTCTTGTAATGTATACGAACTTAAATCAATAATACCATTTTTATCTTTACTAAAGTAAGCCTTAATTTTATTTAATCCCTCTGTGCCATTTATTTTTAACTTACATCTTTAGTAAGCTCAAATGCGCCTTCAAGCCCTTTTGTACCATTTATTTTTTGCAAATAATGTATCATCTATTTTATCAATAAAATCTTCTGTTAATTTGCCATCTTCTCCTTTTTTAAATAAAGAATTTGTTATGTCTTCAATATTTTCCATATGTTTTAACGCTTTATTATTACTTACGGTTAAATTATTTTTTGTTGCATCTAAAACCTCTTGTGCTTTTGCTATCTTTTTGGAATCTGTTAAAGAATCTACGTCATCTAAGTCAACATATTTTTTAGCCACCTGTGCCACATCATCGCCATTTTTGCCAAACCAAGATTTTATGCCGTTCCAAAAAGTTGTAAGCACACCATCACCTTCTTTTGTTAATGTTTTTCCGGATTTGTAACCTGCAATGCCAACTCCTGCTACTGCAGCGACTAAAACAGTACCAACCAACAATTTTCCTATGTCTGAGTCCACTGCCATCATCTTGGTTTGATGAACCAAATGACACTCCTTGTGCATTTTGCATTTGTGATATTCCGTTGACTGAATTAACGCTCATAAAAAGCTCCTTAGTTTTTTGTTCTATATATTTATAAAAACATTGATCATAATCTAATTTCATAGTATATACTTTTTTTGTTACAAAAGTTTACATTAAAACAAAAAACGGCTCATACAAGCCGTTTTTTATGTTTAAACTTTTTTATTTATGCAACTTGGTTTTGTTCGCCTCTATCATTTCCTTCATTTGGACGTCTTAAGCCACAAACGGTGAACATAAATCCGTATAAGCTGTCAATTCTGCTTCCCAGTTTGTCTTGAGCCAACTCAATTCTATCATTAAGACATTCTTTGAAATTATCGATTTTTTCGTTAAGCGATTTTTCAACATTGTCGATTTTTGTATCAAGCTTATCTATTTTAGTATCAAGTTTGTTTCTTACATTTAAATGTTGATAGAAAAAACAAAACATTGTCCAACTTGTCACTAATATGACAGGGTTTATTACCTCTATTTAACTAAAAATAATATCAATATTTGAAATTGTGTTTCAAATATTGTCTGATTGAGTGTGATATATATATTTTAGGTTCGTTTTTAATAAATTCCAACAACATTCTTTTTCCTTCATCAACTTCTTTGCATTCAATTGCAATTAGTGCAACAACTATAGTGTTTAAATAATTGTTTTTATTTTTTTGTTGATATTCTATTTTTTTTCTTCTTTAGCAATTTTTCATTTTTAAAACCTTGCACTAAGTGTTGATAATATAAAAAACACATCGGATTTTGTTTCATTGCAAGTTCAAAACAGTTGATTGCCATTTTGTATATACCAAGTCGCATATAACAAATTCCCATATTGTCATAATATATGCCCGTTGTTTCCATGTTTGGGTTTAATTCAATTGCAATTTGAAATTCTTTTTATTGCTTGTGGCAAATAACCTTCTTGCATATACATAATGCCTTTGTTATTATGTTTTATGCCGTTACGAGTCGGGTCAATCATAATATCATAAGAAAAAGCCTGTTGTATAAAAAATATCAAATATAAAGCTAAAATAAATATTTTAAAATTCGTATTCTTCATAATCTTTAATTTCATATAAATCTTTGTTTTTTGTTTTTTCGTAACTTATTTTGGAGTATTCTTTCAAATTTGTTCTTTTGGTTTCTAATTTAATGAATATTTTACCATTTTCCATACGATTTATGTTAATAATTCTAAAAGCGTTGGGATATTGAATAAGTGATGGTGAAGAAACATATAAAACATTGTTTAATTTTTCAGTTTTGGGAATATGATAGTGTCCCTGAAAAACAATTGTTGGTTTGTTGAAGTTTTCCAGTATGGAAATTATTTCTTCTTTGTTTTTTATTTCATGGTGTTTTGAACCACAATATGGCGGATTTATGGGGTGATGTATAAATATTAGTGGAATTTGATTTTTTCTTTTGCTTCATTTAAAGTCTTTTTAAAAAACATAACTGATTTTTGTCAATATACCCGCTTGATGTCGGTTTTGTTTCTATGACTGCGTTTAAGACGACTATTTTGAAATCTTTTTTATAATCAAAACTGTCATAAATATTGTTTAGTTTAAAATGTTTATTTTTAGAATTTGCGATTTTCATAAGTTCGCATGAGTCAAAACATGCAAGTTTTGAAATATCGTGGTTTCCAAAGCTCCAAAAATATGGAATTTTTGAATGATTCATAATTTTTATAAATTCATTTGCCAATTTTTTTTGAGGCAAATTTATTCCGTCTCCTGTTATTGCAATAAAATCAACATCTTTTTCTCTTTTTTGTTTGAAGCAAGGCATCATTTAATATTTGATAACTATATGGTAAAAGTCTTGCACCGCGAATACTTTTTTCATTGCTTGTGTGAATGTCTGAAAGTTGTGCAAATTTTATTTCTTCTGCAAAAGATAAATTTATACTCAATATTGTAAAAATAAAATACAATATCAATTTTTTTACTTTTAAAATCATTATTTTTCTCCTAAAATTATATATATGAATAATTTAACCATAAATTCACAAATAATTGTAGATATTGAAAAAATGTTGTATGAAGGAAAGTCGTTGTGCCGTTTTAACGGTTTTCCGGTTTTTGTTAATGGTGGAGTTATTGGTGATAAAGTAAAAATTAAAATTACAAAAATAAATAAAAATTTTGCTTTTGCAAATTTGGTTGAAGTTGTTGATGCTTCAAAATATAGAATAAAATCAAATTGCCCATATTCAAAAACTTGTGGCAGTTGTGATTGGAATGAAGTTGAATACCAAATGCAATTGAAGCAAAAAACAGAAATTGTTAGGGATTGCATAAAGAAAATACTTAATGAAGATGTGAAAGTTTTTGACACGATTAAAAGTCCAAGCATTCAAAATTATCGCAGTAAAATTCAAATGCCTTTTGGGTTTAACCAAAAATCAAAAAGAGTTATATGCGGTTATTATGAAAAAAAATCACACAAACTTATAAACATCAACTATTGTCCTATGACGTATGACATTATAAATGAGTTGATTAAATTTACAAAAGAAGAAGCGCAAAATCTTGGAATAACAATATATGATGAAGATAAACATAAAGGTGATTTGCGACATATTGTTTTCAGATTTTCAAAGCTTAATAACAACTACATCGTGACTCTTGTTATAAATTCCAAATTTGTACATAAGAAAATAAAAACTTTGGCATATAAAATATCAAAATATGAAGGTGTTAATGGTGTTTGTATAAATTTTAACACTCGCAAAACAAACGTAATTTTAACTGACAAATTTGAAACTTTGTATGGTGATGATTTTATTTATGAAAAACTTGGGTGTTTTGTTTATAAAGTTAGTGCAAATAGTTTTTTTCAAGTAAATGTGTCTCAAGCTCAAAATATTTTAGAGGCGGTTAAAAAGAAATTAAAAATAGGATAAAAGAGCCCAAAATTTTAGATGCATACTGTGGTGTTGGAACATTTGGTGTCTATTTGTCAGATGTTGCAAAGGATATTGTAGCAGTTGAGCAGGTTGAATCGTCAGTTAAAAATTGCATTGAAAATATAAGACTTAATAATATAAAAAACATAGAAAGTTTTAAAAGGTGATGCTAAGTTACAATTTGAGAGCTTGAAGAAGACTAATCAAAAATTTGATGTTTCAATAACAGACCCTCCAAGAAGCGGATGTGATGTTGGAGCTCTTAACAATTTGATTGAATTGACGGATAAGTACATTTTTATATAAGCTGCAATCCGAACACTCTTGCTCGTGATTTAAAATACTTATCTCAACACAACTTTAAAACAGAATACATTCAACCTTTTGATATGTTTGTCAATACATATCATGTTGAAAGCTTAGCTATAATTAAAAAAGTTTAGTTTGGACTTTTAACAAAGAAGAGTCTATATTTTCTTTGTTTGTTTTAAATTCAAATTCATATATTTGAGTTTTATTGTATTTATTTAATTTTTCAAAACATTCATATAAAATCATACAGTCTTTTAGTCCTCTATGATTACCGCAGGTATCGATATTATAATATTCTGCAATAGTTTTTAAGTTGTAACGAGGCAAGTTTAGACATTTTCTAGCCAAAGGTACCGTATCTACATATTTTGGTGTGAATTTTTTATTAAGATTTATTAAAATATCACGTTGAAGAAATGACAAATCAAAATTTGCATTGTGAGCTATTAATATATTATCTTCTATAAAGTCTAAAAAAATCGGCAAAAGCTGTTCAATTGACTTTTTGTCTTTTACCATTGCATTTGTAATCCCATGAACTTTTGTCACAAAATAAGGGATTTTATTAAGTGGTTTGACAAGATAAGAAAAAGTTGAGTCAACTTTATTGTCAATAACTTTAACAGCAGACAATTCAACAATTTCGTCTTTATAAAAACTCAAGCCTGTTGTTTCAATATCTACAAGTATATAATTTGTAACTGCATGGTTCATAATATAATTATATCTTTTATTTTTTATTTGTGTATGTTTTTTTATGACGGGCTGCGCGTGTTCAACAATTTGAATAAAACCGCATTGGTTGATAAAGTCAATGTGTTGAACACGCGCAGCCCGTCATATAAAGATTATTTTAAATTTTCAATCAAATCTTTTATAACAGCTTCTTGAGATGAAATTTCATTTATCCTTGCTCTTGTTTGTTCAATTAATGCAGGATTTGCATTTTGCATAAACTTTTCGTTGTTTAATCTTGCCTCAAGTGATTTCTTTTCATTTGTTAATTTTAAAAGTTTTTTGTTTTGTCTTGCTACTTCATCCTCAAAATTAATCAAATTATCTAATGGTACAATAATTTTTTGAGTTTGCAACAACACAATTTGCACACTTTTTATTTTTTGCTTTTTCTAAATCGTATGAAATTTCATTGACTTTTGCAAGTCGTTTGATATACGCTTCAATAGATTTAAAAATATCAAGTTCATTTTTCGTCGCATCAACAATTATATCAATAGAAACACCGACATTTATATTGAAAGATTGTCTTAAATTTCGCAAAAGATTTGATTGTTTCAAAAACGACTTCCATTTCTTTGCTTTCTTTTGGATAATTAAATTTATCACTGTAAACAGGAAAATCTGCACGAATTAAGGCATCATTTTCGTTATCTTTAACGTTTGGAATAAGTTGCCATATTTTCTCTGTTATATGTGGCATGATGGGGTGCAAAGTCTAAGCGTATTATCCAAAACATATTTTAAAACACGTTTTGTATTCATACTTATTTTTTCATCGTTTAGTTGAACTTTTGATATTTCCAAATACCAATCGCACAAATTGTTCCAGAAAAATTCATATAAAACGTGAGCCGTTTCTCCAAATCGATAAGTTTTTATGTTGTCATTAACTACTTTTGCTGTTTCATTTAATTTATTTAAAATCCATTTGTCTGCAATTGTTAATTTACTGCTATCAATAGCTTCAGAATCAACGTCTGAAATATTCATCAAAGTAAATCGCGAAGCATTCCATATTTTATTTGCAAAATTCCGTCCGTATTCAAAACGTTCATCATTAATCTTAATATCCTGTCCACCATACGTATTTAAAGATGTTAATGTAAATCTTAGTGCATCAGATCCATACTTATCAATAATCTGAACAGGGTCAATAGTGTTACCTTTGGATTTTGACATTTTTTGTCCAAATTCATCGCGAATAAGTCCATGGATATAAACAGTTGAAAATGGAGCCTTACCGGTAAATTCATAGCCCATTGTTATCATTCTTGCGACCCAGAAGAAAATGATATCAAAGCCTGTCACAAGAGTTGTTGTGGGGTAAAATTTCTTAAAATCAGCATTGTCTGTATTTGGCCAATTTAGAGTTGAGAAAGGCCAAAGCCCTGATGAAAACCAAGTATCCAGAACATCTTCATCCTGTTTATAAAGTTCAGGATTTGGATTTTCTTTTGCAACAACCATTTCTCCGGTTTCTTTGTGGTAATACGCAGGAATTTGGTGTCCCCACCACAATTGACGAGAAATGCACCAATCACGAATATTTTCCATCCAACTTAAATAATTTTTTTCCCACCTATCAGGGATAAACTTAATTTCACCTTTGTCAATTGCTTCAATTGCTCGTTTTGCAAGCGGTTCCATTTTGACAAACCATTGTTCGGATAATAGTGGTTCAATGGTAGTATTGCATCTTTGACATTTGCCAACATTGTGTTCATGGGGCAATATTCTCAACAAAGCTTCTTGAACTTTTAGCATTTCAATGGTTTTCTTTCTGGCTTCATATCTGTCAAGCCCGTGTAGTTCTTGTGGCACATAACCATTGGCTTTCATTTTACCATTTTCATCAATAACCCAAATAGGTTTCAAGTTGTGCCTTTTGCCAACTTCATAGTCATTGGGGTCATGAGGCCGGAGTAATTTTAACAGCACCGGTTCCAAAAGATTTATCAACATAATCATCTGCAATAATAGGTATTTCTCGACCTGTCAAAGGCATAACAACTTTTTTGCCTACTAAATCTTTATATTTATAATCATTTGGATTAACTGCAATGGCAACATCTCCAAACATAGTTTCTGGTCTTGTTGTTGCAACGATAATAGCTCCGGCTTCATTTTTCAAAGGATATGATATTTCCCACAAAGAGCCCATTTCTGTTTCATATTCTGTTTCTATGTCTGAAATGGCACTGCAACAACGCGGACACCAATTAACAATATAAGCACCTTTATAAATTAAACCTTTTTCATACAAACGAACGAACACTTCTTTAACTGCATCGTTACAACCTTTATCAAGGGTAAAACGTTCGCGGCTTCTGTCAAAAGAAGCACCCAAACGTTTAAACTGATTAAGTATTGCTCCTTTATGTTCATTTGCCCATTTCCAAGTTAATTCCAAGAATTTTTCACGTCCCAAATCAAAACGTGTTTTATTTTCTTCTTCTATAAGTTTTTTTCAACGACATTTTTGTGTAGCAATGCCGGCATGGTCAGTTCCCGGAATCCATAAAGCTTCATAACCTGCCATTCTGTGATATCGAGTTAAAATATCTTGCAAAGTTCCGTCAAGAGACATGCCCCATATGCAAAACACCTGTCACATTTGGAGGCGGAATGACTATGGTATATGGCGGTTTGTCTGATTTTTCATCAGCTTTAAATAAGCAATTTTTCTCCCAAAATTCATAAATTTCTTTTTCAATATTCAATGCATCATACTGCGTTGGCATTTGTTCTATTGCTTTAGCTTCCATATACTTAGTCCTATCTTTTTACTATCTTATTTTATTCAAGTCAAATTTTCTTATACGAACATTTTGAGGTGTAACTTCAACAAGTTCATCGTCTGAAATATATTCCAGACAATCTTCCAAAGACATTAACCTTGGAGCTTGGAGAGTTACCATCACATCGGCTGTTGCACTTCGCATATTAGTCAATTTTTTAGTTTTGCAAATATTCACAACAACATCTTGTGGTCTATTGGCTTCGCCTATAATCATACCACGATAAACTTTTGTTTTAGGAACAACAAAGAAAACTCCGCGGTCTTCAAACTGATTTAAAGCATAAGGTATTGCTTCACCGTTTTCGTGTGCAATTATTGAACCGTTGCGTTGTTTTTCAATGTCGCCGCAATATGGTCGATATTCATAAAATGTATGGTTCATTATTCCTTCACCACGAGTCAAGCGGATAAAATCAGAACGAAAACCAATCAAGCCTCTTGAAGGGATAACAAACCGCATGTTTGTTCTTGAGCCGACCACTTGCATTTGTTGCAGTTCTCCTTTCCTGTTAGAAAGTTTCTCGATTGTGGAGCCGGCATATTCTTCCGGAACATCAATAAACAAATTTTCAAACGGCTCATAAGTTTTGTCATCCACTGTTTTTAAAATAACTTGTGGTTTTGAAACTTGAAATTCATAACCTTCACGACGCATTGTCTCAATCAAAATTCCCAAATGAAGTTCACCCCGACCGCTCACACGAAAAACATCAGTGTTATCTGTGTCTTCAACGCGTAAACTTACATTCTTTTCAAGCTCTTGGTAAAGTCTTTTTTTAATTTGACGGCTTGTCACAAATTTTCCTTCTTGACCTGCAAAAGGTGAATTGTTTACTTGAAAATTCATTTGTAAAGTTGGTTCATCAATTTTTATCAATGGTAAAAGCTTGGGGATTATCAATTGATGAAATAGTTTCACCAATTTGTATATCCGGAAATCCTGCAACAGCAACAATATCACCTGCTTGTGCACTTTGAATTTCAACTCTGCCAAGGTCTTTAAAGCCAAAAAGTTTAACTATTTTTCCTCTTTGGACGGAGCTGTCTGCTTTTATCAAAGATACCATTTCATTTGAGTTGATAACACCATTGACTATTCTACCTATTGCTATTCGCCCTACATATTCATTATAGTCAAGAGTTGTCACGTGAAATTGCAAATTTTTGTCTTTGTCACCCTTTGGTGGTTTGATGTTTTCAATAATACTGTCCAACAATGGGATTATATCATTGCTTTCATCTTCAAGCTCTTTTTAGCATACCCTTGCAAACTTGAAGAGTATATTATCGGAAAATCTATTAAATATTCATTGTCAGTTAATTCTGTAAACAAATCAAAAACTTTATCTATTGTTTTGTCAGGTTCTGCTTGAGGTTTGTCAATTTTATTGACTACAACAATGACTCTGATTCCAAGTTCCAATGCTTTTTCAAAACGAACCTTGTTTGAGGCATCGGGCCTTCGGCTGCATCAACAATGAGCAAAGCACCATCAACCATTCCAAGCACACGTTCAACTTCCCCGCCAAAATCTGCGTGCCCCGGGGTGTCAACAATGTTTATTTTATAACCGTTATAATTTACGGAGACATTCTTTGCAAGGATTGTTATTCCTCTTTCTCGTTCAATATCGTTGTTGTCAAGAACTCGTTCTTCTACAACCTCATTTTCTCGAAAAACACCACATTGCTTCAACATACAGTCTACAAGTGTTGTTTTTCCATGGTCTACGTGTGCTATTATTGCTATGTTTCTTAAATTTTTGTTATCCATTTTTCCATTTTCTTCACTTTTTCTATATTACATAATTATAATATAACAGACACAAAATTTGAAGTAAAATAGAAAAAATTATCATGTTATAATATTTTTTATGAAAAATGTTCTTGAAAAACTAAACAACGGTCATTTGTTTAAACTTGTCTTGGGGCTTGGCAATTTAAATATGGAACAAATTAAAAATCTTGTAAATATTTATTCCAAAACACAAACAGATATAATTGACCTTCCACCCAATCAAGAAGTTGTTGACCTTGTTTTTGTGAACTTGCGAAACAAAATACAAAAATTAACAAATTTGTCTATTGCTTAAGCTTTGGACTAAAGGATGACAAACACAATTCCTGTGCTTATGTGGACAAAAAAAATGTATAGGTTGTGGAAAATGTGTTGAAATGTGTTCTCAAAATGCAATTTTTAAAAAAAAAAAAAATATTGTTATTGATGAAAAAAAATGCATAGGTTGCCAAAAATGCAAATGCAAGGCTATATCTTATAAAAATAAGTATTCAGTTTCTGATTTTGATGTTATTAAGCTTGCTAATAAAAATAATGTTAAAATCATTGAACTTCATAGTTTCTATTGCCAAAACAAAAATGATAAAAGAAGCGTTTGACAATTTAAATAACAATTTTGATGGGATTATATCTGTTTGTTTTTCTCGTGAATACTTGTCTGAATATAAGTTAGCAAAACTTACAGAATATTTCATAAAAAAGAAGACAAACAAAACCGATTATTATCCAAGCTGACGGTTTTTCAATGTCAGGAGGAGACAACACTTATTTTTCAACAATAAACGCTGTTTCTTGTGCACAACTGTTTCAAAAATACTTAAAATTTCAAAATTTTTATATTTTTATTTCAGGCGGCACAAACGAAATGACATCTGAACTTGCCAAACTTTCAAACATTCAATACTCAGGAATTACAGTTGGAAGTTATGCCAGAAAAATTATTAAAAATGTTTCAACACAAACTGCAATAGAAAACGCTAAAAGGCTTGTAGACAAATGCAAACTATAGAAAACACGATATTTAATTTTATAGAAAAATACCAAGTGGACAAAAAACATAAAATTGCACTTGTCGGCTTTTCCGGCGGTGCCGATTCTACTTCTTTACTTTTTGCTTTAAATAATGTTATAAAAAATAACAATTTAGATTTAAAACTCGTTGCAGTCCATTTAAACCACAACCAACGCGGAGTTGAAAGTGATAAGGATGAGAAATTTTGCTTCGATATGTGTCAAAACTTAAATATTGATTTTTACTCATACAAATTAAAATCAAATAAAAAACTATCAGAACTTGAAGCAAGGGAAGCAAGATACAGCTTTTTTAAAACTGTTTCAGAAAAATATAACACAATGTGCATTTTTCTTGCACACAATCAAAACGACAATGTTGAAACGTTTTTCTACCGTACATTGAAAGGAACTTCTCCGGCAGGTCTAAAGTGCATTTTGCCATATCGTAAAAACGATAACCTTGAAATTTACCGCCCAATGCTTGATATAAAAAGAATTCACATTGAAAATTATTTAAAATTAAATAAAATAAATTTTGTTAATGATTGCACAAATTCTCAATCAGATTTTTTCTCGCAACTATATCCGCAACGAAATGAAAACACATTTTTTGCATATAAACAAAAACTATGAAAATGCTATTTCTAATTTGATTAATATTATAAATTTGCAAGAAGATTTTTTAGACAAAACACTTAATGAAAAAATGAAGGACATTTTGACCTTCGATAGTAACGAACTGATTTTAAACAATAAAAATATAATACAAAAGAATTTATAAATTTAAATCTTGCTTTAAAAACAAAGCTTGTTTCGCAAATTTTGCAAGAAAATGAAATTGACTGGAATTATAAAAAAATTAATGAAATTTGTGCTTTTATTTTTGCAAACTCAAATTTAAAAATGGAAAAATAATGTCAATTTCAGCCGAATTGTTTTTGTTTTCAAACAGTCAATGCTTTTATCTTTATAAAAAAAAGGAAAAGAATGAAGAGTTTATAACAATAAATGACCTTAATCAAGTTTATGAATTTGATGGACATAAAATATCATTTGAAAATCTAAGTTTCCTTCCACAAAATTTTCCAAAAGAAAATGAAGACTATCAAGTTGTATCATTTGATTTTGTAACGTCGCAGTTTTGCATAAGATATAGGCAAAACGGCGACGTTATACAACCATTTGGAATGACTGGCGGTAAAATGAAACTTAAAAAATATTTTATTAATAAAGGCATTTTTGAACATAATCGTGATAAAATAATTTTATTAACACAAAACAATGAAATATTGTGGGCTAAAATGTTGGCTTAAGCAATAAGTTAAAGGTGTTAAAAGACAGTAAAAAAATATATAAAGTAGTTATTAAAAGGTTTAATATTATGAAATTGGATAGAGATTTAAAAGATTTAAAAGTTTTATTTGACGAAGATACATTGCAAAAAAGAATAAAAGAACTTGCAAAAGAAATAGAAAACAAACACCCAAACAAAGATGAAGATTTGCATGTCATTTGTGTTTTAAAAGGCTCGGCTTTGTTTTGTTGTGACTTAATAAAAAAACTTAATTTACCTATAGTGCTTCATTTCATCCGCATTTCAAGCTATGGGAATGATTTTCAATCAAGCGGAAAAATAAATACCATTGATTTGACATTGCCAGATTTAAAAAGATAAAAATGTACTTATAGTTGAAGATATTCTTGATACAGGTCATACAGCGAAGTTTGTTACTGATTTATTAAATTTAAAATATTGCCCAAAACACTTAAATTTGCAACACTGTTGAACAAAAGATGTGCTCGCCAAAATGATATCGAAGCTGATTTTATAGGATTTGGAAATAGATGACAAGTTTGTTGTAGGTTATGGACTTGATTATAAAGAATACTTAAGAAATATCCCATATATCGGATACTTTGAAGCCTAGCTTTCAACTTCAACTTTCACTATTTTAGGTGTCAAGACTTTTAAAAACAGCATCTTGTTAATTTCTTTTGCTTAATTGATTGAAATTTGTGATGATTGAATCTTCTTGTTCATCACATTGATGATTTATAAACAATATTACGGTATTAAGAATTTCAATTAACATATCTGTATTAATTCTTGCATATTCATAATCTTCAAACACTTCCATTAAATATGGGTATGCTTCTTTGTTTTGCATTTTGTTTATCCTGTGCAAAAGATTGTTTATTTTGTCATTGCGGCTTTTTTCATTGACAATTATGTCATAATATTTTATATATTTTGTAATTTGTACAAACAATTCCGATAAAATATCTTTGTTTTTATACTTTTTAAAATAAGTAATAAATAATTTAACAACATTCACTCCATTTGTAATTTTACCTTTGTTTTGAATGGTCAAAAAATCAATTAAAAAGTTGAAAATGAACTCCTGAGTATAATTTTCTCGACATTTAAGCCAGTATATTTCAAATAAATCATAAAACAAAGTATTTATTAAGTTTTCATACAAAAACAAATCAATTTGTTCAACAGGATTAATCAAAATTAAAGATTCTGGAGTGTTTTTTAGACTATTGATTTTTTCAACAATATTTTTTTCCATAGGAATATTTTAAGATAAATGTTCTGTTTTTTGTTTAAATGTAAATTTTTATTTCAATTTTACAAATATACTTCTTTATAATTAAAGAAAAAGTGTAAAAAGGTCGATAAAATTAAATGAAAAATAAGTTTTAGGGATAGTAAAATGAGTTCTGAAATAAGAAATGACACAAATATAAAAACAGTCAGAATATATTTACGTATGGAGCACACCAAAGCAACCACGATAACAACAAAAATAACAAAAATATAGAGCAAGTTACATCAGATTTCTTTGAACAGCTTGTTGAAAATGTTGCAGACTATTTTGTAAAAAGAAGGTGGCGCAAGTGTCACACCGGAGCTTGAAGCAGCTACAGAAGCATTTTTCGACAAACTTTCATTTTTTTTTGCAGATTATTTTAAAAATAATTCAATCGATGGGCTTGGGGAAACTGTTGAAACAAAAAGTTTCTTTGAAAATGTTTCAAATTTCATTGTTTCGTACTTCAATGACAACTTTGGAGAAAGAACTCGAAAACAATATAAAGATACAGCTATTAATTTTGCCAAAAGTCTTGTTCCTGACATATCAGGATATCTTGAAGAAATTGACCCTGTTTTAACTGGTGAAACAGCTCAAAAAACACTTGATTTAAACATTCATTCATACAACTTTGCACAAGCCTAGAGAGATGTAGATAAAACAAATTCTATAAACAGAAAAGTTGACGGAATAGCCTAAATTTTTTTCAATCCATTTTTTAAAAAAGTTTATTCCGGCATCAGAACTTTTTTCAGGGTGAAATTGACAAGCACAGATGTTATCAATCTCAATTGAAGCACAAAATTTCCCATAATAATCACTATAAGAAGAAATAATGCTTTTATCATCAGGTTTTACATAGTACGAATTAACAAAATAAAAATAATCATTATCCAAAAACGAATTATTTTTAGTTGTTTCAATTTTGTTCCATCCAATTTGTGGAACTTTTTTGTATTAAATTTTTTAACTTCACCCTTTAATATAGATAAACCTTGAAATTCCGGTGCTTCTTCACTTTTTTCAAATAAAATTTGAAAGCCTAAACAAATTCCCAAAAAAGGTTTTCCGGATGCGATAAAAGATTTTATCGGCTCAACAAGATTTTACGTTTTAAATTCTCAACAGCTTGCTCAAAATGCCCTTGTCCCGGGAATATCAAAGCTGAAGCCGATGCTATTTTTTTTTCATCGGAAGTTACAAGATAATCACAACAAAAAAAGCAAGCATATTTTCAATGCTTCTGACATTTCCGGCGCCATAATCTATAATCGTAATCATAATTGAGTATATCCTGTATTAATAAAACTATTTTTATTTTTTAAACCGTGACTTTTTGCCACGGTTTAATTTATAACTTTTTTACTCAAAGAAAAATCCGTCTTCTTTTAAACGTTTAAACACTTCTTTTTAATTTTTCATCACTGCAAACATTAGAAACACGGAAAAACCCTTCTCCAAAATCACCAAAAGCATGTCCCGGAACAAGAACAACACCTGATTTTTTCAAAACATCACAAGTAAATTCCCAAGAAGTTTTGTACTTAGGTGGTATAGGAAGCCATAAATAAAAAGTTGTGTTTGGAATATTAATTTTGCTAAAATCCCAACCAAGCTCTTTAAAACCGTCCAAAGCAATCTGCTGCTTTACTTTAAATGCTTTATTGGCATTTTGAATATATTCTTCACCCTCACTTGAATTCAAAACTTGAGAAGCCGCATACTGTATTCCTTTAAAAATACCTGTGTCAATTGTCGATTTTAATTTGCCGAACATCGAAACAGCTTCTTTGTTTCCACAAACCCAGCCGATACGCCAACCTGTCATTGCAAAAGGTTTTGAAAAACTGTGAAATTCAACAGCTATATCCATTGCACCATCCAGTTCAAGTATGCTTATAGGTTTTTCTTTTTCATCAAAATACATATCACAATATGCTGCATCAGAAATAAGCAAAATATTACGTTTTTTACAAAAATCAACAACTTTTTTGTAAATATTCTCTACTTGCCCCAACCCCTAAAGGATTATTTGGATAATTTACAATTAAAGCTTTTATTTTTTTTCTCATCATAGCCTTCTTTTTTAAGGTTTTCAACAACTTCTTCCAAATCAGGCATATAATTATTTTCTTTTGTCAAAGGCAAACTATATCCCAAACCACCTGAAACTTTCACCATTTCTTTATATGAAGCATATCCCGGATTTGGCAAAAGAATAATATCACGTTCTTTTTCTTCATTTTTCGGATTAATCAATTCTCGTATAATATTTGCAATGCCTTCTTTTGAACCGATGAGTGAAAAAATTTGTGTTTTGCTGTCAAGTTCCACACCAAAACGACTTTTCATTCTTGTTTTCACTGCATCCAAAAAATATTGCTCACCTTTTGGAGATGAATAAGTGTGAATACCATCAATAGTTAAAGCTTCTTTTAATTTTTCAATAACAAACTTTGGTGGATTTTGAGTCGGCGCACCCATTGACAAAGATATCGGTGTTCTGTTTCTTTTGTCAAGTTCCGGTTTCAAATCTTGAGCCATTTGTTTTATTTGAAACATAATATAAGTTTCAAGATTCTGCACATAATCGTTAAATAATTCTTTAATCATAATTTTATTCTCCTTAATTTATTTTTCCTCACACTGGTAAGCCCAAGCACTATGATTATGTATGCTTTCAAACGACTCTATTTCAACTTCATAATACTTAATAATTTCATTTTGTTTAAAACACAAAACAATATCACGCAAAACATCCTCAACAAACTTTGGATTGTTATATGCTTTTTCTGTCACATACTTTTCATCAACTCGTTTAAGAAGCGGATATAATTCACAAGAAGCACAATTTTCAACTGTTTCAATCAAATCCTCAAGCCAAATATGCTTATCGTTGTCATAGCTTATTTTAACACTTGCAACAGCTCTTTGATTGTGAGCGCTATAATCTGAAATTTCTTTTGAACAAGGACACAAAGTTGTCAATGGCACCTTGACTCCAAGTATAAAACGATAATCACCAAATTGATTAAGCTTGCCCTCAAATGAACAGTCATAACACATTGTAGATTTTAAACCGCTTACCGGTGCTTTCTTTTCGATAAAATATTTAAATTTGAATTCAAGCTCTGCACTTTTTGAATTAAGTTTATTACAAACTTCAGCAAGACAACCTTTTATATCCACGCCCAACAAATTTTTTTGTCGCCATTCATTGAGCACCTCAACAAACCTTGACATGTGAGTCCCTTTAAAATTTTTAGGCAAGGCCACATTTAAACGGGCTTTTGCATAAACAACCTGATTGTCATCACATTTTCTTTGGATAATCAAAGGCACTTCAACATCTTTGACACCTACCTTTTGAATATCAATACCACGACTATCGTTTTATTTTTGTATATCTTCAAGCATTTTTTTCACTTAAAACTTACATTTCTAAATTATCAAAACTGTTATTTTCAAGCGCCAACAATAATTTTAAAGCAGCTTTTCTTTGAACTTTTGGAGGTGCTTCACGCAAAAACTCAATAGCTTTTAATAAGAATGGGTCACTGTCATACCAACGGTTACCTTTGCCATCGCCATATTGATTTACAATTTCATAAACACGTTCAATTACATCAGCTGCCACTTGTTCTTTTATTTGCATCATAAACTTTGCAGCTTCACTTTGTGTCAAATCATCTTGTTCTTTAAGCAGTTCAAGTGCTTCTTTTAATATGGGGTCATTGTCATACCATCTTCTAAAATTTGTCATTTTAAGCATTCTCCTCAAGCTTTTTTAAAACATCTTCAGCATATTTTTTGTATTTTCAAACACCTCTTCAATGGATTTTGTTGCATTTATAACTTTTACTCTTTCAGGATTATTTTTTGCAATGGTTAAATAGCCTAATCGAACTTTTTCCAAGAACAAAGAACCTGCACTTTCCATTCTGTCTTTTTTTTTTCCGACTCTTGTATTTGAAGTTTCAATGTCAACATCAAACAAAAGAGTCAAATCTGGTTTAATATTGTTTGTTGCAATGTTGTTCAAACAAATTATCTCATCCAAACTTTGACCTCTTCCATACCCTTGATAGGCAAGTGTTGAATCGGTGTGCCTGTCGCATAAAACTATCTTCCCTTCTTTTAAGGAAGGTAAAACAAACTTGCCAATATGTTGAGCTCTATCTGCCAAAAACAGAAACATTTCAGCTTTGCTGTCAACTTCACATTTGGCATGAAGAAGAATGTTTCTTATTTGTTGTCCGAGTTGATGATTTCCCCCGGGCTCACGAGTAAGAACAACTTCATAGCCTTTGCTTGTCAAAAAATTATGCAATAAATTCAACTGTGTCGTTTTTCCACAGCCGTCTATACCTTCAAATGTAATAAATAGTCCATTTTTTCTCATTATATTTTATCAAAACCCGTATATTTTCTTAAAACATCAGGTATTATAACAGACCCGTCTGCTTGTTGATAATTTTCCAAAATCGCAGCAACCGTTCTTCCAACAGCCACACCTGAACCATTTAAAGTATGAACAAAATTTAACTTTCCTGTTTTTTTGTCGCGATATCTTATATTAGCTCGACGTGCTTGAAAATCAGTACAATTTGAACAGCTTGAAATTTCACGATACATTTTGTAAGAAGGCATCCAAACTTCAATGTCATAGCATTTGCTTGCAGAAAATCCCATATCACCTTGTTGAAAGCTCAACTGTTCTATATGGCAAGCCAAGCAATTCAAGAACATTTTGAGCATTTTTCACCATTTTTTGATGTTCTTCTTCACTTTTTTCAGGGTGAGTTATTTTCACCATTTCAACTTTATTAAATTGATGAACTCGAATTAGCCCTCTTGTATCTTTTCCTGCAGACCCTGCTTCACGGCGAAAACAAGGTGTATAAGCAGTCATAAGACAAGGCAAAAGTTCTTCATCAATTATTTCATTAGAATATATATTTGTCAAAGGCACTTCAGCAGTTGGGATTAAGTATAAATCCTCATTTTCACATTTATACATGTCCTCTTTGAATTTTGGCAATTGTCCGGTTCCTTGATGGTTTGAGAGTTTACCATAAAAGGTGGCAAAAATTTCTTGATATCCATGCTCATTTGTATGAATATCAAGAAAGAAATTTATAATTGCGCGTTCAAGTTTTGCACCTTTATTTTTATACAATGTAAAACGCGATTGCGCAAGCTTTACCCCTCTTTCAAAGTCAATTATATCATTTTGTGTAGCGATATCCCAGTGTGGTTTAGGTTCAAAATCAAATTTCCTTATCTCACCCCAAGAACCGATAACAACATTTTTTGTATCATCTTCTCCAATCGGAACACCTTCTTGCGGAAGATTTGGTGTAGTAAGCAAAAGGCTTGTAATTCTGTCATTTAAAACAATTTCTTCTTCTTCCAATTCTTTAATTTCTTCGCCAAGGTTTTTAACAGCTTCTTGAAGAGAAGTTGTATCTTCACCGTTTTTCTTCATCAAGCCTATTTTTTGTGAATCATTTTTCCTTTTATTTCTTAACTCATCTATTGTTGTTTGGATTTTTCGTCTGTTTGAATCCAATTCTATCACTTCATCAACGCTTAATTCGCCATTACGTCGTTTTAAAAGTTCATTCACTCTGTCAGGATTTTCACGTATTAACTTTATATCCAACATAAATTACATTCCTCTCATTCGTTAATAATAATTCTATAGTTTATTTTACTATAAAATAAAAAAAAGAGTAACATTATTGTTACTCTGCTTCAAAAATTCTTAATTCCTAAACTTAATGTATTAAAAATTAAATGATTTGTCAATTCATTGTTTTATTTCATCACATGTTTAGTTATATATAATTTTACGTTGATTGAGGCGAAAATAGGCTTTTATATGACGGGCTATCGCGTGTTCGATTTTAAATGTCATTCACCAATGTGTGTTGACTTTAGTTCGATTATAGCGTTGAAGTCCAAGCAATGTTTTTTACGAAATGTTTTTTGTTTTAGTTTTATATGACGGGCTATCGCGTGTTCGATTTTAAATGTCATTCACCAATGTGTGTTGACTTTAGTTCGATTATAGCGTTGAAGTCCAAGCAATGTTTTTTACGAAATGTTTTTTGTTTTAGTTTTATATGACGGGCTATCGCGTGTTCGATTTTAAATGTCATTCACCAATGTGTGTTGACTTTAGTTCGATTATAACGTTGAAGTTCAATTAATACTTTTAATTATTTTGTTTGTATTCATAAAAACGTTAATTATATATTTAAAGTCCTCCGGACGGGGCAACTGTCTTGGATTTGCTCCAAGCTCACAGAACCGTGCCTTATGTGCCTTGTACAAGCCGGCACGGTCTGTTCGCTATCCGGATTCGCTCCGCTCCATCCGTACGCAAATCCGCTTTTGGTGTCAAAGTTGCACAAAAAACGCAACCCCCTTTGGCGTTCACATTATCACTAAACTCAACCAAAGCAGCCTTAACTCGTGCTGCGCACTCAAACAGACGGCTGCCTGATGTTGTTTCGTTAGCGGATTTCCGGACGGGCGGAGTCCCGGGGAGCGAAAAAGCGACGCCGGCAAGCCCAAAGGGCGACAGGCGGAGTGTTTTGAGCGAGAAGGAAATCCAAGACAGTGATAATTGTTCACGACTGCGTATGGGTTGCCATTATTGCTTTCATTCTTAGCCTTTTTTGTTTTCATGCTTTTGCAACCTGTGGAATTGTATATAAAATGTGTTGGGGTTAAAGGGGAAGCAAAGCTTCCCCTTTAGGTAATATATCCGCCGTAGGACAGACACCCGAATGAAATGAGGGTGGATTCCCCAGGCGGAAAAAAACATAAAATGTCTAACAAAAAGCATTAATTGAACTTCAACGCTATAACTAATCTAAAATCAATCCGCGTTGGGGAATGAAGTCAAATTGTTGAACGCGCGCTGTCTTGGATTACGTCGGGTTCGGAACTATGCAACCCGTTTCATAATTTTTACAAAATTATTTCACCCGTTCAGTTTTTGCTCCTGTGGAGTTTTCTTCGAAAACTCTTACGTCGCTCATTAACTGCTCAAACAAATCCAAAACTGAGCCGTTTTGGCTTTGTTTTACGCACGGCTTACGCTTTTCTCCTCACAATCAGGCAAAGCCAACGACGAATCCGCAGCCCGTCATATAAACCTAAAACAAAAACATGAAGAAAAAAGATATAATTGAACTTCAACGCTATAACTAATCTAAAATCAATCCGCGTTGGTGAATTAATAAGAAAGGATGAGGGGCGATAGCTCGTCATATAAACCTAAAACAAAAAAATGTTTCGTAAAAGTATTAATTGAACTTCAACGCTATAACTAATCTAAAATCAATCCGCGTTGGTGAATGAAGTCAAATCGTTGAACATGCGGTAGCCCGTCATATAAAAAATTCAAACTATGAAAATATTTTAAATGTATAATAATTATATGTTATATAAATATAAAGTTATAGTTAAACTAAAAAATGGTATAAAAAGATGCAAAAGGAGAGGCTGTTTCAAGCGTTATAAATCGACTTGATTTGTTTTCTCAAAATGCAAATGTTCATGTGGGAAAATATTTTGAGTTTGAAGTTCAGGCAAATGACAATATCCAAGCTGAGAAAATAGCGGTTGATATTATTGAAGAGGTGTTTATTAATCCGATTTTAGAAACTTATGAAATTGTTGAGGTTCAAACTTTATGAAAGTTGGAATTATCATATTTCCTGGAACTAATTGTGAAGAGGATACTTTTCATGTTTTAAAATTTTTAGGTTTTAATTGTTCTTATATTTATCATAATGAAAATATTAATAATTTATTTGAATATAAAATGATAATTTTACCGGGTGGTTTTTCTTTTGGCGATTATGTTGCTTCCGGACGTCTTGCAAAATTTAGCCCTATTATAAGTAGAATAAAAGAATATATTAAAAGTAAATCAGGTTTAGTCATTGGAATTTGTAACGGATTTCAAATTCTTTGTGAAACATCATTGCTTCCGGGAGCTTTAACATACAATAAAAATAACAGATTTATTTCAAAATCTGTCAATTTGAAATTAAATTATGAAAATGAAAAATTTATGTTTAAATCTGCCAATAGCTCATTTTGAAGGCAATTTTATGCTTCTTCTAATGATATAAAAATTATTAAAGAGAAAAAAATGGATTTTTTGACTTATGAAGAAAAGGTAAACGGCCCATTTTATCAATTGCAGGCTTATATGACAGTGAAAATCATATAATGGGGCTTGATGCCTCATCCTGAACGTGCGGTTTTTGATTATTCCAAAAGCCAAGACGGAAAATTATTTTTGAATTTATTAAAAAAGAAATTTTGCTTAAAATATAAAAAATAAAGAATATGGAAAAAAATATATATACTCTAACAAAATATGAATATAAAACAATAAAAAAACGTCTTGGGCGTGAACCAAATGACTTTGAAACATTGGTACTTGCTTCAATGACTTCAGAACACTGTTCCTATAAGCATTCTAAAAGATATATAAAAAAATTAAAGCACAAGAAAGCAATAATGTCTGAGGAAAACGCAGGTGCTATAGAATTTGGTGAGAAATATGTTTTTTTAAACTTGAATCACACAATCATCCAAGCGCCGTAAGTCCTTATGAAGGAGCGGCTACAGGAATTGGTGGAATTGTTCGTGACATTTTAACTTTAAACTGCAAATGTCTTTTGCTTGGCAATTCCATTAAATTTGGAAACTTAAAATATAAAAAAAATCTAAATATTTTTAATGAAGTTGTTCGCGGAATAAGCACTTATGGCAATTCTATAGGTATTCCAACAGTTTGTGGAGAAACACAATTTTTAGATTGCTATAATGACTATGCCATTGTAAATGTTCTTGCTTTAGGGGTTGTCAAACCTAATGATGTTATCTTGTCAAAAGCCAAACCGAATTTGAATGTTGTGTTGCTTGGCTCTACAACAGGTTCCGATGGTGTCAATGGAGCAACTTTTGCCTCTAAAAATCTAAATTCAAACTATGATGACAAAAAAATGACAGATTGTCTGTCCAGATTTCAGACCCGTTTATGAAAAGAAAATTGATTATGGGATTGAAAGAAATTTTTGACAAAAAACTTGTCTTTGCTTCTCAAGATTGTGGTGCTGCCGGTATTTTGTCTTCAACTTCAGAACTTGTTGCAAACGGCAATTGTGGCATTAATTTAAACTTAAATAACGTGCATTTAAGAGAAAAAAATATTTTGCCACACCAGATTATGCTTTTCAGAATCTCAAGAACGAATGGTTGTTCTTGTTGAAGATTGTAATTTGGCAGAAGTTTTAAATATTGCAAACAGATATGAAATAGGCGCTTCAATCATCGGACATACAATTGAAAAAAAGAATATAATGTTTATTTTAACGAAAAAAACTGGCTTCTTTGCCTGTAAATATTCTAAAACAACCTTTTGAATATAAATTAAAATTAAAAAAGCCAAAATATATTAAAAAACTTGAAAAAGTTCAAATTCAAGAAGTTTGTACTGATATTGAAAATGATATAATAAAAATTATTTCACACCCAAATTTCAAGGATAAAAGTGACATATTTGAACAATTTGACTATACCGTTGGTAATAAGACAATAATTGAACCTAGTCTATGTGGTGGTGTGTCATCTGTTTATATTGATGAGAATAATATTTTGGGAGTAACAATTGATTCTAACCCGCAAAAAGTTTATCTTTCACCTAAAAACGGAGTTGAAAGTACCTTCATTGAAGCTTATCGAAAGTTAGTGTCTCAAGGCTTTGAACCTGTCGGGCTTACAAATTGTTTAAACTTTGCCAATATTGAAAATGATGATATAAGTTATCAATTTGTAAAATCAGTTGAAGGTTTGGCTAATGTTTCAAGAAAGCTGAATGTACCTGTGGTATCAGGTAATGTTTCAATGTACAATGAAACAAACAATAAGCCGATTTACCCGACTGTTGTATTGGCAATGGTAGGCAGAGCCGATAGTTATAAATCTGTTATAAAAAATTATTTTTCAAACAACGAAACAATATTTTTGCTTGGAAAGTCGATTGATGAAAAAATGCATATTGGTGGCAGTTTTTATCAATATGTGTTGTTTGACAAAGTTGTGGGTAAAATTGACAGAGTTGACTATAAAAAGAAATTATGTTCAAAAATATCATTTTTGATTTAAACAAAAAAATATCATAAATTCCTCAACTCCAATTCACACAGGAGGGCTTTTGGGTTCTTTATTTAAAGGATTGTTAAAAAATGAATTGGGCTTTGATGGAACTTTGGTTTTTAACAACAAAAATAATAATCATTATAAAGAATTGTTTTCAGAAGCACAAATTCCAAGGTATTTAATATCAACATCAAAACAAGAAATGTTAAAAAGAAATTTTAGAAAAAAACAATATAGATTATAAAATTTTGGGAACAACAAATTTAACGAAAACAATATCATTTAACAACATCAATTTGGACATGGTGAAATTGAAAAAAGCTTTTACAAGTGTTTAAACATTGCCTGTTGAACTATTTCTGTCGTCTTCAAGTTGTTTAATGTCTATTTCAATATCATCATTGTGATTTGAGTAGTTAAATGGAGTTTCAATGTCTATGTTGACATCAGTGTCAACCATTTCAAGATTATCTTTTAAATAATCTTTGATTTTACCGTCTTCAAGTTTGACATAAATTTTTGAATTCAAGAAATTAAGTTGGCAAACTTTTCCCAAGCTCATCCGATGTCATCACAACAGAACCAACAGGAGGCATACCTTTAGCCGCTTCAATATAATTTGAATATTCATAATTTAAGCAACACAACAACCTTCCACAAGTTCCTGAAACTTTTCCCGGAGAAATCGGCAGATTTTGGTCTTTTGCAAGTTTGATATTTGTATTTTCAAATTTTCTTAAGAAACTACAACAACAAAACTCTTTTCCACAAACGCCGACACCTTCCATAATGGAGGTTTCATCACGAACACCAATGTGTCTTAAGTCTATTCTTGTTTTCTTGAAAGTTTGAGTCAAATCTTTCAATAATTCACGAAAATCAATACGTTCTTTTGCAGTATAATAAAAAGTTACTTTTCTTTTATCGTACGTATATTTAACTTTTACCAAATTCATTCCAAGTTTGTGTTTACTAATTAATTCAAGACACTTTTTATAAGCACTGTCTTCATCTTTTTTTATATCATCAATTTTTGCAGTTTCTTCTTTGCTCAAAACCTTAACAACATTTATAAATTCCGGTTTGTTTTTCTCCCAAACAGCAGAAACTTTTGAACAAACTTTAAAGACTTTAGCAATTTCTTCACCTTTGTCTGTCATAACAACGACATAATCGCCATAAGCTTAACACTTAAACCTTCTTTTAAATTAAGTGCATAAAATTTATTTTTAACAAGTCTTATTGCATATTCAATCATAAAAAATCCGTTTCTTAAAATATTTTAACATAAATATAAAAAAATAAAACCATTGATAGCAAAAAGTTTTCAATATTATTATTAAAATTTGTAAAATATATTGAAAAAAAGACAATTTTTCATATTTATTTGGTTTAATTATAAAGTAAACTTTTGGAGGAGTAAATATGTTAAGCCCCGAATTAACAAAATTTATTTTTAATTATCAAAATGACAACAAAGATGAAACAAATAACAAGAGTAAAAAAATCTTTCCCAAAAAACTCCTATAAAAAGTAGAAGCGTTAAATTTATGACAAAATTAGGTTTCATTCCTGTACACATTGAAAAATAATGAATATAACGGTTATCGCAATCGGCAAAATAAAAGAAACTTATTTTAGAGAATCTATCAATGAATATATTAAGCGTCTTAGTTCATACTGTAGCTTAAAAATTGTTGAGATTCCAAGCGAGCCGATTTTTGATGAAAAAGATTATAAAAAATACAAACAAAATGAAGTAAAAAAGATACTTCAATATTTAAATACAAATTCTTATATTATTACATTGGAAATTGAAGGAAAACAATTAAGCTCACCGGATTTGGCTCAAAAAATTAAAGACATATCAAATGATGGTTACAATGAACTTACGCTTATTATAGGCGGTGCTAATGGGCTTGATGATGATATTTCTAAAAAAGCCGACTTCAAATTAAGTTTTTCCAAAATGACATTTACACATCAAATGATACGTGTTATCTTGCTTGAACAAATATATCGGGCTTTTAAAATACTAAATAACGAAAATTATCATAGATGATTATTTACCAGAACTTGGTTGCACCGGACGAATTATGCAACCAAATTTATTGTCACAAGTTGCTATTTTGGTGTATTGTGTAACAATTTTGCCATTTGCATCTTTACAACCACAATATTGAGAAAATTTCTCTCCTGTATATTTCATAGCTTCACAGAATGTTAATGGACGTTTTTCCATGCCGTTTTTGTAATTAACTTTTTCTATTTTGAATGTTTCCGGGTTTCTTGTTATTACATCAAATTTTAAAGGTGTGTTTTGATTATTTGCAAGATATCCGACAGGAATAATTTTGCTGCCAAATTGTTCAAAGACAAAGATATTTTTGCCCATTTCACCTTTTTCAAACGAGGTGTCTATTGCGGCATAGATAAAATGAGCAAGATAGTTGTTTGTGCTAGAAATTTTGTCTAATGTGTTTGTAACAACACCTTCTTTTTTTTGTCTGGGAGCTTATCGCGGCTTTTGTTGCTTTGGTAAAAATATTACCATTTTCTTTAGTATTAAAAAAGTGTTCCATTTGTTAAAATATGTTGTTAACGTATTTTTATTAGACATTGTAATTTGTTGAGTTACCATTGCCAAACAATATCCTGTTCTATTATTAGATTTTCCACCTACAACTGCATAGTCTTTTACAGTTTTCTTATTGCTTGAGTCAAATTCTGTTGCTTCCTTCGTATAATTTAAATAAGAATTACATGAGCTACCCATTGTTGGAGTTGTATAATCAATTTGCTTAGTTGCATATTCTCTATCTCTTCCACCTCCAGGATAATCCCAACAATCTTGACTAAATTTTTCCTTACAAAATACAATGCCTACAGAGCCACTTGTTGAATATGTGTTTGTTGTACTATTATATTTTGCATTAAATATATTACTATCCTGACCTTTGCTACAATAAATAGCTCCACCCAATCGATTTTTCCTTACCTCTTTATTTGAACCATAATCTTTTGCTAAACAAGCCGATAAATATGAGTCATATGTTTTTGGATCTGTATTTATTAATAATTTTTTACTTAGTAAACATAGGGTAAACGATCCTGAGGCATTTTTAAATTTAGCTTTGGTAGGAATAGGACATATTTCATCCTGAGTTACAATTGCAGCCAAATTATATGTAATAGAATATTTGTTGTTTCCAGGTTTTAACGTTACAAAATTCAAATGAACGTTGTTAGTTGTTTTTAAAGATTTTTGTATATTTTGTTTAGTGTCGATACTAAATGCAGCGACATCTGGTTTTGTTTCATTGTTGTCCACTGCCTCACTTTTATTGCCACATGTATAGGTATGATAATTTTGAGTGTTGTTTAACATCAAATCGGCTATTTTTTGTGTGGGCTTTGCATTGCAACTTATAGTATCATCATCAAAGTTTTGATTGTCTTTGCATTGAGGTAAATTGGCATTATAGCTTGGAGTAAAAGTTTCTTTATATTTTCCATTACTATAAACATTAAACTTATATGTTCTTTTGCAATTATATGTTAAAGATTTACTTTCAGACTTGCTGGTTTCAATATTTTTAATACTGTTTTCACAATCAGCATTACCGATTAAATTTGCATCATTAGCAAAAGCTTGGCAATAAGTTTTAGCATCCATTCCTTTTAACACATCATCAATTGTTTTTGGTTAGAATTTGAGCCACTGCCGCCACCTTCAGAGCTATTAGCTTCCTCAATCAATTTTTTAGTTAAAAGTTTACTTTCGTTGTCCAAATTTTTATATAAATTATAGACATAGACGGGAACTTTTGATCAAGATTGTGTTGAATAACTTTCATTGTCACGATATATAAAAACTTACTAATGCCATAACAAGTATGACTTCAACAAAGGTAAAACCGTTTATTTCTTTTATATCAATTTTATTAGCTTTGTTTTTATTTTCGGATGAGGCTAAATGTTTAAATTTAAATATATTCACTTCTTTTTAAACTCCAACTTTTTTATTTAGATTATCATTTTTTATACATTTTTGCAATATATCTTAATTTGTTACATTTTCTTAAAATTATTTTACTTTATTATTGTTGAGGTAAAATTAATCTTGTATATAATATATAGGAATTTTTAAGTGAAAAAAAGTTTATCTTAATATTAATTGTATTTGCGATAAGTTTTTTTGGGGGAGTTTCGCAAATGCTTATAGTACAAACAAATTAATTCGAGTTGGGATTTCATCAAACGATTTTTCAAAACTTTTATATAATGAAACTTCTATAACCTCAAATGCTGATTTTTACGTTGTTGACAAACAAAGCAAAAAAAAACTTCTTAGTTTAAAAAATAACGAGATTTTAAATATAAAATATAATAATCAAAAATACATTTTATCTTCAGATAACAAACAAAATGTAGAAACAACAAATAATCTGCTTGAGATAAAAACACAAAATAATGACGGAAATTTGCAAATTGTTGGGTTAAAACGAGCAGGGATTGATGTTTCATACGACGGAACAATTGAGCTTATTGCTTAATAAAACGCAAATAAACAAATTTGCAATTGTTAATGTTGTGCCGCTAGAAAACTATTTAAAAAGTGTTGTTCCCAATGAAATGCCTGTCAGGTTTGGGCTGGAAGCTTTAAAAGCACAAAGTGTGGCTGCAAGAAACTATGTTTTAAAACCTCGTGAAAAATTTTATAAAGAGTTTGATGTGTGTGACTCGACTGCTTCTCAGGTTTATTATGGTATGTCTAGTCGAAAACCGCTTTCCAATCAAGCTGTTGACGAAACAAAAGGTGTTGTAGCTTTATATAAAGACGAGCTTATATTGGCTTTGTACTGTTCAACAATTGGCGGATACAGCGAAAGCTACAAAAATGCATTTTCTGTAAATAAGCCTAAAATCAAATTTCCTTCACATGACATTCCTTATTTAAAAGCTAAGCCGGATAATATAAACGTTCAAAAACTTGAAACGGAAGGGCTTGCAACTTGGTTTTATACTAATAAAATTGACTCCTATGACGTTGATTCCCCATATTATCGCTGGGCAACAACATGGACTGGAAATGAGCTTGAGGATATACTTAAAAAAAGAATTTTACAAAATATTAATTCAGGTTTTATTCATCCGAAAGTTGAGAAAAATTTTGATTTTGGTAAATTGAAAGATATAAAAGTGCTTGAACGCGGCGAAAGCGGCAAAATAATAAGTATGGATATTATTTTTGATAATATAACATTTAATGTAAAAAAGAACTTATTATAAGAAAACTTTTTCTTAAAAATAATAAAATGTTAAAAAGTGCAAATTGTGTTTTTCAATCTATCTACAACAAAGAAAATTTAGGCGAAAATAGCTTGAAAAATGCTTTTTATCAGTTTGAAAAAGATGAATTTGCAAACAACTTGCCTGTTTATTTTGATGAAATTAAAGCAATAGGCGGCGGTTTTGGACATGGTGTCGGGTTAAGTCAATTTGGCGCAGCAAACATGGCCAAAAGAGGTCACAATTATGAACAAATATTAAAGCATTACTATTCTCATATAAACTTGGGGACAGTTCCTCACAATTTAACTTATGCCGACAATGAATATCTGGCTTCGTTTTTTACAAAAGACAAAAATGCTTGTATTGTTTTTGAGAACAATTTATCATTTGCCAAAATTAAAGCAGAAATTAATAATAATACAATAGAAATAAATCTAAACCCGGCAATAATAAGACACAAGGAGGATATTTCAAAATATCTGCTGTCGGGAGAAAACAAAATCAAACTTACTTTGATTAAAGATGAAAAAAATTTAAACAAAGTTAGCATAAAAACTTTTGTAGAATTTAATTGTGATTAAATAAAAAGAGAAAAGAAACAATGCAATCGGAAGAAAATAATATAAATCAGAATAAAAAAGGCATAAGTTTATTAAAAGCAGCTTGGTTAATAGCGGTAGTTATTATAATAAGCAAAGTTGTTGGTTTTTTTAGAGATGTTGTAATTGCGAAATATTATGGGGTTGGTCTTGTGTCTGATGCGTATTTTTACGCTTATCAAATACCATCTTTGATGTTAATACTTTTTGGCGGAGTTGGCGGGCCTTTTCACAGTGCAATTGTGAGTGTGTTTGGTAAAATTGTTGGAGTTGATGACAAAACACCAAAATTTGCCGTAAATCTTTTTCAACACTTTTGTCACAGCAACATTTCTTGTGTGTTTTGCTTTGACTTTGTTTGTTTTTATGTTTTCGGATGTGATTTGTCAAATTATAATTTCAGGTGGAAATCCTGATTTAATAGCACTTGCATCAACACATTTGAAAATAATGTCACCAATTCTGGTTACTGGTGGCTTAATTGGTATATATTATGGTATTTTGGTGACATATAACGAGTTTTTAATACCAAACATTTCCCCAATGCTTGTGAGTTTTGTCATTATTTTTGCAGTTTCGCTTGTGAAAAATGATTCTATGGGATATACATTGGCTTTGGCAACAACCGTTGGAGCTTTGGTGCAGTTTATTTTTCAGTTGCCCAAGGCGTTCAAATTGGGGTATAAATATAAGCCTACACTTTGTTGCATAAAAAATGAAAAATATAAAAACATCTTGGAGCTTTTGTTCCCTTCAATATTAAGTAGCACGGTTGGGCAAATATATATCTATGTTGACATGTTTTTTGCATCACAACTTGAAACAGGTGCTTGGACGGCTATTGGATATGCAAATCGTGTGTTTCAATTTCCGGTTGGTATTTTAGTAACGGCTTTTTGGTTCCTTTATTTCCACTTTTTTCAAAACTCGTTGCACAGAAAGATTTTGACGGGATAAAATATTATTTTAATAAAGGAATAGGTTTATTAAATTTTGCTGCTTTTCCTATTTTAATTGGAATATTGCTGTTTTCACGATGATGCTATTGTCATTTTATTTCAACGAGGACAATTTGATGCAAATGCAACCAAGATGGTTACAATGGCATTAATATTTTTGTCTGTTTCTATTATTCCATACATTTTTCGTGATTCTTTAACACGAGTTTATTTTGCATTTAATGATTCTAAAACTCCTTTTTATGTCGCTCTTTCTTCGGTTTTGACTAAAATTGTTTTGAATTTTATATTTGTAAAACCTTTGGGTATTGGCGGGATAACTCTTTCAACTTCGTTTGTAACTTTGATTAACGGGTTGTTGTTGGGATTATTTGTAAGAAAAAAAATCAAAATGGATTTCAAAATTTATTTAAAAGAGTTTTTTATTATGTCAATAAGTGCAATTTTGGCTTTTATTGTTGGAGTTGTTTTGTATAAGTATATAAAAGTTGCAAGCTTGCCGATGGTTATTGTGAAAGACTTTTAATATTCATTGGTTTATCGATTGTGTATGCAGCAATGACTTGTGCATTCAAATTAAGTTATGCAAAAGAATTATTTTTAAGAATAAAATCAAAGGTGATAAGATAAAATTATGGAAATATTTGAAGATGAAAATTTTATTAAAAATATAAATAATATTTTAAAAAAAGGCGGTGTTATTGCTTTTGTGACCGACACTGTTTGGGGAGTGGGTTGTTTGCCTGATAATGAAAAAAGCAGTTAAAAAAAATATATGAAATAAAAAAGCGTGAAGCAAAAAAACCATTGATACTTATGTCAAATGACTATGAAAATTTAAAAAAGTATATTAAAAATCCAAGCGAAAAAACTAATTTATTGGTTAAGCAATATTTTCCCGGAGCTTTAACAATTGTAAGTGAAAAATCTGATTTAACACCCAAATTTATAACTTCCAATATGAATACAGTTGGGGTTCGAGTGCCTGATAATGTTGTTTTTCAAAAAATTTGTAACATAATTGATGGACATGTTCTTGCAACCACAAGTGCAAATGTTTCGGGCAATACAAGTGGAAAATCTTTTGAAGATGTCAAAAATGAACTTGGAAATAAAATTGATTACATCTTTGAAGATTATGGCTACAAAGCAAAAGGTATTGAGTCAACCGTTGTCAAAATTGAAAATGAAAATTTGTCTGTTTTACGTCAAGGTGCAATTTTGCTATGATTTTTCATGTTTCATTTTGTAAACTTGTGGTCAAAATGTTTAATGTATAGTAAAATTGTTAAATGGAAAAAGGAAAAGTCTTTAAAATACATTCTGATTTTTATTATGTAGATTATAAATCTGATGTCTTTGAGTGCAAGTTGAAAGAAGTTTTGAAAAAACAGAAACAAAATGTTCTTGTTGGAGATGATGTGTTCTTTGAAAAAATAAACGAAATAAACAATCAAGGAATTATCTGTCAAGTTTCAAACAGAAAAAATGAACTGACACGACCAAAGGTTGCTAATATAAACCAAGCAATGCTTGTGGTTGCATTAAAAAGAACCGGAAATTAATCACACACAAATTAATCGTTTTTTGTGTTTTTTGAATACAATAAAATAAAGCCAATAATTTGTTTTAATAAATCAGATTTGTGTTCAGCAAGAGAAATTGAAAAAAATGTGGATATTTATAAAAATATAGGATATGAAACAATTGTCACAAGTGTGCAACAAAATGCAGGTTTTAGAGATTTAAAAAACAAGTTAAAAAAATAAAACGACTGTTTTATCAGGTGTTTCAGGAGTAGGGAAGTCTTCAATTGTCAATTTGCTCAACAAAAACTTGACATTGAAAACAAATAAAATAAGCAAAAAAAATGAAAGAGGAACGCATACAACAAGACACTTGCAGATGTATAACCTTGAATTTGAAGATGCAAAAGAGTCTTATATTATAGATACTCCGGGATTTTCATATTTAAGTTTTGATTTTATTATGCCAAATGAACTGGATAGATTGTTTGTTGAGTTTAATCAGTATAAAAAAATTGTAAATTCAATAATTGCACGCACGTCGATGAACAATTTTGTAATATAATAAATAATGTTGGTGATAACATCAATATATCACGTTATGAAAGTTATTTGTGCTTTTTAAATGAGGCTAAAAAATACAAAGAAAAAATTACCTATAACGGAAACAAAGTTGAATTAAATTATAAAACTAATCAACAAAAAACTTATGTAAAAATAAGCGGTAAAAAGCGAAGTCAATCAAGACGAGTGCAAAATCAGAGTTTGAAAAATAAAATAGAGGAAGAAAAATGAAATTTGATGACTATAAACAAATAATTGAAAAAAAACTTGAAGAATACCTTGAAATAAAATATCCTGAAAAAATATATAAATCAATGAAATATTCTGTTTTAAACGGAGGAAAACGTTTACGACCTGTCATGTTGCTTGAAACTTTAAGAATGATTTCAGGTGATTATGTTATAGGGTTAAGCTCAAAGATGCGCAGTTGAAATGCTTCATTGTCAAAGCTTGATACACGACGATTTGCCCTGTATGGACAATGATGACTATAGACGAGGCAAATTGACAAACCACAAAGTGTTTGGAGAAGCAACGGCAGTGTTGGCAGGAGATGCTTTGTTGTCTTTTGCACCACAAATAATGATGAATTATTCAAATGTTGATGCAACTGTAAAAATAAAAATTTTGAATGAGTTTTTTAACGCGGCAGGTGTTTATGGAATTATTTCCGGTCAAATTATGGATTTGGATAGTGAAGGAAAAAAATATACCATACGAAACTTTAAGCTATATTCATTCAAAAAAAAACAAGTGCACTTTTTGAATGTGCAATTCGTATAGGTGCAATACTTGGAAATGCTGATGAAAACTTGTTGAATGAATTGACAAAATTTGCGCAATATTTTGGTATGGCTTTTCAAATTTCAGATGATATTATTGATGAAACTCAAACTTTTGAAGTTTTGGGGAAAACGCCCAAAAAAGATGAAAAAAGCCTCAAAAGCAACTTTTGTCAAATTTTTTTGGAATGGAACAATCAAAAATAAAACTTGGCTATTATTGTGAAAGATGTTGTGATATATTAGAAAGTAACAAGTTTAAGTCTAAAATATTTATGGAGTTGGTTGAAAGTATTAAAATGAGGGCTAAATAACAATGTTTAACAGTACAAATTCCGGATTATTTATGTTGTTTACGGGCATTGAGGCTGCAATTATTGCTCAATTGTTAAAATTTTTCGGATATATGATAATAAATCGAAAAATAGATTGGCGCATGTTAGTTACAACAGGTGGTATGCCATCAAGCCACAGTGCAGGTGTTGTCGGATTGACAACTGCCGTTGCGATTGTTTGCGGATTGAATTCCGTTGAATTTGCAATAGCTGCAACTTATGCACTTGTTGTTATGTACGATGCGGCAGGTTTAAGACGTTCTGCAGGCAAAATGGCACAGTGCTTGAACCGCATTATGGATGATATTTATCAACATAATCCGATTGATGCCGGAGATAAATTGAAAGAACTTCTTGGCCACACACCTTTAGAGGTTTTCTTTGGAGCCATTACAGGAATTGTCATTGCTTACATTAATTTTGTTTTACTTGTTTGAATATGAATGATTTCTTGCAAAAATTAAATATTCCTTGTGTTGTTTTTGATAATAACAATAATATTGTTTCAACTAACAGTTGTTTTGTTCAAGAATTTGGAAATATTGATAATCTTAATCGGTTTAAAAATAAATTTGATTTTGATTTTTGTGTTCTTGACCCGGAAAAGAACATAAACCTTACACCAATTGATTTTTGCCTTATTTCAAACGAGAATTTTTTTGCTGTTATAAATTATCGAAGCGACAGTTCTAATTTTAAATTTTATGAGTTAAATTCTTATGTCAAAAACAAAGAAAAAATTTTAACTTTTAAAAATCTTACTTATGAAAATAAATTCCAAGAATTAAATTCTAATTTTATAAAACTTGAAAAGACAAAAAACAATTTAGAACTTGAAAACAAAAAATTAAATGAACTTAAAGATACGGCTCAACTTCAAGTTTTGAAAATGAATATATTAAACCGCATCAATGATAAAATTCGAAAATCCATTGACTATAACGAAATTATTCTGTCGGCTTTGAAAGAAATATGTCCTTTAATAAATGCTTTTACTATTTCTTTTGCGAAATTTGAACGCAAAGGAATATTTAAAGTTACCCACATTTATCCGAGAACAAAAAGCGTACTAAGTCATGATACAAAGTTCGTTTTGTCAGACAACGAATTTGAAAAACTTTCAAAAAGAAAATATATGACAACCATTGTTTTAAAGCCTTTTGAAAAAGAGTGATAAAATTTTCAAAAGCTCTCTTGTTCGAATAACAATACCAATATTTCACCAAAAAAATTGCTTGGGATAATAATCGGATTTTCAAAACAAAAGTTAGTTTGTCCAATCAAAGTGATTTAATTTCATCTTTGGCTGTTCAAATTTCACAAGCTTGCAGCCTTGCAAATTTATTTGATAAAGTTAAAAGTACTAATAAAGAACTAAAAAAACATTAAACGAATTAAAAGAAACCCAAATACACTTGATTAATTCTGAAAAAATGGCATCACTTGGACAACTGATAGCAGGCGTTGCACATAAAATTAATACCCCATTAGCTTCAATTAATTCAAATAATAACATAAGTTTTAAAATATTGAAGAAAATATTTGAAAAAAATGAAGATAAATATTTAATTCAAAAACTTCAACACATAAATAAACTGGACGAAGAAGCAATAAAACGTATAAAAAATATTGTTATATCACTGAAAAAATTTGTAAGATTGGACGAAGCACAACTTCAAAGCGTAAATGTCAATGACGAAATTGATTTAACTTTGGAGTTATTAAATCATGAATTGAAAAACAAAATAACAATTGTCAAAAAACTATTCAAATGTTAATCAAATAAAATGTTATCCGAATTTGCTAAATCAAGTATTTATGAATTTGATTATGAATGCAAAACAAAGTATTCAAGGCTTTGGAAAGATTGAAATCTCGACATTAATGAACGAAAACAATCTTGAAATAATATTTAAAGATACAGGTTGTGGAATAGCTAAAAAAAATATAAATAAGATATTTAATCAAGGTTTTACAACAAAACCTTATGGTGAAGGGACAGGGCTTGGACTTGCTATATGCAAAAAAATTATTGAAAAACATAATGGAAATATAACGTTTAAATCAGAGATTAATGTGGGGACTCAATTCAAAATTGTGCTTCCATATTCATAAAAATATTAACAATTCAAAACAAAAGAAGTGCGAGCATATTGATGAGTTTTAATGTCAGTAATGTTTTTTGCTTATGTTTTGAACTTTAACATTCATATTAACATAGAATTTTTGCATTAAAGAAATGTCATTCATGCTGTTTAACATTTTGTTAGCATCAACTTCTTTAGCAAGGCTGGGATTGTCAACTTGAGCTCTTGCGTATTTTTGAATTAATGCGTTATCAATAAAATCTTTTTGCTTGAAATGCCATAATAAATATCCCCTATTAAACTTTAAAACCAAACCTTTAAATATCTTTTATATATTTCTTATATATAAATAAAAACAAATAAAATAAAAAAATTGCTAATTAGGGATATTTATATTAAGTTTTGTTAAGTTGACAGCTAAATCTTCTTTTGACAACCCGACAACATTTGAAAAACTACCCTCAATTTTGTTTAAAAAGCCATCCGGCAACTCTTGAATACCATAGGCTCCGGCTTTATCATAGGGCTTAAAAGTTAATATATAATTGTTAATTTGTTTATCACTTAATTCATTAAAATATACTTTTGTTGTTGAAGAATAAGTTATATAATTATTATTTTCTGTTTCATAAAGACAAACAGAGGTTACGACTTTATGTTTTTTATTAGATAGAGATTTTAAAATATTAAAAGCATTTTGTTGATTTTTAGGTTTTAAAAGGACTTTATTGTCATTGACAACAACTGTGTCAGCAGAAATTATTAAAGACGAGGTTTTAATTTGGTTTAAAATACTTTTGGCTTTATTAAGGGCGATATTTTCAATTTTTTGATAAGAAAAGATATCATTTTCATTGATTGGCTCATCATAATTTGAGGGGATAATTTCAAAATTTATGTTGAGACTTTTTAATATTTCTTTTCTTCTTGGAGAATTTGAAGCAAGTATAATTTTTTTAGTGTTCATAAAATAATCATACTACAAAAAATATTAGCAATTCAAAACAAAAGAAGTGCGAGCATATTGATGAGTTTTAATGTCAGTAATGTTTTTGCTTATGTTTTGAACTTTAACATTCATATTAACATAGAATTTTTTGCATTAAAAGAAATGTCATTCATGCAGTTTAACATTTTGTTAGCATCAACTTCTTTAGCAAGACTGGGATTGTCAACTTGAGCTCTTGCGTATTTTTGAATTAATGCGTTATCAATAAAATCTTTTGCTTGAAATGCCATAATAAATATCCCCTATTAAACTTTAAACCAAACCTTTAAATATCTTTTATATATTTCTTATATATAAATAAAAACAAATAAAATAAAAAAATTGCCATATTCAGGCAATTTTTGTAAAGAATTTTGTTAAACAAATAACATATTATTTTATGTTTTGTTTAAATTACTGATGAAAAACTTCTCTTTATGGAAGTTCTAAATGTTTTTCTTGGTTTATGTTATTTTTTATATAGTCAAAAACAGGTTTATTCTTGTTTAAATTTATATCTGCTTGAAAATTTTGGATTAGTGCATTTTTTAAGCCTATAGCCTTTTCCGACCAAGGATAAATTGTTTTTTGGTTTTTATATCCACAGTCCATTCCTGCACTAACTTGAGCTCTTTCGTGAGCCTGTGGGTGATAACTTTCACTATAGATAGGTGGTTGTTGCATTACAAATGCTGATTTAGGTATAATCATATTTTTTTCTCCTATATTTTACACTACAAATTTTTATATATAAATAAAAACAAATAAAATAAAAAAATTGCCATATTCAGGCAATTTTTGTAAAGTTTTGTTAAAATATATATTATTAAAAGTTATATATTAATACCTTTTATAATACTACATTAAAAGTTTAATATATTAATTCAAATAGTCATATTAGATTATCTTTTTCGGTAATGAATAAAAGCACTTTTCAAAAACATAATTTTATGTAACGAAATTTTAAAGATTGTAAAAAAAAATTTACAACCAAATTTCAAAATAGGAGGAAAGAGATGACAATTAACAAAATGACACTTGCTGCTGCTTTAAGTATTGGTCTTTTAGCAAGTAGCGTATCAATTAGTGCAGCAACAATTGATGATATAACAGGAATGAATTTAGCTGCATGTCCTATATCAGGATGTAAAACAAAAGTGACACCGCACAACGCAAAATGTCCAAAATGTATGCAACCAAAGGAAAATTGCACTTGTAATCCTTGTGAATGCGATCCTTGCGGAGCACGCTCCTTGCGATCCTTGTGTAAAACCTTGTGATCCTTGTGCAAATCCTTGCAATGAACCGTGTGATCCATGTTCTAAAAAGAAGAAAAAATGTGATCCTTGCAAAAAGAAAAATGCAATCCTTGTGAATGTGATCCTTGTGGTGCTGCACCTGCACCATGTGATTGCCCTCCAATGGCAACTTGTCCAAATAATGGAGAACCTACTTGTGCAGTATGCCCAAATACTTCAAATCTAAGCGATTCACAACGTCAACAAATTTATGCTTATCCATATGCTGTTTATGGTGGTAATAATGTAGTTGGTGAATATAATAATGGCATTGCAATAAATGAATCACCTTATGCACCTTGTCCAAGTTGTGCGACAAGCCATATACCCTGTGAAAATGCATTAAGTGCAATTACAGATGGTATACCTATTGCAAGGTCTGAATGTGATCCTTGTGGTGCAGCTCCTTGCAACACTTGTGATCCTTGTGCTTCAAAAATCAAATTCATCTTTTAGTTGGTTAAATCCTTTTTAACGTTTTTTGGCACAAGCAAATGTAAAACATCTTGCTCATCTTGCAATACCGGTTGTTCAACAGGTCAGGCTTGTCAATTACCTGTAGTTACAAACACTTGCAACTCTTGCGGATGTGGCGTTCCTGTAGTTCAAAATAACTGTGGATGTCCTGTTCAAATACAAACTCAAACAAGTATGGATGTATGCAAAAAATCACTAGAACCATTTACAATGTCTCAAACAGGCGCTGCTGCTCCTTTAATGAGCGTGTTCCCTGATGTTCCATCCGGATACTGGGCAGGTTGTGAAATAAACAGATTAGCTGAAAATGATATCATTGTCGGCTATCCTGACAGAACTTTCAAACCTTCACTTCCTGTATCACGTGCTGAATTAGCGTCAATGACCATTAAAGGTTTCAATTTGAACGATAATATGACTTGTCCTCAAACTCATTTCAAAGATGTTCCTAAAAACCATTGGGCTAACAAAATTATCAACAAAGCAGTTGCAAACGGTTTAATGTGCGGATATCCAAACAATATGTTTAAACCTAATGAAACTGTATCACGTGCAGAAGCTTTAACAATATTGTCAAAAGGTATAAATTGTGATATGACAGATTGTCAAGCTCGTGAAATTTTGAGCCAATATTGTGATGGAAACAATGTGCCTTCTTGGGCTGCAATCGGTGTAGCTAAATCACTTCAAGCAGGTGTTTTGGCTAATTCTCCACAACCTAAAAACATTAATCCAAACAATGATGCAAGCCGTGCTGATATAGCTTCAATGTTACAATCAGTTCGCGTGGCTATCGGATATGATACTCAAGACAAAGTAACTTTGAATGATGGATGTCCTTGTGAAAACAGTAAAGCTTATGTTGAAAAAGAAACAACCGTAAAAGTTCCAACTCTTCAACTTTGCTTTAACGATGAAATAAGTGCAAAACATGCCAATATCGGTGACAGATTTGCTGCTCGCACAGTTGATTCTGTAACTATTGATGGACAATGCTTCCCAGCCGGTTCAGTTGTGCATGGTGTTGTAACTGAAGTTATTCGTCCTACTATGAAATGTAAGGGTGGATTAAAATTAAGCTTCAAAGATATCCAAAATGGTAAATGTAAAGTTAATTTGCCTAACCAAATCATTGTTGCTCAAGTAAACACAATGAAACGTCCTAATTTCTTCGCAAAACTTGTTGAAGCTCCATTCACTTGGACAGGTGGTATTTTAGGTAACGTTGGACGTACTGTTGGTGGTGCTATCGTTAATGCCGGTAATGCTGTTGAATCAGTGTTTGACGGTGTTGGTGTCGGTACCGGTGAAATATTCCAAGGTCAACTTGGTGCAGCAGGAAGAAGTTATGTTGATGCTATTAAAAACACTGTTAAAGCACCAATTGACGTAACTCGCACAGCTTTAAGCGGTACTATGGGATTGTTTGGGTACACAGCTGATGAAATTACTTATCTTGTTGATAAAAACGGTATGAGAGTTTCTTCGGTTAATCCAAAAGAACAAGTTACCATTTCTTTTGGTTGTAACGAACAATAATTACTCATATTTCAATTATTGATTGAATGTCTGCAAAGTTATTTTTACTTTGCAGACATTTATATTTATAATTATCAAATTAAATCCACAAAATAAATAAAGTATGATAATATAAAAGAATATACAGTTTATGTGAGATAAGGTAAAAAGTGTACGAATTTGGATTTAAACTTGATAGCTTTCAAGAAGAAGCTTTAAATTATATAGAAAATGGTAAAAGTGTTGTGGTCTGTGCTCCCACAGGTGCAGGTAAAACATGTATAGGTGAATTTGCAATAATTAAGGCTTTAAAAAATAATGAAAAAATTTTTATACAACACCTCTAAAAGCACTTTCAAATCAAAAATTTAGCGATTTTCAAAAAAATACGGTAAAGAAAATGTTGGGCTTTTGACAGGTGATACTTCTATAAACAGAAATGCCAACATTGTTGTTATGACAACTGAAGTTTTCAGAAATATGCTTTATGGTACAAATTTTGGAACTTTGGGGGAAAATTTAAAAAACGTAAAATATGTTGTGCTTGATGAAGTTCATTATATGAACGATGAACAACGAGGAACCGTTTGGGAAGAAAGCATTATCTATTGTCCGGAGTGATGTGCAAATAATTGCATTGAGTGCCACAATTTACAACTCGCTTGAGTTGACCAATTGGATAAATTCAGTTCATTCTAAAACAGAGCTTGTCTACACTGACTTTCGCCCTGTTCCTTTAAAACACTATCATTTTGACCCGACACAACCTACAAAATTGTTTCCGCTTTTAACTCCAAACGGAAAACTAAACAGCAAAATTAATGAACAAAAAGAGAATATGGAAGAAAAAATAAAAAAAATAACACTTCAAATTTGACAAACCTTATATATTTGTTAAATGAAAACAATATGCTTCCTGCGATTTATTTCACATTTTCTCGAAAAAATGTGATGAACAAATGGAAAAATGTGCCAAACTTGATTTAACAACAAAAGAAGAACGTCTAAAAATTAAAGAATATATTGATGAGTTTATAATTGATAATCCATATTTATACAACAATAAAAATTTAGATTATTTATATTGTGGTGTTGCATCACATCATGCGGGTTTGTTGCCATCCTTAAAATCATTGACAGAAAAGCTTTTTCAAGAAGGCCTAATAAAAAGTTGTGTTTGCAACAGAAACATTAGCTGCAGGGATAAATATGCCGGCAAGAACTACTGTCATAAGTTCTATTTCAAAACGAACAGACTCCGGTCATCGTATATTGACGGCTAATGAGTTTCTTCAAATGTCAGGTCGAGCCGGGCGCCGCGGTATGGATGAAGTTGGGTATGTTGTGACAGTCGGCACTCAGTTTGAAACGCCGGAAGATGTTGCAAAGCTTGTAAAAAGCAAATCAAATCCATTGGAGAGCAAATTTACTCCAAGATACTCTATGGTTGTCAATTTGTTACAAAGATTTTCAATGGAGGAAGCTAAAGAGCTTATTTTGAAAAGTTTTGGTTACTTCACATCTACAGAACGTGTTAAACCGCTTATATCTTGTCAAAATCAACTGAACGATGAAATCGAAAAAACTTTAAATTTCTCTTGTATGTATGGACACAACAAAGAAGATTTTGAACAGTTTCAAAAATATAAAAATTTATATGTCCAAACTCGCCATGTTGTAAAAATGTTAAAGAAACAATTGAAAGACAAAAATCATCCGGAAGTTGTCAAGTATGACAGCTTATCTAAGGATTACTATAATAAATTTAGTGTATACAACTGTGAAATATGTAAATGTTTCAAAAAGCATAAAAAAAGTTTAGAAGTTCTAGAACGTTTAAACAAACGGAAAAAAACTTTATCAAAAGAAATAGAGTACCAAAAGGATATTTATTGGCAAAAGTTCTTGAACCATTATAAAGTTTTAAATGATTTAAAGTATATTGAAAATGATTATCCGACTCAAAAAGGTATATTGCTTAGTGTTTTAAGAACAGAAAATGAGTTATTTTTAAGCGAAATAATTTTAAGTCATATTTTGGATGATTTAAATGCTTATGAGCTAGCTGCTGTTATATGTGCTATATTAACTGAAGATATAAGAAGCGCAACTTGTTTAAGTAAAATACCTATAAGTCACAAACTTCAGGGTTACTTTAAATAAAATCAAAAATATTAAAAAGGGCTATATCTAAAATTCAAGATGATAATAAGATTGTAACACCATTATTATTAAATTCATTTTATTCACCTTTAATTATCATGTGGATGGAAAACCCTGTTTGGGAAGAAATTGTTAACATTGTTGATGTACAAGAAGGTGATATTGTGAGAACTTTCAAACGTACTGTCGATGTTTTAAAAACAAATTGCACTTCTTCCGAATATCAACGAAAATATAATAAACAGTGCAAAAGAAGCGATTAATCTTATTCTAAAAGATCCGATTGATTTGAATTAAAGAAAGTTTTTGAAAACTTAGTTCCATTTTGTTTATCTAAAAAATTCGGTAAAAAAATGTTCCTCACAGTTTCAAAGAATTAATTCCAAAATTTCCAATATTAAATCTAGAAGATAATGTATCAATAACTCCTAATTTTCTATCAACCTCTTGCTTCCAAGCTTCTATTCCGTTTATAAGAAGTTCTATTTCTTCCTTTAATTCTTTGTATTTTGGATTTTTTCTAAGTTCTTCAGTTGTATTATCTATAAATAATTTTAAAGAGTCAAGAAACTTGTTGTAAAAATCTTTATCAAATTTATTTTCAACAGCTTTCATTATTTTATTATCAAGTATTTTATCAGTTTTTTCATTAATTTTTTGAGTAACTTTGGCATCAATTATCTCAGTAGATTTTTCTTCAATTTTTTTGAAATTTTTTCATCCAATATTTTTTTCATAGGCTTTTTGTTTTTATGAGAAGAAATGATGGCAACTGTTGCAACACCAAGCGCAACAATTGCAGTGGCTCCAAGCGCAATTTCACTTGCGCTTGGAACTTTTTGTTTTCTTGACTTTTATTATCTTCACTTTTTTTAAAAAGAAACAAAATGTTTGTTTGGATTTATTTTTTGAATATTATTTTTTATTAATACCATTTTTATCTCCTATTTCTTTTTAAAAGACCTATAATCTTATGAGTAACATCCCCTACTATATCCATAGTTTTACTTGCAATATGATTAAATGTCCCCAAAAAACCACCATTTTTAGCTACATAATCACCTGTTTTTTGTAAAAAATTTCGACCTTGTTTTGCATCTTCAATTTGAAGAATTTGTTGATTTTGAATTTGTTTGTATTCTTCAACTTTTAAAGTGTATTCATTTTGAAGTTTATAAAGTTCTAATTTCATTTTATCTCTATGTTCATCTTTTTCTTCTTCCAATTTTGCATAAGCAAGCTCAAGCCATTTTTCAGTATTTCTCATTTCTTGTTCAATTTGTTTATTTTGATATTCAATTAATAAAGCTTGTTTCTTCTCTTCACTTGTTATTGCGAGTTCTTCTAAGCGTTTGTTGATTTTGAAATGAGCATCTTCTATTTCTAATTTTGCTTTTTTCTATTCTTTCATTAAACTCAAGCTTTTTCAGTTCTAAATTTTCAATATTTAATAAATGTTTATCCATTATACTTAAATAATCTTTATTTAGCTCATCTTTTCTTTCTAAATGTCTTTCTTTGACTTTTAATTTATCCTGTTTTAATTTGTCCATGCGTTCACGGTGTGCATTATCCATAGCAGCTTTTTGTTCTTTTAGTTTGTCCATACGTTCAAGATGTTCACGTTCAGCTTTAAATTTTTCAAATTCTAATTCTTTCTCCAATTGCAATTTTTGTTGTTCATAACTCATTTGTGATGAAAAGACATATCTTGTACGTCTTTGTGCAAATTCTTGTTCTTTTCTTCCTTCGCGCATTTCCATTAATCTACTTTTTTAATGTATGTTTCATAAAAACTTTATTAGAATTTTCTTCAGTATATTCAGAGCCTACATTTGTTAAAGCAGACAAATCAATATAATCAGAGTTTTCTATCGCTAGATTGTCTTCAATTGTTGTTAGTTTTGGAAAAGAAATATTTTTTGCATTTTTTATAACTATTGAACCATTTATATTTTCTAAAGATGGGAATTTTAAATCGCGGTGATTTTCTAAAGTAAAATCATTATTAATTTTTTTATATTTTTGAATAATAAATTTAGTTGTTCCGAACTTCTATTTTCTAATAATTTATTGGTTTCAAACGAATTTATATTCAAAGTGTCATCTTCAACCCCAAACTCACGATATAAAGCATTTTGTTCAACATTTGATGGAATTTTTGCCTTGCTATTAATATCAACACGAACAATTTTAACCTGTTCTAAATTTGGTATATTGGCTTTACCATTTTCAAGTATTAAATTTTCATTTATAGTTTTTAATTTTGGAGCATTGATAGATGAATTTCCTGATATAGTTAAAGAACCATCTATATGCTCTAAAGATGAAAAATCAATATCTTTATTTTTGTTAATAGTTAAATTACCTTTAATATCAGTAATATTTTTAAAGACCGTATTCAAATTTTTTTCTTTGAAATCTTGAAATTCAAGGTATTTTTTTTCATCCCATCGAGTCGTATCCAATATTACCTTATTTCCTTGTTTTTTAAGATTTAAAAAGTTTTCAATATATTTTCTTTGTAATTCACTATACATTAAATTCGTAAGATCAAATACACTTGAAAATAACTTTGGATTCGAGCCTGTATCAATACGACTTGTTGCAAATTGTTCTATATTTTTAATTATACGCATACCATTTTGGATTTCTTGAATATTATATTCCTCTTTTTTCAGTACACGGTTTTATTTCATGTATCATAATATTCATCATAAAATTAGAAAGTTCTTTTTCATCTCTTATTTTATATACTTGAAGTATTTCATCATTAATTTGTTTTGTGTAAGTTATACCATCCACATATTGCAATAAATGGAAGTTTCATATCATAAATATTTTGAACTAAATAATCAGCTTTTTCGGTTTCAACAAATGCTCCTTCTTTTGTCACAACTAAATCGGTTTCATCTTCTGGGTCTAATATTTTCGATGTTGTATTTAATACTGTAAAGTCTTCGGATAAATCATATGTATTTTTAGAAAGCTTTTGAATTCTTACACCTAAATCTTCCAAAATATAAGGATATTTAATTTTTGAAGGTTCTGAAATAACTTCTCCAACAGTGTTACTTTCGTTATTAGGTCTAACAATCGCTGTATAATTTTGGTCATCGATGGTTTTAACTGAGACTATTTTATCTTCACTATAATTAACTATGTTGGCTATTGATAAAAAAGGAACATTTTTTTTGCATTTTCATCAAGCTCGTCAAATGCATCCATGAAAGAACGGTTTTGTGTGTCAATATTTTTAAATAATGATTTTGTTGAATCTGATAATTTACTAAATACTTTAGAAAAATCTTTAAATAAATCATGCTTTTTTGTTATATTTCTATTTTCACCATATATACGTATATTTTTAACAGGTGCTCCAAAGCTAACCATGTCTTTTGCCAAATTTCCTTTCTTAAGCTTGGCATCTCCAAGAAGCTTTGAATATACTACTTTTGATCCTCTTATTGAAGGTTTCTTGCTTTGACTTGTCTGTTTTGTAACTACATTTTTTCAATTTTCATAGTTCTTTCTTCCTTTTATTTAGCTCATCTCTGATGCATCCTATGAACCATGCACCACTTTATTTCTATTTTACTTATCTTTTAGTACCTGGCTTATATTTAGATTAAAAACCGTAAAAATATAATTTGCTATTTTACATCTGTAACTTTTACAAAAGTTTACATGAAAAAAAGAAATGGATTTTTTACATGCTTTGATTTTGGTTTTCCATGACATTCCCTCTGAAGCTTGGTTGTTGGTTGTTCTTTATTTTCAAAGAGGAATGAGGGCATGCCCTCATTCCTTGAAGATTTGTTATCATCATACTAAGACCTCAGGGATTAATTTAGATATTTCGGATTTTAAGCTATCTTGTCTAGAGTAATTCTTATAATCAACGGCATGTTGTAACTCCATAAATCGATCTTCTAATCTTATAATATTATCTTTTAAACTCGGTAATAAAACTTTTCTTCCTCTGTATTCAATAATTTCATTTTTTTCCATAACCTCATCCCACTTTGATTTTTGCTCCATCCGACAACACATCAGAAAGCTTGGTTTTGTCGGGTACTGTTAATAGACGAGGGTTTCTATAACTATCAACACCGGTTCCAAAATATTTTGGCCAATAAAATAATCCAAAATCTAGATTTTGTCGTTTCTCACCTGTCACAAGCTTTTTCATATAGTTTATTGAACCTTTATACCATTCTTGTGTTTTTACCATGCCAAAAACTTCCAAATTTTCTCATTTCTTCAAAATATTCTCTTTTGTTCTTCTGAAACATAGCCTTGTGGTTTAAATTCTGATAACATTTTTGCTGCAAAGTTTGCTCTTGCTTGATATCTCACCATTTCTAACATATCTTGTGGTTGACAATTTTCTGTATCAAGGTATCCATATTGTTTTTCATGGTTTTTCAATATTGAAAGTCTTAATATTTCTGCATCTAAAACATCCTCTGTCGGATTTTCATAGACTGTTTTACGAACTTTTTCTAGCCTGTTTGATGTATCACAATATTTGGCTCTTTCCATAAAATACATTTTTAAGAAATCTCGACAAGATTTTTTATTATTTTTATAATCCATACCATTATGTTCATTAATTTGATACAAATCTTTTATATATGAACTTAAGCCAGCATTTTCAAACCCTAACATATTGGTTCTTTTTTCATTTGGGGCAAATGTGAACACTTTGTCAGCTTCATTCATATTTGTTTGCCATTCTAAATCAATGATTGTTGGAGTTTCTTTTTCATATAATATATTTCCAAGATTTAAATCTGGATTAAATAACATTTTTTATCTAATTGCGATAGTATACTTAAAACATCTTTTATATTTTGTCGAGTTAAAACATTAAATTTTTTATCTCCATTTCTTTTTTTAGTCCTTTAGATACTCCAGGTTGAAATTCTGATATCAAAAAGGTACCGCCATCACGAGTTTTCATCAATGCTACACCTTGCTGCATACTTGGCATATCAACTACTTTCTTCAATTCTTCAAATTCATTTTCAAGATTTTTTGAATTACTTTTTTGTGTTTCTTTTATTACAAATTGAGTGTAATCTCCGGATAATAATGTTAATGTTTTTTCAAAAATTAAAGGATGAGGCTCGTAGTGCCAAGGTAAAGAGTTTCCGTTTGAATTACCATCATCAACTGAAGTTAACCAATCTTTTACTAAATATGCATTTCCAGACATTCCACTTCCTAAGTATTGTGCACTCATAAGTTGTGAATTAATTTTGCTATTATATTTCTCATTATAACTTAATCTTTTGTCCCAACATTCTTTTTGTCTGTGTTTGGTTTCATCTTCAAATTTATCTATAAATTTAGATAATCTTTTAGAAAATTTTGATGTTGATTATGTTTTATAACCTCCTGATATACCACGGGACTTCCAAAACTCACAATATCTTTTTTTCAAATTTCCATTTTGCATTTTGGGCAAGCCAAATTTGGACATCGCAAAATTGTTTTTAGCTTCTCTTTCTTTTTTTACTTCGTTTTTGTTTGGATTCAATCCCATTTTTTCAATTTTCATAAATACTCTCCTTTACTTAAGCTAAACTATTATTTTATTTTGTGATTCAAATGGTGCAGCTACATTTGGCACAACTTTAACCATTTCCCATTTTGGATTATATTGTTTCAAACTAACATTGATGAAATGTTTTTGCATATTTTTTCAAGATCTTTGACTTGTTCTTGAGGATTAAGTTGTTTAGTTTTTGAAGTTTCACTTGTTTTCGTTTTCTTTGAGCAAGCCCAAACTATCAAACCGATTGCAAAGGGCTCCAAGTGTTGTCAAACCAACAGCAAGCCATGTTTTTTTGTTCTTGTGTCATGCCTTGATTTTGTGTTTTAACAACATTGCTTTTGAAGCTTGGTTGTTGGTTGTTCTTTATTTTCAAAAGAGGAATGAGGGCATGCCCTCATTCCTTGAAGATTTGTTATCATTATGGTAAGACCTTTCCAGTTAATATACCTATTGACTTTTTAGCTTTTGACTCAAGACTACTATCATGTTTTTCTACAGCATTTTTAAATTAATAAAAGCTGCTTCTAACTTTATAACTCTTGTTTTTAAACCAATTTTTTCTTTGTCATCATCATCATCTTCCATAACATCATCCCACTTAGCTTTTGTTTCACGGGAAAGCATTTCTAAAAAACTAAAATTAGTTATTAAATTTAGGTTAGGAAGTCGCCTTGGATCAAAATCTTCTGAGCCATAACACTTAGACTTTTCAATTTCTCCATTTATCATTTTAGCAAAATTTGGCAATTTTTCGCTTGCTTCTTTCTTTAATCTTTCATGCCAAAATTTTCCAAGTTTATTCATATATTCAAAATATTTTTTCTCATTTTCTGTCATATCTTTTTGAGCTTTTTTCGGTTTAAATTCTTCAAGCATTTTGGCAGAATAATTTGCAATGATTAATGGTTGAACAAAAGAAGTCATATTATGTGGTTCTTCAACACTTTCATCTGAATAAAGAAACTCTTTTGTGTAGTTTGCAAGCATATGTAATCTTAATGTTTCAGCATCAACAACATCATCGCTTGGATTTTCAGAACCTCACTTCTAACAACATCAAAGTCATTACCTTTATCAAAATATTCGCTTCTAATTTTTAAATATTTGATAAATATTTCTTTTTCGCTTGTTTTTTTCAAACAATTGTGAATAAATATCCTTTATTTTTTGGTTCACTTCCGGAGTATATTCACGTTCATATTCATCAATCCTATAATTACCTTTGCCATGGTGTGTTTTCATGGACATAAAGGTTATCTGGAGCTGCTTCCATTGTTTTATCGGCTTCCCACTGTTCTTTATATCCCAAAAGTTGTGGTACAAGCACCATTTGCTCATACAAAAAAAAATCATTTTGTGATTCAAAATCTGCAAGTACATTTGGTACAACTTTTACTTTTTCCCAGTCGGGATTATATTGTTTTAAACCACATGTCTATAAAATGAGGTTGGACTTTTTTATTTAAATCCATAACATCTTTTGAAAACTTTATTGTTTTAGTTCCGCCATTTTCAAGCATTTTTTCTACTGTTTTGTATCGTGGTTTCAAAATATCAAGCTCATTATAATACCATTTATTTCTGCCTTTTAAAAATTTCTTTAAGAGTTTTCTTTTGTTCTATTGGTTGTACAATAGGTGTTTCTTCTGTTTTTTGAACATTTTTGTTGGTTTCTTTTTTCCTTTCGAACAAGCCCAAACTATCAAACCGATTGCAAGGACTCCAAGTGTTATCAAACCAACAGCAAGCCAAGTTTTTTGCTCTTGTGTCATGCCTTGATTTTGGTTTTCCGAAACGTTTCCTTTGAAGCTTGGTTGTTGGTTATTATTTTTTGTTTTAAAGGTGGCAACAGAATATGCCCTGTTGCCTTGGATGTTGTTTATCATCATACTAAGACCTCAGGAATTAATTCCTTAATTCTTTTATTTGTTGCATTTATTTCAGATTTTGCTGGATTAATAATATTATACCATATTCGATCTTTGAAATTTTCGACTAAATCAAGAAAATAATCATTCAATGATAATTTTTCATAATATGTTTTATCATTTACTATAAATTTCCCTTGTTTTTTATTAAACCCATCATCCCACTTAGCTTTTGTTTCACGGGAAAGCATTTTTAAAAAATTAAAATTAATTCTTGAATTTAGGTTAGGAAGTCGCCTTGGATCAAAATCTTCTGAGCCATAACACTTAGACTTTTCAATTTCTCCATTTATCATTTTAGCAAAATTTGGCAATTTTTCGCTTGCTTCTTTCTTTAATCTTTCATGCCAAAATTTTCCAAGTTTATTCATATATTCAAAATATTTTTTCTCATTTTCTGTCATATCTTTTTGAGCTTTTTTCGGTTTAAATTCTTCAAGCATTTTGGCAGAATAATTTGCTATTAATAATGGATATACGAAATTTAACATATTGTGCGGTTCTTCAACACTTTCATCTGAATAAAGAAACTCTTTTGTGTAGTTTGCAAGCATATGTAATCTTAATGTTTCAGCATCAACAACATCATCGCTTGGATTTTTCAGAACCTCACTTCGAACAACATCAAATTTATTATCTTTATCAAAATATTCGCTTCTAATTTTTAAATATTTGATAAATATTTCTTTTCGCTTGTTTTTTCAAACAATTGTGAATAAATATCCTTTATTTTTGGTTCACTTCCGGAGTATATTCACGTTCATATTCATCAATCCTATAATTACCTTTGCCATGGTGTGTTTTCATGGACATAAAGGTTATCTGGAGCTGCTTCCATTGTTTTATCGGCTTCCCACTGTTCTTTATATCCCAAAAGTTGTGGGTACAAGCACCATTTGCTCATACAAAGAAAAAATCATTTTGTGATTCAAAATCTGCAAGTACATTTGGCACAACTTTTACTTTTTCCCAGTCGGGATTATATTGTTTAAACCACATGTCTATAAAATGAGGTTGGACTTTTTTATTTAAATCCATAACATCTTTTGAAAACTTTATTGTTTTAGTTCCGCCATTTTCAAGCATTTTTTCTACTGTTTTGTATCGTGGTTTCAAAATATCAAGCTCATTATAATACCATTTATTTCTGCCTTTTAAAATTTCTTTAAGAGTTTTCTTTTGTTCTATTGGTTGTACAATAGGTGTTTCTTCTGTTTTTTGAACATTTTTTGTTGGTTTCTTTTTCCTTTCGAACAAGCCCAAACAATCAAACCGATTGCAATTGCTGCAACGGTTGTCAAACCAACAGCAAGCCAAGTTTTTTGTTCTTGTGTCATGCCTTGATTTTGTTTTTCAGAAACGTTTCCTTTGAAACTTGTCTGTTGGTTATTCTTTTGGGTTTTTATAGGTGTAAACAGGGCAAGCCCTGTTTACATTTATGTTTGATGTTATCATATTAAGACCTCAGGAATTAATTCAGATATTTCGGATTTTAAGCTATTTTGTGAAGAATAATCATTGCTATCAACAGCATCTTTTAAATCCATAAATTTAGCTTCCAATGTTTTGATAGTTTCTTTTAATGCAGGTATTTTAAAAGTCCGTCCTCTGATAACTTCTTTTTCTTCTTGAGTCATAACTTTATCCCACTTAGCTTTTGTTTCGTTTGATAACACATCAGAAAGCTTGGTATGTTGTTGACTGTTAGTAACGAAGATATATCTTTTATCATAGATTTCATCTTTACCTTTTGTATAACATTTAGGTGCATCAACTTCACCTGTTATTATTTTTACAAAATTTGGCAATTTTTCGCTTGCTTCTTTCTTTAATCTTTCATGCCAAAATTTTCCAAGTTTATTCATATATTCAAAATATTTTTTTTCATTTTCGCTTAAATTTTCTTTTTTAGGTTTAAAGTCTTCAAGCATTTTGGCTGTATAATTTGCAATAAGTAATGGTTGAACAAATTTTGCCATTTCGTGTGGCTCTTCAACACTTTCATCTGAATAAAGAAACTGTCGTGTGTTGCTTGCAAGTATAGACAATCTTAAGGTTTCAGCATCAACGACATCCTCGCTTGGATTTTTCAAAACTTCACTTCTAACAACATCAAATTCATTATCTTTATCAAAATATTCGCTTCTAAGTTTTAAATATTCAACAAATGTTTCTTTTATTTTTACATTTTTATCGGCATAATCATCAGCTTCTTTTTCAAGAGTTGGCAACCCTTTTTCACCGTTTGGTTTATCGTTATAATGATTTTTATATTTTATTCCTTTAACTAACCTTGCTTCTTGCTTGCCGTCGTGACAATTGTGAAGTTCGTAAAGATTTGTAGAGCTTAAAAAGTTTATCGGTATACAATTGTTGTCTTCTTCCCAAAAGTTGTGGCACAAGTGTTTTCATTTCGTATAGTTGAAACTCATTTTGTGATTCAAATGGTGCAGCTACATTTGGCACAACTTTAACCATTTCCCATTTTGGATTATATTGTTTCAAACTAACATTGATGAAATGTTTTTGCATATTTTTTCAAGATCTTTGACTTGTTCTTGAGGATTAAGTTGTTTAGTTTTTTGAAGTTTCACTTGTTTTTGTTTTCTTTGAGCAAGCCCAAACTATCAAACCGATTGCAAGGGCTCCAAGTGTTGTCAAACCAACAACAAGCCATGTTTTTTGTTCTTGTGTCATGCTTTGATTTTGGGCTTTTGTAACAACATTGCTTTTGAAGCTTGGTTGTTGGTTGTTCTTTTTTGTTTTAAAGGTGTAAACAGGGCTTGCCCTGTTTACACTTATGTTTGATGTTATCATATTAAAACCTCAGGAATTGTTTCGTTAATATCTTCTTTTGCATCACTTTTTGCTACATAATCATTTTTATCAACGGCGTTCTTTAAATCCATAAAATTAGCTTCTAGGTCTGTTATTTTTTTGAACGTAATTTCTTAAAATTCCTTGCATATTGTCTAGACAGGTCATCCGATAAGACATCAGAAAGCTTATCCCCTTGCTGACTGTCTAAAATGAAGATATATCTTTTTATCATAGATTTCATCTTTACCTTTTGTATAACATTTAGGAGCTTCAACTTCCCCTGTTATTATTTTACAAATTTGGACAATTTTTCGCTTGCTTCTTTCTTTTAATCTTTCATGCCTAAAAAATTTTCCAAGTTTATTCATATATTCAAAATATTTTTCTCATTTTCACTTAAATTTTCTTTTTTCGGTTTAAAGTCTTCAAGCATTTTGGCTGTATAATTTGCAATAAGTAATGGTTGAACAAATTTTGCCATTTCGTGTGGCTCTTCAACACTTTCATCAGAATAAAGAAACTGTCGTGTGTTGTTTGCAAGCATAGACAATCTTAAGGTTTCAGCATCAATGACATCATCGCTTGGATTTTTCAGAACCTCACTTCGAACGACATCAAAGTCATTACCTTTATCAAAATATTCGCTTCTAAGTTTTAAATATTCAACAAATGTTTCTTTTATTTTTGCATTTTTATCGGCATAATCATCAGCTTCTTTTCAAGAGTTAGCAACCCTTTTTCACCGTTTGGTTTATCGTTATAATGATTTTTATATTTTATTCCTTTAACTAACCTTGCTTCTTGCTTGCCGTCGTGACAATTGTGAAGTTCATAAAGATTTGTGGAACTTAAAAGTTTATCGGTATACAATTGTTGTCTTCTTCCCAAAAGTTGTGGAACAAGTATTTTCATTTCGTATAGTTGAAACTCATTTGTGCTTCAAAATCTGCAAGCACATTTGGCATAACTTTAACCATATCCCATCTTGGATTATATTGTTTCAAACTAACATTGATGAAATGTTTTTGCATATTTTTTTCAAGATCTTTGACTTGTTCTTGAGGATTAAGTTGTTTAGTTTTTGAAGTTTCACTTGTTTTCGTTTTCTTTGAGCAAGCCCAAACTATCAAACCGATTGCAAGGGCTCCAAGTGTTGTCAAACCAACAGCAAGCCAAGTTTTTTGTTCTTGTGTCATGCTTTGATTTTGGGCTTTTGTAACAACATTGCTTTTGAAGCTTGGTTGTTGGTTGTTCTTTTTGTTTTAAAAAGGTGTAAACAGGGCTTGCCCTGTTTACACTTATGTTTGATGTTATCATATTAAAACCTCAGGAATTGTTTCGTTAATATCTTCTTTTGCATCACTTTTTGCTACATAATCATTTTTTATCAACGGCGTTCTTTAAATCCATAAAATTAGCTTCTAGGTCTGTTATTTTTGAACGTAATTTCTTAAAATTCCTTGCATATTGTCTAGACAGGTCATCCGATAAGACATCAGAAAGCTTGGTTTTATCAGGTACAGCGTTTTTTATAAGAATGTGTTGTGCCGTCAACACCTGTTCCAAAATATTTTGGCCAATAAAAATAATCCGGAAGCATAATAACCGGTTGTTTGTCTTTCTTCTCCTGTCACAAGTCTTTTCATATAGTTTATTGAACCTTTATAATCAGACTTGGTTTTATCATGCCAACTTTTCCCAAAATCACGCATCTGTTCAAAATATTCATCTTCAGCCCTTGATGTTTGAGAATATGGTCTTTGTGGTTGAAATTCTGACAACATTTTGGCTGCAAAATTCGCTCTTGCTTGATACCGCACCATTTTTAACATATCTCTTGGCTCTTCATTTTGTTTGTCTGTATACATAAATTGGTGAATATTATTTTGCAAAACAGATAATCTCAATATTTCCGCATCTAAAACATCCTCTGTTGGATTTTCATATACCGCTTTTCTTATTCTTTCCAATCGATTTGAAGAGTCACAATGTTTTGCTCGCTCCTTTAAATACATTTTCAAGAAATCTCTTGTTTGACCCTTTGAGCCGGTTTCTTCATACAAATGATGCATATATGAAGCTATTGCCCCACCTTCAAATGCCACCATGTTTGTTTTCTTTTCACCAGGCACAAAATGAAAGAAGTCATTTGCTCTGCTTGTTGGGTATGCCCATTGTAAGTCCAAAACTTTTGGATATTTGCTATCACCTTGATAAAATATATTGCCTAAATTCCAATCAGGATTAAATACATTTTTATTATCCATATTTTCTAAAATGTTTAAAGTATCCTTTATATTCTCTTGACTCATCCCTATTTAAACTATATCCGTCTTTTCCTGCCGCTTCCCCTTCTGCAAAATGAGATATGAGAAAATAATTACCATCTTCTGTTTTCATTAAGGCTATGCCTTGTTGAAATTTACTATCCGGTTCAAATTGTTCTAACATTTCATATTCGTGCTTAATGCCACCAGCTCCATTAATTGGGTCACTACATTTTTTATCTTTTGCTTCTTTAATTACATATTTTGTATCACCATCAACTTGAACACGATAAGCATCACCTGACATTCCTCCTCCCAGATATGTAGCACGATAGTTATCAGAAGAAAAAATACCTGTACTTATTGATGTTTCATATTCAGTATCAGGATATGAAATACCGTTTCTCTGTGCAACTTTTTGTCATCACTTGTATCTTTGATTAATCTTCGTCCTAAATCACTTCTTCTCATCCACGCAGTTGCATCTTCAAATTTGTCAATAAACTTTGCAATATTTGAAACAGCTGAATCACTAATGTTGCGCCAAATAACATTTTTTTGAACCACAGGACTTCCAAAACTCACAACATCTTTTGCCAAATTTCCAATTTTAACTTTTGGCAAACCAAAATTTGGAGTTGTCAAATTGTTTTTGTTGTTTTTCTTTTTTCTTCCCACTTGGTTTTTGTCTGAATTCAAGTTTACTCTCTCAAGTTTCATAATTTTTCTCCTTTTCTATTTTCTCTTCTTTTTATGCTAAAACTATGCATAAATACCATTTTATACCATTAATATCAGTAATTAATCTGTTTGTTTATATTAAAAACCGTAAAAAAATAATTTGCTAGCTTACATTTGTAACTTTTACAAATATTTACAAAAAAGGAATTGATTTTTTTACATCAATTCCTTTTATATCATATTTTTTATTTTGGGAAAACACAGATTTAGTCTAAAATGCAGCTTTTTAAGTATTTAATTGTTTCCAATTTAGCTTCATATAGAAAGCGCAAAAAATCCAAATATTGCTGACAATTTGCAGACAAAGTCATGTTGATTTCAAATCCTTCCGAACAAAAAGGTTCGTAATCATAAACAACATAGCTGTTATATTTACTTTTCCATTCTTTTTTTCAACTTTGCAGTTGTTTTCCAATGCAACTTCTTCAAGCCATGGTAAAATATTTTTATTTACATTACGAAACTCCGTTTGTTTACGAGGATTTACCCCACCCTGTGCATAGTTTTCAATTAACATTTTATAAACTCCGATGTCGTTTTGTTATGTCGTTAATTTAAGTGTAAATAAAATTTTAGATAAAAAAAATAGACCAATGTATAATATTATATAAGATTTTTGTACTATTTTTTTATTTTTTATATTTATGATGTCAATGAATTTTATGTTATTATAATAAATATATTTTTAAGTTGAAAAGGGTGAAATAATGGAAAGTGATAAAAAATTATTGTAACTGTTTCAGGCATTGATAAAACAGGAATTGTTGCCAAAATAACAACAAAATTGGCTCAGTATAATGTCAATATTGAAGACATTAAGCAATCAATTTGTCAAAGGTTATTTTGTGATGTTTTTGCTTGGCGGTATTGAAAAAATCAGAGCATTCATTTAAAGAAATAAAAGATGCCTTGCTTGAAGTTGGAAACGAATTGGAACTTGAAGTTTGGGTGCAAAAACGAAAAATATTTGATAATATGCATAAGATATAAATAATAAATGGAGAGAAAAAATGTTTGATGCCGAGTCAATATTAGAAACAATAAATATGATTAAAGGTTAACAACCTTGATATACGTACTGTCACTTTATCATTAAGTTTGCGCGACTGTGCTCATAGTGACATAAAAGTAGTTGGTGAAAATATCAGAAATAAAATACTAAAATACGCTAAAAATTTGTATTCTTATGCAAGTGAAATAGAAAATGAATATTCAATCCCCATTGTAAATAAGCGTATTGCAATCACTCCTATATCGCTTGTTGGAGAGTCGTCAAAAGATATGGATTATGTTTATTTGGCAAAAGTTTTTGGATGAAGTGGCAAGTGAAGTCAATGTGGATTTTATAGGAGGTTTTTCAGCACTTGTTGAAAAAGGTTTTACAAAGGGTGATTTGGCACTTATTGAAAGCATTCCTGAAGCATTATCAAGCACAAAAAAATATGCTCTTCAATAAATGTGGCAAGTTCAAAAGCCGGCATAAATATGGATGCTGTTTTGAAAATGTCAAAGATTATTAAGGAAACAGCAAACTTAACTGCAAAAGAAGATGGTATAGGAGCTGCCAAACTTGTGTGTTTTGTAATGCTCCAAATGACAACCCATTTATGGCAGGTGCTTTTCACGGAGTAGGCGAAAGCGAATGCCAATTGAATATTGGAGTGTCAGGTCCCGGAGTTGTCAGTGCCGCGATAGAAAAACTTCCAAAAGATGTCGATTTTGGAACTTTGGCAAATGCCATAAAAAAAATAGCGTTTAAAATAACAACAACAGGAGAACTTGTTGGACGCGAGTTGGCTAAAAAAACTTGATATACCTTTTGGAGTTATTGATTTGTCGTTGGCGCCAACACCAAACCCCCGGTGATTCTGTTGCCGGAATATTTAAAGCAATGGGGCTTGAACATGCGGGTGCTTGTGGAACTACTGCTGCTTTGGCAATGTTGAATGATGCTGTAAAAAAGGTGGTATAATGGCAAGTTCTTATGTCGGTGGGTTAAGCGGTGCTTTTATTCCTGTTTCAGAAGATGCACTTATGATTGATGCTGTCAAAAGAGGTTGTTTGACCTTTGACAAGCTTGAAGCCATGACTTCCGTTTGCTCGGTTGGGCTTGATATGATTGCAATTCCTGGTGAAACTCCTAGTGACACAATTGCAGGAATAATCGCTGATGAAATGGCAATTGGTATGATAAACAAAAAAACAACGGCTGTAAGAGTTATTCCTGTTCCAAACAAAACAATTGGTGATATGGCTGTTTATGGCGGACTGCTTGGAGAAGCACCTATTATGAAAGTTAATACGCTTTCTTCAACCAACTTTGTAAACCACGGTGGACAAATCCCTGCACCAATTCACAGCTTGAATAATTAACAAATTGTAAAGTTTTGTAAAAATTAAATATAATTAAGGCAATTTTAAACTTGAGGAGTATTAAAGAAAAGAGTAAAATGTGTTTTACTCCTTAAAAATACTTACTACTAACTTATTACTATAAGCCTTAATTGAATTTAAGGCTTTTTTTTTGTGTAAAATTTCGTAAAAAATTATGCTATAAATATTATTTTGTTATATTATATAGGTAAGAAAAAGTTTAAAAGGTGAAAAAAATAATGAAAAATAAACTCATAAAATTATTTACTTTATTGCTTATGTGTCTGGTTGCAAATGTTTCTTATGCTGCATACGATGTAAGTCCTTTGTATTCTCGTTCTTTGGTTTATACAGGAATAGGTTTTGTAAAAGTCCCAAATGAACTTACTATATACAAACAACCTGATTTAAACTCTGAAGTTATGCACAAATTGAACGTTAAAAAATATACAGGTGATAACGTCGTTGAAACTTATGATATACGTGATTACGTAAGCATTTATAGACCTGATGAAGATTTGATTTATCTTCAAGTTACAAGTGAAGACGGCTCAGGTTGGTTTGAAGTTATCGCTAATCAACAAACAGGTGAACGCGGTTGGGTGTTTGCAAACCAAAATGATTTTTGGACTTTAAGAAAATTTTATGATTATTATGGTCGCAAAAACGGTTTATACTTAATGCGTGATATTGAAGCAAAATATAAAACACTATATTATGGCCCTATGAAGCAGCAAAGGTCAAACACGCGTTTACAATCGTCAAACACATAAAAATGATAGCTTTAAAAGATAATTGGATGATGGTTAAAATTACCGAATTTGACAACAAATGCCATTTGGGTTGGATACGTTGGAGATTGGACAACGGACAAATTATGATTTTTCCTATAGTTAAATGATTTAATTAACTTTAATTTTATCTAAAATAATTTACATAATATAAATTAAGGATATTATGTAAATGGAAAAGCAGAATATTAAATCAACTTTATATCAAATTTATTACAACACTCATCCTATTATATTAAAATGGATTTTTGCAAATTTGATAGCTATATTGTTTTTCTTCGTTTTATCAACAGTATTTATAGCTTAAATGTTAAGAATTGTAACAATATTGAAATATAGAACTAAGTTATTGGAAAAAATAAAAAAGAGATGTCAATATATCATTGATGTCTCTTTTACTAATTTTTCTTCTTCCTTTTGTGTTATACCAAACACTTAAGGAAGTTTTTTTATGCTAAAATATAAATTAATACTAAATATATTTGGGGAAATAATTGAAGAAAATATTAATTTTATTATTAATTTTATTATTTATTTTAAATATATTTGCAAATACTTCAAATGCAATTGTTTCAGGCACTGTTGAAAAGCATAAAATGCTCAATTTAACCGATTGCATAAAAAATAGCACTTGAAAATAGTGCACCTGTTAGAATTTCTAAACTTGAATATGAAATGAGCAAAAATAAAACGAAGATTGCAAAAGCTGACTTTTTTCAAAAATTGGAATTTCAACCGGATATAATGTAAACACTGCTTCAGGCAAGCAAATCTCCTATTCAAACAATAACTATAATCTTGAAACCTCATTAAGCCAACTCATTTGGGATTTTGGCAAAACCAATGCTAATATCAATATGCAAAAATTTAATACTATCTATGCTTTGTATAATTTCAACAATGTTGTATTAGATACGATTTATGATGTCAAAATTAATTATTATGGTGTTTTGGCTGCAAAATTTGAAGTTGATATAAATGAAGCAAATGTTCAAATAAATGAACGAAATTACCAAAAAGTCAAAGCATTTTTTGAAGAAGGTTTGAAATCAAAAATTGATTTGGTTAATGCCGAAGTCAATTTAAGCGAAGCCAAAATATCACTGTTAAAAGCGCGCAATAAATTTAAAAATAATTTGGTACTACTTAACAATGCTATGTACGATTTGGATAAACTTGAGTACAATTTGGAAACAACTGAAATTTTTGACGAGTATCAAAAAATCAATTTGCACCAATAGATTTAACAGTAAAATCTATTAATAAATATCAAAATGTGGACTTGACAAAACTTCCGCCTGATGTTGAAGATGCTTTTTTGACCGAACAATCACAAAGAATAGGAAGTATTGAAAGCTATAAACTTGAAAAAATTTGACAAGTCTTTTTGAACAATGTGTTGATTATGCCTATGAAAACAGACCGGACATAAAAGCTTACGATGCAACTATAAATTCAATGCAGGAGTCTTTAAAATATATTAAACGAGAATATTACCCGCAAATCGGTGCACAAGCAGGCTATGGGTTTAGAGATGAAAACAACTTAAATTCTTTTAATGTTTCAATAAATCTTACAAGCAATGTAAATATTATGGCAAAAAAAATATGAAATTGATAATGCCAAAATTGAAACACAAATAGCTCAAGAAAAAACTTGAATTGGCAAAAGAAAATATATTTTTGAAGTGCAAAATTATTATATAAATGTTTTAGAATTAGAAAAAAACAAGTGCCTTTGCTTGGCACAAAAGTTAAGCAGGCACTGGAAAATTACAAATTGGCAGATGGTAGATATTCTGTAGGTTTAGGCGATTTTATAGAGGTTCAAAATGCCATAGTAAATTATAACAATGCCCAACTTAGCTATATTGAAGCTATTTACAATTATAATCTTGCAAAATCAAATTTGGAAAAATCAATTGCCAAACCTCACGATGGGGTAAACTACACGGTTGATGATGTAAAAATAGAAAAATATAATGATAAAAATCAGGGAAAGTTTAAAGATTATGTCCAAAAAAATAATTATAATTTGTGTCATTTTACTAATAGTCATATCAATTATGGTATGTATTTTATTAAAAGGGAAAAAAAACTTTTTACGAAACAGATGAGTTAAAAAAATGTACAATAAGCCAAACAGTTGAAGCTTCGGGCACTATAAATCCTGTTAACACTGTAAGTGTCGGCTCAACGGTATCAGGTTTGATAAAAAGAAATTTATGTAGATTTCAATAGCGTAGTCAAAAAAGGACAAGTTTTGGCTCAAATTGACCCTGCGATTTTTGAAGCAACAGTCAAACAACAGCAAGCAGCCATTGTCAATGCACAGGCAAATTTGGCTAAACTTCAAGCAAACGCTGATTATAGCCGAAAGACATTCAATCGTTACCAAAACTTATATAAAAGAAATTTTATATCCAAAAAGCGATCTTGACCAAGCAAAAGCACTTATCAAGCTGATATGGCACAAATAGCGGCTGCGAAAGCTCAAATTGTTCAGGCACAAGCTCAATATAAAACTGCATTAACAAACTTAGACTACACAAAAATAACAGCACCTGTTGATGGTATGATAATATCACGTAAAATTGACGTCGGTCAACCGGTTGCAGCAAGCTTTCAGGCTCCGGAATTGTTCACCATTGCGCAAGATTTAAAGAAAATGCAAATTGAAGTGAATGTCTCAGAAGCCGATATAGGCAAAGTTGAAAAAGGACAAAGCGTAATATATACACTTGACGGGTATCCTGACAGCGAATTTTATGGAAAAGTTACTCAAGTTAGGATTTCTCCAACAACTGTATCAAATGTCGTGACTTATAGCGTGATTGTTGAAGTTGAAAATGAAGACTTAAAACTAAAACCGGGCATGACTGCAAATGTTCAGATTGTTACAAAAAAAGTTGAAAATGTTTATTGTGTTTCAAATAGTGCATTAAAAGTAAATATTAATGAAAAAAATGAAATAATGAAATATGAAAAACCCGGAATTTGGCTTCTTGAAAATAAAACACCAAAACGTGTTGAAGTTGAAATTGGAATAAGCGACGATGAAAAAACACAAATTATTTCAAACAAGTTAAAACAATCGGATAAAATAATAATCGGTATTATGGATGCAAAATCGAAAAAAGAAATGAAACAAAAACATAAAATGCCAATGAGGATGTTCTAATTTTGACTAAAAAAAAGATTATTGAAGTTACCAATGCAATAAAAACATATCAAAGCGGAGATGAGAAATTTAACGCATTAAATGATGTGTCATTGACCGTTTATAAAGGTGAATTTGTAGCAATAATGGGAGCTTCAGGAAGTGGCAAATCCACTTTTATGAATATGTTAGGCTGTTTAGATAAACCAAATAGCGGAAGTTATCATCTTGATGGTGTTGACGTTTTGAGCAAAACCCAAAATGAACTTGCCAAAATAAGAAGTCAAAAAATGGGGTTTGTTTTTCAAGGTTTCAATCTTATATCCAGAACAACAGCACTTGACAATGTTTGCTTGCCAATGATATATCTTGGTATTGACGAAGAAACGAGAATAAAAAAAGCAAAAGAAGCTTTAAAATTGTTGGTTTAAGTGGACGTGAAAATCATTTGCCAAATCAAATATCAGGTGGTCAACAACAACGTGTCGCGATAGCACGCGCAATAGTGAATGACCCGCCATTGATTCTTGCTGATGAACCGACAGGAAATTTGGACACAAAAACAAGCATTGAGGTTATGGAATTTTTGTTTCATTAAATGAAAAAATGGGCAAAACTATTGTTCTAGTCACACATAGAGCCAGATATTGCAGAGTTTTGCAAGCGAGTCGTAACTTTTAAGGACGGAAATATTATTTCTGACGTTGTTAAAGAAAAAGGTAAATTAATAATGGACGTAAAATCAACATTAAAATGGCATTGGTATCATTAAAAATAAATAAAATGCGTTCTATTTTGACAAGTTTGGGTGTGATAATCGGTGTAAGTTCAGTTATAATAATGTTGGCCGTTGGAGAAGGTGCAAGCCAAAAGATAGCAAAAGATATGGAATCAATGGGCAGCAATTTGCTTATGATTCATAGTGCAGCTGCAACATCAGGCGGTGTTAGAATGGGGCTAGGGACAAAACCAACACTAACTTTGAAAGACGCTAATGTTATTGAAAAAGAATGTACAGGTCTTCTTGGCGTTGCGCCAACATCGAAAGAAACACAACAATTGACTTATGGAAATCAAAACTGGTCAACAAATGTTACAGGTACAAATTCAGATTATATAAAAATAAGAGATTGGGAAATTTTATATGGACGAAATTTTTTCAGTGAAGAATTAAAAAACAGTTCAAAAGTTGCAATCATTGGAAATACCGTATCCAACGAGTTGTTTGGAGATGTAAATCCTGTAAATAAAACTATAAGAATAGGTAATGTCCCATTTAAAGTTATCGGATTGTTGAAACCCAAAGGTCAAAACGGAATGGGGCAAGATGAAGATGATATAGTTTTTATTCCGATTTTGACCGCACAAAAAAAGTTTTTGGTTCGGAATTTCCAAATACGGTTAATATGATTATGGTTAAAACTGTTGATGATAATCAATTGAACGTAGCTGAGCAACAAATTACCGAAATACTCAGGCGGCGGCATAAAATAGGTGTAAACGGACTTGATGATTTTGAAGTGAGAAATTTGGCACAAATGCAAGAAACAATAAAATCATCTGCAAAAACTATGTCAATACTTCTTGGAGCCATAGCTTCAGTGTCTTTGATGGTTGGCGGAATCGGGATAATGAATATAATGCTTGTATCTGTAACTGAAAGAACAAAAGAAATAGGCATTCGTATGGCAATTGGTGCAACGACTTTTGATATAAGACTTCAGTTTCTGATTGAGTCATTATTATTGTCTTTGTTTGGTGGTGTAATTGGAATAATAACAGGTGTTTTAGGGGCTATGTTAATAAAAATATTAACAGGTACAAATATATTTATTACAGGTTTTTCAATAATAATATCAATAGGCTTTTCGGCTCTTATCGGAGTTACATTCGGATTTTACCCTGCTTATCGAGCTTCTTTTGTTAAACCCAATCGAAGCCTTAAGGTATGAATAAGAATAAGGTTGTAAATTTTTGTAAAAAGCAACAATATTTAAGTTAAATTTTCTTTATTAAATTTTGTAAAAACTATTTGTAATTGTTAATTTTTGTAACAATTTTGTAAAAAATAACCTTAAAAAATAAAGTTTTATACTTAAATAGCCGATAAACAACATGTAATATCGTATGGAGATTAAGTCAGAAAATGGGAATGTCGGCTGCACAAGCCAAATTATTATCGTTAACCGCGAGAAGGTCTGATATAAATTATCAGTTAAGTAGCCTTATGCGCGGAAAACTAGACTTAATGACGCAAGCTAGCAATGCGGCAGATATGCTTGCGGATTCTAAACGTAATAACAACATTTTTGTACTAACAACAAGTGACAACCAACAAACAGAATTAAGTTTTAATAGTTTATCAAAAAGAAGGACTTACTATTGTTGATGCTAAAGGTAGAACTATTGTACCTTCTTCTTATAAAACTAATCCGAAAGGTTTAACATCTATTCTTCCTAAGCTTCTCATCCTTCTGTCAAATCTTATGACGGCGATTTTGTTGTTAAAGATAAATTAAATAAAAATTATGTCTCTATTCCGCAAAAACCAAATCCCTATCTTTGATAACTCTAAAGATTTTCAACAAAAATATGTTAAAAAATTTGAGTCCAAAGATAAAGAAGTTATTTCATTGAATAATATTGGTACTATGTATGATAGTATTATAAGCGCAGTAAATACTGTTTCTAATAGAGATATACATGGACAATACGGTCGCTTGGCTAGTGCTTTTCAAAGCTCCTCTTTAGGTTTTGTTATTTCTAATGAAAATTCATTTGCAGCATTTACACCTTATGAATTAGATGGAGTATCTAAGAATAGCAAGTATGAGTATACATATAATGGGTATACTTATACTACCTATTCCGGTACAAATTGTACTAATACTGAACACTTATCTAATATTTTACAAGCAAATTTTAAATCCGAATTTGGTAAAACAATTGATATAGGAAACTCAATTGATAAAGCAAACTCAATTGGTAAAGCAAACAATATATTAATGGGCGGTAGTGATAGTAATGTAAAATCTTATACAAAATATGAAGATAGAACTTTTCAATGTGGAGCGTCTCTAAATCAATCTTTTGCTGTAACTTGGGAGAACTCACACGATGCTATAAAAAATCATTATAACTTAAGAAACTCAGATAATTCAAATATAACTTATGTTTCTAATGCTGAACAGTTTATCACTGCTTTGTTGAAAGATGCTGAAATTCAAAAAATTAGATAAAAATGGCGAAAAAGTCGACAGCGGTGGTAAAGATAGTATTGTCTCCAACGCTAACATAATGCTTCTCAACGATATCGATTTGGATGATATGTTGCAAGATGATAAGAACGGTAAAAGGGACTTAAACAGTTTATTACTAAGCAACTTAAACAATTTAATAATAATTTTAATATAACATCAGGACTCGTAAATATTGATAATTTAAAAACAACCAATAATAACATTACTAACAGTAGTACAAATAGCTCTGGTATTCAAGCTGAGGTTTTAATTAATATTTGGAATAAATATTTTAGTGGTAAAGATAAAGACGAATTCAACGAAGATTTCACTAACTTTATTCAAATTGACAAATTCACAGGTTCCATTGGTGGCGGCGGTTTTGCCATTAATAACCTTAAGATGTTAAATAATAAACAAGGTGCTGCAAGTATGTTTGGCACACTAAATAATGCTACTATTCACGGTGTCTTTATGGAAAATGCTGCTGTTATTAGTAATTCTAATGACACAAGACAAGCTGCTATTTTAGCACAAAATGTTACCGAAAATTCTCTTACTTATCTTACTGTAAGAGGTCAATCTATGGCTAGCAAAAAATTTAATAATAATAATAATAATAATAATGATGATGATGATAAGCTTAACAATATTGCAAAAGATCTTAAATAACGCACATGAAGATTATAGAAATGTATCAATAGTTGCACAAGAAAATCGAACAGGACAAAACCTAAAAACTGTATATGGAGATTTTAGTATAGATTCGATTATGAAGTGTGACAATAGTGAGCAATATTTAACCGGTTGGAATTTCGACATGATGGACAAAAAAGTTGATGCAAGCGGTTTTATGGGAATTGCTACAGAAAAAAATTATGGAACTACATCTATGGGGATAAGTTGCAAGAATGCTGATTTAAAAAACCAAATGAATGTACGTATGTATAATTCCAATGGATGCACAACAAATGTTGCCCATTCCAATACTGCTTTACGGAGAAATGGTACTAAAATTGGCGATATGAGAGCTGGAAATTTTGCGGGAACAAGTGTAGGAGAATACGCTTCTGCGGCATTATTATCTGCAGCACAAAGTTTAAATGGCCAAATAGGAGATAAAATAGAAAAAGAGGTGGATAACAAAAGTTTGTTTAACGGTAAAATTCGTCTATGTCAAACAACAACAGAAACCAAGCCTTCTAAGGATAATGAAATTAGTAACTGGGATGCAGACATTAATTGGGATGAGTGGGAATATGTTGATGGCAATGTTAATGATGATGGAACTGTTGCTCTTGTCAAAAAACACGGTGAAGAAACTGAAGAATATTTAAGCATTATCTCTCTTCTTGAATTCTACAAAAGAACAAGGCGTTAATATTGATATCAACGAAGATAGAGAATCTGGCTTCTTAACTTATTCTGCTTACGGATATTCTGTTGATGTTGAGTATAAAGATGATTTGGAAAAATACAATTCTGACCCTTATCTTTACAAAGTTGAAAACAACGATTCTTCTCTGCTTATTTATGAACGTGATAAAGTTAATGATGTCGATATATCTCAACTTGTCTTTGTCGACGATATCGAAGCTCTACTTGACAAAAATATTAAAAATGGTGTTTGGTTTATTCAAAGGTGCTTCTGTCTCTGATGCTGCAAAATTTGAACGTAAATCTCTCGATGAAATCGGCATTTCTGAAACTACCGATGAAAACGCTAATAATATCGCTCAAGCTGAATATGAAAGAAAAATGAGAGATATTGAACTGCAAGAAGAAAAATTCGATGCTCAAATCACCGAACTTGAAAACACGCTTAAAGGTATTGAACAGGAAATCGAAAACCAACAAAAAATTGTTAAACAAAATATTCAATCCAGTTTCTCTACGTTCGCTAGTTAGTACCTCACACAAGCCCTTCCTTGATGGCTTTTACTGCTGCTTGCGTTCTGTCATCAACAACAAGCTTTTTGTATGATGTTGCAAACGTGCGCTTTTGCCGTGTGTTCGCTTATTGTCAATAAGTTTGCTATTTCATTATTAGATTTGCCATCCACAACAAGTTTCAAAACTTCATATTCTCTTTCTGTCAAGTTAGAATGTTTTGCCTTGAACTGGGCTCGTGTTTGAACTTTTTTGGGGATGACACCATTGTTGTTCGTCCTTATAATCTCAACAATTTCTTTAGAAAGCCACATTGCACCTTCATATACTGATTTTATCAACATAATTAAACAATCAGTTGATATGTCTTTTATCGCACAACCTTTAACCCCAAGGGTCAAAATGTCGTTAATAATATTCAAATCGTTGTCTTGAACAAGTGCTATAATTTTTTGTTCTTCATTTACTTCAAACACTTTTTTTATAAATATTGCGGGATTCATGTCGCTCAACATCAAATCCACAATTATGATATTGGGTTTATATATTTTTTGTTTTCAATGGTTTCTTTGCCGTTTTGCGCTTCCGCTATGACTTCCAATTCTTCATAATTGGCAAAAGTGCTTTCAAGCCAACTCTTACAAGTTTATGACCATCAGTTATTAAAATTTTAATTTTATTCTTTTCCATGAGGCTTACTCTCCTAAAATGTATAATAAACTTTCCACACTTCTTTTGAACTCACCAAATTAACGTACAAAAGAATACAATATAAATTTTTTAAACATTTTAATTTAAATTTAAATTTAATGATATTTATGATAAATTACTAAATAAGAATGAAAAATTATATAAAAAACTTAAAAAGGTGACATATTTGGCGGTATCATTTCAAGCATTGTGGCATTGCCTCAAGCGTTGGCATTTGGTGTAGCAACCGGGCTTGGTGCAAAGGCCGGAGTTTTGGAATGCGATAATTCTTTGTTTTATAAGTGGAGGAATTTTAAGCACAAAATCGCTTCTCATTTCAGGTGAACCAGGGCCTGTTCTGTGGTAATTGCTTCTTTTGCGGCTTTATATTTAAATGATATAAATGCAATAGTCACAATTCTTTTAATGGCTGCGGTTTTTCAATTTCTCATTGGTTTGACATCTTTACCCACAATTGTTAAATACATTCCATATCCTGTCATATCTGGGTTTTTAAATGGTGTTGGTGTCTTACTTATCTTCCTTCAATTAAACCCCATTTTGGGATTTGACACGCTTTCAAGCCCTCTTAAAACGATAAAGCACATTTTGCTAAACTTTTCATTCATAAATTTTCATGTTTTATTTTTAGCAATTTTGACTCTTTTAATAATATTTTTGATACCCAAACGTATAAACAAATATTTGCCCGCTCAAATATTGGCATTGATTTTGTGCACATATATTTCAATGAAGTTTGGGTTTGATGTGAAAACTATTTCGCACGTGCCGTTTGGGCTTCCGGAGCTCATCATCCCCAAAATAGACTTTGACAAATTGAATGATTACATTCCTTACGCTTTGACACTTGCAGTTGTGGGGTCTTGTGAGAGTCTTTTGACCGGGCTTGTGTCAGATTCTTTTGAACAAAAACAAAAGTTCTCACAAGAAAATCATTTTGTTTCAAGGGATTGGTAACTTTTTTGTGCCATAACAGGTTCTTTGTTCGGTGCCGCTGCAACAATGAGGACGGTTGCAGCTATAAATGCAAATGCCACAACTTGTTTTGCTGCCATCATAAACGCTCTTTTTTTAGTCCTTGTTTTGTTCAACTTTAGTGGCTTTGTTTCTCAAATCCCTCTTGCTGTCCTAGGTGGCATTCTTATTAAAATAGGAATAGACATTATTGATGTAAAGCTTTTAAAAGTTGTCAAATTTGCTCCAAAAGATGATTTATATGTTTTGCTTGTTGTTTTTCTTGCTCACTGTTTTTTACAACTTGATTTTTTGCCGTTGGTGCAGGAATTACCCTTGCTGCTTTGTTATATGCCAAACGTATGGCTGATAAAACCGATTTGAAATTTGAAAGCGTTTATGATAAGGACATTATGAACTTTGAAAAGAAAATTGAAAAAGATTATCAACATAAAATACGTGTGGTTCATATTCAAGGTCAATTCTTTTTTTGGTACGGCAACACAAATTGTTTCGCAGTTTGATGAAATTTTGGGAACAAAATACTTAATATTGAACTATGAAGCTGATGCTTTGCTTGACATTTCTGCCATTTTTGCACTTGAAGACATAATCATAAGGTTGAATAATCAAAAAATAAAACTTATGCTTATTATAAAAAATGATGATGTGCGCAAACAATTGAAAGACTTGAACATTGTCAAGCAAATTGGAGAAAATCATATATTTTACAATGAAACAGATGCGATTAACTTGGCTAAAACTTGTATTAAAACAAAAATCAGACGACAAAACAAGCAAGACAAAAAAAGAATATAACAACTTTTTTATTTTGATAAAAATAAGCGTTCAAGTTTTCGCACAAACCTTGTAAGTTTTGGTTCTTCGTGTCGACTTATGGAATCAACAAGGATTGAGTTGATGCCTATTCTGTTTCCGACCAAAATGTCAGTCAATGGTCTGTCACCTATTATCACCACTTCTTCGTTTGCAAACTTATATTTATCAATATATTGCTTTATGAAATCAGGGTTTGGTTTCTTTGCAGTTCCATAAACTTCAAACGGAGTAATTTGTTGCACTTTTTTAATATAAGCTTCATTTGTGTTGTTGCTCATCACGCACACTTGAAACATTGTTTTTATTTTTCAAATAAATCTAAAGTTCGCAAGTCGTACATTCCGCTTTTTGATTTCATAATGGTACTATCAAGGTCAAAAAATAATAAGTTTTATTCCATCATTTTGAAGCTTGTTGTAGTCTATTTCAAAAATATCATTTTCAATTAAATCGGCTTTAACAAACATTTTTCACTCCAATGGTTCTTCCAAGTGCGTATTTTAAATTTTTATCGTTTATTGTTTTATCAAATTCAAACCAAACTTCATCATTGGTATTAGCAACATTTGTTATTTCATTTTTGCTGTTAATGATTTTAACTACTTCAACGATTATATTTTTATCAGGCAAAATAAGTTCAAGTTGTTGATTTAAATTAACTTTATTTTTAATCTTAACTAAAATTTGGTTGTCTTTAATTTCAAGTATTTCAAAAGAAAGTCAGCTCCGGCCAAGCCTTTTGAAATGTCATAACTATAGCCGTTTGCAGATTCATCTTCAGGCACTACAAAACCTGTTGTGTAACCTCTGTTGCCTATTTTTGCAAGTTCTTCTTTTAGGTTTTGATTTAATTCAATTTTATTTTTATTCAAACATCTATCGATTTGGCACCTGTATGCTCTTGCAATTGCTGATACATAGTATAAACTTTTTGTCCGTCCTTCAATTTTCAGAGAGTCAATATTCATATCAATGATATTTTGAATATAATCAATCAAAGCCAAGTCTTTTGTTGAAAGGATGTGTGAACCGCGATTGTCCTGGACAATTTCATAATATTCGTTTGGTCGTGTTTCTTCAAGCAGTTTATAACTCCAGCGACAAGGCTGCGCACATTCGCCATGGTTTGCACGACGTTCACCTTTTGTCATAAAGTCAGACAAAAGACACCTGCCTGAAAAAAGACATGCACTGAGCACCGTGGATAAACATTTCAAGTTCAACATCGGAACATTTTTCCGAATTGTTTCAATTTGCTTTAAGGATAATTCTCTTGCTAAAATAACACGGCTTGCACCTAAATCTCGATAAAATTTGCAAGCTTCTGAATTAAGCGTGTTTGTTTGGGTTGAAATGTGTATGTCAATATTTTTTGTGTATTTTTTAACAGTATTTAAAATTCCAAAATCAGAAATAATAAATGCATCAGGGTTGACAAGAAGCAATTTTTTCAATATCAGCTTCCAATTTTTTTATATCGTCGTCAAAAGCAAATATATTTAAAGTAACATAGCCCTTTTTTTGATTTTTTTGGATTAACTCGAGAACTTCCTTTAAATTTTCTATTGTAATTATTTCGCCTTTTCTCATCTGACGAAGACTATAATCTTCAAGCCCGAAATAAACAGCATCAGCACCATATTTTATGGCATAATCAATTTTTTCAACATTACCTCCCGGCAACAACAATTCAGGCTTCATCTTTAACACACTTTCTATCTGGTTTAATAATCTGAATATGTCTTGTTTCAGAAATATCCATACGAGCATCCATCAGTTTTTTCTTTTATATCATCATCAACGCTTCCGGAGTATGTCAAGCGGTCGACAAACCCGTTATTTAGCTTTACTGCTTTATCCAAAGCACCAATGTTTTCCAAAGCATCTTTAATCAACGAAAAATCGTATCCAAAACTTTGTTTGCAATTGTATGTAAGAATTTCACCCGTTGTTGCAACAATCGGTTCACCGTTGTTTTCAAAATAAATTTTAAAAATGCTTTTTTAAATCTTGAATTTCAACTTGGCAAGTTGTAATCATTTGTTGAACTCTCAGATATCTTTCAAATAAATATTCAATGTTGTCAAGTTGTTTTAATTGCCAGTCATATTTTTTTTCATAAAGTTTTTTTAATTTAGGGTAAACTTTTTGCAAGTACTTCTGTGTCACCCATGGCTCTGTGACGATTTTCAACGCAAAGTCCAAAACGCGCGGACAAATTGTCAAGGTTAGGACATTCTTCATCCGGAAAAACTTCTTTGTATAAAAATTGTGAATCAACCCGATGATTGACAAGCGGTTTATTTTATGGCGCAAACTTGCTTCATTTAGGAACGAAAAATCAAAAATAACATTATGACCAACAATTGTATAATCACCGATAAAATTCAGAATATCGTCAATAACTTCTTCTTCAAGCGGTTCATTTTCAACCATTTCTTCTGTTATCCCATGTTATTTGCATCTTGATTTTCTAATATGTTGTTTGGGATTTATTAGTGTTTCATATCTTGCGACTTCTTTTCCGTTTTCAAGACGAATTGCAGCAAATTCAATAATGCGCTCTCTTTTATAATCCCAAACCTGTTGTTTCAATGTCTAAAACTATTTCTACGATTTTCTTCCTTGCCATTTATCCTCGCTTTTAAATATATACAAAAACTTTAATATCATAATAACATAAATATAAAGAAACTTAAAATTTTCAGTTTTTGTGGTTTGGAATTTAATTTAAATTTACATAGGGTTAAGGCGAAACTAGGCATGTTTTTTGCAAGAATACCACTACTGCCTTACTTTATTCTCATTACCGTTTATTAGACGTACAATATTTTCGCGATGAAGCCAAATGATATATAAGGCTCCAAGTAAGCAATAAAGCGTATAAGCGATAGGTTGTTTAAAAAGATACATCAAAACCGGAGAAATCGCTAATGCTATTATTGACCCCAAAGACACATATTTTGAAATATAGGTGATTATTGACCATATTATAGCGATTATAATTCCAACCGGAAAACAAAGTGCCAGAATTGTTCCAACTCCCGAGGCAACAGACTTTCCACCTTTAAATCCTAAAAATAAAGGTTTACTGTGTCCTAACAAAACAGCTATTGCACTTAAAACAGGAGCCAAACCTATTGATGAATATTTGGTGACAAAAAAGTTGACAGCAAAACAGGTACCGCACCTTTTATTGCATCCAAAAACATAACTATGAAAAACCATTTTTTACCCAACACACGTTTAACATTAGTTGCTCCGGTAGAACCTGAACCAATGTTGCGAATATCCTCATTTTTCTTGATTTTTACAATCAAATATCCTGTCGGTATTGACCCTATTAAATATGCAATTATTGTAAATAAAAATAATTTTATCATCTTTGACTCCAAATATTATGAATACCTCACTATTGTATTACAATATTATATTTAAAGTCTATAAGTTTTGATTATAATTTATCAATTTCTTTTAATAGTTGCGATTTTGTCTGAAAACCTATTAATTTATTTTTTATTTTACCATCTTTAAACAAAATGAAAGTTGGAATTGAAGCAATATTGTAAGTTTGAGCTATTTCAGGGCTTTCATCTAAATTTACGGTACCAACTTTAATTTTTCCTTCCAAGTTTTCATTCAATTCATTGACAATTGGTAGTTGTTTTTGACAAAAACCACACCAAGGCGACCAAAAATCAACCAAAGTTATTCCATTTGACTTAAAAACTTCTTTGTCAAAATTATTTTTATTAAGTTCAATAACCATTTTTAACTCCTATATTTATATTTTTTATTTTTAATGTTAAATAATTTTTTTTAATAGTTATTTAGGTATTATAGAAGTGTAATGACAAATTTGATGATAATTTTAATATAAAATTATGTATAAAAAAATTTTTTTTTTTTGTTTGTTATCTCAGTTTTGTGTAGCAAAACCTATATCCGGTCAAATAAGTTATGAAAATGTAATCAATGAATTTATGGGGGCTTGGGAAGTAACTTCAATGCAAACATATACATCAAATGAAGAATATAAAACATCAATAAACATAGATTATTGGACTTTAGAAAAAAATGATAATAATATAACGTTAAAAATCCAATTTCAAATGCAATAGCTTCAATTACCATTGATGAAGTTGTTGATAAAACATTAAAGTTTAAAAAAATATCAAATGAAAATCTTGAAAAAGTGACAGAAATGCCGACAATAACCATAAATGGCAATACTTTTGTAGGGCAAGATACTATTTTAATTGAAAAATATGACAAAAATGGAAATTTGTCAGATAAATCAAGAGTCGAATTTAAACTTTACGGTGTAAAAATAAAAGAGTAATTTTCTACAACCTTGTGTTTATATTTGCTTTTTTTAAATCATTTTTTAATTTAGAAATTGGCAATGTGTCAAAGTGAAATATTGAAGCTGCAAGAGCTGCATCAACATTGGTTTTATTAAACACATCTATAAAATGTTGCGAATTAGCACCTGCTCCGCCTGAGGCTATAACCGGTATATTGACAGAAGAAGTAACAAGTTTGGTCATGTTAATATCAAAACCGCTTTGAGTGCCATCTGCATCCATTGAAGTTAAAAGAATTTCACCTGCATTTAGTTTTTCAATTTCAATAACCCAATCTTTTAGTTTTATGCCTGTATTTTTTTTCCCTGCGTTAATAAAAACATAATAATCATTGTCACAAAATTTTGCATCAATGGCGACAACAATACATTGTGAACCGAAATATTTTGAAGCTTGTTCAATAATTTCAGGCGTTTTTACAGCTTGAGAATTTATAGCGATTTTATCAGCTCCGGCTGTTAATAATATTTTTATATCATCAATGTTTTTTATGCCACCCCTACAGTAAAAAGGAATAAAACGTTTTTTTTGCAACTGCTTCAACCATGCTAACTGTAGTTTTTCGTTTGTCATTTGTTGCGGTTATATCCAAAAAACAAGCTCGTCTGCTTTTTCATCAGAATATTTTTTTCAAGTTTTATAGGGTCGCCTGCATATTTTAAGTTTTCAAAATTTATACCTTTTACGGTTTGTCCGTCTTTTACATCAAGACATGGAATAATTCTTTTTTGTGAGCATTACTTTATTTCACCTCGATATATTGAATAAACAATTTCATCTTCAAGTTTTTTGCTTCTTTATCATCTTCCGTATAGTTTTGGATTATTATTGAAAACGCAATCAGATTATTATCTGCATCTAAAATATATCCTGATAAAGCGCTTATGCCGGCTAAAGAGCCTGTTTTTGCCCAAATGTTATCACGAATGTCGATAAATCTGTTTGTCAAAGTTCCTTGGTTGCCCTTTGCAAGATAGTTACGAAAATTTAAATCGTTATTTTTTTCAAGTTGTATTAAAGCATCAGTTATGAAATCTGTTGTAATAAGATTATTTCTTGAAAGTCCTGACGCATCTTCAAGTTTTAGACATCTGTAATTTGGGTTTAAATTTAACTTATTTATATAAAAATCATAAAAAGCTATTTTTCCGTCTTCAAAAGTGCCAAAATCTGATTTTAATCTTTCCTTACCTGATGTTTTAAATAGTGTTTCAGCAACGAGATTATTGCTATTTTTGAAGACCAAAGGATACAATGTTGAAACTGAAGTTTTATGGCAAGCAACTGTTTTTGCACTTTTTGGTGTTTGTTTAGTTTCATAAGTATTGTAATAACTGATGTTTTCTTTTTTAACAAACCGTCAAGCTTTGCAATGAAATTTCGCTTGGGATTTAACACCGGAATTTTTATAGTTTGATTGTTTTTTATGGTTCCTTCAATGATGACAAAATCGTCTGAGTATAAATTACTTCGGTATATGTTAAAATTGTTTTCAGACCCGGTTTTCAAATTGTTTATAAAATTGATTTTGTAATTATCATTTGAGGTGATTTGCGGTTTTGTAGAATTAGAATTTGTTGTTAAATTTACCTTGACACAATTTTCATCAATGTTGTATGAACTTATATATGGAGTATAAAAAGCTTGTGTTGTCATCTTGCATCCAGCCCGGCTGAGAAGTTTTGTCATCAAGTGCATTAGACGTGTCAATATAAATTTTATTTGGTTTTTTGGCACTTGTTTTTTTTACTTGCCTGATTAAACCGTTTAAATCATCCGTTGAAAAAGCAGGGTCGCCTGAAAGCTTTATATACCAGTTGTTGTCTTTATCAACAAGAATTTGTGTTTTAAATTCATAATTATCTTTTAAAACGTCAATTATACTTGCCATTGTGAGCAATTTTAATGTTGAAGCAGGATGAAGCAATTTTGTGTCGTTAATTTTATAAAGAGTGTTTTCATTTTCTACTTTTTTTACAGAAACAGCAACGGTTGAAGTGTTAAACAGTTGGTTTGAATTGATAAATTTATTAATTGATGCAAATGAAATACCCGAATTAACAAAAAGTATTAAAATTAATGTTATGATTTTTTTCATGTTTTTATAAAATTCCCCTTACTTTCTTATAAAATAAATTATAACCTGATATATAATTATATGTAAATAAAATATCTTAATAAAAATTTAATTTGACGTAAAAATTTTACAATAATAAAATAATAATAAGGGTAAGGAGTAAAAAATGCAAGAGCGTAAAATAGGCATAATCGGAGCAGGGTTGTGGGGACGAAATATTATCCGAAATTTTTACAATTTAGGATATCTTCACACTGTTTGTGATATTGATAATGAAAATTTAAAAAATGTTATAAGTGACTATAACAACGTAAACACCACAAATGATTATAAAGAGATATTAAATAATCCTGAAATTAAAGGAGTTGTCGTGGTTACTCCAAGCCATACTCATTATAAAATAGTCAAAGAACTTTTTAGAGCATGGAAAAAATGTTTATGTTGAAAAACCAATATCAACTGTAGCGAATGAAGCGTTGTCATTGATGAATTTGGCAGATGAAAAAGGCCTTGTTTTGATGGTAGGTCATTTGCTTTTGTATCATCCTGTTGTAAATCGTTTGAAAATGCTTATAGAAGAAGGTGTTTTTGGGAGAAATAAAATATATCCAAAGTGACCGATTAAATATAAATTATTTTAAAATGACAGAAGTGTAATGTGGGATTTGGCACCGCATGATGTTTCAATGATAAGCTATATTATTGATAAAAAGCCTAAAAAAGTTGTATCGGCAGTTGGTGCTTCTTCTGACGGGAATAATATAATGGACATAACCCATATTACATTGGAGTTTGAAAACGGAATAATAGGTCATATTTCTGACAGTTGGATACATCCTCAAAAACGGGTAAACCTTCTTGTCAGAGGCACAAAGGCAACAGCTGTGTTTGATGACACCATAAGCGAAAACAAATTGCAAATTTTTGACAATGTTAAACCAAAAACAAATCAAATTGTTTCACTTGATTACATTGAGATAGAGCCTTTAAAACTTGAATGCCAACATTTTGTAACTTGCATTGAAAAATAAAACAAAGGCAAGAAGTGATGGTGAAAACGGTTATGAAGTCGTTAAGGTTTTGGAAGAAGCCGAAAAACTAATGCTTGGTGAAACAAAAATGAAACAGCTTGACAATATTGATTATGTGTCATCACGAACAAAAAGATAATAAATTAGAAAAAGGAAAGAGACTTTTTTATGGCAAATATAATTACAATTTCGAGGATATTTATAGCATTGTTTGCTATTATTCTTTTGTTTTTTACAGGGGTGAAAACATATATACTTGCGTTTGTTTTAACGGCAATAGCAATATGGTTTGACGGACTTGACGGATATGTTGCAAGAAAGTTTAATGAAACTTCAAAATTTGGAGCAATGCTTGATATACTTGGAGATAGAATAGTTGAAAACATTTATTGGATTTCATTTGTGGCACTAGGTTGGTTGAATGTTGTTTTTCCGCTTGTAGTTGTAACTCGAGGCATTTTGACCGATGGAGTTCGTAGTCTTGCTTTTGAAAAAGGATATACGGCTTTTGGCTCAACAACTATGATGAAATCAAAACTTGGCAAGTTTATTGTCGCTTCAAATTTTAGCCGATTTACTTATGCTGTTACAAAGGCTTTAGCATTTGGTTTGCTTATTTTGGCTCATTTGCCTATTGAATATGCTTGCAAGCAAGGTGTTTCAAATGTTGCTTATGCTTGTGCATACATTTCACTTGTTTTTTGTGTTGTTCGAGGCTTGCCTGTGTTGATTGAAAGCAGAAGATTTTTCAAAAACAGTTAGACAGAACTTTGATAATTTAGTATAATAAGATATAAAAATATTATTAATAAGGATAGTATCTATGGATGTTTTAACAAATAAAGAAGGTGTGATTACTCAAATTATAGGATATGTAATTGATGTAGAATTTGAACAAGATAATTTGCCAAAAATATATGATGCTTTAAATATATATTTTGAAAACGGCGAAAAAAGTTGTTCTTGAAGTTCAACAATTGCTTGGAGAAAACAAGGTAAGAACTGTTGCAATGAGTTCAACTGACGGTCTAAAGCGTGGTATGAAAGTTGAAAACACCGGTGAACCAATCAAGATACCTGTTGGTAAAAATGTTCTTGGCAGAATTTTGAATGTTCTTGGAGAGCCTGTTGACAATGCAGGTGAAATACAAACAGACACATACCTTCCCATTCATAGAGAGTCACCTAAATTAACAGACCAAAATACAGAAGTTGAAATACTTGAAACCGGTATAAAAGCAATTGATTTACTTCAACCATATCAAAAGGTGGTAAAATAGGGTTATTTGGCGGTGCCGGTGTTGGTAAAACAGTACTTATTATGGAATTAATTCAAAATATAGCTATGGAACACTCCGGAGTTTCCGTATTTGGCGGTGTTGGTGAAAGAACACGTGAAGGAAACGATTTGTGGACTGAAATGAAAGAATCAAACGTAATAGACAAGGTTGCATTGATATATGGTCAAATGAATGAACCTCCGGGAGCTCGTATGCGTGTTGGATTAAGTGCACTAACAGCTGCAGAATATTTTCGTGATTATTCAAAACAAGATGTTTTATTATTTATTGATAACATTTTTAGGTTTGTTCAAGCAGGGTCTGAAGTTTCAGCATTGCTTGGTCGTATGCCTTCAGCTGTAGGGTATCAACCCACACTAGCCAATGAAATGGGTGAATTACAAGAACGTATCACATCAACTAAAGATGGTTCAATCACTTCTGTTCAAGCTATTTATGTGCCTGCGGATGACTTGACTGACCCTGCTCCGGCTACTACATTCTCACATTTGGATGCTTCAACAGTTTTGTCACGTCAAATTGCATCTTTGGGTATTTATCCTGCTGTTGACCCGCTTGCTTCAAACAGTCGTGTGCTTGACCCATTGATAATTGGTGATGAACATTATAACACTGCTAAAAAAGTGCTTGAAATTCTTCAACGCTATAAAGAACTTCAGGATATTATCGCTATTTTAGGTATGGATGAGTTGTCGGAAGAAGATAAAGAAACAGTAAATCGTGCTCGTAAAATTCAGAAGTTTTTGTCACAACCATTCTTTGTTGCTGAACAATTTTCAGGTATGAAAGGACGTTACGTTAAACTTGAAGATTCAATTAAAGGCTTTAAAGAAATTATCGAGGGTAAGCATGATGATTTGCCTGAACAAGCTTTTTTATATGGTTGGAACAATTGAAGAAGCCATTGAAAAAGCAAATAACATGAAAGATGAAAAATAAAGAGAAGATTTTTTATGACTGTTAATGATAAAATACATTTTAAAGTTATTACACACGAACGAGTTGTGTTTGATGATTATGTAGATGAAATATACTCAAAAGGCATTGATGGCGATTTTGGGGTTTTGTATAACCATATTCCATTTATGACTGCGCTTGATATTGGAGTTACCAAAATTGTTAAAGATGGTGATGATGACTATATAGCAACTATTGGCGGAACTTTTCAAATAAATGATAATGTTGCAGTCATTTTGACAGACGAAGCTCAACTTGGTTCTGATATAGACATAGTTCGTGCTAAAAATGCTCAAGAACGTGCTTTAATGCGTTTAAGTCAATCAAAACCTGATACTGATATAGTAAGGGCTGAAATAGCACTTGCAAAAGCTATGGCTCGTTTAAAAGCTGGTTCTAAATATCATTAGAAAGATATTTTTTATTTATTTTATAAAAAAAACAGATTTTAAAATTAAAATCTGTTTTTTTACTTGGTTATTTTTAATTTAAATTTTATTAGTCTTTATAACGTTTGAAAACTAAAGTAGCATTGTGACCACCAAAACCAAACGAGTTTGTAATCGCAACATCAACATTTGCTGCAACAACCTTGTGCGGAACATAATTTAAATTTGCCACTTTTTCGTCTTGGTTATCAAGATTTATAGTTGGAGGAACTATATTGTTGATAATTGCTTTAATACAAGCAATAGATTCAACCGCACCTGAAGCACCAAGTGCATGACCTGTCATAGACTTTGTGGAGCTTACTTTTAGTTTTTTATTAGTATCTAAATCACCAAAAACAGAAGCAATAGCTTGAGATTCAGCGATATCACCAAGTCCTGTACTTGTACCATGAGCGTTTACATAATCAACATCTTGAGGTTTTAAATTTGCATCAAGAAGAGCATTTTCCATGGCTTTTTTAGCACCATTACCTTCAGGGTCAGGAGCAACGATATCGTAAGCATCAGCTGTTTGCCCGTATCCAACGATTTCAGCATAGATTTTAGCGCCACGTTTTTTAGCATGTTCAAGTTCTTCCAAAACTAAAACACCGGCACCTTCTGTCATTACGAACCCATCTCTATCTTTATCATAAGGTCTTGAAGCTTTTTCAGGTTCGTCATTGCGTTTTGACAAAGTTCTAGCACTTGTAAAGCCGCCAATACCAATGTCACAAATTGCAGCTTCAGCACCGCCTGAGATAATAATATCAGCATCGCCCCATTGAATTGAGCGGAATGCATCACCAATTGAATGTGCAGATGTTGCACAAGCAGTAACTACACTTTTATTTAAACCTTTTGCACCATATTTTATAGAAATTTTACCGGCTCCCATATTTACAATAATCATTGGTACGGTAAAAGGAGAACATTTTGTCGGTTTCTTTTCAAGCATAATTCTATGTTGAGTTTCAATAGTATGAAATCCTCCTGCTGCTGAGCCGAATATTACACCGAAGCGATATGGGTCAATATCAGCATTTTCAAGATTTGCATCTTTATAAGCTTCATCAGCTGCAATCAATGCCCAATAATTGTACCTGTCAAGACGTTTTTTGTTCTTTGGGTTCAATATATTCATCAACATTTACATTTTTAATTTGACCGCCAATTAATACAGTATGTAAATTTGGATCTAAATCAAATTGCTGATGCAACTTTTGCCTTCTTTTAAATTATCCCAAAATTTATCAACTCCGACACCATACGGAGTAACTGTTCCCATGCCTGTTACGACAACTCTTCTTTTAGTCATTTGTATCCCTTTTTACTCTATTTTAAAATTAGAGGCAATTTATGAGCATATATTAAATTCTCAAATAAATTACCTCCAAAAATTTTAAGCTGTTATTATAAATTAGCTTCGATATAGTTTACAGCATCTTTAACGGTAGCAATTTTTTCAGCTTCTTCATCAGGTATTTCAGTACCAAATTCTTCTTCAAAAGCCATTACTAATTCAACTGTATCCAAAGAATCTGCACCTAAATCAGCTGTAAAACTAGCGTTTTCTGTAACTAATGCTTCATCTACGCTTAATTGTTCAACAACAACTTTTTTTACTCTCTCGAAAACTGTACTCATTTTTTTTTCTCATTTTTATTAATTAACTAATTACTTACATGTTTTATTATACTATTTAAAGATTTTTTTTGCAAAATATTATTTTATAAAGCTAATACAGATAATTATATAACAAGTCCACCATCTACACACAACACTTGTCCAGTTATATAAGGAGCATCGACAATGAAAAATTTAACCGTTTTAGCAATGTCAGAAGCCTCACCCAATTTTTTTAAAGGAATTGCTTCAACTATTTTGCTTGTATCCAAATCTTTTGTCATGTCTGTTTGAATGAACCCCGAGTACACAGCATTTACACGGATGTTTCGTGATGCTACTTCTTTTGCTAAAGATTTTGTAAATCCGATTACACCTGCTTTAGCAGCAGAATAATTTGTTTGACCGGCATTTCCATAAACACCTACAATTGACGACATATTAACTATGACACCTTGTCTTTTTTTCATCATAGCTTTTACAATCGGTTGAGTCATGTAAAACATAGAATTTAAGTTTGTATTTATAACACTATTCCACGCTTCATCTGTCATTCTAAGCATCAAATTGTCTCTGGTTATTCCGGCATTATTGACTAAAGCATCTATTTGACCGTGTTTTTCTAGAATTTTTGCTATGTTTTCTTTACATTGTTCACTGTTTGACACATCAAACTTATATGCTTCAGCTTCAACATTTAATGCTTTTAACTCACCTATTGTTTTATTAGCTGCTTCGTCATTTCCGGCATAAGTTATAACAATATCATATCCGGCTTTAGCAAGTTCCAAAGCACATTCCTTACCAATTCCTCGAGAACCGCCTGTGACAACAGCAAGTTTTTTTTCATTATTATCTGTCATTTTATCTCCTTTATACATTCAAACTTTCGCAAGTTTTATTTAAACTATCCATATCTTGAACATTATAAACTTTTACTTCCTTGTTTATTTTTTTTACAAGTCCTGAAAGCACTTTGCCTGCTCCAAGTTCAACAAAAGTATCAATACCCGAATCAATCATTTTATTTATACTATCCACCCACTTAACAGATGAATTAATTTGATTTGGCATTTTTTGTTTAAAATCACTCGCTAAAATAGTTTCACAAGCATCAACATTTGTTATAACAGGAATTTTTGCATCTTGAATATTTAAGCTGTCAACAAAAGTTTTAAACTCGTTTGAAGCACTATCCATAAGAGAACTGTGAAAAGCACCTGAAACATTTAACATTATAACCTTTTTTGCACCTGCTTCTTTTAAAAGTTCACAAGCTTCTTCAATTGCTTTTTCTTCTCCGGTAATAACAGTTTGTTCTGGTGTATTGTAATTTGCAACTTGAGCAATTCCACTTTTAACATTTTTTAACACTTCATTTATTTTGTTGGCTTCCATGCCAAGAATTGCTGCCATTTTTCCGGAGTTATTAACAGCTGCCTCATTCATGCATTGTGCTCTTTTTTTGTATAGCTTTAAACGTATCTTCCATTGATAAGACTTGTGAGACATACATTGCTGAATATTCACCAAGACTGTGACCGGCAGTATAGCAAAGTTCTATATTAGGATTTTTTTCCATAAATGCTTCAAACGCTGCAATTGATACGGCAGTTAAAGCAGGCTGAGTATTTATAGTTTGTTTTAATTCTTCATCCGATTCCTTCAAAACACAACTTTGCAATATCATATCCAAGAACTTTATTGGCTGTTTCAAAAACTTCTTTTGCTTTTAAAGAATTTTGATACAAATCAAGTCCCATGCCAACGCTTTGTGCACCTTGTCCGGGAAATAAAAACGCAACTTTAACTTTTTCCATATTTAACAAACTCCTTTATCCAAATTTATAATAGCAGCACCCCAAGTCATGCCGGCTCCAAAAGCACACAAAATAAGCTTGGAAGGTGTTTTTATTTTACCTTCTTTAATTCCTTCATATAATGCTATAGGAACAGAAGCTGCCGATGTGTTGCCATAGTGCTGGATATTTACAATTACTTTATTGTCGTCATAATTCAAACGAGATTGCATAGCTTCAATAATACGAACATTTGCTTGATGGGGAACCAAGTAATCAATATCATCAGCTTTTAAACCGTTATCTTCAATTGTATCGACTATAAATTGCGGGATTGTTGACACAACAAATTTGTAAACATCTTTTCCCAACATGGTTATATGCTGTGGAGTTTTTTTCGTCATGTTCAACAATCGGACATTCCTCACCGTTTAAAGGTAATGTTATATAATGTCCAATATTACCGTCAGACTTAACATTAACACCTAAGATATCATTGCTTTCATCGCTTGATTTACCTAAAACCATGGCACCTGCGCCGTCACCAAAAAGAACACACACAGAACGGTCTTTCCAATCCGTAAAGCGTGTATTTGCATCGGTTGCAACAATCAATATATTTTATATTTACCACTTTGAATATAAGCTTGTGCGATATCAAGTGCATAAATGAAACCTGTGCAGGCAGCTGTTATGTCAAAGCCAAATGCGTTTTTTATATTCAATGCTTTTTGAATTTCACAAGCAGTGGAAGGGTATAGATGTTTAGGACACGAAGTTGCACAAATTATTGCATCTATTTCATTTACATCGATTTTAGCATTTTCGATTGCTTTTTTAGCGGCTTCAATACCAAGTGTTACAGAATCTTCACCTTTTTTTATAACGCGTCTTTCTTTTATCCCTGTTCTTGTTGTAATCCATTCATCGGATGTATCCAAAAAGTTGCCAAATCATCATTTGTTACAACAGTTTCAGGCACATATCATTCCAAGTCCTAATATTTTGACCCCAATATTTGTCATAGTATATTTTTATCCTTCATTAAAATTAAATTCAGCAATTTGTTTGTTTATGCCGGACTCTACAGCTTCTTTTGCGACACGAACTGCATTTTTGATAGCATACGCTTTTGAACGTCCGTGTGAAATTACAGTAACTCCTTTTACGCCAAGCAACAAAGCTCCTCCAAATTCTTCATAATTAATACGTTCAAAAATACGTTTCATTGCGGGCTTTGCAAGTAAACCAATTATTCCGGAAAGCAAGTCTTTTTTAAATTCATGACGAATTAAATGGAACAACATTGAAGAAGCACCTTCAATAGTTTTTAAAGCAACATTTCCCACGAAACCGTCACAAACAATGACTTCACAATTACCTAAAAATATTTCTTTCCCTTCAATATTACCGATAAACTGAAATTCATCGGAGTTTTTCTCAGCACGCTCATCAAACAACTTATAAGCCATTTGAGCAAGATTATCGCCTTTTCCGGCTTCTTCACCGATATTTAAGACCCCTATTCTTGGTTTTTCAATTCCTAAGACATGTTTTGAGAAAAACATACCCATAACACCAAATTGATACAACATTTCAGGTGTAGAGTTTGTGTTTGCACCTGCATCAATTAAAACAACAGGCTTTTTCATAGTTGGTAATGTAACAGCAATAGCAGGTCTTTCAATGCCATTTAAGCGACCAAGCCCAAATAAACTTGCAGCCATAGCGGCACCGGTTGACCCTGCAGCCACAACCGCATCCGAACTGCCTTTTGCCACGGCATCAACCGCTAAAACAATTGATGAGCGTTTCTTTTTTCGGATTGCTTGCCCTGGAGCTTCACCCATTTCAATCACATCTTCTGCCTGTGTAATTTTTATATCAAGTTCTTTTAAATTGATTTTTTATGCGTTTAGGTTTATAAACACCGGAACCGTCATATACAAAACCTTCGTTTGCTATTCTGTCAAGCTCACGTTCTATTTTGTCTTGTTTACCAACAAACTCAATGGCAACTCCATAATCATGCGCAGCCCAAACTGCACCGTTAACTATTTCACCGGGAGCATGATCGCCCCCCATTGCATCAATAGCTATTCTTGTCATTTTTTACTTCCTCTACTCACAAGTCGTTTATTTTACTATTCTGCTTCTTTTCATCAGAATTAGAAGCTTCAATGTTGTTTTCTTCCTCTTTTACTTCTTCTTGAACTTTTTCTTCAACAACAACTTCTTCTTTGAAACCGTCTGCTTTTATGCTTACGACTTTGCCTTTATATGTGCCACAAGCTGTACAAACTGTATGTGTAGGTACTAAACTTCCACAATTTTGACAAGTTGTAACTTCAACTTTTGAAGCTTTCCAGTTTGAACGTCTGTGTCCTTGTTTTGATTTTCCTGTTCTTTTCTTTGGTACTGCCATAATTTTATTCCTTTTCTTTAACTATTATTTCTTTAAATATTGCCATTCGAGGGTCTTCATCTGAAGTTTTGAAATATTTTTTATATTTTCATTAGCCTCTATACAATTTATATCACAAACATAATTATTTGGTAAGTTAATTGTTATAATTTCATACAAAAATTTATTTATATCAAATTCTTTTTCTCCATTTAAATCATTTATAAAATTACCTTCTTTTATCTCATATTCTTCCGGATATTCATCAAGAAGTGAATTTAAAGCGTAAAACTCATCAATTTTGTATGAAAAACTATAGTCATTTTCTTTTAAACACCTGTTGCATGCCAACTTTATTGTTCCGGCTACATCACCTTTAATTTCCATAATATTGTCATAAATTTTAAAATATAATTTTGCTTTTACAGGATAATATTTTTTCATCAAAATTAATTTTGTCATCAAAATTTATAACATAAAATTCCCATTATTTTTTATTTCGTCAATATTTAAATACATAAATAAATTCTAAATAACACGGATTTATTTGTCAAATATTTATTATTTGTTAACTTTTGTAACAATTTTAATTTAATAGGCAATTAATGAAAAAAAATTGTTTTTATTAATATGTAGAGGTAAAATATAAGAAAAAGGAGCTTTGAAAATGTTTAAAACACAAATAAAAAATTCATTTTATGCGACTTCGGAGATTTTAAACTTTTCATTGCGATATTTTGAAAGACATAAGCCTTTACAGTCATTTCAAGCAGGTATCTTAAATAGTATTAAAGATATTTTAGGTATTTATAAAAAAAGCAAAAATGGCAAAATTCCGTGTAACATATCAACAATATCAGTTAAATAAAATGGAAAAAGCTTATTGCACAAAGCAATGAACACTTCTTCCTTAAAGGTCAACAATTGAATGAAACAAGATAAAGGTGAATAAAAATGGCTGAATTATCGGCAACAAACATATTAAATCAAAATATTTATAACGGCCAAATACAATATTGGAAAATGGTTAAGGAAAATTACCAAGTCCAATCTGATAGTCTTTTGCATCAAGCAGAGGATTTAGGCACTTATATACAAAATTTACAAGCTTCAAATCCTTATTCACCTGATTTACAAAGACTGCAAATGATGGCTAATAATATTAAGAACACTGAAAACAATTGCAACCGTTGATTGCAAATGCCGATAAACATCTTGAAATAGCTCAACAAGCTGCTCAAAGACTTGGTGGTGGTCGTGGTGGCTGGTAATTAAGGACTTCTTGTTTTAACGTTTTCTTATTAAAAATAATCCACCATCAAAATTTAATAATTCGCATTGATAATTTTCATGATTTTTTACATAATTTAGAAAATTTTCTACCTTTTTATAATGCGACGTAACATTGTCAGCCAATATTATTGCGTTTTGAGTTATTTTTCTTTCAAGTTTAAGAAAATAATCCAAATACTCAGGCTTGCTTGCATCAATAAATACAAAATCAAAAGTGTTATCATCAAATTCATCAATTATATTTAAAGCGCTTCCTTGATGGATAGTGATAACATCAAGCACATCAGCTTTTTTAAAATTTTCAACTGCTAAATCAATGCGTTTTTGATAAAATTCAATAGTGTCAAGCTTTCCACCAGTTTCTTGTAGTGCTTTTGATATCCAAATGCCTGAATATCCGTTTGATGTACCAATTTCAAGAACTCGTTTTGCTTTTGAAATTTTTATTAGCATATTTATAAAATTGGCACTTTCATGGGGCAAATTCCAAAACTGTTTTCGAGTTTCTTCAAGTTTACTTATCAAATTTTGAAGCTTGGTATTTTCTTTACAATCGTTCATTTATACTTTTCTCAACAATTACAATATCTGATAAATTAGTGTCTATTGGCACTTTTTGTATTGTTTTTTTCTTATCTAAATCAAAAATTAAATAATTTTTTTTCAACAACATTTGTTATTAACGCAATGTTTGAATTATTATTTAGTCTTGATATTTTATTACAAAACCCGTTAATTGGCAATTTTATAATCATTTCGACATCCAAAGAATCGGTATTCACGATATAAAGCTCATTTTCTTTGGCTCCTAAAACAAACAAGCGATTATTATACTCAATCATATCGATGGGTTTAGGGGCAACCATAACTTCTTTTAAAAAATTGTGCGCGATAAAAACTTGGGTCTTTTTCTTCAAGTGAAGATTTGCGTTTATGATAGATTTTTACCATGCCTTCTTGATATTTTTTACTATAAGCTTTGCGATGAGCATCTTTTTTTGCCTTTTTCTGCTCATCTTCATATTCTTCAACAGTCTTACCGCTTCTAATTTCGTTTAAAAAATGTTCTTCTTCTGTCGGTGCTTTTTTAGTTATTTTATATTTTTCAAGCAAATTGTCAGTTCTTGAAACCAAGTATAAATTATCATCTTTTATTATTATTTTTGCAACATTTGAAGTGTCACAAAACTCGTCAACACGGTAATTTTCATCAATAGTTATACAATATAATTTAGATGTGTTTTTATCAATATACGCAAGTTGATTTCCGTCTTCAGACAATGTTAAACTTTGAGGAATTCCTGTTATTTTAATTTTTTCAACAAGTGTTACATCCTTGCAATCAATTTTATAAATAGAATTTTCCTCTGTTGTTGCAACATAAGCCACGTTCTTTAAATTGTCAACAACAATTTCAGTCGGCTCAACATTAAAATCAAGCTGACGTGCAACACTTTCATCCTTTAAATCAACTATATCAATATGGTCTTGTCCACGAAGAAGAACAAAAAGATATCGTTCATTATAAAAAGGTTTTATTGTTCTTGGCATGCCGTTTAAATTTAGTGTGTAAACAGCTTTACTTGTTTTTGCATCAAACACACGTATCAAATTCGAACTAAAATATGTTGTTAAATATAATTTATTATTAACACTTTTATCAATATTAGAATATTTTTTAGCTGTGATTACAAGTTTTTTTCCGATACCAACTTCAGACACAAGTGGAATAACCAAATCCCCCATAATACCTTTAATATGGTGGCACTGTTAAACCTGAAGGCACAAGCATGTCTTGAGGAAGCAAGCCTGTTTTTACACTCATTGGCAAATCTTCATAACTGCAAAGGGTATATTTTTCATCTCCTAAGGGAATGATTTTTACCAAAGAATAATTGTTGTTAAAAACAATAACTTCAGGACGTTCCTTCAATTGTTTTTTGTTTGGATATGTGTAATCAACTTTGACTTTAGCCACGTTTTCAACGACACTTGGTGTAACCGGCAGATATCTGCTTCCATCAGGAAATGTAACTAACCCATCAAATCTTATTTCTACATTTGGCTCTTGTTTTAGCAAATATTTTCTTAATTTTGGCTCAAAATTATATGCAAAAACACTATTGCATACAAATATTGAGAAAATTATACTTGCAAATATAAGTTTTTTTAATTTATTCATAACTATTCTTTACCGCTTCCCAAAACTTGTTTAACCTTGTCAATTAAGCTTTCATTGTGAACTTGTTTTTTTGTATGAAGTTCATAAAGTTTAGCATACAATTTTTTCTCTTCATCGGTAATTTGATTTGGTGTTTTTATAATAACCTGTACAAAGTGGTCGCCACGTTTGTTGTTGCTTCCTAAAAATGGAACACCATGGTATTTTAATGTCAGTACTTTTCCATACTGTGTTGAAGGTGGGATTTTCAAAAGTTTTTCCCCGTCTAGCGTATCAACTTTAACTTCATCTCCCAAAACAGCTTGAGGCATAGTTATTTCAACTTTTGAATGAATATTGTATCCGTCACGGATGTATTTATCGCTTTCTTCAACATAAATTACCAAGTATAAATCACCGTTTAAGCCGCCATTTATACCGCAATCACCCCCACCGCTTATTCTTATTTTGGCGCCATTGTCAACACCTTGAGGAATTTTTTACTTTTATCGTTTTTTCTGTTTCAACACGTCCGACACCATGACATTTAGGACAAGGACTTTCTATTTTTGTCCGGTACCATTGCAAGCAGGACAAACGGTAACTTGTGTGAAGCTTCCCAAGGCAGTTCTTGTTGTTTGTTGTATTCTTCCGTGGCCTTTACAAGTTGGACAAACTATAGGTGCTGTGCCGTCTTTACAACCTGTTCCATGACAAGTTTCGCATTTTTCAAGATGTTCTATTTTTATTTCTTTTTCAACACCAAAAATAGCTTCTTCAAATTTTAGCTTAATATTCATCCTTAAATCCGAGCCACGTTTTGGTGCATTTGGCATTTCATCTTCATAGCCACCCATGCCTCTAAAACCGCCACCGCCAAAAAATGACTCGAAGATTTCATTCAAACCGCCAAAACCAAACTCAAAAGGTTCCTTGGTTTGTGTATCCTGAATTTTCAAGTCCATCTTCACCATATCTGTCATATACGGCTCGTTTATCATCATCAACCAATGTTTCATAGGCTTTGCCAAGTTCTTTAAATCGTTCTTCGGCATCCGGTGCTTTGTTCACATCAGGATGAAGTTGCCTCGCTTTTTTTCTGAAAGCACATTTTATCTCATCTTTTGAAGCGTTTTTTTCAACTTCTAAAATACTATAATAATCACTCATACTCGTTTATTCTTTCAATTTTAATTGTTTACGGCTACATTAACCAATGTTGGTCTTAAAACTTTATCTTTCAATTTATATCCTTTTTGAAGCTCGTTTATTATTGTTTGGTCTTCAACATCATTGTTTGGTGTTTGCATAACAGCTTCGTGGAAATTAGGGTCAAATTTTTTCATTTTCTGTTTTTATTATTTCAAGCCCTAATTTTTTCAAATTTTCAAACACTTGATTGTAAAGCACATCAAAACTTTTCAAAGCAGCTTCACAGTCTGTTATGCCTTCCATTGTTTTTTTTGCTCTGTCAAAATTATCCAAAACTTCAATCATTTTTTTCAATGCATTTTCAAGTCCCATATTGATAAGTTCTGTTTTTTGAGCTTCGGTTCTTTTTCTATAGTTGTCAAAATCTGCAGCCAACCGAACATATTGGTTGTTCAAGGCTTCATATTTAGCTTTATAATCGTCTTCTTGTGAAGTTTCTGCGTTTGTTTCATCGTTTTCTTCAATGTTTTTGTTTCTTCTTCTGTAGTGTTTTCTTCACTATTTATATTTTCATTTTCTTTAAACGGATTTTCTCCGTGGTGTTGATGTTTATTTTTTTTGCTCATTTTTAATATTCCTTATACATATTAAATATTCTAATTATATTATAGTTTAAGAAAACTTTTACTTAAAGGTTTTTAATTTTTTTTTAACATTTATTGACATTATTTTATTTGAAATGTGCATTTTGAACAATTAGCTTTAGGATGAAGTATCAAATTATCCTCTAAATCATACATTTTGGCTATACGAGTGTTCAAAGTACTTTTGCATTTTGGACATAAAATCTCGTTTTCATTATTTAATATTCTGAGTTTTATACTTTCAATTTCTTCAAACGTTACAGGATCTTCAATTTTAAAATCTTTTTCGTATATTTTTATGTCATTTGGATTAAGTTTAAGCCCTTTTGCCAATTTTTGTCGAACAGTTGAACTTAAAAACAATTCTTGACCAAGTTCAATGCTTTCAATTGTTTCTTCGGTCAAATTGCAACGTTTGGCAAGTCCTGACTTTGAATAGCCCAATTTTTCTCTTAAATTTGAAACAAATTGGGCAAGTGATATATTTTCCTTCATTTGCTTTGACAATTTTTAACCCTGCTTCTTTTTATCTTTATTTCTGTTAACAATATCATTATGCCATGCAAGAAGCATTCCTGCCACAAAAATGCTGCTGTATGTTCCAATTATTATCCCAAGCAACATTGCAAGCACAAAGTCTTTTGTTGTTGTGCCACCGAAAAAATACAGTGCAAGAAGAGTCAAAACTGTTGTCAATGATGTGTTTATACTTCTTGCAAGTGTTTGGTTTACTGAGGCATTTACAATATCATCATAACTTAATTTTCTTCCATAAAATTTGCAGTTTTCACGAACACGGTCAAATACAACGATTGTGTCATGAACCGAAAACCCAATGACGGTGAGCAAAGCCGTTATAAATAAACTGTCAATTTGAACATGGTAAAATATCCCAAGAAGTGAAAACGCACCAATTACAAACACAGCATCATGCACAAGTGTGTATAACGCAATAATTGCGTATTTAGGCTCAAATCGCAATGAAAGGTAAACAGAAATGCCAAGAAAAGCAAGCATCATGGCAATAAATGAGTTTTTGAAAAGTTCTTTGCCCAAAGTCGGTCCGATTGAACTTATTTGCACAAGTTCTCCTTGATTAAATTCACTTGTTATTACTGATTTTATATTTTCAAGTTGTTTTTGGTTGTGTTCATCTATGAATTGTGTGCGTATTGAAATGATGTTGCTTGTTTTGTTCTCATTCACATTTGTATTTGAAATAACTTGGATTACAGGATGTTGTATTCCGTTTTTTTCCAAATTGTCCCTTAATTTTGAAATTTCATCGTTGTTTACATTATCATTAATTTTGTATTGTAAAATTGTACCACCTGTGAAGTCAATGCCGACATTTAACGGATAGTGGTTTTCATTTGTGACGGATGAATAAACCATTGCCACAATCCCCGGAACAATAAGGATTAACGACAATACAAACCACACCCAACGGTATTTTACAACATCTATTATTTGTTTTTGTTTAGATATATCAAACATAATTTATTCTTCTCCTTAAAAAAGTTTACTCGATTAATCCGTATTTTGCGTTATCATCACCATTGTCTTCGTTTTTTGTTTTTAGTTTGTGGGATATCGCTTTCTTTCAAACCAAACCAAAACGGGTGATTTAAATTGCATTTATCAAATAAAATATGCATAAAATTGCGAGTAACGGATATTGCTGTGAACATTGACACCATAACGCCGATTGCAAGTGTAACCGCAAATCCTTTGACGATGCTTGTTCCAAGCATATAAAGAATAGCACAAGTGATAATAGTTGTCATATTTGAATCAAAAATACTTGTAAATGCACGGTCAAAACCACTGTTTATAGCAGCAAAGAATGTTTTTCCGGATTTTAATTCTTCTTTAGTTCTTTCAAAAATCAAAATGTTTGCATCCACAGCCATGCCCACACTTAAAATAAAACCTGCAATACCGGCTAGCGTTAAAGTTACAGGGATTGTTTTAAACAAAGCGAACAAAATAAAACCGTAAACAATCAAAGCAAAATCCGCAATCAGCCCCGGTAAGCGATAGTATAAAACCATAAATATCATAACAAGCCCGATACCGATAATAGCTGCAAATTCGCTTTTCTTGATGCTATCAGCCCCCAAAGTCGGTGACTGTGTTTTCTTGAATTATCTTAGCCGGAACAGGCAAAGCACCTGCATTTAGCAAATCCACCATTTGTTTTGCTTCTTCATGTTTGAAGCCACCTTGACCGCCTGTAATTTGAGCATGTCCGCCAATTATCGTTTCTTGAATGACCGGAGCAGATTTCAATTCGCCGTTAAAAAATATTGCCATTGGTTGTCCGACAAGCTGTTGAGTAATTTCGGCAAATTTCTTGGTTCCTTTATCGTTGAATTCAAGCCCAACAACCCATTCGCCATTTGTCGGGTTTGTTGATAATAATGCTTTTTTCAAATCGTCCCCTGTTAAACCTGTTGGTGCCCAAACAAATGTACCATCAGGTGCCTTTATTTGTTTTTTAAATTCAAGTTGTGCTGTTTCTCCTAAAAACTCACGTGCCTTCTTTGGGTCGCTTATATTTGGTATTTCAACAAGAAGTCGTCTTTCTCCAACTTGTTGCACCAACGTTTCAGCCACACCCATGGCATTAACTCTGTTTTCTATGGCAAATTGCAAACTGTCCATCATATCTTTTGTGATTGTGCCAATTGTGTCATTCGTTTGTGCTTCTAAAACCAAACGAGAACCACCGACTAAATCAAGCCCCAATCTTGTTGGCTTCAATATGACTGTGATTATTGATGTTACAAATATTGCAAAAATAATCCAAAACGTAACTAATCGTTTATTCATTTTTTATATCCCCATTTAAATATAATTTATCTGTAGTTTTGAAATTGAAGAGGTATTTTATAATCGTCTTCTTTTTCACGGATTAACTTTATTACATCTTGCAAATCGTCTTTGCTTTTTCCTGAAACACGCACTTGCTCACCTTGAATAGAACTTTGTACTTTCAATTTTGACGACTTTATATCAGCAACGATTTTTTTTGCCAATTCTTGTGTTAATCCTTTTTTTAGTTTGAACACCTGACGTACATTGCCTCCAAGTGCATTTTCAACGCTTTGCGGGTCAAGTATTTTTATTGATAAATTTCTTTTTAACCATTTTTGATTGCAAAATATCCAAAATATTTCTTAATTTCGTGTCATCTTCTGTTGTTATAATAATTTGAGTGTCACTTTCCAAAACAACATCAGATTTTGAATCTTTTAAATCAAATCTTGATAAAATTTCTTTTTTTGTCTGTTCAACGGCATTGACAAGTTCCATTTTGTCAAATTCCGACACTATATCAAAACTGCAATCTTTTGCCATAATTTCGTTTATCTCCTCTTTTACCCTTTTTTAATATAATATTTAAAAAAATTATAACAGAATTATAATATTTATAGCAAATTTTTTACATATTATTTTTTATATTTGACAAATCAATTGCTATATTTGGTTTGTTTTTTTTTGCATCTTTTATTTTTTCATAGGAATACATAATTGTAGTGTGTTTTTATCCAATGATTTTGCTATATGAGAAAAACTATCTCCATTTAACTCCCCGACATAAATAAATTACAAGTTGCCTGGCCAGTGATATTTTACTGCTTCGCATACTTGATAAAATGTCAGCAGGTTTTAAATCGTAATATGATGCCACATTTTCAATAATATCTTCAACGGTAAGCTTTTTTGTCTGTCTGTTTTAAATTTAAAATTTTGTTTGCAAGTTCTTCAGTTAAAGCGACATCATTAATTTGGCAATAGGCATTCAAACGTATAAAAGCACCTTCAAGTTCACGAATGTTTTTGTTGTATGTTTTAGCAAGAAGAAAAATAACGTTATTTGGAAATTTAACCTCTGTTGACAAACACAATTTTGAAACAATTGCAGCACGTGTTTCAAGGTCAGGAACCTGAATATCAGCCATCAATCCCCATTCAAAACGACTTTTTAGCCTGTCTGACAAATTTGGAATGGCACTTGGCGGCCTGTCAGAGGTCAAAACTATTTGTTTTCCTGCATTATATAAAGTTTCAAATGTGTTAAAAATCTCGACTTCAGTTCGTTCTTTTCCTTCAATAAATTGAATGTCATCAATTAAAAGCACGTCAACGCTTCTATATTTCTGGCGAAAAGAATTCATTTTGTCATTTTTTCCACTGTCTTTGAACACAGAATTAATATAATCATTTATAAAATCTTCGGTTTTGATGTATTTTACCTTTAATTTTGGATGCTTATGCAAAACATAATGCCCGATTGCCTGCATCAAATGTGTTTTTCCAAGCCCTACACCACCATATATAAACAAAGGATTGTAACTTTTCCCGGGGTTTTCGGCAACACTTTTTGAGGCAACATAAGCCAGTTTTGAATTATCCCCAACTACAAAATTGTCAAAGTTATATTTTAAATTAAGGTTTGCACTTGATTGCATTTGTTTCAGTGCTTCATATTTATCCTCATCAGAGCTGTTTTTTAGTGATTGGTTTTATTTGGCTTTTAGGTTTTCTTTTTGAAAGTTGTTTTCGAATATTATCATCATAAATAATTTTAAATTCAACTTCTTTGCCCAGTTCTTTTGAAATTGCATTTTTTATTACATCGTAATAATTTTTATTTAGTATTTGAATGGCTAGATTTTGACCGGAAAGTATATTAAATCCGTTTTCATCGTATGATTGCGGTACCAGTGGTAAAATCCAAGGCTCATAAGTAGATGATGGAATGTCTTTTTCCAGTGTTTTTAATATATTTATCCAACATTTATTTATATCAAATTCTTCCATAAATCTATTTTATAATAAACATATTTTTGAGGTTAATGAATTTATTTGTACTTTTTTTAATTACTGTGTAATTTTTTATTTTAAAATTTTGGATTTTTTCACCTTGCACAAGTTTTTTTCTTGTTTTGAATAGTATTTTTTTATGGCAAAAATCCAACCTGTTTTTGGATTGACGAACAATAAAAATCCGGCTTCACTTTCAATAAGCCTTTGAAGATTATCAATTTGAAGCTCTCCTTTATCAGATAGTTCAAACAAAGTAAAGGAAAGCGGGTTTGTCATTTGACTGTCAATATAACAATCAAATTTGCTGTTTCGCAATTTTGTTGTATCGCGAACTGTTGTTGCACCTCGATATGTTGTAACATTTTGATATAAAAAAGTTATTAAATCATCTAGATTATAATTTTGTTTGTTATTGTTGCTCATTTTCTATCATATATAAAAATTTATCAACCAATTGTGAGTTCCATTTCTTGTCTGCTTCTTTTTTCAAAATTCTTAAAGCTTCTTCTTTTGAATAAGCATCTCTATATGGTCGGTTGCTTATTAATGCAAAATAAGCATCAACGATTAAAATAATTTGTGACGTTATTGGTATTGCTTGTCCTGATTTTTTATAAGGATAACCGGAGCCGTCCCAGTTTTCTATGGTGGTTTTCAATTATAGGCATTATTTCAGATATTTTTTCACCCAAAGGTTCAAGAAGTTGTTTTGTTGCAATTAACGGATGTTTTTGTATTTTTTAATTTTTCTTCATAAGTTAGAAGTTGAGGTTTATTAAAATTTCTTCGGGCACCATAATGTTGCCAATGTCATAAAGCAAAAGGGCTATTTTTAAATCATCAATATCTTCTTTTTTGAAGTTCAAGAAATTTTGCAAAATTTAAAGCTGTCTGCACCTTTTTTGTGTTTCACCATTTAAATGGTTATAGTTATAAGTTTGAATTAACGAATCCACAACACCATAAAGTGTTTCATTTGTATTTTTTCCTTCAATCAAGGTTTTATTTAAAGTGTTTGTTAAGCTTTTGGTTAAAGCATCAGATAAAGGCATTTTTTTAGAAGCCAAAATGTCTAAAAATGCTTTTAAAGCAACTTCTTGCCAATTTGAGTGCATTTTGCTTTTAGACACACAAACTTGATTGCGACCATTTAATTTTGCTTTATACATTGCTTGGTCGGCAAGTTCAAGCAATTCATCAGGGTTGTCGGTATGTTCCAAAAATGTAACAACACCTATGCTTGCTGTAATTTGTCCGATTGTATTAATTTTTTCGCTAGCTATCGCAACTCTTATACGTTCGGCTGCCAATTTTGCACCCACAGAATCAATACCGGGAAGAAGGATGTTAAATTCCTCTCCGCCAAAACGTGATGGAATATCCACAGAACGTGCGTTTTGCTTTAAAACTTTTGATATTGTTTGTATGGCTAAATCACCAAATTGATGACCATATTTGTCGTTTATTTTCTTTAAATAGTCTAAATCTATTGAAATTATTGAAAAAGGTTGATTTTGTCTTTTTGAACGGTCAATTTCTCTATAAAGCGACTCTTCAAAATATCTTCTGTTATATAGTTCTGTCAAAGGGTCTGTAACAGCCTGTTTTTTTACTTTTTCAAATAATCCTGCAATGACAATTGCTTGTTCAATTTGGTGTGCAAAAAGTTTTAAAAAATTAATTTCATTTTGTTTTATATCATCCCGAGATGAATACACCAAAAGAACACCTTCTTGTTCTTGATTTGGCAAAATTGGTACAATAATAATGGCTTCAACATTTGATGTTTTGAAAAAAGTTTCCAAAACATTTATAGGTATTGTTGGAAGAATTTGGGAGAAAAAATCCACACATTTTGTCGTATGTACAACTTCATTGTTTGACAAAGCTTGGTCTATATATCCGTTTTTTACATTTCTGAATTTGTTATATCCAATGTTTATGGCAAAAAGAGCGTGACAATTTTGTGCAAATTTGCTTTTGGAAATAGCTCGTGATACTAAATATTTTTGTTTTCAAATTTGTCACATTCAAGTCTTAATATTGAGGAGTGAATGTAGCCAAACTCACCTTTCAAACCCTCTGCAATGCTTGATAATACACTTGAAAGCGGCTTGTCCGAATTCATCATATCCCACACATTTTGCAAAGTCACAAATGTTTTGTTGGCTTTTTCTAGTTCATTTGTTCTTTCAAGTATTTCTTTTTCAAGCTGTAAGTTTTTTTCGTAAACTTCCAAATATGTAGCTTTTGTGTTTGAAACACTAGCTTCAAACTTATTTACACTATTCACCAAATTAACTATTTTTTCAAAAAACTTCATTTTTTTATTATACAACTTTTTTATGAAATATGAAAGAGCTTTTTAATTCTAATAGTGGAGTTTTCTATTTTTAATTTCATCTATTATTGTATGGTAAGTTTATTTTTAAATGGGTAGATTAATTTATGAAATTTAATAATTCAAGTTTGGAGTTTCAAATTTTAAAGTATAAAAATGAACTTGATGCACTTTTGCCAAATGTTTCTAAAAGTGAAGTTACTTTTCAATTGTACAATTCAATTTTAATAAAAAAAGCTATATTAGTTGATAAATTGAAACACAAAAAACAAAACTTTTTTTCAAAAATTATTAAAAAAGTTAATTTAAAAAAAGAAAAAATTAATCTGTGACTATTTTACCTCATAAAGAAAATCCAAATTTATATTTTTCTTAAATATTTCTTCAATGTCTGAGACATTATTTTTTTATATTAATTTCAGGGATTATACCAAGAAGTTTTGTGTTGCAATGTTTTTCAAGCTCTTCTTTCAAATGTATTATCGATAAATCATTGGTTTTAAGAGGATATTTATTTACAATTACTCCAAGTATATTGAGCCCCATTTTTTTTGCATATTCAACGGTTAAAATTGTGTGGTTTATCGTGCCTAAATCACTTCTTGCAACAACAATTATCGGGATGTCAAGCATTTTAATAAAATCAGATATTAAATGTCTATCATCAATAGGCACACAAATGCCCCCTGAACCTTCAACAAAAGTTATGTCATTTTGGATTGAAAAATTTTCAACATCTTTTTTGCAAAATCTAAATCAATTTTAATTTTGTCAAGTTTTGAAGCAACAGAAGGTGCCGTCGGTGCTTTTAGAAGGTAGGTAGTTTTTGTATTTATACCATTTGAATATTTTTTATAAAATTCATATCAACTTCGTTTAAATCGGTTGAATTTTCGACTTCTGCTCCACTTTGAAACGGTTTAATTACACCTGTTTTCAAACCTCTGTTTTGAGTCAAAAGACTTAACCCCAATGTTACAAATGTTTTCCCAATGTCAGTATCTGTTCCTGTTACAAAAATTTTATTAATCATTTGGCAACACCTCGTTTAAAGCCTTATAAGCAATGCCAACAAGTTTTTTTATTTCTTTTTCTTTTTATTATATAAGGTGTAAAGAAATAAATACAGTTTCCAATCGGACGCAAAATTGCACCAAGTTTTAAAGATGGTTATAAATTTGTTTTTGAATTCCTTCTTCATATTTAAATGGTTCTTTTGTTTCTTTATTTTTAACTATCTCAACAGCACAAATCATGCCGGTTTGACGAATATCACCAACATTTTGTGAGTCTTGAATTTTTGAAGCTCTTTTTCAAAACACTTAATTTTAGGTTTTAAATAATTTTCAATATCCATTTCTTTCAGGATTTTTAAATTTTCCAAAGCAACACTTATAGCAAGCGGGTTGGCAGTATAGCTGTGTCCGTGGTAAAAGGTTTTAGTACCATCGAGATCCTCATCATAAAACGTGTTATAAATTTCATCCGTCGTTATTGTGACAGAAAGTGGCAAATATCCTGCAGTGATACCTTTTGCAGCACAAATTATATCAGGCACAATGTTGGCATGTTCATAAGCAAAAAGTTTGCCTGTGCGATAAAATCCCATGGCAACTTCATCATCAATAAGTAAAACGTTATATTTGTTGCACAATGCTCTAAGCTTTGTAAGGTATTCAGGTTTATACATAACCATTCCGCCTGCTGCTTGCACAAGTGGTTCAACAATTATGCCTGCAATTTCACCGGATTTTTCTTTAAAGATATTTTCAAGTTGATTTAAACATCTCAAAGTGCAATTCTCTTTTTGACAACGCATTGGACAACGATAACAATTCGGACTCATAATTTGTATCATGTCAAATAAAAGAGGTTTGTAAATTTTATGGTATAAATCAACTCCACCAACTGAAACCGCCCCAATTGTATCACCGTGGTATGAATTTTTTAAAGCCACAAACTTGGATTTTTCAGGTTTTCCTTTCAACACCCAATATTGATATGCCATTTTCAAAGCCACTTCAACCGCAGTTGAGCCATTGTCAGAATAAAACACATGTTTTAAATCGTTATTAATCATTTCAACAAGCTCTTTTGCCAATTTTATGGCACCGGTGTGTGTAAAACCTGCAAAAAAGAACATGCTCAATATCCTTTGCTTGCTTGTATAAAGCTTTGTTTAAACGTCTGTTTGAATGCCCCAAAGTGTTCACCCACCATGATGAAACACCGTCTATATACTTATTCCCATCAATATCTTCAAGATAAATTCCTCTTCCCTTTTTTATAATTATGGGTTTGTTTTCGCCTTCCAGATGCTTCATTTGTGTAAACGGGTGCCAAATATACTTTATATCATCTTCCAACAGTTCTTTTTTCTTCATCATTTTGCATCTCTTTTCTTTTTTTATTTAGTTGTAATATTGTTATATGAAAATAACATATGACTTATTAATTAAATTATACAACTTAAATCTTGAACAGTTACTAAAAGAAGCTTCAAATTATACAAATGATGATGTGGAATTTTGTTCACTCATTTCAGCAAGGACCGGAAAATGTTCGCAAAATTGTAAATATTGCGCCCAAAGTTCGCATTACAACACACAATGTCACACTCATCCGCTTGTTTCAAAAGAGGAAGTAAAAAATGCAGCTTTGCACTCAAGAGAAAACATGGCGACAAGGTTTGCAATTGTAACATCAGGAAAAACGCCTGACGAAAGTGACTTTGACTCAATGCTTGAACTAATCCAAACAATAAACGAAGTTGAAGGACTAAAAAGCTGTGCAAGCATTGGTATTTTAAATGAACAACAGGCAAAAAAACTTAAAGAAGCAGGCTTAACCAGATTTCATCATAACATAAACACTTGTAAATCTTATCATAACGAAATTTGCACAACTCACACTTATCAAGACAGAATTGATACTGTAAATCTTGTTAAAAAATATGATATGGAACTTTGTTGTGGTGTGATAATTGGTATGGGAGAAACTGTTGAGCAGCGTGTTGAAATGGCTCTTGAATTAGCAAAGATAAACCCAAACAGCATTCCTGTCAATTTTCTAACACCTATAAAAGGAACTCCTTTTTGAAAATTATTGGGATAAAATTGATGAAGAAAATATCCTGCGCACACTTGCTATATTTAAAATAGCAAACCCAAATTCTAAAATACGCTATGCAGGAGGCCGACAAATAAGACTAAGCAAGGCAAATATGGAACTTGCTTTGAAATATTGTGTTGATGCAATACTTATAGGTAATTATCTCACAACCATCGGAATTGACCCAAAAGATGATATTGAAACAGTTAAAAAAGTAGGTAAAAAAATTATTAAGAATAATGTTCAATAACCATAAACTCTTTTCTTTCACTATTAAATAATTTTGGGTAATAATCAAATAAAACTATTTGATCTCTATTTGAACTGTTTGGTTCTTGGACTCGTAATCCATATTTTTGTATTCCTATAATTGATTGCGTATGATGAGACATTAATCCGCCTTCCGGTTGTACATTATCAAAATTGTAACTCATATCATTTAGCATAATTTCCGGATATTCTTTTTAGGGTTAATCTATTTACAAATTTAGTTTTTATTTTATATCCAAAAGCTTTTGCGACTTCACCTTCGTATCCGGCTTCGATAGTTTTAAATCCGTTGATACTTAAATTCAATAATTTATTAAAAGTATCATTAAAAGGAACATCATCTCCAAATCTAATAGATGATATATAGTTTTTATAATAGTTTTCTTTTTCTGTTTTATTGTTAAATTTAGGTAATTCGCTGTCATTTTTTTCTAAAAAAGGTGTCAAAAATAAGATAATATCTATAAATTTATATGGTTCCACACCTTCTTTAAATTGATTATAATCATTATCAGAAATAAAGTTTTTATCATGTTAGTTGTTCTATATATTGATATTTCATTTCATTAATCTTTTTAAAAGTATATTCTAAAACGGTAGATATTTCTTTATTTTTAGATAATTTTTCTATTCGGTCATCCAAAGATATTGTTGTATCAAAAAGATTTTTCTTGATTGATGATTTGTATTTTTTTACTAATTGCTTTATATCATTAGGAATTAAATCACTTTTTTCAGTTGCTTCTAATCTATCTAATATACGATTTACACAATAAACTTCTTCCAGCATTATAAAACCGGGTGAACCGTTTAATGAGCCATAATTATACTTTATTAAAGAATCGTAGTTTGGAAATAAATAAACAGAAAGTTCTTTTAATATACCACCTTTTGAATTTAAAAAAGACTTAATTTTACTTTCTTTTGTAGTATCATTTAAATCACTTTTATATGATAAATGATATTTCAAGTTAGGAAATTTTACCTTAATATATTTTCCATCTTTTTGTTAATTTCTTGAAAACAGTTATAAAGTCTCATTCTATCTTTATCATTAAGTAACATTTGATTAAAAACATTTACAAGATAGCAATCACCAACTGTTTGCGTTGGAAAACAAGTTGGAAATAAAATACGTAAATTATCGGGTGATACAAATATTTTATTGATTTGCCTGCTGTCTTTTATAATAGATGTATTATATTTACTATTACCATTTATTTTTTGATATTTTTCTTTTGAAGAGTTTGGTCTAATAGATATTCTAGGATAGTCATTCATTTCAATACGATATCGATTTTGCTCTAATTGATTTATTTCATCTTCGGCAGATTCATATGCAACACGCATATTTCCTTCTTTATTGTAGTAATACATATTATCAGTTAAATTTTTATTTTTATATTTAAGCTTTATGTAATTTGGATTTTCTTTATTTAAATGAGCTAAAGCTATTTTTTTATCAATTTTATTTAATTTATATTCTTTGTTAAATTTAATTTTTTCATTAAACTTTTTAAGTTTAAATCATCAACTATTAAAGATAATTCATTAAGGATATTTTTTAGCTCCGATTTTCTTTTAGTTAAATATTTGTTGTTTTGTAATTTGTTTAATGAATTTTTAATACGTAAAATCTCATCCCCAATAAATTGTTCAGATGTTGAAGGCATATAACTACTTTTACTAAAATTAGAATTTATATTAAGAAGTTTATTTATTGATTGATATAGCTCAGATAAACAACAATAGTAATTAATTTTAGAATTCATATTAGAAGTAATATAAAATAAAAATTTATTATATTTACTTTCGTTAAAACTTTTTATTTCAGTTTCAAATATATTTTTAGTTTTTTCAAAACAAGTCTCAAATTTAGTTTTAAATTTTGAATATTTTTTATTTATATAATCAATGTTCTTGCGAAATTGAATTCTGTTTTTTATCCTTGTGTTTTGTTAAATGCCATAGACCATCCTTATCTTGGTGAATTTCATTATTAGAAAGTGTAACAATATCTTCATCATTAGGATAATTAATAAATGAACTAAATTCTATTTTATTGCAAGCTCTAACTGTTTTCTTAGTAAAATTAGATTTAATCATTTTAGATGGACAATTTAATACATTATGTAACATAAAAATTTACCTACAATTATAATATTAAATATTATAAAATAAAGGCAATAAAAAATTGCTAAAAAATTTAGCAATTTTCTGTTATTATTTACAAAATTTAATATTTAAAATTTACCCTAACTTCAACAGGTTTTAGAGTTTTATTTTTGTAATCAATCAAACATTTTGCAAGCTGATCCCGGACAGCTTGTTGTTTTGCTGCCACAAGTGATACCTTGAAGTTGTTGGATTATACTGTCAATATCTTTTCCAATAATTAAATTACGTATACCAAGAAGATTACCGGCACATCCACCCATAAATTCTACATCTTGAATTTTGTTGTCACATATATGTAAATACATCACTTTACAACATACACCTTTTGTTTCATATTTAATAATTTCAACTTTATTTGTCTCATTACTCATAATAATATCTCCTCATCCAAAATAAAATATAGTAATAACACGTTATCATTTATTTGAAATAAAGTCAAATTTTAAGTTGTATAAAAAATCTTTTTTTTGTATAATTTAATTTATATTGAAGTGGAAAAACAAAATGAGTTTTAATCAGGAATTAGTTCAAAAAATTATAAAATTAAAAAAAGAAAAAAATGCCGTTATTCTAGCCCATTGCTATCAAAATATTGAAATTGATGAAGTAGCGGATTATGTCGGTGATTCTTTATATTTAAGTCAAATGGCTGCAAAAACTGATGCTGACATAATTGTTTTTGCAGGTGTTTATTTTATGGCAGAAACTGCTAAAATTTTATCGCCGAACAAAAAAGTTTTACTTCCGTCTTTAAAAGCAGGTTGCTTAATGGCTGATATGATAAATCTTGAACAAATTCGAGAGTTTAAAGCAAAAACATCCTAATATTCCTGTTGTTTGTTATGTTAATTCAACAGCTGAAGTTAAATCTGAAGCAGATGTTTGTTGCACAAGTTCAAATGCAGTTAATGTAGTAAAAACACTTAATGTAAAAGATGTTTTATTTGTCCCTGATACATATTTAGGCAATTTTGTTAAGTCAAAATTAAATGGAGAGGTTAATATAATCGCATACCCCGGCTATTGCCCGACACATTTGCGAATTACTCCAAAGATGTACTTGAAATGAAAGCAAAATATCCCGATGCAAAAGTTCTCGCCCATCCTGAGTGCCACAGCGAAGTTGTTAAACTTGCTGATTTTGTTGGTTCAACCACTGCAATAATGAACCAAGCAAAAAAATCAAATGAAAAAACTTTTATTATTGCCACTGAACTTGGTGTCGTTGAAAGACTAAAAAGAGATGTGCCTGATAAAGAATTTATTCTTGTTTCTAAAAAAGCTATTTGTCCAAACATGAAATGCCATCACTTGGAAGATATTTATAATGCGCTTTTATATGAACAACACGAAATAAATGTACCAAATGAACTTATTAAAAGTGCATTAAAACCAATCCAAAAAATGATTGCAATTAACTCATAACTATAATACTTGTTTTAATATTTCTTAATAAATGTTTGTATGACACTTTAAATGGTGGTATAATCATTTAAAATATTTAAGAGGTGTGTGCTAAGTGGGTAATTATGTTTTAAATGTTTTGGATGCTATAGACATTTACGAAAAAAATGTTGCAAACAAAAGTTTGCCGACAAATTTAATTTGGGTTTAAAAAAACAAAAATTCAAAAATGTGGCTGATATTTATAATATCGATAAAGCACTTACGTTTAGGGCTTTTAAAAAGAGAATTAGAATTTGTAACTTTGTTTAAAATTAATTAATATTAATTATGAAGAAGATGAATATAAACCTGCATCGCTAAATTGACTTTTCATTTGTGATATCATCAAATCCATATTAGTAAATCTCTTGGTCAAATTTTCTTCATAGGCTTTAAGTGACAGTTTTTTTCTGTCAATAGTATCATTTAGTGTACTTATTTGTTTGTCTATAGATTTTGTTTTTTACAGCAAAATAACCTTCAGTTGTGTCATTCACTTTTTTGACTTGTGTTTCCATTTGTTCAACAAAATTTTGAAGCAAGGATTGAACTTCGCTTGGATTTTCTTCTAATGCTTTTAAAAATTCATCTTCGTTAAGTTTTAACTTTGATGTGTCAGCACTTACAGAGGTACCAATGGCACCTGTTGAAATACCTATTGAATTTAAAGTTTTATAAGTAGATAAATTATTATACTGTACTGAAGCCAAATTTCTAATACTGTTGCGTACGGAAATCAAAGGAACTGTCGTATGCAAGTTTGCCATCTGTTTTTGTTTGCAAATCTGTTTGACTAATGACATCATTTATTGCATTCACAATATCTTTAATCGCAGTTGTTATTTTCTCTGTGTCTTGAGTGACAGAAACTTTGACCAGGACATTTATAGCATTTTCAGATGTGTCAGAAGTGTTGTTTGTAACTTTTTTCAAAGTTAATGTCAAACCATAAATACCACTATCTTCAGCTTTCACAGTGTTGCTTGTTGATGTGAGTTCTTCTCCGTTAATTTTAAATCTGGCATCAGTTCCCATTGACACGTTGTCTGAATTGTCAAGACCAACTGTTGAAACAAAATTTGAAGATACTTCTTCTACTTCAATATTTGTAGCCCCTGTTTCAGTTGATGTTATACTGAAAGTTCCTGTTACACTGTTATACAAAGCTTTTACGTTTGCTTTTGTATTAGAATTTATTTGATTAAGAAGTTGGTTCATTGTTGTTGTGTTGTCAATTTTGAAAGTTTCGCCATTGATTTTAAATTCTCCCTCACTAAAAATTCCGGAATCCACAAGACGAACATTGAAAGCACTTTTTTGTACCGGCTTTTATTGGATCATCTGATTCAAAACCGTTTGAAGTCATTTTTAATTCTGCAATTTTTTTAAAATTGGAAGTTCCGTCAATTGACACCAGCTTGAAATTTGCATCTGTTGATTTTACCAAAAATTTCCATCTTCATCAAGAGTTGCTTCAAGTTTCCCATCTTTTAAATTGTTTATTTTGTCAATCAAACTTTGCATGGTGTCACTTTTTCAACATCAATTGAATATTCTGTTTCGTCTTTATCATCTGTTTTAAAAACTAAAGTACCGGCTTTAAAGTTTTCAAGTTGAGTCAAAGAGGTATTTGATTTGACATACATTTGTTCAGGCTCAATTTTTACATTACCTTTTATGTTGGAATTTGTAGCCAGTTCAAGCACTTCTATTTCAAAATCCATTTTAGGCACACTGTTTGAGGCACTTACATCAATATAATTTTTAGCGTTATCATTACCCATTGTTACTTTACTTGATGCAAATATGTCAAAAGAAGCACCATATTTTGAATCGGAGATTTTCTGCATGCTTGTTGCAAGTGTCATATAATATGTTTTTAAAGAAGATATAGCAGAATTTTGAGATTGTAAATTTGTCTTCTTGGTCTTTAATGGTGTGACAATCGATTGTTCTTTTAAAGCTGTAAATTGTGTAACCCAAGTTGAATAATCCATTCCGGAACCCAAACCTGAAAAACTTATACTCATAACATTATCTCCCAAAAAACATATTTATTATGTTTTTATTATATTATTAAAAAACTCTTTTGGAATAATATAAATATATGAGATTATTCAGCTTTGTTTTTTAACTTGCTTATTTCAACAATGTTGTCTTTGTCTTTTATTATATAATTTTTACAACATTGCCATAATAACTTTTTATCATCAAACAATCTATCATCTTCCATAACAGGTCTTGTGCAAAAACCTTTAATCATATTGGTAGAACCGTCAATATGAGGGAGTGAAGTATTTACAATTTTGACATATTTTAAAATTGAAACCGTGTGTTTTTAATTTTTTTTGTTATGTCGGCAATTGCATCATACATGCGAAGGAACGAGTCTGTTTCGTATTTTTTTTGTTTAAACTTAAACACAACTTTGCTCATGCCATCTTCTTGGATTAAATCCAATTCACAATTTAATTCAATACGACCGTCTGAAACAACGGCATTAACTATCATTTTTTCAATTGGATTTTGCGCTTTTTTAGTTCAAGCTTTTGATGATAAGCAATTTCGTGTTTTTTCAAATTATTTATAAATGGAGATAGTAATAAATAGTATATTTCTTTTGCATTAAATTTAACAAAATATAAAGATGCGATAAAAGATAAAATGCCTATTGCGCCTATGAAACAAACAAATTTAATATCGTATGTAAATACGTATGTATAGGAAAAAAGCAAATACTGCAGCATAAATGCATAATGCAAAAATATAATTTGGTGAAATAAGTGAAAAAGTTAGTTCTGTGAATTTTTTATTAAAAGATGTAAAAATCAAAGGTAAACATTTTAAAAATAAATTTAGTTTACATTTTAGACCAATATTTTTAAAAGTAAATTTATCAGAATCAATTTTGGTAACAATGTACGGATTAAAAACAGGTGCAAATCCAAATTTTGCAAGCAAAAAGTATATTTCAATTCATTTTCATCACTTGAAAAATCAATAGATTTTACTTCATTTAACACTTCCAAGCGAATAGCACAAATGTCAGAATCAAGTTTTGTTGCCAAATTTAAAACACTTCTTCCAAGGTTAATAATAATGTTATTATAATCCAATATAGCTTTTACAACCTTTTCATATAAAGTTAAAGGTTTATTGGCTATTTGTGTGAGTCCGACAACAACAGGATTTAAATTGAGTGCAATATTTACAGATGATAAAAATCTTTCAGAAACCATTCTATTTGCATTCAAAAACACATATCCTTCAGCATTGGAAGTGACAAGTGCACGTTCCAAAACATCAGAAATTGCAACATCTTTGCCAATTGGAGCGTTTGGTGTGCCGGTTCTATAAATTCTGGCACCACCTATAAATTCAAGCATATTAGCTGTTTCATCATCGCAGCCGTCAAGTATTATATTCAATGAATAGTTATTTTTTCGTATTCCTGATTATTTAATGTTTCAAGCAAACGTGTTATATCATGATTTTTGATATTGTTACTCGCATATACGATAACGGCAAGTTTTTGTTCATGGACTTTTGTTTTATCTATTTTATTTAGAAATTTGCCTATATGTTTTCCGGAAAAAACCACACTTGTATAATAAATTATAAAAATAAGCAAATATGTAAACAATAATATCAAGCCATTTATAATTATACTTATCATTAAATTAGTCATATTACACCTCTTATAATAAATTTTACTTAAAACAATTAAAAAAATCCAGTTAATTTAAAAAATATTAATAACTTTATTGATATTATTTTAGTTTTTGTTATAATAATAACGTTATGTTAATAGATTTTTTATATGGTAAAATTCATAGAGCAACAGTAACCGATGCAAATTTAAATTATGTCGGCTCAATTACAATAGATGAAACACTTTTAAACGAAGCAAAATTGTTTGAAGGCCAAAAAGTTGAAATTTTAGATATAAATAATGGTGAACGTTTTCAAACTTATATTATAAAAAGGCAAGAAAAATTCCGGTTGCATTTGTTTAAATGGAGCTGCTGCAAGAAAAGTTGCCATTGGGGATAAAGTCATAATTGTTGCTTATGCTGCAATGACAATTGAAGAATATCAAAACTTTTCACCAAGTATTGTCATGGTTGATGAAAATAATAAAGTAAAAAAATAAATATTTTAGTATTATAATTTTCATGTAAATTAGTTTAAATAAGGATACTAGAATGAAAAAAATTATTGTTATTACTTTGTTTTGCATCTTTTTCAATTAATTGTTGTTTTGCAAATGAAGTGAAAAATTTGTCTTCTGATGAAGCTTTGAAAATTTTAAAAGCAGGAAATTTAAGATTTCAAACAATGAAAGAAAAACATCCGACCAGACGAAAGAACGAAGAAAAGAACTTGAAAAAATGCAACATCCTTTTGCAGTTGTCATAACTTGTTCTGATTCAAGAGTTCCACCTTCTCTTATCTTTGACCAAGGGTTAGGCGATATTTTTTGAAATACGAAATGCGGGAAATGTTCTTGACAATCACGTGATTGGTAGTGTTGAATATGCTGTAGTTCATTTAGGTGTGAAACTTGTTATTGTTATGGGACATGAAAACTGCGGTGCTGTGACTGCCGCTTTAAGCAATGTTCATGAATCAAAATACATAGCAAGTTTGACAAATTCTATTGAACCTGCTTTGAAAATGTACGATGAAAACTCAAAAGAAGATAAACTTACATCTACTATTAAAAACAATGCTTTGCTTGTCACTGACAATTTGATTAAATCAGACAGAATTTTAAGTAACTATGTTAAAAACAAAGGCTTAAAAATTATGACAGCATATTATCATCTTGATAGTGGTAAGGTTGAATTTTTAAAATAAATAACCTAAAAAACTAAAAAAACCGCTTAGAGTTATAAGCGGTTTTTTATATTAACAAAATAAAATAACTTTACTATACTAAAGCTGCATACTTTGAAGCTTGTTCTTTTAAAGTTGCGACTTTATCAAGTTTTTCCCAAAGGTACTTCAAAATCAGTTCTTCCCATGTGTCCATAAGCTGCAAGTTTTTGATAGAATTTACCATTATTTTTTTGCCGGTAAATTTCTTAAATCAAAATGGCTTATAATTGCTGCAGGTGATAAATCAAAATTTTCTTCAATCAATTTTTCGATTTCATCATCACTGATTTTACCGGTTCCAAAAGTATCAACCATAACAGAAACCGGTTTTGCAACCCCAATTGCATAAGCAACTTCAACTTCGCATTTTGAAGCAAGTTTGGCAGCAACAATGTTTTTTGCAACATACCTTGCAGCATAAGCAGCTGAACGGTCAACTTTTGTCGGGTCTTTTCCTGAAAAAGCACCGCCACCATGACGAGAATAACCACCATAAGTGTCAACGATTATTTTTCTTCCTGTCAAGCCGGCATCGCCTTGAGGTCCGCCAATTACAAATCTGCCTGATGGGTTTATCAAATATTTTGTGTCGCTATCAGGTTTTATGCTTTCACTTTCAAATACTGCATCAATAACATATTTAATTAAATCGTTGCGTATTATTTCTTGAATTCTTTCATTATCTGAAACCCCGTTTATTTCAGGGTCATGTTGAGTTGATATAACAACTGTATCAATTCTTGTTGGCTTGTTGTCGATATATTCAACTGTAACTTGTGATTTTCCGTCAGGACGAAGATATTTTAAAACACCTTCTTTGCGAACTTGTGCCAACTTGTAAGAAAGTTTATGCGCCAAGCTTATTGGCAATGGCATCAATTCAGGTGTTTCATCACAAGCGTATCCAAACATAATCCCTTGGTCGCCTGCACCCAGTTCTTCAGTTTCAGAACTTGAAACATTTGCATTATTATCTCGTGTTTCAAATGCTTTGTTGACACCACCTGAAATATCGGAAGATTGTTCATCAATGCTTGTTAAAACAGCACAGGTTTTATAATCAAAACCACCACCCTCTTCACCATTGTAACCAATGTTTTTTAATTGTGTTTCTTATAACATGTGGAATATCAACATAACAATTTGAAGTTATTTCTCCTGAAACCAAAACCATTCCTTTGTTGTGACAGATGTTTCTGCTGCAACTCTTGATTTTGAATCTTGTGTTAAAAATTCATCTAAAATAGCGTCTGAAATTTGGTCACAAACTTTGTCAGGATGTCCCTCTGTCACAGACTCTGATGTAAATAAGAATCTTTTTGAAGTCATTTCTTTTCTCTCCTATAGGTTTATGTAAATATTTTACAATTTACATGTTTGTATCAAGATTATTATACTATAAATTTTTTTTGTCAATCTAATTTTTCATACAAAGTTGCTGCTTCTTGAATTGAAATGTTTCGACTCGGTACTTCAACAACTTTATACTTAAATTGTGATGTTTTGGAAACAACGGTTATAATATCACCAACTTTAAGTTGTTTTGATGGTTTTGCAGGTTTTCATTCACCAAAATGCAACCCATTTCTGAAACCTCGTTTGCAACCGTTCTTCTTTTATTATGCGTGATACTTTTAAAAATTTGTCAAGCCTCATTATTTCATTGTCCTTTATGCTTTTTTATTTTATGATATCATATATTTTATGAAAAAAATATTATATACAGAATTTCAAACAATCGATGAGGTTATTGACGGATTAAAAAAGTCTTAATATTAAGGCGCAAAACCAAACTGAACTGATAAATGAAATATGGGGTAAGATAATAAATGAAAAACTTTTAAAATTCACTCAGCCTCTTAAAATTAATGATTTGAAAGTTTTGTCAATTGCCTGTCAAAATGCTGTTGTTGCAAATGAACTTATGTTGCAAAAAAATGCTTTAATAAAACGATTTAATTCCATTTCGCAAGATTACAACATCAAAATAAACGATATGTTTTTTAGTTACAAATTGTGGGGAAAGTATAATTTGCACAAAGAATGAGAGATTAATTTCTAAACATAACATTATTAATTATGCCTATTCTAAATCCAAGAAAAAATAATATTATTCCAAGTCCGATTAAGGCTGCTGTTTTAAGTTTATTATTACTATTTTCATTTGAATTATTTTTTGATATCTCAACACAATCACTTTTAAAAGAGAGATTATCATAAATTTTATTTTGATTATGTTGTTTTATATTATAATTTGGTTTGTTAAAATTTATTTGAGTTATCATAAAATCATTTCTTTCTTTTAACGACATCCACCACACTTAGTTTTCTTTACAATGCTTTCAAAAAAAGAACCAAAATACATTCCAGATACTAAGCACAATAAAAGCGATAAAACAGTAATTGTTTTTTGTTTTTCTTTTCTTTGTCTGAATTTTGAATACTATCAGCCTTAAAAAGACAAATTAGGAATTTTTTGCCGTTTTGATATTTATAAATATTTAGATTATTCAATTGTGAGATATTATTTATCATAATTTATCCTTTTCTAAAAAAGCATATGTTGTCTTTGACGTTCTTGTTGGTGTTGTTGAGGTGTTTTTTTTGAAAACCAAGAAGAAACTTTATCAATGAGGGAAGTTTCATCTCTTTCGTCATCAGAATTTGATGCAACTTGCTGCATAATCCTTTCTCCATAAATAAAAAGCAAAGTTATGATGATGTCTTGATAATTCACACACTAAATTATTTGCTCTTTCTAAGGCTTTTTCTTCATTATCCATAGATTCAATTTGTCTAAATTGTTCAAAAAACTTGTTTTTCAAAATCATCATTATCTAAAATATTGTAACTTTTAATTGCTTCTAAATATTCAAGAGACTTTTGTTTTGGTTTTTCAATTAATTTTAAAATGTTTTGACGTTTTGTATTAAAAGTATTTGTTTGTTTAATTTCTAAATTTATATTTGTATTATTTAAGAGTTCTTTAACCTTGTATAAATCAACATCTTCAATTTTTATACCTTCTTTTTTTGCAATTTTTTCAGCCATTTCAACAAACTCGTTTGCTTTATCTTCAGCTTCTTTTATTTTTAGATTATGATACTCACCATCTCCTCCAATATATCCGCCAACACCTGCATTCCAAATTTGTTGGTCATAAAAATCGAGATATGATTGTGGATGAAGAGGGTCAAGTTTTCCCCATTTTCTGTCGAAAATGTCAGCATATTTTAAATCATCCTCATCACCTTCATACAATTCATAGTCGCTATCATAATTATTACATATATCCCTTGCAATTCTATTAGCCATATGTTCATTTAAATTTGTATTTGCATAAAGACCTAATTTCCATTTTGTCATAATTTTCCCAATACCTTCAGGAACAGTTTTGTTTCTTAAGGCTTCCCAACATTTATTAGCAAAAGAATATGTTCTTGAAGTATCTAAAATTCTTTGATGGTGTCACAATGTCCCATTTCGTGTGCAAATGGTAATAAATAACTTGAAGTAGATTGATAAAGAACTATTCTATTTATCAATGAATTTATTTTTAATTTTGCTTTTGATGCAAAGTCATCATTATCTTTATTAAATTCAACGGCATGGTTCCATGGTTTAAACCAACCAAGTATAGAATTTGTGTCTTTATTTGGTGCATCTTCTTTAAAACTTAAGAAATTTATTTCTTTTTGGAAGTGATTTTTCCCGAAATATCGCTCAAAAACTTTTACCATTTTATATGAACAATCAGCAACAAGGGAACTTTCCTTAAAAGATGATTTTATTCCCATTTTATTTAACAATTTTTCAACATCACTTGCTTTGCGAAGTTCCCGTCCTTTGAATGTTGTTTTATCCGCCTTTTTTAATAAAATTCCATAACTTGAAGCCAATATACCTCTAGGATAACTATATTGGGTGTTACTATTAAATTTTTCTTTATTGTTTTTTGTTTGCAAAGTTTGTGTAAAATTGGTAACACTAATATTTTTTATTACTTGAAATTTGCATTTCAAGACCTCCCAATTATTTAAAGACCAAATATATAAATATTGTATTTAAAAGATATTTAAAAGTCAATACCTTCCAAATTAATTGTTATAGAAATTAATAAATTTGAAAAAATAATATAGTTTTGATAAAATTAAACATATTTTCAAAATTTAGATTTGAGGGGAAGAAATTAGATACTATGAATAAACCATCATTAATAGCAACAGCAGTTGGAAGTTTGCCACATACAAATTCTGATGAAGGTGTCGATTTGATTTTTGAATGTTTTAATGATATGCCTTTGTTTCCCACAAATGGCAAATGTCAATAAACTTGAGGATATGACTTCACAAGTTTTACAAAATATGCCCGGATTGTTTATGACAAAAAAAATAACAAGTTTTTTGTTGATAACGAAAGTGATGAGTTTTTTCTTGCTCTTGAAGATTTTTATTTGGATTATGATGCTATTGTTGGCGGTGATTTTACAAACTTGGAAAAATATAAAATATCAAAACCATATACTTCAACATTCGATAAATTTTTATCAAAATAAAAAATAACCGAACATTGTCTTTTGTAAAAGGGCAAATTGTCGGACCATTTAGCTTTTCAACTTCCTTAACTGATAAAAATAATGTTAGCGTTTTTATGACGACACTTTGCGAGATATTGCCATTAAAACTCTAACATTAAAAGCTTTGTGGCAAATTGAGGAAATAAAAAAAACAAATAAAAATGTTACCCCTGTTATTTTTATGGATGAACCGAGTTTGAGTCATATTGGAACTTGTGCATTTTTGACTATTGATATAAATATGGTGAAAAATATTTTAAATGATATGGCAAATATATTTAAGTCCTATGGAGCCGTTACAGCAATCCATTGCTGTGGCAAAATGCCTTGGGATATGCTCACTTCAACTAATGTTGATATACTCAATTTTGATGCTTATTCTTATTCTGATAATCTTGAATTATATTCAAACTATATATCAAATTTTCTTAACAAAGGCGGAATTATTGCTTGGGGAATTGTACCAACTTTAGATGTAAATGAGCTTGAAAATGTCAATCTTGAAATATTAGATAATAAATTTCAAAACGTTGTATTAAAACTTGAGAAAAAGGTATAAATAAAGATGTGTTAATAAAACAAAGTATTTTACACCATCTTGTGGATGTGGCGGTTTATCAAAAGAACTTTGCAGTGAAAGCTTGCAAGTTGACTTCGAAATTTGTTGAAAAAATAAAAGAAAAATATAGTGAGAAAGTATCTTAAATTATGACGAAAACAATAGCTATAACAGGTAAAAGTGGCAGTGGCAAAACAACAATTGTCAAAGCTTTTATGAATTTGTTAAAGGAGTATTTTCCTGATAAATCAATTTTGTTGTTTGACAATGACCTTACATGTGAATTGGGCTTCACTTTTGGTCTTGATATAAGAAATACTATTTATGGGATACGAGCAGGAAAAACACGAGTATAAAACAGGCATTCCTTCAAAAATGACAAAGCAAGAATATATCGAATGGGCTTTGGAAGATATTGTTGTCAAACTGGATGACAACACTGACATTATCGTTTCTTGGCTCATTGCTTCAAAAGATTGCAGATGTCCTATCACAAAACAAATCAATGATGCTCTTTTAAAACTTATCTCTCACTATGATTTTGTTATTTTTGATTGTGAATTTGATTTGAAATATTTATATCAACTTGTTGACACAAATATTGACCTTGCTCTTATTATTTCAAAACCACATAGAAATTCTATTGAACTTGCCAAAAGAATTTACGAATTTTCTTCAAAATATGCATATAACGGTCAAATTGGAGTTGTTTTAAATAATGCAAAAGAACCTTATAAAAATGATATTTATGAATTGTTAAACGAGTGTAAATTAGATATTTTTGGAATAATTGACCATGATGAAAACATTGATAAATCAACAAAAAATTCTGATAAAATAAAAGAAAGCTTAAAAAATATGTACTCCAGATTTAATTTACCGCAAAATTTTTAAGGAGAATTATGACAACTATTATTGATGGCTTAGGTCTTGCAAACGAAATAATAAAAGATATAAAAAACGAAGTTGACAAATTGGAAGTTAAACCTAAACTTGTTGTCATACTTGTCGGAAACGATAATGCCAGTCAAATATATGTAAGAAACAAACAGAAAAGATGTCTTGAAGTTGGAATAGAGTCAGAAGTTTTACATTTTGATGAAAATATAAATCAAGCTGAACTTTTGGAAATAATTAACCAATTAAATGGGGATGCAAAAGTTAATGCCATTCTTGTACAAATGCCACTTCCAAAACATATAAATCCAAATAAAATAATAGAAACAATTTCACCAATTAAAGATGTGGATGGCTTCCATCCGTATAATGTTAGCAAACTTGCATTAAATATGACTCCTTATAGCGTTGCTTGTACCCCAAGCGGCATTTTAAAATTATTAAATGCCTACAATATTGAAATAAAAGGAAAGCATGCAGTCATTATAGGACGGTCAAACATTGTTGGCAGACCTTTGTCAACGTTGCTTTTAAACAATGATGCGACTGTTACGGTTTGTCATTCAAAAACTGAAAACTTAAAAGAAATAACAAATTCCGCAGATATTTTGATATCTGCAGTTGGAAAACCCAATTTTATTAATTCTACATTTATAAAAGATAAAGTTTGTATTATTGACGTTGGGATTAACCGTGACAAAAACAACAAACTTACAGGTGATGTTAATTTTAAAGATGTTTTTGACAAATGTAAATTTATTACACCGGTTCCAAAAGGTGTAGGCCCTATGACTATAGTAATGTTGCTTCAAAACACCTTAGATTTATTTCGTATTCAATATAAAAAATAGCTTTTTTAAAGTTATTTAATTTCAAAAACAACATTAACTACAGATGTTATCTTTTTGTCAATGGATGTTGTATCGTTTATTCCCATATCAGATACATTGTTTGAATCAACAGGTGTAATTTGAAAAACCCCCATTTTAACAGAATTTATTTTTCCAACACGGTTATTTGTTGCTTTAAGCATAGCAGAAGCTCTTTCTTTTGCATCCACTGAAGCCTCTTTCAACAAAACTACCTTATCATCGGCAAGCTTTGAATAAAAATACTGAGGTTCGTATACATTTATATTTATTCCTTTGTCAATTAATTTAGCCAAATCATTTGAAAGTGTTTTGATTTTTTTGAACATCTTTTGAATTAACAGTAATATTTTGTGACAAATTGTAATGTGAAACTTCATTTGTCATAACCCTGTTTGAGCATATTTATATGTTTCATAACCGTTTTGAGGTTTTATATCAATGTCATCTTTTGAAAAACCTGTTTCTGTTAAATAGTTAATAACTTGTGGCAATTGGCTTGAAATAGTTTTGTAAGCAGCATTTTGCTGAGTGCCTTGGTTGATATATCAAAAGACAAACTGGCGCTATCAGATGTAACAATTTTAGAGGAAGAACCTGTGACTGTAATTCCTTTAATATTACCGATTTTGTCAGCTATTGTTTGAGTGCATTCAATCATTGTTATGGCTAAAATTAAAGTTATAATAATTAATTTATGTCTATCTATATTATCGTGTGAAATATTAAACATATTTTTCTCCTATTTTATATATCACGTTATAATAACATGAAAATAAAAAAAAGATATATGCTTTCTTAGCATATATCTTTTTTCAAGCTCGCTTCTTCTCGGTCTAAACTTTTGGTTTTGTCTATAAACTTTAAGACCGCTTTTTTCAATTTTAGGAGTATCTATTTCAAAAACGTGAACTCGAGCAGTACCTAAATCACATTTTATTTGACCGTTTTCAACTTGGAATTTACTTGGTTCATCAATTGAAGGTAATAGATTTACAAGTTTTTGGCTTTTCTTTAAACCTGGAACTTTGACAATGCCTGTTTCTCTGTTGTTAACATCTCTATTTGCAATAACAAGTAATGTTTTACCTTTATAATGACGAGCAAATGTGATGATTTGGTCATTAATATCACCTTTCTTTTTGTAAAGGAATAAAAGAGCCTTTAGTAATTACATCTTTATTTTCGTCTCTCATTTTCATTGCTTTTGAGAAAAATTCACCAATTTCAGGATGTTCACCACCTGGTTTACGAGATAAGTTGAAGATATCTAATTTGCCAGCGTGAGCTACATAAGTGTTTGAATCAGTAAATGTAGTAGCTGCCAATTTATCACGGTATGAATAATCATAATAATCACCTGATTGATATCCGTCAATTATGTAGGGGTTTGTCATAGGTAAAACAGCTTGCAAACCTGAAACTAAATTAGTGAACTTTGCACCGCCACGATACATAATTGAAATATCATCGTGAGTTCCAAATGAGCCTATTAATGATTTGTTTGGTTTTAATTTTTTAGTCATTTCAAGATTTTCAACGACATAGTCAACAAGTTCACTAGCTTTTGTCCATTCGTGAAAAATGTGATATTGACCATAATATGAATCAAATCCTGCACGAAGAGCATCTTCAGGTCTATCTTTTTCCATATTTAACTGTGGAGATGCATCTTCATAAGTATAAGTTTCAGCTAACCAACCAAATTCAGGGTCTTTTTGTCTTGAATAAGGGATAATTATGTCCCAAAACTCTGTTGGTTTAGCACGTGAAACATCAGCTCGAACACCATCTACACCTAAGTCAACTAACATATCAATATAATCTTTATGCATTTGAAGCAAATGCGGATTTAAGGTTCTTTTTGTCTGGTCTTCAAACGGTTGGAACATTCTTATATCGTTCCAACCTTGAGGGGTAATTGCCACACCTTTTTCATCAATAGCCATCAATTCAGGCCTATTTAGAAATAGTTCATAAGATGAACAACTTGGCAAGTCAAACATAACTTTAATTCCACGTTTATGACACTCTTTAATAAATTCTTTACATTCTTCTTTTACATCACGAGGGTCATTAGGGTCATCAAGCATAGGGTCAAGTTGTAAAAAATCAAGTGGAGAATACAAAGAACCTGCTGTTCCCATTGCTTGTTTTCTGCCAATCGGATGAGGTGGCAAAATGTGTAGTGTATTTATACCTAAATCTTTTATCTCATCAAGTCTTTCTATAGCATTTAAAAAAGTACCGGACTCTTCACCTGCATCAATAAGTTCATTTCCATCTTTATCTTTTGCATTGAATGTACGAACCACAATACCCATCAATTTCACATCATTATTATGAAAATCTGTTTTAATGTATTTTTATAAGGAGTAACTTCATTTGTTTTTTGTGATTGTTGAACTTGTGTTGTTTTATCAACACCTTGTTGTTTTTTTGTTTATCAATTGCTTTTTGACCTGCAACTATATTTGATACAACCTGTTGTGATGAAATGCTTGGAGTTGTCATTGCATTTGATGATATAGTTTTGTTTTTGTTTTTTATCATTCTTACTTGTAGAACTTCCGAAATTTACAGAATTCATTTGGTTAACATAAAAGTTATTAATATTTTTTATCATCATGCAACCACTCCTTTGGAATTTTCTTTTTATTATTTAAATTTTTGGGCTCAGATTTAGAAGTTTTACCAATTGTCAATAAAGCAATAAGTGTTGTTGCTATAGTTGCAATTGTAGTTCCTATCATAACGCTTGACCATATTTTAGTATTTCTTTTTCTTTTTGCAGTATCAGACAACAATCTTTCTAAAGATTGGGAAGCTAGGTCATCTTTTGAAAAAATATTTCCATTAACTTTAGAACCAAAATCTTTTTGAGTTATGCAATTTGATTCAATTGGTCTTTTCCGCAACCTAACCAGTAATTAATTTTTGTTGAAATATCACTTAAAATCTGTAATACCTTACTATTTTCTCCACCTAGTGCTGCAATTGTATCTTTTGATAACATTTTTTTATAAACATCTATATTTGATTTTGTACCTTTTTTTAGCCACTTCTTCAAGAGTTTCTTCTATAGTTTTATCTTTCAATGCTCCAGTTGGATAAACAAGTTTATATATAGCTTGATATAATGATTTTTTATCTATACCATGTTTTGTCGAATAAGCAGATATTTTATCATTTTTAGTAAACATTTCAGTAACAATCTTTTGTACGTCATCGTACTTTACATTTTGTAAATTAACATCGGCTTTTTGAAGTTCTTTCCATTGATTTTTCAAATCACCTGTTTCCATACGATGGAAAACATCAAGTGCAATAATCGGCTTTGCAAAATAAGCTTGAATGCCTTCAATACGACGAGCAAGTTGTGATTGATAGTTCTTCAATTGTGAACCATCTAATGATGTATTATTACCAAGAAAATGTTGTTCTATAATTGAAAACTTACCATCTTTACCAAAAACTTTACTACCTTCTTCAACTTTTGAAGCATATTTTTTCAATAAATCTTCATCAAGTGCTTCAAGCAAACCGTTTTGTATTTTGAAAGGGTTTCAATTACATTTTTGTATTTTTTCTCATCTTTAGCAGCTTCTTTCATATATTTTGTAATAATTTCTCGAGCAACAGTGTCATTTTTAGAAGCTGCTTTTAAATCTTTTCCCTTTATTCCTAAAGCTTTAATGAACTCATCACTAAATTTATTAGCTTGATTTGCAAGTACCGACCCCTCAACATCACCGACTGTTTTTTGATAAAACTTAAATAAATGTTTTTGATTTGTTCGAACTGCATCCATTCTATTAAATAAATCTGTAATACTGTTTTTGAATTCATCATCAATTGCAAATGTATTAAACATTGGTTCCAATTTTTTCAAAATCGGTCGGAATGTATCATCAATATTTTTTCCATCAAATGATTTTTTCTTATCTTTTGCTGCTGTTTTTAAAGCTTCTAAAAAAATCATCACTTGATTTTATTTTTGAAGTATCAATTTTTGATAAATCTATTTCATATTTTGTAATTAAATCTTTTAAATTGTGAGAATTAAAATTAGAACTTTCTTTAGGGTTTTTAAAATAATCTAAAACATTTTTAGCATCAAAAGTTTTCTTTGAGCCTAATGTTTGTATTTGTTTTTTCATTGCGTCAATAATTGTTGTGTCGGCTTTTTCATCTTTACCAACAAGAATAAGAATATCTGCAAGTTTATCAACAACTTCTGAAGATAAGATTTTATTATCATTTAATACTGCTTGCAAGTTTTTTAATGCTTTTGTATTTTGAGGTTTATAATCTTTTGTGACAGATACAATTTTAACTTTGTCTAATGCAGATTTTGCAACGCTTAAGTCAATCCATTGAGCCAATGCGGCAACAGGTTTTTCAAGTTGATTGCATAAAAGAGGTGTTCCAATTCCTGAAGCAAACCCTGCTGTTAACATCCACCATGTATTAGCTTGTAATGCGATATCGTGTGCTTTTTTCTTGTACTTTTTCATTTTTATTTTTTGTATTTGCCGGAATTCCCATTTTTTGAGCCATTTTATCGTAATCTTTTGGCTGTATAAATCCCAAGGAGTATATTGTGAATCTTGGTAAAATTCTTTAATACGACCATAACTGTCTTCATACTTTTGACGAACATTTACACCATATTTTGCTTCCAAAGGATATTGAAAAGCAATTTTTGGCCATAATTTCATCATTCCTAAAAAAACTGAAGCTCCGACAAATTCCATTATTTTTCCTTTTGTTGTTGGAGTTTTTGTTGATAAATATGTTGCTAACCCATAAGAACCAACAGTCATAGCTAAATCATTTTGTCTGCCTAATTCATAATCGTTAGCTTCACCTTTTATACCTTTACCAATAGCTTTAATATCTCTAACTAAGCACTTTGACCAACCCATTCAGTTTTTCCAATTAATCTTCCTTTAGGTTTTAATGGTTTTACTTTTTTAGAAACATTAACTCCTTTTATTACCCATTGACATGGAATTATTTGAATTATTTATATTTGAAATCCCGCCTAATGAATTTACCATACTAGCACACCACACTATCCTTATTATTTAAATTAATTTCATTTTTTGATTTTTTAGGTTTATTATTCGTTACTGAAATAATATTACCCAAAATTGTTGAAGCAATAGCTGTATAAATCAATGCTTTACCAGCTTTTTTAGAATGCATTTCTTTAAAACTTTCAACTAACGTACTTGCCAATTTTTTAGTTTTTCCCCAAACATTGCTGGGAGCCATTTTTTGTATTCCTTTTGCAGTTGGTTTAAGCCCAAAAAAACTCTTTTGTAGAATTTTGCATACATAATCCAACTCCAAGTATAGCCCAAGCATAACTTGACCAAGTTTCTGCAATACGTTCTTTTACAACTACTTTATGTATAAATGGTTTTACAATTTGGTCTGATGCATTTAAGTTTTTACCTAATCCATTTTTTTGAGCAATATAATCATAATAAGAACCTCTTTTCTTACCATATTTGTCATAATCATAAAGTAAATCAGTTCTTGTAAAATCAGCACTTTCAAAAAACTTTGTGGTATTCAATATTAGCATTTACTTTGCCATCACTTGTACTTGGCAAATCACGAACAACTTTTTTATAAGGTAAATCAACATCAACACCTGTTATCCATTTTACAGGTTTTTTAATAAAGTTTTTAGAAACATTTTTAATACACCATAAGCCAAAACACCTAATGCAAATGCATTACAATATTTCGAAGCTTGTTTTGAACCATGCTTATCATAATATTTTGCTATTGGTGAAATAGCCATTAAAGATGCGCTACCCAAAATATATGGTACGGTTCCCATAGCTAAAAATTCATAAAAGTTAGAATTTTTATCTCCTTTTAAACCCTTGGCCGGATATATTGTAAAAGCATTTATAACTCTATCTGCTGAGATTTTTGCTCTGTTTTTGAACGTATTTTCAACAATACAATCACTTGCTTCTTGGATTTCTTGCTCTCTTGTTTCTTTTCTGCCACTTTTACTGCGGTCACCGAGCGACGCTCCAAAACTTTTATTATTTAAACTCACTAATGATAAATTATTCATCTATTTTTTCCATCTATAACCATTAGAACAATACACTTATATAACGCTCCTAAAAAAAAATTTGTTAGTTTTTAAAGAAATTGTTACAAATCTTTACATAAAGTATATAAATAAAAAAAACGGGCTTAAAAAGCCCGTTTTTAAAGTTTTACGACAATTAATTCTTTTCGCGATTGATAATTTTATTATTTTTAATCCAAGAAAACATTGAACGAAGTTTATTACCTACCTTTTCAACAAGGTGTTCTTCGCCTTCTTTTTCCATTTTTTGAAATTTGTCATGCCGTTTTGATATTCATTTAAAAATTCATTTGCAAAACTTCCATCTTGAATTTCTGTTAATATTTTTTTCATTTCAGCTTTTGTTTGACTTGTTATCAATCTTGGGCCACGAGTCAAATCACCATATTCTGCTGTGTTTGAAATAGAATATCTCATATCTGAAATACCGCCTTCATTTATTAAATCGACAATAAGCTTCATTTCATGAACACATTCAAAATAAGCCATATAAGGAGAGTATCCTGCTTCAACCAATGTTTCGAAACCTGCTTTTATTAAAGCTGAAACACCGCCACATAAAACAGCTTGTTCACCAAATAAATCTGTTTCGGTTTCTTCCTTGAAAGTTGTTTCAATTATTCCTGCACGACCTGCACCAATACATGAAGCATATCCCAAAGCTATTTCTTTTGAATCACCTGATGGGTCTTGATATATAGCAATCAATGAAGGAACCCCTTTTCCTCTTTGGTACTCGCTTCTTACTGTATGTCCGGGACCTTTTGGTGCAAACCATGATTACATTTACATCACTTGGTGGAACGATTTTTTATAATGTATGTTGAAACCATAGCGAAAACATCAAATATTGTCCTGCTCTTAAATATGGTTTGATTTGTTTTTCATATACTGCTGCTTGTATTTCGTCAGGAATTAATATTTGAACGATGTCTGCCCATTTAACTGCATCTTCAATACTCATTACAGTCAAACCTTCATTTTTTGCTTTCTGAGCAGATTTACCATCAACTCTTAAACCACATGCCACTTCAACTCCTGAATCTTTAAGGTTGTTGATTTGGCCGTAACCTTGTGAACCGTAACCAATTACTGCAACTTTTTTCTTTAAAATTTTACTTGTATCAATATCTTTATCCAAGTAAATTTTTTAATTCTGCTAGTTCTGTCATGATTTTATCTCCTTTCCAAAATACATGCTCAAGCTTATTTAGTTTATTCTATCACATTTTTCTTATTTTGTAATATATTATTTATTTTATGTTACAAAAAATCGACTTTTCTTTTGTTTTATGATATTTTCTAAATGTTATTTGTTATTTTTTATGAGAGTTTTTTAAAAATGTTTGATATTGAATTTTATAGACAACTTGGGACTTTGGGACTTGCAATTAATTCATTTGTTGAAAGCTTTTTCCTTGTGCCACCTCCGGATTTTTTGCTTATAATACTTGATTTAGCAAATCCTAAAAAAGCATTGTTTTATGCTTTTGTTTGCACTATTGCTTCTGCTTTTGGAGGAATTGTCGGATATTTCATAGGTAAATTTGGTGGGCGTCCTATTTTTAATTTTTTATTCCGCAATAAACATGCTCAGTTTGAAAAAGTTGAAACTTTATACAATAAATATGGTGCAGTTGCTGTTCTTTTGCTGCTTTCACGCCCATCCCTTATAAAGTTTTCACTATTGCAAGTGGCATTTTAAATATGAATTTTTGGCAATTTACTCTTGCAAGTGTCGTTGGACGTGGCATGCGTTTTTTCATTGTAAGTCTTGTTTTGATGTTCTTTGGTGAAGCTGTTAAACAATATATTGAACTTATCATTTTTGCTGTAACCGTTGTTATTATTCTGTTTTTTGTTGTTTTGTACAAAAAAAGACACAAAATAACAATAACTTCCAAAAACAATGATGTAGCATCGGAAGTTGTTGAAAAACAATAAGTAATAACTTATTTCTTTATTAAGGTTTTAGCTCTTGATAAACTTTTAAGTATTCTTTTGCACTTTTGCCTATGTGAAATCAGCTTCCATTGCTGATTTTCTCATTGCATTTAAAGTAAATTTATCATTATAGACACTTAAAGCACATCTTATTGCATCAAGATGTCATATCCGTTAAATCTCCAAAACTTGAAACCGGTTGAATTGTCCAGAGGATAACCTACAACTGTATTATCAAGCCCGCCAACAGCACGTACAATTGGCAAACTTCCATATCTCATGGCAATAAGTTGACCTAAACCGCAAGGTTCAAATTTTGAAGGCATTAAAAACATATCAGAAGCTCCATATATTTTGTGAGCCAATTGTTCGTTATAACCAATTTGTGCTCTTACATTTTGAGTATTATTAGAAAGCCAAATAAATAAATTTTCCAAGTCCTTATCGCCGGAACCAAGTATTATAAAATTTGCGTTAAGTTTTTGAAGTTCGTATTCCATATCACGTATTAAATTTAAACCTTTTTGGTTCACAAGTCTTGAAATGACGGCAATGAGCGGTCTTTCTTTATCTTTATTTTCAAAACCAAACATGTTTAAAATTTCTTCTTTATTTTTTTCTTTCTTTTCTATTGAATTTATATCATAGTTTTGAATTAAAGCTTTGTCTGTTTTGGGGTTAAAAACCTTATAGTCAATGCCGTTTAAAATTCCTCGTATTTTATAAGACACGCAACGCAAAGTAAAATCCATGCCTTCACCAAATTCGTCTGTCATAATTTCAGAAGCATATTTTGGAGATACAACAATAATTCTGTCAGCAAAATTTATTGCACCTTTCATCCAGTTCACATGCCCAAAGTGTTCAATTCCCAAATGGTGATAAACTCGATGTTTTTGCATGTTTGTAAAATCAAGTATTGATGGGTCTGTCACACCTTGGTAGGCAAGATTATGAATAGAAAACACTGTTTTTGTTTCTTGATAAAACTCATCCATATTATAATTTGAAACAAGATAACTGTGCATAATGGCTGTGTGCCAATCATTTGTATGAATAATATCGGGTTTGAAGTTTAAATATTTTGCATATTCCAACACTGCTTGAGAAAATGCAATGTATCTTTCGTGCTCATAATCTTGATATAACCATTTTGGATATACTTCATTAAAACAGCCAAAATAATACATTGAATCAACAAAAAACACATTTATATTTGTATCAGGCAATTTTGCAATGTAAAGTTTAAATTCTCGCATTTGATGACCGAATAAAATTCTAAGTGTTGAATTTGGCAACTCTTTTATATTAAATTTATTTTTATCAATACAACCGTGAAGAGGAGTGAATATAGCTATTTCAACATCTTTTTCTTTTATAAGTTCTTTTGGCAAACTTCCCATAACATCACCCAAGCCACCTGCTTTTGAAAAAGGTGCCACTTCATTTGATGCGAATAATATTTTCATACGATTTATCTCCCTTCTTGTGATAGATAGTTTAATATTTCTTTCAACAATTCATTTGTATCTTCTGTATGTTTTTGACTATTTTTCAACAATTGGTCATAAGCTTTGTTTATTTCATCTTTATTATATCCTAAAGTAATTAACACTTGTGATACTTCTCCCAAATCAACTTTGGCTTCATTGTTTATAATTGCGATTTCATCATTTGATGTATAATTTACAAGTTTATCTTTTAATTCAATGATAATTTTTGTGCAAGCTTTGTTCCTACGCCTTTGGTTTTTGATACAGTTTTAAAATCTTCATTTAATACATGTGATATTAAATCACGGTAATCAAACTCATTTAGCAACTCCAACGCAACTTTCATACCAATACCTGAAACACTTTGTAAAATATCAAAAATATCTCTTTGTTCTCGTTTTAAAAACCACAAAATATCATTTGGTCTTCTTTATGTATTAGTGAAATATATATCTTAATTTGTTCATCAATGTCACACAATTCATCTATAATTTTATCATTTGTTATAACTTTGTATCCGACATTGTTAATATCTAATACCATATATGCATTTTTATATGACTTTTTATACTTAGCAACAAGTTTACCGTTTAAATACTCGTACATATCGGTTCCTTTAAAATTTTGCCCTTACTTAATATTTATATTAAAATGATACTATGAATATATTCAATATGCTCAAATCTAAATACAAATTTTTAAATCTATCCAATATGGATTATCAAATTTTATGGTTAAAATTTTTAGATCTACTTGATACACCAATATTTTTTGCATCATTTGAAGAGTTATACGAAAAAGGTCTTGATTTATACAATGAAAAAAAAATATTTTTAGCTTCAAAATGTTTTGCAAAAGCTTATTATATTCGTCCTAACGATTTAGATACTTTATATAATTATGCATTAAATCTTCAGCTGTCTATGGAATATAATGAAGCCATAAATTATTATTTAAAATTTTTAAAAACAGATACGCAAAATCCTGATGTACATTACAATATTGCTTTATGTTATGAAAATATTCAAAATTATGAAAAAGCTGTTGAACATTTTGAAAAAACACTAAATATAAAAGAAGATATAAATATTTATGTTTCGTTATCATACGTTCTAGCTCATTTAAAAAAAATTTGACAGAGCCATTGAACTTATACTAAAAACCATTAATCCAAAAGACTATAAAACACTTGAATATTTATTAAACCTAGGTTCAACATTTGAACAAAAATATAATGAACAATTTAATCTAAATCTTGATTACCTTGAGTTTGCCATTGAAGTTTATAAAAAAATTCTTATTTTTGACGAAACAAGCTATGAAGCTAATTATCGCATTATGAAATGCTATAAAAAGCTTAAAAATTTTGAAGAAGCAAAAAAATATTGCCAAGTGGCATTAAAATCATTCCCGAGCTCTTTTGATGCAAATTATAATATGGGTATTTTATGTTATCATCTGAATAAATTTGAAGATGCTATATATTACTTTGAACTTGCTATAAAACTTGAACCTAAACAAACAGTTGAAGTTTATTTAAATCTAAGTTTAGTTTACGAATTAGTTCAAAAGAAGAAGATGCTATTAAAATTTTAAAAGATGCTTTAAACAATATTGAGGATAAAAATGGACTTGAAATTATAAAACAAAATTTAAGACGTTTATTGAAATTCTAAATTTAATCCATATTTAAAATAACCATTTCACAATTTTTACAGTCAAATTCAAGCTCATATCTTTTATTTTTATCATCAATTAAAAAATATGTATCATCTGTTTTTGTTTGTTTTTTACATAAATTTAAAGCATTTAAAATACAATGTTTTGTTCTCATAAGTTCATATTTGTGGTTTTGTTGTTTACAGCTTTCAAAAAGCAGTTTCAATGTTTTGGACACCATGCCTTTTATAGAATTTTTTTGCAAAATCATTAAATACATTTTCTTTATACGTAATATTTTTAGACAAATATGGATGATTTGTTTTTGAAATTTCTTTTGTTTCATATTTATAATTTTGAAGTCTGTATTTTGAAAATTCATCAAAAAGTCTACGACGAATTTCATTTAATTTTGAAACAGGTATAAAAGGAAATTCAAACAAATTGACAAAAACATAATCCACAATAAATTCTGATTCCCCGGATTTTAAAAAACTGTTTAATTATTGTATCTTGTGCTTCATGTTGTTTTTTTTGCCAATTCAAACTCATTTTTAACAATCATTTGGTAACTAAAATACCTATCTTTAATCGTCATTATATAATTGTCATCATCACATTCAACAGTAATGTTGCAAGGTATTTTACGTTTAGTATGACTATTTTTAAAGTTTTTTCAAAATTAATATCATAATTTCGATATATAGTAGTACCTTTTTTAATGTTATCAATATTATTGGGATAAATATTATTATCAATAACTTTATTAATATTTGTACCGACTAAATTTTTATTTTCGTCATAAAAACAAATTCCATCACCATTATTTAAAGAATTTTCATCTAATATAAAATAATTTTTATTGACAGATTGTACAATTCCTATTTTTTCACCAATTGATTTTGGACTGTCAAAATTTGATATTTTATCACGTTTTCCACAGAGAAAGTAAGTGCAATAACCTCGATTAAAAGTTTTATTTATATCCGGAGTAAAATCAAAATTTATTTCGCCATACGATGTTCTATACTCTTTTTGTATTATTTTGTCGAGTTTTTGCCGATAAAAAGCAACAACGTTTTTTATATAGCTTTCATCTTTTAATCTTCCTTCGATTTTAAAAAAGAAGTAACCCCGGCATTAATCAATTTTTCAAGATATTCAGAAGCATTAAAATCTTTTAAAGATAATAAATGCTTGTCTTTTTAAGAATTTCACCTTTTGAATTTAATAAATTGTATTTTTGCGACAAACTTGAGCACAATTGCCACGATTTGCACTTCTATTTCCATTGTAAGCACTAAAGTAGCACTGTCCTGAATAAGAAACGCACAAAGCGCCATGGACAAATGTTTCAATTTCGCAATTTGTATTTTTACAAATATTTTCTATTTGCTCCAAAGATAACTCACGAGCCAATATAACACGCGAAACCCCACATTGCTCCAGAAATTTAATCTTTTCACAACTTATATTATGACACTGTGTTGATGCAAATAGTTTTATTGGCGGCAAATCAAGTTCAAGCAAACCCATATCCTGAAATATTATTGCATCAACCTTTATTTTATATAAATCGTTTATTAATTTTTGAGCCTCAATTATTTCATCATTGTTTAAAATTGTATTGATAGTCACGTAAACTTTAACATTAAATTTATGTGCATATTCAACAACTTTAGCAATATCGTCAACAGAATTGGAAGCATTGACTCTTGCCCCAAAAGAATTTGCACCTATATAAATTGCATCTGCACCATAATCAACAGCACATATAGCAGTTTCGAGATTTTTTGCAGGTGATAAAAGTTCAATTTTTTTCATAAATATATTTTATCAAAAATTTAATAATTAGGCATGAATATTATTATTTTGATTTTGTGCTTCCATTTCTTTTTGCTGTCGAACTTTTTTCTCTGTAATTTTTCTGTTATAAAAAGGCAAAATTATACCTAAAACTATAATTGAAAAAGCAATGCCAGCTGCTTGAGCAACACTTCTTAAGTTGGTAGCTTTCTTTCCTTTAATTTCATCGAATGATTTTAAATCTGTGTCTTTCGTCCAAGCTTTTAATTTTTTAAATACGAATTTTGCATTTTTATCTGGTTTTGTAAATCGATTTAATAATTTGACATCTTTATTCATTTTTTCAAGTAAAGTTGCTGTGCCTTTTGCCACATAATCACCCAAAAAATAAAGCGAACAGAAAGAAACAGCATCTCTTATAAATGATTCTCGAAGTTCATTTTTGTCTTCTGCGGAGAAAAGCCGACTCACAAATGTCACAAGTGATATAATACGACATTGGTCCATTGATGGGAAAAGTCCTTTGAATTGAAGCATACTCATGTTTGGTTTTCTATCAAGTGACAAAGCTGCAAGAGCTGTTATTCCAATAGAGGCAATAATTTTTTCAACAAAAAATTGTTTCTTTTCTTTCTCATCCATTTTTTGTGATTTGAGTTGCCATTTTCAAAATCTTTGTATATTGGAGCACCTTCAATGTTGTATTTTTTTCGTGTCAAATATCTGTTTATCTCTTGCATTGACATGGCAATCGGCATTGTAATCAAAAGCCCGATAATACTTTTTGCACTAAGCATTTTTTTGATTTCTTTACAAAATCTTCCAAATTAGAACTTACTTTTTCATTTTTAAACTTTCGTCCTAAATCAACAATATCACGCAATAAATCTGATAAGTTGCTGCCATATTTATCTTTATCGCCAATAAATTTTAAAGCATTTGAGCAATTTGTTTCATCGGTAATTGTTTTATAAACATCTTTTAAAACCTTTTTTGTTTCTTTTGCTTGACAATTTGTCATCATCAATAACTTTTGTAAGTTTTGCTATAATATCTTTCATCGTCTTTTCAGGAATTTTGTCTGAAAATTTTATCCAAGTATCAGCATCAAAACCTTCTAATTTTTTTAAAGTGTTTGTAACAAAATCTTTAGTCATATTTTCAGCACTTGAAGAAGTTTTCGTTGTTTTATAAATAGAAGATAACTTATCCAAAGCTTCTTCACTGGCCTATGAAAGAAGTCATGTCTGTACTGAATTTTTTCATGAAAGAAGAGTTTAAAAGTTTACCGGCACCAAGAACAATAAATCCCGGCATAATACAATCTACAAAGGTTCCGGAAAATTCACGCCGCATTGTTTCAATGGCAGCAGCAGGATCGGTCGTTTTTAAGTCAACATAAGTTCGTGGAATGTTTGTAGATAATGTATCAATGGCAATTACTCCGCCAACAGGATTTGTATCGCACCACTTTAAAGCAGTCGTCAAAACATCGGCTGCTCCACCAAAGCTTTGTGTTTGTTTATTAGTTTTTTTTATCGTTGTTATTTTTTGTTTTATAAATTAAGTTATTGTTAATGTTTAAATTGTTAATTGGTAAACTCATAATTTCACTTTCACAAAACATGCAAATCCAATTATATAAGTATCGTAAAAAATAAATTTGCTACTTTGTAATGTAAAGAAATTATAAAGATATAAAAAATGTCTTGGAAACACTTATTATTGTTGAAAAAAAAAATGAAATAAATTTGACTTTACAAAACTTATTATTTATAACTTATCTTGTATAAACACGTGATAAACGAACTTTTAATCGGCACATCAATTCATAATCAATAGTATTTAAAATTTTTGCCCAGTTTTGGATATTTAATTTTATATTCCCATCTTCACCTAATAAAGTTATAATGTCGCCTTGATGGACATTTTCAATATTTGTTATATCAAACATCATTTGGTCCATTGTAATGTTACCCACTTGTTTTACAAGTTTACCATTTAAAATACCATAAATTTTGTTTGACAATCCTCTGTCAACACCGTCAGCGTAACCTATTGGAATGGTTGCAATTTTAGTATCTTGTTTGGCAACAAATGTGTGAGAATAGCTCACACCTTGATTTTTAAAAGCAGTATGGATATTGACAATTCGTCCTTTTTAAAGAAATAACGTTTTTCAAATTTATATCGGTTTGTCTATTTTGTGGTAAATCCGGAATGCCACCATAAATTCCAATACCCAAGCGAGCAAGATTGTAATTTGCTTCTTGATTATAAGCCAATATTCCTGCGGTGTTTAAAAAAATGAATACAAAGTTTTTCTGTGTCAAAATTTTTAACAATAGAATTAAATAAGTTTATTTGTTTTTTGTTTTTTCCTCATTTTCAGCACATAGCTAAATGAGTAAAAATACCTTTTAAATCAATATATTCAGCATTTATTACTTCTTTTATAAAATTGCTTGAATTTTCGCAAGAAACCCCAATGCGGTTCATACCTGTGTCTATTTTTATATGAACTTTTGGTTTGATATTTGATTTTAAGTAAACCATTTTCAAGGCTTCTAAGTGTTCTTCTTTAAATATTGAAATCATAATATCATTTTTAGCGGCAAATTCAAAAGCCCAAGTCGGACACGCACCAAGAATTAAAATTGGAGCATCAATTTTGGCCTGACGAAGTTGCATGCCCTCATCAATAGAAGCAACTCCAAAAATTGAAACACCGGATGCAAGAAGAGTATTTGCAATCATACAAGCACCACAACCATAAGCATCAGCCTTCACAACGGCAAGCAGTTTTGAGTCATTTTTTAAATACTTTTTGAACTGACAAACATTGTGTTCAATAGCATTGAGGTTTATCTCAACCCAAGCATCTCGTTTTGAATTTAAATAACTTTCTCGATTATTTTTCATGTTTAAATTATAATACGAGTATGGATAAAAGTGAACAAATAAAAATTATAGAAGAAATGCAACAAGTCGCAAACCAAATGAAACTTGACGACATTGAGGAAAATCCTGACATACTTGAGCAATATTTTACCTGCGATTGTTGTGGTAGGAGTCAGACACTTGCAGGATCTATTCGCTATGGGGATTATCGTTTGTGCAACGATTGTGTCTTAAAAGCTGAAATAGGTTTTGCATTAAATAAATTCAGTGATATTAAAACATTAATTAAAGCGATGGAAAATAACAGACTTGAAGAAATGTGTCAATATATAAAAGAAGAAGAAAATCGCAATAAAAATTAAAAAAATTAACAAAACTTTGAAACCTAATTTTGTACTTAAATTAACTGTATATTTTTTTTACAATGTTAGTATATTATTTTTATTAATGTATCTAAAAAGATAGGTATTGATAATATATAAAAGCAAAATCACATAACTCTTTTTGATATATACCGATAAAAACATTCATTTTTATAAATGAATGTTTTTATTTTTGAATGTATATAATTATGTTATGAATAATATAGATTTTAGATTTACTGATGATGGTTCCTTGGGGTTGTATAATAAAACGGTTGATGACATATACCATGCTTCAAGCGGAGCTTATAGTGAAAGTTTTGAAAAATTTTTCTTACCCACAAACTTTGAAGACTTATTGAGTGAAAAAGATGAAATAAATCTGCTTGATATATGTTATGGAATCGGATATAACACAAAAACTTTTATAAATGAATTTGTTAAAAAATACAAAAATACTAACAAAAAATCAATATAACAAGTATTGAAATAGATAAAAATCTTGTTTTTTTGTCACCATTTGTAAAAAGTGCCTCAATATAATGATTTAATAAGCGATTTGACTTGTTATTTTGTTGCCAATCAATATGGTGAGGATTTTGTAAACTATATAAATCATATAAGAGAAAATAAGCTTTATTATGATTATTTAGATAATAATATATATATGGAGGACAAAAAACACCTTCTTACATAATATATATTATCAGTATATATCAGATAGCTTGAAAAAAGATATATTATTATCGTTATTAAAGCAAATTAATTTAGAGTATGTTATTGAGGATGCACGCTGTTTTATTAAACAGACTGATAAAATTTTGATGTTGTATATCTTGATGCTTTTACACCTCAAAAATCACCCAAATTATGGACATTTGAATTTATTAAAGCTATAAAAGAGCACATGACAAATAACAGTAAACTTATTACATACTCCGTCTCTTCAAGCTACCGAAATACCTTATTAAACAACAATTTTTTGTTGGAAATGTTGTATCGTCAAAGCAAAATAAAACAATAGGCACAATTGCAACAATGAATAAAAAATTTATAAAATATCCTCTTGATGAATATGAAACAGGGCTATTGAACACACGTTGCGGGGTTATGTTTCACGATAAAACATTAAACTTGGAAGATGATGAAATTTTAAACAATAGAGAAAATTACATAAAAAATAACACAATACAGTCAACAAGCAGCTATATAAAAACACACAAAGGGAGTAAAAATGGAAAAAATACGATGTGATTATTGCAGGCGGTGGTGTATCAGGCATTGCTGCAGCTTATACCGCAGCTAAAAACGGTTTGAAAACACTAATAATAGAAAAAGAAGCTTTTTCTTGGTGGTTCTATAACTTCAAACCTTGTTATTCCTGCCATGAAAACCTGCGAACACTTAAAATCTCCTTTTTTAGATGATTTACTTGTTAAATTAAAAAAATATAATGCTCAAATTACTTTTCCTATGAACAACAATAATTTTTGGATGGAACCTGAATTGTGTAAAATTGTGTTTGAAGAAATGTTAAACGATGTCAATTGTACAATATTTTATAATTCTCTTATAAATTCTGTCTATAAATCAAACGACAAACTTATTTCTCTTGGAATAATCCCAACAAATTATGATATTAATAATATTAAGCATTTTGAAACAGATTTTACACTTTTAGATTATAAAAACGAAGATGATATTTTATCGTTATATATCAATAAGACTCATAGTGATAAAATAAAAAAAGAAACTATTCAAAATATTAATAAATTTAATCGTGAATTTAAACAAGATGATTATCATAAAAATTGTTGTGAGTCTTTAAAAATGTTTTTGTCTCAATATTTCAATACTCAATATTTTAAAATTCCTCAAAACTATAAATTGTCGTTAAGTTCGTGTTTAAATGAAGAGATGAAAGAAAATAAATTTTTATCAGTATATATCGACAAGAGTCATGACGCTCTTATTAAAAAAATATACAACCAAAAATATAAAAATTGAAGCTGATTATTTTATTGATGCCACATCTGATGGGGCTTTAAGCTTAATTTCCGGTTGTAAAAATATAAACAAAGAGAACAAACATCAATATTCAACTTTGAGATTTATAGTTGAAAATGTTGATGTAAAAAGGCTTGCAAAATATATAAAAAAACATCGTAAATCTGAAACGGATGAGCCTGTTTACAAAATTAAAAATGACATTCATCTAAGCACCGCATATACCTTTGACACAAAGGAAAAGTGGTCTTAAACAAAGTGTTTGACAAGGCATTAAAAAATAACTTACTTACAAAAGAAGATCTGGCCTATTTTCAAATTTTCACAGTCGCAAATCGAAAAAACGCAATTGCTTTCAATTGTCCAAGAATTTATCAAAACAATGACACTATAAAAAAAAAAAGCCTTGCTTTGATTGAAGGCAGAAAGCGATTGTATAAACTTTTTTCATTTTGTAAAGAAAATATTGAAGGGTTCAAAAATTCATACATAAGCGAAATAGCAAACTCACTTGGTGTGCGAGTTTCAAATATGATTGAAGGTGAGTATATTTATACAAAAGATGACATGATAAGTTCAAAACGATTTAAAAATGAAGTGCTCAAATCCGAATATCCAATTGATATACACGACAAAAACTCAACAATTGAACCTAAAAACACAACTTATTTTTTTGCCAATTGAAAGCATAAAATCAAAAGATATTAAAAACTTATATGTTGTTGGACGGTGTTTAAGCGCTGATTTTGAAGCACAAAGTGCTTTAAGAGTTCAAATTTCTGCTTTTCAAACAGGTGAAGCTGCTTCAATGGACATTGTTAAAAATTTGACTTGATTTTAAATTTGTTTGTTTATAAAATTAATAGTAATGAGTAAATTTACGAGGGAAATATGAAAAAAATAATTGCTTTATCTATGTTATTAACAGTTCTATTGCTTAGTGCAAACACCTCTTTTGCAGGTGGGCGCAATGGTAAGGTAACTCCAAAATCTATTGGAGCAGGAGCTTTATCACTTCTTATTTGGCCGGGGATAGGGCAACTTATGAACGATGAACCGGCTGAAAAGTGTGGCTGCCATGCTATTCTCGGTTTGACAGGCATTTTTCGTATCTGGAGCTGCTATGATGCTGTTGTTGACCGTAAAGGCGGGGTTTGGGAAAATCGTATATAATTTTTAAATTGATAGTCAATAAATTATATGCTATAAATTAAATATGAAAGCTTTTTCTTCAAAAAAAATTATATTGTCTTTTTTAATTGCGAGTTTTACATATTTGAATAGCAGTGTTTTTGCTGAAGAAATAATGCTAAATAACGTGAATACTCACAAAATTAAGTATAATGAAAGTATAAAAAAAACAACTGATACTTTAAAATTGAACATTAATGACGATAAGTTAAATGAACTTATTGAGTTGCAAAAAAATAAAGACTTTGAAGACATTGAGCTTTTGTGGAATGCAACTGTTGAAAGAAACGAAGTCATCAAATTTGCTTTGCAAAAGATTATGACCCCTCAATCACAGCACAGAATGCAATCGTCTTTGATGGCAAAAACAGTTAGTGCTTTGATAACCGGTGCAGCCTATCTTCCATCTCTTATGGGCTCTAATTCTCTTATACAGTCTGCTTCTTTTGCTACAGGTCGTCTTGCTCAAAATTTTATAAACCGTGATGCTATGCCAAAAGCAAGTGCTCTTACGGACACTGAGCTTATTGAACTTGCCTCAATGATTGAAACTTTACAAGAGGACATTGTTTCAAACTATTATAATTACAAAATTACCCTTCAACAACTTATGACGTTAAGAGAAAAATTACTTTTATATAATAAAAATTATCATAATGCTATTAAAAATAAAGACGAACTTGAAATAACAATTTCTTCTTCTTTGTATGACGATTTATTGATTGAAGAAACAAAATTAGTAAATAATGCAAAAATATATCAGTATAATTTGCAAAAGATTGGCCGGAAGTAAGGCTATAAGTAAGCTCAATTTGTATCAGTATAAATTTAATACTGAAATTTTTGAAAAAATATAAAGGGTTTATTGATGAACAAAAAATTAATTTTGCTTATAATCTTATTATTAAATATGAACAAACTTCAAGCACAAGTAGTTTTAGAAGACCTGGAAGTCATCAAACCCAATTTCTATCGTGTTGGAACAAATGATAAAATAGAAAGTCGTTATAAAAAAATAGAAAACACGAAATTGAAAGAACTTCATGGAAAATCACAAGAAAAAGCCAAATTGATTGGACTAAACTATCATTAAAAAATATATCAAATGAAATTACATACGACCTTGAGGACAATCAAGCAGATATTACAAGTGATTTACAGCTATTATGGAATGGTGCAGCATCTTTAAGCGAGTCAATAAAGTATGCTATTTACAAGCTTTCAAATCCTGATGGAGGAAAGCAAGATGATACTATGGTCAAAAAATTATTAAACCGCTTGCAAATTTCACTTCACTGGCAGGCATGGGACTTGGAGATCCTTTTATTTCAACAGCTGCAATAGCTTCAGGTGCTTTGCTGAGTCAATTGAGTGTCACTGACAATGATTTGAATTATAAATATACTAAAGTGACTGATGCTGATATGATTGTTTTGATGAGAAAAATTGATGAACTTCAAAAAAACTTGCAAAAAACTATTTTGAGTATATGGGAGCTTACAACCAGCTCAAGCTTGCAAATTCGACTCTTGAATATCGAAACAGACGTTATAAACGCGCTGAAAAGTTAAATAACAAAGCTCATATACTTATTGCTGATGCTTATTACAAAACTGCATTGTGACAATTATGAAAAAGCCAAATCAGATTTTATGTTAAAAAGAAGTTCTTTGGAAAAACTTGTCGGAGATAAAACACTTAAAGAATTTGAAACTAGTTTAAAAAATAGAGATAAGTAATTAAACTAATAAATTTAAATTGCAGATGTAATAAAATATCTTATAAAAAATATGGGAAAGTTTTTCACCTTCCCATATTTTCCTATAATCAATTATTTAATTAATAATGAACAATTTTACCTGTTGTTAAGTCAATACGAATGTCTTCAAGAAGTTTAACATTGATAACTTCATCTTTTTGAACTTCTATTTTAGCTCCTTTAAATATTTTTCTTAGAAATTCAGTAAAGCTTGATTTATAAGTTGGATACTGTTCAGACAATGCCCAGAAATAAGAAACTTGTGGAATAGGAGTTCTTATATTGCGAGTTTCGATAACAAGTTTACCATTTCTTATAAATAGCCAAGCTCTTTTAACTTGAAGAGATTGACCATAAATTTGAGAGTTTTCATCAAGCAACAAATAGTAGTCTTCACTAATAATATTTTGAGGTAAATATCCGCCAAGTTCTTGAGTATCTTTGAATTTTTGAGTTGAAACTTTTTGGTTCATAGCAACAGGCAACAAAGTACCTTTTGGAATAATTGCATATTTTCCGTCATATTGGACACCTTGAACAACATACCCATTGTCGGCACGACGTTTCATTGTTTCTTCTATTTTTTTGTTAGGTATTTTTTTAGTCCATTCAATCATATTTGACAAATAAGCGGCTAACTCAGCTCGAGTAGCATTTTCTTTTAATCCCAATTTTCCGTCAAACCCTGGAGCATCGACAATAAGTCCCATGTTTTTTAGCTTTACCGGCAGGAATTAAAGCCCAACTTTCAACATTATCAACATCTGAATATGACTCATTCAACACACTTCTAGCTTCGCTTTCAGTCATATCATCAGTTTTAAAGAACTTACAACAATTGCAATAGCTTGAGCTTTTGAAACTTGGCCTTGTGGCAAGAAAGTGCCATCCGGCAAACCTTTCATAACGTCTAAGAAAACAGCCCTTTGAATGTTATCATATCCCCAAAAACCAGAGTCAACATCTGAAAAATTTGTGACTTCACTAACTTGATAATTGCCTTGTTTTAAAGCTTTTACAACCATTGTTGCAAATTCTGCACGTGTTACAAACTGCTCGGGACGATAATTTCCATCCGGATATCCGACAACTACACCGTCTTTTCAAGCTGAGTTATATAATTATAAGCCCAATGAGTTTTATCCATATCATTAAATGCGTATGCATTTATAAATAATGAACTTAAAAAACAAATGAATAAAGACAACAAAACTTTTTTTTACATTATTCTTCATCACTTTCAACACTTTTTACTTCTTCCTTTCTAATATCAAATTCTCTTAAAAATTTTTCTCTATCTTTACCTTTTTTTAAAACATTTATAACATTCATCATGGCTAGTGAATTTAAAGAAGCATTCAACTGTGCACTTCTATCTACATAGGGATTGCTATCTTCAAGATTTTCATCAGTTTCTTCTTCTTCCTGTTCCAGTGCAAAATATTGTGCTTCTGACCCCATTTTTTCATCGCTTAGCTTACCTGCATTACTTTGGGCATCTTTAAAATTAATTCCCGAAACACCTACATTTTTAAAAGATGAGCTGTTATCTACCAAGTCTTAATCTCCCTATTTAAAACCTATGTTTAGTATACAGTTTTTTTTTATTTATTGCAACTATTATTTTTACCTGACTGTTAAAATAAAAAGATTGTTCTTTTTAAAAAATAAATTTAACCCATTTGTCTAATTTTATTTAATGAAAAAAAATGCATAATAAATTAGTAATTAAAGTGGAAGTTTTTAATTTTATGAATTTATATAAATATTTTAAAGTAATTTTAAATAAAATAACGTGTTTTGATTATGAAGCTGTTAATCCTTTTACAAGTAAGGATTTTCATTACAATCCATTTGACAATGCTTTTAATCAAACTTATGTTTGGATTGAAAAAAAAAAAAATAAAAATTTATTATATAAAAATGTAAATTTTTATTAAGTTTATCCCCAAATACGTCAAAAATTTTTTTTTGACGTATTTTTATATTAATGTATATGAATGTGAATGGTATAAAATTTTATAATACTTATGATATTGACACAAATGATAAGTGTCAATCAAACAAGCCTGTGAAATTTTGTGGTTCAAAAGATGCGTATGTTTCTTCTGAAAAGAAAAAGAATGAAGCTTCAAAAAAAAAAAACGCAATTGGATTATTGCAGGTGTTTGCACAGCTGTTGTGGCAACTGTGACAGGATTTCTTTATTTTAACGGCAAAAAAGTGAAAAAAACATCCAATGTTGTTGAACATGCTAAAAATCAAGTTTCGGAAATATCTCAAAATTCTATCAAAAAATATGCGGACTATCTAAAACAAGATAATATTAAAGCTTCAGTCTTAAGAACAAACATCAAAGAGATGGAAGAATTGCTTAAACAAAATCCAAATGATGATATTGCAACAAATATTATTACAAATATGAATAGCTATTATCTAGAATTAATAAAGAAACGAGAACTTTTTGTTAGTGAACGTATTCAGGATTTAAATGACTATAATTCATTCTTAGATGACTATTTTAAAGAAACAGACGATTATTCAGTTATTACTGCTTCCATTAAAGCTAATACAGAATGTTTAGAATATGAACGCGACATTGCAAAAAATAATATAGAGAAAAATATTGAAAACCTTTCAAAAGTTATAGATAATAATGAAAATAATAATATTGGTCAAATTACCAAAAAGAATTCATTGAAACTTTATTAGATAAAGAACAACATGATGAAAAAAATACAACTAAAATTTTAAAAACAATAGCAGACAATACAGATTTAAATAAAGAAGATATAAATAGCAGCGAATTAGAAATATCCCAAAATATTATTAACAAATGTAATGACCCAACAGAGTTAATGTTCTATTTACAGGATCTTAATTATAAAAATATAAAAACTAATAATACAAAAATCGACAATTCTTTATTGCAATATAATATTTTAACAGTTGGTAAATTAAAATCAATTGTTTATAACTTAATAAACAAAGGTTCTTTAAATGACTATACTTTAAATGAAAATATCTTACTATATGAAAAAAATGGAAAAAAATATACATTTGATTTTGAAGAACAAAAATGTAATGTTTCAGATAGTAAAAAAAAAATAAAATATGAGAATATTCAAAAAGATAAAACAGAATTTGAAAAAACATTAAAAAATAAAACACTTGAAGAAAAAGGAAAGCAATAGTTGAAATATTTACAACATATAGGAATGATTTTGACGCAATAGAAACTTTATTGGGAATTATTAACAAAAATACTTCAAAAGAGGATAGTGAAAAAGCTAAACAAGAAGCTCTGAAAGCTTTTAAAGATAGTTTAAAAGGTGATTATAGTGAACAAAATGTTATAAATACTTTACAAGAAACAATAAACAGATTTTATCCAAAAGACAATGATGATTGTCTACAAGATTGTTTAGTTAATTTAAAAAAGTCTGAAAAAAACATACAAGCGACAAAGACATGCTACAAATTTGATAATAATAATATTGGCTTGGTATATGGTTTGGGTGTTTGTCGCCACATGGCAACACTGGTAAACTATTTAATAAAGAATTTAAACAAACAAAACATACAAGCTTATGTTCTACTGACGATGTCGCTCATACTTGGAATTATTTACGGTTTAAAAATGGCGACAACAGCTATACTTACTACAAAGTTGATACGTATAACTCAATCTTTGTCAAACTTGATAATGAAGAAGAAATATTAGAAGCATTTGAAGCTAAATACGGCGATAAGGTGTCAATTGATAGTGCTTTTAAAATGGCTTGTTCTTAAATTACAAAGTATCTTAAGCTTCCACCATAGCTTTATCTGTTTGTTTGCCGATTTGATAATATTCAAAGCCTTTTTCCAACAATCGTTTTGAGTTGTATTGGTTACGTCCGTCAAAAATAACATTACCTTTCATCAACGATTTTATTTTGTCAAAATCAGGACGACGAAATTCATTCCATTCTGTAAGCAAAAGCATGCAATCTGCACCATTTAAAGCTTCATAAGCTGATTTTGCATAAGTTATTTTGTTGCCAAAAATTTCTTTTGCACTTTCAACGGCTTTGGGGTCATAAGCTTGAACCTTGGCACCTCTTTCAAGCAAAGCATTAATAATTGTTATGGCAGGTGCTTCTCTCATATCATTTGTCTTGGGCTTAAAAGCCAATCCCCAAACAGCAAATGTCTTGCCGGATAAATCGTTGCCAAATTTATTCAATATTTTATTAATAAATACTTGTCTTTGTTTTTTGTTGACATCATCTGCAGCTTGAAGAAGTTGATAATCGCAATTATTATCTTTGGCTGTTTTAAGAAGTGCTTTTACATCTTTTGGGGAAACAACTTCCACCATATCCCAACCCCGGGAACAAGAATTGAGAACCTATTCTTTTGTCGGAGCACATACCAATGCGAACCATTTCAGCATCTGCACCAACTTGCTCACAAATGTTTGCTATTTCATTAGCATAAGATATTTTAACAGCCAAGAAAGAATTTGCAGCATATTTTGTCATTTCAGCAGATTTTACATCCATAATTATAACCGGATTGCCGGTACGCAAAAAATGGTGAATATAACTCTTGCATTATTTCTGTTGCTTTTTGAGAATTTGAACCAATGACAACTCTATCAGGTTTCAAAAAGTCATCAACTGCAGCACCTTGTTTCAAAAACTCAGGATTTGAAACAACGTCAAATTCAATGTTTGTTTGTTCTTTAATTATTTTACTAACAGCATCAGCTGTTCCAACAGGAACGGTCGATTTGTCAACTATAACTTTATAATCGTTTATTGACTGTCCAATACTTTTTGCAACTTCAAATACATATTTTAAATCAGCTTGACCGTCTTCACCCTGTGGAGTCCCAACTGCAATAAAACAAACAAGTGATTTTTGTACCGCTTCTTTCAAATTTGAAGTAAAATTAAGTCTGCCTTCAGACACATTCACTTTTATCAATTCTTCCAATCCAGGCTCATAAATTGGCACGATGCCTTTTTCAAGTTGACTTAATTTTTCAAGATTATTATCAACACAGATTACATCATTGCCCATTTCAGCAAGACAGGTTCCTGCAACCAACCCAACATATCCTGTTCCTACTACACATACTTTCATTATATAATTAGCTCCTTACTCATTAAATCCAATGTCTTAATCCACCTTTTTTGTTTATAACTATTTAATTTTTCAATATAATGTTTTTTCTTTTTGCCTATACATACTTTTGATAATAACATAAATAAAAACATTTTGCTAATATCTTTATTTGTTAATTTATTGTTTTGTAATAAAGATGTCACGAGCATATTATTATATTCATAAGCCTTTTATATATATCAATTAATTCTTCTTCGTAATGTTTTTCAAAATGTTTAAGAATTAACAAATATTCTTCTTTTTCAAGCGTATAATACCATTTTAACAATAAAGCATTAAAAACATCAAAATTCTTTCTCTAATATCATCATCCAGTATAATTGCACCCATATTAGGGAATCTTGAACAGTCATTAAGTGGTAATATTTTTTTCACCTTTTATTGCACTATAAAGAATACAATTTACATCAGAATTTTCATATTTATCCCCAAATGTATGTAAAAGAAATATCATGAAAAACAACAACAGCATTTTTCTTTAAATAAGGCAAAACCATTAAAAAATCGAGAATTTCACCGGGACGTAAATGTATTGTATCAATAAAACAAAAATCAATGTCATAAGCTTTATCAGGACATATTTTATCCATAAATTCACAAGCAAAATTCCCTGAATACAAAGTCCATTTGTTAAGTAATTCAGGAGCTTCTTCTTGCACAAGAAAACCTACAGGTTTATTTTTATCTTTATACCAATAATTTAAATAGTCAATGGAATAAAGATGAGCATTTTCAACATTTTTAATGGTGTCAAGAATAAGCAAACTTGATCCACCGGCAGATACTCCAAGTTCAAGAATTTTTTTGAATTATACTTTTTCAAAAGATATACTATAAAATTTGCTTGAACAGAAGTGAGATCCATTTTGCCATCAATTTTGTCTTTCAACTCTTCAAACTTATTTACACCTTCTTGTTCTAAATCAATGAACTGCATAAACTAAACTCCTTTCTTTATCTTTTTTAGCAAAATATTCAATTGTTTTTAGCAAACCTTCTTCAATATCGACTTTAGGTTCCCAGCAAAGTTCTTTTTTAGCCAATGATATATCCGGCTTTCTTTGAAGCGGGTCATCTTGAGGCAATGGTGCAAATTTTATTTTTGAATTTGAATTTGTCAACTTGATAATCAATTCTGCAAGGTCATAAACAGTTCGTTCACTTGGATTTCCAAGGTTTACAGGACCTATAAATTTTGTTCATTGTTCATCATTTTAACAATACCGCCAACCAAATCAGAAACATAGCAAAAAGATCTTGTCTGAGTTCCATCACCATACATTGTAATGTCTTTGTTTTGCAAAGCTTGAACAATAAAGTTAGAAACAACTCGACCATCATTTGGATTCATATTCGGCCCGTATGTATTAAAAATTCTAATTATACGAATGTCAACATTATTTTGACGATGATAATCCATCATCAAAGTTTCGGCACATCTTTTTCCTTCATCATAACAACTTCTTATACCAATAGGGTTAACATTTCCCCAATAATCTTCTGTTTGAGGGTGAACAAGCGGATTGCCGTAAACTTCTGATGTTGATGCTTGCAAAATTGTAGCACGACAACGTTTGGCAAGCCCAAGCATGTTTGTAACACCCAAAACGGAGGTTTTATTGTTTTTATAGGATTATATTGATAATGAGGAGGTGATGCAGGACATGCCATATTATATATCTGGTCAACTTCTGCATAATATTCTTTTGTCACATCATGACGGACAAGCTCAAATCTGTTGTTATCAAGCAAATGTCTTATATTATCCTTTGAACCTGTGAAAAAATTGTCAAGACATATAACATCATTGCCCTCATTTAACAATCTTTCACACAAATGACTGCCTATAAAACCTGCTCCACCCGTAATCAATATTCGTTTCATCTTTCTAATATTCCTCTATTTTAATTCTAACATTGCTCCATAATAACTATCATATTTTTCATCAGAAAACTTATTAAAACCTGCACCATGGTGTAAAGTAATCTCGCCAAAATAAAGTTTTCCATCAACATCATAAAAATCTATTCTCACATACTTGAAATTCTTAGCAATTTCTTTGCCTATTTCTAACATTTTATCAAAAGAAGCAGGTTTTGATATTTCTTCAAAGATTATCATTATTTAGTTGTTTTATTGGCCATTGAAAATCAAGTAATTCCCAATTAGGACTATATATTTTTCTATAATTTTTATCACTTCTGTCAATTGAACAATAAACAAACTTTAAGTCACCATTTATAAAATGGAGTTTAAAATCATTAGGTAACTTATTATCCTTTGTTAATAGTAATTTTTCTACTATAATACAAGGTTTTATATTTTTATATTGCCATTCGTAAGAATAATAATAAAAATTTCTACTCATCCAATCTTTACAAATCTCACGCAACTCGTCCCAATTTACATCATCTTTTGTTCTTAAAATCTTATACCACCCACAACCGCTATTCGATTTAACTATACAGGGAAATGTTGTTATATTTTTTTTCATTAATATCTTTATAATTTGTAGTTTGAAATAATAATGGTACAAGATAGTCTTCAGAAAATGTTTTTAAATATTCTCTAACCTTATATTTGTCTGCAACAAGAGTATGAAAATCATCTCTTTCGTTTATTTTTAGCCACTGAATTTTTTTCATTTAAAGTTTTTGGATTATCTAAATCCAGTTCTTTTTGAAAATTTTGTTTATATCTTTTTTTATTAATTTTTTTTGTCCATTTAATTTTTCCTTTAAGATATATTCACACCAAAATTTATATTTTTTATATAACATAGTATTTTTAATTTTTTTATTATGTTCACCATATTATCTCCTCAAAATTGTTTTCTTTAACCCATTTTTCACTTCCGGTTTTACTTACAACAACACCCTTTTTACAATAATTTAATAATGGTAAATCGGTGATGCTGTCTGAATAAGCAACAGAATTATAATTTTTTAAATTTTCTTTATTAAAATATCTTTTTAATAATATAATTTTATTGAAATTTAAACAATCATATCCGTCAAAGTTTCCAGTTACTTTGTCATTTTTAAAATCAATTTTTGTACAAATTAAACCGTCAAAATTAAATTCTTTTATAAAGTATTTGAGATAAACATCATATCCACCACTTACAACATACAGTTTATACCCGAGTTTTTTCAATTTATAAATCTCTTCAATAGTTTCTTTTTACAAATCTGGGTTTAATACAATTTTCATAATAATCAATTGCAAAAAGTTCAATTTCACTTCTGGACAAACCCTTTAATTGTGATAGATATAAAAGTTTATGTACATGTTTATCTGTATATTTTTGAATAATTTTGTCAGATGTAGGATATTAAACAACTTACGAAAATTATTTTTTATTTTCATAATTGGCAAACGTTTTTTCTTTCTGACAAAATTTACAAATTCATCAGCGGTTGAAAAATCAACAACAGTATGGCAAAAAATCGAAAAGAGCTATTTTATCATTCTTGTCTATGTTATTTTTTTTATTTTTATTTCTAAAAAAATTATCAATAACCTCTAAAACATGTTTCATCTGACTCAAAGTTCCAACAGTTATTCTTAAACTTGTATTTAACAATGGACTTTGAGATAAAATTCTAACATAGATAAAATTATTTTTTAGATAATCATAAAATCCATTTTCATTTCATAATTTTGGAATTTAAGAACAACAAAATTTGAATGACTTTTATAAACTTTTATAAAAGCTGAATACTTTTTAGCCAGTTCATTTATAAAATATTCTTTTGCACTATTAACTTCGCCTACATATTTTTTTATATAATCAATATCACTTAAAGCACAAATAGCAGCCTCTTGAGTTAAAGTTGTAATATTTTTAGGATTTCTTATCTTTGAAATATTATCAATATTTTCTTTTGAAGAAATAAGATAACCAAATCTAAAATTAGCAATAGCAAATGCTTTAGACAAAGTTCGTGTAATTAAAATATTTTGGTATTTTGTAACAAGTGAAGAACTTGTTATACCTGAAAATTCAAAATAAGCTTCATCTATTAAAAACATTATATTTTTATATTTTTTTTAATAAATGTTCTATATATTCAGTTTCATGAACATATCCGATAGGATTATTCGGATTTGATATATATATAAAACAGGCTTATATTTATCTATATCTTTTTCAAATTTTTTAGGATTAAATTTAAAATCAGAATCTATTTCACTAAAAATTATATTTGCTCCATTTGCCTGAGCAGTAAGCCTGAAATTATCATAAGACGGAGCTTGTATAATAACGTTATCTCCAACACCAATAAATGCTTTTGTTATATATTCGTGAATACTATCTGAAGATGCAAAATATTGAAGATTGTCTTCTTTTAATCCTGTATACTCGGATAACAAATCTATTATTTTTTTATTCTCTGTTGCCGGATACAAATTATAAAAATCACCAAGTTCAACCAGCTCTTTTAAACGTGAAATAACTTTTGGTGAAGGTGGTATTGTTGCTTCATTCCAATCAAGTTTCAATGTTTTGCTTCTATCATCTTTGTTCAATGTCCAAATTTTATGCGAAGCTGTTTTATATGGTTTAATATTTTTTAAAAAGCTATTTAAAAAACTATTCTTACTCTTTTTTTATAAGAAAATTTAACACCCAAGCAGTATATAATCCTTTTATCTTTAATTTTTTCTTTTGAAAATATCATATCTTTAATTGTTTTATTAGCTTTTACAGGAAAGATTATTTCAAATTTTTTATCTTCGTCTTCACAAATATTTTGGTTATATTTTGTCAAAACACTATCTATTTCACAATTTGTCAAAATATTTTTTGTTCAAGTTCAATATTAAATTGAGAAAGTAATTTATCCATAAAATCAGAATTGACAAAAATAGTTTTATCATCTAAAGAATTATATATTTCATTACCTTTTAAAGCATATACAAAATCATTATCATTTTGTGCTTCTTTTTTCCATATTTCTATCCAACTTGATATATTTTCATCTTTTTAGAATGTAAAATAGATTTTTTATAATATTTTGAGGATTTTGAAAGAAATCATGAATTCCGATTGGCATCCTATTAACATAGAAACCAAATCCTTTTTGAGCCATTTTTTTTTAACATATGTTTCCGGACGCACAGTATCTTTTCCTCCGGCAACATATTTTAAAGCTTTTTCAAGTATTTTGTATAATATAAATGACAACCGACTTCTCTGTATGTTTGAGAAAATTTATCAAAAGTTTTCCTTCAAGACAATAAACCTTTTTTCTGTTTCGATACAAATTTTTCAGCTTCAAAGATAAAATCTTTAATTTTATCTTTGAATAAAAATACATCTGCATCGATAGCCAAAGTCCATTTTTTATTTCTTCTTATACCAATTTCAAAAGTTTTTTTTACAGCAGTTGAAAATGGTATTTCATTTTTGACCAAAAACACATTTTCTTTACCAAAAATAGAATTAAGATATTCTACACATTTTTCACTCGTTCTTTCATTTACAGAACGTACAACTATCGTTATATTTTTCATTTTTTTGCAACCACTCCAAACATTGTAGCATAATCATCCCAATAACAAATTGGAGACAAAAAGCCTTTTATTAAATAAAATGTTTTTAAGTCTAATTGAAATTTTACAAAATTTAAATTTTCAAACATATCTTCTTTGTCTTGTTTTTTTAAAATAGACATTTTTATCTCCTTTTAAAATATAAATTGTTATTTTCAAGTTGTTTTACAATAGATTCAACTCTTGAATAATGATAAAACATAAAAGGATTTTTTGTTTCATTTAATTCCTCTTTACTCTTTGAATTTTGTTCTAAAATAAATTTTTATCATTTTTGCAAAAGAAAAGAATATTTTGTAAATACCAACTTAAAATTTCTTCATGTTTATTTAGAAGTTGAGGTCTTATAAAGTCAAAACAAGCATATCCTTGCTTTTCAAATATATCAACCCAATATTTTAAAGGTTGACAGTTTACATGATTTAAACCATCTTGATAAGGTATAGCTGCTGAAAACAAAATAAAATCCGAAAAACTACATAAATTGGCAATAAACAATTCAGATTTGTCTTGTGGAATATGTTCTGCAACCTCACATGACATCGCTAAATCATATTTTTTATTATTTTGATTTTTATAATTTTCAAAATTTACACTTTTAAAATTATCACGTAATATAAATAAAGCAGCATCATCAATATTATTTCCATCAAGTCCTAATATTTCATTTGCCGAACTTTCTTGCCAACACTTTAAAAAAAATACCATTGCCACATCCCATATCTATAACAGAAGATGGCTTATAATATTTACTTATAACTGAAATTATATGCCTTGCTGAAGAAAATTTTAAAGGATTGTCTTTGGCTACGTAATACTTTGTATTATATACTGACAAATCTATTCCTTTGTCAGCTTCAATATCTGTTTTTTTATTTTTAATATACTTAATTTTTGTTTTTTATTACCAAACATTTTTTTATAATTTTTTTTATCATAATTTCTCCCACTCAATAAATTTAATAATACCTTCTTTAAAACTTGTTTTAGGGTTATAATTTAAAAGTTTTTTTGCTTTGGTTATGTCTGCTGCCGTTTTACTCACATCTCCCGGTTGCATTGGCAAGTGCTCAATTTTTGCTTTCTTATTTAAAACCTTTTCAATAGTTTCAATCATTTGATTTAAACTAACAGGGCTCCACCTCCAAGGTTAATTATTTCATACGGTGTGTCATTATAATTTATAGCACCGATTATGCCATCTACTATATCATCAATATATGTATAATCTCGGATTGTTGTGCCATCACCATAGACAGGGATTGGCTTGTTTTCTTTTATTAAATCTATAAATTTGCGAATTGCCAAGTCCGGCCTTTGTCTTGGTCAAAAACCGTAAAAAACCTTAATGCCACAACTTGAATATCAAATAATTTTGAATATGTGTACAAAAACTGTTCACAAGCAGATTTTGAAGCTGCATAAGGTGATATAGGCTCAGAAACTTTTAAGTCTTCAGAAAAAATTTCTTCTTTACAATTACCATAAATTGAACTTGAAGAAGCAAATACTATCTTTTTATGCCATTTTCTTTCATAACTTCAACAATATTGACAGTACCTTCAATATTGTTTTTAACATAGCCTAAAGGATTTTCAATTGAAGGTCGAACACCTGCTGAAGCAGCTATATGAACTACAACATCAATTTGGTTTTCTTCAAATATTTTTCGCAACAAATTTTTGTCACATATATCACCACGATATAATTTGTAATTTTTATTTTCTAAATTATGTTTTATATTTTTTTCTTTTAACTTTGGAGAATAATAGTCGTTAAAGTTGTCAACAACAACGATTTTGTTGTCATATTCTAGCATTTTGTCACATAACGTTGAACCAATAAACCCTGCCCCACCGGTTATAAAACAAATTCATTTTATTTCCTCTTTTACTTTTAAAGTTCCATATTTTTTTAAGATATGTATATAACTCTTTATTTTTAATTCTTTTTTCTTTATACTTTTCTTTTAATTTTCCAAAAGTTAAAGATGACAATATTCTATATTTAAAATATCTATACTTAATTTGTTTAAATTTTGTTAAATATAAAATAAAAGTATTATTATTCTTTTGAAGCTCTTTATAAATTTCATTTTTTTCTAAATCTAAAACAAATTTAAACCGAGCTTCAATAATTTTTTCATAAAAAGGAGTCATGCGTGCATATTTGAAAAAATATTCTGATAAAAAGCTATCCGGATACAACCAAGGCTTGACACAAGCTGCATAATGAACTATTTTAGGATTTTTAACAGCTTCCATATACTCATTATAGTATTTTTTCACTTAAAAGCTTTATGCTTCCTTCAACAGGTTCCCAAGTCATTGTATTCCAATTTAAGGGAAGGAATTTAACCTTTCCTTTAGATATAACATTCATAGAGCCCTGTCCCGAGTGGATATAGTTGTTATTTTGTGCATTTTCAAGCATTTTTTGTGAAACATTATCTTCACGCATTAACTTTGTGTTGAAAACCAAAACCCCTGCATTAAAATAATCCTCCATAACATTTTCAAAACCTAGTTTTTTGAAATATTCGTATACCGGTTTATAACTTTCCACTGATGATAAAGCTAAAGAAATTTGCTGACGTAAACTGTTATCACAACAAGCTGCAAAATAATTGTCTTCTAAATCAACTTCATATAACTCTGATACATCTGCATTAACAACCAAGTCAGTATCTAAGTAAACTATCTTTTCATATTCTTGCAAAACATCAGGTATTACGTATCTATAAAACGTTGCATTTGACACATAGGGTATATTGCTTTTTAAACAGTATTTTTCAAAATATTGTTTAATATTAATAAATCTCAATTTAAAATTAGAAAATTGATTTAGAATATAGTCAAACTTTTATTTTGTTATTCAAATCAATTTCATTGTCGTAAAAAATAATTACTTCATAGTTTTTATTTTTATCTGCATTACAACAAATAGAATAAAGTGTTACAGAAGTATAAGGTATAAAATTTTTATCAGTTGTCAAAACAACAGGTATTATTTGATTATTTTGCATTTACTAAATCTCCTTTTTTTCTTGGAAATTTCACTTTTATTCCTATGCACTTTAAAATTTTCGTATCTTTTTCATTTCTAAGTGAAAACAGACTTACTAAAAAATATTTCATAAATTTTTTAAATTTATGGGTATAATAATTTTTTATATAAGGAGTATATTTCAAAAATTTAAAATAATCTTTCCACAATTTGTGACAACATTTTTTTATGCCATGGCTTTTCACATCCTGTGTAATGTATTATAATAGGGAAGATTATAGCAAAATCTATTTCCTCTTTTGTATACATGTTATATTTTGTATCACCAAAAGCACTGTGTTGTACATTAAATTTTGGAGAAACAAACAAAACTTTATCTTTAAATGTATAATTCAAAACACATTGGTCAACCCAACGAATTTTTGTCATGTATTTCTTCGGTATTTTTTAAATAAAGTTTCTATAATATTATCTCTTTTCCATAACTCATTATTTATTAACATTACTCCAGAGTTGAAATAGTGCTTTTGTTTCAAGCCTGTTTGCATCTTCATTTGTTATTAAACATAAATCTTCAACAGCCGCAACATAATTGTCTTTTAAATCAACATTCCACAAATCTTGCAAGCTATTTTTTAACAACTATATCACAATCTAAGTATAAAACTTTTTTAAGCTCAGGTTTTACCCAAGGAATAATATATCGATAATAACATTGATTTGATATATGATAACATTCAGGAGTAATAGGACACATTTTAAACATGTCTTCATCAACTTTAATAAATTCCATATTAAAATCTTTTAAGTTTTTTAATGACAATAAAATGTCTTTGTTTTTATTTGAAATATTTCCATCTAATATATAAAATTAAATTTTTCATTTGGCAATGAATTAACTAAAATTGAAGCGATAGCAACAGACAAATGCTGAACATAGTTGTCATTAGAGGCAAAAAATATGTCCATAACAGTATTTTCACCACAAATATAATCAATAGTTTTCTTGATTGCATTGTCTGTTAAAACATTATTGATATTATTTTTTTCTCAAAATATCACAAGCTTCATAAATGTCTTTTTTTCTGTTTGCTTTATAAAACGGATAAAATTTAATTTTTTTTACAAGTTTTTTTTGCACTTTTAGTATCTAAAAATCTCTCTAAATACCTTACCCTAACCTTGTCAGTTCTACTAATTTGTAATTTTTGACTTTTGGGGTTTAGAGTAACACTTTTTGGATGAATTCTATATTTTACAAGGACTTCAGGTAAATTAGAAATCTTTCCGCCACAAGCAAGAATTTGTCTATATAAATCGTAATCTTCTACGTGACAAATACTATTATCATATTTAATATTATGTTTTTTTATAAAATTATTTCTATAAATTAAAGCGGAAGCACAAAACGGATTATAGAAATTTATTAAAACAGATATAATTTCAGGGTCAAATAAATCCACCCAAGAAGTTGGTATTTGGTTATCGCCAAAGGTTTCTATATCTGTTCCGGAAAGCATAATGTCCGGGTTTTTATCCATATATTCAACCTGTTTTTCTAAACGTGTCGGTAAAGATATGTCATCATCATCCAAAATTGCAATATACTCTCCTCTTGCAATTTCAAGCCCTCTGTTTCGAGTTAATGCTTGAGCTATATTATGTTCATTTTTTAAGAAAATTATTCTTTCATCGTTTTTGGCATATTGTTCAATGACATCTTGAGTTTCTTTTGAGAACAATCATCGATAATAATAAACTCAAAATTTTGATATGTTTGATTTAATATTGATTCAATAGCTTCTTTTATATAATCTTTCCTATTGTAACTTGACATCACGACTGTAACTTTGGGGTTGTTTTTTGTCATTTATTATTTCCTCTTTCATTTTTTAAACTTTTTTAATTTGTTTATATAGTTAAAGAACATTGTTGTTACCAAATGCAAATACAATACGTATCGGGTTGTTATTTTGATAATTCATTCATTTTCTCCCATTCGTACGAAGTTTTAATACTATGTTCAAAAGTTTGTTTTGGTTGCCAATTCAAAACTTGTCTTAGTTTTGAAATATCAGCGTACAATATTGCAGGTTCATCTTCTCGTCTGTTTTCAATTTTATAATTTATTTTTTTATTTAAAATTTGTTGACAAGTTTCAAAAACTTCTTTCACACTGTACCCGTTTTGAGTTCCCAAATTAAAAACATCTGATTTATTTTCTTTTAAAAGATATTCATATACTAATTTGTGAGCATACGCCAAATCTTCAACATTAATATAATCACGAACGCAAGTGCCATCTTTTGTATCATAATTATCACCAAAAATTTTAAACTCATTTGTTTTATTTAAAGCTGATTTTATAATATTTGGCACAAGATGAGTCTCATTTTCATGCCATTCTCCAATTCGCAATTGACTGTCTGCCCCAACAACATTAAAGTATCTTAATTTTATCGATTTCAAATCATACGCTTTATCATAATCATCTAATATTTTTTTCAACCATCAGTTTGGAAATGCCATAAGGATTAATAGGGTTTTTGCGGATGCTTTTCATCAATCGGAACATAATTTGGCTCTCCATAAGTTGCAATGTTGAAGAAAATACAATTCTTTTCACATTATGCTTTATCATAGAATGAAGAAGGTTTAAAGTTCCAACAACATTATTTAAATAATATTTATCGGGATTATTTATACTTTCTTCAATAATAGCATAAGCCGCAAAATGCACTACCCCTTCGAATTCATATTTGTTAAACAATTTTTCAACATCGGCTAAATTTTTTAAATCACCTTTTTCAAATTCAACATGTCCCATTTTTTTTAGCTTATTGATTGTTTCAATATGTCCAACTTCAAGATTGTCAAAATTAAAATATCATGCCCCTGCATCTAAAAAAACTAATTACAGCATGACTTCCAATATAACCCGCTCCACCTGTTATTAATAACATTTTTTGACTTTCCTACCTTCTTATTATGAATTCAAATTTAAATCCCAAAAATGTGACTCTTTTATATTTTACACCAAACTTGTGTTCATTTTTTAACGAAAATATATTTTCAATAAATTTATTTTTATTTTCAATTTTTTTTTTTTATAAAACTCCTTAAACAAGTTGTCATCCAAAAATTCTTAGCCTTTTTTAAAAACTTTTTTCTCAAATAATGCGGGCATAGATTATAGTGTTCTTTAACTATATTTATTTTAGCTTCATCAATATAATTTTTTAAATTCAGAATATAAATTTTGTGCTTTAAAAAACTTTTCAATTTCAAAAATAATATCTTCAAAATGAATATTTTCTTCTTTTGGTGTAGTTGATGAAGATTTTGGATGCACATTATATGTATAATAAGCAACAGGAGTATAGATAATCTTATTTGCCAAGACTTTTGCTTTTATTGTAAAAATTTGATCTTCAGATAATTTTTATTTGAAAAATAAATATTATTATCTACAATGAATGATTTTTTTAAAAGTTTATTCCAAGGTGTAAAAGAAGTTCCTTTAAATACGTAATTTATATCGTCTTTATAATTAAATACTTTATTTTTATATACATCATATTTAAACTCAACCTTTTTTAATTCATTTGAAGTCTCATAATATTTATTAAATCCACACTCTACAAAATCGACATCATTTTGAACAGCAAGATTATAAAGTTTTTCATACATATCGTAAGCGACCCAATCATCAGGGTCCATAAAAAGCGATATATGGAGCTGTTGCATAATTTATACCATTATTACGAGCAACACCTTGTCCTTGATTTTTTTGGTTGAAAACCTTAATACGTTTATCATTCAAAGCAAATTCGTTAATGATATCCAAGGTTTTATCACTTGACCCATCATTAATACAAATTATTTCAATATTTTTGAGTGTCTGGTTAGTAACTGACAATAACGCTTTTTTAATATATTTATCGACATTGTAACAAGGCAAAATAACACTTAAAAAAGGTATTTGATTTTGATTTTTCATCTCAAGAATAACCTAATAATATACTCTTATAAAAACACCCCAAAAACTTACAGAAAAATTTTTGGGGTATTTGCCGAAGACCGGACTCGAACCGGTACGTGGGGTGAGCCACGCCAGATTTTGAGTCTGGTGCGTCTACCAATTTCGCCACTTCGGCATGAACGATTTTTAATTCTTTTTAATCGTACAAGAAACAAAATAAAAAATCAACCTTAATTTTTGAATGTAATAAATTAATAAATTTAAAATTTAAAATTTAAAATTTACATTTTATAAATTTTCTTGTATAATTATTTTTATGAATAATATTCACAAAAATAAAAGAAGAGGATTTACTTTGGCAGAAACGCTGCTAACCATGGTGGTTTTGGGCATTATTTTGGCTTTTATTTTACCTTCTGTAACGGCTACAAAACCTTCTGAAAGTAAGCTTTTATACAAAAAACTTTTTTCACTGTTTCTGAAGCAATGATGGCTGTCATAAATAATCCTGATTTGTATGATATATCTGAGTATGAAGTGTTGAAATATCCGGTAGATAGCGATGAAAATTTTTTGTCAGTATTTAGCAAATTATTTAAACACTGTGGGAAATATCAGTTGCAACAGTGATTCTGGTTCTTTTAAGCTTGCAAATGGTGTATTGGTGTCAAATATTCCTAAAAAAGCAATGAAGCGTGACAAAGCTGATAATACAGGTGAAAATTCTTTGCAAGATGCAACTGATGATGACTTATATTTTTAGTAAATACTGATGGCGCAGCAGGAAGTGAAGCTGATTTAGCAATCGATTGTAAAAAAAGAAAAGTATTTCGTATCAGATATGCTTCAAACGGTAAAGTTTATACAAATAGTACGGATGAATGTGAAAATAGTATTTTAGAAACAGGCACTCGTGTTCAAAAAGATAAAGAATAATTAATAATAAAGGAAAATTAGTTATGGAGTATAAAAATATAGCAGATATTGGTGTCTTTGGAGGCTCGGGCTTTTACAAATTTTTGGATGATATAAAAGAAGTTAAAATAGAAACACCTTATGGTGCACCAAGCAACAGCTTGCTTATTGGCAAAATAGGAGAACATAATGTTGCATTCATGCCAAGGCATGGTTCAGACCACAGCATTTTACCCCATAAAATAAATTTTCGTGCAAATGTTTGGGCTATGAAACATGTCGGTGTAAAAAGAGTTATATCACCTTGTGCCTCCGGTAGTCTTCAAAAACATGTCAAGCCCGGCGATTTCGTAATTTGTGACCAATATGTAAACTTTACTCAAGGCAGAAAAGACACATTTTTTGATGGTACCCATTGTTACACATCCAAGTGCTGCTTTACCATATTGCGAAAACTTAAGACAGTATGCTATAAAAGATAAAAACTCAGGCGTAAATTATCACGAAAAAAGGAACTGTTGTTGTTATAAATGGTCAAGATTTTCAACAACAGCTGAGTCAAAGTTCTTTTCAAATCAAGGTTGGGAAGTTATTAATATGAGTCAGTATCCTGAAGTTCATTTGGTCAAAGAAATGGATATGTGTCCTTTAACTATTGCTTTAATTACCGATTATGATTGTGGCTTAGCCGGAGATGTTCCTCCTGTTTCTCATCAAGACGTTATAAAAGTATTTAATTCAAATATTGAAAATCTAAAAAAAGTATTGTTTAATCTAATTGAGTCGCTTCCACTTGAACCTGAGTGTGATTGCAAAAATACTTTAGCAAATTCCAGATTATAAAAACAAAGGAATAAATAAAATGATATCAAAATTATTATATCAGGCATTTGAAATTTACTGGTGGATAATAATTATTAAGGTTTTTTTGGAATGGATACCAAACGTAAATTGGGACAAGCAGCCTGCAAAAATTCTTGCATTGCTTGTGGATCCATACTTGGAAATTTTAGCAAATTTACAACTCTTCCAAGCGGTTTGAGCCTATCCCCAATCATTGCACTTATCCTATTGCGTTTGGTGCAAGTTAATCTTGTAGCTTTGTTGACACATTTTGGAATGTAAAAATTATAAATAAAACTTGACAAAATTGTTAATTATAAACTATTATAGTCATAATGTGTAAAAATAGAAGTCGAAATATATACTTAGACTTTGAGGTGAGGGAAAATATGTGTAGAATAGGTGCTTTAAAATCAAAACGTTACATGCATCCAAGCATTGCTTTAAAGCTTATGCGTTCGCAGCAAAAAAGGACATGATAATTCAGGTTTTGCATTTGTTATGCAGGATTTAGGCGGTGTTTTTGAACATTATAAAGATTTTCCTATTCTTTCAATGGCTTGCACCGATGAGGGTATGCATATTGCTGAGAAAATATTGCACGACATTGGTTTTATAAGGGTAATGCAATGGGCGCCTGATATGAAAGTTGAAGAAGCTCACAAATTGAACATTGAACCCATGCCAAATTATGTGTTTGAAGTTTTTAATTATCCTAAAACATACAAATATGCAACCAAAGAAGAAAAAGAGGATTTACTTTTAAACACACGCTTAAAATTAAGAAATGCACTAAGTGAAACAGATGAAGGTTATGTCTATTCATTTTGGCCGGATACTTTGATGCTAAAAGAAATAGGCGACCCAAAAGATATAGGAACGTATTTCGGTTTGTGGGATGAAAACAAAGATTTTACTGCTAAAATTATAACCGCTCAATGCCGACAAAATACAAATTATGACATTGTTCGTTATGCAGCACATCCTTTTTTTCTTCAAGGATATTGTGCACTTGTGAACGGAGAAAATACTTTTTACGAAAAAAACAAGCTGTTCCAAAGAAAGCTTCACAAAGGCTATATAGGTTTTGAAAGTGATTCGCAATGCTTTTTATACACTCTTCACTATGTTAACAAAATATTAAAATGGCCGTTAAAATATTTCAAACACGTTATCACTCCACTACCATATGAAGAAATGGAAAAAAGGGAAGATGCAAAAGTTCTTTCTCGAATAAAATCTTCCTTGGCTCATTTGGAAATTAACGGTCAAAACACAGTAATAGCTGTAACACCTGATGGAACAATGTTTACAACTTGTGATTCTAAAAAATTAAGACCAATCGTTGTAGGTTCTACAGATGATACAGTTGTTGTAACATCTGAAGTTACAGGTATAAATGAAGTTTTGCCTCAAAGGGATATCAGCAATGATATTTACCCTAATGAACGTGAAATGGTTGTAATTAATAATGATTTAAAGGTTGAAAGATGGCAACAATAAACGAAATTTCAAAAGACGATTTAAATTGGCAAATACAATACGACTCAACAAGATGTACGCTTTGTGGAAGATGTGTTGCAGCTTGTAGCTTCAATGCAATAAAAGTTGATGTTGAAAAACGAAGAAAAGTTCTAAGCGTTGGTGATGTACCAACTCCTCAAGTTACAACAACTACGGTTCCTGTCATCAAACAAATAGCCAGAAATGCATCAAATTGTGTAGGCTGTGGAGTTTGTAGCCGTGTTTGCCCAAACGGTGCAATAAAAGCAGTTCATGAAGATGAAAGTCGTTTTAATATTAAGTATAAATGCGAGCATGTTGATTCAATAAAAAGAGGCGGTCGCTCAAATTTAAACACAGAAGGTAGAACACTTGATAAAATAAAAATAGGCAGAATTTCACAAATGACAGACCCGTCGCTTGATGCTCAACGTCATACATTTGATGTTCTTGCTCCATTTGGTCGGATTATGCCACCTGAAGAACTGCCTCTTGCCGTTAATGAAAACGGCAATTTGGAAATATCAAAATCCATGCCACCTGTCAATTGGATTTACCCTATTATAATAGGTGATATGTCAATTGGAGCCTTATCTACAAGAATGTGGGAAGCACTTGCCATTGCAACTGCATATTTAAACGAAGTGTGCGGTTTAAAAGTAAGAATGTGCACAGGTGAAGGCGGTATCCCGACAAGGCTTTTAAAATCACGTTATTTAAAATATATGATACTTCAAATAGCATCCGGCCACTTTGGTTGGAACCGTATTATAAATACAATGCCTGAAATGACAGAAGACCCCGGAGGCATTTTAATAAAAATCGGACAAGGTGCAAAACCGGGTGACGGCGGACTTCTTATGGCTAAAAAAGTAGCTCGTCATATTCAAGAAATTCGCGGTGTTCCAAAAAGCTGATTTACTTTCACCTCCAAATCACCAAGGTTTGTATTCAATTGAAGAAAGTGTGCAAAAAATGTTTTTGTCACTAAATTCAGCTTTCAAATTTAGAGTTCCGGTTGCTATAAAAGTTGCAGCTTCAGTCACAAGTGTTTCGGTTTATAACAATTTGCTTCGCGACCCGTATAATATTGTTGGGGGTTTCTTCTTAGATGGTATACAAAGGCGGAACCGGAGCAGCGTATGAAATATCTTTAAATCATACAGGACATCCGATTGTGTCACGTTTGCGTGATTGTTATCTTGCAGCGGTACACCAAGGTAAACAAGGTCAAATCCCTCTTTGGGCAGGTGGCGGACTTGGTATGAGGGGTGCATTAGCCGCCGATGCATTCAAAATGATGTGTTTGGGGGCAAACGGTATTTTTGCCGGAAGGCTTTGGCTTCAAGCCGCAGGTTGCTTAGGCAACGACAGTGGAAAATGTAACGCTTGCAACACAGGCAATTGCCCTGCAGGTATAACAACACAAAATCCGCTTCTTGTTGCAAGACTTGACATTGACAAGGTTGCACAAAATATTGTTAATTATTTTCTTGCAACACATCTTGAATTGAAAAAATTAATGGCGCCTATCGGTAACAGTTCTCTTCCTATAGGACGCTCCGATGCTCTGGTTTCTGTCGATAAAAATATAGCTGAGAGGTTAGGAATACAACATGTTTGTTAAAGACTCCAAATTAGAAATATGTGAAATTGATTCATTAGAAAATAATAAAAGATTGTCAACTCAAAAATTGCTTCCAGTTGATATATCAAAAAATGGATGAAGGCTATACCCAATTTAAAATCAACGCTTGCGGACAACATAACATTGGTGGTCCATTGTGGGTTAAAGACAAAGAAGGTTCTTTAAAATTTATAGTTAAAAACCCGGGTCAACGTGTCGGTTCAATGGGAATGAAAGGAACAAGCATTGTTGTCGAAGGTTCTGCTCCTGCGGATGTAGGTTGGTTAAATGCCGGAGCCGAAATTGTTGTCAAAGGAGATGGTGGCGACACAACCGGACATTGTGCTGCAAGCGGAAGAATTTTTATCGGCGGTCGGGTTGGCACTCGTTCCGGTTCTTTGATGAAGCATGACCCTAAATTTGATGCTCCACAACTTTGGGTGCTTAAAAACACGGGCTCTTTTTCGTTTGAATTTATGGGCGGTGGAACTGCTGTCATTTGCGGTTTGGATTGCGAAAATTATCAATCGGTTCTCGGACATCGGTCTTGTGTCGGCATGGTTGGCGGAACAATCTATGTTCGAGGAAATATATCCGATTTGTCTGACTCTGTTTTGGTTGAGGATTTAAATGAACAAGATGTCAATTTTCTAAATATTGGTATCAATGAATTTTTGAACAAAATCGATAGACTTGAAGAACTTAAAAAACTTTGTGTTTGGAGTGAATGGAAAAAAATAGTCGCAAAACCATACAGTGCTACAAAAAAGAACAATAGAATTTCCATCAAAGATTTTCGAGAAAAAATGTGGGTTCAAGGTGGCATTTTTGGAGATTTTTATCAAGACGATTTAAAAGTTGAAGAATTTATAACAAAAGGTGATAAACGTTTAAGAATTCCATATTGGAATAATAACAAGCTGTCTGCACCTTGTGAATTTGGTTGCCCGATAGGCATTCCAACACAAAAACGTATAAATTTGATTAAACAAGGAAAAATTAAAGAAGTTGTTGACCTAATATTTGACTATAGTCCTTTCCCTTCAAGCGTTTGCGGTGAAGTTTGCCCTCAGTTATGTATGGATAACTGTTCACGTTGTTTTGTTGATGAACATATAAAAATATCTGATTTGGCAATGATGTCACGTGATGTGAAGTTTGAAAAATTTAAAACAGACAAAAAAAGAAAAAATTGCCATTATTGGCTCAGGGGTTGCCGGATTATCTTGTGCTTGGGTATTAAAACAAAAAGGATTTGAAGTCGAAGTTTTTGAAGAAGATGCAAAAATTGGTGGAAAACTTACCCAAGTTATCCCTAAAGACAGACTTTCTCGCGAATCTTTAAATGCGGACTTGCACAGAATTAAAAATTGTGGAATTAAGTTTAATTTAAATAAGAAAGTTAAAGAAAGTGATTTCAGTGAACTTGAGAAAAATTTCGATGCAACAGTTATAGCAATCGGAGCGCATACACCTTTTGTAATACCTTTTGAAGGGCATCAACATTTGATTAAAGGACTTGATTTCTTGAAAAAAATAAACAAAGGTGAAAAAGTTGAACTCGGCAAAAAAGTTGTTATCATCGGTGCCGGCAATGCAGCTATGGATGTTGTAATAGGTGCTTATCAAATGGGGGCTTGTGAAGTTACAGCAATTGACATACAGAAACCAATGGCTTTTGAAAAGAAATACAACACGCTCAAAGCCTTGGTGCAAAAATACTTTGGCCTTGTTACACAGACAAAATAACAAAAAGAAGGTGTGTGGCTTAAAGACGGCACTTTGCTTGAAGCTGACAATGTCATTATTTCAATTGGTGACAGACCAAACTTTGACTTTTTAGATAATTCATACCTAGATGAACGTAATATGATAAAAGTCAATGAATTTCAACAATGTGAAGCTAACAGTAAAATTTTTGCAATTGGTGATAGTGTAAAACAAGGATTATTTACAAATGCAATTGCTGACGGTCGAAAATGTGCATTCAATATCATTAATATGTTTGAAAATTTACCTTTAAGCAGATATGATAAACGGCCAAAAGTTGATAAGGAAGACATAAAACCTGAATACTACACAACTTACTCGCCGATAAAAGTTCAAAACACTCCTGGGTATGAAGAAGATAAAAGGTGTTTAAGCTGTGCAACTTGCAGGGATTGTGAATTTTGTTTGAATGCTTGTCCTACAGGTGCCATTGAAAAGTTTAAAAACGAAAAAGGTGAAACAGTTTATACTTCAAACATCGAAAGATGTATAGGTTGTGGTGTGTGTGCCGGTGTTTGTCCTTGTGGGGTTTGGACTTTGCAACCAAATAGCTTAAATTTTGTGTAAGTAAAAATTATGGAAAATGATTGTTTAAAAATAATCATAAGAGAAATGGTAAAAGAGGATGTGCCACAGGTGTCTGAAATTGAAAAAAGATGCTTTTGGCAATCATAGATGGTATGAGGATGCTTTTTTATACCGAGCTAAACAATGAACTTTCAAAATATTTGGTCGCAACACTTGAAGATGGCACTTTGATTGGATTTATCGGTTGTTGGTTAATTTTTGAAGAAGCTCATATTGCAACTTTTTGCAGTCGCCAAAAATTTTCAACGAAAACAAATTGCACAAGCCCTTATGTGTGCTTTCGTTGACATTTGTTACAAAGAAGAAATAAAATATATCACTCTTGAAGTTCGTGAATCAAACGATAAAGCAATAAGTTTATATGAAAAATTTGGCATGACATCTGTTGGTATTCGTAAAAATTATTATCAAGACAATAACGAAAATGCTTTAATTATGTTTAGCGAAAATATATTTTATAATAAGTTTAAAACAATATATAATGAAATAAAAAAAGAAAATAAATAAGATAGAAATAATTTATGGATAGAAAAACAACAATTAGACAAAATAACAAAATAAGATTTTCACTCGGAATTTGCGTATTTGTTTTGTGGGGAATTTTTTAATAACTGTTGCAACCTTTACACAAATCACATTGACCAAAATTGGATTGCCAACGTTTTTATTAAAGCGTATAACAACAATAGATTATACAAATTGTTGTAAGTATATCCCTCAAATACCTGTTGTTTTGTTTGTTGCTTCAATGTTAGGCAGAAAATATGGTTTTATAGCGATAAGTTTATATATTTTGCTTGGGTTATTTTTTTGTGCCAATTTTTGCTCTTGGCGGAGATCCAGGTTATCTTTTTAAATATACTTTTGGCTTCATCCTTGCTTATATTCCAAGCGGCTTTATAGTAAGCACTATTCTATGCAAATATAATAATTTTAAATCGTATGTACAAAGTGCCGTAATCGGAGTATTGATGATACATATTATTGGCATTTTGTATATGATGACGGTTTTAATGTTTAAACACGAATCATTTAGCTATATATCAAATTGGTTGTCTTCATCAAGCGGTATAAAAATATTTTATGATATTATTTTTAGTCTAATTGCGGTTATTATTGGAAAAGCTATTAAAACTTTGTATCTTGAAAAATAAAAAAACGACTCATAAAATGAGCCGTGATGGATAGAATTAGTATTACGGAGTTTATAGAGGAGTTTTACACTTATATAAAAAACCGTAAAAAAAAATTTGCTACTTTTTTTATTATTTTTTTACAAAAATTTACAATCGTAGAAATAAAACACTTAATATTTGTAAAATATAGCATAATATATGTAGTTTAGGAGGAGATATCTCATGCAGATTAATGGCATTAATGGTGCAAATTTTTCGTACAAAAATGTAAATTCTAAGTCAAAGAAAGCAAATACATCATTTGGAATACTTATTCCACAAGTTGCAAAAGATTCGCAATCAGAACAGGTGAAAAAAGCAACCTTAAGATTTATAAATTTTATGAGAAATTTAACAACGAAAGCCCAAAGTAATAAAGAATCACAAAAATTATTAAAAAATTTGGTTGGAGAAAAGCAACTCAGCAATTGGTTTCAAATAGAGAAGAATATACAAAAACGACTGATGCTCTTGCGGATAAAGCTTTGCTTTTAAGCGGTCAAGGTTCAAGATGTGCTGAAATTCGAAAAAGCATAACTGACAAACTCGGTATAGATGAAACAAACAAAACAATCATGCCTTTGCCTGCAATTTTAGGTGAGGATAAAGAAGGACCTGTATATCTAACAACATCAAACAATGAGTTGCTTCATATGATGCAAGCTCAAGTTTTATCTCCTGATGAAAAAAGTTGAAATTATTGAAACAGAAAAAAGTGATGGTGATGCAACTGTTTTGGTTGAAGGTTTAAAACAAGGGATAATAAAAGGCGACAAACCTGTATTATTTACTTATACAGATGATGTTGGCTATTATGGAGACAAGGATTATTCGTCTTTAATTACAGAATATAAAAAGTTGAAAGACGATCTAAATGTGTCAGTTATAACACATGGTTATGTTGCAACAAAAGAAGAAACAAGAGAAAAAACTTGGTGCATTTTTTTCCAAATGATAGACGGAAAATCTTTCAGAGTTGTTGAAAAACCTGATATTAATAAATTAAATGCAGCATTAGGTGACAAAAATGAAGTAATGACAAATATTGGCAAAACTTTGTTTACTCCAACAGGCTTGCAAGAAATAGCAAGTCGTTTGGGTGACCCGGTTAAAGAAGATACTTTAAAAAAGATGACCATGGTGTACGCAAATGGCATGTGACAGAAGGAATTCTTAAACCCGCAGGAGAAAACGGCACTTTGCATGTTATTGAAAAAAGAGGTCAATTTAACGATGTTGGAAATGGCACAATTTTTACAGACACAATGGTTAGAATTGCAAAAGGAGATTTTAAGGCAATATGTGCTCCATTTTTAGAAAAACAAATTCAAAAAAATGTAACAACACATTCAAAAGATGGTAAAGACTTTGCAACCTTAAATTATAGTGGTAAAGATGTTGTTTTACCAATGACCGATGGGCTTTGAAACAAATTGATAGGAAAATTTAAATAAACAACATAAAAAAAAAAAAGAGGTTTTTAATTAAAGTCTCTTTTTTTATTAAGAAATATAAAAAATTGTAAAAAAAGTGTATTTGTGTTAAAGTATAAATTGTGAAGTAAAAAAAGAAGGTAGAAAAATGGTTAAAAAACTAATTGAAAAAAGACACTAAAATGTTTCTAACCGGGAATGAAGTAATAGCATACGCAGCAAATGCAGCACAAGCTGAGTTTATGTATGGTTATCCAATCACTCCCCAAAATGAAATTATGCACACTTGGTGTAAATTGTTACCAAAAAACAGAAGCAGGTTTCTTGCAAACAGAAGATGAAATCTCAGCCGGTTTTTCGACAATTGGTGGTATATTGGCAGGCAAACGTGCTTTTACGGCAACAGCAGGCCAGGAAACGTTATCATGCAAGATGCAATGAGCATGGCTGAAATGATGAGAATACCATTTGTATGTGCAGTTATGCAACGTGGGGAATATCTACTGCCACTGTTATATATGCTCAACAAGAAACAAACTTAACTTGCTTTGGTGGCAATGGCGAAGGTTTCCGTATTGTTTATTCTACAGCAGGACACCAAGATTTATATGATTATGTTATAAAAGCATTCAATACAGCTTGGAAATATAGATTCCCAACATTTATTTTAGCTGACGGTTATCAAGGTAAAATGAGAGAACCTGTTATGATGTATGACCCGGCAACTCGTGGTATTACAATGGAACCGACACCTGCTGAATTAAGAGCTGTTGGTAAAATCGGTGTTGACCGTGATGCTAATCACTTAAGAAACACATTCAACTTAGAAGAAGAGTTGATGGAACACTTGGAAGGCTATCAAAAAGACTTTGATGCAATGGCTAAAGAAGTGGCAGAATATGAAGAATACAAAGCAGACGATGCTGAAATTTTAATTATAGCTCACGGTATCGTTGCTCGTTCAGCTAAAACAGCTATTGATGCTTTACGTGAAAAAGGAATAAAAGTTGGTTTGTTCCGTCCTATCACTATTCGTCCATTAGCTGTTGAACCATTACGTAATGCTGTAAAACGTTCAAAACAAATATTATTTACAGAATCAGCAAATGGTCAATTAGCTCGTATGGTTTTGGAAAAAATTATACGGATTAACAACACCATATTCAACATTATTCAAAATGGGTGTTGGTGTTACAGGTGATGATTTAATTCACAAAGTTGAAGAAATGATTGGGTCATCACAAGTAGTTGCATAAATAAAATATAAATAAAGGAGAATAAAATGGTAGAATTATTAAATTTACCACCACAAATACCAAGTACACAAAATACAAAAAGTTGGAGCAAGTAAATTTTGCCCCGGATGTGGACATGGTATTATATTAAAAAGCCTTGCTTATGTAATTGATGAGTTGGGTTTACAAGAGCGTTCAGTGTTTGGATGTGACATCGGTTGCAGTTTGTTGTCTTGGAACTTTATGAATATAGACACAGTTCAAACACACCATGGTCGAACAACACCGGTTATTTATGGTGTTACACGTGCCAATCCGGGAACAGTAGGTATCGCATATATGGGTGATGGTGGCGGTTTGGCTATTGGCTCACAACACTTGGTAAACGCTTCTGTTCGTGGTGAAAACATGTTAATCTTGTTATGTAATAATACAAACTATGGTATGACAGGCGGACAAATGTCACCAACTACAATGCCGGGACAAATCACAGAAACTACTCCATACGGTCGTGACTGTGAAACAACCGGAAAACCTGCAAAAGGTGCAGAAATGGTAGCTTCAATAGTTGACCCTGCTAAATCATTTGTGGCTCGTTCATCAGTTAGCAATGTAAGAAAACTTCGTGCAACATTGAAAAAAGCAGTTACAAATGTTGCAAACGGCGGTTTTTCTTTTGTTGAAGTATTATCAATATGTCCTCTAAACTGGAGAACTAACAACAAAGACACATTTGCAAGACTTGCAAAAATGGAAGAATTTTTTGAAGTTAAAGACTTTGTTGTTCCCGAAGGACTTAATTAATTTTTTAAAGGAGAAAAAAATGACAAGAACAAAAATAGTCCTAGCCGGTGAAGGCGGACAAGGTGTACAATCTGTTGCTAAAATATTAGTTGAAGCAGGTTATGAAGCAAATAAAGAAATACTTTATATACCAAACTTTGGTGTTGAACAACGTGGTGGTGTTTCAATTGCTTTTTGTCAAATCGGTGATGAAAAAATTGGTGAACCTCGTTTTTCAAAAAGGTGATATAGTCATTATGTTGTCTGACCGTGCAATTGAAAGATGCCAAACTTATATTGACAAAAATACAGTTGTTATTTATGATACATCAGTTTGTCACACAAAACCAACTGTTGAATGCAAAGAAGTTATTGGCATTCCTGCAAACCAAATAGCACATGATGATGAGTTGAGTGTTCGTGTATTCAACATAATTATTTTAGGTGTAATTATTCAAGCAACTAAAGTTATGCCGATTGATTTTGTTAAATCAGCTATGGAACATGCTTTGGGCAAAAAGTTTGATAAAAACCTGAATTACGTGAATTAAACTATAAAGCACTTGATTGTGGTATGAAACTTGTTGAAAAAAAGCCAATGTGTATAGAAAAGAGGATGTAATAAAATGAGTGAAAAACAACAATATAAAAGGTATAAAAAGTTGAAGGTGTTCAAAAAGGGAAAGCAGACTGGCTTTTGTATACAGATTTGTGCAAAGGCTGTGGTTTGTGTTTGGAAAAATGTCCTATGAATGCAAAAGGTGAAAAGTGCCTTTCTTGGTCAAATGAAGTTGGTATTTATGCTACACCTGCTGTTCAACCGGATCCTAACATTTGTATTGGCTGTGGTGCATGTGCTTTGACATGTCCTGACAGTGCTATACGTGTTGAAAAAAAATAAAAAATAACCAAATAAGTATGAAAATCTATGAAAAGGCTTTATATCAAATGATATAAAGCCTTTATTACTACTATTTTGCCTTTACATATTGGCTGTTGATTTATCGTTGGCTATTTTGGCAAAAAAAAAACAAAAAACGTGCCTGACTTTGTCACTACAAATGCTTAACCCAATATGTTTAAACAAGGATAAATGCTTGTAAAAGATATAAATTTTCATATAATAATTATATGAATAATGTTGAACTTAAGTTAAATATGATAGCTAAAGAAATGAACCATTTGTGGAACGGAATGTTCATTGTGGGTGGTGGAGCGATTGCATTTTTAGTTTATGAACCAAATAATCTTAGACTTATATTTGGTTACACTGGAATTTTAATATTCTTTTTTATTTTTGAATGCATATTTAACAAAACGCATTATTCTAACAGAATTAATAAGAAAAACGGAGGCTTCCTGTGTCGATAGAAACAATTGGTGAACTTACTGCTTTAATATTTATAATAACCGCAACTCTTTATGGAACTTATAGATTTCATCAACAAGACAAAGAGTTTGAAAAGTTGTATAAGCAATAATACAAAGAAATGGACCATTTGTGGAACGGAATGTTCATTGTGGGTGGTGGAGCGATTGCAATTATAATTTCATCAGATTTAAATGTATTTAAAATAATTTTAGCAGCAATTGGAGCTATAATAGCTATTCTATTTTTTAACGCTTATTTTATAAAACGAATTGAAATTAATAAAGCATTAACCAAATCAAAAAAGGATATAATAAATGGAAATATTTTTAGTAAAGTTTGTAAAATTTTTTATTCTCACCTGCATTTTATATATGGCAATATATGGAACATATATTTATTGTAAGCAAAATAAAGAATTTGAGAAATTGTATAAGCAATAATACAAAAGAAATGGACCATTTATGGAACGGAATGTTTATTGTAGGTGGTGGAGCTTCAGCTTTAGTAATATCAGAGCCTATGCGTTTTAAAAATAGTTATATCAATTCTTGGATTTTTACTGGCTATTTTATTTTTAAATGCTTACTTAACCAAAAGAATAATTATTAATAGATTTATAAACGAAACAAGGAATATTCATGGAAACAATATTTATTAAATTTGGACAATTTTTTGGAATAATGTGTATTATTTATATGATAATTTATGGCACTTATACCATCAGACAACAAGACAAAGAGTTTGAAAAGTTGTTTAAATAATATTTTTTTTGCATTTTATAAAAAAAGATGTATAATAAAGTAAAGGGTTTGATAGATTATATAAAAATTTATTAAACTTAATATATAATTTAAACAAAGTATGAAAATTAGTGAAAAAAACGCCTTATATCCGGCTTGATATAAAGCGTTTTTTGATATTTTTATTGTCATCTTGTTTGACCAACGTAGTATTTTATTTCATTATCTTTATTGTAAAATTTAAATCTAACATCATTTATAGTAATACCTGTGCCAATACGGTTTCTTTCAGCGCGACCATCTGGTCTAGAATATGATATATTTGTATGCGTTGTAGACAATGTTTGATTTGCATATCCTTTTAACAAGATTTGTCCTAAAGGTTTTAATCTCTGATCATCAGTGGCAGTACTATTAACGAATTTATCATTCAAAGTCGTATTGACTAATACCTCGCCTAAAGTGGAGAAATCTGTATTTGCAACAATTGCATCTACAACAAATTGTCCAATTTTATCAGAAGCAAATTTGCCATCATCTATTACTTCTAACATGTTTGATATATAACCAGCTTTGACATTAAAATTACTTTCGCCGTTTATTCGCATTTTAATAGCTTCAATTAGAGCACATCCTACGCCTGTCAATTGGTTAGACGTTGCAGAAGTATCAACTAATTTAGCCTTCAAAGTATCATTGACTAAAACCTTGCCTAAAGTGGAGAAATCTGTATTTGCAACAATTTCATCTACAACAAATTGTCCAATTTCACCAGAGTCAAATTTGTCATCAGTTATTCCTGCTAACATTGTTGCTATGTCATTTTCATCTTTTATGTTGGTCTTAATAGCCTCAACTAGAGCAGTTCCTGTGGTTGTCAATTCGTCAGATGTTTTAACTAATTTATCCTTACCATTGATGTTTATTATTTTAATGAATACTGGTAAGTCTTTTATACTTTGCACATATTTCGCATCATTATTAGCATCAACATTATATAAAACAGTTTCAATCGGGGTATAATCTGCATAGTCTTCACCTTTATCTTTAAATTTAGTTTTTATTTCATCGTAATCTAATCCTGTGTTTAATTTTTCGGATTCTCAAAAAATTTTACTATCGTTTGCGTTTGTTGGGTTTAATGCCTTTGATAAAGCCATAAGAGCAACAAGGGTTTTCTAAGTTACTTTGTGCAAGATTAAATGCTTGTTTTGATTGAATAACTTTAAGTGTTCCAGAGTCAAATTTTATGCCAAGAGACTCGTTTGTATATTCAGTTAAATTTAAGTCAGAAACAAGTGTATTCAAACTGTCATAGTCTGGATCTTTGCATAGAATTTTGCTCAATATGTCTTTGCTTGTCTTATTCAATTTGCCATTATCTTTGTCCACAAATAACTTACCTTGAGCTTTTAACACATTTTCAAAAATTTTAACATTTAAACAATCGTTATCTACTAAATATTCAAGAGCAGCATTACCTAAAGAATTGTCATTAAAGTCATTAATCTCTTTTAAGAAATCAACAATAATTTGAGCTTTAACATCATTTATTGTCTTGCCCGATTCTTTATCTTCTTTAGCGTTTTCTATTTTTTCTTTAATAGCTTTCATTATAAGCATTCCTGAAGCGTTCAATTCGCCACCAGGACACAACTTACCATTGTTTTCTTCTAGAACTTTTCCCCAAATTGCTGGTTTATCTATTCCTGCATTCTTAACAAAATAATCAACAACAGCTTTTCCCTAATGAGTCATTGTCATATTCTTGAATCTTAGATAAAGTTTGTTTTATAATGTTTGCTTTCTGAGTGTCATCTGCATCCTTGATTTTCTTACATATACTTGACATAATTGTACTTCCGGCTTCTTTTAATGTTCCAGCATCACAATATCTAACACCTTTTTTTAATACTTCTGACACAGTTTCAAGCTCAATCGCTGAACAATCTATAATTTTTTCTAATTCATTTGTATCATCAGCTAACAAGTTAATATTATCCGCCGAAAGTTTAGAAACTTTAATAGGTTTTGTATCATCTGTGCCTGCTTTAAAACCAAATACATAGTAATCATTATCAGATGATCCTGTTTGGCGACATTGTTTAATTTCGAATTTAGCAATATCAAATGTATCAATACTTGTTGAGTCTATAATATCGCCAACCTCTGGTATATCAACAATTTTTTTTAATTTGCTTGCTTTAAATGTATAGATTTTACCTTTTGTATCTTTTATATATAAGTCAGTGTCATCATCCATTTCTTTTTTATTATAATCATGTTTAACATATATGCCGTGTTCTTCATCAATTAAAACAAGGTCTTGCAATTTAATATCACTTTTATTAGCGTTAATACCCTTTTTTGTTTGCGTATTTTGAATATTAGGTAATTTTCCTAAATTTATATTGTCAAATTTAAACCCAATCTTGGCTTGATATGTTTTGAAATCTGATGTTGCAAATATTTTTATTAATGAATTTTGGACTTCTGTTTCAAGGGGATTTAACTCTGCTTTAAAACTATCGTCAATAGTAATTTTCGCTTCAGGTTTTCTACCTTCATATCTATTAATAATTTTAGTTAATACCAATAAAACTGATTTTAGGCTGGCTTCTTCTTTAGCTACCTCAGTTAAAACATTTTGAGTCTCTCGCAATTCCTTTAATGTCACTTGCTCGCCTTTAGTTATCTTAGCCAAGGTTTTAAGTATAACATCTCTACTATCTTCACTCGCAGGATTCACGGGCTTAATATTTCTTGCAACCTCACGCGCACCTTTCTTCGCACCATCAACAACTTTTTTCGCCGAGCCCCTTTATTAACTATGCCATAACCTACTAAAGTTGCAACGGCAAGACTTGCAAAAGTTGCCAGTGTGTATGTAACAGCTTTTTTGCATATTTTCTTGTTTGTTTTCTTTTTTCTTGCCAACAACCGGGTAATTATATCGTTGTATTGGTTGGTTTTGTGAAATTCCATAATCGGACATGTTCGTATATTCCTTATAATTTATTTTATCTTACATACTTATATTAAAATACAAAACAAACAAAAAATTGCTATGAGTTTAGATTTCACAATGAAAAATTTACAAAAGTTTACAAAGTGAATAACTTTTTAATATTTTCTTCATAATTCCCTGTTAAAATACCTTCTTCTGTTATTATTCCAGTTATTAATTCATGTGGTGTGACATCAAACGATGGATTGATTGCTTTTGTGCCTTCTCGACAAATTCTTTTGCCGTTTATAATGAACACTTCCTCTTCGTTTCGCATTTCTATTGGGATTTCATTACCTGTTTTCACATTTATATCAATTGTTGACTTTGGTGCTGCTATATAAAAAGGAATATTATGATATTTTTGCACATATTGCAAGTGTATATGTGCCTATTTTATTTGCTGTGTCACCATTTAAAGCAATTCTATCTGCCCCAACCACCACCATATCAATATAGCCGTTTTTCATAAAATATGAGCACATGCCATCCGTCAACAATGTGACATCTATGCCATCTTCAATTAGTTCCCAAGTTGTTAGTCTTGCACCCTGTTGGCGTGGACGTGTTTCATCTGCATATACCTTTATCGTTTTATCTTTTGCAAAGGCACTTCTTATCACTCCCAAAGCAGTACCATAACCAACCGTCGCCAAAGCTCCGGCGTTGCAATGGGTCAAAATGCCGGCTGATACTTTTTGACAACACTTGCTCCATTTTCACCTATCTTTTGGTTTATCAAAATATCCTCGTTTTCAAGTCTTATCGCATTTTCTACAAGCTTTTCTGTCAATTTTTCTAAGCTTGACCCTTCAAATGTTTCAATTACCTCGATTTGTTTGTCAATTGCCCACATCAAATTCACAGCGGTTGGACGGGATGTTTTTAACCAATTTGACTTTTCTACAAGTTTATTTTTAAAATCTTTAATGTCTTTTTCAGTTTTCTTAAGTGCCAATGCACCCAAAAACCACACCATGAGCCCCTGCTATACCAATTGCCGGCGCACCTCGAACTATCATCGTTTTTATGTTCTCAAACATCTTCTCAATCGTTTTGACTTCCACATATTTATACTCGTATGGGATTAATGTTTGGTCTATCATTTTGATACACCGTTTTCCCATTTTATTGTTCTTATTTTTGAATTTAATATCATATTCTATTCCCCTATTTCATAATCTATGTTGTCGTTTAAAATATTATCATCTATTTCATCTTTAAAAAAATACGTTCTTATTTGGTGGTATATTAAAGAACTAAAAGAATTCATCAAAGCACCGCCAAGCAATGCCACAAAAACCACCATCAAAAGCATAACAAAAAAGCCTTCTCTAAAAAGATGTTCACTCCCAAGTAAAAAGAGTTTTTATATATCAGTCCGATTATAGTCGCCAATGGCACAAAGGTCAAGGAAAACCCAAAAATGATATAAAGCCGATAATTGCCCCATATATTAATGTTTGTTTTAAATTTAAAACTCCCATCATATTATATTTTGTCATATAAATTATTACAAATGGTGAGGCTAAAAACATTATTGCAAAAAATGACAAAACATTCACAGCCGGAATAACAGTTACAACTCCTAAAATTGCTCCAAGTATTGATGATATTATCACCATTCGTTTTAATAAAACTAACTCCATTTTTTACCCCAAGTTTTTAATTTATTAAATTATAACATAAATTTTCTTATGTTGTCGGCGCAGCCGACGTATTTAGATTATATTAATATAAAAAATGTCGGCTGCGCCGCCCCCCTTTTTTTCAAAACACATTTCTTGTATGACAAATCGCTATAGCTATTGAATCTATTGTGTCGTCAAGTTTTGTATTTGGCAATTCAACATATAATTCTACATACTTTTTTACATCATCCTTTGAAGCTCGACCAAAACCTGTTATTGTTTGTTTTACTTCAATAGGAGTGTAGCCATAAATTGATATTTTGTATTTTTCCAAAGCTGCAAGTATCACCCCTCGAGCTTGACTCACCTGCATTACTGTTTTTTGATTTTTAAAGAAATATAATTTTTCAATACTTGCGACATCAGGATTATATTTTTCACATAAAAAAACACATGTCTTCAAAAACTTCAAGAAGTCGTTTTTTCTTCTCTATCAGTTTGGTTTGTTTTTATTGCTCCGGAGGCCAAAAGTTTATATTGTTTGTTTTCATACTCTACAACACTATATCCAACTATTGCAAGCCCAGGATCTATACCCAAAATTATCATCATAAATTATAACATATTAAGTTATAAGGATAAAGTTAAATTAATAAATCTTGTGAAAACATAAGTATAAAATTACATGTTGGTTTTAGTGAAATCTAGCTTTTATATAACGGGCTAACGCGTGACAACTGATGCAGGCATTCACCAACATGGATTGACTTTTGATTACTTTTTGCGTTGAAAGTTCAATTAATGCTTTTTACGAAACATTTTTTTGTTTTAGTTTTATATGACGGGCTGCGGATTCGTCGTTGGCTTTGCCTGATTGTGAGGAACTGAACGGAGTGAAATAATTTTGTAAAAAATTATGAAACGGAGTTGCATAGTTCCGAACCCGACGTAATCCAAGACAGCGCGCGTTCAACAATTTGACTTCATTCCCCAACGTGGGTTGACTTTTGCTTGTTTATAGCGTTGAAGTTCAATTAATGCTTTTAATTATTTTGTTTGTATTCCTACAAAATGTTAATTATATATTTTAAGTCCTCCGGACGGGGCAACTTTGGTGTCAAAGTTGCACAAAAACGCAACCCCTTTGATTGTCACAGCTGTGCTAAATTCAACCCGAGCGGCCTTAACTCGTGCTATGCACTCAAACAGACGGCCGCTTGACACTGTTTCATTAAGCACTGCTTGTTCCAATCGGCGTATGGGTTGCATTTGTTGCTATTATCAGATAAACAATTTTGCAGTTCTACAGGGTCGCAAGGGCTAAAGCCCCTTGCACTAATCTATTATGGCGTAACAAACATGAAGAAAAAAGATATAATTGGACTTCAATGCCAATAAACAACCAAAGATCAATTCTCATTGAGGAATGAAGTCAATGTATTGAACGCGCGATAGCCCGTTATATAAAAGCCTAGTTTCGCCACAACAAGCGTGTTTTATATGACGGATTTCATGCGTTCAATTTTGGATTTCATCCACCAACGCGGATTGATTTTAGATTAGTTATAGCGTTGAAAGTTCAATTAATACTTTTTACGAAACTTTTATGCTAAAATTTAAATTATGAATGAATATAAATTTATAGCAAATAATATAAATGACACGAAAATGCTTGCTCAAAAATTTGCAAAATTTATAAAAACAGGCATTTGTGTTTGTTTGTATGGTGATATCGGTGCAGGCAAAACTGCTTTTTGTCGTGAAGTTGCAAAATCGCTTGGAGTAAAAGAACAAATAACCAGCCCAAGTTTTGTTATTTTAAACGAATATAAAACAGGTATTGTTCCAATTTACCATTTCGATTTATACCGACTTGAAAATGAAGGAGTAAAATCAATATTTGATGAATTAGAAGAATATACTGACTCAAACGTTGTGACATTTATTGAATGGGCACAGTTTTCAAATTTAAAAACACCATTTGAGTGTATAAATGTCCAAATTAATTATATTGATGAAACAAAACGTGAATTTATTTTTACAACCCAATTTGAAAAGTACAATTCTATAATAAAAGGTATGCAAAATAATGAAAATATTATGCTTTGATACAGCTTTAAATAAACTTTATATGGCATTAGGTGAAAACAATAAAGTTTTATATTCAAAAATTATGGAGAATGAAAATAACAATTATGCAAGTGCTCACCTTGCTTCTACAATTATTGAAGTATTATCAAAATTTTCATTAACATTAAAAGACATAGATGCATTGGGTGTGAATATTGATCCCGGAAGCTTTACAGGCATCCGTGCTGCTTTAACAACTGCAAAAGTTATTTCTTCACAGCTTGATATTCCGCTTGTGGGGGTAAATTCTTTTGAAATTTTATCAAGCTTAAATAATCAAACAGAAAAAACAGCGGTTATTCTTGATGCAAGAAAAAATAATGCATTCATTTCCATATTTGAAAATGATAAATGTATTTTTGCACCACAAATGGTAAAATGTGAAGATATTGTTAAATTAATACAAAATGCAAATGTAATAACTGATGATAAAATGTCAAATGTTATAGAAAATGCTTTGAACTATGAATTACATAATTTTGATTTAGGAGAAAAATTACTTAAAATAACCTATAAGAAACTTTCTAATGAAACACAAAATAAGAAATTTTTGTACGGTAATGTTAGCCCTTTGTATTTGCAAGAACCTTTTATAAGCTTGCCCAAAAGTATTATGGGAGGTATTAAAAATTGATTTTCAGATTTACTCCCGGATGCATAAGCGCACTTTTTTTATTAATACTATTTATATTATTTTTTAAATTATGGATATTTTTATTTTTACTAATTTTAATAATACCTTTTATAAAAAACTGTTGCCAAATATTAAAAGAAACAAAAGAAAAGGAAAAACGTCTTCATTACGAACCAAAAGATGGTGAAACTTACAAAATATGTCCATTTTGTTCAACGAAATTAAGACGTGATGAAACTTTCTGTTTTAATTGTAAACGACATTTACCATAAATTTTTATTTTTGATTAAATATTGAGCCGGCTAGTTGGTTTATAGCTTGTTCAGCAATTCTTTTACCTTCATCTTTTGCAGTATCTTTTGCAATACTCACAGCACCATCAAGAAATGCATTGCCAATTTCACCTGCTATTTTTTTGCTTTATTAGTAAACGAGTTACCATTATTTTGTTTATCATAGTTGTTGCCTTGGTTTTGTACACTCATTGATGACATAATAAAATCTCCTTATTTTATAAAACTTATTATATATTTATATAAAGGATTTAAAACCTACGTAAATTTCAATTTTTGAAATAATTTTACAAAATTTAACAAACTTTATAACATCTTTATATTAAAATAAAATCAGCAATAATTTGTAAAAAAAGGGAGTATTTGATGTTAAAGTTTGATTATAATAATGTAAGAGAGGAAGTTGTAGGGTCAGAGAATGGACTGAATATTCAAGCAGCTTTTGAAAATTATAAAAATCAAATTTCAAAAATTATTATGCATCTAAACTCCATAAAAGATAAACCCGGGGCGATGCTTCAATGGATGAATTTAGGTTATAACGAAGAAACAGTGTGGTACGTAAAAGAATATGCAGCACTAGTTGAAGGTCGTTTTGATAATATTTTGGTTCTTGGTATAGGCGGTTCTGCGCTGGGTGGCATGGCTGTCAGCGAGTCTTTGTTGCCGGCATATTGGAATTTGCTTACAAAAGAACAAAGAAAAAATTTGCCCAGAATTTTTTTCTTGGACAATATTGACCCGACCAAATGAACGGTTTGCTTGATATACTGGATTTAAAACGTACACTTGTTTGTGTTGTCACAAAATCAGGTTCAACAGCAGAAACAATGACACAGTATATGATAATTAAAAATAGACTTGAGGAATTACTTGATGAAAATTATCGAAAAAATATTGTGGCTATTACTGACCAAAACATAGGTATTTTACGTCAACTTTCAGACCAAGAAGGTTATAAAACTTTTGTTGTTCCGGATGATGTCGGAGGAAGGTTTTCTGTTTTCTCATCTGTCGGCTTGCTTCCGTTTGCACTTGTTGGTATAGATATTGACCAGCTTATGCAAGGTGTCAAAGATATGGATTTAGCACTGAAAAATACAGATATATGGAATAATGTTGCAGCACAAAATGCTTTAATTCATTATTTACTTGATGTTGAAAAGGCAAAAATATTTCTGTTATGATGCCTTATTCAAACAAACTTAAGTATGTTGCTGATTGGTATATTCAACTTTGGGCAGAGTCTTTAGGCAAAGAAGTCGATAAAGACGGAAATATTGTGAATGTCGGTCAAACACCAATTCGTGCAATTGGTGCAACTGACCAACACTCTCAAATCCAACTTTTTAACGAAGGTCCTAACAATAAAATAATTAATTTCATTCGCGTTAAAAATTTCAATACAACTTTAGAAATCCCCAAAATATTTGAATATACCGGAATTGGATACTTAGGTGGCAAAACAGTGAATTATCTTCTTGATGCAGAAGCTGATGCCACAAAAGTTGCTTTGACAGACTACAAACGTCCAAATGTAACGATAACTTTAGACAAAATAGATGCTTATCATATAGGACAACTTTTATATATGCTTGAAGTTCAAACTGCCATAATTGGCGAACTTTACAATATTGATACTTATAATCAACCTGGGGTTGAACAAGCAAAAAATTATACTTATGCACTTATGGGACGTGTCGGTTATGAAGATTCTCGACAAATCCTTGAACAAAAATGAATGCATAATAAATTTTTAGCAAACTTTTAAATAATACCAGTTTATTTTGTTTCGGATATAATCACCAATTTGATTTTGTGAAATGTTTGGTTCAAAAAGGAAGGCAGGTAATATCTATTTTACCAATATTTAAAGCATTTAAACTTGTCTTTTTAATAATTCCGTTTTGTATTTTTTTGCCTATTTCATAATGTGTTTCCCAATTGTTTGGTTTCAAATTATACAATTTGCACAAAGTTGCAATATGAGAACACATTTTTTCAAATTGAACTTTAACAATCGGACAGATGCCAATGTTTGTTTTGGATTTAAACCCTGCCATAGCACATAAAGCTACACCTATTCTGCCGGTATTCATCTACCAACGTGTGGTGCATATTTTCCATCGTTACAATTTAAATTATCTGAAGGTTTATAAATCCCTTCAATAACATTTGAAGTTTTATCTTTTGAGTTATAATCGTATAAATAATGATAGCTTTTTTATCGATGTTGTTTGCGACGTAACTTCCTGCAGTCCAATGAATTACACCGCCTTTATATTGTGACATAATTTGTTTTCTCCAATTTTTACATTTTCTTATTATATCAAATTTATATATATCAAAAAAGCAAAATTCACTCTTTACAGGCAAAACGACTATCTATAGACTTTTTAAGAACATATTTATTTTTCAAAAGAAAAAAAAGATACAAAAATATACAATCAATAAATGTTTTGTTATTTTTTTGGTATGATAGACTATATGAGTAAAACAAACAAATTTCGAGGTTATATGCGACAATTTTTATTATTTTTAATGTTTATACTAAGTCAAAACGCATCCCACGCCGCAAAAATAGATGAAGCAATAGACAAAATATTTGCGCCTGTTTCGGATATTTTGTCAGGTATAGTATTTTATCCCGTTGATATTTTTGGTGCAAAAATACCAATCACAATTTTGTGGATATTGTTGGGTGGTTTTTTCTTTACGGTGTTTTTTAGATTTATTCCAATATGGGGATTTAAACATTCGTTAAATTTGATTGTTGGTTCAAAAAAAACTAAAGATGAAAATAATAATGCAAGCGGTGAAGTTTCATCTTTTCAAGCGCTTGCAACTGCTTTATCAGGAACATTAGGACTTGGGAGTATAGCAGGTGTGGCAGTGGCAATTTCAATTGATGGGCCGGGGCAACATTTTGGATATTGGTTGGAGCAATACTTGGAATGTCATTAAAATTTTGCAGAAAGTTCACTTGCTGTAAAACACCGTCGTTTCAATGAAGACGGCACAATCTCCGGTGGTCCCTATGCATTATATTGCTTTTGGTTTAACAAAAAAAGAAAACGCAAATTAGGACAAGCTTTGGCAATAATCTTTGCCGTTTTTCTTCTTTTGGGCTCACTTGGTGGCGGAAACATGTTTCAATCAAACCAAGCATGCCAACAAATTATACACATAACAGGTGATGTGAACAGTATATTTGCAAATCATGTTTGGATTTGTGGTTTGGTCATTACACTTTTTGTAGGTTTAACCGTTATTGGTGGGATAAAGAGTATAGCAAAAGTTACAGAGAAAATAGTTCCTTTTATGTGCTTGTTATATATCCTTTTGGGCGGTGCCGTAATTTGCGCATATTTTACTCATATACCTGAAGTTATATTGCAAATTATTAAAGAAGCTTTCGTGCCTGATGCCATATATGGCGGTGTTGCAGGAACAATAATTATAGGATTAAGACGAAGTGTTCAGTCAAATGAAGCCGGAACAGGCTCTGCCCCCATTGCATACGCTACTGTTAAAACTAAAGAACCCATATCACAAGGCATGGTTTCTTTATTGGAACCGTTTATCTCCGGGTGTATGTGCACACTGACCGCTTTGGTTATAATACTTACAGGAAGCTATAGAAACTATACACAAGGCATTTCAGGCATTGAAATTACCTCTTCTGCTTTTTCAAGTGTTATACCACATGCTGATTATGTTTTATCGGTTGTTATAATTCTTTTTGCAGTTTCAACTATCATCTCTTGGGCATACTATGGACAAAAAGGCTGGACTTATTTGTTTGGAGAAGGGCGAAAAAGAATATTGACTTATCAATTTATTTTTTTGCTCGTTTATAATCATAGGGTCAAGATGAATTTAAGAAGCATCGTTGACTTTACAGATGCAGGTATGCTTTGCAATGAGCGTTCCTAACCTTATAGCTATTTACTTCCTGCTTCCTGAGTTAAAAGAAGATTTAAAGGAATACTGCAAAAACATAATTTGAATAACAAACTAATAAACAACTGGTTTAAATTAGGTCAAACAAGCAAAGAAAATTCAAACGAAGAAAAAGTCAATGTTTAAAGTTCGTTAAATGTTTTAAAATGAATTTTTGCAACATTTTTCAATTCATCTTTACTATATTTTTTAATAAATTCTCGACCTGCTTCAATTGTAAGTTTGGATGCACCTTTTGGGAAGTTTATACCATAATATGACGATAAACTTTCAATTTTTTCAACAAAAGCATTTCTCGCCAAAACAGAAGCACAAGCCACAGCTATATCGGATTCGGCTTTTATTCTTTGCTCTAAAATAATATTTTTTCCATTTTTCATTAAAGCGTTTTTTATTAAACTTTCATCTGCAAACTTGTCCGACAAAGCATATTCACAAGGATATTTATTGAGAATGTTTTCAATAACTCTTGCATACCCCCAAGCAAGTAATTTGTTTAAGTTTTTAAACTTTGAATAAAGTTCATTGTATTTTGTAGGAGTAATCATGACCGTTGACCAAACTGAACGTTTTTGAATTTCCAAACTCATTTTTTTTATAGTTTTGTCATTGATTTTTTTGCTATCTTTTATTCCCATATCAATAAAAAGTTGCTTGTTGTCTTCGTTTACACAAACACCTGCAATGACAAGAGGGCCAAAGAAATCTCCTTTTCGGACTCATCAACACCAATATATGCACTATAGTTATGATTTGAAGTTGTTTTGTCAGATGTTTTTTTGTTTTTTTCATTATTTGAAACTGAGTTACAATTTAAATTTACATTTTGAATTTTAAATTCCTCTAATAAAGCTTGCACAACATCATCAACACAACTTCCCTGAATAACCAATTTGCCGCTTTGGTAAAAGAGCTTTAAATTTGGAACATTTTGCAGTAAAGACACAATATTGTTGCTGTTCAAAAACAACATCATAATTTGATAAAAAGTTTTCAGCCTGTTTTCTTCATTTAAGTTAAATTTATAAGAAAAATACATTCATTTACAACAACCTTGTCTATTTATAAATATTTTTATAATTCCAATATGACGAGAAAACTTTTCTCACATAATGTTTTGATTCGGGATATGGTATATTTTCGATAACTTCATCAAAATCGTTGTTATTTGTATATTTTTGCCAAGTTTTCATATTGTTGTGTCCGCCATTATACCCTGCTATTGCATAAAGTATATTGTCACAATCTTTTATGACGTAGCTTAAATAAGCAGTTCCGAGTTTTAAATTATCTTCGGGATTGTACAAGGAGTTGTAATATAACTTATAATTTTTTGCAATAAAATTGGCAGTAGAAGGCATCAATTGCATCAAACCAACAGCACCATAGATACTTTTTGGCATTAGTGTTGAAATAGCTTTCTTCTTTTATTAAAGATATAACAAGATAAGGGTCCAAATTCCAGATTGAACTGTATGCGTTTATCTTCGGGGCATAATGAAGCGGATAAACCAATTTGTACACCTCGTCATAAAACAAAGGTTTAACATCAAGCTCGTCAAACGCTGTTTTGGCAAGATTGACAGAACGTACATAATTTCCTTTTTTATAATTTATCCAACTGTCAATAAATTTAGTATCAAAATCAACTTGTTCAAGAAGTGAATAATCATCCAAATCAATAATTTTCATAACCAAAGACATGTCTTTTGGGCTCAATTTTGTGTAGTTTATTGGAAATTGTGGGTTAATAATTTTTTCACTTAACGGCTTATAATTTCGTTTTAATTTTACGTCATTTTTATTATTCAGCTTGCTATTTGCACGAAAAGCATAATAACTGTTAGGATATTTTGTGATTACATCTTTAAAATAAGAATTTGCAGCAGAATAGTTTCTTTCATCTATTGACATATTTTTCCCAGCCAAAACAATATTCTTGGGCTTGCTTGAGTATTATTGTACAAATCAACATGTTTCAATGCATACATTTTGGCTGTTTTATAGCTTTTGTTTTTGTAATAATACCAAAATATTTCCCACAAAGACTCAGATGCAAAATCACCGTTTTCAAAGTTTTTATAAATTGTTTGGTAATAATTAATAGCATTTTTTTCATTCTCATATTTCGCTAAATTATATAAAACGAAGTCCAACCCTGACTTTAACGAATTTTGTTCTATTGCACTTCTCGCTTTTAACCAACCATTTTTTTGTTTTGAAAAAGTGAAACATAATTTTCAATTCCTTCATATAATTCATCTTTGTCAAGGTTTGCATTTGAACTTTTTAGCCCTTTTTCAAAAATTCCTTGTGCAACACCAAAATGATTTGTCTTCATGTATGAATTGGCAAGATATGACCAATCGTTTGGGTCTTTCAATTGGTTTAAATAAAATATACAATCAGAGTACATATTATTTTTGTAAGCTGCAATGCCAATGATTTTTTTATTTTCATTGCTTAAAACCACATCAAGTTTTTTAACTTCTTTTAAGACATTTTTACTTAAAGTGCCATCAGGTGCAAGGCTTAAATATTTAATAAAATAATTTAAAGTTTCTTCTTTAGATTTTAAATGAATATTTTCATTTATCAAACCTAAATAGTAATTTGCAGCAATTCCAAAATTTGTTTTTGGGTATTTTTTAGACAAGTTGTTAAATGTGTGATATGCCGATTTGTATTCTTTATCTTTATAATATGACAATCCTAAATAGTAATATGCCTTAGGAGTTAATATGGTATCGGGGAACATATTGACATATTTTAAGTAATAATTGATAGCAGTTTTGTAATCGCTTAATTTGTATGCATTTTGAGCCTGATGAATTATCGCGAATTTATATAATGGACTATACTTTGGAATTTTTGAAAAATTATAGTAGGAATTTTGATAATCTACATTTTGTTCAAAATAAATGCCCTGTTTATAAATTTTATATGCTTTGTTGGTGAAGTCAAAATCTTTAAAATGTATGGTTATATATAAAACAACGATACAAATTATTGCAAGTAAAAATAAATTTAATTTTTTCATAATATCTACAAATTCTAAACTATATACAAAAATAACAATTCTAAACTTTAACCTGTAATATAATTGTCACAACTTATAAATTATTTAATTACTATAGATATGAAAAAAATAAAATTGGACAACAATCGGTTTAAATTTATACATCCAAGATTAAAGAAAAACTCAAAAAATAATGTTATAAAAATTATATTTATTTAAATGAGTTTAAAATTATCTTAGGCAAAAACTATTCGGCATAATCAAGCTGCAATTGTTCATTAGAAAGATTTGCATCTTGAGCCATATTGACAGAAGCTTGATAGTTTTGTTTGTGTTTTGTTAAATAAATTTGCCCATTTTTAACCACTTGTTGAATTTGAGTTAAATCGGTTTCCAAATTATTTAAAACTTGTTCAGCATAAACTTCGGCACCTTCACGTATTTTAGAAGCTTCATCCAAAGCTTGGTTGCGAATTGTTTCAGCTTCATCGACAGCTCTGCGCTTAATATCTTCACAATCGGAGATGACTTGCTCGCGGATTTTTTGCGCCTCAACTTGAACAGCACGCAAAAGTTCAGACTCGCTTAAAACGCGTCCTGCTTCATTTTGAGCATCAGCAATTATTCTATCGGCTCTTTGTTGTGCTTCAAGTTGAATTTCATCTTTGCGTTTCAAAAAGCCTTTCAGCTTCTCTTATATCTTCCGGTAAAGCATCGTGTATTCTGTCTAGCAATGTTTCCATGGCTTCACTGTCAATCATAACTTTTCCGACAAGTCTAAAACCTGTATCGAGTATATAATTTGCTCTATCTAATAATTCTTGAACTCTTATTTGTGTCATTTTTTATTACCCCTTTGACTTATATTTTATTTTTTAAATATTCATAAACGTATTGTGGAACAAACTTTGATACATCTCCACCCATTATATGAATTTCTTTTACAAATGATGATGATATAAAGTTATATTCAGGCTTGGTTATTAAAAACACAGTATTGATATTTGAATTTAAGGCTCTGTTGTTTTGTGACAATTGCATTTCATATTCAAAGTCAGATACAGCACGCAAGCCTCGAATAATAACATCTGCGTTTTTTTGTTGTGCATAATCAACAGTCAAACCTTCAAAATAGTCGACTTCAACATTTTCCAAGTCTTTAACTGTTTCTTTTATCAGTTTTACGCGTTCATCTATAGTTAAGTAGCATGACTTTTTAGTGTTATTTAAAACTGCAATAATCACCTTATCAAAAATGCAAGCAGCAGTCTTTAAAACATCAAAATGCCCTAAAGTTATAGGGTCAAAGCTCCCCGGATATATTGCCGTTTTCTTTTTCACTAGATAATTCCCACCTAATCTTATATTGTTTATTTCCTACTCAATAATTATATTATAACCATTTTTTTACGTAAAGAATTTTACTTAATTTTATCATTTTTGTTAATTTATTGTAAAAAACATTTAAATGTGATATTTTAAAGGTGTTTTTGATTATAAATTATGTTACAAATCTTCACACTTATGTTAAAAATATTGGAATATTTTTTTATTTAAGTGTAATCTATAATAATATGGAAAATATTATGATAAATAGAAATGATATCACTATGTATGCTAATATTCAAATAGATGCAAATGACTCAAATTTTGCACAAAAATACTCAATAAAAATTGAAGATGAATTCTTAAGAAAAAAACTTTTTATACACTTTCAATTACTTCATCTGTAAAAAATTTTTTAAATAACAAAGGGTTTAATTTTAATATTGATGATTCGCTTTTTCAATTACCGCAGGTTCTTGAAAATTATGAATATGTTGATATTTACTCACACAATTTGCCAATTCAAGTAGCATATATCTTTGATAATGATATGACTGTGGCTATTCCAAAAATACATTTTGAAGCCTCAATTGAACCTAAAATGTATTTGGTTGCAAGACTTCACTCTAACTTAAATTCATTTGATTTAATAGGAACTATAAACACTAATTTTTTAAATAAAGTCAATGAAAACAATAAATATATTTACGTTGATGCAACAAGTTTAAATAGTATCAACAATTTAGAAAGTGATATTAATAAATTTCTTGAAGATTTTGAAATAATTAAAAACTGCGAAATCTTTTCAGACATCAAAACTAATTTTATAAGTTTTATCGATAAAAATTTAACTATAGCCGAAAGTGTTGATTTAATCAGACATTTATCAAAATGTCCTCAATGTCGAGAAAAAACTTCTTTATTACTATAAATTTGAACTGATGGCTAGAAGTTATGCTTATGACGATGACAATCTAATTAGTGATATCGATAAATATATCAACAATCCGGACTATTTACCGGATATAAACGACCAAATTGATAACAATAATGAAGAAGAACAGGACGAAAACCCGGAAAAAGAACCTGATGAATACTGTTATAATTACGAAAACGAAATAGATAATGACATCAAGGAAGATTTTGTCAAAACAGAAGATAATTTTGAAAGTAACTTTGAACAAAATGGTTTCGAACAGAATGTTGTTGACGAAAACAAAGAAGACGAGCAAGCAATTGACGAACCTGTTGACGACAATTTTGACGAACAAATTGACTCAACAAACGAAGTTGAAACAGCACACATTGATGATAATTCAAAATTAAACTTGTTATATGATGAAAACCAAACACTACAAGAAAATATTGATGATATAGAAATAACAAATAATAAAAGTTCAAAAAAAATAATTGTTGTGTCCGTTATATCAGCTTTGTTGTTTGGTTCGTTGTGCTATTTCGGTGTAAATTTTTATAAAAACAAAAATATACAAGATAAATCTAACAATTCTTCACATATTGTTGCAAATATTCCGCCTGAAAATGCTCAAGTAGACAGCCAAGATGCAAAAACTCATGAAGTTTTGGTACCAAGACCGTTAAAACTCTCTCAAATTTCTTGGGAAGCACCTGAAATAGTCTTAAAAACACCTGTTTACAACAAATATTTAATCGATGTTGGAAAAAATCTTAAAATAAATTTACAAAATCAGTTTATTGAAATAAATGAAACGGTTTACCAAACAAAATTTCAATTGCAAATTTTAATAGACACAAACGGAACTGTTGCTGATGTAAAAATTCTTCAAGCAAGTGGAAATGAAAATGTTGACAACCTTATTGTCTCAACAACAAAACAAACTTTAAATTATATTAAACCTCCAGTTGTTGACTCAATAAAAGATCCGCAAATTTTAATTTTGGAATTTGAATTTTAATATTTATGTTATAATATAACCATATAAAGTCAAATTATGATTATGGGGAATTATAAATGGTTACATCTTCTGTTATTGAAAATCAAGTTAAAATTATTCAACAATTAATACGTAATAATGAACAATTTATAGGTAATGAAGATATATTTGAAGAGTTTACAAGCGAAGCATATTCAAAACTTCATGTTTTCATAAATTCAATAAAAGATTTAACCAAAATAGAAGGTTATGCCTCTAAAATAGTGAATACTTCTATGCTATCAGTACTGAAGCGCAAAGGACGTTTAAAACGAATGAATTCAAACTTTGTAGCTTTAAAAAACAATACCGTTTGATGTTTCAAATATTAACGATGTCATTAAAAATTCTGATTTAAAATATGAAGAAAAAATAATGTACGAACTTGTTGACCCAAAGTTTTCGTATACACAACCTGTTGAAAACAAAGAACTTTACAATCTATTGTTAAATCAGTCATTGAAATCAATAAAGACTATCCTAATGAACAATATTTAAAGTTGTATAAACTTCGTTATGTAAATAAAAAACACAAAATCAAATTTCTTTTGAGTTAAATATTTCTCAAAATGAAGTCGCAAAACGTTTAATTGAATTAGGTAATTTAATAAAATTGTATATAAATCAAGCAATATAACAAATATTGACAAAGTTATAATTTAAACTATAAAATAATAAATAGATAGTATAAAAAAGGGTGAAGAGAGGGAATTTTCATGTATAAAAAATTGACGAATTTATTATTTATCCAAGCAGCAATATTATTGGTAAGTGCAAGCGTTGCATATGCTGACGGTATGCCACTTGAGCCAATTGGAGCGGATTCAACTTACAATCTACCTTCTATAAAAAAATGTTTCTTCAAGCAATTCAAATGCAACCAAATCAGGTAGCGTTCAACAAACCGATAATTTTCAAAGCGCCTTATTCAAACTTGACTCAGCACAAGTTGAAATGAGAAACAATCTTGTTGATTTAAAAACTAAATATCAAGATGTTGATGCCAGGTATCAACTTGTCAAACAAGAACGCAAACTTTTACATAATGAAGTTAAAACTTTAGAAAAAAGAATTAAAAATATCGACAAAACAAAAGAAAATATTCGTAAAAATATGGGCGAATAATTTTTCTTTATAAATTCGCTTTGGCTTAGAATTTCATTAATTTGTTTGTCAAATGATGAAATATTATATGCTTTCAGTTTTGCAATAACTTGATTTAAAATGTAGACACCTTTATTTTTTGTTTGAGGGGTTTTGGATATAAATTTTAGACAATAGAATTTTAAAGTTGATGGTAAGTATGATTAATGTATCATCAACTTTTTCTATATCTGTTAAAATTTCAAGTATCAACGTTTTTGCTTCTTCAAGCTTATTATTTTGAACTTTATTTAAAGCACTTAAATAAAACGCAAGAAGATTTATATTTAGCAAACCAAACTGATTAGATTTATCAATAACATCCATAAGAATATTATCCGTTATGTTATAATTGCCGGCATAACTGTGTAGCATTGCAGCCATTAGGTCCAAAATATAATTTAAACTTATGCTGTCAATTTGCCTTGCAAGCTCTTTTTGTTTCGTTTATTATTTGTGAGTTGTTGATTGTGTTTGACGTTGAATAATCCAAAATAATTCGGTATAAATTTGCTAAAATTTTGCCTATAGGTGTTTTGACACTGCTTGCAACTTTTGCAAAGTCGTTATGCAAAGTGCCTTTTATAAACAAATGTTCAATTAAATATAACAAGTTAAATTCTTCAGGGTTGCCACTGTAGTATGCTTGAACTTTGTTTATTTTTTCGTTTAAATCATTTTTCAAACCTAAAATAGATTCAATAAGATAATAAACAATGCAAATGTTCATGACTCTATGATAATTTTTCCGCCTCCAAAGGCATCGAAGGCTTTTTCTTGATTGTTTACATCTAAATTCATAAGAACATCTTCAAAAATTTTAGAAGAAGCTTCAACTTGACCTAATTCAAACAATATCTCGACTTTTTTTACAATAAGAAGAAACATATTCGGATTGAATGCATTTGATGACATATTGTAATCTTTATTCACCATACGAGCCAATACTTCATTCAAATAAACATAAGAATCGTAATAATTTTTTAAACTATAGCAGGTATTATAAGCAAAATAGTATAAAAGTGCGGACCAAATCTACATTATCACTATTTTTAAATCTATTTATAGCCATTTCAAGAACATCAACCACAAGTTCAGGGTTCTTTTGCAAAGCAGGTTGAAATTAAAGTCAGCATAATATTACCTATTGCTACATCATTTTCACTTATGTTTTGTTCTTCTAATGCAAACATAAATTCTTTTTTGCAAACGAGCGTATATTGAATAATCTCCAAACGACAAACCAACTGTTGAAACATGTTCAAGACCGTTATAATAAAAGTCCTCACCTTTTTCAAACATAAGAGGGTGAAAAGGTGGCAAGTACATTTTAAATTTTTCGATTTGTTTTTGTCTGTTTATAATCTCAGGGTAGTCATTTTGAATATGTTTTATAAGTTTTTGATAATATTTTTGATTAGCGACATAAACTATATCATCTCGAATAGTAATGAAATCTCTATCTTCAAGCAACATTAAAAAGCGTTCTTCTTTTATGCCAAAACCTCGCAAGTATGCTTTTCTTATACCAAATTGTGCATATAACAAAAATACCCAAATTTGAAAAAATTCATTCATTTTTGTAAGACGTAAAAGTTTTGTAAATAATAAATTGTTGATTGAAGAAGGAATTTTACAAAATTACTTTCATCAAAAAACCATTTGCCTTCCATAAACGTTAAAACATTAGTTTCACGAAAATATTGCATTAAATTTTTTATGTAAAACTTTGATTTTTGTATTTCATTTTTTAACTTTGGCAAATAATCTTGAATACCAACTATGTCATTCAATAAAAATTCTTGCACCAAATCTTCAAAATCATCTGAAACTAAATCAAAATGATAAACATTTTCTTTATTTAACAAATTTGGCAATATATTAAAAAACTTGCAATTATTATTTATAGAAAAAATTATGTTAAAATTATACTTAGGTTTTGTTTCAAACAATTTTTTGAATATTTTCAAAGACCCTTCATCCACAAAATTAAAGTCATCAATCATAATGACGTATGAATTGCTTATTTGATTGAAAAAATCAATTATTTTTGAAAGTAAAACTTCATAATTTTTATCAAAATTATCACTTTCATAAGGCATTAAATTCAAAATTGATTTTATATGTTCTTCAATACCTTCCAATTTTTGAGGCATTGAGAATACTTCAATTTCTGTTAACTTATAATAACTTTTTATTATTTCTCTTATTGTATAAAAAGGAAATCGTGGGTTGTTTTTATAACACTGTACCTTTATAACCTGCTTTTTGTTTAATTCATCAAAAAATATATTATCAATACTACCAAGATGATTGGGATATTTTAAAATAAATACATTTCCGGTTTTTTGTTTCTTTGATTTTATTCTCAATAAAATCACACATTTTAACAGAGCCAAAACGAAAGAAACCGGCTTTTTGTTTCAAATATTTTAACTTGATTATTTATTATATTTTCATTTAGTTCATTATTTTTGAAATTTTTTGGGAATTTTGATAAATTCATCTTCAACTTTTTCAACATCTTTCACTTTTGATAACTTTAAATTGAGCAAATGTTTAATAATTAGAAGATAAAAACTGCATCTTTTATTTTTGATTAAAATATTTTCATAAGATGTCGCTTTATAGTCATCAATAACGTCTATATATATTTTTTTTATCGAGTAAAATTTTAATTTGAGAGTAAGCAGAAGTTTTATCTTCAACAACATTTAACTGTGCTAAATCTTTTATCTTTTCCATAGCATCTGTTTTATTGTCAGTTGTTAAATTCATATAAAACTTAATATATTTTCCTTTCAACTTATAAAAATCAACATTAATATCCATAAGTTTTTGAGAAAATTTAACAACAAAATTTAAAGCATTCAAATATAGATGTTTATCCGCAAAAATAGTATCGAAAGTAAAGAGTATTAGACCTTTTCCACTTTTAATCGAAACTTTTACACCATCCAAAACAATATTTTCACCAAAATAAACGAATTTTTTAACCATTTTCAAAGCTTGTTGTTCATTTTTCAACAAGCCTGAAACTTCTTTATAGTTACCAATTCTAACGTATAAATAAAGTTTTTTATGTATTGATTGTTCAATATTCACCATTATTTTATATAATAAATTTCCGTAAACTATAAGATTATTATATCATAATCTTTAAAACTATTGTTCATCATTTGGTGTTTGTTGAACAATTTGGACACCAAATCTTGTACGGAACAAATATTTTATAGTTTCAGATTGTATTTCACACATCATGTTATTAAACAAATCATAAGCTTCACGTTTATATTCAATCAACGGGTCTTTTTGTCCATAAGCACGAAGCCCAATGCCGTCACGAAGCATGTCAATGTTGTGTAAATGGTCAATCCATTTATTATCTACAACACGAAGAAGGATATCCTTTTCAATGTTTCTCAAAACATTGTCTTTAGAATTCACTTCTTGCAACTTCGGATTTTCTTCTGTTTCATATTGTGTTATCACATCGTTATAGAAATTGACAGTATCGACTTCAAGTTTTGTATAAGCCGCAATTGCTGTTTCTTTCAATTTTTCAAAGATTTCATCATAAGTCAAAGTGCTTATATCATCGAATGTAAGTTTATTTTCATCACGATTAATAGTCACATAAAACTCATTTAACATCATTTCAAGCTCATCAGGGATATATTCAACAGGTTGCATATGTGGTGAAATGTAAGCAAGATGATGCGTTCGACTTCACGTTCAAGCATATAAATAATATCCTCTTGAAGGTTATCACCTTTTAAAACTTTTCTTCTTTGTTTATAAAATTTTTTCCCTTTGTATATTCATAACATCGTCATATTCAAGGACATGTTTTCTAATATCAAAATGATGAGTTTCAACTTTTTTCTGTGAAGCTTGAATTTGCCTTGTTATAAGTGGAGATTCAATAGCCATGTCTTCTTCAACATTTAAAGTATTCATCAAATTTATAACATGTTGTCCACCAAAAATTCTCATAAGGTTATCTTCAAGAGAAAGGAAAAACCTTGTTGACCCGGGGTCTCCTTGTCGTGCAGCACGACCGCGAAGCTGGTTGTCAATACGGCGGGATTCGTGGCGTTCTGTACCTATAACATGCAAACCGCCTGCTGATACAACTTTTTGTGTTCTTCTTCAGTTATTTTTTCATTCTGTCAAAAATGCTTTTGGCAACCTCATTATAATTTTGAGCATCTTTTGAAATGTTTTGTTTTTGTATTTCTTCAATAGCCAAATACTCAGCATTTCCTCCAAGCAAAATATCGGTACCACGACCAGCCATATTTGTCGCAATTGTAACAGCACCATATCTTCCGGCTTGAGCAATAATATATGCTTCTTTTTTCATGGTGTTTTGCGTTTAAAACATGGTGTTCTATTCCACGCTTTTTAAGCAATGTTGAAATATACTCAGATTTTTTCAATGCTGACTGTTCCAACCAGAACAGGTCGTCCAAGCTTTTTCATTTCAACAATTTCATCAACAACACTTTTGTATTTTTGTTTTTCTGTTTTATAAATTATATCAGGTAAATCCTTACGAATATCAGGTTTATTTGTTGGAATTTTAGTTACGTTAAGGTTGTATATTTTACCAAATTCAGCTTCTTCTGTCATAGCAGTACCTGTCATGCCAGAAAGTTTAGGATAAAGACGGAATAAGTTTTGGAAAGTGATTGAAGCCAAAGTTTGAGTTTCGTCTTGAATTTCAACATTTTCTTTTGCTTCAACAGCTTGATGAAGCCCGTCTGACCAACGACGACCTTCCATAAGACGACCTGTAAATTCATCAACAATCATAACTTCGCCATTATTTAAAACATAATCAATATCTTTTTGGAATATTTCTTTAGCTTTTAAAGCTTGAAGTAAATGATGAGCATGTTGGGTTTCTATATTAAACAAATCATCAATGTTAAGCAATTCTTCAGCATGGTCAATACCTTCTTCTGTTAAAATTACATTTTTATTTTTTTCATCGACTTCATAATCAACGTCTCTTTTAAGTTGTGGAGCAATTTTTGCCATAAGCTTATATAAATCAGCGCTTTGTTCCAGCTTTCCACTGATAATCAACGGAGTTCTTGCTTCATCTATCAAAATAGAGTCAACTTCATCAATAATTGCATAGTTATAAGGTCGTTGCACACATTGGTCAATCGATGGAGCCATATTGTCACGCAAATAGTCAAAACCGAATTCATTATTTGTTCCGTAAGTAATGTCACAATTATAGGCTTGTTTTTTTGCGTTCAAATTCAGTCAAACCGTCGTTAAAATCTTCGTTTCTGTCAGATGAAAGGATTGTGCCGACAGTTAAACCTAAAAATTTATAGATTTTTCCCATCCATTCACTGTCACGTTTTGCAAGGTAGTCATTGACCGTAATAACATGCACACCCTTACCTGTTAAAGCATTTAAATAGGCACTTAGCGTTGCAACAAGAGTTTTTCCTTCACCTGTTCGCATTTCTGCAATATGACCATTATGAAGAAAATAAGCACCAATCAACTGAACATCGTAATGACGCATATTTAAAACTCTTTTACCTGCTTCACGAACTGTTGCAAAAGCTTCGGGAAGTATGTCATCAAGAGCTTGCTTTTCAAGTTGCATATCTATTTTTTTATTATCAGATTTTTTCCTATTATTTAAACAATTCTTAAATTCCTGAGTTTTTGCTTTCAACTCATCATCTGTCAATTTTGAAAACTCATCTTCTAAAGCGTTTATTTGCTCAACAATCGGTAAAACTTTTTTTACTTTTCTTTCATTTGGATCGCCCAAAACTTTACTTATCAAATTTATCATATCGTTTATACTCTGTCCTAATTGCATTACTTAACTTTATTTTATCATAAAAATAACAATTAGGTTTTTATATTATACATTTGGGCAATTATTATTAAATTTTAAAAACTATACACAACAGAGTATTCCTTGTTAAACGTTGAAAGTGGTAATATAAGGACTTTATCTGGTTGATTTGATTCAGTGATATGAACTTCTTTTGTTTTTTTGTTATAGTATCTAACAACAGAAAGATGAGTTGCCAATATATTAACTCCCATATAGCTAGTATTTTCTTTGTTTTCACGCCCAACAGTAATTATTTTTCCGGCATTTAACGCTTCTGTTAATACACTTGCCAAAATATCATCTGAAGCTGGACTCCCATGGTCAGAATCACCTTGGAGTGCTATTGGGTTAACTCCATTAAGCTCAAATAAACTATCTGGGATTTCTTTTATTGTTCCCCCTTTAAGTAATAACATATATATAACCTTAATAATATCATTATTAATATTGTCCTTAGAAATCCTCAAAAAGGCATTTCGCATACTAATATCACTTGTTTCAATCTCGTGAATTAAGGTCACTAATAACTTTTTTAACTCATCAAATGTTTTAGAATCGCTCTGTGCATAATCTTTTATTTTTTTTGACAAGAAGTTGTTTGCTGCTATAGAATAGCTGTCTTCCTTATCATGATGGCCTTTCTTAAAATAATTATGTAAACGATAAATAGCAAATGCTTCTTCAAACATTTGATATCCAATTGCTCCATCAAGATGTTCGGCATCTTGGAATAATAACGTTGGCTTACCGTAATTATCTTTTGGAAATTTAACCTTAAACCCATCTTTAAATGTGAAGGTTATAGAGTTTTCATCTTCACTGAACATTTGATAAAATTCACATCTGTGTTTCGGATTATTTATTATGGCATTTAATGTTCCAACTAAATAACAATTTAGCCCTTTTTGTTTAAGCATTTCTAGTGAAAAAAGTGTTCAAAAGTCGTTTTTGACAAAGAAATATCATACTTTGAGTCATCAATAAGTTCATTTTCAATTTGTATTTTTCGTTCATTTCCATTTAGTATTCTCGTTGACCCTGAACAAGTTTGTTCGGTATAATCAACATAGAAACATTTAGAATCAACATTTCCAGCCCTAATTTCTTTTAAAGACTTAATCAAATCATTTGTTCGATTATATTTTGTAATTATTTCTAAATATTCTTCTTCCGTTCCATATTTTCTGTTTTTCAATAATTTCAGTTTATATTCCAGTTTTTCTATTTTATAATCAAGAATTTCATTAAATTTCTTTTTTTCATCTCGATCTTTAAGTTTACCTGCAGCAAAAACAATTTGTGCCACACCGCCATAAGGAGATAATGGTATTTGTGTATCATTGTTATTGTTAAAGGTGCGTATTTTTTTACGCATCTCAATTTTTTTTAAAAACTTTGCTTTTTCATCTTTATTAATTACTTTATTTTTAAAAGCTTTTTCTACATAGTTTTTTTCCCTCTTGTTGCTCAAAATCTCCTGTACAAGAGTTAAATTTTGCATTAAATTTTTGTAAGAAAGTTCTTTCTGCTTCACTTTTTTCACTTAATACCCTATTTTTAATTTTAGAAAAAAATCTTTTGAAAACTCCAGGGTTAAAATAGTCAACAGTTTTATAAACACAAAAACCGCCTAAACATATTCCACCAATCCAAGCCATAGCTGTTAAAAACTTGTCTAAAAAAGTTTTTTCTTTCTTTTTTCAGGTAATACATATGTGTCACCAGACATTTCTTTATCGACCTGATAATTAGGCACAACAAGATTGTTCCCACTTTGTGAAAATGGGGGATTATAGTTTTGATTATTTAAATTTTGACAATAATTTAAATTATTCATGCATGCTTAAAAAAATACGTACTATTATATAAAAACAATACGTATTATAAAGTTGCATAAAAATAACATTTCTTAACAAAAATTATGATTTATATTCTTTTTCAAATCCAAATAATGAAGAAACACTTTCATCATCATGAATTCTTGAAATTGCTTCACCAAGCAAAGGAGCAACGCTTAATTGTTTTATTTTTGCAGGCAAATTATCAACATCTAAAGGAATTGTATTTGTAACAATAATTTCTTTTATAGGAGCATTTTCAAGTCTTGTTAAAGCAGGACCAGAAAATACAGGGTGAGCTGCACAAACATAAACATCTTTTGCACCGTTTTCCTTTAAAACACGTGCTGCTTCACAAATTGTACCTGCTGTATCAATAATATCATCAAACATTATACATATTTTATCTTTAACATCACCAATAACATGAGAAGCAATAGCCTCATTATGTCTGTCTCGGCGCTTATCGATTATCGCAAGTGAACAATTGATTTCCTTTGCAAAATATCTTGTTCTCGGAACACCGCCTGTGTCAGGGCTAACAGCGACAATATCAGAAGCCGGTAAATTTAATCCTTTTATATAATCAACAAGTACAGGTGTTGCAAAAATATGGTCAACCAATATATTAAAAAATCCTTGAATTTGACCGGTGTGCAAGTCCATAGCAAGAATTCTGTCTGCTCCTGCCGTTGTCAGAACGTCAGCAACCAATTTTGCTGTTATAGCTTCACGTCCTGAAGTTTTCCTGTCTTGTCTTGCATATCCGTAATAAGGTATAACAGCTGTTATTGTTTTTGCGCTTGCTCTTTTAAAAGCATCAATTATTATCAACAGTTCCACCAAATTTTCATTTACCGGATTACATAATGGTTGTATAACAAAAACGTCGTCGCCACGGATGCTTTCTTGAACCTGAACATAAATTTCACCATCTGCAAAATTTTTAACAATCATTGGAGCAATTGAAGTTCCTAAATATTTAGCAATTTCACCTGCCAACTTTGGATTTGAACGTCCTGTAAACAATTTAATATCATGAGTCGGGCTTATATTTTTTTCCCGTTCAGGTAAACACATTTGCATTTCCATTTTACTTTATACCTTCCATATTTTCTTTTTTTACTTTAACATAATCTTTTACAACTTTTTCTTTTGCACGAGTGACATACAAACTGTTTTCTTCAACATCGCTTGTTACGGTTGAATTGGCTCCCACCATTGAATTTTCGCCAACACAAACAGGAGCAACCAACACAGTGTTTGAACCAATTGAAGCTTTATTTTTAATAATTGTTTTCTTTTTTTCTTTCGTTATCGAATTATAATTTGCAGTGATTGTGCCTGCCCCAATATTCACATTTTCACCAATTTCACTGTCACCGACATAGCTTAAATGACAAATATTTGTGTTTGATTTTACTTTTGCATTTTTCAATTCCACAAAATTGCCAATTTTGACATTATTTCCTATTTCAACATTTCCTCGTATATGTGAAAACAGATGGATTTTTACAATTTTTTCCGATTTTATTTTTCCCATTTATATAAACATTAGGTAAAATTATAGTATCAGGTTCAATTTCTGTAAAAGGAGATATCCATGTTGTATTTTTGTCATAAATTGTGACACCGTTTTCCAACAAATTGTCTATAACCTTATCTTTAAGAATATTTGAAACATTTGCTAAGTCTTTCTTAGAATTTATACCCAAAAGCTCTGTTTCGTCTTCTGTTTTATAGCCACAAACTTTCAATTTGTTTTTCAAAGCCCAAACAATTATATCGGTTAAATAGTATTCATTTTGTGCATTGTTACAATCAAGCTCATTTAAAGCTTGTTTTATTTTTTTGCCAATCAAGACAATAAACACCGCCATTAACTTCTTTTATAGCTTTTTCTTTTCGTTTGCATCTTTTTCTTCAACTACTTTCAAAAGATTATTGTTTGCATCGCGTACAATACGACCATACCCCTTTGGATTTTGAACATTTGCTGTCAAAACAGTGACAACACTTTGGTTTTGTTTATGATAATCTATAAATTCTTTTAAAGTTTTTTCTTGGATTAAAGGTGCATCACCGCATAAAACAAGAACATTGCCCTCAAAATTTTCAAGGTCAGAATACGCTTTTTTGACAGCATCACCGGTGCCTCTTTGTGGGGCTTGAAGCAAACATTTTATATTTTTAAATTAGCTTCACAATAATTTTCAACAAGCGAAGCTTTATGTCCGACAATAATATAACTTAAATCTACAATATCATTCACGGCATTGTGAACATATTTCAACAATTCAACATCAAAAATTTTATGCAAAACTTTTGGCAATTCCGACTTCATTCTTTTTCCGCAACCTGCTGCCAAAATTATAGCTTTTGTATTTTTAAAAGACATTTTAACTTCATCCACACATATACGTATATTTAATATAATTTTCTCACAAAAATAATTTAGTTGGTAGGTTTATATTAACTTTTGTAACAAATTACAATATTTTTGAAATATTTAATTATTTGAACTTTTTATATATATATAGTTATAAAAAGAGGTATTTTTCTTGAGCTTCGCAGTTAATACAGGTGTAACAATTTCATATCAGACAAGTTTAAGTAAGTTAAATTATGAACGTACTTTAATAAACAATCATATACTTACTTTATTGGACAAAAAACAGAGCTTTCAAGCAAAAAAGCAAAAGCTTACTCCGGCAAAAGTATTAAAATAAATAATAATAGTAAAAGTTCAAATTTAACTTGGGATACAATCAAAGAATATAATAATAACAGTTCAAACTCGCCTATTCAACTTTATAACACATCAACAGGAAAAGAAATATTAGAAGGAAACCAAGACGATTCTTCTATTTCAGGTGACATTATATTTAGAGATGACGATGACGGTTCTATTCTTCAAGCAAATTTACTTCGCGGAACTTATGCATTCAAAGACATGAACGGCAACACAGTAAATCTTGAAGATAGCGATATTTTTACACTTTCTGCATATACAGATAAAGAACTTGCTTCAATTCTTTCAGGAATAGAAGCTGAAGAAAATAGGATTGAACAACAAGAACAAGAATATGAGCTTCGTTTGAATAAAATTGAAACTGATATTAGCTATTTAGAAAAAAACAATACAAAGCATTGAAAAACGAAATGAAAACGATAAAAGTTTCACTCTTCAAATGCTTGGTTAATTATTAGTCCATTTATAGTTTTAAATTTCGTTTAAAATTTTCTTCGTGGTATACACCACCACCACATATAATTTCAATAACTTTTAATAAAAATTCTCGATGAGCATCAGTCTGATTAAGCGGAAATTCTCTGTTTCCAATGTGTCTTATTTTTATTATAGCCGGCTCTTGTTTATCTGCAGGTACAAATAAAGATGCAACTTCATTTTCAAGAATAAGTTGAAAATCAGGGTCAAATTCACCATTTTTTCTCATTTTTGAAATATTACCCTTGACAGCAATTATACGCCCTGAAAACAAAGGTTCTTTGCCTTCTCGAAACAATGCTTGGGGCTTATCGTTACTTCTTACGGTAAAACTTATTGCATGCCATAATATATTTAATTTTGCAGTTGTTTTATTTTTATCTATTTCGTAATAAACTTTCTGTGATGAAATTCCTCGAGAAGCAAACGATTGCTTTAAATAGTCAACCGTCAGATGAACATGCTCAATCATTTTATAAACATTTCATTTGTATTTAAAACAGCATTTTGATACTCTATAAACTGTTTATACATATGGGTTGAAACTAAATTCATCCTTTCTTGTATAACAGAAGATTTTCTTATTGTTGTTTCTAAATTATCTAAATTACTGAAAATTATTGCTCAATTTTTTTACATCACTTTACATAATTTACATTAGTATATTAACACACTTATCACAAAAATGGCATGGAGTTTTGTTCTATTTGTTTCATTTTGTTTACAAACTACATTTGTCTTTATTCGTCTTATTGTATAATAAATTTATGAATACAAATTTATCCCAAGGAATAGATATTGAAGAAATTATACGCTTTGAAAAATATGAAAACGATATAAATTCAAAGTTTCTAAGTCGTATTTTTACAAAAAATGAACTTGATTATTGTTTTTCAAAAAAAATCCTGCACAACATTTATCAGCAAGATTTTGCGCAAAAAGAAGCTTGCATAAAAGCGCTTTTTCCTTTTGAAAACAAAAACTTTTTTTGAAGCAAATTGAAATAATAAACAAAAATCATTACCCTCAAATAAATATTTTGACTCCGTTGAAAAACCAATATTCATTGAGTTTATCCGTTTCTCATTCAAAACAATATGCTGTTGCAAGTGTTATTGCAATAAAATTATACATTTAAATTTTCTTTCATTTTTTTGCAATTGAATTGATTGTTTCAAGGGACAGTCTTTCTCCTCGAATGTTTTCATTAATATTTAAATCTTTTAAAGTTTTTATAACACATTCTTTATCGAACCCGCTTTGTATTAAAGAATTTTTGATATTTTTTCTTCGAGATAAAAAACATCCTTTTATAACTTTTTTCAAAAATGTGTAATCATCAGTTTTGACGGCAGGTTCGTTTTTGACTTTAAATCGAACAAGCGCTGAATCGACTTTTGGAGCAGGGTAAAAAGATTTTGCTTTTTTTTTCTTTAAAAATTCTACATCACAATAAAACTGCGATAATATTGACAAAAGCCCATATTCTTTATTATCACTGTTTTCGCTTGCAACTATTCTCTTTGCTACCTCATATTGGATATAAGTATAATTTCTGAAATTTGGCTTCTGTTTTGGTTATTCAAATCGTCTATTTCTCCAAGCAAATGAGCTATAATCGGACTTGTTATATAGTAGGGAATATTGGCGATTATTTTTATAGGCTTTTCCTTTGTTAGATCACATATATTTGTTTTAAAATATCATTATGTATCAATTTTAAATTTTTATTATCAGGCAAAATGTTTTTGTTTAAAAATTTATAGCATCATCATCAATTTCACAAGCAATAACTTCTTTTGCGTTTTTACATAGTTTTTCAGTCAAAAAACCCATTCCGGGTAAATTTCAAGAACTGTTGTGTTTTTAATTTCGCCTGCAGCGCAAATAATATAGTCTAAAACACTTTCGTCAACAAGAAAATTTTGACCAAGTCTTTTTTTTGTATTAAATTTTTTAGCTCTTTGGATATAATTCATCTGTATATTTATAATAATACAAACAGGTGATTTGTTTTAATTTTAAAATTTTGGTAAGCTAAATTATATGAAAATGATAAACGCAAAAACGACAAATTTCACAAAAGAAGACTTAATCAGAGATTATTTATTTAGTGCAAAACATCCAAATCTTTTTGAAATTGGGCTTGAATATGAACGAATAAGCTTTGAACAAAAACAACACCACAGCAAATTACTTTGGCGAGAAGGGAATTGAAAATTTTCTTAAAGCCTTTTCAAAAAAAATATAATTGGGAGCCTATTTTTGACGATAATCATATTATTGGTCTTAAAAATGAAAATTCAACAACAATAACTCTTGAACCGGGAGGACAGCTTGAAATTAGTTTGAAGCCCAAAAAAATGTATGTGATATTGAAAAAGAAATTGAAATTCTTAATAAAAAAATAAACACAATTGCAAAAAAATTTGATTTAAGTTTTATAGAATATGGAATAAACCCCACTTGCAAAGCAACTGAAATAGCAATAATTCCAAAACGACGATACCAAACAATGGCAAACCATTTGGACTTAAAAATGTCCAAATTTATGATGAGACAAACAAGTGGCATTCAAACGGCTTTCGATTTTGAAAATGAAGCCGATGCTGCTAAAAAATTACATTATCTATAAAACTTAGCCCCATTGTAACGGCCATATTTGCCAATTCTCCAATATACAATAAAAACTTACGAAATATAAATCAATACGCTCGCTTGCTTGGATTTATACGGATAAACAACGATGTGGACTTTTAAACGAAGACTTACTTGAAAACTTTTCTTTTAGTAAATATATAAATTATGTTTTTAAAATTCCTGTCATTTTTATTGTAAGAGACAATAAAATTATTGAATTTGATAAAAAAACAACCTTTGAAGATTTTTTTAACTTTGGATATGAGGGGCTACAAGCTAAAAAAGAAGATTACGAGTTGCATTCTTCACTTTTCTTCCCTGATGTGAGATTGAAAAATTATATAGAAATTAGAAACCACGATTGTCAAAATGGAATTTTGAAATATGCAATCCCACATTTTATAAAGGAGTTTTTAAAGATATAAATACTTTTAATTCAATAAATACAATTTTAAACCAATTTACTTTTGAAGAATTAAATAAAGCAAAATTATCAAGTGCAAAATATGGTTTAAAAGGTTATTTAGGTAATTATCAAATTCAAGACATTGCGTGTGATATACTAAAATTATCTTTTAATGCTCTTGAAAACGACCATGACCAAAAATATTTAATTCCTATTCTAAACCTGACTTTGAACGGTTTATCTCCTGCTGATATTATAATTAGTAAGTATAATGATTTAAAATCGGATTTTAACAAATTTATGGAATATTTAAAAAATAGTTTAATTATACGGTTTACTTTTATACACCAAGCATTAAAATAAACTTAGGAAAATAAAAATTATGAAAGGTGTAATAAAATGGCTAAATTAAATGGTCAATCGTTGCTTGTTAATGCTGTTTCAGGTTTAACAAACACATATAGTATTCTTTCTCAAAGCTATCCGAATGGTGTAACTTTAGAAGATTTAAACAACAGTGACAATTATAAAAACTTAAATTTAAATAAAAGTTTTTTAAGTTATCTATCCTCCAATTTTCAAAATATAGATAAAGATAAAGATGGTGTGATAAACGCAAATGACATCACAAATTTGACAAACAATTTAAATGCTCAAGGTTTAAGTTACAACGAACTTGTCCAACTTTGCTCACAAAACGGACTTGGCTCAAGTTCTTTGCTTTCAACGGTTTTAACTTACTTTAATGACATAGATACAAATGGTGATGGTAAGGTTTCAAATTCAGAAATAACAGCTTGGAGTAACAAAGTCCAAGAAGAAAAAAGTCAAAAGTGAATTGAATGCATATAAACCCGGTAATATGTCTTTATTTTATGTGGATGATACATCTTCTGACTCTTCAAGTATTTTAGATGGCAGATATCCTGATTTGGATAATTTAACATAATATATTATTTTTGATTAATATTATTCTTTTTATTATATAAATAAATGCCACCCCCGTAATTAGCGCAACACCGGTTATCACAGTTGCAGTAATTAAGGCAAGTGTTTTTTTGCTTTTACCCCAAATTATATCCTTATTTGCTTCAATTTCTGTTTCAGTCCTTTTTCATATAAAATTTTTGCATATTTTTTTACTTTTTTATAAAGTGATTTATGTGTTTTATCCAAACCTTTTGCTTCCATAACTTTTTGATAAGCATCCATTGTGTTTAAACCATGCACATCTTGTAAAGCTTGGTGATATGCTTTTTCATAATCTTTAGGTATTTTATATCTATAATTTTTAGGATCGTTTAAGTTTTGTGCATCAAATTCTTGATTACGTCCATAAATATCCATATAAAAAACTTTATCATTTTTTGCCATTTTTATTTGAGCAAATTTAGCTCTTGCAAAATTAGTAGCAGATTTTAAATCTGTATTTTCAGGCAAATGTAATTCTTTAACTAGTGCAATTCTCTGGTTTTCTAACCGTTCATTTAAATTACCATTTTCGTCATCATGAATACCGTCAATATATTCATCACCTTCACTTAAGCGACGTAGAGATATATGATCATGATTATTTGTCATGTAAAAATATCCGTCATCTTTAACTTGACGTCTTCTTAAATCACTCACAGTTGCATAATTAGAATTCATATAAGCAGTGCTTTGAACAAATTTATGATTTTTAAATTCGCTTCTAATATTTCCATTTGGAAACAAAGAAAAATCACTTGGTGAAGCTTCTATTTCATAAATCACGTCATTTTTATCAAATTTATCACCTTTAATTTCTTTAATTTTAGACTCAATGCGATTTAATAAAGTTTCATCTAAATTATCGATTGTGTAAACGTTATCATGTTTATTAGTATATTTATTGACAACACTTTTATCTAAATCATTTATAGATGGAGATACATAAGCCCAACCTACATCAAACCGAATGCCATCATAACGTTTAGCAAAAAATTCAACTTTTTCCATCAACAGTTTGTTGGCCTCACTTGAAGGGTTTTTAATTTCTGAATATTTTAAAGCAGGCAATCCCCAACCGATATTTGCAAAAGGATAACTTGAATTTCCTCCTTTTTCAAAAGCCTCAGGATGAGACCAAACTTCATCAATTGAAAAACCTATCAAACAATCTCCAAACAATTTTAAGTTTTTTTCATTCAATTTTTTGTCTGTTTTCATTTAGATGTTCATCAGCTAAAAACTGTTCAAAATAATATTTGTCTATTTCTCTTTTATTATTTTCTTTTTAAGTCTTCAATACGTTTTTGACGTTTTTGTAAATCATAATTTGGGTTATACAAGTTTTTGTCAACTTCAACATTTTCTCTGTTTGTCCAGCAAAATGGATTGTTGTTTCCATATTCTTTTATTAAAACATTATATAAAGCTTTTTGATTCAAGACGTTTTTGATTATCTTGTTTATACTGTTCAAATTTTTTAGTCAAAGCTTCAGGTTTTTGAGTATAAAATTTTCATATGCTTTTATCCAAAGCTTTTGTGAATGGTGTTTGGGCTTGGTTTGCTATTGAACGATTTTTAGGCAGTACATTTGACAAATTGGCCAATTCTTTATTATCAGCAGCGTTATTAGATTTCACAACTTCATCAACATCTTCTTTTGATAAAATACTACCATAATCGGCATGGGTTAATCTTTCTAAATCAATATTTTGAATACCAAGTGACAAGGCAGTAGAAGAATAATTAGAGTAAAATAATCCTCCCTTTTTTTCCATTGGCATTATTTCGCCTTGCGGTAATACTTTAATAGCATTAATGCCCATATAAGTTTTCATTAAATCAAAAAATTGTAAAGCATCTTTGTTGCCTAAATTGCTGACACCAACGTCATTTTCACAAGGTAAACAAGTATCCTGAACTATTAATATATTTGTTCCATCATTACCGATTAATTTTTTAACATCATTTTGAACTTCTTCAAATTCTTTTCGTTCTTTTGTTGTCAAGGCACGTCCAAAACTAAGTTGATTATTAAATTTTTCTATTTTCATTACTTACTTTCTTGAATTATCATTTAATCTAATTATATAAAACATATAAAAATATTTTTTGCTATTTTCATAGTCAAATTTAAAGTTTTTGTTACAATAGCCGATTATATAATTATAGGATATAATATATATTAGAATAGAGGATTAGTAAGATGAAGATTTTAATTTCAAATGATGACGGTATAAATGCAACAGGGATAAAGTGTTTAAGTGAAGCATTGTCACAAAACAATGATGTATATATAATAGCCCCGGATAGAGAACGAAGTGCAGCAGGGCATTCTTTGACACTTCATACACCATTAAGAGTTGATGAAATAGAAGCACAATATGGCTCAAAGCGCAATATGGGTCACAACAGGGACACCCGGAGATTGTGTAAAGATAGGCTTAAGCGCAATTTTGGATGAAAATGAAAGACCGGATATTGTTATTTCCGGAATTAACCATGGAATCTAATTTAGGAGCAGATATTTTATATTCAGGAACAGTTTCATGCGCAATGGAAGGCGCAATGCTTGGCTATCCGTCAATTGCTGTTTCTTTGTCATGCTTGGTTTGCCATTTGGAACATTTCAAAACAACAGCTGAATTTATAGCAAAATTTTTGCCTAAAATAAAAAAGAAATTAATTTCCCTCAAAAAACAGTTTTGAACATTAATACACCTGCACTTTCAAAAGATGACATTGCCGGAGTTGCAATTACAAAACTTGGCACAAGAATGTTCACAAACACATACGAAAAGAGAAAAAGACCCTCGCGGAAAAACATATTACTGGATGGCAGGAGAACTTATAAAATACGATGGAGATGATGGCACTGATATAAATGCTTTAAAGGCAAAACAAAATCTCAATCACTCCTTTAACCTTTGAAATGACTTTTGATGAAATTATGCCTGATTTGGAAAAAAGCTTTTTGCGAAAATGGAAACTGTAATTGGTTTTAATAGGAATAATAAAACAATGATTATTAAAATAAACGGCAAAGAAGAAAATATCGAAGAAAGTGTAAACACACTTGAAAAACTTATAAAATCTATGAATGACAAAATTCCCAAGTTATTTGCCATCGAAAAAATGGCAAGATTATATACAAAGAAAATTATCAAACAGAATCTATAAATAACAATGATGAGATAGAAATAGTTATGTTTTGCGGTGGAGGTTAAACACCCTCGGGCATAAGTTTATAACCGCCACCATATACTGTTTGTATATATTTTTTACCGTTTGAAATTTTATCCATCTTGGAACGTAAATGACGAATATGAACACGTATAGTTTCAACATCATCATCTTCTTGATATCCCCATATCTCCTTTAGAAGCTTTGAAGATGACACCATACAGCCGTGGTTTTGAACAAGTATATTTAAAATGTCAAACTCAATTGGAGTTAACTTTGTTTTCTTATCAAGTATTTTAACTTCATAAGATTCGTTTAACAAAGTAATATCACCAATGGTTGAAATGTCTTTTATGACAATAGATGTCGGAATGGAATGAGTTCTTTTTTAAAAGAGCTTTAACTCGAACAAGCAACTCTTCCATTTCAAAAGGCTTGACTAAATAATCATCAACCCCAATATTAAAACCTTGAACTTTGTTTTCCAAAAAGCCTAAAGCAGTAAGCATCAATATTGGAGTATTTTTTAAAATTGGATTTTCTCTTATGCGTTTTGCAACGGTATATCCATCGACATTTGGCATCATAACATCAAGGATAATCAAATCCGGAGTTTCTTGTTTGCAAAGCGCAAAACCAATCGTTCCATCAAACGCTTGAACAACTTCAAAACCGGATAATTCAAGGTTCACTTTTATTAATTCATTTATTGATTTATCATCATCTATAACTAAAATTTTATTCATTTTTATACTTTCTACCTAACCTGGGCAAATGCTTTCCCAATCAATTCCATCATCTTCATCATCATCTGTGGGTTCAACAATTTCATCTCCATCTTCAAGCATAATGGTTAGCATAAGTTTTAACTGTTTTTTTATAGTTTTTGTGCGCTATTTCTTTTGTTTTTGCACAAAAACAAAAGCTTGGTAGTTCTTTTATTTCAATATAATGATAGACTTCTCCAACAAAATCCAAATCTGTCCCTTCAATTAAAGTCCAATCAAGATTTAAATAGTAATCAATATCTTTAACGACTGCCATTTTTTATATCCTATTCACCATACAGTGACTCTTGTGTTAACGGTTGTTTTATTATTATACCTTCTCCACCAATCACATCAGCTTGTTTTCCATTTAAATATAGGTATATATCTTTATTAACTTTAGCTTGAGAAACAGTCTTTATCAGTTGTTTTAAACGATTATAAATGCTATCGGTTCCACCACCATATTGAAACTCGTCATTTAAATTTATAATTATATATTTATCAGTTTCTTTTATGCTAAGTAACTTTGTGCCACTTGGTATTTCAGTGTAAAATCCATTTTTTTTATTTCTTCACTTGGCTACTTTTAAAAAGAGCTTCAATGGCTGCTTTTAAGTTATCATCCTGATTATTCACTTTAGTTTCTACAGCTAAAAAACTTACCTTACCACTTTGCGTTTCTTTCAAAAAATAAGTATAAACTTTTTTTTCAATTTTATTATCATTATTATTTTGATTTGGAACTATTTCATTAGGTATTTTCTTATTTGTTCCTTTTTTTACATTATCAATTTTTGAGTTTAAAAATTATCAACCAAATTATTTTTAAAATAAAAAAGCCTAAAACAATAAGAAATATTACAAATATTTTAGAAAATAAATTCATAACCTAAATTTCTCCTCGATAAAAATTATACATTTTTAGGAACTATAAATATACCGTCAAAAACAATTTCATTATTTACTACATTAACATTTTGAACAACGTTTAAAGCTTTATTGTTTTCATTCAAAGATACATTAAAATTCAAAGGGTTAAAAATATTAAGAATTGATAAAATGTTGTCAGATGAAAAACTCAAAGCATTGCTAATGTTGAAATCTGCAACTACAATCTGACCATTGTCAGCTTTTATAGAAAAATCAGAGCTTATAGTTTTTGTTCCTATAAACGGCAACAGAACTTTAAAATCCATATATATGCGGTTGCCTGAAATAGTGAATTGAGGTTCATAAACTTTCATTGACAAAATATTTGAAAAAGATTTGTTAAATTTGTTTATTTTTTCACGATATTCAGGTCGTAATATACTTTTATTTAAATCATTTTGAGTAATTTTACCTTCATATTTTAATACTAAATTTTCAGGAAATGTAAAATCGTATGAATTGAACTTAACCTGATTGTAATCACAAACAGTATAAGCTTTTACATCAGAAACGTAAAATCCTTCATACTTTACATTATCTGATGTAATATTTAAGCTTTTAAATTTTCCCTCAATCAAATTTTTTTCCGCCAAAAGCTTTCATTTTTACATCAAAATTGGAATTTGTTTCTTTTTTCAAAGCATATTTAACACGGCTTTCAGCAATATTGGTAAAAAGCCAGTTGGTTCCGGTTATTTTACTGATTGAAGAAGCAACTTTTCCCCCCACAGGATAAGGTTCTGCAGGACAATAACTTTGAATATCTTCAATTGCAAATGTTGTGTTTTTGAAATAATACAAACACTAATAAAGTAAATAAAAATTTAAATATTTTTTTCATATAAACACCTTCTCAAGTTCTATTTTACCATCAACAAGCTTACACATTGCTTGCAATTTTTCATTGTAGTTTAGCATTAATATTTTATTATTACACTTTAAACCATATTTTTCAATAGTTTGTCCAAATTTTATTTTTCTAGCTTCGCATTCGTTCAAGTTTAAAGCCTCGTAAGGCAATATGTCAAGCAGGTTAATTATACTGTTTTTTAATGTTTCAAAATTTTCAAAATCACAAATTGAATTTTCAATATTAAACCCATTTGAAATTGTTCGTTTTAAATTAGTCATAATGGCGCCGCAACCTAAATAATTTCCCAAATCATTTATAATAGAACGAACGTAAACACCTTTTTTGCAAGTGACAATGAATTGTCCCGTTTTTTGTGTTTTATTATAGTTAAGAAGTTTTATATCATCAATATAAATTGTTTTTTGAGGTAATTTTTCAATCGCAACCCCTTTTCTTGCAAGATTATAGAGTTTTTGACCTTTAACCTTCACAGCTGAAAAAGCGGGCACTTCTTGCAAAATTTCTCCAACAAAGCGATTTAAAACAGAAGTAATTTTTTCTTCATCAATTTTTGAAAAATCAAAATTTTCGACTTCTACGACATCTCCTTCAATGTCATAAGTATCAGATTTTTACCCAATTCAAATGTTGCAACATACTGTTTGTCATTTGGTAAATATTCAATCAATCTTGTGGCTTTGCCGATTGCAATTGGCAAAACACCTGATGCAAGAGGGATCCAAAGTGCCACAATGACCTATTTGTTTTATATTTAAAACTTTTCTTAAAATATAAACAACTTTTGAGGATGTAATTCCACTTGGTTTGTTTATATTTAAAAAAACCAAACATAAATTACACTTCATCCTTTGAAATTTTGTCAATAAGTTCAAGAACTTTCATGCCACGTTCAAAAGACTCATCCAAATAAAACCTTAAATCAGGAGTGACTCTTAAGCGAATGCGTTTTCCAATGTGATATCGAATTTGAGATTTGTGAGAATTTAAAGCTTCAAAGATTTTTTCTTTTCATCTTCGTTTTCTTCTAAAATTGAAAAGTAAATTTTAGCAAACGAGTTGTCATGCGCCATAACAACATCAGTTATAGAAACTAAAGTCGAAATTCTTGTATCTTGAATTTCAGTTAACAATATTTGAGAAATTTCGCGCATCATTGCTTTTCTCACTTTTTCATTACGTAGAGTCATAATAAAAACCTCAAATAAATTTTAAACTAAGACTTTTCTCTCAACTTCTTCAAATTTAGTAACCTGAATTATGTCACCTTCTTGAATGTCATTAAATTTGGCAAAAGAAACACCGCATTCAAAACCGCTAGCTACTTCTTTCACATCGTCTTTAAAGCGTTTGAGCATGTCAATTTGTCCGTTAAACACCTCTTTGCCATTGCGGATTAAAGAAGCATTGCAACCGCGGACTATTTTGCCTTCTAAAACGTAACATCCGGCAATTTTATTTGTTTTACCAATTGTAAATATTTGACGAATTTCAGCTTTTCCAAGTTCGACTTCTTTAATTTCAGGTTTAAGCAATTCAAGCATTGTTTTTTCAACATCTTCCAAAACCTGATAAATGATGTTGTATGTTTTAATTTGAACACCGGTTTTCTCAGCCATAGCTTGAGCATTTGCATCTTCTTTGACAGTAAATCCAAGGATTATCGCATTTGATGCCGAGGCAAGCATAACATCTGCTTCTGAGATATCACCAACACCGACATGGATAAGTTTTGTTATAATTTCTTTTGATTCGACTTGACTTATAGCTTGTGACACGGCTTCTGCACTTCCATGAGTGTTTGCTTTGATAATAAGGTTTAAAGTTTGAATTTCTTCATCTTGACCGATGATTTCATTTTTAACAAAATTTGGAGTCATGGACTCAAGTCGAATGTTGCGCTCGTTTTGTTTACGTTGCTCAATAATGTTTTTCATTTCCTTATCAGATTTAACAACTTCAAACATGTCACCTGCTTGAGGCACTTCATTGAGCCCCTAAAATTTCAACCGGAGTTGAAGGTCCCACTTTTTTAACTTTTTCTCCCGAATCTAGAAGCAAAGCACGAACTTTACCACCAACATTGCCCACAACAACACAATCACCAACTTTTAATGTACCGTTTTGAACAAGCAGAGTTGCCAAAGGCCACTTACCTTTGTCTAAATTCGCTTCGATTACAACACCTGTTGCAAGGTCATCAGGATTTGCTTTTAAATCTAAAATTTCAGCTGTAAGAAGGATATATTCCAACAAATCATCAAGCCCCATGCCTGTCAAAGCACTTAACTTGACACAGATTGTGTCGCCACCCCATTGCTCAGGCACCAAGCCATGTTCTGTCAACTGCTGCATAATCTTATCAGGATTTGCATCAGGCTTATCCATTTTATTTATTGCAACAATGATAGGTACTTCAGCGGCTTTTGCATGGTTTATAGCTTCAATTGTTTGAGGCATAATTCCATCATCCGCAGCAACAACCAAAATGGCAATGTCTGTAGCCTTTGCACCACGTGCTCTCATTTCTGTGAACGCTTCATGACCCGGAGTATCCACAAACACGATTTTTTTGTCATCCAAAAAGACTGTATATGCACCGATTGATTGGGTAATTCCACCAACTTCATCTGAAACTATTTTGTGTTTTGAGGCGCGAATTGAATCAAGTAATGTAGTCTTGCCATGGTCAACATGCCCCATTATACTAACAACAGGTGCCCGACGTTTTAACAATTTTTCATCAATGTTTTTTAACTTATTGATTTTTCTTCTTTTTTTAATTCTTCTTGTATATAAGCATCTAAATCTTCATCAAGCACTTCAATGTCAAAGCTTTCAGCAACTTTTTTCGCCATTTTTGCATCAATAATTTGGTTGACTGTTGCTAAAACACCATTCATCATTAAATATCTAACAATTTCAGCAGGTGTTTTTTGTATTTTTTTTGCTAAATCTCCAACTGAAATGCTTGAGTCTATAACAACTTGTTTTACTTCAACCTCATTTTCATTTTCTTCATGAACTTTTTTCTTATGCTTTTGAGCCATAGCTTTTTCCAAGCTAATCATTTCTTGCATTTCTTCTTTTGATTTTTTCTTATCTTTTAAATTTTGTTTTGAAGTCGGCTTTTTATGAGCACTTTTTGAGTCGTAAATATCCTGTGATATTATATGACGCGCAATCGGCTTCTTGACGTTGCTTTCTTTCTTATCTTCTGCTTCTTTTTTCGCACTGTTTGTTTCAGTTGGTTTTTGTCTTTTTTACTTTTATTTTTTCTTCAAACTCTGCTTTTATGTTGCGAGGTTTAATATAATTTTTTCAGAAGCTGTTTCTTCTGTTTTCGTTTTTTTGAGTTATCGCGATTTTATTTTTTTCTTGTTTTGTCACCTCATTATTTTTTTTCAATTGGAGTTTTTTCAGTGCTGTTTTCATCTTTTTGTTTTGACTGTTTTTAGATGTTTTCTTTTGATTTTCTTCTTTTTTATCATCAGTTGAAGTTGTTTTCTTCACAGCCTGTTTTGCCGGTTTTTTAATCCCTTCTCGAACAAGCAAAAGTTCTCGAATATCAGGCTTTTCCTTTTTTTTCTCAACTTTTTTTCTTCGCTTTGAGTTGTTAATTTTTTTTCTTCCGGTTTAGCTTCTTCAACCTTTTTCTCTTCAGACTTTTCTTCAACAACTTTTTTGGCTTTTTTCACAACAAAAGCTTTAGGACGACTTGTCTTTGTTTCAGTACTTTTATTTTCACCGTTAAACAACTCCTTAACCTTTGCTATTTGAAAAGAAGTTAGCGTGCTTGAGTGTGATTTTATTTTTATATTAATGGAAGCTAATTTTTCAATTAACTCTTTTGTTGTAATATTAAGCTCTTTAGCTACATCATATACTCTTTTGTCAGGTGACATTGATTATTATTTCTCCAATTTTTGTCTATATATTAATATTATTAGCACAATTGTTCAATTTAGTACAGCTTTGATTTTTTTATCAAGATTTTCAACAGTTTTAATCTTTAATATTTTGAAAAATTTTCCTTTTTAAAAGCATTTTCAACACATAAATTATTTTTACAAATATAAACAGAACGTCCAAAAAGTCTTGTTGTCAGGCTCTATCACGATTTCATTTGTTCTACATTCTTTGGTTATTTTTTATTAAGTCGGATTTTGGCAACATTTTTCCGCAAGCTATACATTTTCTATAATTTATTTTTTTCATCAATATCGTACCAAATTTTCCTTAACAAAACTTTTCAACCATGCTAAAGTTGAACCTTCAATATTTATATAATTTTTATTATCAATTTTAAATATCATTTCATCATCAGGTTGATTGTAATCGCTTTTGTAAGTTATTGTAAACTTGTTTTTAAACTTAATTTCACAAAAATCGTCAGACAAAGAACAATTACAACTTGATATTATTAAATCAGATAATTTTTTCATTCAACAAATTTATAACATTAAGGAAGTGTGTTTGACAAATATCCTCAAAATCCTTAGCACATAAGCTTTTCCATTATTTATTAACAACTTAACACCAAATATACAGGCATGCTCAGAGTCACATAAATCGTTTAGAGCTTGGGCTATTTTAATAATTATATTGTTGATAATTTTTTCTTTTAATGTTTCTTCAAGAAAAGGAACCGGCGAAATTATTTGATTTTCATTTAAATCTTCATAAACTTCCCCAATTAAATACAAAGAAACACCGTCATTTATGAAATATAAAAAAACTTCTTTGCCACTATAATTTTCTTCAATTAGTATATTTTTTATATTGTGCATTAAACATATCAATAACACATTTTTTGCTGTTTAAAAAACCGCTTGTGACAAAGCTTTGCTCGTCATTTCCTGCAGTGATTTTAACAGGATAATTCCCCTTTTTAAAAACTGAATGCCGGTGCTTCTTTTTCAAAAAAAACACCGTTAAGAATTGGTATTTTAAATTCTTCAAAAAAAGTTTTTTGATTATACAAGTCTGAACATATTTTCATAAGTTCTTTTTGAACACGATAAACATTGACTTCATTTATTTTTAAAAAATCGCCAAGTTCGTAAAGCTCATCATCATTTTCAGTAAAAATTACAAGATTTATCTCTTTTTTTAAAACAAATTTTAAAATTTCAATTTGATTTGAATAGTCATAAAATATAACTTTATCGTACTTATAATTTTTATCAAGTTTTTCAATACACAAATATACCAGATGCCCTTCTTGTGCCAACTTTGAAGATAAAAAATAAGCTTTTGGAGTTTTTTCCTATAACTAAAAAATTCATAATACAATTATACAATAAATTTTGTTTTGATGTATCATTTAAGAAGAATATAATGGAGAGATTTGCTATGAGATTAGATAATCGTAAAATGATGAACTAAGGAAAATAAATTTTATAAAAAACTTCACAAAAAACGCATATTCATCAGTTCTTGTTGAATTTGGGGATACAAAAGTGATAGTTGCAGCTTCAGTTGCACAAGCCAAACCCCGTTGGATGGAAAAAGATGACCCAAGAGGCTGGATTACAGCAGAATATAGTCTTCTTCCATCGTCAACAAACACAAGAAACAACCGCGAAAGAAGCAAAGTTTCAGGAAGAACTCGAGAAATTGAAAGACTTATCGGAAGAAGCTTGAGAAGTTGCACAGATTTATACAAAATTCCTGATTTATCAATAACAATAGATGCAGATGTTATTCAGGCTGATGGTGGCACACGTTGTGCTTCTATTTGTGGTGGTTTTTTGGCTTTAAAAATGGCATTTGAAAAACTTATTAAAGAAAATGTTATCGCTGAAAATCCCATAATTGAACCCATTGCGGCTGTATCTGCAGGTATTTTGATGATGAAGTTATCCTTGATTTAAACTATGAAGAGGATTCAAACTGTTGTGCCGATTCTAATATTGTTTTGACAAAAAGTGGTAAAATTGTTGAATTCAAACTACCGCTGAAGAAAAACCGTTTGAGGAAGAAAAATTATCTCAAATGCTTGAGTATGCAAAAAAGGTATCGCTCAAATTATTGAAAAATATTAAATATTTAAAACTTTAAGGGCTAAATAATATGCTTTTTCAAGAAGAAATAGAAAACTTAAAAAAAATTGACAACTATCGACAAATTTATAATATTCAAAAAAAATCAGGCAAATATATTTTTATTGACAATAAAAGATTGTTAAATTTGTCTTCAAATGACTATCTGGGCTTGAGCACAGACAAAATACTTTTGAAGGAATTTATAAATTCAAACTTTAATGATGATGAATTTCTGTTTTCTTCTGCTTCATCTCGTTTGCTGACAGGCTCATCAAGTGTCTATAACTTGCTTGAAGAAAATCTTGCCGGAAGGTTTAAAAAGAAAAGGCTTTGCTTTTTAACACGGGATATCAATGCAATCTTGGTGTTGTATCTTCAATTGCAAAGCAAGGTGACATAATTTTTCAGACAAATTAAACCATGCAAGCATTATTGACGGCATAAAACTTTCAAATGCCACGTTTTATCGATATAAACACCTTGATTATAATCATCTTGAAAGTCTTTTGCAAAAATACAGAAACAAATATAAAAATGCTTTCATTATTTCAGAATCTATATTTAGCATGGATGGTGATGTGGCTTCAGTTGAAAAACTTATCGAGTTAAAAAAGAAATACAATTGTGTTCTTATGGTTGATGAAGCCCATGTTTTTGGAGTTTTTGGTAAAAATTTATGCGGATATTTTGAAAATAATTTAGATGATATTGATATTATTACTGCAACATTCGGAAAAGCTTTGGCATCCCAAGGTGCTTTTGCTGTTGCCAATAAAGATATAATTGATTTTTTAATAAATAAAGCTCGCTCTTTCATTTTTTTCAACTGCTATTCCAAGTGCAAGTGTTTTGTGGGCTAATTGGCTTTTGAATGAAAAATTTGAAATTTTACAACAACAACAAAAAAAACTGCAAAAACTGTTAAAAAAAAGTTGAACAATATTTAAACAAAACAAGTTTTCAAATTCCAAAACTCAAATTATTCCTGTTGTCATTGGCAGTAATGAAAAAACTATAGAAATTTCAAAAAGTTGTATGACTATAATGTTCTAGCTCTTCCAATCAGAACTCCAAGCGTTCCACCCAACACAGCCAGACTTAGAATTTCTTTGAACTCAAATGTTGATTTTGAAGAAGTCGAAAATACTTTTAACATAATCTTAAAGGAAAAAATTAATGAAATATAAATGGTTGTCAAAAAAACAAAATAATGAAAATTTGCTCTATTTCTTTAATGGTTGGGGAATGGATGAGTCCGTTTTAAATACTTCAAATATTTCTTCATGTTTTGATGTTTTAATGCTTTATGACTACCAAAATCTTGATATGGATGAAAATGTTTTTATAGAATGTCAAAAATATAAAAATAAATATTTAATATCTTGGTCAATGGGAGTTATGATAAGTTCAATTTTTGGCTTGAAACTTGGAAAATTAGATAAAAAAATTGCAATCAACGGCACAATTAAGCCAATTGATGATAATTATGGAATATTAAAAAAAATATACGATTTGACAATAAAGGGTTTTAATCAGTCATCTTGTGAAAAATTTGTAAAAAGAATGTTTGTTCAAACTACAGCTTTTTTCTCCTTTTCTTCCCAAAAGAACTCTTGAAGAACTTAAAAATGAACTTATAAGTTTAAAAACATACAAAGGCGATGAGAATTTTTCTTTTGATTTAGTTTATATTTCAGAATATGATAAAATTATTACACCTAAAAAATCAGCTTAACTTTTGGAATAAAAGAAATGAAAAAATTCTAATGCTTGATTGTGGACATTTTCCAACTTCGATTTTTGAGAATTTAAATGAAAGTTTACTATCAAATGAATGATAAATTTTTAATAGAACAAAGATTTAACAAATCCTTAAGTACCTACAAAGATAATGCCATAGTGCAACATTATATGGCAAAAAACTGTTAAACATGATTGAGAAAAAAAAATACTGTGACGTTTTTGAATTTGGTTGTGGTTGTGGCTTATTGACAAATGAGTTTTTAAAAATTTTCAGTGTGGAAATTATCTTGCAAATGACATTGTTCAAAGTTGTTCTGAATATCTTTCTAAAATATCTCAAAAATTGTGTTTAATTGTTGTGACATTGAAAAAATGAAGCTTGATAGGAATTTTGATTTAATTATTTCAAATGCGACGTTTCAATGGTTGCAAAATCCCAAAACAACTGTTGAAAATTTCATAGCACACTTAAAAACCAAATGGAACATTAGCTTTCACGACATTTGGAGTCAATAATTTTAAAGAACTTAAAAAATTAGGCTATGGGATTGATTACCTAAAAATAAAAGATTTAGAAAATTTGTTTAAAGATTATAAAAAAATTTAATAATGAAAGAAGAAATTAAAACTTTATATTTTAAAACTCCTTATGATGTTTTGAAGCATATAAAATTTTCAGGAGTAAATGCAGTAAGTAAAATTTCTTTGACAAAATCAAAACTAAATGACTTTTTCCTCAGGTTATAATAAATACTTTAAAACAAATGATGATAATTTTGTAACATTAACATATCATCCGATTTACATAATTTTTCAGATGTAAAATTTTAAATTTTGTAAATAAATTCTTCAAAAAAGTTTAAATAAAATATCTTTTGTAATATCATAAGAGAATGTATTGCAGTTTATAGAAAGTAAATTATGCTTGAAACTTTTAATCCGACTACTTTAACAAATTTTAGAAAAGATGATACATTTGAGAATTTAGACATAGCATCTTTGTTGTCATATAGCAACATTCCACAGTCACATAAAAAATAGCAGACAATTACATGGTAATTAAGAAAATTTATGGTTTTCAAACAATAAACAGTAAAATTTCTGTTTATGAAAGAAACCTTTTAAAGCAATATGATTTTGACACATTAGAAAACACAACCATTAATAAAATGAATGAAGAAATAGAATTATTGAAAAAAATGGTCAAATTCAAAAAACAAAAAGCTTCAATTGGATGCTGACACAATTTTGCAAATACGTGTAAAAAGAACTTAAGTTTTTGATGGGATATAAGTATACTCTTGTTTCAAACGAACTTTCAAGGGGATATCTGGCTTTGGAAAAATATTTAGAAACAGTTTCAAAGTATCGTAATAACATTTAATTTTTTAATTTACATTAAATATAAAATATAAAAAAGACTTAATTTTAATAAATTAAGTCTTTTTGTTTATCGATTTATTATATTAATTAAAATATAATAGTCATTTCTTCATTAGGATTGATACTTGAGTCGTTTGAGTATGAAGGAACAATCAAATAACGAATTTCATCAGTAAATTCATAAACAACCCCAAAAGTTCCTGAAACAGCCAACTTAACAACATTTACAACACCCATACCTAAAGATAAGAAACCATTACCAAGTTTTTTTAACTGAAGCTGTCGGTTGCAAAGCAGCCAAGTCAACAAAAGTGTCAGAAACATTGCCGCCAAATTGTTCAACAGTATTAGCCACAACATTTGCACCGGAAGCAGCAGTTCTACCTGCAACACCAGCCACACGACCGGCAACACTGAATGGAGCACCTAACAATCTGATACAAAATTAGGATTTTTCAAACAATCAACTTGAGCCTTAGACAATGTTTCAGGGAATTTTGCACAGTTACCGTTTCCATCTTTGATGTCTAAGAATTTAACTTTTATATATCCACTGCATCCAACTCCAGGACGGCTTACTTCAACAACTTGACCTTTTTACTTTTGAACCTTCTGCAAAGTTTTGTCCGCCTATATTAATACAATTTGTTGTAACAGCTGTGAATTTTTCACCAACATTTGATGTGCGAGCAGAAAGTCTGTCTGTAATTTTAACTTTTAAACAAGTTGGATTATAATTCTTAATACCACAAGGAGCATTTTTGTCTTTAGCTATAGAATTTGAAGTAGCCCAATTTTGTCTTAAAGCTCCAACAAGGTATGCAACTTGCTCTTTGCTTAAATATTCATTTGTATTAACTTTGTTTGTATCAGGTAATCCTTTTAACAAGTTTGAATTAACAACTTCACGAGTTGCATTTAAAGCCCATTGAGGAATGTATTCAATGCTTTTGCCATTAAAAGAAATTAGTGTTGAAGAATTGTATGGTACATTTATTAATTGTGCTATTGTTGCAAAAACTTCAGCTTTTGTTACGTATTGGTCAGGTTTAAATGTATTATCAGGATAACCTATCATAACACCGCTTGATAAAGCGCGACAAATCCAATCCTTTGCCCAGTATGATGATGAAACATCTGAATATTTTGAGCAATTAGAACAATTTGAGGTTCCTAAGTTAAAACCTTCAGCCAAAATTACTGCAAGTTCTGAACGCAACACGGGCAATTTACAGTTAAAATCTGATGTGTATGTTTGGTTTTCTTTGATGATGTTTAGAACATTTTTAGCCCAAGTTTCAACCAAAACATTTTCTTTTGATAAAACATTCACTTTGTTCGGTGATGTTTTAATACATTTTGCACCTGTCACAAATGTTGCATTGTCAGTTGCTGTTTCCAAAATTTGCGAATTAAACATTGTTGGGTGAGCATAAGATTCAACCATATTATTTTCACATTTTTGTGATGCCATTGCTGTTGAAGCAAAAAAGTTGATACAAGAATTGATGACGCAAATAACTTCTTTGTTAAATTTTTTCATAATCTAATCCTCTTTTACTAATTCATTTGTTTATACTAAATATCAAAAGCCATTATACTATTAAAAATCTTTAGCCGTCAAGTCATTGTCCTGGTTCAACATATTAATTATATAAAACTAAAACAAAAAATATTTAGCAAAAAACATTAATTGAACTTCAACGCTATAACCAAACCAATGTCAACACACGTTGGTGGATGAAATCAAAAATTGAACGCATGAAAGCCAGTCATATTAAACACGCTGGTTGGGGCGAAACAAGAAGTTTTTTATTTTAAGTCCTCCGACGGGGTTACTTTTGAGCCAAAGTAACCAAAACCGCAACCCCTTGGCGGTCACATTCTCACTAAATTCAACCTTAGCAGCCTTAACTCGCACTACGTGCTCAAACAGACGGCCGCATGACATTGTTTCATTAGCGGATTTCCGGACGGGCGGAGTCCTGGGGAGCGAAAAAACCGACGCCGACAAGCCCAAAGGGCGACAGGCGGAGTGTTTTGAGCAAGAAGGAAATCCAAGACAGTGATAATTGTTCGCGCCTGCGTATGGGTTGCATTTATTGCTTTCATTCCTAGCCTTTTTGTTTTCATATTTTTGCAACCCGTGGAATGTTTGCTTATTTGTTTGGTTCGGTTCCCACATTTTAGTTGTGAATGTCCAGGGGTCAGGGACGGCTTCGCCGTCCCCCCGTATTAAATAATATCCGCCGTAGGATAGATGCCCGAATGAAATGAGGGCAGATTCCTCAGGCGGAAAAAAAACAAAAATATTTAGCAAAAAACATTAATTGAACTTCAACGCTATAAACAAACTAAAATCAATCCACGTTGGTGGATAAAGTCCAAAATACAATTTTTATATGGTTATTTTTGTTATTTGTTGTATGATAATAAATATATGAAAAATAAAGATGAAAATATTTTCTTTAAATCAACAAGCGGACATTTAAATTTTAACGAATTAAATGTCGATATTAATGATGAAAAAAATATTTTTAATTTCAAAGAAAAACAATGCTTCAAACATTTTTGCAACAGAAAATAACAAAGTTAAAAATAGTGAAGATATCTCTAATAAAACCGATACACAAGTTGTTAATTCATCTAACAATTTAAAACGTTTAAATTCTTATGATAACTTAATTTTGGATTCTTCTTTTTTATTAAGCTTGATGATGAAACTTTAAGCATTGAAGAAAGAGTTTTAAGACTTGAAATATTTTTGGAAAATATTAATGAAAAAAATAAAATCAGCACAAGCAACCAAAAATCAAAACCAACTGCAATTTCTTTATGATGAACAAAAAACAGGTATTATTAAAACTTGAAACATTAAAGCAAAGCCAAAAATCACAGAATATCATGTCTAAAATAAACATAAACGAATACAAGTTGTTAAACAGTTTAAAGGTTTATTTTTCAAAATGTCATTTTATTTTAAAAATAATATATAAATTTTTCAAACCTTTTTATTTTAAAAATAACTTCAAAAAAACTTTAATGAAATTAAATAATATAAATGATAATGTTTCTGAATTAATCAAACTGAAAGTGCCTTATGGTGAAGAAGAACAAAGATACGAAACCTTGGTTTATAACTTAACAAAAGCCGGAGTTTTACATTCCCAAATATCAAAAGAAATAAACACCTAGTTTGAAAAAATACTTTCCAACATTTTTATTTCACCTTTTTTGTGTCAAATTGACATTGAACACCATAAGGAAGTGTCATTTTTTGCTTTCCATGAGAAATCTTAAATCCGGATGCAATTGGAATTTTGTATTCTTTAGCGATGTCTAAAAATATATTATCAAAATATTGAGTTTCTTCAATACTCAAAAATTCCCCAACAACAATTCCCTTTAATATTATCTTCAAATTGTTTAATATTGAATAACTGAGTCAACATTCTGTCTATTTTATAAGTTGGGTCATGCCAATCTTCAATGAATAAAATAAAGTCTTGATTTGGAATAAAACTAACACCGCAAAGTGAAGCCAGTGTTGACAAGTTTCCCCAAATAAGACACCTTTTGCCAACCCCTCATTATATATTTTTAACCTACTTGCTTTATATGACGAAAGATTTCCCATTAAAGTATCAAAAACATTTTTCCGTGTATTCATCAATTTCGTCAACAAAATCAACGTACGGCATAGAGATCATAAAAAGTAAGTAAATTTGATTTTTTATAAAACATTGCATTTAAATTTGTAATATCAGAAAATCCTACAAATATTTTTGGATTGTTTTTTATAAGTTCATAATCAATATAATTAACAAGTTTCAAAGTTCCAAACCCGCCACGGGCACAGAAAATTGCATCAATATTTTCATTTGAAAAAAAACTATGAAGATTTTTTAGCCTAGTTTGAACACTTCCTGAAATTCCGTCAATATTGTCAAAAAATGTTTTCTGATAATACAACTTTAAATCCTTTATTTTCAAAATATTTCTTGGATTTATACAAATTGTTTTTGTTATCAATTGAACCTGACACAGACAAAATGCCGATGGTGTCGCCTTTTATTAACTTTTTGGCTTAATAATCTTCATAGTTTATTATAAATTACTTACATTTGCATTCTTTAAGATAATACAATAAAGTTCTAACCATAGAACCATTTGCCATTTTTGTGCCAAATTTATCAGGTTTTTCCAAAAATGCAGTTCCGGCTATATCAATATGCGCCCAATTGTTGTTGGTGATAAATTTGCTTAAAAAATACACCGGCTGTAGAAGCTCCGCCATATCTGGAACCTGTATTTTTCATATCTGCAATGTCGCTTTTCAAACTTTTGTCGTATTCTTCATACATTGGAAGTTGCCATAGTTTTTCATCGCTAGCTTTTGAAACTTCAATCAATCTGTCAATAAAGTCTTGGTTTGTTCCCATAATTCCACTTGCACAAGTTCCCAAAGCTACCATACAAGCACCTGTAAGAGTTGCAACATCGATAACTTCATCAACATTGAGTTCATCTGCAAAACACAAAGCATCTGCCAATGTCAAACGACCTTCTGCATCAGTGTTGTCAACTTCAATAGTTTTTCCGTTTTTGGCAGTTAAAATATCTCCGGGTTTATATGCGCGACCGCTTATCATATTTTCACACGCTGCAATGATTCCATGAACTTCTGTTTTTATATCTAAATCAGCTAAAGCTGTGAATACACCTAAAACACAAGCAGCGCCTGACATATCGTCTTTCATATTCAACATTGAAGATGGTGGTTTTAAATCCATACCGCCTGAATCAAAAGTGATACCTTTACCTATTATGGCAACCTTTTTTGCCGTTTGGATTTTTAGGTTTATATGTCAAATGAATAAATCTTGGTTCGTTAATACTTCCTCTTGCTACTGCCAAATAAGCACCCATGTTCATTTTTTCGATATCTTTTTTGTCATAAACCTTAACATCAACACCGTGAATTTTTTTAGCCGTATCAGCAAGTTTTTCAGGTGTAACAACATAGGCACCTTCATTTATTAAATCTTTTGCAAAACTTGAAGCTTTTGCAATTGTTAATCCAACATTCAAGCCTTGTTTAATGTTTTCAATTTTACTTTCATCATTTTCACAAATTGTAAACGTTTCTATTTGACAAGCTTTATCTTCTTGATTTAGATATTTATCAAATTTATAATTTGCAATTGTCAAACCTTCTGCCATTGTTTTTGCACAACATCTAGGACAAAGTCCGGCAATGCCTGCACCATGCAAAATTGATACAACATTTTTGTCAGTTTTATTTTTTTGCATTCTTTTAAAATTTTTGCACTCAATTCTCTTAATTTGTTCAAATTAAAGTCTTCTTGTTTGCCAAGCCCAGCAATAATAACCTTTTTAGCGTTAATTTCATTGTTTAAAACAGGCAAGGTATAAAAACTTCCAAATTCACCATTGAACCCATCTCGTCCAATAACAAACTCAACAATTTTATTATTAAGAGCCTGATTTACAACACCGGTTGCACCTGATGGATTTTTAACCCCTTCAAACAAATTTACAACCAAGACATCACAAATTTCATTTTTGATGTCTGAATTCTTTACATCAATTTTCATAAGTTATAATCTCCCTTACTAATGTTTTAATTATTTTAACTCAAAAAAAATAAAAGTCAAATCATTCTTTTTAACCCAAAGAAAAAGCAATCTTTTTTATCCAAAAACAAGTTAGTAATAAAAATAGCGCTTACAATCCCGACAAAATCTGCAAACAAACCACAAATCAATGCATAGCGAACTTTTTTAATTCCAACTGCACCAAAATAAACAGAAATAACATAAAAAGTCGTTTCACTGCTTCCTGCCATAATAGCCGCAAGCTTAGTTATATAGGCATTGTTGCCAAATTTGTCGGCAATGTCAGCAACAAGACCCAACAAAGCACTTCCGGACAAACTTCTTATTATCATTAACGGAAAAATATCACATGGTAAATTTAAAAAATCAAACACAAATTTGAATTTATTTGCAATAAAATCAAACATTCCACTTGCTTGAAGCATTGAAATTGCAACGATTATTGCAAGCAAATATGGAATTATCGAAACAGCACAGGTTATCCCATCTTTTGCTCCATCGACAAAAGCTTCATACATATTTGTCTTTTTTATTAGAGCATAAATAAAAATAAACCCCGATTAAAAGAGGAAGTATCAAAACAGAAAGTTGATTAATCAATTCCATAATTTACCTCCTCTTTTTCTTGTTTTTTTGTAGATTTTTTGCATCAATTTGGCAAACAAAATCGAACTTACAAAAGCTATCAAAGTGACAATGAATGTTGGAAGGATTATGACTTGCGGATTTTTAAACCCATTAGCTGCCAAAATTGCAATTATAGTTGCAGGTATAAGCTGAAACCCTGCTGTGTTCATTGCAAGAAGCATGCACATTGAATTTGAAGCGGAGGTTTTATCAACATTAATTTCCTGCATTTTTTTGATAGCAGAAATTCCAAAAGGCGTTGCAGCATTTGCAAGTCCTAAAAAATTTGCGCTAAAATTCAAAGCCACATCACCTTGAATTTCAGATTTCTCAGGCAATTCGTCAAATATTTTGTTTATAAATGGTGTTACTATTTTTGAAAACAAATTCATCAATCCGCTTTTCTTGGCTATGTTTAAAATTCCCATCCAAAAGCCATAATCCCTATTAAATAAATTGAAATATCGAGTGTTTTTTTTGCAACCTTCCCAAATTGCATCTGTGACATTATTCAAGTTGCCATTTATAAAACCAAAGACTATAGATATTAAAATGAAAAACGCAAATATATAATTCATAATTATCATTTTAAAATAAAAATAAAAAAAATCAGGCATAAAGCCTGAAAGAATTGAAAATGGGATCTTTTTTATTAAGTATTTGAACTTAATTAATTGTGTGAGTATCGTGTAATTGTGTGTATTCGTAAAAAAAAAAATAAAGATTTTTGAAATTGTTAAGCGAATGTTTTGAAAGAACCTTCAATTGATTTATCACGTACTGATTTAACAGCATCAATTTCAGTTGACAACGCTTTTTGTTCAGTATCCAATTGTTTCAAACGAACTTCTAATTTTTGGTCTTGTCCTTGAATAACTTTAACTTTAGCGTTAGCATCATTCATTTCTTTTTCATATACATCTTTTTTTGTACTCATATTCAACCATAGCGAAGTCATAAGCTTCTTGGTGCATTTCAGTTGTAACTGTTGGTTGAACCATAGTACCATCAGCAAATGTAATTTTAGTAATTTGACCATCTGCACTTAAAACGATATTTGCATCTTGTTGATTAATTTCAGTGCGACCATTCACATAACTAATGGCATTTTCATAAGCTGTAATGCTATCAGCATAAGTATTTTGATAAGTTTCACTTAAATTTTCTAATGGCACATACATATATGCTTTATCGCCATTTGCATCTGTATATTCGTATAATGCTTGATTTCCATTAACGTTTGTCATGCCTGAAACAGCGCAAGAATTTGCATACGCAATTTGACTTGGAACAACAACAGCAGAATTATACTCAGATGAAGTTGAATACCCGTCTGCATTGTCCGGTGTTACACTGATTGATTTCAACATTCCTTTGCAACATTGTAATCATAGCTTCATTAGTAATGTTAGTATTAATTGTACCTTCGCCAGTTCCTGCATTATAAAGGCTCAATGCTGCTTCACTTGCAGCAGTAGCACTTGTACCAATATTTAAAGGGTCATATCCTGTTGCATTAAATAATACATCTCTTAAATCTTCTCGTCCATTATCATTTTTATGGTTATAAACAAGACCTGCCAAGTCATCAATATTTGTAACATCCTTAATGTTATCCCAAGTAAGAGAACCGTTGTTTACATCGTTTAAAATACTTAATAACTCAGTTTGTTGGTTTGCATCAGTAATGCTATCGCCTAATTTATTAGTTGCCGAACTTGAATAATATGGTAAATTATAAGCACGTGCAGCTGCTTTTTTAGCATCATCACTTAATGCATCAATTTGCTCATCTGTAAAAGTACTTGGACGCATATATTTCTTTAACGCTTCTGTGCCTGCGCTTGTTGTATTAGAAATACCTAAAGCTGCAGCTATATCACGTTGTGCAGAAGAACTTACCTTGTCATCGCTTTTTTAGCGCTTAATGTAGCAATTTGTTCTTCAATTGTCTTCATATTACTGTAAACACTTAAATTATTTTTGTATTTTGATAATAAATCAGCTGAAGAACTACCACCAACCAATTCCATTTGATAACTATTACCGTTAATATTGGTGTTCAAATATTGATATTTTCCACCTGTTTTATCAGTCGGTTTTGTAAATGAAACATTGTTGTATGATGATTTGCTCAAAACTTTTTCTGTTGCAGGACTTTTATACGTAATATTGTAATTATAAGGTCCTGATGCTTTTTTAGCCATATTCAAAATTTGTGACTCACCATATCCGGCATTGAATTTATACACAATTTTGTGTAATTGCTCGGATCCGGTGCTGTTGGAACTTGCATTTCCAACATTTGATTGTAAATAGCTGATGATTTTTGACTTAATACAACACGTTGTTGATTAATTTGTTGACCTTCAAATTCAACCTGATTTTTCCTAGCAGCTAACAGAAGTTAACCGCAAGGACGATGCCGCCATACCCATTTTCTAAATCTCCATTTTTTTCTTTAACGATACACATGATTACATATCGACATTTCAAAATGAATTCTTTAATTTTTAGGTTGTAATTGTTACAAAGTCTTAATATATGAAGCTAAAATATAATATTTTCAAGCGTTTTATCTTTAACTACAAGAATAATGCCAGCTTTACAAAACTTCATACCCTCTGTTCACTGTACTTATATTGTTGAATATCGAATATTTGTTAAAGTCAAAGTCATCAAAGCTGAATTTATCATCAATAACATAAAAAACAGAGCCGCTTCCTGTCATCATTGCATTTGGTTTTATTCTTTTTATATTTTTAAATTCCTCAATTTCACACAACAATGGATTTTCTAAATCGTTATATATCAATCTTTTGTCAAACTTGTTGCTTTGAATAAGTTCTACAAGTTTTGAAGTGTTATCTTTTTTTTGCTTTGTTTCTTGTTGTGCGTATTTTTTATAAGCATAAGCAGCTTTTACTCCAACATCTTTAGGTTTGATAAGTGATATTGTTAAATTTACATCGTTCAATTTTTGAACAATCTCACCTCTTGAAGTGCAAAGACATATGTTCCCCCAACAAGACAAAAGTTCAAATCCGAACCTAAAGTCAAACACAAATTGTGCAATTCTTCTTTTTTAAAGGATTATTGAAATATTTATTCAAAGCAATAAAAGTGCCTACAGCATTTGAGCTTCCACCTGCCAAGCCGGCTTCTGTCGGAATATTTTTATTTAAATAAACTTCTACTTTTTTATTTTTAATATTAGTTTTTTCAAAAAACAACTCAATTGCCTTATAAACAAGATTTGATTTGTCATAAGGAATTTTATTAGAATTTCCATTTAAAACAAAACTATTTGTTTCATTTTCGTTTATATCAAAAGTCAAAACATCAAACAGGTCAATGTTTTTGCATAATAGATTGAATATTATGAAAGCCATCAACTCTTTTATTCAGAATTTCCAAAGTTAAATTAATTTTTGCAAAAGTTTTAACTTCAATCATAATAAAGGTGCCTTAGCTTCTTTCAAAGGAGTTCCAACGACTTTTTCCAAATTAGCTGCAGCGACATTATAATCCAAAAGAGTTTTATAATAATCAAGTTGTGCGTTGCGATAAGTATTTTCTGCATCTTTAAATTCAATCGCATCTCCCAAACCTACTTTATAACGACCATTTGCCAAATCATACTGTTCTTTTGCTTGTGACAGCGCCATTTTTGAAACAGGAATAGAATCTTCAAGTTCAACTAAACTTATATATGCTTGTTTAACTTCCAAATATACATTTTGTTTTTGCACTTCATAGTCGCTTTCATCTTTGCTGTATGTGGCTTTTGCTTCATCAACTTGTTTTTTAATTTCATTAAGTTGACAACCGGATAAGACATTGAACCACCAAAAGCATATCCATAATCAGCAGTAAACTCACGTCCGCCAAGATTATAACTTGCTTCCAAGTTTATATCCGGCAAAAGGCTACTTTTGAAGCTTTAACCAAATATTTTGAAGCCTCTGCTTTCTTTTTAGCCATCACTAACGCGGGTCGCACATCATAAGCATCTTTTATTAATTTTTCAAAGTCTACATCATAATAACTTGAAGACAAATTATCAGAAATTCTATACGCTTCTTTGTTTGGAATTCCCAACGCGTTGTTTAAATTTGCATAAGCTATATCAATTGCATTCTTTGCTTTTTATATGACTTAATTTCACACTGCTTAAATTATGTTCTGCTGTTATTACGTCAATTTTAGCCTTAACACCAATATCATAATAAGATTTTGCCTGTGCTAAATGTGCTTCATATATTTTGACAGACTCTTTTAGCACACCTTCTTGTTGCATAGCAAACAAAAGATTGTAATATGCGGCTTTAACGCTATAAACAACGGTGTTTATAACCTCGTCAAGATTTTTCTCGGTTGCTTCAAATGTTTTTTTAGCCACATTTGCACTTGTTCTTGTTTTGCCAAAATCATAAACAAGTTGGGTTGCACTTACTGAAACTGTATTTATATAATTGTATGGTTGCATTTTAAAAGAACTCAATGCCGGCATAAGCATTTTTGTTCTTTGATACCCGATTGAGCCGGATAACTCGGGAAAATAATTAGCCCAAGCTTGTCCGATTTTGGTTTTGTATATTTCTTTATTATGTATAGCCGATTGAATTTGAGGATTGTTTGCAAGTGCTATTTTTATGCATTCATCCAAATTCAAGCCGGGTTCTTGACTGACAGAGCCTTCAATTGTTTTATTTTCTTCACTGCTTAAAGATTGAATTGCTTCTTCAATTGAAGGTGTAATAATTTCAATATCTTTATTGTTATTAACCTCGACTTCGTCAGCTAAAACATTTAAATTAAAGCATAAACCGCATAATATTAATGCAATTATTTTATATATTCTCACTTAATCAACCTCGTATAATGTTTTTAATTACTATTATTATTTTTTTTCTTAAATTTTTCCATAATTTTGTTAATAACGAACTGAACAATAACATAAAAAGCGGGAACAAGCATAGTACCGGCAACCCCGGCAGCCAACATACCACCAAACACAGTAGTACCGACAGACACACGGCTTGCAGCACCTGCACCATGGGCAAGTAACAACGGAACAACGCCAAGAACAAAAGCAATAACCGTCATAACAACCGCACGAAAACGAATATGTGCTGCTTTCATGGCGGCTTCTTCAATGCTTAATCCGTCTTTTTCATGTAACTCTTTTTGCAAATTCAACAATCAAAATCGCTTGTTTTGCAGCCAAACCGATTAACATAATCATCCCGACCTGAGAATATAAGTCAAACGCCTGAGCTGTTATCAACTGGAACAACAACGCACCGACCGTTGCAATTGGAGCAATAAGCAAAACGGCAATCGGTATCATCCAACTTTCATACAACGCAACAAGGAAAAGATAAACAAACAATAACGCTAAAAGCCATTACATAGCCTGTTGTGCCGGATGACTCAATTTCTTGTTTTGAAGTTCCGACCATTCAAATGTTATATCCTGTGGAAAGTTTTCATCAGCCAATTGTTCCATAATTTTCATGGCTTCGCCTGAACTTTTTCCCCGGCCCGGGGCTTCCGTTGAATTGAATTGAACGATACTGGTTGTATCTGTTGATTGTGCTTGCCCCAATATGTTCTTCAAGTGATACCATTGTTGCAATCGGTATCATTTTACCTTTGTTGTTCATAACATACAAATTTGTCAAATCCGATGGTCGATTTCTAAATTCTTTGTCGGCTTGCATTTGAACCCTGAAAACACGCCCCATTTTATTGAAATCGTTTACATAAGCCGTACCATAATTTGCACTTAAAGTTGAATATAATTCGCTTAAAGAAACGCCTTGAGCCAAAGCTTGTTCATAATCTATATTTATATAATATTGAAGCATGTTTGCCTGATATGTGTTAAAAACATTTGACAACGCTTTATTTTGGTTGGCAACAACCATAAAATTGTTTGCTATATTTGATAGTTCTTGAGGTGAATATTCACCTTTTGACAACATTTGAAACTCAAAACCACCATACATACTTAATCCTGAAATAGCAGGCGGAGTTATAATGTATATACTTGCATCACGAATTGGCGAAAACGCTTTTTCAACACGTGATTTAATTGCCCACATAGACAAATCTGTTTCTTTGCCTTGAATTTTTCTTATAATTTTTGCAAAGTGTTGAATTGTCGTTCTTTAAATTCTTTAAATTCCATTACAACAAATGCAGTGTTTGAACCGCTCATGCCTATAAAGCACATTGTTCTTGCAATGCCTTCAATGTCTTTTATACTTTCTTCCATTCTTTCAACAACATCGTATGTTCTTGAAATAGAAGCACTCGCAGGTAAGTTTACAGAGGCAAGCAAAACACCTTCGTCATCTGTCGGCACAAAACCTGTAGGTATAATTTTAAATAAAAATCCGCTTAAGATACACAAAAGAATGAAAGTTGTTATCGTAAGTTTTTTATTGTATACAAATTTTGAAACATACGTCATGTAACTTTCTGTCAGGTTTTTAAACCAATCGTCAAATTTTTGCAATAAGTTTTGGTTTTTGTTCTTTTCGTCTTAAAATGGTTGTACACAAAGCTGGTGACAAAGACAAAGCAACAATGGCTGAAAGTGCAATTGAAACGGCGATACAAACGCCAAACTGCTTATACATCAAACCGCTTAACCCGGGAACAAAAGCAACCGGAACAAAAACCGCCATAAGTACCATTGCCATTGCAACAAGAGCTCCACCAACCTCTTCCATTGTTTTTGAGTGGCAACTTTAGGCTCATCACCTGCTTCCATGTGACGCTGGACGTTTTCAATTACTACAATTGCATCGTCAACAACCGTACCAACTGCCAAAACCATGGCAAAAAGTGTCAGCATGTTTATAGACATTCCAAAAATCGGCAAAGCTATAAAAGTGCCGACCAAAGAAACAGGAATTGCAATTAACGGAACAAAAGTAGCGCGTGCTGAGCCTAAGAACAAATATGTCAAAACGATTACAATAAACGAAGCTTCAAAAATTGTTTTAACAACCTCTGCCATTGCTTCTTTTACAAATGTTGTTTCATCACGCAAAACTTTCAATTCTATACCGGAAGGTAAATCTTTTTCAAACGTTCGACTTCTTTTGTAACTTTGTTTGCAACATCAATTGCGTTTGCCCCGGGGATTTGGATAATTTGCATCAAAGCAAGCGGTTGACCGTTTGTTCTTGCAATTGAAGAGTAAGAAACTTGGCCTAACTCAACTCTTGCAACGTCTTTTAGCAATATTTTTGAACCGTTAGGGTTTTCTCTAACAATTATTTTTTCAAACTCCGAAACATCTTTCAATCGGCCTTTTGTTGTCAAAGTAACCTGTAATTTTTCGTTGTCATCAGAAGGAAGCATCCCAAAAGCACCTGCAGACACCTGTGTATTTTGAGTTTGTATTGCACTTTGAATTTCCGAAACTGAAACATTGAGTTGTGCCATTTTGATTGGATTTAACCAAATTCGCATGCTATAGTCGCCTGCACCAAAAACATTGATATCACCAACACCTTGAATACGTGCAAGTTCATCTTTGATATAAACCGAAGCATAGTTTGACAAATAAAGCTCATCGTACAATTGATTTGGAGATATAACCCCAATAATCATCAAACCTGCACCACTAACCTTTGTTCTTGCGTTTACCCCCAAACGTTTTACCTCTTCAGGCAACCTCGGCTGTACCTGTTGAAGCCTGTTTTGAACGTTTACCAATGCAATATCTTTATTGGTACCTGTTTTAAAATAAATGGTCAACTGATAGGAATCGTCTTGAGAAACAGATGTCATATAAATCATGTTTTCAACACCGTTTACACCGCTTTCAATCAAAGAAGCAACAGATGATTCAATAACACTTGCACTTGCCCCCGGGTATGAAGCCGTAACAGACACTTGCACAGGCGTAATATCAGGATATTTTTCCAATTTCAAACTAAAAATAGCAAGTAAGCCTAAAATTGTTATAAATATTGAAATTACAAACGCAAACCTCGGACGTTTTATAAAAAAATATGTATTATCTTGCTTTTTATTGTTCTGATTATCCATTATTTTTTACCATTTTCACTTTTATTTTCAATTATTTTAACTTTTGACCCCGGCTTTAATTTTTGCAAATTTGTTGCAATAAATTTATCACCGGCTTTTAACCCGTCAATTACAATCCAGTTGCCGTTATATTGCCCCGCTTTTTGAAATTGTTTTAATTGTGCTTTGTTGTCTTCATCAACAATATAAACAAAAAGAACCCTTTGAAGTTTCAATTACTGCATCCTGTGGCAACAAAGCAACTATGCTGCTTATATTTTGAAGTTGTTTTAACAGTTACAAAATCTCCGGGAACAAGCAATCTTTTTTTTGTTTGAAAAGGTCGCTCTTAAAGAAATTGTTCCTGAATTTATATCCACTTCGTTGTCAACAAAATCAATTTCACCTTTTTCATCGTACGTTGTTCCGTCAGACATAACAATTTGAGGGATAATGAAGGACAATTTGTCCACATTTTCATTTTTGCCTGTATAGCTTTTTATATAACTTAAATAATCTTCGCTTTTCATTGTGAAAGAAACATAAATCGGGTCAATTGATAAAATTCTGACAAGAGTGCCGCTTGAAGTGTTGACCAAATTTCCCTCACTTATAAAAATATCGCCGACTTTGCCGTCAATTGAGAGTATATGTTTGTATAACTTAAATTTAAACGTGCTTGAGCAAGATTGGCACGATTTACATCAAGCATGGCTTTAGTGGAATCACGTTTTGCAAGTGCATCGTCATAATATGACTTGCTGACAAAATCTTGTTTCACCAATTCTTTTGCTCGTCTTAAAGATTTTTCGTAATTCATCAGTTGTGCTTGAGATTCCCGAACAGCTGCAGAAGCTTGATTGACTGCATTTTGATATTCATTTGGCTCTATTTTATACAAAAGTTGGCCTTTTTTGACTATTGAGCCTTCTTGAAAGTATTTCGTTTGAAGCCAACCGTTTACACGTGAAACCACGTTCACTATTTTACAAGCAACAACTCTTCCTGAAGATTTGGTTGTTGTTGAAATATCGTCTTCTGTCACAGTGCCGATACTAACTTCGACAGGTGCCATTCTCATTTTTGCAATCATTTGACTTTCAAAAACAGCTTTCACTTGTTGAAAAGCTATCAATGCAAGCACTACTAAAACAGGAATAACGATTTTTTGCTCAAAAACGGTTTTATTGTATCTATTATTGATTTTATACTCATATAAATTTTTCCTCTTTTTGTTTAACCAAGTCTTAATTGTTTCGGATACACTTTTTATTATATATAAAATAATATTTTTAATAACGTTTTTTCATAGAAAAATTTACCTACTGTAAATTTTCATCCAAAAATAATTTAAAAGTTTCTAAATTTTGAGTGTACTTTGATGGAATTATTGTTTCTTGTTTATCCTTTTTATTTACAAAATACAAAGTGGGGTAATATTCAACTTTGTATTTGTTCAATAAATCAACATTTTTCTTATCTTCACAATCAATTAAAACAATATTATAACTATCTTTATACTGATTGTTTACACTTGCAAGTTTTGGCATCAAACGACGACAATATGTGCACCAATTGACATAAAACACAAGTATTGTCGGCTTGTTATCTTTCATTGACTCTTTGTATGAATTGCCAAAATCATAATTTAAAAAAAGCTTTTGTTTTTTGACAAGTCGAATTATCTAAAGCTTGTTCAGTTTGTTCGTTTTTATCACAAGATGAAAAAATCATACTCATTGCTATAAAAAAGATTGTTATCAAAATCTTTTTGCTCATAAAACTGCTCCTTTTGGAACTACTGTAATACCGTTTTTGGTCACATGAAAACCACGTTTTATATCATCTTCTCTTGACACCCCTATTTTTGTATAAGGAGGTATATCAACATTTTTGTCGATAATTGCTTTTTAATTTCACAATACCTTCCAACATTGACGTTTTCCATCAATATACTTTCGCTGATATTTGAAAAACTATTAATTCTGACTTGCGGTGACAAAATGCATTTTGAAAGCGAACCGCCTGATATAACACAACCTTCAGACACAAGTGAATTTGTCGCCATGCCGACCCTGTCATTTTCTTCCCAAATGAACTTTGCAGGCGGGTCATTATAGTTATATGTGCGTATTGGCCAAGCTTTTGAGTATAAATTCAACTCGGGAGCGTGGCTTATTAAATCCATATTTGCACTCCAATATGCATCGATTGTACCGACATCTCGCCAATAACCTTTTTCTGAGTCAAGCATTTCCGGTACTTCATTTTTGAAAAGTCATAAACAAAAATATTTTTGTTTTCTTTGAGCATTTGAGGGATAATATTTTTTCCAAAATCATTGCTTGAATTGTTGTTTATTGCATCTTCATTCAACGCACTAACAAGCTGGTCTGTTGTAAAAATATAATTTCCCATCGAGGCAAGACACATTTTGTCATTTCCGGGGATTGTTTTTGGCTTTGTTGTCGGTTTTTCAATAAAATTTGTAAGCCGCCAATTTTCATCCACTTCTATAATTCCATATTCGCTTGCAAGTTCCAAAGGCACAGGAATAGCTGAAATTGTTAAATCTGCGTTCATTTCCTTATGATAAGCATGCATTTGAGACACATCCATTTTGTATAAATGGTCTCCGCCAAACACACAAACATATTTTGGAGCTTCATCTAAAATAATATTTAAATTCTGAAATACAGCATCTGCTGTTCCTTTATACCAAGATGCATTTGTTCTCATTTGTGCCGGTACCAAATCAACATACTGGTTTATTGATGAAGATAAGTTCCAACCTCTTGTAATATGCTTATTCAACGAATCTGATTTATATTGTGTTAATATTTTTATTTTAAAATAACCTGAATTTACGAAATTATTTAAAACAAAATCAATAATACGATACCGACCACCAAAGGGTACAGCAGGTTTTGCTCTATCACGTGTCAAGGGAAATAATCTTTTACCCTCACCACCTGCTAATATCATAACAAGTGTCTCATCTGTTTTCATATTTTAACTATTCTTTCACTATATATCTATTTTACGTTCTCTTTTTAATTATAAAAAGTAACTCTTAAAACAGTTTTAAGAGTCACTTTTATTTTATATTCAGTTATTTTTATCATTTTGTGGTGGTTGTTTTTGTGACTCCATCAAAGCTTTATTATCTTTTGAGGCTTCTTTTATCTCTTTTGAATAGTTTCAGGATTATAAGCATTGTCAAGATATTTTATTTGTGCTTTTTGTCTTAAATTTTCAATATATTTTTGTAATATTTCAACCTGTTGCGAATTTGTCAAATAAGTTTTAATTTCTTCTTTGACTTTTTCATAAGGTTCAACACCGGCCACAGCTCTATCTGTAACCATAATGATGTGGAAACCGTATGGAGTTTCAACAATATCGCTTATAGTGTTTGGTTTTTGGTTGAAAGCAACAACAACAAACGGTTCCACCATTTCTTCTTTAGCGAAAAAATCCTAAATCACCACCTTGCTTTGCACTTGCCACATCGTCTGAATTTTCACGAGCAAGCTTTTCAAATTGAGATTTGTCTGCTTTGACTTGAGCAAGAATTTTTGTGCTTTTTCTTTTTCTTTTGAACTTCTTCATTTATTTTTTTATTCAATTCTTCTTCTGTCAAATTTTTGTTGTCTTTTGCAAAATTTGAGCGATTTCATCACGATTTGCACTTATCAAAATATGAGAAGCACGAACTTTGTCAGGATATTTAAATTTGTCTATGTTTGCTTTATAAAATTTCTTTGCATCAGCATCTGAAACACTTGGAACCTTTATTGTATCGATAAGTTTCTTCAGTTTTACCCCTTCAACCAAATCTTCTTTAAATTGTTCGTTTGAAATGCCGTTTTGTTTCAATATTTCGTTGAATTTTTCTTTTGACCCCACTCGGTCTATCATAGCTTTGTGTTCTTCTTCAATTTCTTCTTTTTGAAACTTTTATTTTTTTTCTCTTTCATTTCTTCGTCCAAAAGAGATTTAACAATTAGTTCATTAACAACCCTATCTTTTATCATTAAATGCAAAAAACTGTTAGGATCTTTTTTTACATCAATTCCCATTTTTGAAAACATTGACTCATTGACTGCTTTGTCAAATGCTTTGTTATATTGGGTTTTGGTAATAGGATGGTTATTTACTTCAATAATTTTTTCACCGGGGGTAGTACAAGAGCATGCCATAAACATAACCATTGACAATGCTAGTGTTGGCAACAATTTTTTCTTCAACATTTAATATTTCTCCTCTTTTGCTTTTTGTTTTTATTTTTCTTTATATTATTTTAGTTAATATTTTAAACTTACACAAGATATATAATAAAATAAACTAGCCAACATAAGTTAAATATTTCATCAAAAGTCATGTATTTATTATCAAAAATAAGTATGGATTTTGTATCATTTAAGGTTTTTGGGGCTTTTATGAATTTTAAATGTTTCTTAACATTTGCTTCAAGTTTTGAACTTATAATTCTGAAGTCATTTTCATTAAAAAGGGGTATAAATTCTTATTCCATCAGGTGTTTGACGGATTGAACTGATTTTAATATTTGTTGCAAGAAGTCTTAGACGAATTAATTTAATCAAGTTTTCAACTTCCGATGGCATTTTAGAAAACCTATCTTTCCATTCAGAAATTATCAATTCCAACTGTGCTTCATTTTCAACATTTGCAAGTCTTTTGTATTCTATCATTTTTTGGCTGTAATCTCCGACCCAAGTTTCAGGAATAAACGCTGTCACATTTATGTCAACGATTGTTGGTTCTGTTTTTTCTGTTTTCTCACCTTTAAGTTCTTTTATGGCTTCATCCAAAAGCTCACAATAAGTATCAAAACCGACGTTCATCATGTGCCCATGTTGTTTTGTTCCAAGAAGATTTCCGACTCCTCGAATTTCAATATCCCGAAGAGCTATTTGATAGCCGCTTCCAAGAGTCGTAAAATCTTTTATGGCTTTAAGTCTTTTGATGGCTTCTTCTGTCAAATTTTTGCTTTTATTGTATAGACAGTAACAATAAGCTTGTCTTTGTGCTCTTCCGACTCTTCCTCGCAGTTGATACAATTGCGCCAACCCAAATTTTTCAGAATTTGTTATTATTATTGTATTTGCATTTTCTATATTCAATCCGGATTCAATTATTGTTGTTGCAACAAGCACGTTATATTCACCGTTTGCAAAATCTACCATAACCTGTTCCAAAGTTTTTTCATCCAATTGCCCATGACCGACTGCTATTTTTGCATTTGGAACAAGTTTTTTGAATGTAAGAAGCGAATTCATATATTGTTTCAACTCGATTATAAAGCACAAAACCTGTCCTTCGCGGTCAAGTTCATAATTTATGGCATTTTTTATGACATTGTCATTCATTTCACAAACTTGAGTTTTTATTGGAAGCCTGTTTTGTGGCGGTGTGTTTATGACTGACAAATTTTTTTATTCCTGAAAGTGACATATACAAAGTCCTTGGAATTGGTGTTGCACTCATTGAAAGTATGTCTATATTTTTCTTTAAACTTTTTAGTTTTTCTTTGTGCTTCACCCCAAAACGATGTTCTTCATCAATAATAAGCAAGCCTAAATCTTTAAACTTCACATCATTTTGCAAAAGTCTGTGAGTTCCAATCACCAAATCGACCTCTCCCATTGAAAGTTTTGTTAAGATTTTTTTCTGCTCAGCTTTACTTTTTAAACCTTGTCAAAAGTTCAATAGAAATGGGGTATGGACTAAAACGTCCCTGAAAAGTTTCAAAATGTTGCAATGCAAGAATAGTTGTCGGGACAACAAGCACAACTTGCTTTCCGCTTGTAATTGCTTTAAATGCGGCTCTTAGAGCAATTTCTGTTTTTCCAAACCCAACATCCGCACAAATAAGCCTATCCATAGGAACATCTGTTTCCATATCTTGTTTTGTTTCAATGATTGCTTTCATTTGGTCTTCTGTTTCTGTATATGGGAAGCTTTCTTCAAGTTCATATTGCCAAGGTGTATCGGGGTCAAATTTTATACCCTTTGACACTTTTCGACTTGCATACAAATTAATTAATTCTCGAGCAACATCCTCCAAAGCTGCTTTTGTTTTTTCTTTACATTTTTCCAATCGCTTCCACCCATTTTGGACAATTTGACAACACTTCCGCCTTGAACACCTCGATATCGCGAAAGCATATTTATTTGTTCTGCAACTATATGAAGCTTGTCATTATTCGCATATTCAATTGTCAAATAATCCTTAAATTCGCCATCTATTTCCATTTGGTTTAAACCTAAATATCTTCCAACTCCGTGGATACGATGGACAACATAATCGCCTTCTTTTATATCATTTATATTTTCTATAAACTCAATGCTTTCTTTTTATAGTTGTATTTTTTTGATGTAACATCTTTTGAAATTTTGTTAAAAAGTTCTTTATCCGTCAATACTACAAAATTTAAGGTATGTGAAATGCCTCCACCTAACGATAAATTGTTTATAAAATTGATTTTTGTTGTGTCTGTTTCAAAATCTTTCAATATTTCAATCACACGTGCTTGGTAATCTGTTGCAAGTGTCAAACTATAATTTTTGTTTAAAGTCTGTTCAACAAATTGTGCTATTTTGTATACATCAGCGGAAAATAGATTTGCAATTTCGCTTTCAAATTCAATAACTTTTTATGTTTTTTTTCATTTAAAAAATTTTCAAAACAAATTTTTTAAGTTTTTGATACAAAATTTTAAAATCTTCAAAATTACAATGGTTTGAATTTTCCAGAGTTAAACTTTCATCTTCTTTTATATTTTGTTGATATTTTTCATTATATTTCGTGTCTAAGTTTTGATAGTGGTTTAAAATCTCAACCGTTTCATCAAAGACAAAAATATAATCCTCTTTAAAAATTTCAACCAGAGATTTTAAATTTTTGCATATTTTCCTTCAAAATATTCGCAATAGAAATCATCTTTTGAAAAATCTTGATTTTCGTTTTTCTCAACATATTTATAAAGAGGCAATATAGAAGCATTTTCAAGGTGGTTAATGCTTCTTTGATTGTCAACATTAAAATATCTTATATCGCTAATTGTATCGCCCCAAAATTCAATTCTTAAAGGGTTATCATCAAGTCCAAACACATCCAAAATGTCACCACGAAGCGAAAACTCTCCAATATCACTAACTTGAGTAACTCTTCTGTATCCCAAATTTACAAGTTTTTGAGCTAAACTAAAAGGCTCGACATCGTCATTTTTTTAAGCGTTATTTTATTTTCACTAAAATATTCTTCAAGTGGAAACTTTTCCGTCAAAGCCCTCACCGAGGTCACTATAAACGGTGGTTTGCTTCTTATAATATTAATTTGGTCTTTGTATTTATATAGATTGTGATTGATTATTTCATACGGTGAAACATCCTGAAACGGAAAGATTTTAGGCTCTAGGTCACCATTTATTACCGATAAATCATGGTTAAATTTCAAAGCCCGATTGTTGTCATAAGTTACAAATATTATTTTTTTTTCGGTTTTATAAAATTCGTTTAGCAAAATAAGCTTTGTTATGTCGTTTATTGATGTTATTACTAATTTGTTTGATATACCTTCATTTTCGATAAAATTAATAATTTTTTTAACTGAAAATTATTTTGAAACATTTTTTACCTCAAATTTAAAAATTTATGAACTTGAGGGATTAGGTATACATCTTTGTAGTATTCCAAAAATTTTTCGTGAATACTTTCTAAAAATGAAGTGTTGTTTTGTTTTTTAAGTTCATTAAACAAATATGAACTTTCAGGCTGTAAGTACAATGGGACGTTGTATTTCAAAGCAAGTTTGCAACAATTTTCAATTTCACTTTCTTCTATTTTTTCATCAAAAACAACTTTTATATAAGTTTCAACATTTTTTGCAATTTTTAAAAATTTGTCATTCACATCAAACTTATTTTCTTCTCCGGTTGCCGTTTTCAGTTTTATATCCATTGAAACAATATCAATTTTTTTAACAATTTTTTCCAAATTTTTATAAAGTGTGCCGTTTGTTTCAAGTATATTTTAAGATTATATTTTTCTTTTATAGGCTTGAAATTTTCCAAAAACTCATCTAAAAAATCAACAAACATCAAAGGTTCGCCACCTGTAAATGAAATAGAGTGGACTTTTGCCAAATCAAAACTCGAAAGTTTTTGTGTCAACGTAGGGACATTATATTCTTTACCTTCAAGAAACGGAGTGTCACAAAACTTGCAACTCAAATTACATTTTGAAAACCGCACAAAAACTTGATTTGCACCTAGATATTTCCCTTCACCCTGAATTGATTTAAAAATTTCATTAATTTTTGCGATATTTTGTTTTTCCACTTTTAACCCTTACTTTTCAACTCTTTTATTTTTCTATACAATTCAATTTCTTCATTTGAAACGTTTTTTGAAATATCTATTATAACTTCAACAATCATACAACCAAAACTATCATCTTTTTGGATTTTAATCCTTCATTTGCAATTTTGAATTTCTGATTTGATTTTGTGTTTTTGGAATTTTAAGTTTTATTTTTTCACCTTTAAAATTTTCCAAAGAAATTTCATCGCCCAAAACTGCTTGATATGGTTCAATAGTAGCTTTTGTATAAACATCATTGTCTACAATTTTAAAATCATTTAAATTGGTTTCAACAACTTCAATATTCAAATATAAATCACCGTTTTGACCACCATTTCTTCCTCGGTTGCCTTCATTGACAATTCTTATTTTACAACCGGATTTAACATTTTTGGGGATTTTTATATTGATTTTTTATGTTGTTTTATTTCTCCCAAACCGTTGCAGTTGGAACATTTTGCTTCATTTATAAATTTTTTTCCGTTGCATTTTGGGCAAACATATAGTGTGAAGTACATTCACAATTCGATTTGTGCCTAAAACAGCTTCATAAGTTGAGATTTTAACAGACAATTCAATATCGGTGCCGTTAATTTTATTTTTGGGCTTTAAATTGTCAAGAATGTCATTGAAAAGAGAATTGAAAGATTTACTCTTGTTTTGTGTTTCACTGTAGGCTTTTTTTTGCTTGTGCTTTTGTCTTCAAATCATCGTTGTTTAAAGATGAAGTTGTTGATGAAACTTTTGGTTTTGGGTTGTTAAATCCGTTGAGTTTGTCATATTTTTCTTTTTTTTGAACGTCAGATAAAATGTCATAAGCATTTTTTATTTCTTTAAATTTTTCTTCAAAATTCGGGTTAACATCGGGATGATATTTTCTTACTAACAAACGAAATGCAGATTTTATCTCAACATCGGTTGCATTTGTTGAAACATTCAGCACTTCATATAAATTTGTATTTAAATAATCTTTAATTTCGCCCATATCTATCATTTTAAGTTTTTTTTAGAAAATATCAACATTTTAATGACTTAAGACAGTATAACTACCGTTTATTTTACAAAATTGAGTATTTTTATTTATTTCAAACAACGCTTGTTTTATATTTTCATCCGACTTGTGCCCTTTTAAATCCGCCAAAAATAAATACTCACCTAAATTTTTCTTTGAAGGGCGAGAGTCTATATATGTTAAATTTATATCATATTTTTTTAGAATATTTAAAATGTCGCACAAAGCTCCGGGTTTGTTTTGTGTTGAAAAAACAATGTTTGTTTTGGCATCAATTGTGTTTTCATTTTCAAATCGAGTCAACAAAATAAACCTTGTTTGGTTGTCTTTTTCGTCATTTATTTCTCTTTCCAAAACATTTAAACCAAGTTCAAAAGCTAATTCCGGATTGCCTATTGCAGCTGATGTTTCATCCAAATCTTTAAGTTCATAAATGGCTTCACTTGTTGAATTTTTGATTGAATTTTTGCATTTTAAAATTGTTAAAAATATAATTTTCGCACTGTTGAAGTGCTTGAGGGTGTGACAAAATTGTTTTGACAGTGTTTTTATCGTTTGCTTTTGAAATTAAAGTATGGTTTATATTCAAAACGTATTCCGCATAAAAAGTTGTTTTGTCATCATTCAATTCCATAATATTGTTTATTGTTTCTTTAACAATTCCTTGAATGGAGTTTTCAATTGGAACAACGGCAATTGAACTTTTGTCATATTCAAAATTTTTAAGAAGTGTTTTAATATTTTTTGTGCATTAAATTTTAAATTCTTTAAATTATAAAAATTTGAAAAAATTTGACCGCAAGCGAAGAATACGAGCCTCTTGGGCCTAAATAATAAACATTTTGAATATTTTTGAACTTGTCCATTTGTAAAAAAACACCTTTTATTTTAAAATATAAAAATATTTTACACAAAAGAGGCAAATTATGGCAAATATTAAGTTTGGAACTGACGGCTGGAGAGCAAAACTTGATGAAGATTTTAATTATGACAACGTTAAAATCGTTGTTTTGGCAATCGTGGAGTATGTCAATAAGCACTATTCACAAGAAGATAAACCGACATTTTTTATAGGTTATGACGGGAGAGAAAACGGATTTGAATTTGCAAAATATACAGCAAGCATTTTGTCAAAGTTTGGTAAATTTGACGTTGAAGTTTCTGAAACAATTTGTCCGACACCTGTTTTGGCATATCAAACAAAATTAAACAAAGGTCTTGGAATAATGTTCACAGCAAGCCATAATCCGCCTGTTTATCAAGGTTTAAAATTCATCCCTCAATACGGCATTCCGCAACTGATGATATAACAAGTGAAATAGTTGAAAATATAAATAAAATCCGGCAAAACGGGATAGATATTCCCGAAAACGCAAAATCTGAAAATTATAAACTCACTTCTTTTAAAAAAAGCTTATTTTGAACATATAGAAAAATTAATAAACTTTGAAAAACTAAAAACCTTAAAAACCAACATACTTATTGATTTTTTACACAGTGCAACAATCGGATATCTCGATGAATTGTTGAAAAAACATCAAATAAAATTTGAAAAATATAACGACTTTTTTGATTCAAATTTTGGTGGAAAAATGCCTGACCCAAAACCAAAGTATTTGCAAGAACTGATGGCAAAAGTAAAGAACAAACAAAACACAATCGGGCTTTCAAACGATGGCGATGGTGACAGATTTGGTGTCATAAATGAACTTGGAGAATATGTTTCTCCAAACGAAATTATGGCAATTTTACTTATGCATTTATCAAAAAAAAAAGGATACAAAGGGGCTTTGATAAAAACAATAGCTTCTTCAACAATGCTTGATATTTTAGCCCAAAAACTTCAAATTCCGCTTGTAGAAACAAAAGTCGGGTTCAAGTGGCTTGGCAGGGCAATGAGAGAAAATGAAACGATAATCGCAGGCGAAGAATCAGGCGGTTTGTCTATTGGCACTCATATCCCCGAAAAAGACGGCATAATTGCCAATTTGCTTGTCTTGGAAGCAATGGCTTATCAAAATAAACCATTACATCAACTGCAAAAAGAACTTAACGACTTTATAGGCTATACATTTATAAATGACCGCATAGACATTGATTTAACTCAACATTCCAACAATATCACCGACGAAAAGTTTATCGAATTGTTTAAAAATGAAACAACCAAAATTTCCAAACTTGAAGGTCTAAAAATTTATCTTGATAACAATTTAAGTTGGATTTTGTGCAGAAAAAGCGGAACGGAACCACTTTTAAGAGTCTACGTTGAAACATTTAATGAAAAAAGACTCGGTGAAATTAAAAGTTTAATCACACAAAATATTTTATAAACATTTTAATTTGTCATCATATAATATAAAAAGGCCATTTTGTACAATTCATCATTGTTTGAGGTGTTGTTGTTTGCATTTTGGTTGGCTTGAGAATTGTTGTTTATTGCATTTGTTGCAGCAAGAAACAAAAAAGGATTTGGTTCTTACAACTTGCTGAAAGCAAGCATAAAGGCATTAATTGATTAAGATGTTTGTGCTTTGTTGTATATTATTTTTAGCAGCATTGCTTGAAACAGCCGCGCTTTCCTGCACAATTTGGTTTCCGAATTTTGTTTTTGCACAAATGTTTCTATTTTTAAAACAAGAAACATTTAAATTTTGAATTTTCACAATTAGACCCTCCAAGAATATAAAACCCGTAAATATTTTTTTGCAAATTATTTAAATTTTTATTTTAGGTAATTTCATCTTTTAATTTCCTGTTCATAAGTTTATTAATGACATCATAAGGTGATATATCAGTATAAATAGCTTCATAAATGGCACTTGAAACAGGTGTTTGAATATCATATTTTTTTCCCAATTCACAAACGACTTTTGAAGTTTTAACTCCTTCTGCCACTTGACCTAATGTTTTTAAAATTTCATCAATTTTTTTACCTTGAGCTAACATTTGACCGACTTTAAAGTTGCGTGATTGTGGGCTTGAAGCGGTAGCAATCAAATCACCTAAGCCGGATAAGCCATATAGCGTTTGAATATTTGCATTATAAATTTTAGCAACACGAACAATCTCTGCCATCCCTCGTGTAATCAAAGCACCTTTAGTATTTTCACCCAAATTCATTTCAGTAGCAAAACCTGAAGCTATAGCAATTACGTTTTTCAAACTGCCCCCTAATTCAACTCCAATCACATCGTCACTTGCATAGAGCCTAAATTTTGAGGGAACATTGAATTTTTTTTGCAATTCGTTGGCAAGGTTTTTACTTTGGCAAGCAATACAAGCAGCAGTCGGTTTGCCATCCAAAATTTCAGAACTTAATGTCGGACCTGACAAAATTGCATATTTTTGATTTGGCAAAATTTCTTCAATGATTTGGGAAATTGTTTTTAAAGTTTCAAACTCAAGTCCTTTTGAAGTGTTTATTAATATTTGATTTTCGTTTAATTTTAAATTGCCAAGCACTTCTCGAATGCCGCTTGAAGCAACACATAAGATAATATAATCGGCACGTGAAACTGCTTCTTCGATGTTTGATGTAAAACTAATATTGTCTTGGAATTTGATGTGATATGGTGAAACAGATTGTCTTGAATTATTTAAATCGTTTATTTTTTGTTCATTTCGCCCCCAAACACATATTTTTTCAAAATTGTTTGCAAACAGCCATGTTTGTGTCAACCCCCAAGCCCCATACCCTAAAATCGTAAGTTTCATTGAGTCCTCTTGTTTTAATCATATCCTTTTGTAAGTATTATATTATTAAATATTAAATTTTAAAACTTTGTAAATTTTTTGTATAAAATATTTTGATAAAGTATAATAAGAAGTAAAAAGACAAAGTAAAAAGGAGTATGATAAAGATGGCAGCCACGAAAGTTGGAAAAGATAAAACAAAAGTAGTTATAGCACCGCCTGAAGAAAAAGGAAAAAGCGCTTCAGCTTGCAATTGATAAAATAGAGAAGGATTTTGGAAAAGGTTCAACTATGAAACTTGGCGAAAGAAGTCTTGTTTCGGTTGAAGCAATACCAACAGGGGCGTTGAGTGTGGATGTTGCGCTTGGCATTGGCGGTGTGCCTCGTGGTCGTATCATTGAAGTATATGGACCTGAAAGCAGCGGTAAAACAACTTTGGCACAACACATTGTTGCAGAATGCCAAAAACGTGGCGGAATTGCAGCTTTTATTGATGCAGAACATGCTTTGGACCCCTGAGTACGCAAGACGTTTAGGGGTAAATGTTGATGAACTGCTTATCTCACAACCTGATACGGGTGAACAGGCTTTGGAAATAGCTGAAGAACTTGTACGTTCAAGTGCAATTGATGTTGTTGTTATTGACTCGGTTGCAGCACTTGTTCCAAAAGCTGAAATTGATGGCACAATGGAAGACCAACAAATGGGGCTTCAAGCACGGTTGATGTCTAAAGCTTTAAGAAAATTAACAGGCGTTGTCGGTAAAACAAACACAACTGTAATTTTCATCAATCAACTTCGTCAAAAAAATCGGTGGTTACGGCTTATCGGAAACAACAGCCGGTGGTAATGCCTTGAAATATTACGCCAGCGTTCGACTTGACATAAGAAAAGTTGAAACGTTGAAAAAAGACGAAAAAGAATATGGCAACCGAGTAAAAGTAAAGTTGTTAAGAATAAAGTCGCTCCACCTTTCAGAATAGGTGAATTTGACCTTATTTATGGTGAAGGCATTTGCAAAATAGGTTGCATAATTGACATGGCTGTTAATTTTGAGATAATAAAAAAAGCAGGTGCATGGTTTAGTTATGGCGAAACAAAACTTGGTCAAGGTAAAGAAAAAGCCAAGGAATATTTAAAAGAAAATCCTGATTTGTTACAACAAATTGAAACTTTGGTTCGTGAAAAATTGAACCCGCAAGCACAACAGCAACAACAAGAAAATATAGAAGAGGAACAACAACAATAATGGTAGAACAGAATTTTTATATCACAACTGCAATAGATTATGTAAACGGCAAAGCTCACATTGGACATGCCTTTGAAAAAGTTATAACTGATGTTATTTATAGACACTTTAAACAAAGATGTGACAAAACAATGTTTTTAACCGGAACTGATGAACATGGTATAAAAAATACAAAAAACTGCCAAAAGTTTAAATATCACTCCAATTGAATTGTGTAACCAAAATGTCGAAGCGTTTCAAAACAGTTGGAAACTTTTGGATATAGGTTATGATAAATTCATTCGTACAACTTCCACTGAACATAAAAAAATTGTACAAAAATATTTGAAAAACTCTTAAAAAAAGGTGATATTTATAAACATTCTTACAAAGGCTTATATTGTAACGGTTGTGAGTGCTTTTTGAACGAAAAAGATTTAACTGAAGATGGTTTATGCCCAAACCATTTGACAAAACCCGAAATTGTTGAAGAGGAAAATTATTTCTTTAAGCTGACAAAATACAAAGATGCAATTATAAAGCATATAAAAAGCCATCCTGATTTTATAATTCCTGCTTTTCGAGCAAATGAAGTTTTAAATCAGTTGGAAAACATTGAAGACATTTCAGTTTCTCGTTCAATAAACAATGTAAACTGGGGAATACCGGTATTAAGTGATAATAGCCAAATTATTTACGTTTGGATTGATGCTTTGTCTAACTATATCACCGCTTTGGGTTATGACCCCAATAAAGAAGAACAAAATGAAACGTTTAAAACTTTTTGGCCTGCAACTTGTCAGGTTATAGGAAAAGACATATTGAAATTTCATTCAATTTATTGGACTGCTTTGCTTATGGCACTTGATTTGCCTCTTCCTAAACATATTTTGGCAATATGGTTGGATTACTATTGATGAAACAAAAATGTCAAAATCTTTGGGAAATGTTTTGTCGCCTGAAAATATTTTGAAAAGTTTTGAGCTTGAAACTCCCGATGCTTTTCGCTATTACATTTCAAGTTGTGCAAATTGCGGAAAAGACGGAAATTATAGCGACCTTGACTTCAAAGAAAAAGTTAATGCCGATTTGGCTAATAATATGGGAAATTTATTGAACCGCTCTTTAAATATTTTGGTTAAGTATTTTGATGGTGAAATAAAAAACGAATTTATTGTTGAAGATGAAATAATAAAAACAGCAAAAGAAACTGTCAACAAAGTTGTTGAAAACTTTGATAAATTTCATGTTGCGGAAGCTGCTTTTGAAATTATGACACTTCTTAATGCAGCCAATAAATACATAAATGACAAAGCACCTTGGAGTCTTGCCAAAAACGGTGATTTAACTCAAGCCGGCATTGTTTTGTATAACGTTTTTGAAGTTATGAGGTATGTTTCTGTTTTAATTTATCCATATTGCCCAAACATTGCTTCAAATATTGCAAAACAACTAAAACAGACATAAATATAAAGTTGTGTGAATTAAACAATAATCAAATTAAATCAGGCAAAATTATCACAAAAGAAGAAATTAATCCTGTGTTTTTGCGACTTGACAGTGAATTTGCACAAAATAAAAAATAGGACGAGTATCAAAACATGCAATTTCAAACAAGCCAAGATTTTAACGTTGTTATTGAAAAATACAAAAATGCTCTTCAGTTTTTTTAATCTAGAAAAAATTAACGAAGATATAAACCATTTGCAGCAAGAACTTGAAAACCCTGATGTTTGGAACAATCAAAAACAAGCACAGGAACTTTCGCAAAATTTGAAAGAAAATAAAGACAAACTTGAAATGCTCAATTTTTGGCAAAGTCTTTACGATGACATTGTTGTTTTAAAAGATTTGTTTGAAACAGACAATGAGTTTAAAGATGAAGCAATTTTAAAGGCAAATAAGCTCAATGACGAATTGAACAAGTTTGAAACCGAGCAAAAATTGAATGGTGAATATGATAAAAGCAATGCTATAATAACAATCATATCAGGTGCCGGTGGAACTGATGCTCAAGACTGGGCCTCAATGTTGTTGAGAATGTATTTAAGATGGGCTGAAAAACGAAAATATAAAACTGAAATGCTTGAAAAACAAGATGGAGATGAGGCTGGAATAAAAAGTGCAACATTAAAAGTTGAAGGAAAGTTTGCCTTTGGCTATTTAAAAGCTGAAAGAGGTGTCCACAGGCTTGTCAGAATTTCTCCTTTTAATGCAAACGGCAAACGACAAACCAGTTTTGCCTCTCTTGAAGTTTCTCCTTTGATTGAAGATTTAGATAAAAAAATAGAAATACCACAAGATGAAATTGAAGTTGAAACAATGCGCTCCGGTGGAGCCGGAGGACAAAATGTCAACAAAGTTGAAACAGCCGTCAGAATTTATCACAAACCGACAGGCATTGTTGTAAAGTGCCAACAACAGCGTTCTCAACTTCAAAATAAAGAAACAGCACTTCAAATTTTGGCTTCAAAATTGTTGGCAATAAAACAAGCAGAACACGAAGCTAAATTATCCCAGCTAAAAGGTGAAAACGTTGATGTGAATTTTGGGTCGCAAATCCGCTCCTATGTTTTTCATCCTTACAAAATGGTCAAAGACCATCGCACCAACTTTGAAGTCTCAAATGTTGATGCGGTTATGGATGGCGATATTGACGGATTTATTGAAAGCTATTTAAAATTTAAAGCTTTAAATAGTGTTTAATCATCCATTGTCAATTTAAAAAATCAAAGCTGCAACTATTGCACTTAGGATGTTTGCAACAATAGTCAGACAAACAAGTTGCCACGAGGCAATGCCTATAATTCCCAAACCTATTGCAACTGCCGGATTAAATGCTGTAAAACACAAATTTCCGACTGCAAAAATTCCTGTTGTAACCGAACTTCCTATTGCCAGACCATAAAACGAATTCCCATCTACACGATATGATGTTGCTGTCATTAATACTACATAACATAATACAAATGTAAATATGAATTCTGCTATCATCATATTTTTAATATTAAATGTCAACATACCTTGATTGTTACCATTTGCCATGTTTAATGCAAGACATGCCGCCAACAATGCACCTATAATTTGGAATATCATATATGGTATTAATTTTTTGTAAGACAATGCTCCACGTATTGAAGCTGCTAATGATACAGCAGGATTAAAATGACCGCCTGAAACTTGTGAAAGTGCATAAACCATTATCATTAAGGCAAATCCTATTGCAATAGCTCCTATTACATTTGAAGTCGGAATTAATATTACACAGGCTATTGTGAACATTAAAACAAAAGCACCGATAAACTCAGCGATATAACGTCTTATATTTTCCATATTTTTACCTCATTTATATTTAACAAAATAAATTAACAAAAAATATTATTTTTTTAATCCCACCATTAACTAATTCTAAGTTTAGTTGTTATTTATAAATTGAGATAATATATTTTTTAAATGTTTTATATTTTCTGTTTGATGAACACGCATTAAACAGGCTCCATTATGTAAAGCAAGAGTATTATAAATACTTGTTGCATAGTCAAGTTTTTTCTTTTTCGGAAATGTTAAATAATTTTGTAATAAAGCTTTTTTCTTGACAATGCAATAAGTATCGGCTTGTTAATAGATTTAAAATCACTCAATCTTTTTATAATTTCAATATTTTGATGCTCCGTTTTGCCAAACCCAATCCCCGGGTCAATTATAACTTTTTTATTCCGTTTTCTTCTAAAAAATCAACTTTTTTCTTTAAATATAAATAAATATCGTCAATCAAATTTTTATATTTTGTTTTATTTTGCATATCATCAGGAGTTGATGAACTGTGAGTGATAATATAAATTTTGTTATATTTTTTAATAAAATCAATCATTTTTTCATCATAATCACCTGAAGAAACATCGTTTATTATATCAACGTTACAATCAAGTGAAAACCTGGCAACTTCCTCACTTCTTGTGTCAAGACTCAGTGGCAAGAATGGAAATTCTTTAACAATTTCTTTTAAAATAGGCTTAAGTCTTTTTATTTGTTCACAACTTTCAACTTCTTTTTGCCCCGGGTCGAGTTGATTCGGCACCTATATCTAAAATGTCAATCCCATTTTCAATCATCAACTCCACTTGTTCTAAAGCCTCTTTGGGTTTCAAAAACAAACCGCCATCTGAAAACGAATCAGGTGTAACATTTAAAATCCCCATAACATATTTTTTATTTTGAAAATCAAAAACTTTGTCTTTTATCTGCCAGATTTGCAAAGATTGATTTAGGTTGTTTTCAATCAATTTTGCAATTTGCTTCATTCGAAAAGGTTGAAATTCAAGCTTTTTAACAATTTTTTTTAAACAGAACAAGAAGAAGTGACAATACAATCGGTATAATCAACTTCATTTAAAAGCACACCACGGCTTAAAGCACAATCAGAGCCCAGAGAAAGACAAATTTGTTTTAAAATAGTTGCTTCATGAGGCTTTAAATTAAAAAGTTTTATCGATTTAAACTCATATTTTTGGCAAGCACAACTTATATATGAAGCATCAAAATCAACACTTTGAAGTTCTTCAGCCATATTTTTTGCATTTAAATCTTTAATATAAATTGTGTTTTTATCATCTTTACAATTTTTCATGTTTAAAAGTTTTCAATCCTTTTGCATAATCGTCCACAATTTGCCCATCACCTTTCAATTTATATTTATAAATTGTAAGTCCTTCCAAACCAACAGAAGCCACGAGCGTGAGTTTTGTTTGTTGAAATACCGACCTCTGCCCCAAAAACCGTATCTGAAACCATCGGCAAAACGTGTTGAACAATTGTGATAAACAGATGAAGAATCAACTTCGTTTAAGAATTTATTTGCATTATTTTCATCTTCTGTAATTATACAATCCGTATGTCCTGAACCATAATTGTTTATATGGTTTATTGCTTCATCTATATTGTTTACCATTTTCAAAGTAAGTTTTTTTTTCACCATATTCAAAACTATAATCTGCGACATTTTCAAAAATTTCAACACCATTTGTTGCCAAGCAGGCTTTCAATTGTTCAAGTCCTTCAAAATTTTTATGCACCAGAATTGTTTCAACACTGTTACAAGCGCTTGGGTATTGTATTTTTGAATCAACACAAATTTTAAGGGCTTTATTTATATTGGCACTTTCATCAACAAAAATATGACAAATTCCTGCTAGCATGACCCAAAAACAGGTATTTTGGTATTCTCTTTTATATATTTTACAAGTTTATTTGACCCTCTTGGTATTATCAAATTGACATATTTGTCATAATTTAAAAGTTTATTGACATCATCATGCGTGAAGACAAGATTAATGACATTTTAGGAAATTTAACCGAGCGTAAGGCTTCATTTATAAGTTTTTCAAAAATTTTTATTTGTATTTATACTTTCACTTCCACCTTTTAACACAACCGCATTGCCTGATTTGATAGCCAGTGTTGCAATTTGCACAATGACATCAGGTCTTGCTTCAAAAATGACACATATTACACCAATTGGGCAACTAACCTTTTCCAAAATCAAGTTGTCATCAAGCTTTGTTTTTTCAAGAATTTTATTCACAGGGTCATCAAGCTTTATAACATCATAAATTCCGGCAATCATATCTCGCATTTTATTTTCATCAAGCTTTAAGCGGTTATATGTGCTTTGAGTGATTTTACCTGATTTTACAAGTTCTTTTGCTTGTGTCAAATCAAGGTTGTTTTTTTCAAAAATAACATCTTTATTTTTTTCAATATTTTTCGCAATGGCTTCAAGAGCTTCGTTTTTTGTTTTATTGTCCAAATTTGCAAGTTTTAATGCTGCTTCTTTTGTATTTTTTAATAAATTTTCCAAGATTATCCCCTTTATTTTTTTTATAATATTACGATATTATCTCTTGTTATTATTGCATCATAATTTTTATAGCCTAAAATTTCAGATATATCATCAGAATGACACCCTACGAGTTTAATACAATCAGAGCAATTGTAATTAGCCACACCTCGAGCAAAAAATATTGCCTTCTTTATCAACAATATTAACGACATCGCCACGTTGGAAATCATTTTCAATTTTCACAACACCAATTGGAAGCAAGCTTGAATCACCATTAAGCAAGGCTTTTTTGCCCCATTATTTACAACAATTTGTCCACAAATATTTACAGCATACGCTATCCATTTTTTCTTGCCCGAAAGATTTTCATAAGGCAAAAATATAGTTCCTTTATTATTTTCAAGCACTTCGTCGATGGCATTTTCAATTTTTCCGTTTGAAATGATACAAGCACCGCCTGAGCGGGTCATAACTTTTGCAGCTTGAAGTTTAGTTTTCATTCCGCCACGACCGCCAGATGTTGCACCAAGTCCTAATTTTTCAATATTTTCATCAATTTTTTCAACAACACTTATAAACTTGGCATTTGGATTAATCTTGGGATTATCATCATATAAACCATCTATATCAGATAAAATAATTAATAAATCCGCTTCCAAACGACTTGCAACCAGTGCTGATAGTTTATCATTATCCGAAAACTTATATCAACCATATCGCTAATCGTTTCCAACTCGCTTGACGAAACGGCATCATTTTGATTGATAATCGGAATGACATTAAGTTTTAAAAGTTCATTTAATACATCAGACAAATTCAAATACTTAATACGATTTGAAAAATCATCCTCTGTCAACAAAAGCTGTGAAACCAATATGTCATGTTTTTGAAATTCCTTTTTCATAAATAGACATCAAATACCCTTTGCCCTATTGATGCACAAGCCATTTTCAAAGTAAGGCTTGAATTTGAGTCGACTCCAAGCTTTTTAGCCCCAATGCCGACAGCACCTGAGGTCACAACAATAACTTCAACACCTTTTTGTGTAGTTTTGAAACTTGCGAGATAAATGATTCAATGCGTTTTTGAGACAATTCACCTGTTTCATCCCGAAGAACATTTGTGCCGAATTTCAAAACAACTCTTTTTATATTCTTTATTATTTCATCACGTTTCATATATTTATTATACAACAAATTAAATATAAATGTCGGGCGCCGTCGATACAATATATTTTTTAATTAAAATAATATCGACGGCGCCCGACATAAGCTCAATCTTTATAATATACCTCCTGAACGTTCTAGAACCGTTTTTCTATTATTTTTAATATTAAAACAACCAAATAAAAAATTAGAAACAAAAACCGTTGTACTTTTGTATTATTGTATTCACAACTAAATTTCTTTTTATTGCTTTTTTCGTTTGTTTCATCATTTTCTTTTTTGAATTTAAGTACTGCTTGTTTTTTATCATTATAATAATCAGCTAGAGTTTTACCCAAACAACAAGTAATAATAGTTTCGATTGTTGCTATGCCATTAAACCATTGTCTAAAGTTTTATTTTTTAGAGATTTTAAATCACTTTTAATTTGTTCTTTTGATTTATCTAAAAAAGTACAATATCTTGCTATCATACATAAAACTAAAGGAATTTTTAAACTTTCAGGATTTAATTGCCTAACAAATACATAATGATTATCATCATTATTTTTAAAACCTAGAGTTATAATTGATTTCTAGTTATAAAAACATTTATTCTTGTATTTTAAAAATCCGATTACAGATGAAAGTTCAACATAAGGAATATTTAAGACATCTCCAACATACTCATCAGTCAACTTGCCATAGCAAATTGTAACACCGCTTTGAAGCTCTGTGTATGTTTTAACGGCTTCAACAAGTCCTTTATTTGCAATTTCTAATATGTATTTTATTGAAACATTTGTTAAAGCAATGGTTGAAGTTCGCGGATATGCACCCGGGATATTTGTAACACTATAATGAATAACGTCATGTTTTATGAAAGTTGGTTCATTGTGAGTTGTTTCCTTGTCGACTGTTTCGATGATGGAGCATCTGTCAACCGACACATCCATAATAACAGAGCCTTTTTTCATTGTTTTTACCATATCTTCTGTCACCAAAAAAGATTTTGTTTTTTGAGCGACATCATCATACAAAACTGCAGAAATAAGCAAATCACAAGTTGGAAGGAGTTTTTCAATGTTATATTTTGAAGCAAACACTGTTTTAACTCCGCAAGGTATATGATTATTGATTGAACGAAGCTTGTTAATATCATTGTCAACAACGGTAACATCAGCGCCTAAGCCTCAAAGCGACACGCAAAGCGTTCATACCAACCGTTCCGGCACCAATTATAACAACCTTGGCAGGCAAGATGCCCGCAATTGAAGATAAAAGAATACCTTCACCGCCTAAATGTTTTTGAAGCAAATTCGCTCCAATTAAAACAGAAGCGGCACCTGCAACTTCACTCATAGGAATAAGCAATGGTTTTGACCCGTCAGCACAAACAACATTTTCATTTGAAATTGTTGTAATTCGTTTTTTAATAATACATCTGTCAATTTCGGGTTTTTATCAAGATGTAAAAAAGCAAACAAAATTTGGTCACGTTTTAATAAATCATACTCACATTCATGCGGTTCTTTCACTTTAACGATTAAATCGGACAAATTATAGATATCTTCAATATTATCAATAATTTTAGCACCATAAGCAATATATTGCTCGTCAGTAAAACCGCTTAAATTGCCAGCATCTTTTTGAACATATACACAATGTCCTGCTTTGACAAGTAATTCAACACCTGCAGGATTAATGCCAACTCTAGCTTCATTATGTTTTATTTCTTTTGGTACACCTATTTTCATAACTTTATACTATCCTTCAAATTATATTTCAACACTACATAGCTTCTTCAATTTCATCAATAATCAAATTAGCAGCTGCAATTCGATTTTCAGCACAAATAATTGGACGTCCCACAATAAGATAGTCAACACCATAGTTTATTGCTGCTTTTGGTGTCAAAACACGAATTTGGTCATTTACACAACTCCAAGTCGGACGAATGGCAGGACACATTATTATAAAATCATCGTTTAAATTTTTTCTTATTTCTTTTGCCTCAATTGATGATGCAACAATGCCGTTTATACCTGAATTAATGGCAATTTTGGTAAGGTTTGCAACATAATCATCAATGTTTAAATTTACATTTAGCTCTTCTGTTAAAGTTTTTGTCCAAAACTTGAAAGCAATGTGACTCCCAAAATTGTAGGTTGTTCAAGGTTATTTTTTTTAGCATATTCGCGAGTGAGTTTCACAGTAGAAGACATCATTTTTGAACCGCCCTGAATATGAAGATTAAAAAAATCCACCCCTTTCCGGAGCAGATTTACACTTGCTTTAGCGACAGTATTCGGAATGTCATGAAACTTTGAATCAAAAAAACTTTGCCACCATTATTTTTTATTATATCTATACTATCAAAACCTGTTGAGGCAATAAGCTGCAACCCGACTTTAAAAAACCTACGTAATCTTTTTAACTCTTTAACGATTTGCTCAACTTCTTCAAGCGTATCAACATCAAGCGCCAGAACTATCCTGTCTTTCGAAGATTTTGGTCTTTTTATTGTCATTATCTATCCCTGCTTATTATTATATTCTTAGATTTTAACATTTTATATTTTGATAATCAAGACATAAATTAACTTATTTCTTTTGCAAATTGATTTGCTAACAAAGAAGCTTCAGCATAGGAACAGTTGTTTTGCAAACATTTGTCAAACAAGTGGTTTGCGAGATTTACAGCTTTATAATTTTGACTAATAAAGTTCATGTCATTTTCAAAATTGTCTACAACATTATTTTTATTTTTCATGCTTTTAACTTGAGAACGTCCGAGAATTTCAGATGGGCTGTTTTTTCTATAAAACCATTTAAACTGTTGTCAATTTGTTCATCTTCTTTTTTTAATTCAACAGATTTTATTTCTTCTTTGACTTTGTTTATATTGTTTACCTTTAAAGGTATTTTATTGCCGATGATTTTTTTAAATCGTTAATGTTATTCGTCATTAAAAAGTTCTCCAATCTTAATTACAATTACAAAAACCTTGCATTAGTTATAAAACCTAAACTTATTTTTTTTTGCTAGTTTTTCACTAATTATATATAAAATTGTTACATAACTTTACAATTTTGGTGTAAATATTCAAATTCATTGGTTTTATATTTATCATTTAATATATACTATTTTTTATAATTTGTAAAGTTTTATCATTAATTTTCGTTTATAATAGAAATTTTTAATCTTTAAAATATAAAATTGCGAATTGTAGTTTTTGATATAAAATTTAATTATCAAAATAATAAATCATGACAATTTGGAGTAAAAGATGCAAGTATCATTAAATTGGTTATCGGAATATGTAGATATTGAAGGTTTAACACCCGATTCAATTGCTTCGGGACTGACAATAAGCGGACTTGAAGTAGAAGAAATAGAACATTCTGACCAAAGTTTGAAAATATAAAAGTCGCTAAAATTATTGAAATAAACAACCACCCAAATGCAGACAAACTTCACTTGGTAACTGTTGATATTGGCAGTGAAACAAAAACTGTCGTGTGTGGTGCTCAAAACATTGAAGTAGGTCAAATAATTCCTTATGCTTCAATAGGTTCAAAAGTATTTTCAAGAAAAACCGGTGAACAGTTTGAACTTGTTAAAACTTCAATACGTGGTGTTGAATCTGTTGGAATGCTATGTTCTGCTGATGAATTGGGATTAAGCGATTTTAATTATCAAGAAGAAGATGGCATTTTGATACTTAACAGATTTTTAAACAACCTAACTTTAGGTGATGATTTGGCTGAAACCCTTGATATAAAAGAAGACGTTATTTTGCATACGGCTCCTACAGCGAACCGAGGGGATGAAATGTCCGTTATTGGAATAGCTCGTGAAATTTCTGCAATCTTCAATCGAAAATTTAATTTTTCTCCACTTGAAAATCAAAACGAACCCAAAGCTCTCAATTTTAATGTTGAAATTATGGACGAAGATATTTGTAAGTATTATGCAATCGGTATTTTGAAAAACGTTAAAATCCGACCATCTCCAAAATGGATGCAAGAAAGATTAATATCCGCAGGTGTTCGTCCTATAAGCAACATTGTTGATATTACAAATTATGTTATGCTTGAATACGGCCAACCTCTTCACGCTTTTGATTTTGATAAACTTGACGGTTATTTGTGTGTAAGAAAAGCTTATGAAAATGAAAAAATAGTTACTCTGGATAGCGTTGAAAGAAATCTGACAGAACAATCAGTTGTCATTGCAACCAAAGAAAAACCTGTTTGTATTGCAGGTGTTTTTGGAGGAGAAAACTCTGAAGTTGATGAAAATACTAAAAATATTGCTCTTGAAAGTGCATATTTTACTCCTTCAACAAACCGCAAAAGCGCAAGAAGCGTTGGCTACAGAAGCGAAGCATCTGCCAGATTTGAAAGAGGCATAGATTTATATTCTTGTAAAAATGCTTTATATCGTGCAATTTCATTACTTATTGAACATGCCGATGCAAAATTTGAAGGCATTGTTGAAGATAAAAAATATAATGATAAATTAAACCAAATAACTTTACGATTTAACGAAGTTAAACGTATTTTAGGATGCGAAATTGAAAGCGGAAAATGTATTCAAATTCTTGATAAACTTGGATTTAAACTATTAGGAAGCAATGAAATTGCTGCTAAATTTGAAGTCCCGGGTTTTCGTCAAGACGATGTTTACCGTGAAATTGACCTTATTGAGGAGATTTCACGAATTAACGGATATGACAAAATTCCTGCAACTTTACCTTCTAATTCAAATATGATTGATGTTAATCCTGAACAAAAATATATATCTAAAATTAATAATATCTTATTAGGAAGCGGTTTTTTTGAAGCAAAAAAGTTCTTCCTTAATCGGCAAATCTTTACTTGAAGAATATTCATTCCCATTTGATTTTGAAAAATCCGTTAGTGTTATTAATGCGCAAAGTGAAGATTTCTCAATGTTGCGTCAAAGTCTTTTGCCAAATGCTTTAAATTATTTAAAATATAATTTAAAAAATAGTCAAAAAAATATTATGTTATACGAAATAGGAAAAGTTTATTTCAAAACAACAGACATTCCAACAGAAATAAATTCCGCAGTTGCTGAACAACAAATGCTTAGCTTTATTATTTCTGGCAAACTTGAAAAATCTTTATGGTATGGTGAAGAATATGCCAATTATTATACTTTAAAAGGTATTATTGAAAATATATTTGAAACATTTAAAATCCAAAATAGAATTCGTTATGAAAAATGCAACGAACCATATTTACATCCTTCCAAAAGTGCTAAAGTTGTTTTACTTGATAAAAAACCTCAAATTCTTGGATATTTCGGCGAGTTACATCCAATGATTAAAGACAAAGCTAAATTTGCTAATAAGGTTTATATGGGTGAATTAAATTTAGATTTGATTTTAAAAACAGTTTGCTCTAACTCTCAGCACGAAACAAAATACAAAAAGATATCTATTTATCCGATAAGTGAAAGAGATATTGCTTTTATAATCGACAAAAAAATACCTTCTGAAGAAGTTATAAAAAAATATTAATAAAGCTTTAAAGAAAGATATAGTCAACTCTATAAATATTTTTGATGTTTACGAAGGTGAAAATATTGATAAAAAATATGAAAAGTGTTGCTTTTAATATTAAATTTCAATCGATTGACGAAACGTTAAATGATGATATCATTAATGAACAAATTGATAATTTGAAACAAAAATTAAAAAACACATACCCAACTTTACAATATCGTGAATAAAAATCTAAAAATTTTTTTGTTCAACTTTAATCTTCTTAGTTTTTGATTTATCTATCAAGGGTAATGTTATTGTAAATTTTGTTCCCACATTTGGTTTTGATGAAACATTTATATCACCGCCATGAGCTATTATTATTTTTCTTGAAATATATAAGCCTAAGCCTGAGCCGATTTTTCTATATTTCTTGGCAGACGATACAAATTTATCAAAAATAACCTTACAATATTCTTCTGACATACCAATTCCCCCATCAATTATTTCTATCTTTATTTCATTATTTTTTTTTTATCAAGTATATTAACAATAACTTTGCCTTCATTTGGTGTGTATTCAGAAGCATTTGTAATTAAATTATTTATAACTCGCTCTATTTCAATAGGGTCAAACTCAAAAACCTCAACTTGAGCTTTATAATTTAAGCATAAAACTTGTTGTTTTTTGATTAAGTACGTATTTTAAATTATTACTACATTTTTCAAACAGTTGTTTCAAATTATTCATTTCTTTACATATTTTTAACTGCCCCTTATCACTTTTATATTTTAGTAATAAATTGTCTGTCATATTTTTCATAAAATCACAAGATGCTCGGACTTCTTCCAAAACGTCTTTTACATCATTTGTTATCAATCCGAACTGTCCTTTTATTAATAAGTCTAAAGCTTGAATTTGAGCTCTTATCGGAGTTTTCAAATCATGTGTCAAAGTCGCAATAAAAGTGTCTTTTTGTTGCTCGATTTCTATGTCTTCGCTAATATCACGAACAATTGCCATAAAGCCTGTTAAATCACCCTCTTTGTTAAATATTTTTGTTAAACTCATATCGATATGAATGAGTTCTTGTCCGACAATTACTTGTGTTTTAAGTTTAAGAATTTTTAATTCAGAAACTTTAAAATTCAAAAAATTGTGCATTTATTATCCTTGGCTCATGCCATAAAAAATCTTTAATATTTTGTGCTTTTTCACGAAATAGCAACACTTTATTATTTCTTGAAACAATACAAAAATTTATATCCATTAAAATTATTTCATTATTTGAAAATTCAAGCACATTGTCTAATTTTTCTTTTTCTGTCCACAACAATGCTTTTAATTTTTCCAGTTTAATAATATTATAAACCTGTGTTCGCAATCTAACCAAGTTTATAGGTTTTTCAATATAATTGTATAACCCCATTGTTTTAATATTAAATTCTTGACATACTGTATTTTCACTTGTTATAAATAAAATAGGAGTTTGAGGATTAAACTTTGATTTTTTTTATCGCTTCCATTAAAACAGTATCGTATAAGTTAGCATTTATTATAATCAAATCAAATTTAATATCTTTCAGAAATTTACATATTTCTATTATTTTCAAACTTGCGTAAAGCTTCATTTCAAAAACATCAAGAATATCAGCAACAAGTTCGATGCTTCGTTCATTATTTTCAACTACAAGCAAATTACAATTATGAAATTTTTCAAAACGATTACAATTCAGACCATATAAATTTTTTGAGTTTGCACTATTTATATCTTTTTAAATTATCAAATTGTATAGGATAAGTTAATAAATCAAATATTCCAAGTGTTCTTGCATGAAGCACTTCCTCTTTATTGCCCAATTTGCAAACACCCCAAAATTTTATATCCTGATGAAGTTTTATAAATTTTTTTAAATATTTATTATATTCATTATCATAAATATCAATATCAATCAAAAATTGACTATAAATTTCAACAAACTCGTGAATGTCAAGATTTGTCAAATTATCTTTTAAAATATAATAATCTACATCAAAATTTAACGGAATTGTTAACTTAGGACTTTTTTTAAATCTTTGTTTGTAATATATAGTATCTTATACATACTTATCGCTCATAAATATTTTTGTCATAATCAACATTAGTATCAACAAGATACAAAATAAATTACCCAATTAGCTAATAACTATCCTTATAAATTAATTAAATTATTTTAAAATCATCTGGAACGGGGTCATATCCGCCACTTGAAAGAGGATGGCATCTTAAAATTCGTTTTACACCAAGGAAAACTCCACGCACCAATCCAAATTTGTTTATGGCTTCAATCATATAATTTGAACAAGTTGGGTAAAACCGACAAACTTTAGGTGTATACCTTGAAAAAACTGATACAACTTTATTATTTGTATAAAAATATTTTTCATTTTATATTTACTATATTATTTACAAACTTATAAAGTAGTTTGAATACATCAACATAGAAAAATCTTTAAAATAACTAACTTGAGTGGCAGAAGCACTTTGGACACAAATTCTGGTTTGATTTTGAGGTAAAATGTTTAACGCACTGGCTACTGCAGATTGAATAACATCACGATTTGTTACAACAACCAATCTTTTTGTCAAATTGTCTTTTATTAAATTCGAAATAACAGAATTTACACGTTCATTAAGGTCGTTCAAAGATTCACCGTCTTCAGGTGCATAATCAGCTTTGTTTGACTTATATTCCAAAAACTCCTCAGGATATTTTTCCATAATTTGTTCAAAACTAAGTCCATTCCATTTGCCGGCACGACGGGTATATAAATTTGGAATTATTTCAAAATCTTGCTTTAAAACTTTGGCTAATATGCCTGCAGATTTTATACAATCACAAGAATCTGAAGAATAAATTTTATCGACTTTTAATCCGCGACTTTGTACCCATTTGCTAATTCGTTCCATTTCAACACGACCCAATTCATTTAATGGAGGATAATTACTATCATCATTTAAAATATCTCCATCTGTATAAACTGTTGAACCGTGACGTATAAAAGTTATTTTACATTTTCGCTTAATCATATTTTTATTTTATCACATTTTTTTAATTATGTACATTAATATTTTATAAATTCATTTTTACAAATGTAATTTGTTAATTTTTTGTATATTTTTTAGTAAAACTAGCAAATTTTATTTTACGGTTGTTATATGTATATAATAAAAAAATTTCTGCCCAGAAGAAGAAGGAGTAAGTTTATTGAGAATAAACAATTTCAAACAAAATATCACTTTTGGTCAAGCTTTGACAACAAAAAAAAAAAACATGGTGAAGAAAAATAAAAAGAAGCCATGAAACTTTTGGACATAAGCAATCTGATATTAATTACCCCTGAAGCTTCTTTGCCGGTTGATGAAAACAAAAATGTTGGAATAGGACAATTCAACTCAAAAAGTGCTCAACAGTTTTTTGATTTTATGAAATCCTACACAGGAATGAACATTGTTAAAACTTTGCCACAAGGCAATTATCGACCTAAAAGTAACAATTATTATGGAGCTTATAATACTTCTGCTTTGACTTTAGGGGACCTCAACTTATAAACCTTGAACAACTTACATCTGACAAGTATGGTTCAATTCTTTCAAATGAAACATTTAATAAAGTTATTGAAAAAAAATAAAGAAACACAGGAAAAAGATCTTGTTAATTTTGAAAACACTGTTCTTGACAATTCACCATTTGACAATGCTTTAAAAGAAGCTTATCAAAATTTTAAGAAATCTGACAATTCAAATATTAAAAAACTAAAAGAAGAATTTGAAAGTTACAAAAAGAATACAATGATATTCTTGAACCAAGAGCTTTGTATAAAGCATTGCAAAAAAAAAACAATGAAAAAGATTATACGAAATGGAACGCACAAGACAAGAATTTATATAATAGTGATGAAGTCAAGGGAAGCAGACAAAAATAAGCGTATAGAAGAAATCAAAGCAAAACATTCCGACGAAATAGAATTTGTTTATTTTAAAGAATTTTTGGCTGAAAAAAATTTAAAAGAAGCAAAAGAAGAACTAAACAGCAAAAATTTAAAACTTATGGGAGATTGTTTAATTGGTTTTTCAAAAGATGAACAATGGGCACACCCTAAGGCTTTTGCAGATGCCTGTATTTGTTCTGCGGATTGGGGATTAAGAGCGCTTGATTATTCAACAATTTGTGATGAAAACTCTGAAAGCAACAAACTTTTGAAAAGAAAAGTTGAACTTTTTGCAAAAAGGTATGATGCCATTCGTTTTGATGTCGGTTGGTCATACGTAAAACCTATTTTATATTGCAAAACAGAAGCTCAAAAACAGAAATTAAGTGCAAATTATAAAAGTTACAATAGTGGTTATATATTAAAAATCCACTAAATGATAAACTTTTAAATATTGTTGAAAACACCGTAAAATCTACAAAAGGTGATAAATTTAATAAGAGTGATTTAATTTATGAAATTGAAGCCGGAATAAGTGATTTTTCGGTGTATGATTGGCAAAAGCAAAAAGTTGTTCAACCTTTTGAAGGTCGAACGATTGTTCAAAGCACTATGTTATATGAATGAAAATTATGCAACGATTGATGCAATTGAAAATCAAATGAAAATACCACGCGATAATTACGTTCTTATGGTTGGCAACCACGACCACTTGGCTTTGAGTGCTTATGCTGAAGAAATTGACAATGATGATGTTTTTAAGACAAATGGGAATGATGTTAAAGAAAATAAAAATAATCAAATTCCTGCTCTTAGCAAAGAGTTGAAACTTGATGAAAATGTTTTAAAACAGACAAAAACGAGTGGATTAAAGCAAAATTTGCACATCTTTTCTTGGCTAAAAATATTAAGTTATTTTTTATGGATGTGTTTGGACGAAAAGAACAGTTTGATTCTCAAATAAAAAACGGAAAAATAATTATCGTTATATGATTCCAACAGATTATGAAAAAAGTTTTCATACTGCCGTTCAAAACGGAAACGGTTTTAATATTTATGATTCGTTGACAAAAGCTATGAAAGCAAAAGGATTAGATAAAGATAATAAAAAATTGTATAAAGATTTAAATAAACTTAGCAAAAAACTTTATAAAAAAGGTGCACTCACTGAAGCTGAAGCAAACAAAAATCATTATGTAAAAGTGGCTATAATCTCTTTGGTTTCTATACTTGGAGTCCTAGGCACAACTTTGGGAGTTGTATTTGGAATAAAAAACAAAAACAAACAAAAAGAATTACAAGAACAAATTGATAACCAAATCCAAGAATAATTTAATTTGTTTGTTATCTTATAAACTTTTAAGTATAATTTAATTATGAACAAACACTTAAAAACATTGGAATTTGATAAAGTTCTTGGTGAACTTGCAAAGTTTACAGATTTTGAATTAACAAAAAACAAAATATTCAACTTAAGACCGACATCTGAAATAAACAAGTTGCGCAAACAATTCTCAATGTCCGATGAAATGAAAAATGTCTTGAGATTGAATTTGAGTTTGCCGTTGAACAAGCTTTTTATGACCTTTCACAAGCCCTCAACGATTTAAAATACAAAAGAACTTTATCCGTTGAAAACTTAATACACCTGGCTTGTGAATTGAAAACTTCTCGTTTGGTAAAAAGTTTTTTGCAAAAATATCAAAAAGATTTTGAAAATTTATTTTATTTTTCTTCAAATTTGTTTTCAGACAAAGACTTGGAAGATGAGCTTTTAACACCTTTGATGATAAAATGAATGTTGTTGATGAAGCATCATTAGATTTGAAAAATCTTCGCAACCAAAAAAAGAAGTTTAGAACAAAATATAAAAGATACTATTTCAAATTTGCTTACAAATCCAAATTTTAACAAATATCTTCAAAGCAATATTGTTACAACAAGAGATGGAAGAAGTGCTTTTCTTGTCAAAGCAGAAAACAAAAACAAAATTGATGGAATTATTCTTGATGCTTCTTCAAGTCTTCAAACTTATTACGTTGAGCCAAAAGAATTGGTTACTTTAAATAACAAATTACGCAATATTGAAATTGAGATAAATAAAGAAATTGAAAAAATATTATTTTCTTTAAGCCAAAAAATCGAACCGTTTACATTAGAAATTGAAAGAAATTCCGGCATTCTTGTGGAACTTGATTTTATCTATGCAAAAGCAAAAGTATTCTCACAAATTTGACCTATGCACTCCACAATTTGTAAAAGAGAAAAATTATTGATTTAAAAGAAAATGAAAAACCCGATATTGCAACTTGTTTGCGAAAATATTGTCAAAAATGATTTTTATATGGATGAGAATTCAAACGCAATAATAATAACAGGCTCCAATACCGGCGGAAAAACCGTTGTGTTAAAAACGATAGGACTTGCTATTTTAATGGCTAAATCAGGTCTTGATGTCGGCGCAACAAATGCCAAGATTTATATTTTTGACAAAGTTTTGGCTGATATTGGGGATGAACAAAATATTTTACAAAATCTTTCAACCTTTTCAGCTCATTTAAAAAACATAAACAATATTATTGATAAAGCAAACGAAAACAGTCTTATTCTTTTTGACGAAATATGCTCCGGAACTGACCCTGTTGAAGGAGAGGCTCTTGCTCAATCAATTTTAACATATATTCAAAAACTTAAAGCTTTTTCAATTTCAACAACTCACTTTAGTTCTTTAAAAAATCGGCTTTTATAAATAAAAATTTTTAAATGCTTCAGTTGCTTTTGACAATGAAACTTTAAAACCTACATATAAACTTCTTCTTGGAATTCCAAGGTTAATGCAAATTAATATTGCTTCAAATTTAGGATTAAATCAAGAAATAATTGAAAAAGCAAATGAAATTATAAACAAAAAACAAAACGGTCAAAATACAACTTCAAATATAAATAATGAAATAATCGGAAAAATAATTAATACTCACAACAAAAATTGAAAAAACAAAATAAAGAACTTGAACAAAAAGAACTTGATGTAAAAAAAATTGAAAAAGAATATATTGAAAAACTTGAAACATTAAAAATGAAAAACGTAAAAATTTAACCAATTTTAAGAAAAATATCAAAATAAATATGAAAAAGACAAGAAACGAATTGAAAGATATTATCGAAAATGCCAAAAAAGCGAATGATAAAAAAGTTTTTGTAAATTCATATAACAAAATAGCTAACCTTGAAAAATCAAGTTTCACAATGTTTGAAGAAGATGAAAATGAACTTAGAAATGATTATAAAAAACATCGATTGGGACAATATAAAACCAAATGACAAAGTGTTGCTTAAAAATTTAAACCAGCCGGCTGTATTTTTTAAACCATGTAAAAAAAGGTAAAACTGTTCAAATTCAGTTGGGAAACATAAAAACAGTGGTTGAGATTAACAAACTTGCAAAATATGAAAACTCTTATATAAATAAGAATTTAAAATCAAAAAAATTCAAAAACAAAAAGCCATTTGAATTTGAACGCAATAGTATTCCTTCAAAAGTCGACCTTCGTGGAATGAATGTTGATGAGGCACTGAGAACTGTTGAATATTATATAGATAAAGCAATTTTAGCGAATATGACCAATTTGACTATAATTGCAGGCAAAGGAACAGGGGCTTTGAAGCAAGCTGTTGGAGATTATGTAAAAAAACTCAAGCTATATCACCAAATACCGTACAGGAACAATGGAAGAAGGTGGTGATTGCGTGTTTTTTGTGGAAGTTTAGATTATTAATTTATTTTATGGTATTATAAAGTCTATAAATTAGTTATATTATTTTATTTGAAAGTGAGAATAGAAATGGAAAAGTATAGAATAGGAACGGATGTTGGCGGAACAAATGTAAAAATAGCTTTGGTTGATAATAAAGGTGCTTTTAATTTATTCAAATACAGTTCCAACCCGTGCAGAAATGGGATATGAATATACAATAAACAACATAAAACAGGCTATTCACGATTTAATGAAAGAAACAAATACATCAAAAGATAATATTGAAGGTATTGGTTTTGGTTTTCCAGGTCAAATTGATTTTACAAACGGCATAGTTCGTGCATTGCCAAATATTCCTGGTTGGGTGAATGTTCCTTTGTCTAAAATAATGGAAGACGAGTTTAAAATTCCAACACGTGTTGACAATGATGTTAGAGTGGCAGCTTTGGGAGAATTGAACTTTGGAGCCGGAGTCGGATGTCAAAACCTTGTTTGCATAACTGTTGGAACAGGAATCGGTTCAGGTTTAATTATAAACGGAAAACTTGTTCGAGGTGCAAGCAACGCTGCCGGTGAAATCGGTCATATAAAAATGCAAATGTTTGACGATCCAATTTGCGGTTGTGGCGACCAAGGATGTTTTGAAGCATTTGCTTCAGGCCTTCTATTGTCGCTATGGCTTATGATTATATCAAAGGCGGCAAATCTACAAAATTTAGAGAACTTGCTTCAGGTGGAGAAATTACACCTTATATCGTTGCAGAAGCTGCAAAAAGCCGGCGATTGTGTAGCTCTTAAAATTTTTGAAATTATTGGTGAATACATTGGTATTGGCTTGTCTTCGGTAATAAATCTTTTAAACCCGGAAAAAATCGTTATTGGCGGTGGTGTTGCTGATGCCGGCGATATTCTGTTTGACCCTATTCGCAAAACCATTGAAAAACGTGCAATGAAAATTCAAGCTGATGCATGTCAAATTGTTAAAGCAAAACTTGGCAACACTGCAGGTGTCATTGGGGCTAGCCTTCTTATTAAAAGTTAAGTGATATAAATTATTTATGAATACTTATTTTTTATATGGAAAAGAAGATTATGATATAAATAAAAAAATTGAGGATTTGAAAAAAATTTTTTAGATCCTCAATTTTCTTCACTTAATTTTAAAACAATAAATAATCCAAATTATGATGCTCTTGAAGCAACTCTTTTATCACAAGGCTTTATGAATATTAACACTGTCATTGTAATAAATTGTGAAAGATATTTTTTTGATAAAGATAAAATTGATTTTTCGGACAAAGAATTAAAAAGCCTTGAAAAAAATTTTAAGTAGTGATTTGTCTTCAAATAAAAAAGTTATATTTGTTGCAAAAATACCAAGAGATTCACAAAAAAAATTGACACAAGACGAAAAATTTTTTAAGATTTTAGCTTCAAACAAAAAAAATACCTTTGAATTTGATGAATACAAAGCTTATGACAAAAACTTGCCATCAAGAGTTATTGAAATTGCAAAATCTTTTGATTTCAAAATAAATACTCAAATTGCTGAAGCTTTAATCAAACATTCGGGAGTAAACTTAAATGTTATAGCTAATCAGCTTGAAAAACTTATATTATCCATTTACCCACGAAAAACTGCAGAAATAAATGATATAAAAAAATATTGCACACATTGTGACGATGTGTTTACCTTAATTGATAAACTTTTTGAAAAAAATAAAGATGGCATATTGCTTGAACTTAAAAGTTTGCTTTTAAAACGACATCCGCTTGAAATTCTTGCTGTTTTGCAATCAACTGTTTCAAATTATCTAGTTATAAAAAATTACCAAAATAAATTATCAAATTTTGAAATATCAAAAAAAGTAGGAATACATGAATATCGTGTCAAATTGGCTGTTGATAAAATGAAAAATATATCTTTAAGAGAACTTACAAATTTGAAACTCGGTTTAATAAAAGCAGAAGAAAGTATTAAAGAGGGTAAGTTGAACGAAAATTTGGCCTTAGAAATTGTTTTATTAAACTTCTAAACCTTTTGTGAAAGCAAATTTTCCAATTGTTCTATAACCAATGCTGCATCATCAACAATACCAACATCGCAATGATTGAAAATAGGAGCATTGGGGTCATTATTAACAGCAATAATTTTTTTGCAATTTTTAATCCCGCACAGGTGTTGAATGGCACCACTTATCCCAAAAGCAATGTATAAATCTGCTGCGACACTTTGACCTGTTTGACCAATTTGAACATCAGATGAAGCAAATCCGGCTTCAACAACCAATCTTGAAGCCCCAATTTGTGCACCCATAATATTTGCTAAATTTTCAAGTTTTAAAAAACCGTCTTTGTTTTTTAACCCCATACCACCGGATAATATTATTTTAGCATTTGCCAAATCATTGTTTATTTCTCGTTTAATCAGTTTTATTAATGACAATTCACTTTTATATTCTTTAAAATCGTAATCTTTAAAAATTATTGCAGGATTATTTTCTTCAAATTTTTCAACTTTAAAAAACATTTTCACGAACAGTTGCCATTTGTGGGTAAGTTTTTGACCAAATGGTCGCCATCAACTCTCCACCAAACGTCGGTCGTGTTGCACTTAAATTCATTTCTTCATTAATATCAAGTTCAATACAATCAGCAGTCAAACCTGTATGCAAAGAATTTGAAATCATTGGTGCTATTGTTCTGCCAATGTTTGTGCCACCTATTAAGAAAATTTTAGGGGTTTATTTCAAGCACTATATCTTTTATACAAGCACAATAGTAATCACTATTAAACTCTTTAAAATTATCATTTTTTACAAATATTACTTCGTCAATATTATAATATTTAAGTTCATTAATTATTTCATCAAAGCTTAAATCATTTGGACATAAGATTAATAACTTTACTTTTGCCCCATCATCAAGCTTGCTTTTTAAATAATTTGCTTTTGTTAAAAGTTGAAAAACACAAGGACGCAATTTCTTCGCCAAAGAAAATTCACCAAAAATTAAAATATCTTTCATAACTTAGTCCTCATAATAGTCAAACAACTTTTGAACTTCTTTTAAAATAATTTTTGCATTATTGTTGGATGACAAATCATTATATATTTTTTTTTTCACGATTATTCTCTCCATTAAACCGATAAGCATTGTATACATATGTTGGAGAACCTTTTAAACCAACTTGATTTTTTTTCAAAACCTAAATCATTTGCGGTTATAATTTTAATATCTTTTTTTGACTTAACATATAGCCTAAAACATTTGGGTTTCTCAGTTTGCAATTGTTGTTTATCACGCACATAAGACTTTTTAGTGGCATTTTAATTATATTGAAACTGTCATCAAAATTTTGCTGCACAACAACAGACTCATCATTTACTTCAATTAAAGAAGAAATATATGTTACAAGCGGAATGTTAAGACTGACAGCAATTCCCAGGATCTGTTTGAGCCGTATCACCATCTTGTGCAAACTGACCGCAAATAACAATGTCAAAGTCGTCATTATAAACAAACTTTATCGCTTGTGCCAAAATTTTAGAGGTGACATAAGAATCAGACCCTAAAAACAATTTGTCTGAAATTAAATAACCTTCATCACATCCTAATGCAAGAGCATATTTTAAAACATCACAAGCTTTATTAGATCCCATTGAAAACACACTTATATGCGTTTGTTTGTCTTGATACGCTTCTTTAATATCAAGTGCCATTTCAAGAGCATACTCATCACACGGATTTATCACACTATCCATATGAGTTCTATCAATAGTGTTATTTTCCGTCCATTTGATTTTACCGGTGTCAGGAACCTGTTTTACACAAACAGCTATTTTCAATTGTTGTTTCATAAAAAACGTGTCCTTTTTTATTTTAAGCTTTAATTTATTGTTTCCAAAAGTTTTTTGGCTTCATCAAAATCAGGCAATAACTCATTTGCTTTATTTAAATATTCACGAGCTTTATCATTTTGTGTCAATTTTATACAACATTTTCCCAAATTTAAAAGTAAATATGGATTATTTTTGTAATCTTTATATAATTTTTCAAAATAATTTTTCGCTTCTTCAAAATTATTTAACTCCATATTAACAAGCCCTAACAGATTTAAAGTTTCAGCATTAAGGTTTATTAAGTAGGCTTTTCAAGCATTTGACGAGCTTTTTCAAATTCTTTGTTTGTATAATAAACATTTCCCAAATTATACAAAACTAAAGCATCGTTTGAATTAATATTATAAGCTTTTTCAAGAGTCAAAAGAGCATTTTCAATGTCATTTAATTTTATGTAATTAATACCCATAAATTTTAAAATTTCAAAATTGTCATTGTCTATTTCATAAGCTTTATTATAAAGTGTTTTTGCAGAAATAAAATCACCGGTTGCACTTAAATAGTTAGCGTATTCAAAATTTATAACAGAATTTTCCGGCTCAAGTTCCAAAGCTATCTGAAACTCATCGTTTGCTTCACTAATTAAATGTTGGTTTAAATATATAGTACCCAAATCTTTATGCGCAAGTGCATTTTTAGGTTCCATTTTTATAACCTTTTTGAACATTTCAATGGCTTCGCTTGTTTCACCTGTTTGATATAAAAGAATAGCATAGTTGTAAAAACATCTGCATTTTCTTGCTTTTTGTGAATTACCGCTTTTAAAGCATCCTTTGCCAACTCCAAATTTCCCATACTTCGATGGCACAATGAAAGCTGTTGAGCAATCTGTATTGATTGCGGATTACTTTTTGCAAGTTCACTTAACAAAGGAAGCGCTAAGTCATAAGCTGATGTTTTAATATAACAATTTGCAAGGTTAATTTTCAAAACAGGGTTCTTATTATCTGATTTCATTAATATATTATATATATTTATCGCCTCATCATAATCCCCTGCTTGCATTGCACAATATGCATAAGTTGATGAATTTTTAACATCAAAATAATAATTTGAAGCTATTTTTAAGAACTCATAAGCTTTTTGAAAGTCATCTTTAATTTGATAAATCTGTGCTAAGCTCATCAAACCTTCTTTGTTGTCAGGCTCAATTTCAACAAGTTTGTTTAACAACAAAATCGCGTCATCAAGCTTGTTTGACATAATATAAAGTTTACCCAAATTTTTATAAATTTGAGCATCAACAATATTTAATGCAATTGCCTTTTCAAGAACTTCTATTGCACTATTTCTTTCATTTTTTAAAATATACATCAAAGCAAGTGTATTATAAGCAATGTTATCGAGTTCATTAAATTCCAAGGCTTTTTGGGAATATTCAATGGTTTCATCAATTTTGTCAAGACGAAAACAAACCAAAGCTAAATTACGATATAAATTTTCATACTCAGGACGAATTTTTTTTAGTTTTATATAAAAATCATAAGCTTTTTGAAAATCGTTCGTTTTTGTATACAAAGCACCTAAATAAAACAAAAGATGTAGCATCTTGAGAGTTTATATCATAAACTTTATTAAAAAACTCTAAAGCTTTTTTCGTTCTCTTCCAAGTTGACATAGCATAACGCTATATTTTTCAACACTTCCAAATTGTCATTTTCAATTTCATTTGCTTCATTTAAAAGCATTAAAGCTTCTTGATATTTTGACACTTTTATATAATCAATAGACTTATTTAATAACTCACCAATACTCATAATTTTTATTATACAAGTTATATATAAGTATTGCAATAAGATAAAAGTTTGATAAAATATTAATACTATGATAATTGAATATGTCGCAGTGCAGAATAATGATTCAAGGTTGTTGTTTCCATACGAAAGGTATAAATCAGGGAACAAAAACGAAGATGAGCCAATATACAAACACGCATATCCAAATACAAAATACCCTATTATAATAATTCCTGATAAAATTTTACTTGATGATAATTCGTCATTTTTAAACCCCGGGTACTATGAAGTTGCTATTTCAAATGACGAACAATTTTTGCTTTTAATCCAAGCAAAAAAACTTGTACTAAAAGTGTATATTATAAATTTTGAAAAAAAATTAAAGACACCAAATTATACGAAGACGAAGCAATTTTAAAAGAAAAATTAGAAGAGTTTAAATTCAAAAAAAAAAAAAAAAGTGCTTGAAATAGAAGATGCTTTAAATATTATCGAAAGAAAAAAAGTTTCAACATAAAAGCTCAATTTATAACAAACCAACCAAGACATTATATAATCAAATATGAAGACGAGAACTATAAAGCAACCGGATATATTTTAAAAAAATAAAAAATTATTCTTCTATATTTTCATTTAAAGAATTTTGAGAAGCTGCTTTTAAATCATCGATTTTACTTACGAATATCATCAAAGAAACCAATAAGACCAAACTTAAAGCAATTAATATTCCACCAATCATATGCTCGGACATTATACAAGACCCTAATTTACTAATAATAAATTATAACATATATTTTAATATATTACAAATCTTAACTGTTACTAAGAATGTTTAACCCGTTAAAAATAGCCTTAACGTTGGCTTTTTGCGTGCTTGTATCGCAAGCTCTTGCAATAATTTGATTTTTATTTTTATCTTCAAAATAAATTACACTCATTGGACATGCGCTCCTGAGCCAAGTTTGTCTTCATCCAAAGCTTTTTGTTCATAATGCAATAACTTTTGTTCAAAACCGGCTTGTTTTAATGCCTTCAAACAAGCATCCACAGGAACTGTTTCCAATGCTTTCTATTTCAAACAATTTTTCGTTATATTCAAATTCTAATTTATAGTTGTCTTTTGCTAACTCTTTAAATGCAATTAATTTGAACAGATCTTTAACCTCAAACACAGTATCAAAATATAATTTAATCATTTCATCCAAGTTCAATTCACCAACGAGTTCTGCTTTTGCTTAAAGTAAGGAGTAATTCTTATTGCTTCTTGCATTGTTATTGGGTAATTTGCACCTGAAATTATGTCAAATATTGCAGTTTTGCCACTTTGAGAAGTAAATCCTATTTGCTCTGTATTTTCTCTTCCAATCATTGATGGTTTGATAGGACGATAGGCTCCCATTTCCATATCCTTTGTTTTTATCGCCCCATCTTGATGAATGCCTGAACGATGCGCAAGTGCTTCTTTACCAATTAAAGGCGATTTTTCAGGTATTTCAACTTTACTCATCTCGGATATCATAACAGCTGTTTCATAAAACTTTGAATAGTTTAAATCTGTTTCAACCCCACAATTATGCAATGCAACGGCAACTTCATAAAAATTGGTATTTCCACATCTTTCACCCAAACCGTTCAAACAACATTCAAGTTGAGTTGCTCCAACAAAATAACTCTCAACCGTTGTGGCTGTTGCCATACCTAAATCATTATGGTTATGAACAGATATTGTTATATCTTTTGGCATTGCTTTATACACTTTTCAACCATTTCAACAAGATGTTTAGGTCGATAACGCTCAACAGTGTTTGGAAGGTTTATTATAGTTGCTCCGGCTTTTACAATCTCGTTTAATGTTTTTATAACCTCATTTAAATTTTCTCTACAATCGCCAAAATGTTCAACTGAAAATTCAATCTCACCTTCTTTTTTCAATATATTTCTTGCATACCTAACCGCCTCAACAGCATTTTTGCAACTTCTTCATAAGATTTATTCAAAACATACTTTAAATGAAACGGGCTTAAAGTTACAAAGTGTGAATGCGAGGCTTAGATGCTTCACAAATTGCTTTGTTGCAATCATCAATATCCTCTTTTTTGTTCTTGCAAGACCTGACACCACAACATTTTTTGGTGCCATTGTCGCAAGATGTTTGGTAGACTCAAAATCCATGTTTGAAGCATGCGGAAAACCTATTTCTATTCCATCAACATTTAACTCAATCAATGTGTTAAAAATTTTTTCTTTCTCTTTTAAATTCCAAGGCTTTTTTTAACGCTTGATTACCATCACGCAATGTTATATCATAAAAAAAGGTTTTCTTGACATCTTTTTATCCTATTTATATTTGTTATAAACTTAATTTATAATACTATATTTTAATCTAAAATACAATTTTTTACATGACGGACTACCGTGCGTTCAAATAAAAAATACATTCAACGAAGTTGGTTGATTTTACTAAATCAAAAAGAAAAAGCACAAAAGAAGCTATTTACTAAACATCAAAAGTGAAAGGTTTTATATGACGGGCTACCGTGTGTTCAAATAAAAATACATTCAACGAAGTTGGTTGATTTTACAAAACAAAAAGAAAAAGCACAAAAGAAGCTATTTACTAAACATCAAAAGTGAAAGGTTTTACATGACGGACTACCGTGCGTTCAAATAAAAAATACATTCAACGAAGTTGGTTGATTTTACAAAAACAAAAAGAAAAAGCACAAAAGAAGCTATTTACTAAACATCAAAAGTGAAAGGTTTTATATGATTGAACGATATACTCGTGAGGAAATGAAAAATATTTGGGATTTAAACTCAAAATACAATTTTTATTTACAAGTTGAATTGGCTGCTTGCCAAGCTTATTATGAAGATGGAAAAATTCCCAAAGAGGATTTTGAAAACATAAAAAATAATGCAAAATTTGATTTAAACCGCATAAACGAAATAGAAAAAGAAGTGAACCATGATGTCATTGCTTTTTTGACAAATGTCAATGAAAATGTTAAAAAATCCTCTCGATATATCCACATGGGACTAACTTCCTCTGATGTAATCGACACTGCTTTAGGACTACAATTCAAAGAAGCAAATAAAATTATTGAAAAAGATATTCAAAATGCATTGAACATACTAAAAGAAAAAGCTTTTGAATACAAAAAACACACCTTGTATAGGTCGTTCACACGGCATTTTGGCTGAGCCAATGGTTTTTGGATTGAAGTTTTTAAACTGGTATAATCAACTTGAACGAGCCTATAAATATTTTAAAATGTCAAAAGAAGACGTTGAACAAGGTCAAATTTCAGGTCTGTAGGCACATATAGCAATATAAGTCCAAAAATAGAAAAAAGAGTTTGCGAACTTCTTCAATTGAAACCTTGTAAAGTTTCCACACAAGTTATTTCAAGAGATGTTTATGCATATCACCTAAACAGTTTGACAATGATTGCCAAGGTTATCGAACAAGCAGCCATTGAAATTCGCCATTTGCAAAAAACTGAAATCCTTGAAGTCGAAGAAGGATTTAAAAAAGGTCAAAAAGGCTCATCAGCAATGCCTCACAAGAAAAAACCCGATTTCCTCCGAAAATTTATGTGGTTTAGCTCGACTTATAAAAAATAATTTCAATGCAAGTTTGGACAACATTGTTCTTTGGCATGAAAGGGATATTTCACACTCTAGCGTTGAAAGAATTATTTTCCCTGACACGACAATTTTAATAAACTATATGCTCAATCGATTTATAAACACAATTGAAAACCTAAATGTTAATAAAGAACATATGCTTAAAAACATCAACTTGTATGGTGGCATTGTGTTTTCACAAAAAGTTATGCTTAAACTTACAAACAAAGGACTTTCTCGAGAAGAGGCTTATAAACTTGTTCAAAAAAATGCACATCAAAATTTTGGAGTCGAAAACGGTAATTTTAAAGAAAGTTTATTAAAAGATGAGGATATTTTAAAAACTTTATCAAAAGATGAAATTCTTGAGTGCTTTGACATTGAAGATTATTTAAAAAATATTGGAGAGATATTTAAACGATTTGAATAAAAAATATTTTCAAACATTTTTAGTTTTTTCCTTGCTTACGTTTGTGTCATCTTCTAAAGCCACATTAAAAACTTTTAATAAATAGTGTAAAAGATACCAAACAACCAAAACAACACCTAACTGTGCTATTGTTTCAATTGTTTTTATCATTTTTATCACTCCCTTTTAAAGCAACTTTTACAGATTTTGCTAAAATGTGTAATCCATACCAAAATGCAAACAAAATCCCCCATTGAGCTATTGTTTCAAACATTTTTTAATTCCTCCAAAACATTATATATGGTATCATTTGTACTTAATATAGATTTCATAAAATATAAAATATAAAAAAACTCCGATAATTAATAAAATCCAATAGGCAAATCTACTTAAATTCAACAAATACAAACCATACACACCACCAATGAGTATCACAAGTATGGTTATAAGATTTGTTCGTAAGTTAATGAGATTTATTAATTTTTCAATGTAATAATCTTTCATTTTTAAATAACATCATATCAATATTATTTAATCAACGCTTGGACTTCTTTAAAATTTGGATTTTTAGAGCTTTTCAACAAGTCGAAAAGCAAAATTTCACAAGATGATATTTTTGCTCCATATTGTTGCATTAAATTTATGCCTGTTTCAAACTCAAAATTTTTGCGACTTTTTGAAGCATCTTTAATAAGAAAAACTTCATATCCGTTTTGAATAAGAGCTTTTGCTGTTTGTAAGACACAAATGTGAGCTTCAATTCCAAACAAGACAACTTGTTTCTTGCCAAGAGTTTGAAGTTTTTCCAACACATCTTCGTTGTTTAAGGCCGAAAAATCAGTTTTTTCAAATAAAAATGTATTTTCATTAAAAACACTTTTCAACTCAGAAACAGTTTCGCCCAAACCTTTGGGGTATTGCTCTGTAACAATGACAGGAATGTTCATCAAATTTGCTGTTTTAAAATTTTGTAAGCATTTTTTGCTTCAATATCTGCATCAGTTGCTTTGACCAATTTTTCTTGAATATCAATCATCAAAACAACACAATTATCTTTATTCATTTTTAACTAATCCCCACAAACTTCTACACCATTGATATCAGGGCTTTTTGTTTTAAACTCATTTATAGCTTTTGAAGCGATTTTAACAGAATTTATAGTGGCATTTCCACCGATACAACCGCCTTCACAACACATTACTTCAACCAAATTGCCATCATCACATTTTTTGTCTTTAGCCATTTTTTTCAACTGTTTTATGGTATCTTTGTTTAAACCGTTGATACAAATAGGTTTTACACAATCGCTGTTTTTAGCGGCATCTTTAACGGCTTGAGAGACACCTGCAGTAATTCCAAAACCACGACCTTGTTTTGAGCTTTCAACATCAAAAGCTTCTTCTTCGCAATCCATTATTTCAATTTTGCGTGCCACAAACAACGCACCAAGTTCTTCAAAGTTCATCAAATAGTCAACATTTGGATTTTCTTCAACCTCAACACGTTTTGCAACACAAGGACTAATGAATACAAGTTTCGAATTTGGTTCTTTTTCTTTAACTATCTGTGCAATATATGCCATAGGAGTCAAAGTGTCTGACACAAACGGTTTTATTTCGTTTAAATGTTTTTTTACAAGCTGGTTATACCCTGCACAACAAGACGTTGTCATAAATGGTTCATTGTGTTTCATACGTTCTTGAAATTCAGCGGCCTCTTTTTTAGTAGTTACATCAGCACCTTGAGCCACTTCATAAACATCATAAAAACCTGCTTTTTTAATAGCTGTTTTTAACTGATAGATGTTTCCCGGAACTGTCCCACAATTGAAGGAGCTATCAATGCAATTACCTTTTCGCCATTTTTCATGTGTTTTAAAAATATCTATAACTTGACTTTTTTCATGAACAGCTCCAAAAGGACAAGCAGAAACGCACTTGCCACAGGAAATGCAAGCATCAAAATCTATTTTTGCACGTCCGTTTTCACCTTTTGCTATGGCTCCAACCGGACAAGCATCTTCACAAGGAACAGTTATTTTGACGATGGCATTATATGGGCACACTTGCATACACTGTTTGCAATTTTTGCACTTAGAACCATCGATAACAGATTTGCCGTTATCAATACTTATAGCTCCAAATTTACAAACGCTCTGACAAGGACGAGCAACACACCCCTGACATAAATCTGTTACATAAATTCTGCTTGGAACACAACCCTTGCAAGCTGCTTCAAGAACAGTCAATGGATTTTTTTCCGGTTTTTCTCTTTCCAATGCTTTTTTTTGCATATTCTGATAATAAGACTGTTTCGTCGTGCTCTTCAATTGAGAACCCCAATTCTGCAATTGCTCTGTCTTTCAAAATCGCCCGTTCTTTATATATACAGCATCTGTATGGAACTTCTGAACCTTTTGGACGCATTTGATAAGGTATTAATCTTGTATTTTCCTGATAATCATCAGAAAAAAAGGCTTCTATTATTTTAATCAGTATTTGTTTTTTTAAATGAACTGCTTGACTATTATTATTTCTCATTATTTCTTATTTTTCCTTCAATAACTTTTAAAACTTTTTCAACAGTAGCTTGTGAAACTACTTCTTCATCAACTTTAACATAAGGAGCTTGAGAATATTCACAGTCTTGAGAACACAATCCTAAACATGGTTTTCCCGACACTTCAACTTTATCGTCATATCTTCTAGGAATTATTTCAATTAAATCTTGCAAATGAGATGACCCCATCACAAAACATGTTGTTCCCAAACATATCTCAACTTGAATTTTTTCCATTATCAATCTTTCCTCATGTTTAATTATACTACAATTTTTTTATTTAATTATAATTTGACGTAAAATGTAGAAAATTTCCAATCAAATTTTCATTCCAAACAACAACATCTTCTGCCACTTTTAATACACTTGGAGTAAAATTCCATATGTATTTTATATTACTTTTAATCAAAAAGTCTGCTGTTTCTTGAGCATAGGCTCTTGGTACAGTCAAAATTGCTATTTCAACATTTAGTTTTTTGGCTAAATCCGGCAGTTTTTCAACATCAAAAACTTTTTAAAATTCACAACAACATCAACTTTTGATTTATCATTGTCAAACAAAGCCATTATATTTAACCCGTAATCTTTGAAATTGCTATATTTTGCAAGTGCCATTCCCAAATTGCCGGCTCCTACTATAAAAGCATTCTTTGGATTTTCAAACCCCAAAGTTTTTTCAATAGATTTTTTCAAGCATTTTACATCATACCCGACTTTGCATTTTCCGGAGTTATTTAAAAGTTTAATATCTTTTCTGACCTGTGAATCATCAATGTTCAACAATTTTGCTATTTGTGGTGAAGAAATAAACTCAATATTCTGTTCGATATAATCAAAAAGGATACAATGATACAAAGTTAATCGTTTTATTACTTTATCAGTTAATTGCACTTTCACCATTGCTCCAATTTTATTGTGATTTATTTCCCTATTTAACATTTAAGCAAATAAACAACATCTTGTCAATTAAAACTCAAGCTTGTTCTCTTTATTCAATTATGTTTGGCTTAACTTGATATCGTTTCCACGGTGCCAGTTTATCTGCATCACTGCATGCCTTCTTTTCCTTTTTCTTTTTTTCAATTTTTCTTCACAGTTTTTTATTCTATTTTTTATTCTATTTTTTTGTTTTTTAATGCATTTTTTTCTTGTTTTGTTTTAGTATTTATATCAACTTCTTTATTTGCTACATCTTTCTGGAGATTTGATATTGTTGTATTTAAACCTTTTACTTCTTTTAATAAGTTGTCATACTTACTTCGTAATTTATTATCATTCTCAATAAATGTAAGCAAGCCGTAATTTCCGTTATTATCAACGACAAAATTACAATTTAATAAAGATTCTTTATTATCTTCATCACATTTATAAATAAATATAGTGTAAGTCTTATTTTGATACTTTCCTGCCTCATCTGGATTTAAAGCAAGAATATACTTATCTCCATTATTTTCATTAAAATAACTGATTGGCTTATCATGCAACAAATCAGATGCATTTTGTGCTAATAACATATCAATATCATTTTTTATCGTTTCAACATAATTTTTTAACACATCTAATTTATCCTTATCGTAAACAGTCTTGAGATCATATAAAGGATTTCTTTGTAAAAAACGATGTGAGAGATGAAGTAAGGTTGTATAAGTTTTTTGACCACACAATTGGGATATAGATTTAAAGTACTCATTTAATGCTCCTAAAGCTTCCTTATTAACGCTTACATTCGCTTCCGGTTCATTTTTATTTACACTATAAAACACAAAATTTCCATTTTCTTCTTTAATACTACTATTTTTTCACCAACTTCCTCAGAACTTTTATCCAAAAAGCTACTTTTAATTTTTTCGTATGTAATATCATTTTCATCAAATTTGAGTCTTTCTTTTGGTATTACTGGTAATCTTGTTTTTGCATCATTTGGAACAGATTTTAATCTTAAAATTAAATTTCGCATTTTGTTCTCATCAGTTAGTTTAAAATAATTTTCTAACAGTTTTATAGTTTCTGATACAAATTTATAAGATTTCATAAAGTAATATGCTTCTTTGCAATCTGTATTGCTTTTATATGCTCCGGCAGTCATATCTCCAAATGCATAATAAATATTGCCATCTTTTCTAAGAGCCTCTGATACTTGTTCATTTTGTCTAAAATTTATTGATACATTTCCTTGTTCTAATACTTGAGTTTTTGGAAATATTTTGTTATAAGCAACATCTAAATGTTTTTTAATTTCTTGGTATTTTTCTTTTATAGCCATATATTTACTTTTATCATCAAATTTTTCCATTGAGAGTGTTGTCAATATAGCTTGAGATAATTTAGCAGCATATTGGGATGTTTTAACATTAAAACCGGTTTTATCATCAGTTCCAAGTGCAATAGCATATATTTCTGCACAATTTTCTATCAACATACTATCTTTAGCATCATTTATACCAATGTCTTTTTCTGAATTTAAGTATTTATCTAAAACATTATAAGATGTTTCATACATTTTATTTATATCTTGACTAGCTTTATCTTTATAAAATAACGACTTAACATACATAACACCTTTTTTGTAATAAACTTACAAAACAGTTATAGTTAATAATTCCCATTTGCCTATTTTGCGCATTTACTGAATAAGTTTCCAAGTTTTTTATAAGATCATCCGGTTTAGCAATAAAAAAATTTTTCCACAAAAAGATAAAAGTATTGTTTCCGGGGTTTATTTTATTATGTTTTAATAAAAATAAGTTATTCGGCTGTGTACTATTTACAATTTTCATTTTAATTCCTCACTTTATACTACAATTATAAATAAAAATAAAAATTTTACAATAGGAAATTTTACTTTGTTCAATTATTATTCATATTATCTTATTTTTTGTGTTAAAATTCTTAAATAGAGAGAATATAAATTGGAGAAGGTTATAATTATGAAAATGTCACAAATGTTTGTTGAAACTTTGCGTGAGTTTCCACAGGATGCTGAAATTATGAGTCATAAATTGTTAGTCAAAGCCGGTTTTATCCGCAGACTTACAAATGGTGTTTATATATATTTACCGTTGATGTTTCGTGTTTTACAAAAAGTGGAAAACATTGTCCGTGAAGAAATGAATGCCTCCGGTGCACAAGAACTTTTGATGCCATTTGTACAACCAAAAGAATTGTGGGAACAATCAGGTCGTTGGGATGTTTACGGCAAAGAACTTATGCGGTTAAGAGATAGACATAATCGTGAATTGTGCTTAGGACCAACACATGAAGAGATAATTACATTCGTAGCGCGCGAAGGAATTCGTTCCTATAAACAATTGCCCGTCAATTTATACCAAATTCAATCAAAATTTAGAGATGAAATTCGACCACGTTTTGGACTTCTTCGCGGACGTGAATTTATAATGAAAGATGCCTATAGTTTTGCAACTTGCCAAGAAGACTTAGAAAAAGAATATGAAAAAATGGCTAAAACATATACTCGCATCTTTAAAAGATGTGGGCTTGAAACCAAAATGGTACAATCCGACTCAGGTGCTATTGGAGGTGCAGTGTCACATGAATTTATGGTTTTGTTGAATAGCGATGGAAATGTTAATGCAGGTGAAAATGACGTTTTTATTGCGAAAATTGTAACTATCAAGCCAACTCAAACCACGCAGTATCCAAACTTCCAATTTCTCAAACAAGCGGGGCTTTTGAAAAATTTGAAAAAGTCTACACTCCAAATATAAAAACTATTGCCCAGCTTGAAGAATTTTTCAAAAAGCCCCGCTTCCACAATGCTTAAAACTATTGCCTATATCATTGATAAAAATATGGTTTTGGCTTGCATTCGTGCTGATAGGGATATTGAAGAAACAAAACTTATGAATTGCTTCAAAGGAAACGAAATTCGCCTTGCAAGCGAAGAAGAAATACTTGAATTTATGCAAAACAATAATATAAATTCCAAAAGCGGCTTTATTTCTCCTTATAATTTGGAAGACAAAATACAAATTGTTGCTGACAATTCTGTTAAAACATTGAAAAATTTCATAATGGGAGCAAATGAAACCGACTATCATTTTGTTGGAGCAAGTCTTGAAGAACATTTGCCTAACTTAAAATTTGAAGACATTTGTTTGGTTAAAACAGATGACATTTGCGTTGAATGCGGAGAAAAACTCAAAGTTACAAAAGGCATTGAAGTTGGCAACATTTTTTCAACTCGGCACAAAATATTCATCAGCCATGAACGCAACTTACGCCGATGAAAACGGAAAAAATAAACCGTTTATTATGGGATGCTATGGTATAGGTATTTCAAGAACTGCCGCTTCGGCTGTTGAGGTTTATAACGACGAACATGGCATAAAATGGCCTGTTGCCATCGCTCCATATCACGCTTGCATTGTACCCGTTAATATTAAAGACGAAAAACAAATGGAGATATCTTCATATTTGTATCAAAAATTGCTTGAAAATAATATTGAAGTTGTTTTTGATGATAGGGATGAAAGAGCAGGCGTAAAGTTTAAAGATGCTGATTTAATTGGTTATCCTCTTCGTATAAATGCCGGCAAAACCGTGAACGAGGGACTTGTTGAATTAAAATACAGACAAACTGGTGAAATTGTTAAAATGACTCCTGATGAAGCAATAGCGGAAGTTATAAATTATGTTAAATCACGAATATAGTTTAAAAATTGCTCATTTATATCCCAACTTATTAAACATTTATGGCGATTTTGGAAATATTCTTGCGTTGAGAAAAAGACTTGAAGATAGAAATATAAATTGTGAAGTCATAAATTTTAATATTACCGATAATCCTTATGAAAAAATAGACAAGTGTAATATATTTTTTATAGGTGGAGGGCAAGACATTCAACAAAATGAGGTCGCAAAGAACTTACAAACACACAAGAAATTTTTTACACAAAAAGCCGATGAAGGCAATGTTTTTCTTGGTATTTGTGGCGGATATCAGTTAATGGGTGAGTATTACAAGCCTCATAACATGGATAAACAAGAAGGCTTGGGTATTCTTGATGTTTATACAGTTGCTTCATCAAAAAGATTTATTGGTAATGTTTCGGTAAAGCTAAAAATGACATCTTTGACGGAACATTGGTTGGTTTTGAAAATCACAGTGGCTTAACATATATCACTTCGCAAGAAACAAAATCAATTGGCAATATAATAGTTGGAAATGGAAATAATGGCGAAGATAGATTAGAAGGTGCATATAAAAATAACGTTTTTGGCACATATTTGCATGGAAGTTTTTTACCTAAAAACCCTAAATTTGCTGATTATTTATTATCCCAGGCATTAAAAACTAAATACAATAAAGAAGTTATGTTATGCAAACTTGATGATGAGATTGAAAATCTTACACATGAATGTTTGTTTAATAAATCATATTAAATTGTTAACATTTGTAAAAATAGCTAAAGTTAATTTTAATATTGTCGTTATAAATATTATATTAAAATAAAATCAAGGTGAAAAATATGGGATTTGATAGCGTTTCTTTAAGTACAAGAACTGGATTAGGCAGCATATACAATCAATGGAAATATGCAATAAGCAACAAAAAAACAACGGATAACTTTAAAACATATCTTCTTTCAAGTCAAGAACATTTAAATCAGCTTGAGGGATTATTTACTGATTATGGTCACGTTGATAAAAGTTATGGTGATACATTTGTGCGCGAATCCATTGTTGAACTGAAAGATGGAAGATTATTGTGTATGGATCCTAATGAAGCAAAAAGCTTATATTTTAGATTTAAACGATGTAAATTCAAGTTCTGAAAAATACAATTTAACGGTTATCAAACCTGAAGATGAAAGTGTAAGTTTTGCTGAACAAATAACAAACTTAATAAGTAAAATAACTGCACAACTTGGAGCTGATGGAGTTACAACAACAAAAGATGGTACAAAAATTGATTCAAGTATTATTACCGGCCTTTTAAGCGGGGGATACTAAAACTCAATATTGTGATGAAATGGGTGTAGCTAACACATCTGAAACCGACAATACATATACTTCAGGTGCATTAAAATTAGTTGCAGCAAAAGGAATAACAGATATAACAACCAGTGAAGACGAAATAGGTTATTATAGTGAGGCATTTAAAGCACTCGGTGTGGAAATAGAACCTGATGGAACAACATTTACAAGTGGTGGAAAAAGTGTTATTTCAAGGTTAAATCTTACAATAAGAGATATAAGCAAAATTATAGAAAAAGGAACAACTGCGACAGACCAAGATAAATTAAATATTTTGGAAACTGTAAGAAAAATGACAACACTTGAATATGAACTTTTGGAAAGGTTTAACCCCGGGTTCACACAAGCTTTAAATACATTTGTTGGTGATTTTCAAAGCAGAACATATAAAGATAAAAACGGCAACCAAACCGGTGCTGATGAAACAATAAGTTATCAAACGGTTATGCAAGAAAAATTGAATGATATGAGCAATGCAAGAAGCTATTTAAGTTCATCAGACCAAACAGCCATTGATAAATATATTGGGTGTTATATTAAGAAAGCTGATAATTCTATTTTAAATTCAACAAATTACAAGCAGCAGCTTGAAAAAAATGAAATTAAGGCAGCAGATTATACTCTAATAACAAAAAGCAATGTAAATCAATATACAGAACAATTATCCAAGCTTAATCAGAACTCAACACGATATGAATTTGCCAAAAAAGCTTGTGAATCATCGTCTAAATCAAAAAGCATATAATGCTATGTATAATGCGATAAGTCAAACTGTTACTCTTGGAGTTTCAGAAAGTACTATTCAAGGGTATATAGAGGATATTAATAATATTAAAGCTCAAGAGAAACCAGATGAACTTTTAACTACTTTTTTAGATATAAGTAATACAAAAGATGGATATGAAATAATTGCCAGATTACTTGAAAATAGCAATATGGTTACTCAATTAAAAGAAAGCATGTGCAGTAAAAGGTACATTAAATATATTGGATAGTCGAACAGGAAAAGCAAAAACGGGCGATTTATACAATCTGGATGGTCAGAAAGACAAAAGAGAATATAATGTAAATAATATATTAAATCATTTGGAGTATATAACAAAAAGTTACTATGCAACGAAATCTGATAGTACAAGTGAAGTAAATTCAAGTAAAGCTAGCAATACAGTAGGTGATAGCAGGCATGTAGCTAAAGAAGGAGCTGATGATGGCATAAAATCGGTTTCGGAAGCAAATAAAATTGCAACCAACCATGTTAACAGGCTTGGGAGTCGCAAGTGCTGGCGTTGGTATTGCAGGACTAGGCACAGCGACTTATGTGGCTAGCACTGCTACAACGACTGAAGCCCTTGGCTTGACTGGTGAACTTACTACTGCCGCAAGATGGAAGTATTTTGGAAAAACAATACTGGGAGGTACAAAGTTTTCATGGGGGAAGTGGTTTGATAACTGCTGCTGGTACATTAGCAGGTGGAGCAGTCGGATTTTATATAGGAAATGCTGTTGTAAATAATAATCTAGACAAATATCAAGATTCAGATGGTAGATTTAAGGCAGGTAAGGCTAGTTTGGTTAAAGGTTTATCTTCATTGTCAGGAGCTGCAGCCGGATTTGCCTTAACTTCAGGTTGGGGTTGGCCTACTACACTCATTATAGGGGGGAGCAGTTTCAATTGTTAGTGGCATAGCAGCAGCTATTGTGCACAATGTTGCTTAATGCTTTATTCATATATGCAATAATTTCACATTTTTCCTCCAAAGTTTAACGTTAATAAAGATTTTTTTCGCCGGCAAATCGAAAAATCGATTTGCCGGCGGAATTTTTATTTTCTATAATATGCTTTTCGGGTGAAGGAATAAAGATTGTGCTTACGCTTTATTAATGCTATAATCAATGTTATGCAAGATGATTTAATCCAACTTAAAGTTAATAATCTTATAGCATTAAGACAGCTACTTTCAAATTTTGTTATTGTTACAGTAAGTGGTACGATTGGCCTATTGTTCCTGCCAAATACTTTTATCAAATTTGTTCTACTTGTTTTAGGATTATTTTATAGCGGACTTTTTATTACAAATCTTATGAGTACGACTAAAGAACTTAACACTATTCTATATAAAAGAAAGGGTATAAATGAACTACGAAATTCTTAATATCATATTTGCTATTGTTATTGGCTCAATGCCAATATATTTAGGAATTATGCTCCTTAAAAATCAGCCAAAAGAACATTAAGGTTAAAAAAGATGAAGTTTAGATTTTTAACATCAGGTGAATCACACGGAAAATGCTTAAATGCCATAATTGATGGTGTTCCGTCCAATTTTAAAATAGATGAAGATTTTATAAATAGCGAACTTAAACTCCGACAACAAGGCGTTGGACGTGGAGGTCGCATGAAAAATTGAAAATGACACAATTATTATTAATTCAGGTGTTCGACACGGTTTGACATTGGGTTCCCCAATTTGCCTTGAAATTATAAATAACGATTTTAAAAACTGGGAAGTTGAAATGAACTCAAAAATTCAAGAAGCAACCGAAGAAAATAAAACTAAAATTCAAAACAAGTTTATTTCTCAAGTTCGCCCGGGACACGCTGATTTTTCAGGTGCTTTAAAGTATAATCACAACGATATTAGAAACATTCTTGAACGTTCTTCTGCCAGAGAAACAGCCATGAGAACAGCTGTTGGAGCTGTTGCGCAACTCATATTAAAACCTTTTAATATTACTTTTTGAAAGCCAAACGGTTGAAATTGGCGGTGTTGACTTTAAAGAAAAAGAAAAACTTTTGGAACTTATCAATTACACTCGCGAAAAAGGTGACACTTTAGGCGGCAATTTTAAAATCACTATTAAAATGTACCAATCGGGCTTGGCTCTCATGTTCACTGGGATAAAAACTCGATGCACTTTTATCTTCTGCTATTATGAGTATTGGCGGGGTAAAATCAGTTGAATTTGGTTTAGGACATCTTGTTGCTGACACTTTTGGCTCTAAAACTCATGATGAAATATATTATGAAAACAACAAAATAATTCGTAATACAAATAACGCAGGTGGCATTGAAGGTGGAATGTCAAATGGTGAAGATATTGTTATCCACGCTTCCATGAAAGCAATCCCGACTATGAAAACACCTTTAAATAGCATTGATTTAAATTCAAAGAACAAGTCAAAGCACACTTTGAACGCTCTGATGTTTGTGCCGTTGAAAGTTGCTCCGTTGTTGCTAAAAACATGGCCGCTATTATTATTGCTCAACAATTCTTAGAAAAAATTTGGCGGAGATAGCTTCTGTGAAATTTTGAATAACTATAACTCCTATTTGGAACAAATAAAACTATGAAAAACATTGTCCTGATTGGAATTATGGGGTGTGGAAAAACTACTTGCGGGAAAGTTCTTTCGCAAAAAACTTCAAAATTTTGAATTCCTCGATACTGACTCTGAAATAGAATTACAGCAAAATTTGAAAATCAGTCAAATTTTTGTACAGTTCGGTGAAACACACTTTCGCAACTTGGAAAATAAGTTAATAAAACAAATTGTAAAAAATTCTAACAAAATTGTTGCAACAGGTGGTGGAATTGTTGAAAATCCTCAAAATTTAAGCCTTCTTTTAAATTATGACACCGTTTTTTATTTAAATACACCACTTGAAATTGTTAAAAATCGTATTCAAAATGATAAAACTCGACCTCTAGCTAACAATTTTGAAGAAAAATTTAAAAATCGTGAAGCTAAATATAAACAAGCTCATTTTGTTATTGATACTTTTAACAAAGATGTAAATCAAATTTGTGACGAAATTATAGGAAAATATTATGAACGAAACAGTTAATATAAATATTGCAAACACTGAAAGCATTGATTACCCGATTATAATTGGTGAAAGTCTTCTTGATAACATTGAATATTATTTAAAAACATATATTAATGCTGATAAATATTTTATCGTTACAAATAAAACAATCTATAAAATATATAAAAGATATCTTAATATTAAAAACTCAAATGTCTTTGTTATTAATGATGGAGAAAAAATATAAAAATCTTGATACATATAAAAAAATTATAAACGCCGCCGCCAAATGCAATATAAATCGTACAGATGCTTTCGTAGCATTTGGCGGCGGCGTTATTGGCGATATGGTTGGTTTTGTGCCTCGACTTATATGAGAGGAGTAAAGTTTGTTCAAATTCCAACAACACTTCTTGCTCAAGTCGATTCTTCAGTTGGGGGAAAAGTTGCAGTAAACACAAATTTGGGAAAAAATTTGCTTGGAACTTTTATCAGCCCAAACTTGTTTTGTCTGACATTTCTACATTTAGCACACTTAATTTAAGAAACTTAAAAACAGGACTTGCGGAAGTTATTAAATACACATTTATTCAAAATAGCATAAACACACCTAGTGAAAATAATCTTATATTTTTTGAGTATTTAAAACAAAATAAAAATAATATTTATAATTTAGATAAAAAAACTTTAATTGATGTTGTTAAAACTTGTTGTTGTTTAAAACGTGATGTTGTTGTTCAAGATGAAAAAGAAAAAGGTCTGCGAGCTATATTGAATTTTGGACACACTTTTGGACATGCAATAGAAAAACTTACTAATTACAAAAAATTTACACATGGCGAAGCTATTGTTTATGGAATGAAATTTGCTTTAAAACTCAGTTACCATTTGGGAATGATTTCATCTGAATATTTAACAAATTCTTTTGATTTAATAAATGATTATAATTTAATCAACAAAAAACTGCCAAACTTTAAGTTCGATAACATTATTAAAACAATGAAGCTTGACAAAAAAGTTGAACATAACAAATTACGTTTTATTTTAAATAATGAAAACTATATGGTATCAATTGTAAATGATATAGATATTAACGATATAAAAAACATTTATGACTCAATAAATAGTTAGCTAAAACAACTAAAATTTATTACCAGACCTTGGTTTAACAGGACTAATTATACAACCAAATTTGTTATCACAGGCATCTCTTTTTTGCTTTCATTGTTCCTTTAAAATTTGTTGCATCATACCAATTGTAATATCCATCCCTTAATTCTAAAGTTTTTCCTTTAATCGTAGGGTGTGGACATTCACAGTATGGAGAAAATTTATCACCTGTATACAACATTGCCTCACAAAACGTTAATGGACGTTTTTCCATACCGTCTTTGTAATTAACTTTTTCAATTTTGAATGTTTCCGGGTTTCTTGTTACAACATCAAATTTTAATGGTGTATTTAAATTATTTGCAAGATACCCAACAGGAATAATTTTATTTCCAAATTGTTCAAATACAAAAACATTTTTGCCCATTTCACCTTTTTGGAAAGGTATGTTAATTGAAGCATAAATAAAATGTGCAAGATATTCATTACGATTTATACCAGAATTTACTTGTCCTTCATCTTGACCACTCAAGTTAATTTCATCTAAACTTTTCACTTCAAACGTTTCATTATTAGAAAAGAAATTGTTCCATTTGGTATAATACGCTTCGCTTCTATCTTTAAAATAATCTTTAAATTCCCATTTTTTGTTGATTTAAAATCAGTTTGATTAACAGAGTCAAATCTTTTAAAATTTATAACTTGTGAACTGCCATAAGTTCTTAATAATCTTTCTTGTATTCTTAAATTTGCCAACCTACCGGCACAAGTGTCAATCTCTTTATATTTCGTTTCATTATCTTTTAAATTAATATTAGCTAGTAAAATTCTTGTATTATCAAACATACCCTTATAGTATTGATGAGCTCCATGGTATACGTAAAAAGAACCACCCTTTTTAGTACGCCAAGCAGGTGCCTTACTCCTACCATCAAATCTTTTTTGTTCAATATATTTTACAGGTTCTTGTGTTAAATAAATAAAATCATCCGAACTTTCATCAATTGTTACGACAGGACAAATTTCATCTTGACGAACATTTGCAAACAAATTGTAAATTCCGTTATATCTTACCCGGGCGTTTGAATATGTAACAAAATTCAAGTGAATATTATTTATTGTTTTATAAGAACTTGATATTTCAGGTTTTGTGTCAACAGAAAAAGTTACTTGATTTTCATTTTCATTTTCATTTTCTTCCATTTCTTCTTTTTTTTGTGTACAAATATATGAATAATTTTGTTGTGTATTATTTATTAGTAAATTAGCAATTTGTATTGTAGGTGTTGCATTACAAATTAAATTATTTTGTTCAAAGTTATCATTAGTTAAACATTGATTTATTGTTGAATTACCAGATGGATTGAACAATTGAGAATATATTCCATCACTATTTACTGTAAATGAATATTGTCTTATGCAATCATAATTTATTGTTTTAGTTTTCGAAATACCTGTTTCCACATTTTTAATACTATTTTCGCAATTTGCACTTCCTGTTGTATTAACATCGCTTATAAAAGCTTCACAATATGCTTTGGCATCAATTTTTTCAAAACCTGTTCTATTGTAATATTTGAAGAAGATGAACCTTCCTCAGTTTCAGATGAATTTGAAGACCTAGCTTCTGAAAGTAATCTTTTGCCAAAATATTACTTTCATTATCTAAGTTTTTATATAAATAATAAACAAATGTTGGAATTTTTTGCTCAACATTATGTTGCATGATTTTCATAGTCACAACATACAAAAAAGCTTATTAATGCCATAACAAGTATTACTTCAACAAAGGTAAAACCGTTTTTTCCTTTATTTAAAGTACTTTTTATCTCTCCTTATATTAGCAAACACTTTTCCACTCCATTAAAAAACAACTATTCTTTATCTATTTAATAAATTAACACATTTTTTATAGTTGATCAATATTGAGGTATATTTATAAGCAATTTAAGGCTTGATAAAAACAAGCCTTAATATATAAAAATTATTAAAAATAATTAATTAATCTTTGTTATTTACATTATTATCACATAAAGGGATTGTAATAATATATTTATGACCTATTTTTTTCTTTGTAATTTCATCTTTTTAACCTTATCATTTATTGTAAAAGTTTGTGAATAAAAAGAAATCCTTTTCACCTTCAACTAATTTCTTATCATTTTGTCCTTGAATTGATATTTTATTATTATCAACATCAACTTTTACATTTTCAATTTTATTACCAAATGGTTTTAAATCTATAACAAGTTTAATAGCCTCATTAGTTTTAAAAGTTTCAACAATTTGATGGTGTTTGAAAAGATGTCTTTTGAGTTCATTTTTGCATCCATTTCATCAAAGTCGCGTTTAAAATCTTTATCCCACAATGCTTCATCATAATATTTATTCATATATCCATTTTCACGCATTGGATTGATGTAATAAGAATGACGAGTTTGGTCAATAATAAAATAAGTAGCCAAATAGCTTCCTAAAAATAAAGCCAAAATAAGCAAAGCAAATTTAACCCAACAGTCTTTTAATCCCGGTTCATTTTTTTCATACATGTCTTTTGTTCATCCATATTAAACCTCCTTATCACATATATTTTGTATTATAAATAATCATTCTTATAAATTCTTTCTAAAATAAAGCATTTACACAATAGCCATTTAAGCTAATTCCAAGAGAAGAAATCTGCCCTAGCTAAAAGACTAACTTTGCGTTTTTAACATCTTATTAATCAATTCCAATTAAAATTTTTTGTTAAACACTTTTTATTTTAAGTTTTATATAACAGACTATCTTGTATTCAAATATATACATTAAAACTTATTTGCCACATACAAAAAATGAACAGTTCCTTTTAGTTTCAGCTTGGCTAAAGCCCCTTGAAAAAATAACTCTTTGGCAAAAATAAAAACCGCACTTGGTTTCGCCCCAACCAGCGTGTAAATTATTAAAAAACAAACTTATTTGTAATTATAAAAAATACTATTTAGTCTGGTATACATTGAATTAAGAAAATAACTTGACTGTGTAATATGTTTGTTATAAATTGATAATACATAAAGAAAAAAGCCAAAGACGATAGGTTAAATTGTTTATTAAATGCATTTGAGTGCAGCCAATCCAGGTTAAATATAATCTTTAATATTATTACGAGTAAAGAAAATATTAACTTAAAAAATAGTCGTCTTTTGGGAAACCAAAAGATTTTTTTATGTAAAAAAGGTCGATAAAAAATAATAAAGGAGAAAGAATATGGCAACAAAAGCCTTTAAGAATGAGAAAATTCAACATTTTAAAAGTCAATTTGAAAAAAGCAAGTGCTGCTTACGTTGCTGATTACCGCGGATATTCCGTAGAACAGATTACAACTTTAAGAAGATTACTTCAAAAAGAAAATTGTGATTTAACAGTAACAAAAAATACCTTGGCAAAATTGCAATAAAAGGAACATCTTATGAACCTTTAACAGAAGTTTTGGAAGGATCCGACAGCAATAGCTTTTGGTTTTGGCGACCAGGTTGCACCTGCAAAAATTTTATCAAAATTTATAAAAGACAGTAAAAAAGGTGAACTTCTTGCAGCTTGCTTAGATGGTGAATTATATGATGCTAAACAAGCAAAAGATTTAGCAAGTTTACCTTCAAAAGAAGAATTATATGCAAAAATATTAGGGTTCAATCAACTCACCTGCAAGTGGTATCGTTGGTTGCGTAAATGGTGTAATGGCAAGCTTAGTTCGTGCTATTGACGCTGTTGCAAAACAAAAACAAGCATAAGTTAAGTTAAAAATAATTATTAATTAAAATTAAAAGGAGAAAAAAATGAGTAACGTAGAAGCTATTTTAGAATCAATTGAAAAATTAACATTATTAGAAGCTGCTGAATTAGTAAAAGCTATGGAAGAAAAATTTGGCGTATCAGCAGCAGCTCCTGTTGCTGTTGCAGCTGCTGCTCCTGCTGCAGGTGGCGAAGGCGAAGCTGAAGCTAGCGAAGTTTCTGTTGTTTTAACTTCAGCCGGTGCTAACAAAATCGCTGTATTGAAAGAAGTACGTGCTATAACCGGTTTAGGCTTGAAAGAAGCTAAAGACCTAGTTGATTCAGCTCCAAAACCTGTTAAAGAAGGTATCAAAAAAGAAGATGCTGAAGCTATCAAAAAACAATTAGAAGCTGCTGGTGCTTGTTGAAATTAAATAGTTTTATTTAATTCAAGTGCTAAATAACAGTTGTAATTTTTACAACTGTTATTTTTTATGCTTAAATATTTATATATGATGTAACATGAGATTAATAATGATGAAAAAAATATGGAATTGTTTTTTTAATTTTATCTTTAATAAGTTTGTTTTCAATATCTGTCCAAGCTTCACAAATTGATATTGAAAATGATGATTATATACAAAGTAAGCTTTTAAAAAGTAAGCTTTTTTAAACAGGCAACAAAAACTGAAGAACAACAAATTTTTGATGTCTTAAATTCGGTTTCAAAAAACCTTACAAAAAAAAAATAAATAAGCTAAAACAGTTTTATGACACATCCTTTATTACAAACGACGGTTTTAATTATAACTTCTATTTTGAAGTTTTGAATGATATTTGGAAAAATTATCCTCGTCTTGATTACCAAATTACTCCACAAAAGGTGAGTTTTTCAAAAAATTATGCTCAAGTTTTATGTGAAGAAGTTATCAATGGAACGGTTTCGGGAAGTTCTTTTTTTAATGGAGAAGGGATAATACAAGCTAAGGCACAAACAATTTATTATCTGAAAAAAGTAGTATTAATTGGCTTATTACAGGAATTAATGTTCTTGATGAAACAAGCACTATAAAATTTGGAAATGCAATAAATATGGACTTTGAACTTCAAGCCCCATATCAGGTTCAAAATGACAGCTTTTATACCATATCACTTGATATAAAAAAGCCTCAAAATAATATAGTTGTAGCCTCTTTAAATTCAATCCCTATAATTTATCCACAAAAAAATCCGCTTGATATCTTTAAAATCACTTCATCTGAAAACACCTTGGAGCGAATGGTGAAGTCAAATAAAAACGGACATAACGAAAATGCCGTTGCAACAATCGGTATTTATGAAAAAAACACAAATGCAAATGCTCAAAACAAAGTTAAATCAACAGGTGCAGCTTTTGTTTTAAGACGTGTGAATGTATTTAATCTAAACAAAAATAATAAATTAAATGAGTAAAAAAACAAAAAAATAATAAATTTTATAATTAAATTAATTGTTATAATTTTTTTCGGGAAACTGTTAAAAGAAGTTCACCCTATATTTAAATTCCCAAAATATATTAGATTTGACACTAATAAAAAATACCGGTGCTGCATTTAGTTTTTTAAATGATAACACTTTTTCTCTTATTATTATTTCTCTTATACTCTTGGGCTTTATATTTTGTTATATTTATAAAAACATTTCAAAATTCGATAAAACTAATTTTACGGCTTTTTTATTTTTAACGTCAGGTGCCATTTTAAATTTGTCAGAAAGAATAATGTATGGACGAGTTGATGATTTTATAAAGCTGCCTCTTGTAAACTTTCCGGTGTTCAATTATTACGATTTAATGATAACTTTTGGTGTATTCTTATTGATTTTAAAAATATTAAAGAAATAATGATGAATGAATATATAATAAATAAAGAAAACATTAATAAAAGGCTTGATGTATTTTTAAACGAAATATACACAGCTTTATCACGTTCAAATATCCAAAAAAACATAAAAAACGGTTTTGTTAAAGTTAATAACAAGATTGAAAAAAGCTCTTACAAGCTAAAACAGAATGATACTGTCAACTTTAGCGATTTCTATGATGAAAATATTAAAATAGAACCACAAGATATAAAGCTTGATATAAAATATGAAGATGACGACATATTGGTTGTGAACAAACCCAAGAACATGCTCACGCATCCAACAATGAATGAGCAAAAAGACACTCTTGTAAATGCTCTTTTATTTAAGTATGGGGAAAATGGTTTGTCTGATTGCAACAATGATAAATTACGACCCGGCATTGTTCATCGGCTTGACAGGAATACATCAGGGTTGTTACTTGTTGCAAAAACAAACAAGGGATATGAATTTTTGACAAAACAAATCAAAGACAAAACCGCTATTCGCAAATATAAAGCAATTGTTGAAGGAGTTGTTGAAAATGATTTTGGAGAAATTAAAACTTTCTTCGGAAGAGATGCAAAACACAAAGAAAAAATGGCTGTTTTGAAAAATGATGGCAAAGAAGCCATAACTTTTTATAACGTAATAGAGCGGTTTAAAAATCATACCTTTATTGAATATGAGTTAAAAACAGGAAGAACTCACCAAATACGTGTACATTCAAAATACATAAATCATACAATAGTTAATGACAGTTTATATGGTGCAAAAAAGTTCAAAGTGAAAACAACTGAACAAGTTCTTCAAGCTTATTCTTTATGTTTTATGAATTTGAAAAATGAAGTAATAGAAATTAAAATCGATGAAGATGAAGATTTACAAAAAGTATTAAGATATTTAAGGAGCAAAAAATGAAGAAATATTTTATTTAATTATTTGTTTAGCAACATTATTAATAATAGTATCTTTAATAATCTTGTTACCTGATATAAATTTTAAAATTTATACACCATACATAAACAAAACAATGACTTTTAATTTAAGCCAATATTCATTATTGTTATTTGCTTTAAGCTATATAAGTGCATTATTTTTTGGCATGCTATATATTACAAAGAGAAATTCGCTAATTAATTCATATGAAAAGAGATATGAAAAAATGAGCGTGAATAAAGATGAAAATGAGCATCAAGTGCGAGTGCTTGAAAACAAAGTAAAAACACTTGAAGTTGCTTTAAAACAAGCTCTAGATAAAAATAAGTGATTGACAATTGGGTATGATTGTAGTTTCATGAATATGTACTTCCATACATGAAAAAAAATTTTTAAGATAAAGATTAAAGGAGAAATTATGCCAACAATAGCGCAATTAGTGCGAAAAGAACGTAAAAAATTATTAGATAAAACAAAATCACCAGCATTGGTAAATTGTCCTCAACGTCGTGGTGTTTGTACACGTGTTTATACAACAACACCTAAAAAACCAAACTCAGCATTGAGAAAGGTTGCTCGTGTTCGTTTGACAAACGGTTTTGAAGTAACATCTTATATTCCAGGAATTGGACACAATTTGCAAGAACACAGTGTCGTTTTTAATTCGTGGCGGTCGTGTTAAGGATTTACCGGGTGTTCGTTATCACATTATTCGTGGAACACTTGATACAGCCGGTGTGCAAAAAACGTTCTCAAGCACGTTCTAAATATGGTACTAAAAAAGAAAAAGCAAAAAAATAATTTAAGATAATAAAGGAAAGGTTTAAATAAATGTCAAGACGTAGCAAGCCTGCAAAAAGAGTTCCTCAAGCGGATCCTATTTATAATAGTGTTGATGTTGCAAAATTTATTAACCGTTTGATGAGACGTGGCAAAAAATCATTAGCTCAAAATATTTTCTATTCGACTATGGATAGAATAAAAGAAAAAAACAAATGAAGATTCTCAAGAAATTTTCCAAAAAGCGTTAAAAAATGTTATACCATTGCTTGAAGTTAAAGCAAGACGTATTGGTGGTTCAACTTACCAAGTTCCTATGGAAGTTAAAGCTGACCGCGGCATGGCTTTAGGTTCAAGTTGGTTAATATTATCTGCTAAGAAAAGAAGCGGTAAATCAATGGTTGAAAAACTTTCAAATGAAATTATTGATGCTGCAAACGGTTCAGGTGCTTCTGTTAAAAAACGTGAAGACACCCACAAAATGGCTGAAGCAAACAAAGCTTTTGCTCATTATCGTTATTAATATACGTTAATAATTACTAATTTATAAAAATACTACTTTACTTGAAGTAAAGTAGTATTTTTTATTGCCAAACCAATAAAAATCATTTATTATTAATTCATGCTTAAAGTTTAGGAGTTTGAAAAGGTGTGTATATTTAATTTTAAACATTCAGCCCCCCCCGAAACAACAATAAGGTCAAAAGCTTGATATAAAAAAGAAAAAGAGCTTTTACCTTTGTTGAAGTCATACTTGTTATGGCTTTAATAAGTTTTTTATATATCGTGACAATGAAAGTTATTCAACACAATCTTGATCAAAAAGTTCCCGTCTATGTCTATAATTTATATAAAAATTTGGACAACGAAAGTAAACTTTTAACTAAAAAATTGATTGAGGAAGCTAATAGCTCTGAAGGTGGCGGCAGTGGCTCAAATTCTAACCAAAAAACAATTGATGATGTGTTAAAAGGAATGGATGCTAAAACTTATTGCCAAGCTTTTGCTAATGATGCAAATTTAATCGGTAATGCTGATTGTGAAAACAGTATTAAAAATATTGAAACCAGCAAGTCTGAAAGTAAATCTTTAACATATAATTGCAAAAGAACATATAAGTTTAATGTTTATAGTAATGGAAAATATAAAGAAACTTTTACTCCAAGCTATAATGCCAATTTACCTCAATGCAAAGACAATCAAAACTTTGATGATGATACTATAAGTTGCAATGCAAAGCCCACACAAAAATAGCCGATTTGATGTTAAACAACACTCAAAATTATCATACCTATACATGTGGCAATAAAAGTGAGGCAGTGGACAACAATGAAACAAAACCAGATGTCGCTGCATTTAGTATCGACACTAAACAAAATATACAAAAATCTTTAAAAACAACTAACAACGTTCATTTGAATTTTGTAACGTTAAAACCTGGAAACAACAAATATTCTATTACATATAATTTGGCTGCAATTGTAACTCAGGATGAAATATGTCCTATTCCTACCAAAGCTAAATTTAAAAATGCCTCAGGATCGTTTACCCCATGTTTACTAAGTAAAAATTATTAATAAATACAGATCCAAAAAACATATGACTCATATTTATCGGCTTGTTTAGCAAAAGATTATGGTTCAAATAAAGAGGTAAGGAAAAATCGATTGGGTGGAGCTATTTATTGTAGCAAAGGTCAGGATAGTAATATATTTAATGCAAAATATAATAGTACAACAAACACATATTCAACAAGTGGCTCTGTAGGCATTGTATTTTGTAAGGAAAAATTTAGTCAAGATTGTTGGGATTATCCTGGAGGTGGAAGAGATAGAGAATATGCAACTAAGCAAATTGATTATACAACTCCAACAATGGGTAGCTCATGTAATTCTTATTTAAATTATACGAAGGAAGCAACAGAATTTGACTCAAGCAATAAGAAAACTGTAAAAGACTATGCAGTTGTAGGTGGAAAATCTAATAATAGAACAGGATATTGTTTGGCAATGGTAACTCAACAAATTACAATGTCTAATAAAAATACGTTAACAACATATTTTAACAAATGGAACACTTTTTTTAATACTAAAGAAAATGGTAATATTTTTACCAAAGCAACAAAAGCCGCGATAAGCTCCCAGACAAAAAAAGAAGGTGTTGTTACAAACACATTAGACAAAATTTCTAGCACAAACAACTATCTTGCTCATTTTATCTATGCCGCAATAGACACCTCGTTTGAAAAAAGGTGAAATGGGCAAAAATATCTTTGTCTTTGAACAATTTGGCAGCAAAATTATTCCTGTCGGATATCTTGCAAATAATCAAAACACACCTTTAAAATTTGATGTAATAACAAGAAACCCGGAAACATTCAAAATAGAAAAAGTTAATTACAAAAACGGCATGGAAAAACGTCCATTAACATTCTGTGAAGCTATGAAATATACAGGAGAGAAATTTTCTCAATATTGTGGTTGTAAAGATGCAAATGGCAAAATTGTTACACAATACACCAAAATAGCAACTTGTGACAATAAATTTGGTTGTATAATAACGCCTGTAAAAGTTTCAAAAAATAAAAACATCTATTTACAAATCTTAATATAATATCAATTTTTTTGTATAAATTTTTTTATATTATATATAGAGGTGTATAAAAAAGTAGAAGTATTAAAAATGGTAAGTTATTATAACACAAATAATCCATACATAATGCCTTACACGACAGATCAGGTGTTTAACAATCCATACTATAATCCTTATTTGCCAAATGGGGGATATAGTAATCAAGTGGCATCAACACCTGTTGTTTCAACTTATATACCTAATCAAGCAATAACAAGTATAGATACATATAATACCGATAACAAAGGCAAAACTTTTGATTTTTCAAAATGGTATTCAACAAATAAAGAGATTATCGGCAAATTTTTAAAAGGTGCTTTCCTTAGTGGAGCTATAATTTTTGGTGGATTTTTAACGCTACGAGCCACAAGATTTATTCAACCGAGTGAAAGTAAAAACATATCAAATTTTCATACAGTATCAACTTTTAGTAAAAATGAAAACCGACGTCTTTACCGAGGTGCCAAACCGGATTATACCGATGATAATGTGATAAATGAATTTAAAGAAAAAAATATAAAACTTGTTATTGATTTTAGAAACGAAAAAACTTCTTCAAAAGAAGATATGGAAGCTGAAAAAGAAACATTTGAAAAAAATGGAATAAAATATATTAACTTTCCAATGGAATCAGGAGATGTTCCAAATAAACAAGAATATGAAAAATTCCAAAAAATAATAAATGAGCATAAAAAGGTGGTTCAATATTTATACATTGTAAAAGTGGTATTGATAGAACAGGTGTAATGAGCGCAATGTATCAAATGAAAAATAATGGAAAAACTAAACAACAAGCTTATGAAACAATGAAAGACTGTGGGTATAACATTTATCATCAAAGGAAATATAAAAAATTAACAGAATTTATGAAAAAAGAATAAAGTTTTTTATTTTTTATTACCCTCTTGTTAAATATGTAAGTTATATGATACAATCATATTAGTAGATTATATGTGTAAAAATGACATGTATAATTTTTGTATATAGCGTGGAACGGGGTATAGAAAAATAGTTTGGTTGAATATTTTAATAATTATATTAATAATTGTAACTACTGGCTTAATCATATATAACTCACAGCTCAATTCTAAATATAAAAAAATACAGCTTGAACGAGAACAAGCAAAAATTGATGAAGCTGAAAAGAAAAGTTATTGCGAAAAGAAGCAATGATTGTTGCAAAAGAGTCGTTAAATAATGAACGAGAAAAGCAAAATGAGCAATTGCGTGAAAAAAGACAGGAACTTTCAAAACTTGAAACAAAGTTAAGTTTAAAAGAAGAAAATCTTGAAAATAAAATTCAGGAAAATCTTGAAAAAGAATCGCAATTGCAGAAAAAAAATGATGAACTTGTTGAAAAAGAAGATATGCTTGCAGAACTTGTTGAAAAACAAATTCGAGAACTTGAGCGCATTGCAAACATTTCTTGTGACGAAGCAAAAATATGCTTCTTGAGCAATTAAAACAAGACTTGAAACAAGAACAGCTTCAATTGATAAAAGAAAATGAAATAAAAATTAAAGAAACTTCAGACCAAATGGCTCGAGAGATTTTGACAAATACAATGCAGCGTGTGGTTATTGACCAAGTGGTAGAATCAACTGTTTCCGTTGTAAGTTTGCCGTCTGATGAAATGAAAGGACGAATTATAGGCCGAGAAGGTCGAAATATTCGGGCTTTGGAAACATTAACAGGTGTTGATTTAATAATTGATGATACCCCTGAAGCTGTTGTTTTGTCTTCATTTGACCCTGTTCGACGTGAAATAGCAAAAAGTTGCACTGGAAAAACTAATTGCAGACGGTCGCATTCACCCTGTTCGTATTGAGGATATGGTTGAGCGTGCCGGAAAAGAAATTGAAGCTAAAATAAAAAAAGAAGGTGAACAAGCTGCAATGGATATGGGGATAATGAACCTTCATCGTGAGCTTATAAAAAATTTAGGTCGATTATACTACCGAACAAGTTACGGACAAAATGTTCTTATCCATTCACTTGAAGTTGGTCATATCGCAGGAATGCTTGCTAAAGAGCTTGGAGCAAACGTAAACATTGCAAAAAGGGCAGGTTTATTACACGATATAGGAAAAGCAGTTGACCAAACTCAAGAAGGCACTCATATCGAATTAGGAGTTGAGTTAGCTCGTAGATTTGGTGAGTCAAATGAAATAATTCATGCTATTGAAGCACATCACGATGATGTTGTCGCAAATTCGATTGAAGCTGTTTTAGTTAAATTGGCTGATACGATATCTGCAGGTCGCCCGGGCTCTCGTCGTGACACTTTGGAAATATATGTAAAACGATTAAAAAACTTGAAGAAATTGCACAAAGTTACGATGGCATTAAACAATCTTATGCAGTTCAAGCAGGACGTGAGGTTAGAGTTGTTGTTGAGCCTGAAAAGTTCGATGATATTGCTGCATCAAAACTTGCTCGTGACATTGCTAAACGTATTGAAGAAGAACTTGATTATCCCGGACAAATTAGAGTTACTGTTGTTCGTGAATTGAGAACAACTGAAATAGCAAAATAATAACAATGAACCAAAATTCAACATATAAAAATATTCTGTTTCTGGGTGATATCACAGGCAGACTCGGGCGCTATGTCGTTCGCGATTTAATAGAAACTATAAAAAATCAGAACTTTAACTCAAATGAAATTTTAGAATTTGAGGCTGATTTTGAAACGGTTAAAAATGTTGATTTTTTTGTAGCAAACTGTGAAAATGCCTCAGGCGGTTTTGGATTGACAAAAAAAAACTATGACGATTTGTGTGAATATGGGCTTCAAGCCTTGACAAGCGGAAATCATATTTGGGATAAATCTGAAATGTTTGACTATGCCAATACTGCTGAAAGGCTTGTCTGCCCTATCAATGCTTCAAATGAGCTTCCGGGGGTGAGATTAAAGTGTTTTGATATAGGTAATTATAAATTAGCAGTTTTGTCAGTTCTTGGTCGAACTTTCATGCCACCTGTTAATTCTTTTTTGGGAAATGTTGCCTTCAAAATTGAAGAAATAAAATCAATCACTCCAAATATTTTGATTGATTTTCATGCCGAGGCAACGGCTGAAAAAATTTGTTTTGGAAAATGGGCAAGTGAACTTGGAGTTTCTTGCGTTTTTGGCACACACACGCACGTTCAAACAGCTGATGAACAAATTTTAATAATAAAACTGCATATATTACAGATGCAGGCTTTTGTGGTGCTAAAAACAGTGTCATTGGTATGGAGTATGAAGCATCTTTCAAAAAATTATCATTAAATCTCCCAACTAGAAATTCAATTGTTAAAAAGGGTATTGCTCTTGCCAATGGGGTTATTGCAACTGTTGATATGATGACAGGATGTGCAATAAAAATAAGTCGTTTAAAGTTTGTTAAAAAATATAATAATGAGGATAATAATATGAATAAAGAAAGTTGAGGAAGGAAAGTGAAAATTGATTTACATATTCACACCACCTATTCAGATGGAACTTTTTCGCCTGAAAAGATTGTGGATGCTGCTTTAAATTGTGAACTTGATGTTATCGCACTAACAGATCACGATAATATTTTGTCATACGATTTTTGCTCAGAAATATTTGAATTCAATTAAAAATCAAACTGAACGCAAGCTTGAAATAATACAAGGTGTTGAAATAAACACTTTGTATAAAGGGTATGAAGTCCATATTTTGGGATATTTTATGGATGTTAATAACAGTGAATTTAAAAACATCTTAAATATCAACAAAATGCACGCGTAAAACAAACAAAAGAAATATTAAAATTATTAAAAACAAAAGAGAATATCGATGTAAAATATGAGGACTTGAAAAAGCTTGTCGCACAAGGTGGAAGTATAGGGCGTCCTCATATTGCAAAAAGCTGTTACTGCAATTGGTGGGACTTCAAGCGTAATCGAAGCTTATTCTAAATTTATTCACAGTGGCTCAAATGTCTATGTTGAAAGAAAAACAATCTCTCCTTTTTGATGCGGTTGAAATAATTTATGATGCAGGCGGAATTCCTGTTTTTGCTCATCCTTTTGATGTTGATATTGCTGATAAATTAATTCTTGAACTTATGACTTATGGTCTACGTGGAGTTGAAGCTTATCATCGCAAACATTCACCTGCAATGGTTGAGTATTTTTCTTCAATTGCAGAAAAAACGGACTTATTGTGACAGGCGGTTCTGACTTCCATTCACCAAATTTGAACAACGGACAAATTTATATGGGTAAAAATTTTGTTCCTGATTGGATTTATAATGAGTTATTAAATGAAAAAAAACGTCTTGATTTGGCTTGTAAATAATTTTTTTTGTAATAATATAAAAGAAAAAAGGGAATATGATATGAAAAGAAAAAAAGGATTTACTTTAATTGAAATAAGTTTATTAATATTTGTAATGCTTATAATTATGGCTATAGTTCTTCCATTTTCTTTTTCCAATACAAAGGAAGCTCATCTTATTACAAAATGGGAACGAATTTTTGAAGAAGTTAAATATTCATTTAGTGTTTATTCTTTGAACAATCGCAATGTTTTTGATATTAAATCAATGCCAAATTATTTAAGTATTGATAAAACACGTCTTAATGACCCTATTTTAAGCAAGTATTCTTATTCTTTCTTGAATGGTAAAAGTGTGAAAGAAAATTCACGATATTACGTTGACAAATTCTATTTCTTAGAAGATAGCACTATTATGGGTGTCAAAATGGCTGATACTTGCAAAATGGGCCAAACTTGCGGCATCATTATTTTTGACGTTAATGGTGAAATAGGACCAAATAAGTTTGGAAAAGATGTTTTTGGGGTTAATGTTTATATCGATAGAGTTGAAGCTTTCGGTACAAACTTAAGCAACAAGTTACTTGCTTCTGATTGCAACAAATCATCAAGCGGTGTATTCTGCTCTTTCTATTACCTACTTGGTGGTAAATTAAATTAAGATAAACAATGCAAGAAGAAAACTTTTTAAATATTATTTCAAAAGTTGTGACAAACTGTTCACTTTTGGGTGATGATTGTGCTTACTTGTCTTATTTTAATATGTATGCAACTTGCGATAACTTGATTGAAAATGTTCATTTTGACTTGAAAACAACTGATGCTTTTTCGCTTGGTTATAAAAGTATAGCTGTTAATCTTTCTGATTTGGCTTCAAATTTGTCCACTCCAAAATATATTCTCATTGGTTTGTCATTGCCAAATTATGTCAGTGAAAGTTTTGTCAAAGATTTTTATACAGGGGTTAACGAAATTTGCACTAAATATAATGTTCAACTTGCAGGTGGTGATATTACTTCCTCCAAACAAATTTGTATTTCTGTTTGTGCTTTGGGTCTTGGCAATAATATTTGTGCAAATAGAAAAAATAACCCACAAATTGGTGATTTTGTTTGCACTACAGGTGAATTTGGCGCAAGTGCTTTAGGGGTTTAAAATTTTAAATGACAAAATTTTAAAAAATCTTTTCAAAAAGAAAGTATAGATTATTTTATTCAAAAACATATAAAACCTGAGCCTAGAATTTTTGAAATGAATGAAATTATAAAAAACATAAATTCTAAAAACATTGCGATGATGGATACATCAGATGGGTTGGGAGATGCATTATATAAGTTATCAACGATTAATAATATAAATTTGGAAATTGAATTTGATAAAATACCTCATCATTCTGATTTAAAAAAATATCTAATTTTAAAGATTATATTTTTGGGGTGGAGAAGATTATGAGTTGTTATTCATTGTTAATAAAAATGATTATTATAAACTCGATAAAAATTTATTCCATAAAATAGGAGTTGTAAAAAGAAAAGAAAAACAAACCTGGTGTTGTTATAAATTATAATGACAACACTTGTGATATAATTGATGATAATATTTATAATGCAAAAGTATTTAATCACTTTGAGGATAAATAATTATTTATGAATGTATCGGTTATTTTAGCGGCAGGCGGAAGTTCTTCAAGATTTGGCAAGGATAAATTGATTGAAAAAATAAATAACGAGGAAGTTATTATTCACACTTTGAAAAAATTTTATAACTTGTCAAATGTAAATGAAATAGTGATTGTGACAGCGAAACATTTGATTGAAATTATAAAAAATTTAACGAAAGATTATAAAAAGTTAAAGTCGTTGAAGGTTCAACAAGCCGACAAAAAGTGTTTTTAACGGTTTAAAAAATGTTTCCAAAAACACAAATTTTGTCATCATTCACGATGGAGCAAGACCACTTATAAAAAGAAGAAACAATATTAAAATGTCTAAATGAAGCATTTGGCTCAAAAGCAGCAGCGGTCGGTGTCAAAACAACTGACACAATAAAATTGACAGATGAAAATATGAATATAATAAAGACAATTGACAGAAGCTTTTTGTACAACATTCAAACTCCACAAATATTTGAATATCAAACCATTTTGGCTTGTCACGAAAAGCTTGTTGATAAAAAATTTTACAGATGATGCTTCAATGCTTGAATACTTAAATATCCCCGTTAAAATTGTTGAGGGTGAATATTCCAACATAAAAATAACAACCAAAACAGACTTAGAACTTGCTAAAATTTTACAACTTCAATCTCTTTAAAAGTTTGTTCTGTTTTAAAAAATTTTTTCTTATTTGTTATTAAATAAGCACAATATGCCCCTAAAATAGCTTCTATTTGTGTGATAGGGTATAAGTTGTTGCTTATTGGAGAAATGTTAAATTTCAACTTTAAAGCACTTTGTAAAAACCGACAATCAGCACTTGAATGATTAATATATGGAGTTTGTAAATTAAGCATCATCCTGACTTGCTTAATATTGTATCTATAGATGATTTTAAATTCATCCTTATAATTCATAAGCATATTTGAAAGCTTTTCGGAATAAGAATTGTGCCATTTCTTTTCTGACAATTCACTATTTAAATCATTCAACACAGTTTTTTGAGCATTTAATTTCCATTTTGCATCAAGAAGATGAAAAGCCATCGGAAGTGAGATCAATATTGACGTAAGAGCTTTATTTGAAAGATTTTCAATAAAAAAATTAAATTCCTTTGCTGAATTAAACCTATCCAAATAAGTTATATTTAAATTTTCGTCTAATATACAAACTCCAATTTCACCAGACGGTTCATTTGCAGGAGTAACCCCAACATAAAAATTCATATTAATATCCTTATTTATTTTATATACCTAAATTTAGTCATGTCTTTTTTCTTTAAAGAGTTATCTTTGTATAGTTTTTTCAAAATTTAGTTGTGTTTGTTTGTAATTTTCAAGAGTTAACAACACAAGTTTATTAATACTAAAATAAAACAACGGAAGAAAAATAAAGACAGTGACAATAACTATTGAAAGATGAATTAAATATTCTTTAATCCTTTTTTTCGGTAATCCGAGCGTGATTTTATTTGTTCCAATGATAAAAATTTATTAATAAGGCTGACTCTTTCACTTGGAGAAAAGGACTCAAAATAATCAACATTATCATTATCAATTTGAATTACAAATTTTTAAAGTTTTTGTTATTTAAATTTGATGATAATTTGTCTAAGGAATATAATTTAAGCTCATCATTTTGTTTAGAGTTATTTAAATTTTCGTTAAAATTATTTTCCAATATTATTTCCTTGCATTTTTTTTATGATAAACTTATTCTTATATTATAGATAAATTTTGAAGATTAATCAATAAACAAACTTAAAGGAAAAATATGTTAAATATAGATAAAGAAAAAATTAGTAGAAAAAATTAATAATTTCAAAAACATAAAATCACTTGTGATAGGTGATTTGGCTATTGATGAAATGATATACGGTGATTGTGAAAGAATTTCCCGCGAAGCACCTGTTTTGATACTTCAACATTCTCACACAAAAGTTATTTTAGGTGGTGCAAGTAATGCTGCTAATAATTTATCAAAGTTAAATGAAGGTCATGTTAAAGTCATTGGTGTTTGTGGATATGACTATTATAGCAATGTTTTGGTTGAGACTTTAAAAGATGCTAATATAGACACTTCATATCTGATTAAAGATGCAACAAGAAAAACAATTGTCAAAACAAGAATTTCAGGGTCTTGCTCACAATCTATCACGCAACAAATTGTAAGAATAGACAGACAGACAAATAAATATATAGATGAAAATGTTGAAAAATCAATTATAAATCTTCTTGAAAAGGCTATAAGTGAAGTTGATGTTATAATTTTATCTGATTATCATATATGTACATTAACAAAAAATATAATAAAAAAGGCAATTGAAATTGCAAACAAGTATAACAAAATTATAATAGCAGATGCACAAAAAATCTTGACAACTATTATGGTGTTACCTCAATGACTCCAAACCAACCCGACACAGAAAAATTTGTGGGATATTATATTAAAGATGATGAAACCTTAAATAAAGCAGGTTTTGAACTTCTGAATAAAACAAATGCCAAGTATGTTCTTGTGACTCGAGGCGAAGAAGGTGCATGGCTATATTTGACAAACAAAATAATGTTTACAAAATACCTGCATTTAACAAAACAAAAGTTTTTGATGTAACCGGTGCAGGAGATACTGTGGTTGCTGCATATTCTCTTGCTTTGGCTGCAAAAATGACACCTTATGAAGCTGCTTTTGTTGCTAATATCGCTGCAAGCATTGTAATTCGTGAGTTTGGATGTGCTACTACAAATATTCAAACTATTTGTGAAAAAAATTAAAAATATGAAATTTGATGAGTTAGAAAAATAAAGTAATTTAAGGAGATTTATGTTATGATGGAAAATTTAAAATTACGCAAAGTTGATATTATTATCATTTTATCTATAATATTAATTTTATTTATTGGTATGTTAATTGGTTTAAAATTAAATAAATTTTCAAAAAGTCCTGTAAAAGGAGATGTAAAAAATCGCATTGCAGGTGTTTATAAGAAATACTGTTTTAACACAGGCAAAAAATCCAATTGTTAAAAACACTGAAAGCTATGTAACTATAAGAAACGTTCCATATTCAAAATTGACAGTTATAGATTCTGTAGCAATTCGTAAAAGCATTGTTATTCCTGTTCCAAGCCAAGGTAAACCTGCTTCTGCCGTTGATGATATTTCAATGCCTTTCCAATATGATATTATTGTTACTTTAACAGACAAAGCAAAATTAACAGATGATGGTTATGTAGCCGGCGGTAATAAAATAAAAATAGGAACACCAATTGTTTTAGAAGGATTTGATTATAAATTAAATGGTGTGGTTTCAGCTGTTGAAATGCTTGATGAAAACAACAATGTCATAACTCCAAGCCAATTGAAAACAAATAAATAGTGGGACTAAAATTTTATTATGAAAAACTTACAATCAAGATTTTTAGCTTTTATTAATTTAAGTTTGATGAATATCCGAAAAAAACTTCATGGCTTTTTGGCCGGAAGTTTTTTTCTGCAAAATATTGATAACTTAATCTTCATTCTTATTTTATCTCTGTTTGCAATGTCATCTTTTGTGAAACAAATATTCTTGGTTTTGTTGCCAACATAATTTTTGCTTTAACAGTTATTAAACTTCTATTTGTAAACGGAAAAAAACTCAAAATTGATTGTATCGGTTTGGCACTATTTTTATATTTAATTTTGCGTTTATAAGTGTTATTAACTCGCCACTTCTACTTTCAAGTTTTAAAGGCTTTTTGAAAACTTTAACCTACTTAGGTTTTTATTTTTCACTATGTGTATTTATAAAAGATAATTATAAAAAATTACCGGTGATATTAACTTTAATTGCGTTTGTTGCCTTTTTATGAAAGCATTTATGCCTTATTTCAAGGATTTATCGGGGTAAGACAAATATCAACCTGGCAAGACGTTTCTTTTTTAAATCCGGAAGAAGTTTTGACAAGGGCTTATGGAACACTAAAACCATACAATCCAAATCTTTTGGGAGGTTATTTGCTTGTTTGTTTATCTTGTCCTTTATCTTTAAGTCTTTTATCTATAGTTAAAAGACAATATAAAAAGCAATAATCTTTGCATTTATGTTCCTTGCAATAATTGTTTCTATTATTCAAACAGGTTGCAGAGGAGCATATTTAGGACTGTTTGCTTTTGTTCTTGGTTTAATGATTATATCCTTTAAACTTATAAACATTAAATCATTAAAACAAACTTTGAAGAAAATATATATTTCACTTGTATGCTTTTTTACAGCCATTGTTTTTATTTACCCACCACTTCAAAAAGAGAATATTATCAATATTTTTGTTAAGAACAGATTCTTCAACATCTTTTCGGTTAAATGTATTTAAATCAAGCTTTGAAATGTTTAAAGACAATTTTTTGTTTGGTATCGGTCAAGGGAATACAACCTTTCGTGAGGTATATGGATTATATATGATAAGTGGATTTGATGCACTAAGTGCCTATAATATATATCTTGAAACAGCAGTTGAAACAGGGGTATTTGGCTTAATAAGCTTTATAATTTTCATTTATTTTTGTTTAAAAGAAGGTTTTAAATATATATTTAATAAATTAAATAACATAAAATACATAGTGATTGTTTGTAGTGCAATCTTGACATTGCTTGCAATTTTGACCCATGGAATGTTTGACACGGTGTTTTATCGTCCACAAATTCAATTTATCTTTTGGTTAAATATCGCCATTTTGACAACAACTGTCTTATATAAAAAATATAGCAATTGTTAAGAAATATTAAACAAAGATGAGTAAAAAACGCAATTATTTTTGCTATATTGTTTTTATAAATATATAAGAAATATATAAGGGTTTATAAATGTTTCCAATGTTTGGTATAAATGTAAATAGTATGATGCAAGGGTTGCCACAAACACCTGAATTTCAAAATGGTTCGGCTTTTGGGTTTAACGGATACAATATGAACCCTGCGTTTAACCAAAGCAGCTTTCAACGAACGATGATAACTCAAAAACCCACTTTTGATATCTATGGCAGACCAAATTTAAAAAAGAATACTTCCGGAAATTGGTTTTTAGGTGTCACATCAGCAATTATATGTGCTGGACTAGCATTCGCTTCAGTAATGTCTATATTTTCAGGTAAAAAGAAATAGTCTAAATGAAAAAGTATCGGAATTTAATGTCATGCAAGTTTTAAATTGCATGACATTTGTTTGTTTTTAATATTATTAGTTGTGAATAAAAAAAGAAGTATTTTAAATAAAATACTTCTTTTTATAAATTTAGATATGATAATTATATAAATGATTAATTAGTCATCTGGGTTTTGACTTTCATAGTTGGATTTTTACAGCTTCCCATCTTTTTTAATCATCGTATCGCATTTTGCAATTTGTTGATTAAATATGGATTCTTGTTGTGTAATGTAATTTGACATTTGGTTTTGATAAATAGTTGCATCTTGTCCTCCACCTTGATAGAAAATGGAAGCTGCATTTTGTTGCAGAAGAGTTAGTTCGAATTCCAATTATTTTTTTCACGAGTATATTGAACAATTTTATTTCTAGCTTCTGTTATTTGAGCTTGAATTGCAGCCATTTGACTCATTTTACAACCTTTCTTTATCTATTATATATATATAAAGTATATCCAAGTTATAAAATTTCACAAAATAAGTCTTTTTAACCAAAATTGTTACAAAAATTTACAAATATACTAATCTCTCGTAACAACTTTATCAATTAGCCCGTATTCTTTAGCTTGTTCGCTTGACATGTTAGTTATCTCGTTCCGTATCTGCTTTTATCGTTTCAATATTTTTACCGGTATTTTGTGCAAGAATTGTATTTAGCATAGTTTTCATTCTCAAAATTTCTTTTTGCTTCAAGTTCAATGTCGGTTGCTTGACCTTGAGCTCCGCCTAAAGGTTGATGAATCATAATACGTGCTTGAGGAAGAGCCAATCGTTTACCTTTAGCACCTGATGACAACAAAAAACGCTCCCCATACTTGCGGCTTCACCAAAACATATTGTTGAAACATCTGATTTTATTAAATTCATTGTGTCATAAATTGCCATCCCTGCTGTTATTACACCACCGGGACTATTAATATACATCATGATATCTTTTTTCGTTGTTTTCACTATCAAGCAACAAAAGTTGTGCTACAATTGAACTTGACACTTCATCGTCTATTTCACTTCCTAATATTATAATTCTGTCACGCAAAAGCCTTGAAAATATATCAAAAGACCTTTCACCTCTTGATGAAGCTTCTATTACAGTGGGCAAGTAACTCAATATTCTCTTTTTATTTTCTTCCATAATTTTAATTCTCTTATATTTTATACTAAATCATTTCCCAATTATATCACCTTAACAAGCATTTTGTCTTCAATTATTTTTTCAAACTTCGCTTCTTTTATTCCGTCAAATCGCTCATCACACAATATATTTACATAATTGTTACTTAAACCTTTATAAAATTCTCCTGATTTTTTGGTTCCATAATAATTTTTGCAGTTTTTCCAAGATTTTCTTTTAAAAAGTCATTATGTTTTTTTTCACTCAACTCTTTTATTAAATTTACACGTTCCTTTTTATCTTTTTCACTCACTTGATTTTCCATTTTAAAAGCAACAGTGTTTTTTCGTTTTGAATATGGAAAAACATGCACTTTTGATAATTTGGATTTTTTATATTATCTAAAGTATTATTAAAGTCTTCATATGTTTCATCAGGAAAACCAACAATTATATCACAGCCAATGAATGCATTTGGGAAGTGTTTTTTTATTTTATCTATTAAATCCAAAACTTCTTGAGCTTTGTAGTGTCTATTCATATTTTTCAATGTTTTGTCACAAAGCGACTGGATTGATAAATGAAAATGCGGACAAAATTTTTGAGAATTTGACACTATTTCAAAAAACTCATCATCAATTTCATGTGGAGTCAAAGACCCTAGCCTGTACTGTTTAATATCTGTTTTTTCAATATTTTTAAGCAAATCATTTAATGTTAAGCCAAAATCCAATCCCCACTGGCCAATATGAATGCCTGTCAACACAACTTCACTATATCCGTTTTTTTCAAGAATATTAATTTGGTTTAAAATATTTTCAAGCTTATTGCTTCTTACTTTTCCTCGAGCAAACGGGATTATGCAATATGAGCAACGGTTGTTGCAACCGTCTTCAATTTTTATAGTTGCTCTTGTTCTTGAAACATGATGTACAATAAATTCCTCAAATTCATTTTCATCAAAAATATTTGAAACTTTTTCATATTTTATTTTATTTAAATATTCAAGAATTTTTAATTTTTCACCATTCCCAAGAACGACATCAATGTTTGGATTTTTAATAGCCTCATCTTTGTGCGTTTGACAATAACACCCAACTGCAATAACTTTTATAGCATTGTTTTTGTTTTTTAAATTATTAATATAACTTAAGACTTTTTTATCTGCATTTTCAGTTACAGTACAAGAATTGACCACACAAAATGAAGCTTCTTTTTCAAAAGAAGTTTCACTGTATCCGTTATTTTTCAATAATTCTTTAATATATTCTGATTCTATTTGATTTGTTTTGCAACCAAAAGTTTTTATAATAAATTTGTTCATTTTATCTTTGTTCACAAGGTGGCAAAGTGCTGGAGAATTCGGCTATAACACGTGAAACATCAGGTCCGCCTATCACTACTTCAAGAATTAATTGAGAGTTTATAAAAACAGTTTCAACATATTCCATAAGGTTTATGTCAAGAACCTGAAGTTCTAAATAATCGGAACCTACATATTTTATTTTACCGTATTCTGATGCTGTGCCCCATCTAATAAAAACAACTTGTTTCTCAAATTGTTTTAATTTTTGTATTAATTTCATATATCACCTAAAATAAATTAAAAGACAAACAATATTATTATTTTATTTATAATAATCAAAAAGTCAATTATTATTTCTTATTAAGTTGGTTAATAACATCAACACTTACATCAGTTGCACCGTATAATGTGTTTGTGTCTGTAAGTATAAGGCTATAGCCTTTAGCTTTTCCGACTTGTTTAACAGCTTCGTTTATATTTGTTTGTATTTTTGAAGTTCGCTATCTGAATATTTCTTCAAATTTTCAATTTTTGTTGCCAATTCTTTTTTAGAAGTTTCTTCTATTTGTTTAGCCTCTTCATTTGATTTTGCGTTTCTCATTTTTAATTGAGCATTTTTGACAAATTTATCAATATCATTTTCTTGAGATTGAATTTTAGTGATGAACGCTTTTTGCATAGCTATACTGGTTCATAATGTTTGTTAAATTAACACATCCAAACTTTTCGGCTGCCATAACCTGTTGACAACAAAATATACAAGAAATACTTAAAAGTGCTAATATTTTTTTCATTTATCAAAACTCCTCTTTATCATCTTTTTTATACTATATTATTTTTATTAAAATGTAAATAGTTAATTTTATTATTTGTTATAATAAAAAAGAAAATAAAAAAATGGGAGGTTCCTTTAATGACAATAATGATTGGGTGTGACCATGGCGGCTTCAACTTAAAAAATGAAATCATTCAATATTTTTCCAAAAATAAAATAAATTATAAAGATTTTGGGACATACTCAAAAGAAAGTGTTGATTATCCGACAATTGCTTTTAAAGTTGCAAAAGAAGTTGCAAGCACCAATTCAAAAGGTGTCTTGGTGTGTGGTTCCGGGCTTGGCATGTCAATTGCCGCAAATAAAATAAAAGGTGTAAGAGCTGTTTGTGTTAATGATGTTTATATGGCTATATTATCAAGAGAACACAATGATGCCAACATTTTATGCTTGGGTGAGCGTGTTTTAGGAACAAATGCTGCTTTGTATATTCTCAAAACTTGGCTTGACACTCCATTTCTTGGTGAAAGACACCTTAAACGTGTCAATATGATTAACGAATATAATTAAAAAGGATTAAGATACCATGGATGAAATATTTTCTCGCAACATTTTGATTGACAAAATCCAACAGAAGGGTCAAAAAAAATTAAACGAAGCCAAAATTCTTGTTGCCGGTTTGGGTGGGCTCGGAAGTGGTGTTGTTGCCAATCTTGCTTCCATTGGCATTGGAACTTTGGGACTTCTTGATTGTGACAAAATTGAAAAATCTAATTTGAACAGACAATTTATCCACAAATATTGTGATATTGGTGTTGATAAAACAAAATCTGCTCAAAATTGGGTAAAAAATTATCATCCTGAAATCCAAACTTATACTTATAATTTGAAACTTGACAAAAACAATTATGAAAATATCTTTCACAATTATGACATAATTGTGGATTGTTTTGATTCTTACGTTTCTAAGTTTTTATTGAATAAAATTGCCATAAAACACAACAAAATTTTAATCCACGGCGGCGTTTCCGAGTTTCAAGGGCAAGTTACAACAATCGTCCCTAAACAAACTCCTTGTTTGAATTGTCTTTTTGAGGATATTAAAAATTTAAATGAATATGAAATTAAAGGTATTGTAAGCCCTATTATTAACATCATTGCCTCAATTCAAACAAGTGAAGTCATGAAAATTGTTTTAAATTTAGATAATACTTTAAAAAGGCAAACTTTTAACTTTTAATCTGCTTAATTATAAGCTCAATATTTTAAACTTTGAAAAAAATAAACATTGTAAAGTATGCAGCCAAGACTAATTTTCATTGTCAATGTATATTTCATCTAAATTGTGCAAAACACCACCTAAAGAAGTCGGGTATAGGTTTTTGACTCTGTTTCTCACGGCAACAATATTTAAAGGTGAGTATAAATAAATAAAAAGGTCTTTCGTAGTAAATTATTTCTTGATATTTATCATACAATTTTTACGTTTGTTAAAATCTATTTCCAAACTTGCTTCATCAAAAATATTGTCAAGTTCTTTTTCAAATGGAAGAATATCTTTAGGATTGTCATTTGGATTGCGTTTGTTAAACATATGCAAGGCTCCGTATGAATACCAAACATTTTTTTCCTCCGTGTGGTTCAAGAGGGCTGCCGGTCAAGCCCAAAACAACCGTATCCCATTCAAGTGTATTGGTTATTCGATTAACAAGAGTATTAAATTCAATTGGTTTGAAATTGACTTTTATTCCAAGGTTTGATAAATCCTCTTTAATCATTACACCTATTATTTCACGTTCCAAATTGCCTGCATTTGTAAGAAGGTCAAATTCAACGATATTCCCGTTTTATCACGAAGAATGTTATTTTTGTCAAGATAAAAGCCACTTTTTTCAAGCAAATTAAGACTTCTTTTCAAATCAACTTTGTGTCCTTTTGCGATTTTTTCGTTCAAAAATATGGATTGCAAAGATTCAGCCGTAAACAAAGGAGCGCCAACCCCTGAACTTACATTAAATATTATGGCATCTCTATCAATTGCATAGTCGATGGCTTCTCGAAAGTTTCTGTCGTTAAACCATTTTTGCTTTTTTTCATCAACAAAAAATTTGCCTTTTTCATTTTTTCGGTCGTTTAGATTGAAGCACAAAAACAAAGTGCTTGATGTTGATCCTAAATTATATACTTTATAATCCGAATTTGCTTCGTTATCAATATATTTTGAGACATAATAACCGTTTAGATTTATAACGTCACTTTCTTTTGATTGAAACTTTAAAAGTTCTGTGTTTTGGTCTTGTACGATTTGAAAAATATATTTATCAAGATATGGAAGTTTTTTGCCGTCTTTATTAATTACATAATAATTTGGATTTCGCTTCAAAACAATTCTTTGAGCAGGAATATACTCTTCAAGAATAAAAGCACCGCTTGTGATGAACGTATTCAAATCGCTGTTTGTGCTCAATTGAAGATTGAACGCTTCTTCACCGATATCAGTATATTTTTTCAAGATATGTTTTGGAGCAATCGGCACTGAAATCATTCTCAGAAAAGGAGCAAACGGTTTTGAAATAGTGAATTTTACTGTATAATCATCAAGTTTGGCGACTTTGGGCAAACGACCGTCAATATACAATGAATCTCGAGTGCTTGTATTGCCAAGCCCTTTAAAAACGATGTCATTAAAAGTAAAAACAACATCATCAGCAGTTATTTTTTCCCCATCAGTCCATTTTAAGCCTTTTCTAAGATGAAAAATATATGTTTTGCCACCATCTAAAATTTTAAAGTCATAAGCAAGTTTTGGAATAACTTCGCCATTTAAAAACATTTGTTGTCACAAGTGAATCATAAAGCAACTCACCAATTTGAGAAGACGTTGCATCTCGTGATTCCCAAGGATTAAAGGTTTTAGGTCCTTTCTCCAATTGTTGTCACCACCAAGGTTCCGCCAAATTTGCCCAAAGGAATATTTGATACAAGATAATCAACTCCGTCAACTGTTTTGTTGGTGGGGTTTATATACTCATCATTGTTTTTTTTATTCTCGTCCTCTTGTTGATTAGACGTAAAAGCTTGAGGTTGACTAAGTTTAACTCGTGACAACACGAATAAAAACGGCAAAATAAAAATAAATAAAACAATAAAAATTTTTTTCTTCATAATTATATTTTTTACATAAACGGAGAAAAAACATCACCAATTAATTAATATCCCATTTTCCGCATGTACCGCCCCAACGAGCTATGATATTACCTTGAACATCCTTTATCCTTGTTACATGTGAGTTGTCGGCATCACCTTCAACAATCGTAATAACCTCGCAATTGTTAGCGCAATCGTTGCAACCATGGGTTACAGATGTGAATTTTAAATCTGAAACTTGAAAACCTTTGAAGTTTGTTTCTTTTTCTGTATACTGATGATTTTCCATTGCAAGCAAGGCTGCTCCAATTGCCCCCATTGTTTGGTGGTTATTTGGAACGACAACTTTTGTGTTCAAAGCTTCTTCAAAAGCTTTAACCATACCTTTATTAGTTGCAACACCACCTTGAAATGTAACTGTTGGCAAAATTTCTTTTCCTAAAGCAAGATTGCTTAAATAGTTTCTGACCAAGGCTTGGCATAATCCATAAAGCAAATCTTCCACAGGATATCCGAGTTGTTGTTTGTGGATTAAATCACTTTCAGCAAAAAACACCGCAACGTCCTGCAATTCGAGCAGGAGATGTTGATTTTAAAGCAGTGTCACCAAATTGTTCAATCGGTACATTCAATCTTCCGGCCTGTTGGTCAAGAAAACTTCCTGTTCCTGCTGCACAAACGGTATTCATTGCAAAATCGGTAACAATTCCGTCGCGCAAAATGATTATTTTGCTATCCTGTCCGCCTATTTCCAAAATAGTTTGCACACCTGGAACATAAGTGCTTGCAGCAACAGCATGAGCGGTTATTTCATTTTTTATAACATCTGCTCCAATTAAGGCGCCTGCAAGATTTCGCCCTGAACCTGTTGTTCCTGCTCCCATTATTTTAAAATCAGTCGGAAGTTTATCCAAAATCCCATGCAAAGCACTTTGAACTGCATTGACAGGCCGACCTTGTGTTCTTAACATATAATCTGCAACAAACTTGCCGTTTTCATCAACCGCCGCAATCTTTGTTGTAACCGACCCTACATCTATACCCAAATATAAATTTTCTTGCATTATCTCTACCCTATAAACAATTATTTTATCTATTCTGAACTATAACAAAAACATATTATTTATTCAAATGTAAAGATTTTGTAAAATTATACAACTTTGTATTATAATATGTCTTAAGTTATTTATTTTATGGAGAGAGTTATGACAAATGTTATAAAACTTAGTGCTTTTGGTAAAAATGATGTTCGTGGAATTTATAATGATGACATTACACCTGAATTGTTTTATTATATCGGTCGTGCTTATGTAAAATTTGTGTGTGAAAAGAATAATCTTCTGGCAAAAGATGTTTGGTTAAGTGTCTGTGAAGATGCACGTTTGCATTCAAAGGAGCTTTCTGAAGCTTTAATCAAAGGTATAAACTCACTTGGTGGTAATGTCGTTTATTTAGGCCTTGCTCCTACACCTTTGGGATATTTCTCTGAATTTATTAACTATCCTAAAGAAATAACTTTTGATAATAAAATTTCAGGCGCTTTAATCATTACTGCAAGTCACAATCCAAAGCAATATAATGGGTTGAAAATGACTTTAAACAAAGCTTCTTTGGATGAAGCACAAATTAAAGAAGTCAAAGAACTTACCTTAAATCAAACAAACAACAAATCTTCAAATTATCGTTTTGGATTGTGTCGAAAATTTGACATAGTTTCAACATATATCGAAAAAATATCACAATCTTTCACTAACATCGGAAAAAATATTAAAATAGTTGTAGACAGTGCAAACGCTACAGGAGGGCTTGTCGCGCCAAAATTATATAGAGAACTTGGTTGTGAAGTTGTTGAATTATACTCAGAACCTGACGGCAATTTCCCAAATCATCATCCAAATCCAAGCGATGAGTCTACTTTAGATGATATAAAAAAAAGCAGTTGTTAAAAACAATGCCGATTTTGGTATAGCTTTTGACGGTGATTCTGACAGAATCGGTGTTATCGATTCAAAAGGCAACTATTTAACAGGTGATAAACTGTTGCTCATTTATGCTTTGGACATTGTTGAGGATTTAGTGAAACGTGGAGAAAAAACCAACTGTTGTATCAGAAGTAAAATGCTCTCAAGTTCTATATGATTGTATAAATAACACCGGTGCTTGCGCAGTTATGTGTAAAACAGGACATGGATATATAAAGTCTATGATGAGAGAAACAAATGCAATTCTTGGCGGTGAAATGAGCGGACATATTTTCTTTAAAGACAGATTTTATGGGTTTGATGATGCAATATATGCAGGTTGTCGCATCATTGAAATTGTTGCTAAACATAAGCTTAAAAATCCTGATTTTAAACTGGAAGATTTACTCGAACCTTTTAAACACACTTTTGCTCTAAAGAAAACAGATACAAAGTCGAAAATGAATTGAAAAAGCCTATTTTAGAAATGGTTAAAGAAAAAATTAACGAAAATAAAAATTTGTTTTCAGATAAAATAAAAGATATAATAACAATTGACGGTTTGAGAATTGTGTTTGACGGAGGTTTTGCACTCATTCGTCAAAGCAATACTGAACCAGTTTTCACTTTTACGATTTGAAGCAAAAGATGAAAATACCTGCAAACATTATGAAAAATGCATGGTAAATCTGCTTGATGAATGTAAAAAGAATATGGGAAAATAAAAAATGAATAGTAAAAATTTGGTTTTAATTCTAATTATTTTTTGCGTTATAACTTTGTTTTTAAACATGTTTAACACTTTTAATAAAAGTCGCAATAGTCACATATTGAAAGGCTATAAAAATGAAAAGATTACTAAAATCGTTTCATCAAACAAGATAGCTATCATAAGTTTAAATGGTATAATTGAAAATCGTCCGAACGATAGCTTTTCATTTTCTCAACAAAATGATGCAAATTCTTTTTTTAAAGGCTATAAAAGAAGCACAAACAGACAATCAGGTAAAAGGTGTTGTGCTTAAAATTAACACCCCGGGTGGCACGGTTGGAATGTCACAAAATATATACGATGCGATAATAAGATTAAGAAAAGCAAAGCCGGTTGTTGTATTTATGGAAGATGTAGCGGCTTCAGGCGGGTATTATATTGCCTCGGCTGCAGATAGAATTGTGGCTCAAAGCGGAACTTTGACAGGCAGCATTGGAGTTATTATGTCAACAATTGATGCTCATCAATTGCTTCAAAACAAATTGCTTGTTGAACCTAATGTCATAAAAAGCGGAAAATATAAAGATATCGGGTCACAATTAAAGAAAATGACGGATGCAGAAAAACAATTGCTACAAAGTATTGTTAACGATACATACAACCAATTTATAAGAGCTATTATAAACGGCCGCATTGAACGCAATGACAATTATTCAACCCCTTCAATGCAACTTGATATGGAAACATTGACAAAATACGCAGACGGGCGTATTTTTACAGGTTCGCAAGCTAAAACATTTGGGTTTATTGATTCAAATGGTGATTTGGAATATGCAACCGAATTTGCAAAGGTCATGGCTTCCGAGAAGTTTGGAGTAAAGGTTAAAAGCCTTAACGTTCAAAATTATCCCGATAAAAAGATTTCAATTTCTATAGTTTTATTTCTGAAATGTTTAACACAAATAAAACGTCAAGTTCCATGTTGGACAGTTTAATCCCCACAAGCATGAAACTTTCTCGAAAACCACTTTATTTATGGGAGTAGAAAAATGCAAAATTTGTTGAATAATATTTTTAATTTACTACAAACACCAAACAGAACGCTTGAAGAAATAAAAGATAACATTTCTCTTTCAAATGCGTTAATAATAATATCATTTATAGCTGTTTTCAATTATATTTTACATTTAAATATTTATAATCCCAAAAGTTATGTTTTGATTTTTTTGAAATAATTTTTGCAATTATTGGCTCAATAATTTTTTGGCTTATGTTTTGTGCGTTTTTTGGCATAGCTTCAAAAGTTTTTAACAACGATTCAAAATATCTTCAACTTTTAAGCACCTCAGCATATTCACTTGTTCCTTTAATTTTAATTTCACCACTTCAACTTCTAAAAGATGTTTATGTGTTTGGCTATCTTTTTTCTGTGTTGCTACAGTTGTGTGTATACTTTTGGGTGATATATCTCTTTGCTAAAACATTAACTATAGTGTATAATTTATCTTTTAATAGGGCTTATGTATTAATTTTGCTCCCTTTATTTTGTTGGTTTTTCGGAAATATTGAGCTAATTGATATAATTACAAAAATTGTTTATATATTTAAATAAAATAAAAAAGAGGAAATATTATTTTAACAATGTTTCCTCTTTTTTTGAAGTTTTAAAAACGGCATGTATGAGTATTTACTTTAGTGTATTTGCCCATTTGTTCTAACATTATTATTGCGATCAATATGGAGTTGACCATCATTTTGATCTATTGAGCCACTTCTTTTTTGACACGAACAATTCTTTCATGGAGCGAATGTATAAAGTTGATCGCCTTTAGAAATCTTAACTTCAGGAATATTTCTAAATACAAATTTGTCTTCAATGTTTGCATCTGAATTCATTTCAATTCTTTGATTGTAATTAGGATCATAGTCTGCGAATGAATGAGGACCTTCAAAACCAGTCTTATTCATTGCAGGTGCATTTTCTAGATTATAGCCGGTAGTTCCTATAGTATGCCTAGCTGTAAATATCGGATTTGGGTTATTTTGTTGAGCAGCACGAGCTTGTTGAGCGTTGTTATTACCATCGGGTTGTTGAGCTTGTTGAGCGTTGTTATTGCCATCAGGTTGTTGAGCTTGTTGAGCTGGTTGAGCGTTGTCATTAGCAGCAGGTTGTTGAGCTTGTTGTGCTGGTTGTGCGTTGTCATTTGCAACAGGTTGTTGAGCTTGTTGAGCATTGTCATTAGCAGCAGGTTGTTGAGCTTGTTGAGCTGGTTGTGCGTTGTCATTAGCAGCAGGTTGTTGAGCATTGGCATTTTCAACAGGTTGTTGAGCTTGTTGTTGAGCGTTGGCATTTTCAACAGGTTGTTGAGCTTGTTGTGCTGGTTGTGCGTTGGCATTTTCAACAGGTTGTTGAGCTTGTTGTGCTGGTTGTACGTTGTCATTACCATCAGGTTGTTGAGCTTGTTGAGCTTGTTGTGCTGGTTGTGCGTTGTCATTTGCAACAGGTTGTTGAGCTTGTTGAGCATTGTCATTAGCAGCAGGTTGTTGAGCTTGTTGTTGAGCGTTGGCATTTGCATCAGGCTGTTGAGCTTGTTGAGCGTTGTCATTAGCAGCAGGCTGTTGAGCTGGTTGTTGAGCATTGGCATTTTCAACAGGTTGTTGAGCTTGTTCAGGTTGTTCTGCAGCAACAGGTTGTTGAGGTTGATCTGCAGCTTGAGCTTGTTCAGGTTGTTGTTGTGCTGCTACTGGTTGTGCAGGAGCTTCAGCAGGTAAGTCTGAATCTGAATCTGAATCTGAATCTAAGTCGGAGTTTTCAGCTTGCGCTGCTGCAGGTTGTTGAGCTTGTTGAGCGTTGTCATTTGCAACAGGTTGTTGAGCTTGTTGAGCTTGTTCAGGTTGTTCTGCAGCAACAGGTTGTTGAGGTTGATCTGCAGCTTGAGCTTGTTCAGGTTGTTGTTGTGCTGCTACTGGTTGTGCTGGGGCTTCAGCAGGTAAGTCTGACTCTGAATCTTGCGCAGCAGCTGGTTGAGCTGGGGGTAGCATTCCAGCAGCTTCCATTGCTTCTTCCAAGTCTGCATCATCTATTATGTCATCCAGTTCTGCTGCAGGTTGTTGAGCTTGTTGAGCTGGTTGTGCGGGGGGCTTCAACAGGTTGTTCAGGTTGTTTAGCATGTTCTCCTAACTCAAACAATTTATTAAATTTATCGTTATCAGATCTATAATTTTTACAAAAATCTCCAATTTTTTGTAAACTGGAATTATAAAAACCTCGAGCCGGATCTTCATTACAACTTCCGGTATAGTAGAAGGCTATGTGTGAAATACTCCCTTCAGTCATTCCATCACACAACCTTACCGATCGTGCTATGTTTATATCATCATGATCATCATAAACATCATCACCATGACCTGAATGTCCTGAGTAGTCTATTATTGTACCCTTAGCATCATCTATTTCTAGACTAATAAGTTTAGTACCATCAGAAAATTTATGAAGCAAGGGCAATGTTTTATGTATTTGTTGATTATTGCAATAATATCTTTGATCTTCATACATTGCTACTCTTACATTTTCGTAACTAGAAAATTCTTTTCCATTCTTTTTATATTTAACAACTTCATGTGGGGCATAAAATTTCTCTTCTAAAGGTGAGACAAGATGCACGCTTCTTACTAGACCTGTTTCATGCGTGTGTGGGTTCACTCAGTGGGTATATATTATCCTTTGTGGTATAGGTATAGAAGTTGTCTCCTTTCTTACTATCTGAAATTGTTCCACCAAAAGACCACTATCTTGAGTTACGACTACTAACTTACCATTACTCAGTTCATTATTAATACTCTTTAATAATTGAAACACATCTTTTCCAAATTCTCCACATCCCTTTTTCGCAAGTTTTTTATTTAAATTTTGTATTTGTTCATTAAGTTGTTGTTCAGTTAGAGCTTGTTGTTCTGCAGCAACAGGTTCTTCTGCAGCAGGCTGTTGAGCTTGTTGAGCTTGTTGTGCTGCTCCCATTATTGGATTTAAAGAGCTCTACCTTGCATTTCATTTGCTCTTTGTGCCATTTCTATTGCTTGCTGTGCATTATTATTACGAACTTGATTTTGCAAACCTTGTGCAACTCGTTGTCCTTGTCGTTCTACGTCTCTACCACGAATAGAACAACTAGTGAATGCACGCCTAATATTACTCATAAGATTTCTCATTTTTTTATTCCTTTCTTTTAAATATTATTTGTATAGTATTGTCAAAACATAAACAATTTATTAGTTGCTACATTTGTCTATTTTTTTTACAAATCTTTACAAAAATATTAATTGAATTTGATAAAACATCTAATTCCATTCATTGTTTCTGTTTTTGTGTATCTGTTTTGTATCATTCCCTTGGCTGTTCGATAGTGTAAATTCAACAGAACCGCTTCTGTATATTTTCGTTGCAATTTGCGGTGCAACCATTCTATGAATTCCATCTTCAGAACTATTATGTTCTATAGGGCTTTTATTTGTCACTTGAGGATTATTAAACATTTTAACTTTATAATTATCACCTGAAGTACATTCAACAAGTATTTATAGGAGCGGTATCTTTTGTTTCATACAAAACTTCAGATTTTGGATTTTGATACTGAGTGTAAAAGTCACTCGAGTTATTCACAAAGAATTTTTTTGAATTGTTACAATAATGCATCAAGGGAAAATCTGCTATTTGGCAAGATGCAATTTTAGTTTCAGCAGGTGAAGTGTTTGTTTGTTGCACATTTCGAGCCATTTTGGTAACGTTCGTCTAGGCATTGTTGAACTTGTGTTAGAATGCATACATCTTGAAAAAATAATTCCCATTTAAAACTTCTCTTTCAATGTTTCGGCATGTGTTAGATTTTAACTTATAACAAAACATATTAAAATAGCAACAAATATAAACTAATTATTTAAATTAATACTACAAAAAAAATAAAACTTTTTGGATTAGATGTTTCGAGTGAATTCTCATATTTATTTTCTTGGCTTTTTTATTTTTAAGCATGTTTAAGTACTAAATTTTATTCATTTTAAAGAGGAACTTTTGCTTCAAACAAGCTAATTGATATAATTCTTAAAATCGTTTATACATTTAAAGTGTAATTAAAATTTAAGGTTAAATATATGAATAAGAACTTTAGTACTAAATTTTTAGTATGTTTTATTGTGCTTTTAAATTTTACGCATATAAGTGCCTGTGCAAAAAATGTAAACAGTATAAAAAATTTTCAAATACAAAATAGTAACTTAAAATTGGTAAACAATAATCCACAAATGAACAATCAATTAACACAGCTTGAAAACAGAATATTAAAATCCACATACTCTTTTGACCCTATTGAAAAACGTCTTGACAGAATTGAACTTGAGGTTTTTGGTGATACTAATTCTGATTATAGTTATGAAGAACGTTTATCAAAATTAATAGCCACAACCGGTTTCAACTATACCACCCAAAGATTAAGTGATAATTCAAAAACACAATACAATGATTCTCAATATAGTCAAAATTATGAAACAGAAGATTCAAGTGTGTCATATCCAATGGTGGATACTTTAGAAAAAGAAGTTTTTAACCGTTCCTTCACAAACGATGATATATACAACAGATTAACAAGGCTTGAAAAAGAAGTTTATAAACAAACATCAGAAAATTTATCATTATCGGATAGAATTGACACATTGAAAGGTTCAATTTTAAACCAAAATCCTGTTTACTCGTACAATGACAATAGCGATGAAATTTATTATTCAAATGATAGTGATGAGATGCATATTCCAGGATATTACGGCAAACAAGATCCATTGCCATACAAAGGTCAGCAAGTGGGCAACGGAAATTACATAGACCCATATCTTGCTCAGCTTGAAAATCAAATTTTAAAATCAAATTATTCAAACGAATCAACTGACATACGTTTGGCAAGACTTGAAAAAAAGCTGTTTAATAGAAGTTTTTCATCAGATGATGAAAATGAAAGACTGGACAGGCTTATGGCTGTAAGTCAAGCAAAAAGCAATTCTTCTGTATTTGATAATAACAAACTTATGCGTGGTTTAAGTGCCGGAGTTCAAATAGGTGGCATCATTTTAATGATTTTAGCTATGATTCTCTAAAACACTTGCTGGAACTTGGTTTAACAAGACGAATTATGTTGTCTTAATTTTAAATTTTCAACTTTTATTATAAACTTTATTTATAGTATAAAAAATTTAAATAATTTTAATTAGCCATTTGTTTAATTAAAGAAATAGCTTTTTTAGCACGGTTTGTAATTTCATTATATGACGAAGTATCTTGATAAAAATCACGTCCAATGGCACAACCGACAACACCTTGTTGATAGATAATCAGGTATTTCATCAACTTTTATTGCACCTTGTTGCAATAATATTTAAAAACGGCATAGGACGCAAAATATCTTGAATATATTCAACACCACCTAAATGACCGGTAGGGTATATTTTAATGAGTGGAATATGTGTTTTCCATGCGTTATAGGCTTCATTTGGGGTTGTTGCTGTTGAAATATGTGGCACCTTTTATTCCTTTACAAAATTTGACTAAACTCATTTGAAAAACAGGTGATACAATCAATTTTGCCCCTGCATTATAAGCTATAGCTGCTTGCTGTGTTGTAATTATTCCACCTGCTGCTATTTGAACATTGGAGTTTTCTTTCGATGCAAAATGATTTATTACATCATAAGTGCAACTGTTTTCCAAAGTAAGCTCAACAATTTCTATCCCACCATCAATCAATGCACTTACCGTATCTATACACTTTTGTTTATCTGCAATTCTAACAACCGAGATAATTTTCTTTTCTTTTATTTTTTCAATTATTTTCATTTTTTCCCTCACTTAAATTATTACTTTTTACAAATATATTCTTTATGAATATCTTTTTAGCGTTTTAACTTCATTTCTCAAATCATATTGTTTTTTAAATCTATTTCAAAAGTTTTCACATCTTCAACATTTTCGTCCATTTCAAACAAAACTTTTCCCAAAGGGTCAACACAAAGTGAATTTCCAAGATTGTAAATTTCATTTTTTATTAAACCAACTTGAGTTAAAGCAACAAAATAGCTTTGATTTTCAATTGCTCGAGCTTTAGCAAGAGTAATATAATGATCCTTTCTGGATTTTGGCCAAGCTGCACAGTTAAACAATATACTAGCACCATTTAAAGCAAGTTGACGAAACACTTCGGGAAATCTAATATCATAACATATTGAAACACCAAGCGAACAAACATCAAGATTGACTACTTTTACAACTTCACCGTTTCTTATATGTTTGTTTTCAGTGTCACCTAAATAGCTGTACAAATGCATTTTGTCATAATACTCAACCAATTCACCATTTCTGTTGAAAATTGGCATGGTGTTTTTCAAACTGCCACATTCATCAACTCGAACAAAACTTCCACCAAGAACATTTGAATTGTACTTTTTTGCAATTTTTTTTAAAAAATTACAAGTTTCACTGTCAAAACCGACTTCTTTTTTGAGCTTCAAAACAATCACAATCCCAGCCAATAGCGAAGAGTTCAGGCAAAACAATTATATCCGTAGCTTCTTTAAGATTTTGACTTAAAAGTTTTTCTATATTTTGAAAATTGTAACTTTTATCAGCCAATTTTGCATTATTTTGCACTAACGTAATTTTTATCATTTGATTTTGCCTCGTCAATTAAATCTTTTGCAAATTTTATAGTTTCTTCGTTTATTTTTCCACCGGCTAACATTGCGATGGCTTGAATTTTTTCATTTTCATTTAACTTATTCACATTTATTTTAGTTTCATCATCTTGAGTTTTTGAAACATAAAGTATATTGTCAGCACGTGACATAATTATCGGTTGGTGAGAAATACAAATAACTTGGTGAGTTTGAGAAAGGACGTTTATAGCATTTCCGACCGAAATAGAAGCTTTTCCGGAAATTCCTGTGTCTATTTCATCAAAAATGCAAGTGTCAATGCTGTCAGCATGTGCAAAAATTGTTTTCAAACCGAGCATGACCCGTGAAATTTCACCGCCTGAGGCGACTTTTTGCAAGCGGTTTAACTTCTTCGCTAACATTTGTTGACAACATGAACTCAACATTGTCACAACCGGATTCATTAAAATCTGTTTTTGTTAATTTGACTTCAAATTTTGTTTTGGGCAATTCAAGCTTAATTAAAGCTTTTTCCATCATTTTTGACAATCTGGCGGCCAAATTTTGACGGGATTGTGTCAAAATTTGGCCGCTACTTTCCAAACTTGGGAGCAATTCTTGAATTTTTTTCTTTATTTGCAAAATTTGCTCATCTTTCGTTTCGATTTTGTTGTATTCATCTTTAAATTTTTGATAATTAGCCAAAACATCCTTTAACGTTGGTTCCATACTTACGCTTGAGCTTGTTCAAAACATCGACTCGCTCATTTAATTCGTTGAAAGTTTGCTCATCAAAAGAAATGTTGTCAAAATAGCTTCTTATTTGCGAACTTGAATCACGTAACAACTCGTAAACATTTTCCAAAGTTTCAGAAATGGAGTCAAAGTAACTGTCAGAGGAGACACACTTTTTGAATGTTGTTTTTGACAAAACTAAGCCTGTCAATTATGTTGTCTTCACCTTCATATAAAACAGAGTAGGCATTGTAGGTGTATTCTTTGAGCTTTTCAGAATTTTCAAGAATTTGAAGCTTGGAGATAATTTTTTCATCTTCATCCTCTGAAAGAATGTTTGCGCATTCAATCTCATCAATTTGAAATCTGAGAAAATCGATTTGATTTTGGTTTAAAGTTGAAGTATTTTCAAGTGCTTTCAATTCACTGGTTAAGTTTTGATATTTTTCAAAAATAGCTTTGTAGTTGTTAAGCAACTCTTGATGGAGCATCTTGTCAAAATTATCAAGAAGATGAATGTGGTATTTAGGCGCCATGTAAGAGTATGATTGATGTTGAGAATGAATGTCAAGAAGTTTTGTTTTGAGTTCTCGAACAAAATCGAGAGAAACAAGCGTTCCATTGATACGGCACCTTGAAGAAGATGGTGTTATTTCACGAGAAAGAACAATTTCGTCATCAAAATCTGTTATTCCGTTGTCGATAAGCATGGTTTTGTCAAAGTTGTCACTCAATCTTAAAACGACCTCAATGCTTGCACAAGCTTCGTTTTTTGATAACCTCTTTGTTTGCGACCTTAGCCCCAAAAACAATGTCTATAGCGGAGATAATAATGCTTTTGCCGGCACCTGTTTCACCAATGATGGCGTTAAATTTGGGGTCAAAAATCAAATTTAACTCGTCAATAAGAATATAATTTTTAATATACAAATTTTTAATCATGCTACATTAAACCCTGTTGATTTTAGGAGAAACACCCCAAGATAGTTTATCCCGAACGATAGAATAGAAATCATTATTCAAACCTTTTAATACCATAAGTTTAGCATAAAAAAATGACTTTTTAACAACTATTTTTAAATTTGAAGGTATGTTTGAAACTTGCTGTCCATCGGCAATGGCAATGATATTTGAACAATTTTTGCAGGTTGAAATTTCTATTTCATGCGAAGAAGGAACGACAATTGGACGGGAAGTCAAAGTATGAGGGCAAATTGGAACAATGATGAGATTATCGCAAGAGGGATGACAAATGCATCCACCGGCCGAGAGAGTGTATGCTGTGGAGCCTGTGGGGGTGGAGACGATAAGACCATCAGCAAGGTATTCACACAATTTTTGCCCGTTTATTTTCAAATAGAAACGAGAAGTTCGTGATATGGTGTCACCTTTAATCACAATGTCATTTAGCGCAAAAAAATTGGCTTCTTCGCATTTAATCATCAAACGGTTTTCAATTTGGTAATTGTTATTAATAATTTGTTCAGTCAAAAAATTTAAGTTATCAAGGTTAATTTGAGACAAAAGCCCAAACGACCGAGATTAACCCCTAAAATAGGGGCATTAAAAGGAGCAAAAAAGCGAGCAGCTTTTAAAATCGACCCATCGCCCCCCATGACAATGACAAAGGGAAGCATTTTTTGGAAGATTGTTTATCGAAACGACAGAAGAAGAGATATTTTTTTTGTTTCAAAGAGTCACATAATGCCAAGGCACCGTTTTTTGAATTTTGAATATCGTCGGAATAAACAATAATTATGTGATTAAGCAAGTTTAAAGAATTCATATAACGATTATACTTAAACTATTTTTTTAAATCAATTGTAAACTTTTGTAACAATTTTGTAGGAAACTAGCAATTTTAGTTTTTTATTTTTTTTATATTAGTGTGTGAAAAATAATAGAAGGAAAATTATATGAATCCAATAGCAAATTTACCGGCAACTCAAAATTTAAATAAAGCACAACAGTCTCAAGGGTACAATCGTCAATATTTTGGTGGTGATGAGGTTGATGAAGTTGTATTAAGCAACCAAGAAGAACAAAAAAGAAAAAAGCATGGACAATAGGCTTAACTACATTAGGTACTATAGCTTTAGCTGTCGGTGCCTTTGTCGGTTTGAGTGCTACAGGTTGCACAAAGAAAGGTGCAGATAATTTAAAAGGTTTTACTCAATTAACCCAAGGTGAAGGTGAAAGTGCTACAAAATTGGCCACTATTGCTAAAACAGATAAATCTTGGACAGGCGCAACTTGGGGTGGTGTTGCAGAAACAATAAAAACTACCCTTGATGACAGCAAAACCTTCGGTACGATTGTAATAGTTGCAACTAAGGAGAATCAAAAGAAATTAACAGATAAGTTAGGTACTGATTTTATTAACAAACATCATGGTAAATTAATATTTAAAGAAGAAGGTGATATTGAAAATGTAGCAAAGGCATATGGTAAAGATGAAAAAACCTTAATTCTAGTAGACAGCTCAAAAGACAATTGGTTTGATGAAATCGAAAAAGCAATAACATCTTCGAATAAACCAAAAGGTGCTACTACAGGTGAAGCAGCAGAAGAAGAGAAAGGCACACTTCCTGCTACAGGAGGAGTAAGAGAAGAACCAACAAGCGCATCTGCGCCTAAAAACAGAGCAATATTTTAATATTGAGCTTAATAGTCTTAAAAGTGCTCAACAAATATCTGAAGAATTACAAAAGGCTATGGAAGAAGCATCTAAGAGTCCGGTGCAGCTTAATATAGATCAATTAGATGCTAAAGATGCTCAGCCTGATAAGATTATTAGTGAATTCACTACGGTATTTAAAGAGCAACATAAGAAAAGGCTCTAGAGTTTGAGCAAACAGCTGATGCTTTAAATACTTATTATGCAAAATAAAATAAAAAGAATTAGAGCAAAAAAATGCCGAACTCGAGCAAGAGAACGAAAAACTAGATAAAGGCTAGAATAGCCCTGAAAGTAATAAACAAAAGATAGATGAAATTGACAAGGAAATAGAAGATAATAAAACTAAAATTAGCGAACTAGAAAAGAAATATATTGACGTTATAAACACTGATTTTTATAAAACCTATAACAAAAATATTAACAGTATGGTAAATATTTGTTGGCCTGCTAAGCAAGTCATCTCTACTTGTCTAAAAAGCTCTCATAAGCAAAACAACATAATTGCCAAGATTATAAAAGCAAAAAGAAACTATTCAGTCCAATATTGAAGGCATACAAGGAACATTAGATGAGAAAAACAAACAACTTAGCACTCTTAAAGAACGACAAAAAGAAAAACAAGAGGGAGATAACGATATTAAAGAGTTAGAAAAAGCTATAGCTACAAATAAATCTAACCTAAAAACTGAACAAGATAAATTAAGAAACGAGCAAAGCAGTTTAGATAAGACACGAAAAGCTCTTGAACCACTTTTTGATATATTAAATACAATTAGCAACGAAATAAAGTCTAGAGAACAACGACAAAAAGCACAAGATGCCAAATATGAATTTGAAGACAGTATTTCCGACAACCCAGATACGTCCAACAGCTTACTTACCCCCTTCCCCTTCATGTTTTTTAGTGATGAGGAACCGCAGGAGGATGAGCAGCATGAGGTGTAAGAATAAAGACTAGGTATCCTCATAATGATTAAAAAAAAACGATAGATTATATAATCTGTCGTTTTTGGTTTTATAAATAACGATACAACTTCATTTAACTTTTTAATATACACTTTGTCAAAATAAAAACATTGAAAAAATCTTATATTATGTTAGTATCAGATTATGGAAAAATATTATACTGAAAAATTAAAAAATTTAATCAATTTAAGAACAAATTTAGTAACTCTAATTATTGTTTTAATAGGAGGATTATTTGGACTGCATTTGTTAAATTTAAACAAAGTTTTATTTATTTTAGCTTTGATATTCGGGTGTTATTTTTCATTGTTATTTTTAATTAACATAGCTAATGTTAACAACAATATTACTAAAATATTGGAGGAATTAAAAAATGCTTGAAAATATTATTTTTGGAATTTATTTTTGTGCACTATTTGTTGTTCTAACAAAACTTAGTCAATCTTTTTCAAAAAGTAGCTCTTAATTAATAATAAATGTTTTGAAAAAAACTAGTTTCACCACAACAAGCGTAAAAATCGTTAAATAAGATTATAATTCTATAAAATATTATAAAGTCTATTTTATTTGACACTCATTGAAATTTACTTAGTCCAATTTGTTATCAACTAGAACAAAATATTGACTTTTAAAAATCTTTTTTTATATAATCTTACTATATTTAAGAAATGTGTCTGGATTTTGCCTTGGTTAACTTAACCAAGGCTTTTATTTTTACAATAAAAAATATGCTTAAATCAAAACATTCAAGCATATCTTATACAATTTAATATTAAATTTTTTTTACAAAAACTATTTTTGTGAATTATTTGAATTGTTTTGTATGGGTTCTTTTGGATCCCAAAGTGCATACATCATTATTCCCCAAAATGTAAACATTGAAATTAATAAAATTGCTACACTTATATTTTCATTTACCATAATCAATCCTTTCGCATTTTATCTGTATAAAATCTTATTTTGATAACACTTGCCAAAATAAAGCTAAAAAATAAAAAACATTCCAAAAACAGAAACAATTGCTTCTTTTAAAAGTATAGTTTTATAATTTACAAAATACCATCCAAATGTCCCATAAAAAGCGGTCGCCAACAATGTCAAAAGCAATTTATAAAATCCAATTTTTTTCTTTATAATATTCATTCATAACAAACATATTATAACATAAATTTATTGGTTGTATAATAATTATATGAGCAAATCTCGATATCAATGGACAATATTTTCAATTATTGCAACAGGCAGTTTTTTGGGCATGTTTGATTCATCTACTGTCAATGTTGCATTGTATAAGATTTCTGAAAGTTTTTCAGCAAAACTTGAAGATGTCCAGTGGGTAATAACAGCATATATGTTGGTGTTAACTATATTATTACCTTTGTTTGGCAGACTTTGTGACAATTTTTCAAAGAAAAAACTTTTTACTCTTGGTTTTATATTTTTGCATTGGGTTCTTTTCTAAACACAACTGCCATAAGTTTACCATTTTTAATAGGGTTTCGTTGTGTTGAAGCAATTGGCGCATCTATTTTACTGTCAAATTCAACAGCTATTGTTGCATCAATTTTCAAGAATAAAAAAACGAGGTAAGGCATTGGGTATTCTTGGTGGTATCATTGCTCTTGGAGGCATGACATAGCCTGCTGTGGGTGGTATATTGATAAATTTCTTTTCTTGGAGAGCTGTTTTTGTGCCTGCCATTCCAATCGCTTTGCTTGGAGCGTATTTCTCTTATAGACTTATTCCTGATAACTGTATAGAAACAAAATTTAAATTTGACACATTAGGCTTTTTTTTCATTTGCTGTATTTATGACCTCAATGCTTGTTTTTACCACAAAAGCACAAATTTGGGGGATTGGTTCTTTAAACACAATTGTTACGTTTTTACTTTTTATAGTTTTTGCCATTTTATTTTTTATTATCGAAAACCGTGCAAAATGTCCACTTGTGAAATTTGAACTTTTTAAAAATAAATCGTTTGCACTTGGAAACATAGCTTTATCCTTGTCATATATGGGCTTGTTTGCAAATGGTGTTTTATTTCCTTTGTATTTTCAAGAAATACTAAAATTGACTCCACTTCAAGTTGGGCTTTTTTGTTTACCGTTTTCAATAGCACTTGTTTCAACTGCACCTATAGCCGGAAATTTGGCGGGAAAATACGGAAGCAGAGTTTTGACAACACTCGATCCGATATCCGTATCAATAGGGCTTTTGATTTTCACAACTTTTAAATTTGAAGCTAACTTTGCTTTGATTATTTTAGCTCAAGCATTAATTGGTATGGGAAATGGATTATTTCAATCTCCCACAAATACTGCCATTATGAACACTGCAACAAAAGAGAACAGAGGTTCTGCAAGTGGAATTCTTGCTCTGTTTCGCAACGCTGGAATGATTATAGCCGTCAACATGGCAATAAGTATTTTTGATACGCTTTTAAAAATATTTACAAAAAATAATATTGATTATCAATTTTCGTACATTAAAGCTTATCATATAACTTTATATATAGGAATATTATTTTCACTTGTCTGCTCAGTCATTTCAAATTTTGCTTATCGTAAAAAATAATTTATGATATAATAAAATAAAAAAAGGAATACTAAGATATGATTACCGTAAAAGATGTTGAACATATGTTGCAAAGCTTGCACGTTTAGAACTTACAGAAGAAGAAAAACAAAAATATACAAAACAGTTAAGTGATATTTTGAAATATGCAAACGAGTTGAATGAAGTTGACACAGAAGGTATTGAACCAATGAGTCATGCTCTTCCTTTTTATAACGTTACACGTTGTGATGACGTAAAATGTGAGATTTCAAAAGACGAACTTATGAAAAACGGTCCCGAGGTTGAAGACGGATTTTTCAAAGTACCAAAAATTAATTAGTGGAGAAAAAATAAAGTGACTAAATTTATATTTGTAACAGGCGGTGTTGTTTCATCTCTTGGAAAAGGGATTGTAGCTGCATCTTTAGGAAAACTTTTAACATCTCGCGGTTTTAGTGTTATTATTCAAAAATTTGACCCTTATATAAATGTAGACCCCGGGACAATGAGCCCTTTTCAACATGGAGAAGTGTTTGTTACTGATGACGGCGCTGAAACCGACCTTGACTTAGGACATTATGAACGTTTTACCAATGCTAATTTAGGAAAGATTAATAATGTCACCTCTGGTAGCATCTATAAAGAGGTCATTGAAAAAGAAAGACGCGGAGACTATCTTGGCGCTACTGTTCAAACAATTCCTCATATTACAAACGAAATTAAAGCTCGCATTAAAAAGCCAAAACTCAATTTCAAAGTGATTTTATCATTGTTGAAGTCGGCGGAACTATTGGTGACATTGAGTCATTACCTTTTATTGAAGCTATTCGACAATTCCGTCAGGATGTTGGAATTGGCAATTCTATTTCAATCCATGTAACTTTGATACCATATTTGGGAACTTCTAATGAAATGAAGACAAAACCTTCTCAACATAGTGTTACAATGCTCAGAAGTTATGGTATTCAACCTGAGTTTTTGGTTTGTCGAACTTCAAAACCAATTTCAGTAAAAGAAAAAGAAAAATTAGCTTTGTTTTGCTCGGTAGCAAAAGAAGCAGTCATTGAATGTCGTGATATGAAAAGTATTTATGAAGTACCCCTTGCACTTGAAGAACAAAATTTTGCAACCACTGTTTTAAAATATTTAAATGTTGAAAATAAAAAACCGGACTTGACTAAATGGGCAAAATTAGTTGACAAAATAAAACATCCTAAGCAAACTGTAAAATTGCAATCGCCGGAAAATATACAAAACTCTCAGATGCCTATATTTCTGTTGTTGAGTCACTAAAACACGCCGGGTATAAATATGACACAAATATTGATATAAAATGGATAGCATCGGATGAATGCATAGACTATAACAAAGCTAAAGAGGTTATGAAAGATTGTCAAGGACTTGTTGTCCCCGGAGGATTTGGTGTTCGAGGAATTGAAGGAAAACTAAATGTCATTCGTTATGCTAGAGAACATAACATTCCATTTTTAGGACTATGTTTGGGAATGCAATGTGCTGTCATTGAATATGCAAGAAATGTTTGTGGATTGAAAGATGCAAACTCAACTGAATTTGACGAAGGTACCAATTATCCTGTTATTGATTTAATGACAGAACAAAAAAATGTTGAAGGTTATGGCGGTACAATGCGTTTGGGAGCTTATGAATGCAAACTTAAAGAAGGTTCTAAAGCAAAAGAAGCCTATGACAATGCTTCTACGATTTTTGAACGGCATCGCCATCGTTATGAAATGAACAATGATTATCGAAAAATTGTTGAAGATGCAGGTCTTGTTATTTCCGGAGTTTCTCCTGATAACATGCTTTGCGAAATAGTTGAATATCCAAAAAATGACTGGTTTGTCGCTTGTCAATTCCATCCGGAATTCAAATCTCGTCCAATACACCCTCATCCTTTGTTTGACGGACTTTTAAAAGCTATTGTCAAAAATACAACAATGGACAAGGTAAAAGAAACTAAAGTTTGTGTGTAAAATATAATGTTCAATTTGTTCTATTATTAATTTGTCCTTAAAAATATGAAAACCATAAAATATTAGTACTTGTTATTAGCTATAAATGAAAATCATTTTTTTAATTTTTATTTTATAAAAACGATATTATTAAAAAATGTTTTTAATAATATCGTCAAAATAAATAAAAAAAACACAATAAAAAATACAATTTATTTGGATTTTGTTCAATAATTCAAGTTATTTTTTTATGAGATATTTCTATATAATTATAATTTTAAAATATTATAATCATATTCCCATGTTTTTTACAATTTCGGTTATATCACACTTTGTTTTATGAACTTGAGAAATACCATATTTTATAGCATTATCAGGATCTTTTAAGCCATTTCCTGTCAAAGTGCAAGTGATGATACTATTTTCATCAATCAATCCCATATTATTTGCCTTTATGAGTCCGGCAACTGAAGCAGCAGAAGAAGGCTCACAAAAACACCTTCATTTTGAGCTATTAATTTATAAGCGGATATAATTTCATCATCAGTCACACAATCAATTGTGCCTTTTGACTTATCTCGGGCATTTTCAGCCTTTTCCCAACTTGCAGGGTTACCAATGCGAATGGCGGTTGCAAGTGTTTCCGGTTTTAAAATCCGTTCACCTTTAACTATAGCAGCAGCACCAAGTGCTTCATACCCCATCATTTTAGGGATTTTAGTTGATTTTTTCATATCAAACCACTCAGAAAATCCTTTAAAGTAAGCTGTGATATTGCCTGCATTACCAACAGGAATAAAGTGATAATCAGGCGCATCGCCTAAATCTTCAATTATTTCAAAAGCCGCAGTTTTTTGTCCTTCTATACGATATGGATTTAACGAGTTTACAAGCTGAATAGGATAATTTTTAGAAATTTCAAGCACCATTTCCAAAGCTTCATCAAAATTTCCGTCAATCGCTATTATACAAGCACCATACATCATAGCTTGGGATAGTTTGCCCATTGCAATATAACCATCAGGGATTAAAACATAGCACTTTAAACCTGACTTTGCTGCATAAGCAGCGGCAGAAGCACTTGTGTTTCCGGTTGATGCACATATTATGGCCTTTGCGCCATCTTCAACTGCTTTTGAAACAGCCATTGTCATGCCTCTATCTTTAAAACTGCCTGTTGGATTTAAACCATCATATTTTAAAAATAATTTACAACTTTTTAAACCTATTTTAGAAGCCAAATTTTTTGCTTCTATCAAAGGTGTTTTTCCTTCAAGCAAACTTACAACCGGAGTTTTTTCTGATACCGGTAAATACTCTTTATATGTTTCTATGAGTCCTTGATATTTTGAACACATTTTATTTAACATCTCCTTAATTTAATACTCTAATTAAACTTTTTATTGTGCAAATAGATTCATTGGTTTTCATTTCATCAATCGCATTTTTAATGTCATTTTCTTTTGATTTTGAAGTGATTACAACAATTTTAGCCATATTATCATTCTCAATGCCACGCTGCATAACCGTTTGAATACTAATATTGTTGTCACCACAGATTTTACCGATAGTACCGATAACACCTTTGTGGTCTTGGGCAACAATAAGCATATAATATTCATTTTTTGTTTGAGATATATCTATTTGACTTGCTTTAGTTTCAGAATTTTTCATCATCAAGCACAAAGATTTTGCACCATTTGTATTTTCAATTTCGCTAGCAAGAATAAGAATATCCCCGACAACTGAACTTGCAGTTGGCATTTCGCCTGCTCCCGGGTAAATAAAACAAACTTCACCAACAGGTGTTCCACATACTTTGACAGCGTTTGTGGCATTGCTTATTTTTGCAAGGACATTGTCATTTTTAACAAGCACAGGGTGAACACGAATGTCTGCTTCATTTTGTTCATTCAAAGAAGCTTGTGCCACAAGTTTTATTGTATACCCAAGCTCATCGACAAATTCAATATCCTCATCTGTTATTTTAGTTATTCCTTCAGTATAAATTTTGTTTATATCTACTTGACTGTTAAAGCCTATTTTTGCAAGCGTACAAATTTTATAAGCAGCATCATACCCCATAACATCATTTGTTGGGTCAGTTTCGGCATAGCCAAGATCTTGAGCTTCTTTCAAAACATCTTCATACGGTTCTTTATTTTCTTTCATTTTCGTCAAAATATAATTTGTGGTTCCGTTCAAAATACCTTGAATTTTTGATATTTTATTTCCGCATAAAGTCATTTTTAACGGCATAATAATTGGTATTCCGCCTGCAATTGCAGCTTCATACAAGATTATTAAACCTTTTTCGTTTGCCAATTTAAAAAGCTCATCACCGTGTTTTGCTAAAAGTTCTTTGTTTGCTGTCACAATGTGTTTTCCATTGTTTAACGCTTTGGTCAACAAATCAAAAGCAGGATTAACACCGCCTGCAACCTCAACAACAATGTCTATTTCAGGATTATTTACAATATCATAAGCATTATCGGTTATTATGCTTTCATTCAAATTGTCAATATTTCTTTTTTTGTTTTTGTTTCTAACGGCAATTTGAACAATATTTATATTCGGAAAATTTTTTAATGTTTTGACAACACCACAACCTACTGTCCCTAAACCTATAATACCTATATTAATTTTATTCACTTTATTTTTTACTCCAAACATTTATACCTGTTTTATATTAAAACATAAACAAGCTATCTTTTTATACAACTTTATTAAATTAAAATATAGCGGTCTCTTTTAATCATGTTCTCCATTTTGGCAGATATTTTTTGTTGTTTAAAATCTTTTTTAACAGATTTATAATTATATAAAGTGAACAAAATTACATCAGGGTTCAAATCCGTTATGTCTTCGGGGGTATTGCAATATAGTCTTTATATTTTGAAGTTGAAGAATATTTTTTATCAGACACGGCAATTATATTAAGTTTTGACAAGTCGTAATTATCAAAGATGTGCTCTGCTATTGTTCCTGCCCCATAAATTAATATTTTTTACCCTTATATTTTTTTAGCAAGTTTGTCTATATATTTTTGTTCGTCAACAAATTTTAAGTACTTATCCCATTTTTCGTCATTTGGCATAAATAAAAATTTTTATTGCAAAACGATAATAGAAAATAACATTAAACAAAAACAACATAAAAACCTTCGTAAAAACCATTTTTTGTGTAAAACTTAAGGGATTAAATAAACAAAACATATTATACAAAGAATTATTATAAAACAAATAGTTTAATCTTAAATCATTTTTTATTGACTGACTCAAATTTTTACAATACCCCATTTTTACATTGTTTAAAATATCTTCTCTTATTTTTTTATCTTTAATTAAAGCCGAGGAATTAAAATATCCAACACCCCAAAACATATTTTTTCGACATTGTGGTATTTCATCTTTATTTTTATAGCCACGTATATAGCAATCATAACTGCTGTTGCCAAGAAAGGTATGTATAAAATCTTTATCGGGAATAAAAATTTTATTATTATCATTTATATTTTTCGCTATCAGAGCAAGATGAGGAAACATATTTGAAATGTTGTCATACATATTGCAAATGACAGTGTCTGTGAAATTTGAAACTTTGTAAATACACCCCGGAACAAATGAAGCTTTTGTGAAAATTGAGGGAAAATCTTTGTCCGTTTTTTGAACAAAAATAACGTCATATTCTTCGTTTATAGCATTTTCAATTTGTTCAAACCCTTCAAAATCATAAGTGTCATCATCACACAACACCCACACATACTTCTTTTTTCGCCATGGTGTAAGCTTTTGCTATGTTTGCATTGCCGCCTATATTGCGTAAATTTTTTTCATGTTTTATGTTTGAAAATTTTTCCTGATATTCATTTATAAGATCTGAAGTTCCATCAGTTGAATTGTTGTCAAGAATTGTCACATCTAAGTTTCTTACCGGTGATTTTTCATTGTCAAAAATTTGCTCAAATGTTCTTTTTAAGAATTTTTCCCGATTGTATGTAATAAGTATAATTTCCAACACATCACTCAATGTCATATCTTAACAACTTCCTCGTATTTTAATTTTATTTTATCAGCTTTAAAACAATTTTTTATTTCTTTTTACATTCAAGATAAAAGTAAGCAAACTTGATATTCAAGTTTGCTTACCCATTCATATGAATGGGCTTTATATTGAAAAATATTTTTTCATTTTCATCATCTTTAAAAATTCTATCACAAACCCCGACTATATTTAAACAAGACAAATCAAAATTTTCCAAAATACATTTTGAAATTTGTCCTGCACCGTAAATAAATATTTTCTTGTTTTTATATTTTTTCGCCATATTATCAAACTTGCCTTGCAAATCGATTGAATAAAAATAACTCAAATAATCCTCATATTTAAGCGGCATTTGGGTTTGCATTTTAAGTTTTATGCTTCTTTCAATTTGTTTTCGATATAAAGACATAATTGAACTTTTTGAGCATTTTTTGCTTATGTTATTCCCTTTTTTATCAAATAAAACAATGTTATGTTTCAATTTTTTATTTTTAAATATGGGAATATAATTTTCTCTTTTGCAATATTGTTTTTATTCTCACTATATGCAAGGTTTACTTGGTTAAATATATTATCAATTACATCTTCTTTTGACAATTGGGTCAATTGAGGAATTTTGTCATTTTGAGTTTTAAAATCTTGTGTTTTTTCAAGTGGTACACCATTTTTCTTCAAAAATCCATAAAATTGTTATAATTATTTTTATAATTTTTATTAAAATCATCAAAACAAGCCAACTCATATAATTCTTCGACTGATTTATTTCCAACATCATTTGTCAAAAAATCACAATAGGGAATCTTTAATAATTTAGTCATCTCAAAGGCACGAATGTCCCCTTGAGATACAAACGCAACAACTCCTTCAGGCTTAGAATTCAAGGCCAAAACTGCTCCATGGACTCTTGAACCTAACAAAAAATCAAATTGCGAAACATAGTCTTTCCATTTGTCAATAGAGGTAAACGTCGAGACTTTTTGGTTGTCAAAAAGAAATTTTTTGATTAAAAATTTATCAGAAGCTTTATAATATTTATTTTGCACAATATTATTAAAAAACAAACAGTCAATTGTATTCTTTTCATCCTGCAGTATAACAGGCTCAGGATCGTTTGGTTTAAACAAAGTGGTCATATTTTTCAAAACTTTAAAATTTTCATTAAATGGCTTTTTAATAATTTGTTTATTTGGATTTAATTCTTCAAAAAAGTCGGACAACCAACCGGAAGCGCGTTTTTAACCCCTAATCGATTAAGCACATCAAGTGTCATTTCTCCTCGCACACCTATTAATTCAGATTTTGAAGCAAGTGTATTTATAAATCTGATTAAATCTTTATTTAAAATCTTATGCAAATCACAAAATATACTGTCATTATAAGCACAATTAGCCCCAACACTAACAGGAATGAAAGGCAAATTTATTTTTTTCTATAAATTTTGTTATTTTACTCCAAGGAATATTCTTAAAAACTTCATTTGTATTCAACTGGTCTTGCATACAAAAAACAACGTGAGTGTAGTTTTCATTAATAAATTTTGTATCTTGATTTGTTTTTGAAAAATCATAATTCCAAATACTTTGAATTTGATCAACTTTTTTATAATGTCCATAAATAATCTTGATGATAGCATAGCCGATATAAGAATTACCAGTGTTTCCGGCAATTGTTGAAAAAAGATTGTCAGAGGTCAAAAGGTCTTCATTTTCTAAAACTAAATTGGTATTTATAAAAAACGGCTTAAAATTAATATTATCCAAATCACTAGAACGCACAAAGACCCTCCTTGAGAAAAAATATATATTTTTTATATTATCATAACGAATATATTAGTGCAAAATTATTTTTCTGTTATAATAAAAAAATGAAGAAAGTTTATATTGAAACCTTGGGATGTCAAATGAATAAATCAGACAGTGAGCGAATTTTGGGCATGCTGTCACATTTTGACTACAAAGAAACAAAAGACTTTAAAGATGCAGATTTGCTTTTAATAAATACATGTTCAATAAGGCAATTAAGTGCAGACAAAGCTTTTAGCACTCTTGGTCGTTGGGGGCAACTTAAAACTAAGAACCCCAATTTAAAAATTGGAATTTGTGGTTGTGTTGCACAAACAGAAAAAGAAAATGTTTTTAAACGCAACAAAAATGTAGACCTTGTTTTTGGAACACACAACATATATGAATTGCCGGAATTGATAAAAAGAGTTGAAAATGGTGAAAGAGTTTGTGCCATAACAAACACGGCGGTAAAAGAAAACTCTGATTTTTGTATCATTCGCGATAAAAGTTTTAACGCCTGGGTACCTATTATTGAAGGATGCAACAATTTTTGCACATATTGCATTGTTCCATACACTCGTGGACGTGAAAGAAGTCGCGATTTTAATAACATAATAGAAGAAGTGAAAACTTGTGTTAAACAAGGGTTTAAAGAAATCACGCTTCTTGGACAAAATGTTGATAGTTATGGAAAAGACTTAAAAGATGAAAAAATTACCCTTGCAAATTTGCTTCGAGAAATATCAAAAATTGAAGGTAATTTTAGAGTTCGATTTGTAACTTCTTATCCTACCGATATTACTGATGATTTAATTAAAGCAGTTGGGGGAGTCGGACAAAATTTGCAAATATTTCCACATTCCTATGCAATCCGGCAACAACACTGTTTTAAAGGCAATGAACCGACGCTACACAAGAGAACAATATGGCGAAATTGTCAAAAAAATACGTGAAACATTCAAAGACAATTGTGTAACAATAACTTCCGATTTTATTGCAGGCTTCCCCGGTGAAACTGAAGAACAATTCTATGACACTTTAAGTGCAATTGAAGAGTTTGAACTTGATTATTCCAACACAGCAGCATATTCTCCAAGAGAACTTACCGTTGCTGCAAAATGGACAGACAAATTTATTGATGAACAAACAAAAAAAAAAGACTTAAAATTCTAAACGACAAAAATAAAGAAGCCGTCATAAATTCAAACAAAAAATGCGTGGGCAAAACTTTGAATGTTTTGGTTGAAAGCTTCAAAGAAAATGAAGACGGACAAACAGTTTTAAATTCTCGAGCCGAAAATAATAAAATAGTCCATTTTAATGGTGAGAAAAATCTTGTCGGAACGTTTCAAAAAGTCAAAATTAAAGACTATTCAACTTGGTGCCTGTTTGCAGATATGGTTTAAAATTTAAAAAGTTCATCTATATATACGATTTAAATCATTAAATTAAACTTAAACTTTTTATAGTGATTAAAATAAATTGGGAGTATTATTACTTTCGGAGTATTAATGTCGGGAAACAAACATAGAGCATAATCCCTATAATAATATTGAACGTTTATCAGATGAAAAGTTAAGCGAGATTTGGAGTGAATATTTAAAAGATAAAACTCAAAAAAATCTTCGCGATACTTTAATTGTTCAATATATATATTTAACACGTTATGTTGTTGGTCGGATAAAAATGAATTTGCCGCCAAATTTTGCTATTGAAGACATTGCAAGCTATGGTGTTGAGGGTTTAATTGATGCTGTTGAAAAGTACTCTCCGGACAAAGGTGCTCGTTTTGAAACTTATGCCATTATGAGAATTCGCGGAAATATCATTGATAAAATCCGTGCTGAAGATTGGATACCTCGTCAAATGCGTCGCAAAATAAAAGAGGTTAATACAACCGTTGAGCTTTTGCGTCAAAAATTGGGTCGGACTCCAAGCATTGATGAAGTTGCAGTCGAGCTTAATATGGAAAAGGAAAAAGTTGAGGCTATTTTGTCTGACACTCAAACAGTTGGGTCTATTTATGACAAAAAAGGAACGTCTGAAGACAGTCTGGCAGTCATTGACACCATTGAAGATTCCAAGCTTGTGGATCCCTTTGACAAACTTGGAAGATAAAGACACAAAAAAGACCTACAAGTTGCTTTAAAACGACTTCCTGAAAGAGAGCGCTTGATTATGGTTCTTTATTACCATGAAAAACTTGACCCTAAAAGAAATTGGTGACACTCTTGAACTTTCAGAATCAAGAGTTTGCCAGCTTCATTCTCAGGCTATTATGAAACTAAGAAATATTTTATCTTCTTCAAAATCAAACAGATTGCAAAGAAGTATTGTTTAATTTATTATAATTTTTTATTTTTTTTTATTTTATTCAGTGACACGTATGCATTCATCAAGGTTGTATTCATAAGTGCAGTTGCGACCGTCATTTTTAGATTTATACATAGCAATGTCAGCACAATGTATTAAATCTTTAACATTTTCAGCATGCACCATAAATTCAGCAATACCAACGCTTATAGTCACATTTAAAACAGTTCCGTCTTCTAAAATGACGGATAAATCTTGAATTTTTTACGCAAACGTTCAGCAATGACACGAGCAGCACAACAAGTTGTTTCAGGCAGAATTATAGCAAACTCTTCCCCACCATACCTAGCCGGTATATCAATTTGTCGAATTGTTTGTTCAATATTAGAAGCTATTTCTTGCAATATCCTATCACCTGCAAGGTGACCATATTTATCATTTATATTTTTAAAATGGTCGATATCAATCATCAAAAGCGAAAGTTTATGCTTATATCTGCGAGCACGATTAATCTCATTTTCAAGTAAATTATAAAAATGACGGTAAATATATAGCTTTGTCAAACCATCTTTTGTTGCAAGTTCATAAAGTTTTGCGTTGTCAATAGCAATAGCAGCTTGATTAGATAATGCTTCCATAAATTCAAGGTCAATTTTTGTAAACACTTTATTATTACGTTTGTTTGAAATGTTAATGACTCCAATCGCTTCACCTTTGACAACCAATGGCACACACAAAAGAGATGAAAGTTTAAATGCACCTTCATTTATTTTAAAACGTGGGTCATTTTCCCCTAAATTCGAGATAATAGGCGTTTTTGTAGCAAAAACTTTACCGGCAATTCCCTCATTTGGCTTGAATTTTGAACATTCTATAAGCCCATTGTTTATACTATTTTCAACTTCTTTATTATCAAGTCCATATACAACTTTCACTTGTAGTGAATTATCTTGAAAATCATAAAGCATTAAAGAGCCTTTTTCAGCATCTATTGTTTCAATGGCTTTATCCAAAATAACATTTAATAAACGCTTTAAGTCATCAATAAAATTTACAGCCTGAGATATATTATAAAGAATTGACATATTGTGCAATGCTTTGTTCAAATTTTGTATTTGTTCATTTTGAGTTTTATTTTTATTCAACTTTAAAAATGCAGGTTGTATATATGAAAAAATTCTTTTTAAAAATTTAATATCACTTGAAGTCAACAAGCTGCCGTCATCTTTTTTGGTAAACATAACTAAATAGCTGGAATCATTTGACAAACTTATAGCATAAGCATAATCGCAATTTAGTTCTGTCAAACCATATTTCTCCCATAATGATTTATATATAGGTTGGGAATTATCATCAGTAACACGTACAATATTGTTAAGTGGCAAGATTGAACGGAACTCTTGATTATTTGCTTCAAGTTCAATGGTGTACATTCTTTCATCATAAATTCGTGGTGGAAGGTGAAAATAACCGTTGCTATTTACGAAAAAATATATATTTTTAATGTTTATGTATTTTTTTATAAAATCAGATACATTTAAAAATAAATCAATGATTGTGTAAGATTGATTTGTGATTACACTTAGTTCGAAAAGACTATCAAGTTCCAAAAAATTTCTTTGTAGATTATTTATCTTTGTTTCAATTTCTGATTTCATCATTACCATTTATTATATTACCAATATTATAAAATATATTATAATACAATAAGATGATTTTGACAAATAAAGTTAAGCATTAAAAGTATTAAAACCTGATTTAACATTATTTTGTAAAACTTTATTTAATGCTTCAATTTCAGTGGAAATAGCAGAATGTTGAGTATCAATTGATTTTAATTTTATTTCCAAATTTTTATCTTGTTGAGCAATAACTTCGGTTTTTGCATTAATGTCTGAAAGTTCTTTGTCATAAACTTGTTTTTCATAATCGTATTTGACCATGGCTGCATTGTAAGCTTCTTCATCCTGTTCGGTTTTGACCTCTGGCAAAACAACCGTTCCGTCGTCGAAAGAAATTTTGACAATTCGACCATTTTCGTCATAAATTATATTTGCTTTTTGACTAATAGTTTCAGTTTGGTTTTCTAAATATGATGTTTCATACATATATGCATAGGTTGAATCAACTTGACCGTCTTTATTAATATAATCAAGTGGCACATAAATATAAGCATTGTTGCCTTTTGCATCGATAAAAGAGAAAAAGTACTTCATTATCTTTTGGATTTTCAACACCTTTTTGCATCTATTGTGCTTAAATAATCAGATTTTGCTTTGTCTAACTTTGTTTTATAAGTTGCTGAAGAGCCATACAATCCAAATTGCTTTAAAATTTGTTCATAAAAGCCCAACATTTCATTAACTGTCAAACACCTATCATTATCACTTTTTTCATTATTTTGGTTACGTAAAAGCATTTGAGCAATTGTCGCTTGTTTTGTTTTTTCGGCAACTTCTTCGTCTGTTATCAAATGTTTAAGACTATGATTTTTTTCATCATATTGATAGTATTGATTTTTGCCATCTGAAGAGCCATAAGCTTCAAATGTTGCTTTGATATGATAATTTTCACCAAATTCTTGCGTTATAGAATAGTTGATCCCTCCTATTTCTTTTGTTTCTGTTCTGTCAGTTTCTGGATTTATATAAATATGCTGAGGTAAACAGTTACCATTTTCTAGCTTACCTTCAATATTATAAGTTCCATCACTATTTCGATTAACCGTAATTCCTTTATTCAAAAAGTACACTTTTCTCCAGCTTTATTATTTTTTGCATTATGAATAGTACTTGCATTTTCCGTATATGTGAACTTATCTTTAAAAATATATTATTATTTATACCTGGAGGAGGGTTCTGTTCATCTTGTATACGATATTTTCCATCAGAATCTAATGAATAATTACCATAATATGCTGTTAAACCAACTTCTGACAAAGATTTATTACAGGAAGCGTTATATAAGAGTCTATTTTGTCCATTTTCTTGTGTCAAAGTGTATTTAATGCCGGCATCAGTTCTTGAAAATTGTCCGTCTTCGTCTTTCATATACGTTTTTTTCGCCACAAGTTTTTTGTTTGTTTTATTATGGATGAATCATTATCTGTTAATTGATATGTATATTGCCATTTCCCTTCATCATTTTTTTTAACTTTAACCCATTGTTCACCATGTTCTGTTGATAATTCATTTTTATCAGTTATTAACTCAAATTGTTTTGATAGTGAACTAGTAATATTGTTTCCTTTATACGCAACATAGGGAGTACTGCTAGCTATATTTAAAAAATAAAATGGAAGATCTGATACGTTTTTCTTTAATCCATCACCAGACTCTCGCCGAAAAGTTAAATTATCATCATTGAGTTTAATAAAACCTAACTCATTATAATTTTTTGTGGTGAACAAAGTAGTATCACTTTCTGTAACTGTTAATAAACCATTGCTGTCTATTTGACAATTTACACCTAGAGAATCGAGTAAGTTTTGAGCTTCATATATTCCAGTTTTATTATTTAAGATAAAATCACGATTTTTAAGGCAAGCAACTTTTTGAATTAGTAATATTAAATGACGAACAACCTTCTTCCAATGTCCAGTTATCTATTACATTATCGTTTACAAGTTCATTAATTTGTTCTATTCTCGTAAATGTCAAAGCAGGATATGTTCCACTTATAGTATATACATCTTTATCATCACCAGAGTCATATGTTCCTCCAGCAGTTATAGCAACTTTAGTGCCATCATTTTTTCTGAAAGTTATATTATTAGAAGGTGTTACATCATAAGACCATCGGGTATTATTGTAATAACAGTTGGATATTTGCAACTCACCACTGGTGTAGGGGTGTAAAATTATACATATTTTGGGCATTATTTTTAGTTGCTTCTAAAAATGTTTTGGAACCTTGCTTTTGATAACAAAGAACAGAACTGTAAGATATTCCCAAACAATTTAAAACATCTTCTGATACATTTTTTTGCAGAATAGCTCCAAGTTTTTGTGTTCTCATCATATGTTATGGAACAAAGTTCACCATATTTATTTGTATATGTATATTTTTTATCATCATTATCGACCATATTGAGACTATATGTTTCTTGTTTATCTGCATATATAGCTAGCATATAGTCAGTTTTATCTGATAAACTTATACCGTTAGGTAAAGTGCTTGAAGCATATTTAATAGTAACATTGTTTTTATATACTCTCCCGAATTATACACATTTTTAAACGCATCATCCATTGTTTTAACATCATCAACCTTGCCTTGTTTTGGTGTGTTATAAGAAGACAATCCCAAAGCTTCAAAATATTGTTTCATTTGTGAGGATGAAAGTTCTTTATCTTGTGGCATTTGATTTAGTGCTTGCATTTGTGTTTCAACGTTTTTTACATTGTCATATGTATTTTTAGTTTTAACATATTCCTCCAATTTTTCCTGATTGCCGTTTAAACTCAAAGCATAACTTAAGCCGTCAATAACAGCTGACATTTGACCATTTTCGTGTTTGAACCCGACATTGTTTAATTGTTTTTTCATTAACACGCTATCAGTTTTCGGTCCTTTATAAGTTACATCATGAGTATAAGGCTCCGAAGCGTTGCGAGAAACATTTAAAAGTGTTGATAAACCATCACCTTTATTAAAAGTATAAACCATTTTTGAAAACTCAGTTGGATCTGGCGGTGTTGGCACTTGCATTGTCAACATTGCATTGAAAAGAGCAGCTGTTTGATTTGATAAAGACAAACGCTGTTGATTAATCTGCTGTCCTTCAAACTCAAGGCTTGATTTTCGAGCAGTCAGCATAGCTAATCTTAAACTACTTGCCGATAATCCCATTTCTTTTCTGTTTTTCCCTTTTATTATTGTGTTTTTTTACACAATAAACACGATACCATTGTTTATTATGTCGGCTTAATAAAAACATGACTTGAGTCTAAAAATGAGCAAATTTTATTATTTATAAGCATTTATCTTTGTGTATCAAGTCTTAAAAAGAGTTTTGGCAGTTTGTAAATTTTTGTAAAAGTTTATTGTAAAATTTACAAAAATTAATATTATAAAATTTATGAAAGGTATTTATCCGAACGAATATCTAAAAAATCCAAAAATAAATAAACCAATTAAAAAAATTTGGGATGATATTGATGCATACACAGGTGAATTTTTTGAAGATGAACCCCAATATCATTGGACGATTGATTTTATTATCCCAATTCCACCATTATATATTATGAAGGTAAATTTACAAAAGGTGTATTATTTACACAAGCTGCTTCATATATCTTAAAACTTTTCCAAAATTAAAAGACCTGTTCTTCGTTGGAGCTTATACAATGTGGTCAAATTATTCTTGGTGCCAAGATGCCGATTTTTATTTGACCTGCTATCAAAATAAAAAAACGTGAAGAATATTTTAAAAATAAATATCCAAACAAAAAGGATATAATTTTTATCCCGCTTCAAGATGCTGATTTTACAAATGAATACGTCATTGCTCCAACTTGGAACACACCAAAGTTTTTTGATGTTTTATGTGTTTCATCTCCAAACCCGTTTAAAAATCTTCCAATTCTTGGCTCTGCTTTAAAAGTATATAATGATAAATATCAAAAAGCTTTAAAATGTGCTTTAATTTTAGGTCAAAAAGATATAAAACGTGGACAAGATGGTTCAATAGACTATTCAATACTTAATATCGAACAAAGAAAAGAACTTGATAAATTTTTTAATCATGTTTCATCATTTAGAAAACAAATTGAAGTTGTGCCTTTCGTAAATCACCATAAAGAACTTCCCAAATTTTATACTGCTTCAAAATGTTGTGTATTAACTTCTTTAATTGAAGGTAAAAATAGATCATTAAATGAATCACAAAGTTGCAACACTCCAATTATTGCTTTTAAAGATCATAATAAATGGGCTCGAGGTGAGCATCCTATTTTTTATGAAAATAGCGGTGAGCTTGTTGAAAATTATACTCCGGAAGCTCTAGCCGATACAATTCATAAAGTAATAAATAATCCTCAAAATTATTCACCTCGTAAAAATTATCTGAAATACAATGGTCGAAAAAATTTTTATAAATATATTGATCAACAACATTCCATATTTTAAAGAAAATATACCTGAGTATAAAGATGGACAAATACATGAAAATCTTTGGATTGATTTGGCTATGCAATATAATTACCAATTAAGTTTTTATGATTTTCTTTATGGCAAAAATCCTCTTATTCAACATATCTAAAAGGGGTTAATGACATTTCAAAATTAGTTAATTTCTTTTTACAACAGGTTTAATCTGGTATAATGAAGATTTTCGTCACAACATCAGTAAAGGATGTTAAATTAATTTCCTCCAAGCAAATATGAAATAAAATGTCTTTGCAAAATTATAATATTAATTTTTGTAAAAGGCTTGTAATTATTTTATGGTTATGGTTATATAAATTAATATGAAAGCAAAATTGCCAAATCCTCTAAAAAGCGCAATGTAAAAACAAAAATCAAAGGAGTATTGTAAAAACAATGGTAAAGTTAAGATTAAAAAGATTGGGTGCAAAGAAAAATCCGGTTTATCGTATAATCGTCATAAATTCAACTACAAAAAGAAGCGGTGCCCCAATTGAAGAATTAGGTTTTTATAACCCAAAAACTAAAGAAATGAAATTGAATAAAGAAAGTGCTCTTGCTTGGATTAAAAAGGTGCCCAACCAACTCCAACTGTTAGCTATTTAATTAACAATGCTGACGATGAAGGCAAACTTATCTATAACAAAAAAGAAGAAGTGAAACTTTCTAAAAAAGCTCAAGCTAAACTTGAAGAAGAAAAAAAAGCTCAAGCAGAAGCTGCTGAAGCCGCCGCCGCATCTAGTGAAGAGAATGCGGAAAGTTAAGCTGTTTAAATTTATAAAAACTTATCAATCCCGCTTTTAATTTAAAAAGCGGGATTTTTTATTAAGTCTTGTGAGTTCGTAAGGAATTATTTTTAATAATGATAAAAACAATTTTAGTCATATTACCCAAAAGCATCGCCGGAAGCCTTATTTTGAAAGGGCTTGGCTTTGCTTTTAATGAAATCGGCTTTAACGTTGTTATCATTAACATTGATGACTTTCACGAAGATATTATAAAAAAATACAATGTGCAAATTGTTCTTGGCTATGACTATTCTTATTTGATGGATGAAAATGTTCATAAATCTTTGACTCAATTTAAAAAATCTTATATCCATTCATTACTTCGCGGATATCCCAACAAGTCAATTAGCCTTAGGGGACAAAAATATTGAACTCTATAATATTTTACAAACTAAAAAAAACACTCTCATTTACATTTGGGATAACAATTATTTAAACCTGTTTAAAAAATTCAAGGTTTTTGCCGCTTGGAATAAACTCTAAATTTTACAAAACTGAGTTTAAAAGTTATAAATACCCAATATCTTTTGTTGGAAGACCTGTCGGACAAAAAAGAATTGAACTTCTCTGTGAAATCGTAAAAAAATACAAAAACAATTTTAGTCTTTTTTTGTTATAGACCACATTTTGAAAAAAGTGTTGAGTACATAATTGAAAATAATTTGCTTAATGAAAATGACTTGTATATTTATAAAAATTGCCATAAAGGATTTTTGAAAAATGAAAAAGAACTCGCTTTTTGTTTATAATTCAAGCAAAATAAACTTGAACATAACTATTCAGGGTGAAAATAATATTAATTATAGAGTTTACGAAGTGCTTGCTTCAGAAGGTTTCTTGTTGACTGACAAAATGGATGACATATTCAAAAATTTTGAAGTTGGCAAGGATTTGGAAGTTTATTATAATACTTATGATTTATTTGATAAAATTGATTTTTACTTAAAAAATGAGTATATTTTAGAACAAATAGCATTAAACGGGTGTGAAAAAGTTGAGAAAAACCATTCGTTTAACAACATAGCTTTAAAAATAAAAAATGATATATTAAAATTAGGAGAAATAAAAAATGATTAAGGAAGAAAACAAAATAGAGATCAAAGCAGCAGACAAAATATTAAAATTGCCAAAATACATTTTTGCTCAGCTTGATGATTGGAAAGAAGAAGCACGTGAAAAAGGAATGGATTTGATAGATTTGGGCATTGGCAACCCTGACGGAGCAACACCATTGCCGATTGTTGAAGCAGCAATGAAATCAATTCAAGACCCAAAAGCCACGGTTATCCAAGTTTTAGAGGAAAATTAGAATTTCGCGAAAGTATAGCAAAATGGATGAAAAAGCGATATAACATTGACGTTGAACCCAAAACACAAATACAAACATTGATTGGTGCGAAAGAAGGTCTTGCAAATGTTGCACTGGCTTTTTACCAACCCCGGAGATATAAACATTGTCCCGGACCCTTATTACCCTGTATTGTCACGTGGAACGCTTATTGCAAGCGGTGAAGTATATCATGTTCCGCTGCTTGATGAAAACGATTATTTACCGGATTTAGACACAATTCCGGAAGAAGTCGCAAAACGAGCTAAACTGTTTTTTATTAACTACCCTAACAATCCCACAGCTGCAATTGCACCAATTGAGTTTTTTAGAAAAAATAGTTGATTATTGTAGAAAATACAGCATTCTTCTTGTTTCTGATTTAGCTTACGGTGAAACAGTTTATGATGGATATCGTCCTCATAGTATTTTTGAAGTTGAAGGTGCTTGGGACATTGCAGTTGAATTTCATTCTTTTTCTAAAACATTTAACATGGCAGGCTGGAGAGTTGGTTTTGTTGTTGGTAAAAAAAGAATTTATTGACATTATATACGCAATGAAATCAAATTTAGACTATGGAACATCATCAATTGTTCAAGATGCTGCTATCAAAGCTTTAAATATGGACTATTACCACGTTCAAAAAATTATGGACAAATATGATTCAAGACGTGAAACAATTGCAAAAGGGATGAATAAGCTTGGCTGGCATATGAAGCGCACACCCGCCACTATGTATTTTTGGTTAAAAGTTCCAAAAGGATACACCTCAATGGAGTTTTGTAAAATGGTACTTGACAAAACCGGTGTTGTTTTGACTCCGGGGATAGCTTTTGGTGATATGAGCGATGACCATTTCAGATTATCAATTGTTCAACCAACTGCTAAACTTGAGGAAGCTTTAAAAAGACTTGAAAAAGCCGGAATATATTATAAATAGTTACAAAAATTAATTTCCTTTTTTCTTATGTTTGTTTTAAAATTTAAATATGGAATTTAGTAAGCTGATAGGCAGAACATGCTTAGTTACGAAAAAGTAATGAGGTAATTAAATTCCAAGTGTAAGAAAAAAGATTAAAGGAGAAAAAAATGACAGAAGAACAAACAGCTACACAAGTTCGTGAATTATTTGAAGCAGGGGTGCACTTTGGACACCAAACGCAAAAATGGAACCCAAAAATGAAGCCTTATATTTTTTCGGCTCGTAATGGTATCTATATAATAGATTTACGTAAAACATCAGACAAATTGGATGAAGCTTGTGCTGCTGCACGTGAGTTTGCTTCAAGAGGCAAAAATATAGTTTTTTGTTGGAACAAAAAAATCAGCAGTTGATATTATGAAAAACGAATCTCAACGCTGCGGGATGTATTATATCAACCGTCGTTGGTTGGGCGGTATGTTGACCAATTTTGAAACAATCAGAACTCGCATAAACAAGTTAAGAGAATTAGAAGATTTTATAAACTCAGGACATATTGAAAAACTACCTAAAAAAGAAGTTGCTCAAATTATGAGAAAGCTTGCTAAACTTTCAAAAACTTTGGGCGGCATCAAAAGAAATGCGTGGTATGCCTGATATGTTGTTTATCGTTGACCAACAAATGGAAGATATCGCTATTAAAGAAGCTAACAAATTAAACATTCCTGTGTTATGCTTGGCTGATACAAATGCTAACCCTGATGGTATTGACTATATTATTCCAGGAAACGATGATGCTATTCGCTCAATAGAATACGTAAGCTCTAAAATTGCTGATGCTGTTTTAGAAGGCAAAGCACTTCGTGAAAACAAAGCTAATACAAATTCAAACGCTAAAGCGGTAAGTGCCAAAGATGCGAATATTGACGAAAAAGAAACTCAAACAAGCGAAGTTGAAAAATAATAAAAATTAAGTCAAACTATTTATTATATAAGTTAATCTAAATAAACAAGAAAGGATTATATTATGACAATTACCGCTCAAATGGTTAAAGAACTACGTGAAAAAAACAGGCGCAGGCATTTTAGATGCAAAAAAGCTCTTGTCGAAAACGATGGTGATATGGAAAAAGCTATGGAATTTCTACGCCAAAAGGGTATTGCTTCTGCTGACAAAAAAAATGGGAAGAATTGCTGCTGAAGGTGTTGTTTGCACTATTGTTGAAGATAACCAAGGTGCAATAGTTGAAGTTAACTGTGAAACTGATTTCGTGGCTAAAAACGAAGAATTCAAAGAATTTGTTAATTGCTTAGCTAAAACTATTCTTAAAACACAACCTGCTGACGTTGAAACTTTGTTAGCTTCTAAAGCTTGTTGCGATGAAACAAAAACCGTTGAAGATAAAATTAAAGAAAAAATCGCTACAATCGGTGAAAAAAATAACTTTGCGTCGTTTTGAAACTTATGAAGGCAACCTTGCTACTTATGTTCACAATGGCAAAATCGGAGTTATGCTTAAAACAAGTCAAAAGATGATGCTCTTGCAAAAAGATATCTGTTTGCATATTGCTTCTTGTGCTCCACAGTTTATTTCTCGCGAAGAAATTCCTCAAGAAGTTATTGATGAAGAAACTCGTATTGAAATGGGCAAGGAAGATTTGGCTAAAAAAACCTGAAAACATTCGCGCTAAAATTGTTGAAGGTCGTGTCAACAAACTTATGTCTCACAAATGTCTTCTTGAACAACCTTTTGTTAAAGACCCTAATCAAACAATCTCTCAATTAATCAATGGTAAATTTGATATTATTAAATTTACTCGTTTTGAACTTGGTGAAGGTCTTGAAAAGAAACAAGAAAAACTTTGCTCAAGAAGTTATGGAACAAATGAAAAAATAATTTTTTAATAATTATTTTTTAAATTAAAAATAACAGGCGGGATTTAAATTAAAAATTTAAATCCCGCCCGTTTTAAAAATTGTTTGAATCTTGAAGTTACTGTGCTAAAGCTTTTTTAACTTCTTTTTTGTATATTTCAACATTTGGTTGCAATACTTCACTTAATGCAACATCACTTGGAGTCACATCACCTTTAAGTTGTCTTAAGATATTACCGGTATACAAAGTTTCAAAATGTTTAAGCTCAATAAACCTTGCAATGGAACTCAATGATAAATCGCTTAACTCAATTGTTGAAACAGGGTGTTGGTTTGAATATGCACTTATAACACCTTTTAAAACCGCATTTGCATATTTATCATCTTGATTTACAGCTACAAATGTGAAGAAAGAATCTTTATTGTTTTTATCTAAATCAGATTCAGCGTTATAATGCAAGTACCCAGGCCCAATGTTTGTATCGGTAGAAATGTTTGCTTTTAATGATTCATTTTTTAGCTGTTTTTCCCATAATGTGGTGCCTGAAAATTCATCACCAAAATATTCAATAAAATGTTTAATTTTTCCGTTTTGACGAGCATTAACATTGAACACAGCTAGTTTTAAAGCATCATTTTTGCTTGCATCATCAGACAAGAACTCTTCTTGAGCTTTCAAAGAACTTTCCAACATTTTAATTGTATCTTCTTTTTTAACACCAACAAAAGCAAGAGTGAAGATAGTCGCATCATCAAAAATTGAAAAACGACCGCCAACATCATCGTGAACGAAACCTGATAATTTTATTTCACCATTTTCCACAATTTTTCTTAAGTTACTTTTATCAGGATTTTTATCAGTCATTGCAACAAAAGCATCTTCAAGTTTGCGATTTGGAGTTTTTGCTTTGACAAGTTCTTTTGCATTTTGATATGCAACAGTGGTTTCCAATGTTCCACCGGATTTTGACACAACCAAAAACTTAACTTTATCTTCTTTTCCTTCAAGTTTTTTAGCAAATTTATTAAAACTTATAGGGTCAACTGAAGAATAAAAATGTACCTTATCTTCTTTACCAATCATATTCATCAAAGCTTCAGTTGTATGTCTTGAACCGCCAATTCCAAGAATTGCAAGCTCATTTGAGCCGTCTTTCTTTGCTTCTTGTGCCAAACTGTAAAGATTATCAATATTTTCAATTTGATTTTTAGGTAAAAAACCTATCCAATTTAAAAATTGACCGAATTTTCCTGCACGAGATTTAACATCAGCAACAGCTTTTTTGTGCTTCGGATTTATAATCATTTTTAAAATCCGCTAAAATTTTAACTTGTACCATTTTTACAACTCTCCTTCGTTCAAAAATAAATATTACTCATTTTTATGTTATCACAAAACTTATTTATTACAAATATTACGAATTTATTACTACGTAAAAGTATAATTTTTTATTAATAAAAAATAAAAATATATAAATACAAAGTTCAATGTTAGTTTATAAAAAAAGTTTATGATAAAAAGTACAATAAATCCTCGACTCTTCTGATTGCTTATGCTACTGTTTCTACCTCATTTATATATAAATGAGGTTTTTTTATGATTGTTGATTTATTTGTTGTTCATCGGTTATTTGGGCATCTTCATTTTCAGAAATTTGTTTTTTCTGGATTTTTAATTTCAAAATTCTAGCACAATCAATTTCCAAAACCTCAAAGCATAAATCTTTATATTCAGCTTTGTCACCAATTTCAGCGATACGTCCAAGTTCTTTAACAACAAGCCCACCAATAGTTTCGACATCTTCAACATCTTCTTCAAGGCTCAAACCGAAATACTCATAAAGTTCGTCAATTCGCATCATTGCATTGGCAATATATTCATTGTCATTTATTTTTTCAATATTTGTTTCTTCCTCGTCATCAAATTCATCTTGCACTTCACCAACAATTTCTTCAATAACATCTTCCAAAGTCACAAGACCTGAAGTTCCACCAAATTCATCCACAATAATAGCAATTTGAGCATGATTTTTTCTAAATTCAAGAACAAGATTATCAATAGTAACTGTTTCCAGGTATCAACATTGCCGGTCTTATTATCTTAGAAATGTCAACATATTGATTATTTGCTAAGAAACTATAAAAATCCTTAATATGAACAATTCCTAAAATATGGTCTAAATCATCTTTATAAACAGGATAACGTGTATATTGATTTTCAAGGCTTATACGTTTGAACTCATCATCACTTGCATCAACAGGGATGCAAACCATGTCAGTTCTAGGCACCATAACTTGTTTTGCTGTCAAATCCGAAAACTTGAAAACATTTTGAAGCAAGTCTTTTTCTGTTTCATTCAAAACACCTTCTTGATAACTTGCATCAATAATCATATTCAATTCTTCAGTTGAATGTACAAACTGAGAAGTATTTGAATGTGGTATGTGTAAAACCTTCAACAATGAAAAACCAAGTCCGTTTAAGATGAATATCATAGGATTGAATATTTTGGCAATGAATTTCATTGGTTTTGCAACGAACAAAGCAATTTTGACAGGAAATTGAAGAGCAATTGCTTTTGGCATAAGCTCACCAATCACAACATGCAAAATCGTAATTACAGAAAACGCAATTGCAACGGATATAGAGTGTGTTGCAAGTGATTTTGAAATTCCGGGCAAAAACATAAAAACCGGCTCAATTATTCTTGCAATGGTAGCTTCACCAACCCAACCTAAACCAATACTAGCTATTGTTATTCCCAATTGCGTTGCAGCTATATACCTATCTAAATCATTGAGAGCCTCACAAGCAATGGAGGCTTCTTTATTACCCTCTTCTTTAAGTTGTAATATTTTTGTTTTGCGTGAACTGACCAATGCAAATTCCGATGCCACAAAAAAACCGTTTGCAAGAAGTAAACAAACAATTACTAAACTGTTAAATATAATACTCGTCTCAGATTCCATATGTTCTCCTACTAATTTTATATTTTAACAAAATTAAAGATATTTTTCAATAACATATTTAACTATTTTCCAATACAAAACTTTTCAAATATATTATTTAAAACATCTTCATTGATATTTTCCCCCGTTATCTCTTCTAATTTAAGCAATGCTCCTTTAATATCAATAGATATTAAATCTTGCAATTCTTGATTTTGAGTGCCTTCTTTTGCCAATTTCAGAGACTTTAATGCTTCGTAAAAACAATTTTGCTGGCGAATATTAGTCACATATTCCAATTCATCAAAAGAATTCAATTTTTCAGTCACGGTTTTAAATATCATATTTTTAAGTTTATCAATATTTATATCATTTTTTTGTGGAAATAGCAACATAGTTGTTTCCATTTTCTGCTTTTAGTTTTGATAATTTAGCTTTAATAATGTTATCCAGTTCTTTTTCTTCAACTAAATCAGTTTTTGAAAACACAATAATATGCGGTTTTTCCTTGATTTTTTGATAAGTTTTTATATCCTCATCTGAAACATTAACTGTTAAATCACAAACAAAAAGCACCAAATTTGCATTATGAACTTCATCATTTGACAAATTTATTCCTATTTTTCAACTTCATCGGCAAGATTTATATCACGCAAACCGGCTGTATCAGACAAATTTATATTTAAATCATTAATTGTAATATTTTCTTGTATAACATCCCTGGTAGTTCCGGGAATATTTGTAACAATAGCGCGATTTAAGTTTAAAACTTTGTTAAATAATGAGGATTTTCCAACATTGACTGCCCCCAAAAGTGCAACTTTAATCCCCTGTCTTAAAATATTACTTTCATTTGCCTGAGATAAGATTTTTTTATTTTAATAATTATGTCATTTAAAAACATTTTCAATTTGATTATAAGGCATTTCTTCAACATCTTCGGGGAAAATCAATAGAAGCTACAATTTTGAGAGCAATTCAAGCAATTCATTTTAATATTTTGAACTTCAATCAACAACTTTCCATGCAAATTTGTTGCACTTTTTTTTGCAAAAAGTCGAAGTGTTTGAATGAATAATATCCAAAACAGATTCAGCCTGAGTCAAATCAAGCTTTTTGTTTAAAAATGCTCTTTGAGTAAATTCTCCCCCCGTTTTGCGCATCTTGCCCCGGTTTTAAAAACAATATCCAGTATATTTTTAACATTTGCCATGCCACCATGACAATTAATTTCGATAACATCTTCACCTGTATAACTTCTTGGAGCTTTAAAAGGCAAAATTACAACTTCATCAACAAAATTTTTATTTTCATCAACAATCCAACAATGATAAATTTTATTTGGAGTGTCAATTTTCTGACTTGAAATTTGATTAATTATGTCAAAAGCTCTATTCCCGGATATTCTCACAACCCCAATCGACCCCATTCCAAATGGTGTCGCAATCGCAGCTATTGTATCAAAATCGTAATCATTAATTGTCATTGTATATATATTTTACAATCAATAAAAATACTTCGCAAGAATAAGATATATATTTTTTATTAACAAATATTTACAGAATATTTATTTTTTACGTTTGTCTTGGTACTATAAAAACGAGGTAAAAAAATTATGAAACTTGATAGAAAGATATATCTAAACAATACCAGTAGTAATGACAAACAAAATAAAAAAAGTACACATTCTTTTAAAGGAAATATTTTAAATATTCCTCGACGACAACCCCAATACCAATGTTGTAACTTTTTATCAATATAATAAACTTTTTTACAAATTTATTCTATTTTCATTCTATTACTTCACCTCAAGAAGATGAATACACTAACATTAAAGATAATAGCCCTTTATTATTAAGTAATGAAAATAATATTTATGATAATGACGAACAAATGGAAACAAATGGAAACATTTTTATACCTTATATTGAAGAAAGCTATAATGAAATTAGTAAATATAATCCAAACTCAAGTTATAACGGTAAAATTCTCAATATTAATGGAAAAATGTGTAAAGTTTGGCAAAATAGCAATGTTAAAAAGATATATCAATCTATAGATGATAACAAAAAGTTTTTATTTCCGGGAATTGTCCGAACTTAACCCAAATAGTCATTTCAAATGCAAAAATAGAAAATGCCAATCTTCCAAATTTAAGTGTAATTTGTGCTTCCAGCGGATATTATGGACTTGATGAAATAAGTGCTTATTTAGATATTGAAAACTCTACAATAAATAATATACAAAATAATTTAAAATTATTAGGAGCTTTAGACTCAAATCGTAGCGTTACTCCTAATAGAAAATTAAATATAAGAACCCACAAAAGTTTTATAAATGGAAATATTTTATACAAAAAGAATGCAAATGTAATAGCCAATTGGCATTATCAAGAAGATTATAGTTATAATGTCCCGTTAAATGTTAAAGACATAAAGACTTTATAAATTTTATTAAATATCTTCTTCACAATCAATTAATTCACAAGCTTCGTCAAACCCTTGCTCATAAAAACGACCTTCATCCGGATCAAGAGTTTTTAAAAGTTTTAAGAAATTACCTGCGTGAACTTTTTCATCATCAGCAATTTCGCGCAACAATTTTATTGCGTTTTTATCATCAATTGACTCGGCTAGTTGGTCATAGAGTTGTATAGCTTCATATTCAGAAGCTATATTAAAACGTATTGCACGAATTAACTCTTCTTTTGTCAATTTTCTTTCGCATTTATTACCATTAAACGGATTGCTAAATTCAGGCATTATTTATCTCCTTTTTTTTAATACTTTATAATTATTTTAGATTTTATAAAATAAACAATTAGTAAGATAACCAACATTTTTTAACCGGAAGAATTAAGCAATAAAGCAGTTGATTTGATGATTAAAAAATTAATTTAATATAATTGATAGAATTTTTATTAAATGAGGAAAAAATATGACACATCAAATTGTTGAAGCTAAGGATTATAATTATTTATTGGGTAATTTAGAAGGTTTTAGTGACGAACTTTTAAAACAACATTTTGAACTATATAATGGTTACATTAAAAGTGTAAATGAAATTAACGAAAAAATTGCAAATTTAAAAAGAAAAAAAGGGCAACCCATCTTATTCAGAATATAGAAGCCTTTTAAGCTTTAAAGGCATTTCCACAAAATGGTGTTGTTTTGCATGAATTTTATTTTTCAAATTTAAGTTCAAAAAAACATCACCCTCTCAAAAGCTTATAGAGTTTATTAATCACGAATTTAATTCATTTGATGAATGCATAAATGACCTAAAAAGAAGCAGCAAAAAGTGTGCGTTCCGGCTGGGTTATTTTGGGATATGATGAAAGACAGGTCAAAATTCAAAATTCCATAATTGATTTGCATGATGAACATGTTCCTTTTTTAAACATTCCATTACTTGTTCTTGATGTATGGGAACATGCCTATACACTAGATTATGGCATCAATAAAGCCGCCTATTTAGATGCTTTTATTAGTAATATCGATTGGGATATGGTTTCAAAAAAGACTAGACAATGTTTGTACTCAAGACATTTGTTAAAACTATTTTACAATCCATCCACCACCAATTAAGGATTTGTCGTTAAGATCGTAAAAACACAAGCCTGTCCGTTTGTGACAGAATTTACGATGGTTTCAAATGTGACAGTTGCTTCATTGTTGCTTTCAAGGGTAACTTTTCCCTTCGCGTAATTCATGTTGTATCTGATTTTGACAAAAGCCTCAAATTCTTTTTCGCAGTAAATTGAATTTTGTATAACTACATTTTTTAGTTTGACACAACATTCATCAAGTTCACTTTTTACACCTAAATAGACAATGTTGTTTTGGCTATCAATACTTAAAACATACAAAGGCACTTCATAAGATACACCAATGCCTTTTCGTTGCCCAACTGTGTATAAGTAGCAACCTTCATGTTGACCTAAAATTCTATTTTCACTTTTTAAAACAAAATTGCCAATTTTTTTTGCCAAATTTTTCAAGCAAATATTTTTTTGTTGTGTAAGGTTTTTTAATAAAACAAACATCTTGGCTTTCTTTTGCAGATTTTGAGGGCAAATTGTTTTCTGTTGCAATTTTTCGAACTTCACTTTTAGTCAAGCCGCTCAATGGAAATAGAGTTTTTGACAATTGATATTGATTAAGTTCAAACAAAAAATACAGCTGATCTTTTTTGTTGTCCGAAGCTGCTTTTAGGGAATAGACACCATTTTTTGTTTTCAATTTTTGCATAATGTCCTGTTGCAACATAGTCGCATTTTAACTCATTTATCGCATAATCAAACAAAGCTCCCCATTTGATGGTTTTGTTGCAAATTATGCATGGATTTGGAGTTTTGCCGTTTTTGTAATCATTTTCAAAATAGTCAATAACATTTTTTTTAAAATGTGATGACAAATCCAAAACGTAATGTTTTATGCCTAAAGAATCGGCAACGTTTTTTGCGTTTTTGGCAACCTGGTTAAAATTTTCATCATCAACCATTTTTGAAGTAAGTCCCACGACTTCATACCCGAGTTGTTGGAGAAGAAAAGCTGATACAGAACTGTCAACTCCGCCACTTAGTAATACTGCAACTTTAGTCTGTAAGTTTGCTTTCATAATAATCTATGCCTTCTTTTGTTAATATGTAATGTTTTAAAGAATTTACATTTTCGTTTTCATCAAGCTTTATATACCCGCTAGCCATAGCTTCTTCCAATATTGGATGGTCAATTGGAAATTTGGTAATTGGATATATTTTGTTATTTATTTGTTTTAAAGTAAAACTTTTTATGTTCTCAATAGTTTGTAAATAGTAAGCACAGAGAATAAATCTTTTTTAAGTTACTTTGTGGATTCTTTTCAAAATAGAATGTTTTAAAAGTGTCTTCTTCAAATTGTTTTTCAATTACTTGTGTTTTAGGATTTTCCATTGCTTCTTCTAATTTTTTTTCAAAATTCGTTTCGATTGATTTATTTTCAACTTCAATTTTTTCTTCATCAAGTGAAGTTTTGTTATTTACTTCATTTTGTTCAAAGATTTTTTTAAATAATATGCAGATTTTTCGTTGAAAATATCTAAATTGTCAGTTGAAAATTCAAACTCCAAGTCATTTTTTTTAATTTTGAAATAGTAATTATACATTTGGGGAACAGTCCTAACTTTATAAGCATTTATATTTTAACACTTACAAATATTAAATTTTGTAACAATTTTTGTTTGAAGTGTTAATATTTTAAACAAAAAATACTTTATTAAAATATAAAGTAAGTAATTAGGAGTATTAAATATGAATTTAAGCGGAATAAATTTTGGAATGCAACCGTTTGTAACATCATATCCGAATTTACAAACACAACTTCCTCAGCAGATAAATACACCATTTCAACCGATAAATCAACCGGTCAATATAGCATCAGGTTTACAAATGCCAATGTCATTGGGAACAATTCCAACAGGCGGAAGATATTATGTGCCTTATCCTCAAGCATATTCAAATAATATGTCATTACAAATGCCACAATCTTTTGGTCAGCAACAAATACAAACTTTGCCACAAGCGCAAGCTCCAATGCAAATTCAAACACCTCAAACAAACATGCAAACTTTTGGTCAAGGACAAATTCAAAATCCAATGCAAGCACCACAAGAAGTACCGACACAAATACAACCGACATCTCAACAACAATTTGCACAAGTGACACCAAATTGTCAAACAACAAACAACATGGCTTTTGGACAATCACAAATACAAACTCAACAACTTGGCCAAGAAACACCGAATGTTCAAACAACAAACAGCCCTACTTTCGGTCAAAATCAATCCGAGCTTCAATCACAACCAATGTCCATTGATAGTTTAAATGCAATAAATAATTATCCAAATTCAAATCCTCAAATACAAAATATGCAACCAAATCAAATCCAACAATAAAAATGTAAAATTAAGTAAAAAAAGTGTAAAAACTCCAAGTTTTGATTGACAAGGAGTTTTTTCATTGTTATAGTTGTATAGTGATATTATTAAGAGGTATGCTGTATTAAATGTCTTGAAAAGGACTGCGGCACCTAAAAACAGAGAGGAAAAAAGATGTACGCTATTATTGAAGCATCAGGAAAACAATACAAAGTTGAAGAAGGTCGCTATGTTGACTTTGAACTTTTAGGCAAAGATGTTGACGAAAAAATTACATTTGACAAAGTCGTAATGTTGGTAAACGGTAAAAAATCAAAAGTCGGTCAACCATACGTTGCAAATGCGCAAGTTGAAGGAAAAGTTATAAAAATAGACAAAGATAAAAAAATTCTTGTTTATAAACAACGTGCAAAAAAAGGATATCGTCGTAAACAAGGACATAGACAAGGTTTTTGTCGTGTTATGATTAACAAAATCAAAACTAAAGCTGAAAAAAGCTCAAAGCTCAGCAAGTGAAGAAGCATAAATATAAATAACCAGATAGGAGAATATAAAAATGGCACATAAAAAGGGTGTTGGTTCATCAAAAAACGGTCGTGATTCCGAAAGTAAGCGACTTGGTGTAAAAAAATACGGTGGCGAAGCTGTTTTGGCCGGTAATATAATAGTTCGTCAAAGAGGTACAAAAATTCATCCGGGTGTTAATGTCGGTATTGGCTCAGATGATACTTTATTTGCACTTATCGATGGAACTGTTAAATTTGAACCATATCGTCGTACTCGCAAACAAGTAAGCGTTTACGCTGCTAATTAAAAATTTTTATTTTTTAAATGGGCGCGGTTGTTTGAAAAACAACCGCGCCCATTATTTTATATATATTGTAAATTTTTGTAACAATATTCGAAAAAATCGAAATATTATCTTTGTCATTTACTTTATATATATACACATAATTCACACTTTATACTTGGAACAAAAGATTTTGTTCCATTTTTTTTTTTTATCCGTGATAGAATATAATATATACTATAAATACTAGGATAAAAAACAGTGAATAATACTTTGAATTTGCAAACTAAAGATTTTAATTATGATCTTCCAAGTGAGCTTATTGCACAAATGCCATCAGATAAACGAGAAGAGTGCAAAATGATGATATTAAACAAAAAATCAGGTGAAATTGATAACTTAAAATTTTATCAAATTGTTGATTTGCTTGATGAAAATGATGTTTTGGTTTTAAATAATACCAAAGTTATTGAAGCTCGTATATTTGGTATTAAAAGACCTAGTGGAGCAAAAATAGAAGTATTTTTATTAAAAAAACATAATAACCAGAATGAAATATGGGAATGTTTAATCAAACCTTCAAAACGAATTAAAATTGGTAGCTTTATTGACGTTGCAAATGATTTTAATATTGAAGTCATTGAAAAATGCGAACATGATGGAAAATGGATAGTAAAATTAAACTATAAAAATGGCTTTATTGATGAAGCTATAAAACAATATGGCAACATCTGCCATTACCACCTTATATTGAACGAAAAATGACAACCAACGAAATAAAAAATCTTGATAAAAAAGATATCAAACTGTATACGCTAAAACTTCAGGTTCTGTTGCAGCTCCAACAGCAGGTCTTCACTTTAGCGAAGAAGTTCTTCAAAAATTAAAAAATAAAAATATTCAAATATGTTATATTACATTAAATGTCGGTCTTGGAACCTTTCGTCCCGTCAAAACTGATAATATTTTAGAACATAAAATGGATTTTGAAAGCTATAATATTGATGAACAAGCTTCAAATATTTTAAACGAAGCATTAAAAAACAAAAAAAAATATCGTAGCTTGTGGAACAACAACTGTTAGAACTCTTGAAAGTGTTTATAAAAAATATGGTAAAATTCTTCCAGTCACTGATGAATCAAACCTTTTTATTTACCCAGGTTATAAATTTCAAGTTGTAAATAAATTAATTACAAATTTTCACTTGCCTAAATCTACTTTGCTTATGTTAGTTAGCGCTTTTTCAAAACGTGAATATATTCTAAATGCTTACAAATGTGCAATCAATGAAAATTATAAGTTTTATAGTTATGGTGATTGTATGTTTTTATACTAATTTTATATTTACAAAAAAACAACATTATTATAAAATATTAATAGACAATAGATAATTAATCATTATAATTTAATTATTAGATTATAAATTAAGAGGTTTTAAATAATGCTAAATAATATTGCAAATATTTTATCAAAAGCATTTGCACCATCAAATCAGGTTGCCCAAATAAATCAAGCAAGTGCAATACAAAAACAAAATCAAGTTACATTTGGTGGTGATCATGGAAGAAATCCATTTATTCAAAATATTACAAATAATAGCTACGGCAAAAATAATCCTTCAAAAAGTGGGTATTTTGCCGGTTATTATAATGGACAACCTAACATTGTAGGTAAAAGAATCTTTATTGAAGCTTAATTTAAATTTTATTTATAAAATAAAAAAAGGTGCAAATATTAATATTTGCACCTTTTTTGTAAACTTTTGTAACAAATTCTACAAAAACTGAAATATTACATTCGTGATATACTTTATATATATACATATATCACAAATGTAATATCTATAAATTAATAACACATATTTCACACTTTATACTTATACTTAATTCACACTTTATACTTGGAACAAACCTTTTGTTCCATTTTTTTATTTTTTTTTACATCCTACACTTTAATAAAACATATTAAAAAAAAACTATTGAAACTTAGTTCAAATATTATTTGTAAAATAAGAAAAAGGTGCAAATATTAATATTTGCACCTTTTTGTAAACTTTGTAACAAGTTTTACAAAAACTGAAATATTACATTCGTGATATACTTTATATATATATCACAAACATAATATCAATTAATAACACATATTTCACACTTTATACTTATACTTAATTCACACTTTATACTTGGAACAAGCCTTTTGTTCCATTTTTTTTATTTTTTTTACATCCTACACTTTAATAAAAACATTTTAAAAAGAAAAATTGCTTTTATTTAGTATGATTGTTAAATTTTGTAAACTAAATATTTTACATTTTTTGAGGTGCTTCAACACCAATAACATCAAGTCCCAAATTCATTATAATAATAAATGCATTTACCAAAATAAGTCTTGCTTTGGTTTGTTCGACATTATCCGTTAATACTCTATTGGTATTATAAAATTGGTGAAAGGTTTGACCTAATTCAAGCAAGTATTTGCATACCTGATAAACACTTCGATTATTAGCACAGTTATAAATAACGCTTTTATTTCTTCTAATTTTAGAACAAGTTTTTTAATGGCTTCAAAACCGGACTCATCATCAAATAATACATCCAAATTGAAATTTGTTACGGTTAAGAAAATGTTGTTCAACTCTTCCTTAGAAAACTGTTGTTTTAAATTTTTAGTGTTGTCAATTCCTTCACCTTGGGCATGGCGTAAAATAGAACAAGCTCTTGCGTGTGCATACTGTGCATAAAATACAGGATTGTCATCATTTGCACTTTTAGCAAGGTTTACATCAAAATCTAAAGTTGTGTCACAACTTCTCATAAGCATCCAAAAACGTGTAGCATCCACACCAACTTCATCTATTAAATCAGATAAAGTAATCATTTTAGAGCGTTTCCCCATTCGTGCTTGTTCACCATCAATAATTAAGTTTACAAGCTGTCCCAATATTACTTCAAGCGCATTTGGATTATATCCGAATGCTTCAATAGCAGCTTTTATACGTGGAATATACCCATGGTGGTCAGCTCCCCAAACATTTATCAATATATCATACCCACGTTTAAGCTTATTGATATGATAGGCTATGTCAGATGTCAAATAAGTGTTTGAGCCATCTTGTTTTTTTATAACTCTATCTTGCTCATCTCCAAACTGAGTTGTTTTAAACCACAAAGCACCATCTTGTTCATAAATAAGATTTTTATCTTTCAAATATGCAACACAATTTTCAACTTCGTTTGATTTGTACAACGAACATTCTGAAAAATATTCATCAAAATTGGTTCTAAAATTCTTTAATGTTTCGTGTTGCAAATCAAACATGGCTTTTTTAGCATAGTTTGACAAAATTTCAAGGTTTTCTTTGGTCAAACCTTCTGATTTTATTTTGTTTGCTGTGTCATAATTTTCTGATAAAAATTTTTCTCCAACACTTACTAAATAATCACCTGAATAATAATTTTTTATAGCAATTTCATCATCATAAGGAAAATCAATTTTTTCTCCCATTACTTGCATAAGGCGAATATATAAAGAATTTCCCAAATTTTTAATTTGATTTCCCGCATCATTTATATAAAACTCTTGATGAACATTATAATCTGAAGCTTTAAGTATATTGGCAAGAGCGCTGCCAAAAGCAGCCCAACGACCATGACCTATATGAAAAGGCCTTGTAGGATTGGCTGAAACGTACTCCAACAAAACTTTTTGCCACATCCAATGTTATTTTTTATATATTCTTCTTTTTTTTCATATATTTCGTTTAATATATTTTTTAAATAAGATTTACCAAGTTTAAAATTAATGAAACCACCAACTATGTTTATTTCGCAATCTTTTGCATCCAGATTATTTTTAAGAATGTTTGCTATTTCAACCGGCGATTTTCTGGCATATTTTGAAAGTTTTGAAATGTTCACTGCAAAATCACCAAACTCTGTTTTTTTAGGTGTTTCAACGCTAAGATTAACTTCATAATCGTCACCTAAATTCAATTCTTTTTTTTTCTATGGCTTTTTTCAATACTTTTTTCAACAATATTTTTTATTTCATTTTTTAACATTTAAAATCTCTTTCAATTTTTCATATCTTCTTTTGATTTAATATATAGTCCAAAACCAATATTTTTATAAGAATTTACTTCATTTGATAAAGTATAGTTTTTAGCTTCCATTTCATCTAACTTAGAACGCAACATGTTTATTTCAGTTTTAGTACGAATAAGTTCCACAACAACTTCATCCAACCCATCAAGTTTCTTTGTAAGCAATTCTTCCATTTTGTTTATAATACTACTTTCAAATTCTTTAATATTAAGATTGTTGTTTGTTTCAATTTGCGCATTTTGCACCGCAGAATTTTTATTGACAGTATTATCAGTTTTTTGAGAAAGTTTTGGTAATTTAATTTTAGGTTTTATTTCAAATTTTGGTGTATCAGGTTTTTCCTTTTTTTCCACAAAAGGTTTATCTATATTTTCATCGTTATCAAGCAAACCAAGTTCTTCATGCGCTTTTGAAAGTTTTTGCATTACAGAAAAATCATCTTTTGTGAAATAAATTTTTCCGTCTAATGTCTTTTTAGGCTGCACAATGCCATTTTTACATAAATCAAGAATTTGTTGGTTGGTAAATTTTGTTGTTTTCTTTATAACATCTGTTGTGTAAAAATTTCTTGCTGACTTAGCCAATAAACTCGCTTCCTCGGTATCTGTAATTTTATTTCTCATATACTTATCCACCAAATAATTCTCTATTAAAATACTATTTTTATTCATATATTTTATAATATATATTTTAAATTAAAAAAGCTTTTATTTAAAGAAATTTTACATTTTTGTTTACATAATTTAAAATAATAAAAGAGTTTATTTGGAGCAACAAAAAACATATGTTAAAAATCGGTTTGACGGGCAACATCGCATCAGGAAAAACAATAAGTGAAAATATATTTAAAAGCTTTGGTTTTAAGGTCATTTCAGCAGATGATATTGTACATGATTTGCTTAAAAATGACAAAAATATTATAAAAAAGTTACAAGCATTTTCCAAAATTTTGATATATCTGAAAACAACACTTTGTCCAGAAAAAAAATAGGAAAAATTGTTTTTGAAAACAAAAATTTAAGAACAAAACTTGAAAATATTATCCACATTGAAGTTATAAGAAAAATAAATGAATTTTTCGAACAAAATAAAGACGAAAAAAGCAACAATAGCCTCTATTCCTCTTTTGTTTGAAGCAAAATTGCAAAATATGTTTGATATTATCATTTTGTTCAAGCAAATGAAAACATTCGACTTGAACGTTTGATGAAACGAAACAATTATAGCGAAGAATTTGCAAAAAAATTATGAACACACAAATGGATGAAAATTTAAAAATACCTTTATCAAATTTTGTTATTAAAAAATAACACCAATGAAAAAAGCCTAAAAGTACAAATTGAAGATATTGTAAAAAAATTAAATATTTTATAATTTCACGCTACTTTTCTTCAAGTTTATTATATTTTCCACTTAACTGACCACAAGCTGCATCAATATCAGCGCCACGTTCAAGGCGTATTGTTACTTTTTTTTCCGGCTTGTTCCAAAATATATTTAAATTTTTGTATATTTATTTTTTCAGGTCGTTTAAATTTGTCACCAAAAACAGGATTATAAATAATCAAATTTACATTACACTTCAAATCTTTTATAAGTAAACTTAATTTTTTTGCATCAGTCAGACTGTCATTATTGCCACCAATTAATGTATACTCAATTGTAATTCTGTTTTTTCGTTTTATTTACAAAATCCTTCAAAGAATTAATTAAAACACTTATCGGATATTTTTTTATTGATAGGCATAATTTGTGAACGTTTTTCATCATCCGCACAATGAAGCGAAATAGCAAGAGTAGGTTGAAAATTTATTTCAGCAAGTTTATTTATACCACTTACCACCCCGCAAGTCGATACAGTAATTCTTCTTTTACCGATTTGGAATTCATTATTTAAAATATCAATAGCCTTAAGAACATTATCTAAATTTTGCAAAGGCTCACCCTGCCCCATAAAAACAACATTTGTAACCTTTATGTTTAAATCCTGTTGAATGGCAAGCACCTGCTCAACAATCTCAAAAGGTTCAAGATTTCTGATAAAGCCACGTTTTGCTGTTGCACAAAACTTGCACCCCATTTGACATCCAACTTGGGAACTTACACAAGCAGTCAAATTTTCACGATTATCGAATCTCATTAATACAGTTTCAACACAATTTTCATCTTGAAACTCAAGTAAATATTTGACTGTTCCGTCTGCACTTACCTGCTTTTGTTTTATTTTATAAGATGATATATTAATTTCTTCTTTTATCTTTTTCTCGAAACTTTTTTGACAAATCTGTCATCATATCAAAACTTGAAGCATTTTTAAAATAAATCCAATTTCTAATTTGGCTTGCACGGTATTTTGTTTCACCTATCGACAAACAAAACTCTTCAAGCTCTTCTTTTTGTCATTTGTGTAATAAATTTTTCCATATTAAAATTCTAGCACAAAAAGTTGTCTATTGTTTATGATTTCATTTATTAACCAAATTCTAACAAAAAAAGTCCATCGGCTGACACTTCAACTATCAATGAGTTATTTCTCAAACTTCTTGTCTATTTTTTTTACAAACTGACTCAATTCCTGCAAAGAAGTCCACCGGCTGATACTTCCCTAAATCAATGCACATTCTCTCAAACTTCTTGCTTTTTTTAAACCTATCTAAAATATTCTTATTAACAATAAGTTAAAAAAATAGGTATTGCATATTTTTAGAATTTATGACAAAATAAAAACAAAGTTAGTTTAAACAAACATTGTTTTGTAAACAATACACAAGGAGACCAAAATGTTATTAATAATAAAAGCATTGACCTCAGCGATAACAATAATTTTGATAACAGAAATAGCTAAAAAAGTTCACTGCTTGGTGGCATAATAGCTGTTTTGCCAATAAACATTATTCTTTCTGTTTTGTGGCTTTATTACGAAAAAACGTGATGTTGTTTTACTTAGCAATTTTCTAAACTCAGCCATTTTAGGTATAATTCCATTATTCATTTTTATTATAGTTTTATTATTTTTACTCAATAAACACATTTCATTCCCACTAACTTTAACTTGTTCTGTTATATTTTTGGCTTCTTTTTCTTTTGTATACTATAAAATATTTGCTTAAATTTATTGCTAAAATTAGCAAAATATAGTAAACTTAAAGTAAGTTTCTAAGCAAAAAGGAGTTAAAAATGTCTCTTGCCAATTGCAAAAAATGCGGTAAACTTTTTATGAAGAAAAATCGTGATATATGCGATTCTTGTTATGAGGAGCAAAATAAATTAGCAGAAGATATTTGCAATTATGTTTTATCGTTAGACAAAGACAGCGTTTCTATGGCTCATATTATGGAAAAATTTAATATCAGTTCAAAAGAATTTGAAACTTTTTTCAATAATGCAAAGTTTGTTCAAATAAATGATATTCTCACCGTTAAATGCGTTCGTTGCGGATGTGAATTTAAACCTGGCAGAAAAAACAGGGTTTATTTGTGATAATTGTTTGAAAAAATTAAAAATTTAATTTCTCATGCTCAAAATTGTAGTTATTGGCTATGGAACAATGTATGCTAATATAATTCAGGGTTGTTTAAACTCAAATGCCAAAATTGTTGGTGTTTTTTATGATGAACTTGTTAAACTCAATCCTATAAAGTTATTTTTTAAAAATATTATTAATCCTTCAAAAGACTATACTTTTTCTAAAAGTCTCAATTTAAATATATTAAAAGGAAGAAGTGTCAACAGTCATAATTTTCAAAAACAATTATTAAAATTAAATCCGGATATTATATTTGTAGGTTCTTGGAGCGAAAAATTTGAAGAAACAACGTTTAATATTCCTAAAATAGCAACAATAAACGTACATCCTTCTCTTTTACCTAAATATCGCGGTTCAAAACCCATATTTACAGGTTATATTAAATAATGAAGACGAAACAGGTGTTACTTTTCATATAATGGATAAAAATTTTGACTCCGGATCTATACTTATGCAAGAAAAAAATCAAAATAGAACAATTTGACAACAGTAAAACACTGAAACACAAAACTTGCGCAGTCGTTAAAAATAAAATTCCATATATTATTTCGCAATTTAATAATGGAAAATATATTATACCCAAAATACAAGATGAAAATAAAGCTACATACCAAAAAGCAATTAATGAAAATGATGTTATTATTGATTTTAATAAAAAAAATTCAAATGAAATCGATTGTCAAATACGAGCAATTCTTCCATTTTCAAAAGTATATGTATATTTAAAAAACGATTTCTTTTATTTTGAAAATTATGAAATAATAGAGAATTTTAGTAAAAAGCTTTATAAACAAGGTGAAATTGTAAAAGTTGAAAAAAATAGAACTATTTATATTGCAACAAAAGATAATAAAATTTTAAAATTAACTAACTTAAAAGGTTATGGAATATTTGGTAAACTAAAAGCTTGGTTGAAGATTAGGAAACTATCTTAAAATAAAAACAAAAAATTTGCGTCTGGCGCGATTCGAACGCGCGACCTATCCCTTAAAAGGGGAGTGCTCTACCTGCTGAGCTACAGACGCAAACTATTTAACTTACTTTATTAAAATACCAAGAACAAAATTTTGTGTCAACACTTTTTTATTATTCAACAGTTTTATACACAAGCTTTCGCTTTTGTGGCTTTTCACTTGTATATTTAAAAGCATTTTGGGTATATTTTATAGCTTCATCTAAATTTTTTTGACTCATTATAGTATAAAGTCGCAATGATTTCACCTGCTTTAACTTCATCTCCATAATGTTTATTGAGATAAATTCCAACATTTAAATCTATTTTTTCATCTTTTTTTGTTCGGCCTGCACCTAGCATTTTGCATGCCTTTGCAATTTTAAGCGCATCAATGTCAGATATATAACCATTTTGAGCTGCTTTTACAAAAAACTTACTTTCTGTTGTTCCAAACAATGAATAATCATCCAAAACTTTTTCTTCTCCGTTTTGAGCTTTAATCATTTTTCTAAATGTGTTTAAAGCATGCCCGGATTTTATTGAGTTGTCTATAGCTTGTTCAATTTCATCTTTTGTTTTGAACTTGTTTGTTTTATATAAAATAGTTGTAATTAAAGCATAGGTAATTTCTTTTTAAATCGTTTGGCATGTTGCCTTTTAAAAAATTCTATGGCTTCTATAACTTCAAGCGAATTTCCAACAACATGACCCAAAGGCATATTCATATCGGTAATACAAGCAATAATGCTTCTGTTCAAACGTTTTCCGACTTCAACCATTGTTTTGGCAAGTGTCAAAGCTTCTTCCTTTGTTTTGATAAATGCACCACTTCCATATTTCACATCAAGCACTATAAAGTTTGCACCGCTTGCTATTTTTTTTGAAACTATGGAAGATGCTATTAATGGAATTATATTAACAGTTGAAGTCACATCGCGAAGTGCATATATTTTTCCATCCGCAGGTGCGAGTGTTTTTGTTTGTGAAGCCAAAGCAAGATTTATTTCTTTAACTTGTGATAAAAATCTTTCATCGGACAAATTAACATCAAAATTCGGGATCGCTTCAAATTTGTCAATGGTACCGCCTGTGTGCCCAAGTCCTCTGCCTGAAAGTTTTGCCACTTTAAAATCACCCAACGAAGCAACAAGTGGCATAAACATCATTGTTATTTTATCTCCCACTCCGCCACTTGAATGTTTATCTATTACAAATTCTCCAAGACAACTCAAATCGAGAACTTCACCTGAATCCACCATAGCTTTTGTAAGATACGTTGTTTCGTCAAGGTCCATTCCAACAAAATATATCGCCATAAGCAAAGCCGAGACTTGATAGTCTTCTATTTCACCGTTTAAATAACCATTAACAAAATATTCAATTTCTTCTTGATTTAAAGATTGTTTTTGCTTCTTCTTTTCTATTAAATCAATTATATTCATTTAATAACTCCAAATAAACTCTTTACATATTTTGTTAATGTTTTATTGAAGGTCTATTTTTAGTGTTTAAATATTTAATAATTTCATCAGTCAAATCAACACCGCCAACAAATATCATACGATAATCAATGACTGTATCAATTTTCTTTTCTTTTGCTATTGCTTTAGTTGCGTTGATGATGTTGTTATAAACTTCTTCTTCTTTTGCAACCTTATATTTCAACACAGCATCTTCTTTAGCTTTATACTCTTTTTGAGTTTGTTCTTCAAAATTTTTACGGTTGATTGGTGATTCTATTTTTTTATAATCTTTTTCTTTTTGCATCAAAAACTTTTTGCAAATCAAGAACTTTGTCATCAACCTGTTTATAAACAGCTTTTGCATAGTTATAATTTTGTTCTATTTTTTTATAATTAGCACAGCCTAAAACGTCAGCATTTGCAGCATTTAAATTCACTGAAAACAAAATAGCTAATGTAAACAATAACACTTTTATTTTTTTCATAAAAAAAACTCCTTTTTAATAATGAAACTTATAGTATAATATTACCATATTATTTGTTTTTTGACACAAAAATTGTTTATTTTTTTGGAATATTATAATATATTCGTGTTTAAAAATATAAAAACCGCCGTATAAAGCGCGGTAACGCCACAAATTAGCGTTTTTCCCTTTACATTTTTCATTGCCTTCAATATTTTTAACAATAATAGATTTAGTTCTAAAACCAAGCTTGTTCATTCTAGCCATACATTCAAACCCAAGCGGAACAAGCTCACCGTTTGCATACTTATCGCCAATGATTAAAGCCGCAAATCTGTCTTTTTCCAAACAGTCATATCCATTTTTAGCAACTTTTTCAAACAAATCATAAAATTCTTCTGTAGATTTACAATTGGACAAATCTTCTTTCTTGTCTGAAAATTTTATAATGTCATCATAAGGCGGATGCAAAACAAGAAACTGAGCCTTTTTCTTCACCCATAATTTCAAGACGTGCATTTATTTTGTCAATAACGGTTTCAGAAGCACTATTTTCACAAATGATATTCATCTTAGTGACCAAATCTTTTTTATCAAACTTTTGGCTCACATACTCAACCAAATCTTCTTTCAACTCTACACCAATGCAGCGTCTTTGCATGTTCAAAGCTTCAATGCCGGATGTGCCGGAGCCAAAAAACAAATCCAAAACAATATCATTTTTTTTGTAAAACGCTCAAACAATTGGTTTGCAATTTGCGGAATATAATTCCCATGGTAATCATAACTATGACCATTTGATTTCTCACGTGACTCAAATTCCCACAAGGTGTTTGTCAAAACGTGCGAATAATTTTTCCAATTGTTTAAATCTATATCATTATAAGGTTTTGTTAATACTTCTTTTTTTCAACAAGCTTCAAATTTGCTTGAACTTGAGCTTTTTTAAATTTTTACCTGATTTAACCACTTAAATTACCATCTTTTACTACTTTATAAATTATAGTTACATTTCTTAACAATTAAATCATTAAAATAGATGAACTATTCATTTTCAGTGGCATTTTGACAAAGTTCCATCAAAGTTTTTTGCCAATTATCAGTTTTTTCCATGTAAAAATTTGCACCCTTGTTTAAACATGTAAGTTTATGTTCTTTTTTTTTGAAGCCGTTATAATGCCTATTTTAGTGTTTAAATTGTTGTATTTAATTATTTTTATTAATTCATCAAGTAAAATAAATCCCTCGCGTTCAGTTGGAATGAACAAGTCCATAATAACAATTTTTATTTCATTTTTCTTAAACTTGTCAATGGCATCATAAATTTCCTTGGAAACAATAGGTGAAAAGCCAATACGTTTAAATAAAACTTCAAGTTGATAAGTAATAACTCCCAAATCATCTATGAGCAAAACTTTGTCCAAATTTTGTTCATCTTCAATTTTGAGTATTGTGAAATATCTTTTTTTTCAATATGGCACAAAGTTTTTATTTTTTTTAAAGCCAATAAAAAAGAATCGCTACTGATTTTGCTGTAGTCCTCTATTTTACATTCACCAAGCAAAAAAAATTCTTTTTAAAAAATCTTCATCCAATTCATAAGTATATTTATTTGACATTAAAACCTCAACAACATAATATTTTATTATTTTACTTCATTTTAAAAAAATTCCACCATTTTTTTGTTGTATTTTTTCTATTTCGATTTTTACTCTCATTATTTAAAATCAAGCACAATTCCTGTTCATTCAAATCAAAATGAAACATCAAGTCATCCAAATATTTTTCAATATATTTTTGGACTTTTTTCATATTTTCAGATTTTTTAAAGGTTTTGTTTGCTCGTCTTGCATAAAAATTTTCTCCATTTTTAATATAACGTGCAAACATCAAAAAAACATTACCAAAATTATCAATGTTAGGTTTATATCTTACTGATTTACTAAAACAATTTATTTTTTATCAATTTTTTAATTTTTTCCAGTTTTTTTCAACTTTGACATTTAAGTTTAAATAAACTTTTTTTATCAAAGGTATTTTCAAGTTCACACCTTGCTTCTGTTCCTATTTTTTTGAGCATACTTCCGTTTTTGCCAATCAATATCCCTTTTTGCGAGTCTTGATTAACGTAAATTATCGCAAAAATCCTATCGATATTGTCATTTTCTTCGTATTTTTCAATATTGACAAAAACACTGTGTGGAACTTCATCTTTTGTATTATTCAAAACTTTTTTCTCTGATTATTTCGCAAGCAATGCTTCAGCATGGTTTCATCAGTCACATAATCATCGGGGTAAATGTTTGGGCCTGATGGAAGTTTTTCAAAAAGAACATCAAGCAAGTTTTCAATATTTTTTTTGTTTATAGCAGAAATTTCAACAAAATGCGTTTTTTCATCAAAATATTGTTTATATTCTTCAATATTTTCTTTTAATTTGTTTTCATTTTCAACCAAGTCTATTTTATTAAAAACAACAACAATATTTTTATTTTTAATTATATTGTTGATAATCCACTTGTCACCGTTGCCGATTTTTTGAGAAGCATCAAGCAAAAAGCATAATCAAATCGGTGTCATTTGCACTTTCAACAACTTCGTCAATCAAAAACTCACCTAAATTGTCAATAGGCTTGTGAACTCCCGGGGTGTCAAAAACACGATTTGACCTCTTGTATCGGTATAAACTCCGCGCATACGTTTTCTTGTTGTTTGAGCTTTATTGCTTGTTATCACAATTTTTTGCCCTAAAATTCCATTGAGCAAAGTGCTTTTACCCACATTCGGTCGACCGACAATTGACACAAACCCACATTTATTTTCCATAATTTAAAACCTTGAATATTCTTCTTATTTTGTTTATCGTATATAAAGTCAATATATATGTCAAATAGAAAACAAAAATGACAAATTACTATAAAAAATTAATCAGTTTTACCAGAAATAATATAGAAGAAGAAAGTTTTTTCGGTTGTATTTTGGCACTTGACAAAAAACAACAACATTTTGTACCAATCAGACAAAAACGTTGTCGATTTTCAAGTTTGTCATCGTTCATGTGCAAAACCAATGCAATTGAGTGTTTTGTTTGACCTTGGTTACGACAACTTTTTCAATGACGAGCAAATTGCAATTATGGCAGCTTCTCATCAGGGTACAAATTATCACACACAACTTGTCAAATCAGTCTTAGAAACAAACAACATTGATGAAAAATACTTAAAATGCCCTATTCATTTGCCATACAATCAAAATGTTCTGATTGATTTTATAAAAAACAAAGTAGAAATAAAAAAACATTCACAACAACTGTAGCGGCAAGCATGCCTTCATGCTCACCGTTTGCAAGCTTAAAAAATTGGGATATGAAAACTTATTGTGATTATAACCATCCGCTTCAAAAACTAATAATAAATAAACTGGCAAAATTGTGTGATATAAAAAAAAATCCAACACTTACAAAGGACGGCTGCTTGGCTCCGGTTATAATTTCAAGCATTTATGAACTTGCATTTGGGTTTAAAAACCTTTTTCAAGACAAAAAATACAGAAGAATAAAAGAAGCATACAAAAAATATCCCAAAGCTGTTGGTGGGGATAACAACCTGGACACGGTTATTATGGAAAATACCAAAAATCTGGTTGCAAAAAACGGTGCAGGAGGCTTAATTTGCATTTATAATGACTCAAATGGTGAAGTTTTGACAATAAAACGGCAAACGGTAACAGCAAAAAAGCAAGAAGCCTTGTTGCTTTAAAAATGATAAAAAACTAAACTGGATTAATGAAAAAGAATACCAACATTTAAAATCACATCCGATTTTTAATGAAAGAGTTACAACTTTAAACGGTGAGTTTGTTGGAGAAACTATTTATCATTTTGATTAGCTTTTTCATACTCACTTGCATTATTTCTCAATATCCCAATTGAAAATCCGAGTGCTTCTTTTTCATAACTCATCAACTTTTCAAGCATTTTCATTTCTTTCATATTTAAGCTTTTTAAAAGATTTCTGTTTGATTTTGTCAAAAGTTTTATAAATTTGGCATTTTTTTTCGCTTCAACAAACGGGTATTGGTGTTTAAACTGTAAATAACTATAAATTTTAAAAAGAAAGACATGGTATTCAAAAGAGCTATCATATAAAATCATATCCTCAGTTTCAAACCCCAGTTTTACTTTGTTGCCGTTTAAAAGCAAAAGAATATTCAAGACTAAAGCCCAAAATCCTTTGATTTTAGGAATAAATCCTTGATATAAATATAAATTTGATTGCATAGTTTTGTTAAAAACAATTTTATATGTTTTAACATTATTTTTTTTGAAAGTAATCAAGAAATTTTTGTTTCTCAGTTTCACCTGAAGAAGTTTTTTCATCATTTACTTTATCCACACTCAAATCAAAGGATGACAAAATTTCAGTCATTTCATTAATGACTTTTTTTTGTTTATTTTCCCAGTCCTCATTAAAAGCTTCCTCATTAAATTCAAATGTGTACTTTTGCTTTAAAAAAGGAAGTTTAGCCGCCCAGTATATATCGTGAATTAATAGTTTTATTTTGTTTAACATATTACCATTTAAAATCATACCATATTTTTTTTACAAAAAATTTAATAAAATGTAACAATTAAGTAAGTTAAAAATTTTGTTTTATAATATAAAGATAAGATATTTTTTATAGAGGAAAAATTCATGAATAAAACGCAATTTCATTTTATTGCAATTGGCGGAATAGGTATGAGCGGATGTGCAAAATACTTACTAAAAAAAGGATATAAAGTTTCAGGTTCAGACATCGAAGACAGCAAATACTTAAATCCTTTGCGTGAAATGGGTGCAAAAATATTCATAGGACACAATGAAAAACAACATTCCAAATGACAAAAAAACACTGTCGTTGTAGTTTCAAGTGCAATACACAAGGACAATCCGGAGTTAATGAAAGCAAAAGAACTCGGTTTGAAAATCTTTCACAGGTCTGATTTGCTTGGATTTATAGCAAAGAAAGCTCAAAATGAAGACAACACATTGTTTTTTGGTTTTTCAGGAACCATGGCAAAACAACAACTTCAGGGTTGTGCTCCTATATTCTTAATAAAACTAATCAAAAATCCTCTTTTATTGTGGGGGGAATAGTGCCGGAAGTAAACACAAATGCACTTTATAACGGTGATGACTTTTTTGTTGCAGAACTTGATGAATCAGATGGAACAATTGTTAAATATGCACCAAATATAAGCGTTATTAACAATTTAGAGTTGGATCATATTGATTTTTATACAAACGGTCTTTACTCGTTGTTTGAAACTTTTGACACTTATATTTCAAATTTAAAAGATAAAAGTATTGTTATTTTAAATAAAGACAACCAAAATACAATGGAATTGTTGAAAAGAAACGAAGATAAAACTTAAAATTTGTAACCTTTTCACTGTTTGACAAAACCGCAAATTACTATGCAGGAGAAATAAATTATATAGATTTAGGTTCAAAATTTAACGTATATAAAAACGGACAACTTTTGGGTGAAATTGAAATGAGCATCCCCGGAAAACATAACGTTTATAACGCTTTGGCGGTTGCAAGTGCTCTTTTGGAAGCAGGTTTTGAATTTGATGACATAAACAAACAATTTACAGGCTTTTTCAGGCATGGGAAGAAGGTTTCAAAAAGCTGCCGAGTTTAATAATATAATAGTCATTGACGATTATGGACATCATCCGACAGAAATCGGCGCCACTTTAAACAGCATTTCAAATATAAACAGACGAAAAGTTGCAATTTTTCAACCTCACAGATATACAAGGCTAAAAAGGGCTTTGGAATGAGTTCATTGAGTGTTTTAAATTAAGTAACATTGATTTGCTCTTTGTGACAGATGTTTATGCCGCAAGTGAATTTGAAATCGAAAACATAAATTCTAAAAAATTTGTTGAAGATTTTAAGTCAAATCAAACATTGAAGCTTTTTATGTTAAGGGAACAATTAAGGAAGCTTCAAAAATTATTTCTGAATATTTAATCCCAAATGACCTTGTTTTGACCTTTGGAGCCGGTGATATCACGAAAATGGGAACATATTTACAACAAAATTATACAAATTTAATAAAATAGTAAGGTAAAAATGATTATTGAAAAAATTATAATTTGAAAAATTTAAATACGTTAAAAATAGATACAGTCGCAAAAAATGTGTATTTTCCTCAAACAGAAGATGAGTTTGTTGAAATTTTGAAAAAACAACAAAAACATCAAAGTTTTAGGCAACGGTTCAAATGTATTAATTTCAAGTTTCAATCCAAAATGTGATTTTGTTGTTACCCACAACTTAAATGAAATAACTTTTGAAAACGAAAATACAATAAAAGCTCAAGCCGGAGCCTTTGGGGCTCAACTTTCAAAACTTGCTTATGAAAAAAGTTTAAGCGGGTTTGAATTTTTAATCGGCTTTCCGTCAACAGTTGGCGGAGCAGTTTATATGAACGCATCTTGCCACAACCAGTATACAAGTGACAACTTTTTCTCTTGTGTTGTCTATGATGTTAAAATGACAAAAAAATTGTTTTGACAAAAACGATATGAAATTTGATTATAGAAAATCAGTTCTTCAAGATGAAAATTATATCATTCTCAATGCGACTTTTATGTTAAACAAAGGAGATAAAAAGAAAATTGACGAGATTATGAAACGAAATTTGGAATTTAGAAAAACTCGTCAACCAAGTTTAAAACTTCCAAATGCAGGAAGTATTTTCAAAAACCCTCAAGGTGACAGTGCAGGCAGATTGCTTGATTTAAGCGGTGTTAAAGTGTTTAATGTCAATGGGGCAAAAGTTTGGGAAAACCATGCTAATTTTATAATTAATGAAAATAATGCAACATCAATTGATATTTTAAAACTGATGCAACTTATGAGAAACGTTGTTTATGATAGGTATAAAATAAGTTTGGAGCCTGAAATTGAATTTGTTGCAGGTGTTAACGAAGAAGAAAACAAAATTTGGGCTGATTTAAAAAGTAAAAAAGAAGATTAAAATTGTATAAAAAACGGGTGGAGATATGATAGATTTAAAAAATAAAGATATAAAAATAGCAGTTCTTTGTGGAGGAATGTCAAACGAGCGTGATGTTTCTTTGCGCTCAGGCAAAAAAGTTTATGAGTCTTTTGAAAAAACAAGGCTTTAAAAACTCTGTTTTGATTGACGTTGACGAAAATGTTGCAAGCAAACTCAAAGATGCAAAAATAGAATACGCTTATAATGCTCTTCATGGAAAATTTGGAGAAGACGGTTGTATTCAAGGGTTATTGGAAATACTAAAAATTCCTTATACAGGCTGTGGTGTTCTTTCAAGCTCTATTTGCATGGATAAAGCATATACAAAGCTTGTTTTGGCACAAAATAAAGAAATTCCTTTAATTAAGTCTGTCTTGATTGGTAAGGATGAAAACAATATTGTCGAAAAAGTGAAAGATTTAAACTTTCCGCTTATGTTGAAACCTGTTTGTGAAGGTTCAAGCATAGGCATGTTTTGTGTCAATGACGAAAAAGAACTTGTTGAAAAATTTAATGAAGCTTTAAAATGTAATCAGGATATTTTAATTGAGGAGTATATAGAAGGCACAAAGTTGCACTGTGGGTGTTCTGGAAATAGATAAAAAGCTTGTTGCAACAGAGGTGTTAGGCTTTGAAACCAAAACTAAATGGTATGATTTTGAAGCAAAGTACACTCCCGGGCTAACCAAATTTGTTATGGGGGCAGGTTTTGACAGTGACTTGAAGGAAAAAGTTAAAGATCTTGCTATAAAAGCTTTCAAGCTTGCAAATGCAAAGATGTTTCTCGTGTTGATTTTTTGGTCGACAAAATCAAATTCCTTATGTTCTTGAAATAAACACAAGCCCCGGAATGACAGATTTGAGCGATTTACCTGCTCAATCACTTGAAATAGGTCTTGATTATGATAATTTAGTTTTAAACATTTTAAACGGTTGCAACTTAAATAAATAAAGAAAAACTGATGGAAAACAGAGGTCAATACAAAAAAAATATAAGTAATCAACAAATAAAACAAATGCGTATGGTAAGACGTCGAGAAGTATTTTTCAGTCGTGTTCGTGCGTTGTTTAATTTTGTTTTTGTTTTATTTCTCATTTTTGCTTTGTTCAAAGCTGTAACAATGCGCCAGTGGTATTTAAATAAAGACGTATTTAAAAAAGCTAACACTCGTTATTTAAAGATATATGGAAATAATATCACACCTGATTATCAAATATTAAACTCTTTAAGATTTATTCAATTGCCTCACAAGCCTGTTTATTTGCTTAAAACAAAACAATTAAAAGAACAGCTTTTGAAATTGTCTCCGGTAAAATGAAGTTCACATCCTAAGATATTGGTTTCCTGCAAGGCTTGAAATTATAGTTGAAGAGCGAACTCCCGTTTTGACAATAGCTCCAAGTGAAAAAGTTCAACCGATTGCGTTTTTCACTCAAGATGGAAAACTTATAGGTCGAGAATATTTGCCACTTCCAAACGGAATAAAAACATATAAAATCCTAAGCTACGGCACAAAAAGGCGACGATTACAGAAAATGGGATACAAAAAAATCAGCGAACTTGAAACTTTGGGGCGCACAATCGAAAATTACTCAAAAGAACCGGTTGAATACATAGATTTAAGAAACCCAAAAGATGTTTATGTTAAGATAAAAAGTAATTTTTTACGCATAGGAGAACTCAATGACACAACTTTAGAACGTGTTAAATATATCCATTCAATTTTGCCTGAAGCTAAAACTTTAGAAAACAAAATTAAATATATCGATTTGCGTTGGGAAGAAGCTTATTATATAAAGCTTGAAGGTGATGTTGATATAGAAAATGAAGAATAATTGTTTTTTATTCGTCAAAAGATGTTCTAATCTTGTCAATATTTCGTTTTCATCCAATTCGCCTGTGTCACGATTAATTTTTAAAAGCCTTTTGGTAATACTTTATTGCATCATTTGTATTCATCTTGAACTTCACTTGCTCGTCCTGCATTAAAATATGCAAGAACGTAATTAGGATTAAGTTCAATTGCCTTATTAAACAGTCTTAGTGCTTCTTTGACGTTACCAATGCCGTCAAGATATATTACCCCTAAGTTATTGTAAGCGATATCATAATCAGGGGTTTATTTCTATCGCTTTATTGTATGCAATTATAGCTTCTTCAACGTAATCATCTCCCAAAAAGCAATGCCGCATTTTCCATAAATACGTGGGTTATCAGGATTTATATTTAAACCTTCATAGTAATATTTCATTGCTTCATCAATTTTATCCAAGTTTGAATAAATGTCGCCCAAACAAATATAGGCTTCTTCACACTGGGGATTTAAAGCTATAGCTGTTTCAAGAAGAGAAACAGCAATTTCATTATTATTTTTTATCTCAAAATATATTGAAGCAAGAGCCTGACAAACAAGTGATGTCCATTCATTGTCAGGATTTATCCGAATAGCTTCTTTATAATGTTCTATGGCTTCATCATAAAGCCCTAAATTTACATAAGAAAATGCCAAAGAATTGTGATAATACGGGTTGTTTGGACTTTCTTTTAAAGCCAACTTGAAAGCGTTACAAGCATTTATTTTTTCATTTTTTTGCAAATATAAATGTCCCAACTGAAAATATATTTTGTCATCAATTTCACCCAATTCAAGCAAACGACTGTATAGGTTTATGGCTTCATCAACATTTTCTTTAAAAATGTTTGATTTAATGTTGCAAGTTTTATAATGTTTGAAGTGTCATTTGGATTTAATTCAAAAATTTTATTGTAATATTTTATAGCTTCTTTAATTTTTTGTTGTTTTATAAGTAAATCACCTTTTTTTGAATAAAAATCACAATTTTGCTATCTTTTTTAATTGCACTATCGTAAATTTTGGAAGCAAGAGTGTTTGCTTTAATTTTTTCAAAGAAGTCACCCCCAAAAATTGACCAAGAAAATTGTAAAATCCTTTTGCAAGTGCGCTTGAAGCATACTCAACGAAGCTTTATCGGAAATTAACATAATTGAGCCCGAAATAAAATAGTAAAGAAATTTTGAAAACTTCATAAATGAAAATTTTGTTTCGTTAATTTCTTTCAAATAATTTAAAGACAAAATTAATCTGGGACGAGATGACAAGAAAGGACTCAATTTTATCGCATTTTGAAATTGTTCTTTTGCTTTTTCATAACTGCCCATAAGTTGAAGAAAATGCCCATAGTATAATTTTGCATTAATATTATCAGGTTCCATATTTACAGCCACAAGACATTGCGAAGCGGCTGTTTCAAGTGAAATTTGTCCATCCTCATAAAGCAAACAAGCAAGACGATAATAACTTTTGCAACATTAGGGTTTAACTTGACAGAGGTAATATAATACTCTATAGCTTCTTCCAAATCACCCGGGCAAGCATTCATCATCAAGCGTTTGTGAGCATCTTGGGCTTTCTCAAGGTTTTGTTGTGCTTCATCTTC